>CAVXKH010000018.1:0-288610 GCA_963762235.1 uncultured Gammaproteobacteria bacterium | reverse complement strand
GCTGTGCGCCACTGACTCGCTCGAACCCTTCGGTGCCTGCCGTGTCTGCCTGGTGGAAATCGACGGGGTGAAGGGCTACCCCGCATCCTGCACTACGCCGGTGGAGCCGGACATGGTCGTACGCACCCAGACCGACAGGCTCGCCACCCTGCGCCGCAATGTGATGGAGTTGTATATCTCCGACCATCCGCTGGATTGCCTGACCTGTCCCGCCAATGGCGACTGCGAGTTGCAGGACACTGCCGGTGAATTGGGCCTGCGCGAGGTGCGCTACGGTTTTGCCGGCGCCAACCATCTCGACGCGGCCAGGGATACTTCCAATCCCTACTTCACCTTCGATGCGTCCAGGTGCATTGTCTGCTCACGCTGTGTGCGGGCCTGCGAGGAAATCCAGGGCACCTTCGCCCTCACCATCGAGGGCCGGGGTTTTGCGTCCAGCGTCAGCGCCAGCCAGGGTGAGACGTTTATGGGCAGCGAATGCGTGTCCTGCGGCGCCTGTGTCAAAGCCTGCCCCACGGCGAGCCTGACGGAAAACAGCATTATCGAGCACGGCAAGCCGGAACATTCTGTCATCACCACCTGTGCCTACTGCGGCGTGGGTTGCGCGTTCCGGGCTGAACTGCAAGGTAACACCGTGGTGCGGATGACTCCCCACAAGGATGGCGCGGCCAATGAGGGCCACGCCTGCGTGAAAGGTCGCTTTGCCTTTGGCTACGCCACCCACAGGGATCGCATCAAAGCGCCGATGATCCGCGACAGTATCGACGAGCCCTGGCGCACCGTGTCCTGGGAAGAGGCTATCGCCTACACCGCCCGGCGCTTTCGCGCCATCCAGCAGCAGCACGGGCGCAACAGCATCGGCGCGATCAGCTCCTCCCGCTGCACCAACGAGGAAGTCTACCTGGTGCAGAAGCTGGTGCGCGCAGGCTTCGGCAACAACAACATCGACACCTGCGCCAGGGTCTGCCATTCGCCCACAGGCTATGGCCTGAAAACTACCCTGGGTGCATCAGCCGGCACCCAGGCGTTCGCCTCGGTGGCGCATGCGGATGTGGTGCTGGTGATGGGCGCCAATCTTACCGAGGCACATCCGGTGTTCGCGTCCCGCCTGAAGCGCCGGTTGCGACAAGGCGCAAAACTTATCGTGATCGATCCGCGCAGTATCGAACTGGTGGACGCGCCCCATATTCGCGCAGACTACCATCTGCCGGTGAACCCGGGCGCCAACGTGGCGGTGCTGAATGCCATGGCGCATGTGATTGTCACGGAGGATCTGCAGGACAAGGCATTCATCGCGCAGCGTTGTGACAACACCCAGTTCGCTCGCTGGCTGGCCTTCATTCGCGATCCGCGCCACGCGCCCGAATCACTGGAGGCGGTTTGCGGTGTGCCGCCGCAACTGTTGCGCGCGGCCGCGCGCCTCTATGCGACCGGTGGCAATGCCGCCATCTACTATGGCCTGGGCGTGACCGAGCACAGCCAGGGCTCCACTGCCGTGATGGCCATCGCGAATCTCGCGATGCTGACCGGGAATATCGGTCGCGAGGGTGTGGGGGTCAATCCCATGCGCGGGCAGAACAATGTGCAGGGCTCCTGCGACATGGGCTCTTTCCCCCACGAGTTTCCGGGCTACCGCCATCTTGCGGACGACGCCACACGCGCCCTGTTTGAGCGCGAGTGGAACGTCACACTGGACCCGGAACCCGGCATGCGCATCCCCAACATGTTTGACGCCGCCATCGACGGGGAATTCCGGGGGCTCTACTGCCAGGGCGAGGATGTCGCCCAGTCCGACCCCAACACCCAGCATATCCAGTCGGCCCTCGCGGCGCTGGATTGCCTGGTGGTGCAGGATATCTTCCTCAACGAGACTGCCAAGTTCGCCCACGTATTCCTGCCCGGAGCTTCCTTCCTGGAGAAGAACGGCACGTTCACCAACGCCGAGCGGCGCATATCACCGGTGCGCAAGGTAATGCCGGCGCTCGGCAGGCAAGGAAGACTGGGAGGTCACCCGGGACCTGGCCAACGCCATGGGCTGCGCCATGCACTACCGCCATCCGTCGGAGATCATGGACGAGATCGCGCGGCTCACACCGACCTTTGCCGGTGTGAGCTACGCCCGACTCGACGAACTCGGCAGCATCCAATGGCCCTGTAACGAGCGAGCGCCGGAAGGCACACCCACCCTGCATGTCGACGAGTGCGCGCGGGGCAAGGGCTTTTTCGCCCTCACCGAATTTGTGGCCACGGATGAGCGCGCCAGTCGTCGCTTCCCCCTGCTGCTGACCACGGGACGCATTCTCAGCCAGTATAACGTCGGCGCCCAGACCAGGCGCACCGCCAACAACGTCTGGCATCCGGAAGACGTACTGGAGATCCATCCACACGATGCTGAAGAGCGCGGCATCAGGGCAGGCGACTGGCTGGGCATCCAGAGCCGTGTCGGCGCCACGGTATTGCGCGCCTGCATTTCAGAGCGGGTAAAGCCCGGCGTGGTCTACACCACCTTCCACCATCCGCTGTCGGGCGCCAATGTGGTCACCACGGACAATTCGGACTGGGCCACCAACTGCCCCGAGTACAAGGTTACCGCGGTGCAGGTCTCCCGGGTGACGGAACCCTCCGCCTGGCAGGCCCGGCAACAGCAGTTCGACCGGGTCCAGCAGCAGCTGCTGCATCCGGCAAGCCCGGCGTGAAAGAGGTAACCCAAACGGTTGCGCGGCAGATCTGGAACAAGGGCGAGCTGCAGCCAGACCAGGATACGATCGTGACCGAGGTGCCGGTAGCGCTGGTATACAACGGCATATCCCACGCGGTCATGATGGCCACCCCCGCCGACCTGGAGGATTTTGCGCTGGGCTTCAGCCTGACGGAGGGTATCCTCAAGCGCCGCGAAGAACTGCTGGACCTGGAGATATTCGAACGGGAGCCCGGCGTCGAAATTGCGTTGACGATCGGCGCCGAATCCTTTGCGGCGCTGAAGGGGCGACGCCGCGCCCTGGCCGGGCGCAGCGGTTGCGGCATTTGTGGTGTGGAGTCGCTGCAGCAGGCCATGCCCAGCGCCGCGCGGGTGAGCAGCGATGTCCGCTTGTTGCACACGGCGCTGCAAGCGGCAGTTGTTGCACTTGAGCAACGCCAGTCACTGAAGCGCCTTACCGGTGGCGTGCACGGCGCCGCCTGGTGTAATGCCGAGGGCGTCATTGAGTTGGTACGCGAGGATATAGGCCGCCACAATGCGCTGGATAAATTACTCGGAGCGCTGCAGGTTAACGTGCATTCGCCGGAGGGCTTTGCGCTGGTGACCAGTCGGGCCAGTTATGAAATGGTCGCCAAGGCCGCCGCGTGTAACATTGCAGTGCTGGCCGCAGTGTCGGCGCCCACCTCCCTGGCGGTGCAGCAGGCACAGCTCAGCGGTCTCACCCTGGTGGGCTTCGTCCAGCCCGGCCGCCATGTGATATACACGCAGGCCGGGCGCATAGTGGAGGAGATATGAGTACGGTGGCTGCGCAAATCGAGCACCTGGTAAAGATGGCCAACCAGATCGCGCTCAATCTGGGGGCAGGGTACGATGACACGGAAGCGGCGCAGCGCACCAGTGAGCACTTCAGGCGTTTCTGGACGCCCCAAATGCGCCGCCAACTGGCAGATTTCTGGCGGGAGGGCGGAGCAGTCGCGCCGCAGGTGGCCGCCGCCCTGGCCAAGCTGGAAAACACCGATCGCAGCAGGAGTGAAGCCGTATGAAGACGCTGCCACGGCTCAACAGTCTGTAATATAGCCATGGCTGGACGACGATAGGAAAAGGATTATGGCTGGTCTCACACGCCGCAGGTTCATACGCAATTCCTCTGTGCTGGCTACCGCCGCTGCGTTTGGTTACGGCTGCAGTAATGGCAATGACAACGGGAACACCACCAGCGCAATTGTTATCGGCTCTGGATTCGCGGGCTCGGTGGCGGCGCTGCGTCTCGGTCGGGCCGGCATTCCCACGATCGTGCTGGAGCGCGGCCAGCAGTGGACGTGGCAGGGGCACGACACATTTCCGACCATCGCGAATCCCGACCGGCGCACCACCTGGTTTGGGAATGTGGACGCACTCACGGGTTTTACGCAGGTCACGCCCTGGGCGGGAATGATAGAACGGGTGACCGGGGATACCATCGATGCCGTCTGCCCTGCAGTCGTCGGCGGCGGGTCGCTGGTCTATGGCGGGGTGCTCATCCAGCCGCAACGGGACGTGTTCACCGACCTGTTCCCCCAGATCAACTATGACGATATGGACCGCATCTATTATCCCCGCGTCATCGCGCAAATACAGGCCGGCCGTATTCCGGACGACATTCTCGCCACGCAGAATTACACGGCGCAGCGCACGTTTATCGCGGATGCAACGGCGGCGGGTTTCGAGGTCAGCAGGCCCTACACCAGTTTTGACTGGAACATCATCCGCAGGGAGATCGCAGGTGAACTGCCGCCCGCTGCGAGCGTCAGTGAATATATCTACGGCTGCAACAGTAACGCCAAGCTGTCCACGGACAAGAACTACCTGCTTGATGCGCTGGCCACCGGCAACGTGCAGATTCGCAGTCTTACCGAAGTGGAAGAGATTCGGGAGCTCGACCGGGGCGGGTATGCGCTGGTCTGCAAGCGCATCACCCCCGAGGGCGAGGTGGTGGAGCGCTACGAACTCAGCGGTAGTCACGTGTTCCTGGCCGCCGGTTCGCTCAATACTTCAAAGCTGCTGTTGAAAAGTCAGGCCAGCGGTGCGCTGCACGGTGCGAACGACCGCATCGGTAAAGGCTGGGGCACCAACGGCGACCAGTTGATGCTGGAGTTCTCCAAAAGTCCTGTGGCCGGCGCACAGGGCGGCCCGGCGTGCATTGCGGCCGTCGACCGGACCAATCCCGCGTATCCGGTCACCTTCATGCACTCACCGGCAACAGTTCCCGTCAATGTGCAGATCCAGTTGGGCATGTCGGTGCCGGATGAGCGGGGACAGCTTAATTACGATGCCGCAACGAACCAGCTGACAGTACACTGGCCGGATGACTCCGCCACTCCTTCGAAAATTGCCAGGGCCGAGAGTTTCCGGCGCCTGCTCGGGCAGACCGGCGGCGTCGACATTTCAGGCAGTGCGGGCAAGCCATCCGTCTGGCACCCGCTGGGCGGCGCTGCGATGGGTGACGCCTGCGATTACCTGGGCCAACTCTATGGTTACAGCAATCTGTTTGTGATCGACGGCAGCCTGCTGCCGGGGAGCGCTGCCAGCGTCAATCCCGCCCTGACCATCGCGGCGAACGCCGAGCGGATTATGGAACAGTTGGTGCCAATTTTGAGGGTCTGGCGATGATGGTCCGTACACACCTGTTCCTGTCACCAACGACACACTGACCCATGCATGAATTGAAGAAATACAAATGCACCATCGTCGGCAGCGGCTTTTCCGGCATCTGTCTGGCGATAAAGCTGAAACGACACGGTATCGACGATTTCATCATTCTGGAAAAGGCCGATGAAGTTGGCGGCACCTGGCGGGATAACCACTATCCGGGAGCGGAGTGCGATGTGCCGTCGGCACTCTATAGCTTCTCGTTCGAGACCAAGACGGACTGGGACTACCAGTGGTCCGAGCAACCACAGATACTCGAGTACATCAAAAGTACTGCCGATAAGAATGGGATCATGGCTCACATCCGGTTCGCCAGCGAACTGCTTTCGGCCAGCTACGATTCCGGCCAGGGACACTGGGAGCTGCAACTGGCCAATGGCGCGACACTGTACTCGCAATTCCTGGTCAGCGCGGTCGGCCAGTTGCATAAACCCTCATGTCCCGCAGTACAGGGGTATCGAAACCTTCGCAGGCCCGCACTTTCATTCCGCCAACTGGAATCATGCTGTCGATCTTCGCGGCAAGTCTGTCGCCGTTATTGGCAATGCCGCCAGCGCAGTACAGTTCGTGCCATTGGTGGCACAGCAGGCGGGAAAATTGCGGATCTACCAGCGCAGCGCCAACTGGGTGTCAAAGAAGCGCGACCGGCCCTACAAGCCGTGGGAAAAAAAGCTGATGCGACTATTCCCATTTGGCAAAACGTATTTCCCGCCTGAAGACCTACCTGAGAAATGAACTGATCGTGTACCCCGCGATCAGGGGTAATCGGGTCACCAACTGGTTGCTGAAAATGGCCTGCCTGAATTACCTGAACAGTACGGTCGCCGATGCATCCTTGCGGCAGAAATTGCTGCCGGACTACCCGATAGGTGCCAAGCGGATTCTGGTGGCCGACGGTTATTATGAAGCCCTCATCAGGGATAACGTGGAACTGATCACTGATCCTATCGATGCGATTGATGAGGCAGGCATACTCACTCGAAGCGGTCGGCATTATCCGTGCGATGTCATTATTTTCGGCACCGGGTTTGTCACCAATCCGTTTCTGGACGGCATTGGCATCCGGGGCAGGGCAGGGCGGGCGCTGTCAGCGCACTGGTCGGCAGGCGCCAGGGCCTATCTGGGTATCGCCACCAGCGAGTTTCCGAATCTGTTCTTCCTGTATGGGCCCAATACGAACCTGGGGCACAATTCCATCCTGCTGATGGCGGAATCCCAGGCCGACTATATTATTCAGGCACTGGATTTCGTCGAACGTAGTAACGCCGCAGCCCTCGAAGTGCGAGAGGCTATTGAGGAGGCGTACAACACCGATCTGCAGGCGCGACTGCAGGGCATGGTATGGAATAGCGTGGCGGACAGTTGGTACAAGAGCGGCGGACGGATTACCAACAATTGGCCGGGCAGTGTCGGCGAATACCGCAGCATGACGCGGACATTCCATGCCGCAGATTATGTTGTAACGTAGTCAGGCGTGTTTTCGCGGTTGCTTACCTCCGTCTACAATACTCCCACAATAATTCCCGGAACAAATCCATGTCGCGCTTTCTACCTCTCCTGTTGCTGTTCCCGCTGAGTGTCTGCTGGGCAGCACCGGTTACCGATCAGCGCCTGCAGCAGGCGGCGCATGACCCGGCCAACTGGCTCAGCCATGGCAAGGACTACCGCGAGCAACGCTTCAGCCCGCTGAGCCAGATCAACGCTGACACTGTGGCTGCGCTGGGTCTTGCCTGGTATGTGGAAACGGATGATGCGACCGGCCTGCAGGCGACGCCACTGGTCGCTGATGGCGTGATGTATGTCCCGGCGGCCTGGAACGTCATTTATGCCATCAATGCGGCGACCGGGGAGGTGCTGTGGAAGTACGATCCCAAAGTCCCCCGCGATCGCTCGAGTCGTTTTTGCTGCGGTGCGGTCAGCCGTGGGGTTGCCCTGTGGGAAGACAAGGTCATTGCCGCCACGCTGGACGGCAGGCTGTTGGCGCTCAAGGCCGCAACCGGCGAACTGCTGTGGTCGGTGCAGACCACTCCGCTGGATGAGAACTATTCCATTACCGGTGCGCCGCGGGTGGTCAATGGCAAGGTGATTATCGGTAATGGCGGCTCTGAATACGGTGTGCGCGGCTACGTCACCGCCTACGATGCCGCAACGGGTGAACAGGCCTGGCGGTTCTACACCGTGCCGGGCAATCCCGCCGACGGTTTCGAAAACGCGCAGATGGCGATGGCCGCCAAAACCTGGAAAGGGCAGTGGTGGAAGTTGGGTGGCGGCGGCACCGTCTGGGATTCCATGGCCTACGACCCACAGTTGAACCTGTTGTATATCGGTGTTGGTAATGGCGCACCACACAACCAGAATATTCGCAGCCCGGGTGGCGGCGACAACCTGTTCCTGGCGTCGATTATCGCGCTGAATCCCGACACGGGGGAGTATGTCTGGCACTACCAGGAAGTGCCTGGCGAATCCTGGGACTATACCGCTGCCCAGCAGATGTCGCTGATGGATATCGAATGGCAGGGCCAGCAGCGCAAAGTTATGGCGCAGGCGACCAAGGCGGGCTTTTTCTACATCATTGATCGTGCGACCGGTGAACTGCTGTCGGCAGAAAAATTTGTGTATGCCACCTGGGCCAGCCATTACGACCTGCAGACCGGTCGCCCGGTGGAGAATCCGGGCAAGCGGTATCTGGGCGAGCCGGCGACGGTGTTTCCAACCGGCATGGGCGGACACAACTGGCGTTCCATGGCCTACAGCCCGGTCACGGGCCTGTACTACATTCCGGCGCTGGATATGGGTTCAGAGTTTATTGAGATCAAACCGGAGGATTTCAAAGTGCTCAGGCGCCACTGGAACCTGGGTTACAACATCGACGGCGCCGCGATGAGTGAGCCCATGCAGCAGGCCATGATGAAACAATTGCCGCAGGCTTTCCTGCTGGCCTGGGATCCCGTTGCCCAACGCGAGGTATGGCGCGCGCCGCATCCCTTTGCCCACGGTGGCGGCGCATTGGCCACCGGCGGCAACCTGGTATTCCAGGGCCGTGCCGATGGCCAATTCATTGCCTACCGTGCCGACACAGGTGAATCAGTGTGGGCCTTTGATGCGAAGAACGGCATCATGGCGGCGCCCATCAGTTACGAAGTCGATGGCGAACAATACATCGCTGTCGCGGTGGGTCGCGGCGGTGCTCTGAGCCAGGTGATGGGCATCGAATATGAAGGTATCAATCCACGCGGCCGCTTTATGGCCTTCAAGCTGGGCGGTACGGCGCAGTTACCGGCGGTGCCACAACAGACGTTTCCTGCGCCGCCACCGCGTATGGCTGCTCTCGCGGAGGAGATTGAGGCAGGACGCGTGTTGTTTTCCAATTTCTGTTTCCGCTGCCATGGAGTCAATGCGATCTCTGACGGATCAGTACCTGATTTGCGCCACTTGCCGCAGGACTGGTACGACAATTTCGATCAGGTCGTATTGTCAGGCTCGATGGAGCAGGCGGGCATGCCGCGTTTCGACGACGTACTGGACCAACGGGCGCCCATGCGTTGAAGGCCTATATCATTGAGCGCGCTAACGAGGACAAGGAAGACCGTGAACGCCCCGCCTGGGGCCGGGCGATCATTGCCAGGGCGTATGACTATCTGGCTGAACTGGTACGTTGGAACATGCACCGGCAGTGAGCCGAAACGGTTGTTGCCTGATCATTGCGAAGGGATGGGCTGCTCTTTGGTAAATGATCCTTTGAATGGGCATCTGCTGCAGCCCATTCACTGTAGAGGCGTCCTCATTGCGTGGACGTCAAAGCTTGCTGCTGGCTTTCTGCGCCGCTTCCGTTGTTTTCTCGCCCGCCGCCTTAACGTCCTGGCCGACACCCGCCACCGTGTTGCATCCAACAAGGATCGTCGCGGTGGCTATCAGTAGCGCCACAACTGCGTGCTTGCCGCAGGATTTTTTGGTCTTCATAAACGTACCTCGGGTTGAATGAAATGACTAATCAAGAAATAAAAACTGCCCCAGCGGATAAGTATAGTAGAGCCTTGAGTTTGCTGTCTATATGTTATGCAGGTCTGCACTTGGGCTTTTAAACCGACCCCAATTGCCTGCGGAAAAAGCAGCATTTTTTCTCGAAATGCCGAAGGGACTCATGGAGGTGTCTGCGCTCGAAAATCAATCTTCAGGGAGCCGCGATCTAACGACTGCTTCGGTGTTTTCTGCCGTTTTTAATCGGTGCCTGTTCAGCCTCGCTGTGCCCGCTTTCGACTGGATAGCGGTCGGAGGTGAGTAGTATGAGCGAACTTCCCTGTTCGCCTTCGAGCGGCCCTTCGAGCTATGGCCACTTATCGACTACTTCTGGCCCCACCCTCCCAGGCTCCACCAGACACGTTGCCCCTTTTCACAGGAACCGAATCGAAAACCACAACGTTAAATCAGCAAGGACGCCACTGAAAACCCCATGGCACGGTCTGTTGCATGCGATCGTTCAGGAATGAACGAATATGAATTGCATGGTCACCACCGCGGGTCCGATACGAATACGATTTCAGGAAAATCGGTAAACTTTTCGCGAGTGCGAGAGTGCAATACTCACCAGGCAGACAATCTGCTCGACACACACCGTTTATACTTCCTATACTTCATCCCTGCTCCACCCGGGCTCTTGGATGCGCCCGTAGCGCGGTAGTGTTGTCCGACAGGCAGACGCTCTTTCAATCATTGCGCCCGCGCTGTGGCACGATGTCTAGCCGACACGAAAGGATCGTAACTATGGAACACGACGCCCAACCCGACCTGGCCTCCAAGACCAACGCCCACCTGATGGCCCGGCGCAACGCCGCCGTGGCGCGCGGAGTGGGCCACGCGCACCACATCTTTGCCGCGCGTGCCGACAACGCCGAAGTCTGGGACGTGGAAGGCAAACGCTACATCGACTTCGCTGGCGGCATCGCAGTGCTCAACACCGGCCACCGCCACCCGGACGTGATCGCCGCGGTGAAGGCGCAGCTCGAGCTGTACACGCACACCTGTTTCCAGGTGCTGGCCTACGAGCCCTATATTGAATTGGCCGAGCGGCTCAACGAGCTGGCGCCGGGTGATTTTGCGAAAAAGACGCTGCTGCTGAGCAGCGGCGCCGAGGCGCTGGAAAACGCGGTGAAGATCGCCCGCGCCTATACCAAGCGCCCGGGCATCATCGCCTTCACCGGCGGCTACCACGGCCGCACGATGTTCACGCTGGGCCTGACCGGCAAGGTGGCCCCCTACAAACTGGGCTTCGGGCCCTTCCCGGGCAGCGTGTTCCATGCGCAGTTCCCGAACGCGCTGTACGGCGTGAGCATCGACGCGGCCATCACCTCGATCGAGAGCATCTTCAAGAACGACATCGAGGCCACGCAGGTGGCCGCCATCATCATCGAGCCGGTACAGGGCGAAGGCGGCTTCTATGTGGCGCCGCCGATCTTCATGCAGCGCCTGCGCAAGCTGTGCGATCAGCACGGCATCCTGCTCGTCGCCGACGAGGTGCAGACCGGCGCCGGCCGCACCGGCACTTTCTTCGCGATGGAGCAGATGGGCGTGGCCGCCGACATCGTGACGATGGCCAAGAGCCTGGCCGGTGGTTTCCCGATTTCGGCCGTGGTCGGCCGCGCCGAAGTCATGGACGCGCCGGCGCCGGGCGGGCTGGGTGGCACCTATGCCGGCTCGCCGCTGGGCTGCGCCGCGGCACTGGCGGTGCTCGACGTGTTCGACAAGGACAGGCTGCTCGAGCGCAGCCGCGCGGTCGGTGAGCGCCTGACGGACGGGTTGAAAGCGCTGGCCGCAAAGCACAAGGCCATTGGCGACGTGCGCGGCCTGGGTGCGATGGTGGCGATCGAGCTGTTCAAGGCCGGCGACGTGCACCAACCCGATGCCGACCTGGCCAAGGCCATCGTCGCCGAAGCCGCGAGGCGCGGGCTGATCCTGCTGTCGTGCGGGGTGTACGGCAACGTCATCCGCATCCTGGTGCCGCTGACCGCCAGCGACGCCCTGCTCGACGACGGGCATGGCTATCCTGGCTGATACCCTGCAGGCACTGAACTGAGCAGCACGCGGGTCGTCCTCAGGCGATTCGCGACTGGCGACGCAAGCACAACACAGGCACTGCGCGACCCGGATTCGATGAGCATCAGATACCGAGACCGCACCCGGTTTCAGACTAAAATCAATCCGACGGAGACCAAATTTTCAGAAAAACCCGACAAAAATCAAAGGCGCTGATCAAGGATCCGTGGTATCCCGTTTGCCCCTGATTACATCGCGGAACCGGTCCTTCAGTGTTTCGAACTTGTAGTCGGTGAACTCTCCCGCATCCATGAACATGCCGTGATCTACACAGACTTCGTACCAGATATGGATCTGCTTCGGATCCGATGACTTCAGCATCTTTTTACTACAGCGCGGGCAGATGATGTCCGCGTGACGATCCCATTTGCGGCCTTCTCTTGGGTTGCCCACGTCCAGTACTTCACTTTCCGGTTTTCTCTTTAACTGCTGCGCCTCGTTCGTATCAAACCACATCCCATTACAGTGGGTACATCGGTCGATGGTGATTTCCTCATGGATGCCCCAGGTGACTTCTTTCATGCCATGACCGCACTTGGGGCATAGCAGGCTGTGAACATCTGGATCGTAATTCATTTGAGTTGCTATTCCTCTTTTCGGGTCCGTGCGCAGTCGATATTATATGTCCACTGTTGGCGCCTCGGTCAACATATAGAACTACCACCGGACGGCGCGGGAAAGCCCTTCGATCTGCCGCGCGCGATCCGCCACTTTGACGAAGGACGAGGTCGCCTCGAGCCAGTCGGCGGAGATTATCGTGAGAATGCTCCTGAGTTCGTGGGCAAGCGTCGCGGCGCAATTCGTGTCGCCTTTAAGTCGTAAGACCATTTGTGACCAGTCGGTCCGTTTTGTAGGAGACACTTTCCTGCTCGCTGCTTCTCCAGTCTAGCCTGCCACCCTGCGGCCGGTGGACCGGCCTAGGTTAGAGTCGGTGGCCAAAGCCAACAGCCTATACTATGGACAACCCACAAATACTGCATATACTTATTGATGATTGTGAGCGTGCGCATCTATTGCTTAACGTGTAATGAGCTCGCTTGCCGCAGAGGCATGCACATTTACGCTTTTCTCGGCGTGAGGAGTGCGTTACGCTGGTACTCACATCCCTTACCAATAGGCTCCCCGTGATGGCCGTTTCCTCCCGATTGAATCCTTACCTCGTCAAGCTTGCTTGTTTGACCATGGCAATGCTGTTGACCGCTTGCAGTAAAAAAGAAGAAGCAGCGCCGGTTGCGGTTGCATCCGCGCCAGTGGCGACTGAGGTAATGGACGAAGAAAAAATTCTTAATGTTTACAACTGGTCGGACTATATCGCTGAAGACACGGTGAAAAACTTTGAAGCCAAGTACGGCATCAAGGTTAACTACGATGTGTTCGATTCCAATGAAGTTGTGGAAACCAAGTTGCTGGCGGGTAATACCGGCTATGACCTTGTGATTCCTACGGCGCCATTTATGGAGCGGCAGATCAAGGCCGGCGTGTTCCAGAAGGTGGACAAAACACTGCTAACGAATGTCGGCAACATGGATCCGGATATTATGAAGCGTGTATCGCTGCATGATGCCAACAATGAGCACGGGGTGCCCTACATGTGGGGAACCATTGGCATAGGTTACAACGTAGAGAAGGTAAAACAGATCATGCCGGACGCGCCGGTGGATAGTTGGGCATTGGTGCTTGATCCCCAGTACGCGAGCAAGTTCGAGAGCTGCGGTATCTCGATACTGGATTCGCCAGCCGAAATTCGTAGCAGCGTGTTGATCTATCTGGGCAAGGATGCAAATAGCCTGGATGCAGAAGACTTGAAACTGGTTGAAGCGCAACTGCTGAAAATTCGCCCCTATGTGCGCAAGATCAACTCTTCTCAATACATTGAAGATCTGGCCAACGGCGATATCTGCATTGCCGTAGGTTACAGTGGCGATGTGCTACAGTCGCGCGATCGTGCTGCTGAAGCGGCCAACGGCGTCACCGTGGCGTACTCGGTGCCCAAGGAAGGCGCGACTATGTGGTTCGACATGATGGCCATTCCAGTCGATGCCAAGCATCCGAAGAATGCTCACTTGTTTATGGATTACTTGCTGCAACCCGAAGTGGCTGCCGCAAACTCGAATGCTGTTAACTATGCCAATGGCAATCTGGCCTCTGAGCAATTTATTGACGATTCAGTCAAGAATGATCCCGGCGTATACCCCACTGCCGAGGTCAAGGCCAAGCTGTCACCTCAACTGGCAGTACCGGATGACTACAATAAATTGCTGACTCGAACCTGGACTCGCTTCCAGACGGGTAAGTGAGTGGCTGTTGCTAGTTTGATACGATTCTCCGCTTCTCTCCCGTGATCGAGAGACCGGACGAAGTGGTTGGCAACTCAGTCATTGGCAATTGATAATTTGTCTCTCCGCTCCCGCTCTCGGTTTGGGGCGATGGGTTGGAAGAGAGAGTGCTTGTAAACTTGGATCTCCTGCGTACGAGAAGAACATATGGCTTCATCCGTACTTGAATCCGCTTGTGTAGTTAAGCCGTGGAATGATCCCGCCGCCGAGCCGTATATTCGCATAGAGCATGTTACCAAACGCTTTGATGATTTTGTTGCGGTGGATGATGTCTCGTTGAATATCTATCGCACTGAATTGTTTTGCCTATTAGGCGGTTCCGGCTGCGGCAAGACCACATTGTTGCGCATGCTGGCCGGCTTTGAACAGCCTAGCAGCGGCAAGATCTTTCTTGATGGCGTCGACATGAGCAGTATTCCGCCTTACGAGCGACCAGTGAACATGATGTTTCAATCTTATGCTTTGTTTCCACATATGACGGTGGAGCAGAACGTCGGGTTTGGCCTGCGCATGGAGGGCAAGTCAAAATCCGAGATTGCGGAGCGTGTTGCCGGCATGCTCGAAATGGTGAGTCTGGGTGAGTATGGTAGGCGAAAGCCGCACCAGCTGTCCGGCGGTCAGCGCCAGCGTGTTGCCTTAGCTCGTGCGTTGATCAAACAACCCAAGCTGTTACTGCTCGACGAACCGTTGGGCGCGTTAGACAAGAAGCTACGCGAGCACACCCAGTTTGAATTGGTGAACCTCCAGGAAAAACTGGGCGTGACCTTTGTGGTGGTGACGCATGATCAGCAAGAAGCCATGACTTTGGCCTCGCGCATTGGCGTGATGAATCAGGGCAAGATCGTACAATGCGGCACTCCAAAAGATATTTACGAGTTTCCCAATAGCAAGTTCGTCGCCGAATTCATCGGTTCGGTGAATCTTTTTGAAGGCGTGCTGATTGCGGATGAACCAGATCATGTGCGTATCGCCTGTGCCGAACTTGATCGGCCGGTGTATGTGGCGCATGGCGTCAGCTCTGCGCCCAATGCAAAAGTGTATGTGGCAATTCGGCCCGAGAAAATACAACTATCCATCAAGCCGCCAGCAGGCGATGACAATTGGACTACCGGCGTAGTGAAGGAGATTGCTTATCTGGGTGACATGTCGGTGTTTCTACTCAAGCTGGCCTCGGGCAAGACTATGCGGGTGACACAGCCGAATATGTGGCGGCATGACGATGAAAACATCACCTGGGAGCAGTCTGTTTATTTGCACTGGCATGACACCAGCCCGATAGTGGTTAGTCTATGAGCACGACGCAGCCGGCTGTTGGGATATTGCAGAGCCTGAGGCATGCGCTAACGCATTCGTCGCTCGCTGTTGAGGTTCAAGCCCGACTGGCCCGCTGGGGATTCAACGGTCGAAGCGCGGTGATTGCCGTACCCTATCTATGGTTGATGCTGTTCTTCGTGATTCCTTTCGCCATTGTATTGAAGATTTCCTTTGCCGAAATGCAGACCAGCTCACCGCCCTACACCTCGCTGGTGCAATGGGTTGGCGACAAGCTGATCGATATGCGTCTACACCTGAATCCTGCGAACTATATTGGTATCTGGACTGACGGGATTTATTTCGATGCCATACTGACCTCGCTTAAAGTCGCCGCAATCTCAACGCTGATCGCACTGCTGATCGGCTATCCCATGGCCTATTCGATTGCCCGTGCGGACACCAAGTGGCGCGGTATTCTGTTGATGATGGTGATCCTGCCATTTTGGACTTCGTTCCTGTTGCGCGTGTATGCCTGGATTGGAATTCTGAAAACCAATGGGCTACTTAATAACCTGTTGTTATGGATGGGGGTGATCGACGAACCATTAATCATGCTGCAGACAGACTTTGCGGTGTATCTCGGCATTGTCTATTCCTACCTGCCATTCATGATCATGCCGCTCTATGCCAATCTGGAGAAAATGGACCTGACCCTGCTGGAGGCAGCCGAGGACCTGGGTTGCCGCTCCTATCCGCGCGTTCTTCACCATTACGCTGCCTCTGTCCATTTCCGGCGTGATTGCAGGCTGCATGCTGGTATTTATTCCGGCGGTAGGCGAGTACGTGATTCCGGCGCTGCTGGGGCCGACCGACTCATTGATGATTGGCAAGCTGTTATGGACGGACTTTTTCAACCAGCGTGATTGGCCTAAAGCCAGTGCCGTGGCGATTGCGCTGTTGCTGATCCTGATCATACCGCTGGCTTATTGGCAGCGACGCCAAGCGCGTGATGCGCAGGCGGGCTACGCATGAAGACGCACTCATCTGCGTTCAGGTTGTCGGCATTGATATTCGGCTTTGCCTTCTTGTACATCCCCATCCTGTCGCTGGTTGTATATTCGTTCAACAAGTCACGCTTGGTAACGGTGTGGGGTGGCTTCTCCACGCAGTGGTACGGCAAGTTGTTCGAAAATCACCAGATTCTTGATGCCGCCTGGTTGTCACTGCGTATTGCTGCCGTCAATGCCACCGGCGCAACCATCATCGGCACCTGTGCCGGACTGGCGTTAGCGCGCTTCGGTCAGTTCAAGGGACGCACCTTGTTGTCGGGCATGACCACAGCGCCACTGGTTATGCCAGAAGTGATCACTGGCTTGTCATTGCTGTTGCTGTTTGTCGCCATGGAGCAGACTTTCGGCTGGCCCGCTGGACGCGGCATCAGCACTATTACTATTGCGCATATCACGCTCACGCTGTCCTATGTCACGGTGATTGTGCAGTCACGGCTATCGACCATGGATGGTTCACTGGAAGAAGCGGCCATGGATCTCGGCGCGCGACCGGCCAAAGTATTTCTATTGGTGACCCTGCCCAATATATCCCCGGCCTTGGTCTCAGGTTGGTTACTGGCGTTTACTATTTCGCTGGATGATCTGGTCGTTGCCAGTTTTGTCTCCGGCCCTGGTTCCAGTACCCTGCCCATGGTAATTTTTTCCAAGGTGCGACTAGGTGTCAGTCCCGACATCAACGCCTTGGCGACGATTATGGTCGGGCTAGTCAGTGTGGGCGTGATCATTAGCGGATACTTGATGTTGCGCCGCGACCGCACGCGCCAAGTTGACCTGAAAATGGCCAATAGCGCTGTCTGAGAAAACCTATTAACAGATTAATAATACTGTGATCGCATTGTAAGGAGACCTTTTTGTGACCAGAACTGCGAACTTCATCGCTCTGCTTGATCAAAATCCCCAGATTGAACGTGTTGAAGCATTTATTGTCGACGTCAACGGCGCACCACGGGGCAAATGGTTGCGGCGTGACAAAGCACTCTCGCTGTTGACAAAAGGCTTGCCGTTGCCGTGTTCGCTTTATGCGCTTGATATCTGGGGCAGAGATGTTGAGGAGGCTGGCTTGGCATTTGGCACCGGCGATCCCGACGGCATTTGTTGGCCAGTTGACGCGACGGCAGCTCTCATTCCTTGGGCGGAAAAGCCGACGGCGCAGCTGATGCTTTCGATGAAAGAGGCTTCTGGTGAACCCTATTTTGCTGACCCACGCGCAATACTTGGTAGCTTTGTTAATCGGTTTGAGGCGATGGGATATACGCCTGTCGTGGCGACAGAGCTTGAGTTCTATTTGACTGACAGGACGCTGTCGGCAGGCGACAACGTGCAGCTTGACGCAGGGCAGGTTCTTTCGATTGACGCGCTCAATCAGCACCAAACTGTTATCAACGCCATCATGGACGCGTGTCACATACAAAATGTGCCCGCTGACACAGTGTTGCGCGAAAATGGGCCTGGGCAATATGAGGTCAATGTCGTCCATGTTGCCGACGCCTGTTTGGCGGCCGATCATGCCATCTTGCTCAAGCGGATTGTGAAGGGTTGCGCGCGTCAGCACGGGATGGAAGCGACATTCATGGCCAAGCCCTATGGCGATCAATCGGGCAGCGGCATGCATGTCCATTGCAGCTTGCTCGATCAGAACGGCAAGCCGGTCTTTGCCGATGAAACTGGCGCGCCGACGAAGTCATTGTTTCACGGCGTTGGCGGATTGTTGGCTACGATGCCAGATATGATGCTCTTGTTTGCACCGCATGCCAATTCATACCGCCGCTTTCGCAAAAACACCCATGCGCCGGTTTCGGCGGGATGGGGCATGGATGATCGATCAGCCGCTGTGCGCGTCATTACTGGAAAGCCGATGGAAACACGGATCGAACAGCGTGTTTCAGGCGCAGACTGCAACCCGTATCTGGCAGTTGCGGGTGTTTTGGCTGGGGTCTTGCATGGCATTACCGAAAAAATTGAACCAGGCGCAGCGCTTGATCCGGCCGACAGCGGCATGGCGGGGCTTCCTTTGCCGCTTGAATGGGGTCAAGCAATTGACAGGTTTGCCGCCTCTAAAACTGTCGAAACCCTATTTGGGGCCCGCGTGCGTAGCTATGATTGTTGCCTGCAAACGTCAGGACTATGACGGCATGTTGGGCCGCGTCTCTGATGTCGACTATCTCACATACTTTTCAGCGGTGTAGCGCCGATGACAGCCAAAACGCCTCAGTATGCTGGCATGCAAACTTACTATGCAGCCAGTGCCAATGCCAGCGCCTGAGCGCGAAGCGCTGAAGAATGATATTTACTGTGACGTATGCATCATCGGCGCCGGTTTTACGGGCCTTTCGGTTGGGCTTGAGCTTGCCGAAGCAGGCAAGTCAGTGGTCATTTTGGAAGACCAAAGGATTGGATGGGGCGCTTCGGGTCGCAATGGTGGCCAGCTGATCAACGGCTATAGTCGCAGCTTAAAAGTGATCGGAAAACGTTATGGCACCGGTGCAGAACGCGCTCTTGGCGACATGGCGCTTGAAGGCAGCGACATCATTCGCGCCCGCGTGAAGAAATATGCGATTGATTGCGATCTTGTGGATGGCGGTGTCGTCACTGCACTGACCGCGAAACACATGCGCGATCTTGAAGATCATGTCGATGAATGGCACCGTCATGGGCATAGTTCGCCGTATGTGATCGACAAGGCTGCGCTCCAAAAAATGGTGTCATCAGACCGTTATGTCGGCGCGATGGTTGACCCGCGCAGTGGCCATTTTCATCCGCTGAATTATTTGCTTGGTGAAGCCGCAGCGTTTGAATCGTCGGGGGGCCAGATTTATGAGTATTCACGCGCTCTTCGCGTTGAACAACGGGCAACACCGGTGGCCCATACCGCTAATGGCAACGTGACAGCGGACACAATGATCGTGTGCGGCAATGCCTATCTTGGGAGCACCGTGCCGCAGCTCACATCGCGGATCATGCCGGTGTCGAGCCAGGTTATCGCGACCGAGCCACTGGGCAATCTAGCGCGCGAATTGATCCCCGAAAACCACTGTGTCGAGGATGCGAACTATATCCTCGATTATTTTCGTCGCACGGCTGATGGGCGGATACTCTTCGGCGGCGGCGCGGTATACGGTGGCCTCGATCCGATTAGCATCGAAGCCAAAATTCGTCCCAACATGCTCAAAACCTTTCCGCAGCTCAAGAATGTGCGGATTGATTTTGCATGGAGCGGTAACTTTGCGCTCACGCTTTCGCGCATTCCCCAGATTGGCCGGCTCGCACCCAATATCTATTTCTCGCACGGAGACAGCGGGCACGGTGTTACGACAACGCAACTGCTTGGTCGTTTGGTGGCAGAGGCAATTTGCGGAGACACCAGTAGGTTCGATCATTTTGCCAATCTGCCTTACTTCCCATTCCCCGGTGGCCGCCTGTTGCGTGTGCCGTTTTCAACTTTGGGATCATGGTACTACATCGCGCGCGATCGCTTGGGGCTTTAGGAAGAGAGATTATGTTCGCCACGTCAAAGGTTTAATTTTGAAACGCCCGCTGCTTGGTGTTAGCGCATGTTTTCGACGCAATGACCACGAACCCGTTCACGGTGTCGTTGATCGCTACATCATAGCGGCAGCCAAATTCGTTGATGCCGATGTGGTGATCATCCCTGCGTTTTCTGATTCCGCATTGGCACGGTCTTTGGCTGGGCAGTTGGACGGGTTTCTACTGACAGGAACCCCCAGCAATGTAGAGCCATCGCGTTATGGCAGCGCAGTCGGTGATGGCCCGTTTGATCCACAGCGTGATGAGACAAATCTAACATTGGCAGAGATGATGCTGACAGCGGAAAAGCCTGTGTTCGGCATTTGTCGCGGGCTGCAAGAGCTTAATGTTGTATATGGCGGCACGTTGAAAACGGTCGATGCGCTGACCCATCATTCGGTTGAATCTGAACCACTCTCTGCGCTGTTTGCCAAGCGGCATCAGGTCACTATTTGTGAAGACGGTATTATTGCAAATGCGCTTGGCGGGGGCACGATGACTGTCAATTCGGTTCATTTTCAGGGCATTGATCGGCTTGGTGATGGATTGTTTGTAGAAGCGGTAGCTGATGACCGCTTGGTAGAATCGATTTCAGCGAAAGCAGGCCGAGCACGCATGTTAGCGGTGCAGTGGCACCCCGAGTGGGACGCGGGATCAAATTCGCAGTCGCGCTGGTTTTTTGAAGAATTGAGCCGGGCGATCGCTGAAGCGCGGGCTTAATTTTCTACGCGCAGCAGTCAATAAAAAAGCACACCCGCCTGCCCAATAACCTCAACGAGGTTGATTTGCATATTTGTGTTGCTCATGTCGTTCGGTTTGTCAAATCTACCGAGATCGGCCGGATATCTAAGGACCCTTAAGAGGTCAGACTGTGTCAAAACTCCTTGACGAGATATAATCTGACTTTCTCGCTGAGGGACTGCCATTATGAGTGGATTCATCGAGGGCGAAAGCCGATCCCAGGCCACGCTGTTTCCCGAACGTATCGACGATTATGTGACTGAAGAGAACGCTGTCCGCGTTATCGATGTGTTCGTGGATGAACTGGATCTGTCAGGTCTGGGATTCAAAACCCTTCCCGAAGCAACAGGTCGCCCTGCCTACCACCCGGCCATGATGTTGAAACTCTACATTTACGGCTACCTCAATCGTATCCAATCCTCCCGCCGTCTGGAGCGCGAAGCCGGCCGCAACGTGGAGCTGATGTGGTTGCTGGGCAGACTGGCGCCTGACTTCAAGACCATTGCCGAGTTCCGTAAGAACAATGGTCAGGCCATTCGCCTGGTGTGTCGGGAGTTCGTCATGCTGTGCCGGAAGCTGAACCTGTTCAGCGATGCCTTCGTGGCGATAGATGGCAGCAAGTTCAGGGCAGTGAACAACCGCAATCGCAACTTCAGCAAGGCCAAGCTCAAGAAGCGCCTGGAGCAGATTGATGACAGCATTGCCCGCTATTTGGGAGAAATCGCCAGTGCTGACAGGCGCGAGGGTGAAGCAACAAGAACCAAGACGGATCGGCTTCAAAACAAGATTGTGGCACTCAAGGAAGAGATTCAATCCCTAAAAAAACTGGAAGTCCGGATGCTGGAAAGCCCGGACCAACAACTCTCACTGACTGATCCTGACGCCCGAGTGATGTCGACCGCTGCTCGCAGTAAGGCTATCGTAGGCTATAACGTGCAGGCCGCTGTCGATACCAAACATCACTTGATCGTGGCGCACGAAGTCACCAATGTCGGACATGATCGCGCACAGTTGGCCAACATGGCCCTGCAAGCGAAGGAGGCCATCGACTGTGAGGAGCTAACAGTGGTGGCGGATCGGGGTTACTTCAGTGGCGAGGAAATACTGACGTGCGATCAGGCGGGTATCACCGCCTACGTTCCCAAGACCCAAACATCGAACAACCAGGCCAGGGGATTGTTCGGCAAGCGGGACTTTATCTATCACCCTGATGATAATGAATATGAGTGTCCGGCAGGAGAGCGTTTGATCTATCGATTCACGCGCCAGGAAGACGGTAAGATCCAGCATCGCTACTGGAGCTCGGCTTGCCCGAGTTGCAGACTAAAAGAGAAATGTACAACGGGCGTCTACCGGCGAGTCAAACGCTGGGAGCACGAAGCGGTAATGGAGGCAATGGAAGATCGCGTGGACCGCAAACCCGACTGCATGCGTATTCGAGGCAGCACCGTAGAACACCCTTTTGGAACGATCAAGTCCTGGTTGGGCCCTACGCATTTCCAGATGAAGCGACTCGAACATGTGAGCACAGAGATGAGCCTGCACGTCCTGGCCTATAATCTCAAACGGATGTTACAGATGTTTGGTGTTGGGCCACTGATGGCGGCGATACGGGGCTAGTAAGCCCGCTATTGGGCTAAAAATCAGCGACCTGTGATCGCCTCTGTACGATTCTCTGCGACAGATGTTGGAAAGCAAAATATCAACCCGAACAAATTGACGTTGTTACAAGTCGCTGTCAGAGCAACCTGAGCACCGTTACTGATCGACTATTCGACGAGAAAAGCTGCAATCCGAGTTTTGACACAGTCTGAGGTGGTTTGGGTCGAAAATCAACCCTCGATAATTCGCTATATAACGACCGCTATCGGGTAGCGAGCGGTCCCTCATGTTAGAGAGAACTCATCGTCCTTATGGGCAAAAGCAAACGGCTCCCGAAAGAGTCGCTGCGCTTGAAGGCTATCTGACCCGTTGGTTGAGATGGGGGAGAGCGGGGCTTCAGGGCAAGCTCGCATAAGCGGCCTTGACCAGTGATATTGCGCGGGGGTCTCCCTGCAGGTTGAACTGCATGGCATTCATCACGTAGGCGAAACTGAGCTGCGCATCCGGGTCCGCAAATGCCAGCGACCCGCCCGCTCCGGGATGGCCAAAGCAGTTCGGCCCCGCGCCGGGGGCCAGGGACGGTTGCAGCATATAACCGAGTCCAAAACAGGTTTCATGGAAAATGACGGCGTCCGGACCGCGGGATTGTGGCTCACGCGCGCGCGCCAGTTGTGCAGCGCTGAGCAGGCCATTGCCGTCCTCCATCAGGACAGCGTAGAGGCGGGCCAGTGAGCGGGCATCACCCACGCCATTGGAGGAGGGCATCTCGGCAGTCAGCAGCTCGGGGCGGTTCCACATCTCGTTATAGCCGAAGAGCCGGTTCGGCCCGCTCATGACCCGAGCGGTGAGGCTGTCTGCCCCCAGCAACTCCGCCACCGCGTCACTGCCGCCCTGCGGCGGGATCAGGCGCGCGCAGTTGCCCAATTCTTCCTCGGGGAGGCCAACCCAGTAGCGCAGTCCCAGCGGCCCGGTAATTTCCCTGGCCAGATACTGGCCGGCGCTCAGTCCGGTAATCCGGCGGATCAATTCTCCCAGGATCCAGCCAAAGGAGCGGGCGTGGTAACCGTGGTGTGCTCCCGGCTCCCAGTTGGGGGCCTGCGCGGCGATGGCCGCCACCACCGGGTCCCAGGCCAGCACCTGCTCCAGGCTCAGTTCACCCTCCACGGCGGCCAGGCCCGCCCGGTGGGACAAGACCTGTCGCGTGGTGATTGCCTCCTTACCATTGCAGCCAAATTCCGGCCAATAGCTGGCAAGGGGCACATCAATGTCCAGCAGCCCCTGGTCTGCCAGGCGATTGATACACGTGGCGGTGGGACCCTTTGCCGCAGAAAACACCAGCGTTACCGTGTTTTCCTCCCAGGGGCGCCCGCTGGTGTCATCCGCCATTCCCCCCCACAGGTCAGCGACACAGTTACCCCGGTGATACACCGCACAGGCTGCCCCCACGTCACCGAACTCGTTGAAGTTGCGGGTAAAAGCTTCCAGCAGTGGTTCGAATCCGGGCTTGATGCGCCCGGCGATACGACCATTACTGATAATCGCATCAACTGATTTCATCAGCATGGCCCCCTCATCAAAAAATAGTTTCTGCCATGCACAGCTTACGACATCTTCAGGTTTTGCTGCAGGTACTTCTTCATGTACAGGTTTATCTTCCACTGGTCCGATATGGGGACACCTGTAAACGGTAGCCGCACCATGTAATCAGGTGGTCCGAATTCAGTGCAAATGTTCAAGGTCTCAGCGCCCGCCCGGCAGCGAATATCGACGATCTGCTGCCACCATGCCAGATGAGTATTTAAGGCATCCTGCCATTCGGGCACACGCGGGTCAGGCACCTGCGGTCCCTCGGCATGCCCGACGCGGGCATGGATGTAGTGAGCATGTTCACTGGCTCGCCGTACGTGCCCGGCCTGATCCTGAAGCAGGGATTCGTGAACGCAACACCAGTGGGAGAAGTCCGCTGTCAGGGCAAGATGCGGTCGCGCGTCGAGCAAGGCCATGGTTGATGGCGCCGAAAAGGTCGGCCGGCCACGATGTGTCTCATGCAGCACCGTAACGCCGTGACGCTCGGCCAGCATGCAGGCGTGATCAAAGATCGGAAGATTTTCTGCCAGCGTATAGTGATCAACTCCGGTGTGTGAGTTAATAAAAACTGGCTGCAGCTCAATGTTGCGTAAAAATTGTTCCTCGAAACTGGCTATGTGCTCTTCGGCTGAGTTGCCGAACGTCCACTGCTGGGACACCAGATCCAGTTCCAGAGCATCGAGGATTGAGCGCAATTCCTGCTGCTGCGCAGCGTCACCCGGCGCCCATGTTTCGACGCCATCGTACCCCGCTGATTTTATGGCTTCCAGGTTTGCCTTGAGTGTCGGTCGATTCATGCCCCACATGGGACAAACGTATTTGATCTGCATGGCTGCTCGTTTCCTGGTCAGGCAACACGCAAGTGCAGGTGCTGCAACCTGCGCACGAAGATACTTTGCGCAAAGGCGAGCGGGCGCTCAGGATCAAGCTCGATCCGCTGCGTCCCCGCCAGCAATTCCTCCAGTGCAACGCGCACTTCAAGCCGCGCCAGCGGTGCCCCGATACAAAAATGGATGCCGTAGCCGAAGCCGAGATGGCGCTCAGGTCGTGCACGATCCAGCTGCAGCGTGTCAGCGTGATCCCAGACTGCCGGGTCGCGATTTGCCGCTGCCCATCCCAGCAACAGCAAGTCGCCCGCCTGCAGGGACGTGCCGCACAAACTGGTTGCGTCGTTCACCACACGGTAATGAAACTTGAACGGCGTTTCGAGCCGCACCGCTTCCTCGATGAAGTTCGGGATCAATGCCGGAGTGCTGCGCAGCTGGGCCTGCAGTGACGGATCCATGGCCAGCAGGCGGATAGCTGAACCCAGCAGGCTCGCGGTCGATTCACCGGCAGCGCCAAAAAGAATGACCAGAATGCCGATGGCCTGTTCGCGCGTAATCAGGCCTTCATCGACACCGCCTGCGAGTGTGGCTGTCAGCGATGCGCCGCGTTCGCCTTGCTCACGCGCTTGCACGGCGTCGAAATGGGCAGACAGGTATTTGTATTGTTCAACCGACTCGGTAAACACATGCTTCATCTCGGCTGCGCCGAGTCGGCCGGCGAGGAAGTCGCCCCCCATCATGGCCCAGCGCCTCACCGCTTCCAGTGCGTCATCGCCGAGATCGAGCAGGCGTATGACGACGTAGGCCGGCAGCGTCTCGGCGAGGGCAGCACAGATATCGCCGCCGCGGTCCTGCGTGAATGCTGCCACCCGCGCGCGCGCGAAGGCGCGCAACTCCGGTTCGAGATCCGCAATGCGCGATGCCTTCAGGGGTGGCAGCATCAATTTTCTATGGACGGCATGTTCAGGCTCATCTGCATTGGAAATGACATTGCTGGTCGTACCCGCCGCGGCCAGGTCAAATATATAGGGGCGTTCGTTTTCAGCGCACACCAACATGCCCTTGAGTTGGGCCGAGAACTCTTCATGGCGCCTCACCGCTTCCTCCACAGCGGCGTGGCTGCTAACCAGGAACGCCCGCGTATCGCCGATCTGGCAAACCGGAGCCATTGCGCGCATGCGGGCATACAGCGCATACGGGTTCTCAATCGCGTTGGTGGTGAAGAACTCTTTAGCGTCGATGCAATTCATAACAATTCCTCTTGAGTCGTCCAGTCAGGTGTTGTGCAGGTAGCCGCCGTCCACGATCAGGGTTTCCCCGGTGATAAATGAAGCGCGATCCGAAGAGAGGAACAGCACGGCATCGGCTATTTCCTCAGGCCTGCCCCAGCGCTTCATGGCAGTGCGATGCAGGATGCCCTTGCTGAACGCTTCAGTTTCCACCACGGGGGCGGTCATGCGAGTGGCGATGTTGCCCGCTGCCACACAGTTGCTGCGGATACCGCGTCGCGCCCAGAGACTGGCCTGGGTTTTTGCCAGTTGCACCATGCCCGCCTTCCCAGCCCCGTAACCGGGAACGAACGGATTGGCCATGTAGGATGTGAGTGAGGCGATACCGACCACACTGGCTCCACCAGGCAACTTGCTGGCAGTGAGCATCTCAAGGCAGGCCTGTGCCAGGTGGTGTCCCGAGAGCAGGTGCACCCGCACCATCTCCTCAAAGACATCAACGGGATCATTCTGGGGGTCGGCAAACTTGACGTTCCCGGCGTTGTTCACCAGCACGTCCAGTCCGTCCAGGCTAGCGGCAACCGCCTTGATTTCATCGTTATCGATCACGCGCAGTTGACGGTAGCCGAAGCGGGAAAGGTCTTCGTCATAGTCACTGAGGCCAGCGCGAGTGCCGGTGATCGTCACAGCTGCTCCTGCATCAGCGAAAGCGCTTGCAGTGGCCAGGCCGATACCGCTCGTGCCGCCGGTCACCAGGACTTTTGCGCCGGCAAAATTAAAGATTGCAGTGCCCGTGCTCATCTGGAAAGTCTCCGCCTTGAGATGTAATTGACCGCTCTACCTTGTCTCCGGTCTGGCCGGGAATGCGTCGAAATAGAACTGGAAGCGCTGGCGCAATGCAGCGGGGTCGATACCGAAATCGTCCTTCAGGTTATAAACGACAGTGCCGTGCTTGCCGCGCGGATGAGTCGTCGATAAATTGCTGCATCTCGGCGCGGGCCTGCCCCGTCAGATCCAGTCCGGCCTTGTCGTAGATTTTTTTAACCATGCCGATATCGTCCGCCATGAATGCGTGGAACGGCACATCGATGCTCTGTGATTCCGGGAGCAAGTGCCGGGTCTCGACACAGCGGCGCAGCAAATGTTCGATGCGATCCGACCAGTATGCACCCAACTCATCGATGAGGATGTGCTGGCGATTCATGCGCTGGCCGTAGGCGAGCATGGTGATCGTGGATTGAATCACCGAGACCGGGTCGCGGTGGGTGACCACGAAGGTGGCATCGGGAAAGACATGCAGCAGTTCCGGCAGGTTTTCCAGGTGCATGGGAGACTTCAGCACCCATCGCGTGGGCCAGTCGGCGGGTTGCTGGAACTGCATGATCTTGATCACTGTTTTCATGTACTCGTAGTGGGGCAGCTGTTCCATCTGCAGGTAATGATCCCGGTAGCGCGGCGAGTGGGTAAACCACTCGAAGTTGTAGGAGGCGAAATCGGGGAGCATCAACTCGATCTCCTCGTTGATGTGGTCGGGATCCATTGGATGCATGGCCGCAAGGTGCGGTACCGTTTTCTGCATCATTTTCCAGGCATCGGCACAACGTTTATAGCGAGGGTCGGTACCATCCGGGAGCAGCGCTTCGCCTGGTGTTGGGATCGGTTCGTAACTTTCCCACAGTGGCATGGCGCGCAAGCGTGAATCCGCCGCCAGCAGGTTGAGCATGTGTGTTGTACCGGTGCGCGGCAGGCCCACCACAATAATGGGTGCCTTGATTTCGATGTCGTGAATTTCCGGATGACGTTTGAGAGTGTCCTGAATCAACAAACGGTTTTTGGCGTAACCCAGCAGTCGCTGGCGCAGGCCGTATCGACCCAGACCGTTCAAGCCCTCGTCGCTGTCCCATTCATCGCAGATCAGGTCGAGCCGCTCGCGAAAATCCTGCGGGCCGTAATCGGTCAGGCCCAACACTTGACTTGCTTCTGCCAAAATACCTGCGGGATCGAAGCTGGTCTCCAGCGTTTCACCAAATTCCAGCGCGCCTTTCTGGAATTCGCTGAGTACCGGCTTCGCCAGATCAGTAATACGCAACTCACTCATGGGACGGGTCTCTATTTGAATGACAGGGGAGCAGTTTTACCACCCTTGAGCAATTTGATCTGGTTCTGCAGCCAGCCCACCAACCAGAAGTTGCCAGTGGTGCAGTAAGTCTGCGCATCGGACAGCAGGGTCTCATGCACCTGTACGGCCAGTGCTTTGGCACCGGCATGATCAGGCTCGGCATTCAGCACAATGTCCAGCAGGTGCAGCGCTTCCTCATTCTGCCCTGCCGATAATTTTTGTCTGGCGAGGCCTACCAGGTTGCCGGCTCCAGCCAGCTCCACCAGATCGGCGTGCACGGCCTTTTGCGGCACGCTGTAAAGTTCTGTGGTGGATTCGTGTTTGAACCAGCCAGCGTAGTTCTCCCAGATGGCACGAATACCCCAGCTCACCTTGCCATAGCCCTGGCCGACCTCGCACTCCGGCGGCAGGGTTATTGTCCTGCTGCAACGTGTACAGGTCCTTGCCCTCGTTCATGCCTTTCACGACCTCGTCATGCACATGCAGAATGGCGTCGCGATACGCGGTGACTTCCGCACGGATCAACTCGGCACCCGCCACCGGCTCGTGGTGGCCGTAGAGCAGCAGATCCGCATTTAGATCCAGCACCGTTTGCGCCGCGGCAGCGCAGGTCAGGGCATCGCGATAGCGGTCGCCACGGATCGTCACCAGATTGGGAAAATGGCCGAAGGGACAGCCAAACAGGTTGCCGGTAAATACGATTTTATGTTGCGGCAGCCATACCACCAGGGAATCGTTGGTTTCTGCGCCGGGTGCAGCGATCAGCACAACCTCCAGGCCACCGAGTGAAAACGTATATTGATCCTTGAATGTGATATCCGGCACAGGGCGATCCTGGGGATTGATTGCGGTGTATCCCGCTTCTGCATAGCCCTTGAATACTTTGATGAAGTCGTCCTGGAAACGGAAGGCAGAACGGGCGGCGCGAAATTTTTGCAGGCGCCCATCGTAGGTCTGGTGCTCATCGTTGCCTGCCGTGGCGATATATTTCAAATCCGGATACAGGTTACGAAAATATTGCACGCCGCCAACATGATCCACATGGCCCTGCGTCGTTATGATGAATTTGATCGGGATTTGCGAGAATTTTCTCAGGTTGTGGTGAACGACTGGCGTCTCGAATCCCATGCCGGTGTTGAGCAAGATGCCGCCTTCCGCTGTCTCAATCAGGTAGACATTGGAATTGGCTTCTGTCATCACGATGAAATCATTGATACGTCCGCAATGCTGGTCGAATTCAGCTGCTGCGGGCCCGATGCGACGGTGTTTGTAAATGGGATCTCTCATGGTGTCAACTCGTTGGTGTTGTATCGAATGTCTTACGCCGAATGATCAGGCCTGGCAATCCACCAGTACTTTCAGGGCCTCGTTCTGCCGCTGGGCTTGTGCAAAGGCCTCCCCAAACCGGGATAGCGGGAAGTGATGGCTGATCAAGGGGCGGACGTTCACTTTGCCCGAAGTCAGCATTGCCATCACCGCGGGGAATTCGACGGGATACTCGGTAGCACCAGTGATTAACAATTCCTTCATCAGCAAATTGATCATGTTCAGTTCAACCGGCGCAAAATGCACGCCAACCACGACGATTCGCGCGCCCTTGCGGGCGGTCTCGCAGATCTGCTTGAACACGGCACCAACCCCGGTAGCCTCAATAAACACGTCACTGCCGGCTTGCTTGCCCAACAGCGGATCATTAGTGACGGTGCCATGCTGTTCCCTCAGGAACCCTTTCAGGTTTCCCTCATCCGCCTTGAAGGTAATCAGGCCCAGTTCCCGTGCAACCTTCAACCTTTTTTCAGACAGGTCGACCACGATGACCTTCTCTGCCCCGAAGTAGTCAGCGGCAATGGCAGCCGCCAGACCAACCGGTCCGGCACCGAACACCACCACTTTGTCACCGGCAACGACCTTGCCCTGGTTCACACCGTGCATGCCCACCGAGAGCGGTTCCACCAGCGCACCGAGATCAAAATCCAGGGCCTGCGGAAGTCTCAATACGCCTTCAGGGTAAGCGACAGCGTCGTTGTAGAGAATGTAGGGGGCAAAGGCACCCTTGATACCGGAGCTACCGATGGCGTTGCCCCCAGCGGTGGGATTGACCACCACGCGATCGCCCACCTGCACATGGCGTACATTCTGACCCACCTCGGCGACGACATCCGGCGAACTCATGACCGAGCGCAAATGGGCTCGCTGCACCCGGAATGCCTCCTATTTTGGCGTAACTGAGATCCGAGCCGCAGATGCCGCACCGCTCGACCTTCACCAACACATCATCCGGACCCGGCACAGGCCGTTCGACCTCGTCAATGCGGATATCGTTCGGGGCGTAAATGCGGGCCAGGGGCATGGTACTCATCGGGCAATCCTCGCGAGGACAGTAATCTATTTCCGGAAATATAGTCCCCAGTGCACGGGGATTGCAACAACTTAAAACCTTAGGCTTAAGTCTATTAGGGAACTGTGGTAGTCTACCTTCCCATGAACGATCCCAAACCTGCCAAACGCCCCCGCAAGGACACCCTGGAAACCCGGCGACATATCGTGGATGCCGCCGAAGCGCTATTCGCGGAACACGGTGTGGACAATGTCACGCTGCTGGATATCGCCCGGTCCGCCGGCCAGAGTAACCGCTATGCCCCGCAGTACCATTTTGGCGACAAAGCGGGACTGGTCAATGCAGTGCTGAACAAGCACAGCGATCTCATTTCAGTGCGGCGTAAGGCGCTTGTAGCCGCGCTGGTACAAAAAGATTCACCCACGCTGCGCGAACTGGTGGACGCTTATGTGCTGCCGGTGGCCTGGCATGTTGACAGCACCGAGAACAGCCTGGCCTACCTTCTGATCAACTGCCAGTTGATGACATCGAGATCTTTTGCCGAGTTAACTGCGCAGCGTACCGGCCATTATCCGGAGGTCCGGCAGTTGATGAAAATGATCAACGGCTTAATGAATGCGCAGAATCGCACACAGCGGGAATTCAAGAAGCAACTGATCCAGACCATGGTATTCCATGGCCTGGCCAGCTTTTACTCTGCGGGCGACACGCGGCACAGCAAAGCGTTTATTGCAGCCTTGTGTTCCAGCGTAGAGGCGGTGCTGCAAGTCGGATCGTGACGCCGAAAATAAATCGACAGTCTCAGGGATCGAAGAAACCATGCAATACAAACGAGTCATGCTGGCCAAATTTGGTGGACCTGAGGAGCTGCGCGTAGAAACAGTAGACGGACTGCCGGAACCCGCCGCGGGCGAGATCCGCGTCAGGGTGCTGGCTGCGGGCACCGGGTTTACCGACACCATTATCCGGCAGGGGCAGTACGTCGGAGTCAAGGAGAAGCCGCCCTTCATCCCTGGCTATGACTGGTTTGGCATCGTCGACAAGCTCGGCGCGGGTGTCACGCAGTTGGCCGTGGGCCAGTATGTGGCCGATATGCCGGTGATCGGCGGCTATACCCAGTACCTGTGCGTCAAGGCCAGCGAGGTGGTCCCGGCGCCAGCGGGTCTGGACCCGGCCGCCGCCGTGGCAATGATCCTGTCATATACCACGGCATACCAGATGCTGACGCGTATCCGCACACTCCAGCCGGGCTCAACCTGCCTGGTGCACGCTGCCGGCGGCGCGGTGGGTACGGCGCTGCTGGAGCTCGGCCGGGTGATGGGCCTTAAGATGTACGGTACCGCGTCACAGGGCAAACACGAACTGGTCAGGCACTTCGGCGGGATTCCCATTGATTACCGCAAGGAGGATTTCGTGGCGCGGGTGCTCGCCGATACCAACGGGCAGGGTGTCGACATGGTGTTCGATACCATCGGTGGAAAAAACTGGTCGCGTTCCTACCAGTGCGTGAAGAAGGGCGGGGTGCTGGTCGCCTTCGGCGCGTTGCAACTGACCACCGGGCAGGAAAAGGTCCCCTCCCTGTTGTTCGGCTTCTTCAAGTTACTGCTCGGTTGGCGCCTGCTGCCCGATGGTCGCTCGTCGACCTTCTACAATATCCAGTCGCGCAGGAAAAAACTTCCGGACGAGTTCAAGGCGGATGTCATGGCACTTTTTGATCTGCTGCAAGCGGGCAAACTGCAAACCGGCAATTGCCGATGTGGTGCCGCTGGATGAGGTGGTCGCGGTGCACCGCAGGATCGATGCCGCAGAAATTGCGGGTAAGGTCGTGCTCGACTGTGCCTGAGTGTGCGTGGCGTCCGCCGCGACTTACATGGCCGCAAAGATGCCGGGAATGTTCGGCTGGTTGTTGCTGCTGCCCAGTCCGCCATCGATCACGATCTCGGTGCCAGTGATGTAGCTGGCCGCCGGCGACAACAAAAATACGACCAACTGCGCAACCTCCTCAGCGGTCCCGGCACGGTGCAGGGGAATGCGCTGCAGCCAGTCATTATGGATCGCGTCGATGGACCCCGCGGCGGCGGTCAGCGGTGTCGCAATATAGCCAGGGCAAACAGCGGTGGCGCGGATCTGCTCGTGGGCGTGATCCAGGCCGAGGGTACGGGTCAGGTTGATCACGGCGGCCTTGGCCGCGTTGTAGGCGGCAAAGCCGTAATCGGCGCGCACGCCGCTCAATGAAGCGATGTTGACGATGCTGCCGCCGCCGCGCTTGCGCAGCAGCGGAATGGCGGCGCGGCAGGCATGGAAGACGCCGTGCAGGTCTATGTCGATGACCTTGTGCCATTCCGTCACTGGCATGTCAGCCACATTCCCCAGGCTGCCGATACCGGCACTGTTGACGGCCCCGTCGAGACCACCGAATGTTTTATCAGCCAGGTCGCAGGCCGCCTGCAGCTGCGCGAACTGCGTCACGTCGGTGTGCAGGTAGCGCAATTGCCCGGGGTATTGTGCGACCAGCGCCGCGCCGGCTTCGTCGTTGATATCGGCGATCACCGCTTTGCCATTGTGCTGTGCCAGGTAGTGCACTACCGCTGCGCCGATACCGGACGCGCCACCGGTGACCAGATAGACCCTGTCGTTAAAATCGATGTTCATACCTGTGGCTCCTGGGCACTTTGGATTGCACGGACGTCGACCAGTATGCCATTGAGCTGCGACATCCCTGACACCGGTTCCAGGCTGTCCAGGCCGTCCCGGGCCAGAATGTTGACGTTGGCCCCCTCGGTGCGACTGGCAACGTGCAAGCCCGACACCTGTTGGTGACCCCAGCCGTGGCACAGTGATACGGCGCCGGGCATCATATCATCGGTGACGGCCAATTGGACGCGTATCTCGCCCTGGTTGTTGGACAATATGACCCACTGGTCGCTCTGCAGATCCCTGGCCAGTGCGTCGCTGGTATTCATATTGAGATAGTTCCGGTCATGCTTGCCGTGCACAAAACTGGCGTGATTGTGCGTCCAGGTGTTGTGGCTGTAGCGCTCGCGTTTGTTGATGAGTTTCAGCTTGCCGGCGTTGGCCAGTTCCCGGGCGAAGTCTGTTTCCAGCGCCGGGACCTGCACACAGAATTCCTGCGGCGCCAGGTTGATCCTGCCGTCCGGGGTCATCACACGCTGGCCAACAAAGCTGGCAGGCGTAATGGCCGGTCGCGCCACGCCGTTGATCGCCTTTCTCATGCGGCGCAGGCTGCCGTGCCCGGCAATCCGGTTAACCGCTGCCGAGTATAAACTGCGTGTGTTCCGGCAGAAATTTGCCCAGTAATGGCATTTTTTTCAGCAGCCGCCCGACAGTGAACAGTCCCTGCAGCACGCTTGAGCCACCCATGGCCACACCCGCGTGCCGGCACAGTTCCAGATAGATCCACGTTTCCTGTCTGGCATCGCCTTTCAGCGGCAGCACGGGATCCGTGTACTGGTGATAGGGGATGGGCGTGGTGCCCATCAGCGTGTTGAAGGTGAAGGGAAAGTCCGCGCGTTCCAGCCAGTGACTGCCGGGCAGAATGTAATGTGCGTGCTGCGCTGTCTCGCTGTGCTGGATGTCGATGGCGACCAGCAGTTCCAGTTGGCTGAACGCCTCGGTGAGCCTGTGACTGTTCGGGCATGTCAGCAGGGGATTGCCGGAGGTCACCAGCAGCGCCTTCAATTGACCTGCGCCCGGCGTCAGGATGTCGTCTGCCAGTACGCCTGCCGGCACGGTATCCATGACCAGCGGAACATCCCCGAGCCGGAAGGTCGCCAGCGGCTTGGCGGGATCGAAGCGGTTGAACTTGCTGACATCAACGATCCCTTTGCCCACCAGCGTGCCACCGCGCCTGTCCAGGTTGCCGCTGACCGCATTGATGACTTCCTGCAGCCAGAAGGCGAGGCTGCCGTGGCTGCCCTGGTTGACGCCGGTCGAGCTGTACAGCGCCGCGCCATCGGCAGCGACGTATTGGCTGACCCACTCGCGCAGGGTTGCCGCCGGCACGCCTGTCACTGGCTCGACCCGCTCCGGACTCCAGGGGGCGACCAGGGTCTTGACGCTGTCCCAGCCGGACATGGTGCTGGTGCACGCGCTGCTCGTCGACCGCACCGGTCTCGATCAGCGCATGCAAAAACGCCAGCATAAAAAACACGTCGGTATCGGGGCGGATAAAGTGGTGCTCGCCCACCTGTTTGGCGGTTTCCGTGCGCCTGGGGTTGAGCCAGATCACCCGGCCGCCGCGCGCAATCAGTGCTTTGAAGCGCTTCCCCGAGTGCGGCATGCTGATAAAGGACATCTTGGAGATGACCGGGTTGGAGCCGACCGCAATGATGAATTGGGTGTGGTCGATATCCGGGAAGGGCTGGATCTGTGCGCAGCCATACATGCGCTCGGCCACCACGAACTTGTTGTTACAGTCCTGCGAGCCGGTGTGGTACAGCTTGCTTGAACCGAACGCCTTTACGAAGGCATTGGACAGTAGCGGCGGGATAAAACTCATGCTGACCGGGTTGCCGAGGTACAGGCCGATGGCATCGCCGCCGTGTGTTGTCCTGAGGCGTTTGAGCGTGCCGCCGATCTCGGACAGGGCCTGCTCCCAACTGATCGCCTGCAGCTGTCCATCGACCCGTTTCAGCGGCTGCGTGATGCGGTCGGGTGAATCCCTGAATTCGTGCGCTTTCAAGCCCTTGAGGCAGGCGTAGCCCTTGCTGGCAATGTGCTGTTCATTGGGTGCGATGTCCACCACCGTACCCTGCGCGTCGATGTCGACAGTCAGGCCGCAGGCGGCTTCACAGATGCGGCAGAACGTGTGTTTGGTGGTGTGGCTCGTGCCCGGTTGCATGGCGTGCGCTCAGCTCTCGTAGCTATAGATGTGTTCCGACAGGTCCACGTCCTGCAAGCCAAAAGCGCCGACGATCTCGCTCATCGACGATACCGGAACCGGCTCCCGCTGCGGGTCGATGCGAATATCGTACACGAAGCGCCTGTTGCCGTCAGGGTCGCAGGAGGTAACCACCGCCCTGGGATTGATGTCCTGTACGATCTGCTCCAGCCCGGTGACCTTGCCCCGCCACAAGGCGGTCAGTACGCCGCTGGTACTGCCATCGTCGATTGCGTCACATTCTTCAATCCAGAACCGACCATGCTGTGCGTCGATCAGCTGTACGCCGGTTTTGACATACTCGGGTACGAAGTGATGATCCAGCTGCAGCAACTTCAGTATCGCGGTCATATCATCCCCTTCAATGCCAAACAGGCGGCGCATGCGAGCTGTGATAAACGGGCGCCATGCCACGGCAGTGTTCACCGATCAGTTCCATGACTGCATCGTCACCGAAGTTGCGCTGCATGCTCAGGTAGGAGGAGCGCTGCAGCAGGTGAACATCCAGCGCGAACTCCTTCAGTTGCACCGACAGCATGGAGGTAGCGAGGTCTTCCAGGCGGAAGTCGCGTTTGAAGGGGCCGGAGTAATCCGCCAGGCCGTCGTTCGTTGGCGTCGGTCGCGCAAACTGAAATTGCCCTGCCCGGGTGCCTTCGATCATCGCGGTCTGCGGATTTTCCTCCACCAGGCCGATGTGGTCGCTGATGGAGACTTCCCAGCGGCAGGGACCTGCGGCGGGAATCTCGCCGCCGTGGGGCGGACGATAGACCGCCGTGCAACGGGCGCCGCGATTGACGGCCATGACCGTGGCGTCGAAGGTCGGGTCCTCCATGTGCACACAGATCTGGGTTTCGGCTTCGCGGTCGCCGCCGGTCATACCGCGTACGCCGTTGTAGGCGCCGCAGGAGGTCAGCCAGAAGAAGCCCTGGTCGTGTGACTGCACATCGAAGTGAAACTTGAGCCACATGTGCGGCGCGCCGATATCCAGCTGGAAGCCTTTCATGATCACGTCCACACCGTCGCCCTCGATACGGTGCAGCGCGCGAATGCGGGCGTTGTAGACCGGGCTGGAACCCATCCACTCATCTATCGCCTGATTGGTCATCGCCTGGCTGCCCCAGCGGCCGGCGACCAGCGGCAGCAGGGCGCGGTCGTGAATCTGGTTGCACAGCATCACCTCGCGCGCAAAACGCGCCATGGTTTTTTTCTCCAGGTCCTGCCACTGGAAGTTTTCCCGCAGGGGGCCGCTGTAGTCGCGCATTGTCATACCTGGTGTCCTGAAAAAATGCTGCCGCTAATGTTATTCGTGAAAGTCCGCGCAGGTGCTGCACGCCCGGATTGACTCGGCTTCGAAAAAAACATTTAATCACAAATGTTTTTCGATTGGAATAAAGGTTGCGTATGAGCACAGCAATACCCGTGGTGAGTGGCGCCGAGCCCGGTACCGGGCCATTTGCAGGAATTCAACACCATGCCACTGGAATTCCTGCACCGGGCCTATGAGGAGTGCGGGGAGGTCAGTCAGTTCGATCTCGGGGGACTGCGCACCGTGCTGCTGGTGGGCCCGCAGGCGCACGAGGCGTTCTTTCGCGCGCCGGATGAACAGCTCTCGGCGGCCCAGGCCTACCAGATGATGGTGCCGGTGTTCGGCGAGGGTATCCAGTACGGCGCTCCCCCGGCAATCGAGCGGCAACAACTGAAGATGCAGGTGCAGGGGCTCAAGCATGAGCGCATGGTCAACTACGCCGCCGTGGTGGAACAGGAGACAGTCGAGTTTCTGCAGGACTGGGCCGAGGCGGGCGAGCTCGATATCTACGATGCCTTCACCCGGCTGACCCTGAAGACCTCCACGCACTGCCTGCTGGGCAGCGAGTTTCGCCGCCAGTTAACCGGGGAATTCGCCGAGCTCTACCATGCCCTGGAGGACGGGCTGGCACCGTCTTCCATCAGCAACCCCTTCCAGGATGCCGACAGATTTCGCAAAAGGGACGCGGCGCGGGCGCGCCTCGAGGAACTGATTGGCGAAAGAGTCGAGCAGCGGCGGCAATCCGGGGGCTGGGAGCACGACATGCTGCAGGTCTACATGGATTCCACCTACAGCGACGGGCGCAAACTGACCGATCACGAAATCACCGGCATGGTGATCTGGTTCATGTTTGCCGGGCACCACACCAGCTCCAACACCACCGCCTGGACCCTGCTGGAGATCGCCAGAAACCCGCAGTACAAGGCGCGCCTGTACGCCGAGGTGGATGCGCTGTTCGAGGACACCGCGGAACTCACCCTGAAGGGACTGCGTGAAATCCCCCTGCTGGACGGTTTTATCAGGGAAGCGCTGCGGCTGCACCCGCCACTCAATGCCATTACGCGCCGCGTGATGTACGACTGGCACTACAAGGATTACACGGTGCCAACGGGCAGCAATATCATGGTCTGCCCGCATATCAGCCACAAGTTACCGGAGTATTTCCCCGCGCCTGAGGTGTTTGATCCGCAGCGACCCGCACCGCCAAATCCTTTTGTCGAGATTCCTTTCGGCGGCGGTCGCCACAAGTGCATCGGTAACGGCTTCGCGATCCTGCAGGTTAAAGCCATTCTGTCCACCCTGTTGCACCAGTACGATTTTGACCTGGTGGCGCCACCGGAAACCTACGGGGAAATCATGCCGGCGCTGATCTTGCGGCCCTCGGACCCCTGTATCCTCAGCTATCGTCGGCGGCAAATGGCCTGAGCAGGGAGTAGCCCGTGGCAAAGAAAAGTGAGCCTGTAGCAGTTGCGGTCCCCGGACGGCAGGCGGCCAAGAGCAAGGCGACACAGGACAAAATTATCAGTGCGGTCATCGGCCTGATTCGGGAAAAAGGCTACGTGGCAGCCAGTTCCACCGAGATTGCCAGGCGCGCCGGCGTGACCTGGGGCGCAGTCCAGCACCATTTCGGCGGCAAGGAAGAAATACTCGGGGAGGTACTGGAGCGCTCGCATCGAAAGTTTCAGCAGAGCCTCGGCGATGCCCGATTCACCAGTGGCACACCCGCGGCGCGGGTTGCGCGGTACGTGGATCTCGCCTGGGAGCATTACCGCGGCGATGAGTATATGGCGACGATTGAAATTCTACTGGCAAGCCGCCGGCATGGCGGCGCTATTGAGACTATCGCTATCAGTCGCAGCCGTGAGGAACATCTTGCGCTTGGGCGACGCATCTTTCATGACAGCACTGCGAGTAACCAACGACTGCAGGAGGCGATTTACATCGTGCACTGCATGCTTACCGGCGTCCTGATCGAGACTGTGCTGGAACCGGCTGGATTTAATCCCCGGGTTTATACCACGCACCTGAAAAAGATCGTGATGGGGCTGCTTTATTGAATGCCGGATAGTCGCTGTGCGCCAATTCGGTTTTGACAGGTGTTGCGCAACACGCTACACTCCACGCATGATCAAATCCTTTCGACATAAAGGCCTGGAGAACTTCTTTTCAAAAGGTAGCTTGTCAGGGATACAGGCGAAACATGCCAGGAAACTTCGGATGCAATTAGCAGCACTCGATACGGCACATGCTATAGATGACATGGATATTCCAGGCTATCGGCTGCATCCTCTCAAGGGAAATCGCGCCGGAGTTTGGTCTGTTACAGTTTCGGCTAACTGGCGACTGACATTCCAGTTCTCTGATGGCAATGTCTATGTGTTGGATTATGAGGATTATCACTGATGGCTATGCACAATCCGCCGCATCCCGGCGAATTTATTATTGAAACCTACATGGAGCCTCATGGCCTTAGTTGTCGGTTTCTTGCGGAACAACTCGATGTCGCGGCATCCACCCTAAATCGGGTGCTAAAGGGGCAGAGCGGCATCAGCCCGGAAATGGCCCTTCGCTTGTCCAAAGCTTTGGGTCGGTCCCCTGAAAGCTGGCTGGCAATGCAGTATTCCTATGATCTCTGGGTAGCGCGCCAAAGCATCAGCCTGTCCAAGGTCTCAAAAGTAAAGCTTGATGCCGCATAACCAGAACAGAAAATCGATAAGCGAAAACTGCGCGCACCATTGTCGCTAATGTTAGACGCTCAACACTATGTAGAAAGCATTGATGCAAAAATTATTCTAATTGATGGAAATAGACTGACGGAATTAATGATAGAAAACAATCTCGGCGTCAGCGTGCAGAATGTTTACGAAATAAAAAGAATAGACTCAGACTATTTTGATGAGGAAGGTTTTTAGCACGCAACTTATGTCGCCCTTACGCTGGCCGGAATTTCAATAGGCGCAAGTATCGCAAAGGCCCAACCGCTGCGCGCGTACCTGGCGAAGACCTCTGTCACCTTGCGCATAAACGGCGACAGCGCGGCGGCGCTATGTTGGGGTGCGCCTTCGGCTATGACGATAGCCTGCGACTCACGGCGTCTGCCGCCAAGGTAGTAGCTCACCTGCGGTTGCTGCAACAGATTCTTCACCCAGAAAGAGCGCTCACCGCGGGCAGTGCTAACGACCCGGTAGCGGCCCAGGCGAAAACTCCACAGTGGTGTGCGACGCCGTGCGCCAGCTTTTGAATCCGACCGTTTCGAGTACGATCAGTCCGGCGGGCGCCAGCGTTGGAGAGCCGAAACCTTTGCGCACCGCAGGCTCCACCACCGCGTTGAGGCTGCGGAACACGCGTTGCTCAAGTCTATTGAAGTTGGCAGACAGTGTAGGTTGTTCAAGCATCATACGAAGAAATCCGAGTTGGCAGCGCCAAGCGAAACCGCGCCCAGGTTGCGGGCGAACGCAGTAGGGTTGTTGGCCACGTGGGCGCGCGCGGTGTGGATGTCGAGAAAGCACTGCTGAATTGCGCTGCCGTGAAACACCGAAGAGCCACCGGCGGACGAGAACAGGGAATCCACCACCTCGATGGATTTTTCTATCACCAACGATGCCTGGTAGCGATACAGGATGCGATCTTCCAGATCGATCGTGCCTCCGGCGCGCAACGTGCTCATCATGGCATCAAAGTTCGCCAGCAGCACGATGGTCATTTCTTCAATGGTATTTTTTGCTGCCGCTATGCGCATCTGCGTGCCGGAGTCCTGCGCCAGCTTGGTGACGTCGCCGCTGGCCTTGCCCTTGACCAGTGCGGTATACAGATCAAGCGCGTGCCGGGCTGCACCGATAGCGGGTGTGGAGACCACGCGGATGAACAGTTGGGCCCAGGGCAGGTGATACAGTGCAGCACTGTCCTGGTGCACGCCGGGGTTGGTGCCCTGGAATCCATCAGATTGCTTGTGCGTGCGGTAGTCGGGTACGAATGCGTCCTCCACCACGATATCATTGGATCCGGTGCCCTGCAGTCCCATGGAATGCCAGGTATCCTCGATACGGTAGTCGCTCCTGGGCACCAGAAACGTGCGGTAGGTGCCGTCGGGAAGAATGCCGCCCAGCAGCGCCCAGCTGCAGTGATCACAGCCGCTGCTCCAGCCCCAGCGACCACTGAAGCGGAAACCTCCCGCCACCGGCTCCACCTTGCCCATGGGCGCGTAGGCGGACGAGATGCGGGTGTGAATATCCTCGCCCCATACGTCCTGCTGGGCGCGCTCGTCCATCAGTGCAATCTGGAACGCATGTACGGCGATAATGCCGCCGGCCCAGGCCGTGGACATGCAGCTTTCAGCGATAGCCAGCTGCATGCGGAAAAAATCCTGCGGGTCGAGTTCGTAGCCGCCCCAGCGGGCGGGTTGCAGCGCCAGGAAAAATCCGGCCTGCTGCAATGCCTGGATATTTTCCGCTGGCACACGACGCTCACTGCGTGCCTTGCCGGTATTGGCCCGCAGCATGGCTTGCAGGGATTGTATGCGCCACCGCATCGCGGCGCCTTCATCAGCCACGCGCAGGGCGTCTGTATCAACAGTGACGTTCATGGTGTTGCTCCAGGCAGTTAAGTCGCTATGCAGTCCGGTTTCTCAGGCAATGCATACGAACGACTGAACCTTTTGGATCAGATCGCGGCGACGATCTGCTGCGGCGCTATCCTGTCACCTGATGACAGGCTGTCAGTTGACCGCCTGCTGGATATCACTGAGCTGTGGGCCGATGCGATTGGCCGCTTCCTGCATCAGGGCACGGTCAAAACCAAACACATCGATGGCCTTTTCACCCAATATGCTGCGAATTTCGCCTTCGGGGACATTGTGAAACGTTTCGCGCAGTTTATGCAGGGTATTGGGCCAGGTCCCTTCCATGTGCGGGTAGTCTGATCCCCACATCAGTTTGTCGATCCCGATTTTGTGACGGCTGCCGATTTCATGGGGCGCCAGGAAGGATGCGCCGATAAAGCAGTTGCGCTGGAAATATTCTTCAGGTGTGAGCGACAAATCCTTCATGAAGTGGGCGAAAATGGGATTGTCGATTTTGAACTTGAGTACGCGCAGGGTTTCCAGTATCCAGCCACAACCGGTCTCAGTAAATACCATCTTCAGTTTCGGGTGCTTCTCGAAGACACCCGACCACAACAGCGCAGTGAAGGGGCGGTGGGCCCACATATCCACTTCGCTGATGAACATCATGGTGGCGCTGGGTACATCGCCGTAATCAGGCGACCAGCCGGAATGCGTGTGGATTGGCATAGCCAGTTCTTCGCACACACTCCACAACGGCGCGTAACGCTGGTAGTCGTGATAGAAGGGATTGTGGCCGGTGCTGGTCGGCAACAGTACGCCGCCGAACAGGCCCATCCGGTGCGCCTCGCGGATTTCGTTTACCGTGACCTGGATATCGTCCACGTTGATGATGGCGACACCGGCATGGCGCCCCGGGTTCTTGCTGCACATATCCGCCAGCCAGTGATTGTAGGCGCGATTGCCTGCCAGGCTTTGCTGCGGGGTGACCTCGTGACGATACTGCATCAGGCCGGCACCGAAGGGCGCCATCTGCGGGAAAATCACTTCCCCGGCCAGGCCGTCGGCTTCCAGTTCCTGCAACCGGACATCGGGTTCGTATTCGCCGCGGCGCGGCGCGATCATGCTGTCGGGGTCGCACAGGTAATCCCACAGTTCGGCATCGGTGGCCCTGGCTGCCTTGCCGGCGGCCGAGGGGTCCATGCGCCCGGCGCCCTGGTCGCCGGAGCGGCTGTTGAATTCCTGCGCGGCCTCCTGGTCAAAAAATGTGCCCATACGCTTCATCATCTCGCGCGCGTACTGCAACCACCAGATGTCGGCGGCGGCGTGGAATTCCCTGGGCATGTAAGGCTTGTAGCCTTCCGGCAGTGCGCCGGCATGACAGTCCGAACTGATCATTACCACTCTGGACATACCTTGACTCCCGATCGCGCCTGAATTGATTGAGCCGCAGTGTATTTTAGCGCCGCAGTGCATGGCAAGCAGACGGGTATGCAGACCCAGTCCCGTGCTATCTTCTTGCGATTACGGCGGAGACAGTCAGGAGTAGGCGATGGACGTTGGATCAAGGCATGATCCGGTCACGGTGGTCGACGTGAATCTGGGGTTTTCCAGAGCGGAAGACGTCATCGCCGATCACGAAGGCCGTGGCCTGAAGCGCGCTATCACCCGCCCCGTGGACCACGACTTTGACCAGCGCTTCGAGTACCGGCGCTGCCGGATACGCGACTGGTCCGCGCCGGGCCAGCCCCGGCCCGGTTTTCGGGCCATGGGCTTTGAGACGATCGACCTTGGGCGGCGCGCGCCATTGCAGTCGCTGCTCGCAGCAGATCAGGCAGGCCGGAGCAATTACCCCGGCGCAAGCGAGACAATTGCGTCGCCAGCTGCGTGGCGGTGTGTTCCCGCTGTCTGAAGGCAAGTGCCTGAAGCTGCTGCACATCGCCCCGGAAGGCCTGATTATGCGCAAGGGCGGGCCCAATGGCCTGAAGGTGGACCCGGATGTCACGATGGGGGAGATGAACGGTCACGATGCCGCGCTGGTCGTGCACGGCGACCAGGATGTGCGCGGCACCCCACTGAAACAGATCATGCGCGGTTTTGCGCCCTGGTTGTTTCGTCACCAGACGCCCGATGGCAGCAACCGCATCTCGCCGCTGGTGCTGGTGAACCTGTGGATACCGCTGCAGCAGATTACCCGACCGCTGACCCTGATGGATCGCCGCACGCTCAATGCGCGCGAGCACCAGTTGCGCTACGCCTTGCCCACCGACAGCTTTCTGGACAGGACCCAGGACATGCGCGTCAACGACATCTGGGCCTTCCTGCATGACGCTGCGCAGCAGTGGTACTTCCACTCCAGCATGGGGCATGAGCAGGCCTACGTGTTTGACACTCTGGGAGAACCCCACGGCTCGTTCATTCTGCCGGGTGAGGATGTGGCAGAACATTATTACCGGCAGTTACAGCGGCAGTGCCAGCAGTTGTCATCGGGTCAGGTAGCGGAGCGGGCGGACTCGGCATTGCCACTGCTTCCGGCTGATACCACGGCCCCGCTGCGCCAGGCCATCGAAGTCATGGCAGCGCTGGCAATGAACGTCCCGTTGGATATTCCGGAAAAGGCTGTGGTCGATGACTGGCTGGCCCGCGCGCGCAGTGCCATGGACAGCGTCGTGCGCAAGTCACTGGAAATGCGCGTGGTGGCATTGTTGCTGCCCAACGTGTGGCCGTTCAACCGGTCCCACGTTTAATCCCCGCTTCTGGACAATAACCCGCGTCCGGTTAAGTGCCTGATGCGCAATAAGGGTTAAGGTTAGAGATGGCCAGTTCTGTGATTAGGCTCGCATTTGGGGCGTAGTAAACAAACGGCTTCTGCCTTATGCTTGTTGGTATTAGAATTTATAGAATATTCAGCAGCTTAGGAAGTTGATCAAGAAGTGACCTGCGGTCAATTGAAGAGAGGAAAAAGGCGTCGACGATGACCAGTTCAGATGATCCACTGCTGCAGTGCCTGCTGGCTGTGTGCCGCTTTCATGGCGCCGGCACCACGGCGGCGGCAGTGTGTGGAGGCCTGCCACTGAAGGACGGGAGGCTAACACCGGATCTGTTTGAACGGGCCGCAGCCCGGGTGGGCCTGACCAGTAAGATTGTTTACCGGGCTGTCGCCGATATTGAGCCTGCGCTGCTGCCGGCGGTAGTGATGCTCAAGGGTGATAATGCCTGCCTGCTGACCGGTTGGGATGCGACCGGTGCCATCGCCCATGTCGTCTATCCCGAGCACAATGAAGCGTTGGTGAATGTACCCCGGGAGCAGCTGGTTGCCAGCGCCTCCGGCGAGATCATTATCTGTCGACCGCGTTTTCGTTTCGATGCGCGGGCGCCGCGCGTCGGTGTCAATGTGCGGGGTCACTGGTTCTGGGATGCGATCCGCGCCAATGTGCCCATTTATCGGGATGTCCTGCTGGCGGCGTTCTTCATCAACCTGTTTGCCCTGGCCCTGCCGCTGTTCAGTATGAATGTGTACAACCGCGTGATTCCCAACCAGGCGGTGGAGACCCTGTGGATGCTGGCTGCCGGTGTAATCATTGTGTTGCTGGCAGACGTTACATTGCGCACCATGCGCGGCTATTTTCTCGACCTGGCCAGTCGCCGGGTGGATATTCAACTGTCGGGCCTGATTATGGAGCGGGTTCTGGGTATCCGGCTGGAACATCGCCCGGCTTCCGTGGGTTCCTACGCGGTGAACGTGCGTTCGTTTGAAACGGTGCGGGACTTCATCACCTCCGCCACGATCACCACCGTTATCGATATTCCCTTCGCCCTCATTTTCGTGCTGGTTATCGGCTGGATTTCCTGGCTTCTGTTGATACCCGTTTTCGTGGGCCTGGTGGTGGTGGTGGGTTACTCGCTGTCGGTGCGCGGCAAATTGAAGGAGCTCGCAGAGACCACGTATCGGGCCGGGGCCATGCGCAACTCGACGCTTATCGAAAGCCTGGTGGGGCTGGATACCATCAAGGCCATGTGCGCCGAATCACGCATGCAACGGCGCTGGGAGGAGACAACGACTTTTCTGGCGCACGTCGGGGTCAAGCTCCGGCTGGTATCGAACTCCGCCATCAACGTAACCCAGTGGAGCCAGCAGGCGGTCTCCATTTTTATTGTCGTGATCGGGGTTTACCTGATCACTGCCGGTGACCTGAATATGGGCGGGTTGATCGCCTGTTCCATGCTGTCCGGGCGGATTATGGCGCCCTTCGGCCAACTTGCGGGGCTTGATTACCCAGTATCATAACGCGCAGATAGCGCTTACGAGCCTGGAAGAAGTCATGGCCAAGCCGGTGGAGCGGCCGGAGGGCGCGCAGTTCCTTTCGCGCGAGATGTTCAAGGGCGAAATTGAGTTCAAGAATGTCTCTTTTTCCTACCCCGGGGCGCAGATGGAGTCGCTGAGCGATGTGTCGTTCAAGATCAGGCCCGGTGAGCACGTGGCGATTCTGGGTCGCGTGGGTTCGGGTAAGTCCACGTTACAGAAACTCGCCATCGGTCTGTACCAGCCTACCGCCGGTGCGATTCTTATCGATGGTATCGACCTGCGCCAGCTGGATCCGTCGGAACTGCGCTCGCGAGTGGGCTATGTACCCCAGGACGTTACCCTGTTCTATGGGAGCCTGCGGGACAACCTGACACTGTCAAACCCGCAGGCCTCGGATACTGCGATAGTGCGCGCTGTGGAAATCGCGAATCTCGCGGAGTTTGTCAATCGACACCCCCAGGGCTTTGACATGATGATAGGTGAGCGCGGAGATTCTCTCTCTGGCGGGCAACGCAAGTCAGTGGCCCTGGCGCGGGGTGTCATACAGGAACCCCCACTGCTGCTTATGGATGAGCCAACAGGCTCCATGGATCACTCCACCGAAGTCGCGGTGAAGGCGCGACTCGCGGAATTAATCAAAGGTCGAACCTGGCTGGTTGTCACGCATCGCAACTCCCTGCTGGAAATGGTGGAGCGGATCATCGTGATCGACAACGGTAAGCTGGTAGCAGACGGACCGCGGGAAAGTGTTGTGCAGGCCCTGCAGCAGGGCAGGATAGGTAAGGCGCAATGAGCGAGCAGGAGTCTATGCCGGCCAGTCCGGTCCCGGAAACGGCTAGCGCACCTGTGGCGAAGCCCGGACTTCACAAGCGGGTGGTGGACTGGCTGTTTGCGCCCTGGATGCGCGACGAGGCAGACAGTCCCCATGATTGGCAGCGGGATGCGCACCTTGCCTATATCGAGCAGCAACCACTGCGTGCGCGGAAGGTTCTTTATGCCGTGGCGCTGACGAGTACACTGCTGGTGTTCTGGTCTGCACTGGCGAAAATTGACGAGGTGACCCGGGGCCAGGGCAAGGTCATACCCTCACAGCAGGTGCAGGTGATCCAGTCGCAGGACGGCGGGGTAGTGACCGAGATTCTGGTGCATGAGGGAGATTTCGTGGAGAAAGGACAGTTGCTGGTGCGCCTCGACCAGACCCGTTCACAGTCCACTTTTCGGGAAAATCGTGCGGAATTTCAGGCGCTCTCTGTCAAGGAGGCGCGCCTGCATGCACTCATAGAGAAAACAGATTTTCAACCCGATCCGGCGCTCGCTGCTGCCGTACCCAGTATCGTTACCGAGGAGATGGCCATCCTGGAATCCAAGCGCACTGAACTGGCGCTGGCGCAGCAGATCGCGCAGGAAAAGCTGGAACAGCGCAACCAGGAACTGGTTGAAATCACGGCTGCGGAGCGCCAGGCTGCGCGCTCCCTGGAGCTGTCCGAGCAGGAGCTGCGCATGACCCGGCCCATGGTGGCATCGGGGGCGGTATCGGAGGTGGAGATACTGCGCCTGGAGCAGCAGGTCAACGAGTTGAGTGGGCAGCGCAAGCAGGCCGCAGCGAAGATCAAGCAGATCGAATCGGCCATTGTGGAAGCACAGCGTACTATCCACAGCGTGGAAGTGGAGTTTAATAACAAGGTCCGTGAAGAGTTGGCGGATACTATTTCCAAGGTCAATGCCCTGCGCGAGAGCGGTTCGGGATTATCCGACAGGGTCAAGCAGACTGAAATTCGCTCACCGGTCAAGGGTACGGTAAAGCAGCTTTACTTCCACACGATAGGCGGGGTGGTGCTGCCGGGTAAGGAGATCATCGAGATTGTGCCGACCGATGATACCCTGCTACTGGAGGTCAGGGTGCGTCCCCAGGATATTGCATTTTTGGTGCCCGGACAGAAGGCGATGGTGAAATTTACCGCCTACGATTTTGTGGTCTACGGTGGCCTGGACGGCGTGCTCGAACAAATTGGGGCGGACACTGTGCTGGACGAGGACGGCCATCCATTCTATGAGGTCACCGTGCGCACAACGAAATCAAGCCTGGCCAGCGATAAGCCCATCATTCCCGGCATGGTCGTGGAGGTGGATATCCTGACCGGCAAGAAAAGTGTGCTGGCCTATTTGATGAAGCCCGTACTGCGCGCCAAGCAGTATGCGCTGACGGAGCGCTGATGGTGCGGTTATTCGTCTCCGAGCCGGGTCAGTTGCACGAGCGCTGGCATGCTGGCGTTTCCCGATGCGCGGGTTGTCTCGCGGCTGGCTGAGGTGGGAGTGCCGGATCGGTCCGCGACCGGCAGTCTATGGCTGGATCTGAGTACAATACCCGCAGGGTCGCGGCTGGCGTCAGTGGCTGCAGCATGCCCGCTTGGCTGGCCTGTCGTTGCCATGGTGGGCGTGCCGAACGAGGCGGAGTCTTTCTCCTTGCTCAAGGCCGGAGTCCAGGGTTACTGCCATGTCAAGGCGGCACCCGAACAGTTGCGCGAGATCGCCCTGGTGGTTGAGCATGGCGGTCTGTGGATGCCCCCGGATTTGATGCAGCGTTTCCTGATGTTATCGACCCGTGTGATCCCCACTGCTGCGCCGGAAACCCCTCAGCTTAATGACCTCACCTCCCGCGAGTTAATGGTGGCGGAGCAGGTGGCGCGTGGGGCGAGCAACCGGGAAATCGCCGAGGCGCTGGAGATTACCGAGCGCACCGTCAAGGCGCACTTGTCGGCGATTTTTGAAAAGCTCGAGGTGCGTGATCGCGTGCAACTGGCCCTGCGGATGAACAACATTCCCACCTACAGCACGGTCAACTGATTCACCCAGGCTGCATCCCCGCGTCACCGACCTCCCGATCGACTAGTGTGACTCCGGTCACAACCTGAAAATAAGGGCTGCTACCTGTCCAAAAGTACAATGTACGCGCCGTCGACTGGGCATAGTATCAGACTGTAAATTGTACTTAATCTGTTTTGATAGCCAGTGCGCTGGCAAGTAAAGAGGATGACCCACATGGCAAATGCAATCATCGCAACCGTGACTTCCATCAGTGTTCGGGCACAGGCCCGCAATGCAGATGGTGAGCTCCGGGAATTGAAGGTCGGGGATAAGCTCCTTGAGGGCGAGACGCTGGTCACGCCGAATGGCGGGCGAGTGGAGCTGGCCTTATCCGACGGCAACCCGCTGGTAGTGAGTGATGTGCCGGAAATGGCCATTACCCGCGACCTTGTGGCAGAAACCGCAGCCGGCGCTGATGAGAGCGCGGTTCAGGATCAGACTGTCCAGCAGGTGTTGGCTGCCATGGAGTCCGGGGAGGACCTGGGTAATGTGCTGAAGCCTACCGCTGCGGGCCCCAACCAGCAGGGCGATGCCGCTATCCAGTCAGAAGATGGCCACAGTTTTATTCGTCTGGGTCGAATAGTTGAAGGAACCAGTGAATTTACCGGTATCTCCGGCAGCGTCGCCCATGACCTGATCGCAACGTTTGAAGAAGGCCTTATTCCGGTGGACGCTATTGACGATGCCACCACCACTGAGGAAGGCGTGCCGGTTGTCATCGATATACAGAACAACGATGTGTTCCAGAATGGCGCGTTCATCACCGGCGTGACCAACGGCAGCCACGGAACCGTCGTGATCAATCCCGACGGTACGGTGACCTATACTCCTGATGACGGCTTCTTTGGCACCGATACGTTTACCTATACCGCCACTGCTGCGGATGGCACCGGCCAGGACACGGCAAATGTTACCGTGGTGATCGAGGGCGACGCCACCGCCGCCACCACCGCCGCCCGAGCAACCCACCATCAGCATCAATGATGATATCGTTGTGGAAGGCGAGACCGCCACGCTGACCATCTCCCTGTCCAAGCCCTGGACGGAGACGGTGACCGTGCAGTATTACAGCGCCGATGGCTCTGCCGTTGCCCCCGGTGACTACGACCCCGTCACCGGACTGGTTACGGTGACCTTCCTCCCGGGTGAAACCAGCAAGCAGATCACTGTTGGCACCAAAGTCGATAATATCGAGGAAGGAACCGAGGACTTTACTGTCAACCTGATTTCACCCACCAACGCCGTGATCGCTGACGGTACCGGTGTAGTGGAGATTGTGGATGGCACTGTTCCACCACCACCACCGCCACCGCCACCGCCACCGCCACCGCCACCGCCACCGCCACCGCCACCGCCCGGAGCTATCGGTGTGGAGCCTGGTTCAGTTTCATTGGATGAAGAGCATTTGCCCAGTGGCTCGAATCCCGATCCAGTTCCGTTAACCAAGACGGGCAGCTTCACGGTAACCGCCCAGGACGGCTTGCAAACCCTTGCCGTGACCAACGGTGACGGTGTCGTGACCACAGTAGGCCAGACTGTTAACGGTGTATTCCAGTTCAATGCCGGGGCGACCGTCGTAGAGGGACCGATCACGATTACCTTTGACAGCATTTCCGGGCCAGACGCTAATGGCGTATACACCGTCAACGTGACCTCGACACTGACGGGCACTTTTGAACACGACCAGCCCGGTGAAGATAGCACTAATCTGCAGGTCACAATTACAGTGACGGATGTCAACGGCGATACCGCGTCTGCCGATCGTACGCTTACCGTGGTTGACGATGTGCCGGATGCGCAGCTGAGCGCGCTCGGTGAAGCGGTACAGTCGGGCGAGGAAACCGCAGGCGTTGCCCCGAGCCTCAACGTGGATGAAACGGCGGGCCAGCAGCCTGCTCCGGAAGATACGGATGCGGATCGCGTGTCCACTGCGGACTTCTCAGGACTCTTCCTTAACGATAACAACCAAAGTACCGGCGACACTACTGACGACGTTATTTTCGGTGCCGACGGCCCCGGAAGCGTTGCTTACAGCTTGAGCCTGGCAACAGGCGGCGGCGACCTGCCAGCTGACGGTAGCGTGGGTGTGGCATCCGGTGTGTATGCTCTTGATGCCAGCGCGGTTGATGGCAAGGGCGAACAGATTCTCCTGTACAACAATGCAGGCGTTATAGAGGGCCGTGCCGGTTCGGTGGTGTACTTCACCCTCGCTGGCGATGGCGCTGGCAACATTACGCTAACCCAGGCAGCTGCTCCACTCTCGATCTGGCACCCGGATAACACGAATCCCGATGATGTCGTGTCCCTGACCGGTTCCGGTGACGGGGCAGACGGTGGCACTGTTACGTACCACATCAACCTGACCCAGACCGTCACTGACTCGGAGGGTGATGTCGACAGCGCAACGGTTGATCTCGCTGCCGGGTACTCTGGCGGAACAGAGGGTGAGGACGCCTACGCGTTTAACTTTGGCGACGATGGGCCCATTGCGGTACCGGACACAGACACGGTGGTTGAAGGAGGCAGTGCCACCGGTAATGTGTTTACCGGCGTTGATGTGCTCGTCAATCCTGATGTGAATGACAGTGACGGTAGTGCTGATACTGTGGGCGCTGATGGTGCTACGGTGATCGGTGCGCGCGCTGCCGGCGCCGATGAGACGACGGCGGTGGTGGGTGGTCTGAACGCCCCGATTGCTGGAGTGTACGGTACCCTGACACTGCTGGCAGACGGCAGTTACCGCTACGACTCGACAGCAGGCACTGTGCCGCCGGGCGAGAAGGATGTCTTTGTTTACACGATTCAGGACGGTGACGGCGACCTGTCGACCACAACCCTGACGATCAACCTGACGGACAGTGGACTGGTGGCCCCTGCAGACAACGATGTGCTGGTCTACGAAAAAGCGCTGGACACGACGATCACGGGTTCGGACCTGGCGGCTGGCAGTATCACGGGCAGCCTGGGCACCGCCAGCCCGCTGGAGACCGATGCGACCAACCAGCTCAATGCGACGGGCGGTGTTGGGACGCTGACCTACGCGCTGGACAGTTCGGCGACGGGCACCTATGGCACGATTCAGATCAACAGCGACGGCAGCTATGTCTACACGCTGACCAAGCCGTATGACACGAGCCCGGACGCGAACAATGGCGCCAACACCGAGGACAACCGGGACAGCTTCACGTACAAGGTGACGGATGCCAACGGCAACACCGCCACAGGCACCATCACGGTAGACATTGTGGACGATGTGCCGATTGCGGTGCTCAACAGCAACAGCGTGAACGAAGGTGCGTTGCTGACGGTGACTGCGGCCGGTGGTGTGCTGACCAACGACACGGCGGGCGCGGATGGTTATGCGGCTGGCGGTGGCGTAGTGGGTGCACGCGCGGCGGGTGCTGATACCACGACGGCAGTGACGACGGGAGTAGGTACCAGCATTGCGGGCCTGCACGGCACGCTGATTCTGCAGGCGGATGGCAGTTACACCTACCAGTCGACGGCGAACAATATTAGCGGAGCGGCGACCGATGTGTTTGTCTACACCATCAAGGACGGTGACGGCGACCTGTCGACCACAACCCTGACGATCAACCTGACGGACAGTGGACTGGTGGCACCTGCAGACAACGATGTGCTGGTCTACGAAAAAGCGCTGGACACGACGATCACGGGTTCGGACCTGGCGGCTGGCAGTATCACGGGCAGCCTGGGCACCACCAGCCCGCTGGAGACCGATGCGACCAACCAGCTCAATGCGACGGGCGGTGTTGGGACGCTGACCTACGCGCTGGACAGTTCGGCGACGGGCACCTACGGCACGATTCAGATCAACAGCGACGGCAGCTATGTCTACACGCTGACCAAGCCGTATGACACGAGCCCGGACGCGAACAATGGCGCCAACACCGAGGACAACCGGGACAGCTTCACGTACAAGGTGACGGATGCCAACGGCAACACCGCCACAGGCACCATCACGGTAGACATTGTGGACGATGTGCCGATTGCGGTGCTCAACAGCAACAGCGTGAACGAAGGTGCGTTGCTGACGGTGACTGCGGCCGGTGGTGTGCTGACCAACGACACGGCGGGCGCGGATGGTTATGCGGCTGGCGGTGGCGTAGTGGGTGCACGCGCGGCGGGTGCTGATACCACGACGGCAGTGACGACGGGAGTAGGTGCCAGCATTGCGGGTCTGCACGGCACGCTGATTCTGCAGGCGGATGGCAGTTACACCTACCAGTCGACGGCGAACAATATTAGCGGAGCGGCGACCGATGTGTTTGTCTACACCATCAAGGACGGTGACGGCGACCTGTCGACCACAACCCTGACGATCAACCTGACGGACAGTGGACTGGTGGCACCTGCAGACAACGATGTGCTGGTCTACGAAAAAGCGCTGGACACGACGATCACGGGTTCGGACCTGGCGGCTGGCAGTATCACGGGCAGCCTGGGCACCACCAGCCCGCTGGAGACCGATGCGACCAACCAGCTCAATGCGACGGGCGGTGTTGGGACGCTGACCTACGCGCTGGACAGTTCGGCGACGGGCACCTACGGCACGATTCAGATCAACAGCGACGGCAGCTATGTCTACACGCTGACCAAGCCGTATGACACGAGCCCGGACGCGAACAATGGCGCCAACACCGAGGACAACCGGGACAGCTTCACGTACAAGGTGACGGATGCCAACGGCAACACCGCCACAGGCACCATCACGGTAGACATTGTGGACGATGTGCCGATTGCGGTGCTCAACAGCAACAGCGTGAACGAAGGTGCGTTGCTGACGGTGACTGCGGCCGGTGGTGTGCTGACCAACGACACGGCGGGCGCGGATGGTTATGCGGCTGGCGGTGGCGTAGTGGGTGTACGCGCGGCGGGTGCTGATACCACGACGGCAGTGACGACGGGAGTAGGTACCAGCATTGCGGGCCTGCACGGCACGCTGATTCTGCAGGCGGATGGCAGTTACACCTACCAGTCGACGGCGAACAATATTAGCGGAGCGGCGACCGATGTGTTTGTCTACACCATCAAGGACGGTGACGGCGACCTGTCGACCACGACGCTGACGATCAACCTGACGGACAGTGGACTGGTGGCACCTGCAGACAACGATGTGCTGGTCTACGAAAAAGCGCTGGACACGACGATCACGGGTTCGGACCTGGCGGCTGGCAGTATCACGGGCAGCCTGGGCACCACCAGCCCGCTGGAGACCGATGCCACCAACCAGCTCAATGCGACGGGCGGTGTTGGGACGCTGACCTACGCGTTGGACAGTTACGGCGACGGGCACCTACGGCACGATCCAGATCAACAGCGACGGCAGCTATGTCTACACGCTGACCAAGCCGTATGACACGAGCCCGGACGCGAACAATGGCGCCAACACCGAGGACAACCGGGACAGCTTCACGTACAAGGTGACGGATGCCAACGGCAACACCGCCACAGGCACCATCACGGTAGACATTGTGGACGTGACGATGTGCCGACAGTCGGCGATTTTGTCGACTTCACCGTGCCCAATGCGATCGGTGTCACGGATGGACTGCAAAATACAGGCTTCATCTCCGGAGCGGATAATTGGAGCGCTATCAATATCACTGGTGAAGCTATTGCTGGACTGACTTACAAGCCCCTGGTTACCAACGCCGACGGCAGTGTCACGCTCACGGCGAGGGAGACCGTTGGTGGGGACGATGTCTTCAGCTATACGGTCTTTAAAGATGGCCAGCAGTCCTTCGATCTTCATCAAACCGGAGGCGGAAACGCAGGTTACTCAATCCCTTGAAAATCTTAGCCCGGGAGGTCCGACTCCGTTTCTTGAACTTCCTGCCCCATTCGAAATCGAGTTTTCGGGTTCAGGTAGCGGCGTGAATTCGAGCACCCAGGGTATGGGTATCAGTAACCAGTTTATTAGTTCCGGAGAAATGCTCGCGCTTGAGTTTTATAATCCTGGTCTTGCCGGTGATGATGTCCCCGACAATATCAGTGGTCCTGCAAATGCGACTGAGCGTTTGATCAATAGTTTAGACTTTACCAATAACAGCAATGGTGGCGGTACACTGAACTGGACGGTCTACAACACCGTAGATGGCTTGACGGATTCAGGCTCGGCGACCGAAGTGAATGGCCATTACCTGATTGACGCTGCCATTGATTTCAACAAAATTGAGATCACGGGTGGTGCTGACGCAAATGCACGACTCACGTCAGTGGTCGTTGGCGAGAGGATCCTGCCTGATGGTGAAGCATATCACCTTCACTGTAACCGGCACCGACGGCGACGGGGATGTAACCTCCTAGACAATGTCACTGTTATCATTGATCCGTCAGTGGCTCCTGGCCTGTTTTTGCAGACAACCGTCTCGCTAATACAGGAAAGTGCCCCGGCCAGCCCGCTACACACTGCGACAGGCGACTCGGATACGCTGTTGGCTACCGATGATGCGGACAATTTTGTCTGGTCACTGGCAGATCATACTGCGCAGGGTGATTCGATCGTAGGGTTCAATGCGGAGGCGGACGCCATCAATATCTCGGATATCCTGGCCGACACGGTGGACACGACGGACTTCTCCAGCTACCTCAACGTCAGCCTGGAGGGCGCCAGTACGGTGCTCCGGATCAGCAGTACGGGCGATTTCGAGCATGCTGACCAGGTGATTACGGTGCAGGATGTCAATCTGTTCCAGGGTGTTGACTTCAGTGATACCGCTGCGCTTGCCACCGCTCTGCAGAACCTGGTGGACGCGGGCAAACTGATCACTGATCACTGATCACTGATCAAGGCCTGAATACCCTGTAAACTTATCCCCACAACTCTAACGGGTTGTGGGGATTTTCATTTTGGAGAAGCGATGTATGCCCTTTGTGAAACGCGATGCGCACGGCGTGGTGATCGCTGTGAGTCGGGAGTCGGGAGCCGGCTACAGTGAGGAGCTACCGAAGGATGATCCGGCGCTTGCCGTATTTTTTTCGGGGATCGCAAGCGAGGCATCCTCCCTTGATGCCACCGACCAGGACCTTGTCCGCGTGCTGGAAGACGTGGTGGATTTGCTGATTGCCAAAGGCCTGATTCTGTTCACGGAGCTGCCGGTGGATGCGCAACAGAAGATCATGCGGCGGCAGAAAATGCGCTCCGCGATAGGCAGCACGCTGGATTTGATCAGCGATGACTAAACATTTGACCGATGCCGGCGTGGCCACGTAACTCGCGGGCGCACCCCGAAAGCATCAGCCCAGAGAAATACCGGGACCGGTGGCGCCATCGATGCCCAGATCCTTGCAGGGCATCCCATTCCGCACCACTGTTCACTCCCTCTGCGATCATCGTGACGCCAATGGTATGGCCGATGGTGCACAGCGTGCGCAGCAGTGTCTGGTTGCCGGGGTTGTTTTGTATGTCGCGCACAAAGCTGGCATCCACTTTGAGGTAGTCCAGCCCGACATCATGTAACTGTCCCAGTTTTGCCAGCTGGTGTCCAAAGTGCTCGATACCAATATGCCCGCCATGAGCTTTGATGCGTGTGGAGAGGCGCTTGAAGTTCTCCAGATGGCGAAAGGCCACCACTTCGGGAATTTCAATCCACAGCCTGGGGATGGCCCGGCTGCGGGTGTTAAGATGTTGCTCAACCCAGCCCAGGAAGGTGTTGTCGGCAATGGCGGCCACGGACAGGTTGATGGCGATGGGTAACCCGGAGCGTTCTATGGTTGCCAGCCCCAGTTCAAATACCTGCTTGTCCAGTTCGCTGGAAAACTGTAGCCGATGGATCCAGGGCAGGAACTGGCCGGCGCTCCATGTCTCACCCTCCCATTGGAGACGGACGGGTGCTTCGTAGTGGATAAGTTGGTTATCAAGGTCGATGACAGGGAATTGCGCGAGTGAGAAGCTGCGCAATTTGATCGCCTTCTCCAGGATGCCACGCCAGTGCTCGACTTGTTCGCGCACCGGCCTGATCTGGATGTCGCCCTTGTAGGCCTCGGTAACCGAGGATACCCGCTCCCGTTCCGCCGCTATCAACGCACCATCCGTCCTGTTCAGTAGTTCCGCTATTGCATCGCGGTGTTTATAGACTGTCGTCCCTCCGGGCAGCAGGACGCCCTCGCCCATGCTGTGATCTTCCAGCACCGCGAACATGGCCTGCTGAACCTGGCTCCCCAGCTCCCCCGCCTCCAGTTTGCGCGGCGCCAGGACCGCAAAATCCGAGCCGTTCAGGCGCGCGGCAGTCCAGCCGCGGTGCTGTATGGTGATCGCATTAATGGCGCTCCCCATGTCATGCAACAGGCTGTCGGTGGCCTTGCGGCCGTAGGTCTGGTTGAGTCGGCCAAGGCCGATTAACCGGATAATGCACAGCGTGCCGGAGGAATTGTCATCATCGTTTCCAAGGGCGGCCTCCAGTGCATTCAGGAAGGGTTCCCTGTTATTCAGGCCGGTAATCTTGTCGACATGGGCATCGCGCTGTAACTTCTGCAGGCGATTTGCTTCCTGCCCCAGCATTGACTTGATACGGGTGGACAGTTCGTTCATGGCGCGAACCACCTGCCTGAACTCCAGCGTGGTCGGCTCAGGGATGGTGGTGACAAAGCGCCGGCTGCCGATCGCTTCGGCCTGGTCCACCACCTCTGCCAGCGGATGCAGAATCCGCTTCAGTAATCTGTGACCTACAAAACCCGCAACAAGCCCGGCCAGCAGAAAGACGCCGGCGAGCATCAGGGTGGCGTGCCACAACTCTTCGTAGGCGAAGCGGGATTGACTGCGCAGGGTCAGTGTGCCCGCCTGTTGCCAACCCGCCTGGACAGCAGCAACCCCGGGTTCGACATCAATCGGAAAAAGGCGCATGAACCAGCCGGGTGCGCCGGTCTTTGCATGATCGACTGCCCGGTGGATCGTGACCTGGCCTTTGGGGTCTGTCAGTTCGATCAGTTCGTAGAAGCCCGTATCGAACTGCGCGGACAGCGTCAGTTCCAGCAGTACCGGATCTGCGCCCTGTTGTGTCAGGGAAAGCGCCAGCGAGGTGGCGTTGTCCGCATTTTTCATACTCAGCTGCTTTTCGAGGTAGGCCCGGGCCGAGAGTGTGGTGACAAGAAAACTGACGCTGAATACCATGGCTAAAAGAAGAACGACCGCCAACCAGAGCTGTTTGTATAATGACATGTTCAGGTTCCCCTACAGTTCGTATTCATCCCAGTCCTTCCGCCGAGGCCCGCCGCAACAGGTCGCGCCAGCGGGAGAGTTTGGTCTCCGGTCGCGTGCTGGCCGGGGCGGTAGCAATTCCCACCCATATGCCCTTGCTATTAAATCCATACACCGGTGTCAGATCAGGTCGTTGGGATGCCGGTCGAATATCAAGGACAATGTTATCAAGAATCACTGGCTCCCCCGTGGGAGAAGGGTAATAGGCCAGCACCATGTGCGCCGTGTATTTTACGTCCCCACTGCCCATGATCCTTTCCTTGACGTAGGTGATCCGCAGTTTGTCGACGTCGATGCCGGCCAATACCAATGTCAGGTATTTGGCGATGGCGAAGTCTTCACAGTCTCCCATGCCCCGGCCCATGAGCTCAAGCGGAGTGGCCCAATAGTCGGTCTCCCCCCAGGCCTGCGGGTCCTCGACCCAGCGAATACGCGAGTTGAAAAAGTTGTTGGCCCGGGAGAGTTTATCTTTGTCCGGCAGGGATCGCATGGTCTCAATCTGGGTTTCCCAGTCGTCCACTACGCGGGCAGTGTCCGGTCCATAGCGGGAAAGGGCCAGTCCGCGCATCAGTGGAAGATTGACCTGGGCCACAGCCAGGGCCACCACGAAAAAAGTGATGCCGATAGTCGCACAATAGCGGTGCATACCGGATAGTATTTTCAGTGACGATACCTCTGGGGCCTTCAATATGGGCGATATCGGCTGGGGAGGATTGTGATAGCTGCAAACCACTTCATCTCCCAGTGACAGACCGATGGTAGCTCATCTTCATGTGAGCCGTAGCGAACGGTGTCCAATATGGGTCATTCGGCCCTCAAATGTGTGATGCAGTTCATGAAATCCTGACTATACTAACTATTCTGCCCCGACTATGGCAGGGTAATATGACAACAGTGGTTATAAACAAATGAAAATCGCCACTTTCGCGTGTTTGTCTTTAGACAGTCTGAACAGTTAGATAAATAGAGGTAGGAGTATGTTTAGGAAAACCAGGATATGTGCGGCCGTAATCGTCGCAGTTACAGGGATCTCCCTATCACAAGCGCAAGAGGTGCCGCAGCAGTCTCCGGCAGATAGTCTCCAGTCTCAAGGAGGCAATCACCCAGGGCGTATTGGTGAGTCCACGTGTGAATGCCGACTGGTACAATTTTGCGGCAACTGGTGAGGCGCAGCGGGCCGCCCGCGGCGGCTATTACCCCAGTGCGGACCTCTACGCCGAAGCGGGCCGGGAGGATCGCAAGACTCCGCTCATAGATCTCGGTGAATATGGGCGCGACGCCACAGAATTCAGTATTACCCAGATGTTGTTTGACGGATTTGCCACGCGCGACCAGGTGGCCAAGCTGGGTTTTGACCAGTTGTCCAATTACTATATTTTCAAGAGATCCTCCGAAGAAGTGGCGCTGGAAGTGGCCGTGGCCTACCTCGAGACCGTCAAGTACCAGCAGCTGGTGAAGTATGCCGAGGATAACCTGAAGGTCCATCGCCAGATTCACGACCAGATTTCCGAACGGACCGGAGGTGGAGTGAGTGAGGGTGTTGACCTTGATCAGGCGGTGGCGCGAGTAGGGCTGGCTGAAACCAACCTGGTGACCGAGACCACAAACCTGCACGATGTCGAGGTTCGCTTCCAGCGTCTGGTCGGCAGTCTGCCGAATGCAAATCTGCAAGTGCCCGCAGTACCTGCTGGCCAAATTCCGGAGATGCGCGGAGCGGCTCTGGATGTCGCCTACCAGAACAGCCCGGTCATCAATGCAGCAATTGAGCACCTGCGTGCCTCGCAGGAAGCGCTGAACCTAACCAATGCGCCGTTTATGCCGCGCGTCGATCTGCGCTACCGCAACGACGTGGAGCATGACACGGATGGCATTAACGGCAAGTTTGAAGAGGAGGCCATTGAGGTCGTCATGAAGTACAACCTGTTCCGCGGCGGCGCCGACAGCGCGCGTAAACGCGAGTACTACAATCTGTACTATGCGGCGATCGAAGAGCGCAAACAGGCCTGCCTGAATGTGAGGCAGGAAATCAGTAACGATTTTAATAATATTGCAGCGCTGCAGCAGCAGGTTGTGTTGACGGACGTCAGCATGCGTGCACAGGACAAGACGCGACTCGCCTACCATGACCAGTTTGATCGCGGCAAGCGCTCTCTGCTGGACCTCCTCGATAGCCAGAATGAGTTCTTCGACAGCCAGCGGGCGCATATGACTGCGGTTGTGGACCTGGTAGCGGCTGAGGCCAGCACTCTGTCCAATATGGGATTATTGCTAGCGTCCCTGGAGGTCAACGGAATCAATGCGGATAAGGTCGCGGCCATGGACCTTGACCTGTCGCGGGATCCTAATGATGAAAATTCCCATGCCCTGTGTCCCGGGGAGCCCGCAACGGCGGTTCCACCGGAGCCATTGCCAGTAGATGAACCCAAGATCACTCTGGAGCTCAACGTGCAATTCGCAAACAATTCCTCTGTCGTTACCTCGGCCTATGACAGTGAGATTGCTGTAGCTGCTGCTACGATGAAAGACAATCCTGGCATTAATGCCGTTATAGAGGCACACACTGACTCTGTTGGTACAGACAAGTACAACCAGTGGCTATCGGAGCGTCGGGCAGACTCTGTCCTTACGTTGCTTGTCGATAAGTACGGTGTGAATCCGACCCAGCTTACAGCTGTTGGTCGCGGTGAGACTATGCCTGTGGCTAGCAACAGCACTGCCGAGGGTCGGGCCCAGAACCGTCGCGTAGAACTGATAATGGACGATCCCAAGTACCAGTAAGCGCAACCTGCCTAACCAATGCCACCGACTCCGCAAGGGTCGGTGGCATTTTTGTTAGGGCGTCCTTTTCGCGCTCACGTTGAGTTCTTATTCGCCCCTGCCGGCTCGCGCCACATCAGCCATACGGGTGGCGCGGAGGCGGCAAACCTGATCTGCTGCTGCACCTTGAATCCGTGGCCTTCATAGAAGGGCAGGTTCTCCTCCTTTGAATTCTCCAGGTAGGCTGGCACCCTTTCGGCATCGCACTGCCTGAGCACGTGCGAGATAAGGCTGGTGCCTATGCCCTGACCCTTATTGCCGGGTGTGACGCCGATGGCGAACAGGTAATAGTGGGGTGTTTTGGGGTGATACTGTTCCGTCTTGAGCCCGCTCAGCAGCAGGCGATAAACACCGGTCAGGCCGCCGAGCTTCAGTACCTTCACCACGTTCGATAGTGTAAACGGCCAGTTGAGTTTTTGAGCAGGCCCCAGCCAGGCTGCCGCGCCGCGTCCCTGCGGGTCCAGATAGGTGAGCCGGTGCGGCACGAACACCGGCAATGTAAACCGGAAAAAAGACTCCAGTGTCTGCGGATTATTGCAGGACCAGTTGATGACAGGGTCATCCCGAAACGCCTCGGCGAGGATGCGGATAGCTTCCTCGGTATTCGATACATCTACCGGTTTGAAATTCATTGCAGGTTATTTCCTCGCAGGGTGTGTTCTTATGGTGGGTAAAGATCGTAAACCAGCACAGAGTTTTTGGAGGCCTGGTCCGGCGTCATCCAGTGAATAATCTGGTTTGAGACCTTTAGCCCAAAGTTGGTTATGACCAACACCTGTCTGGTCTGGAGACAATTTCGCGCCGTGGGGCAATGTCAGCTTATCGGTGATCGTATATACAGGCGTTTCGAGCAGCGGGTCCTGGGCCAGGTCATGTAGGTCGACCCGACCGTTGATAGTGTCGGCCAGCAGGGCGGTTTCTCCGACAATTTGTATGTTTTCCAGACGACAATACAATGCCCTCTGCAGTACCCTGACCGGTTGTTCGGAAAGCACACCGCCATCGCTAATGTCGAAAATCGCGATACCATTTTTCAGTTCCGGTCCTCGCATCCGCCTGGCATTGTAGACTTTTACTGCTTTTGAGCAGAGGTACCGGAAAAACTCGGCCGCACCGTTGCTCCGCCATACCTGCCACGCCATTTTCAGGCGGCGTGGATAATTTATCAGGGCCGGCGTGGAGTGCTCTGTACAGAAAGTGAAGAATATTTGTGAGCTATCGCCATTGAATGCCACACCCTTGGGTTCCCCGTATTGGGTGAAGAAGGATTCGCGCATGCAAATCGGTCCACAGATCATTCCGGCTTCGTCGTCAAAGCGATAGGAGACAACAGCACCGTGTCGGCCATCTGCACTCACAGGGTAGGTCACCACCAATATGTTGTTGCGCCGGTCCAGGCTATGCGCCTCGCGCAAGTGCTGATAAGGCGTCTCGTAGACACTCACGGGCATTTGAGAAGGATCATCGAGATTGTAGATAGTGAATGTACTGGGCCGCAATGCGCCATGTGCATTGCCGACGATGATGTGTTTATCGGTCAGTAGTACACCGTGCGGATTATCCAGTCTGGCATCAGGATTCTGGTACACGCGCAGTACTGATCGTGTGTGGGCATCGAAGACTACCACCTCATTGGCCTGACCGTGGCTGACTGCGAACAGGGTGCCACTGGGATTAAATGCCACTTCCAGGAGCAGGCTCAGAGGACTGTCACTGGGAATCACATTAGTCAGATGGTACAAAATCTCTCCTTGGTGGGATTGTTTGCCCGCTGCGCACCAGGGCTCACTAAGGTGATACCTGAGCTTATCAGCGTTACAGCCATTTATTGCATCGGCACAGCAGACGATGTAATGAACGCCAGTATCTGTGCCATCGTCTCGCGCGGATAAAAGATGAACGCGGACACATGGCTGCCCCAGCGTTCCTTCCAGGCAAGATCGGGATGCTGCGGATCGATAGCGGGCGCTGTCCACAGGGTAACACGTGGATTGCGCTGCGCCAGTTCGCGGCTGTAGCGAGCCCGGGTTACCGGATCGCCAGGGTCCTGCATGACGAGTATCGGCAAGTCCAGTGCGGCGGCACGCGCCAGTGCCTGTTCGTCACCCCCGGGCAAGCCGAAGAACTGCGTGGCAGCCCAGGCCGAGACTGTAAACAGGGCAGGGGGCAGGCCGGTTTTCACCCAGGCGCCCTGCTTGAAGGTGTCGTTGGTGTCCAGCAGGCTGTCCAGCAGGATCAGGCCGTCAAGTTCGGCGCCATCGTGCACGGCCTGTACGAGGGTGGCTCCGCCCATCGAAATACCCATGGCAAACAGGGGCAGGCCCGGGTTCTTGTCACGCGCCCAGGCAATGGCGGCAGCGGCGTCATATTTCTCGGTGCGCCCAAACTGCAGTCCCTGCCCATCACTGCCCGAAGCGCCGTGGTTGCGCAGGTCGATAGCAACGACGGCTATGCCCCGGGCCACCATCGCACGATAAAAATCCAGCGAGCCGAAGTAGCTGCTGGTGCGATTGGAGCCGCCGCCGTGGATGAACACCAGAATCGCCCGAGTGTTTTGCGCCGGCATCCACCAGCCGGCCAGTTTCAAGTCTGTGTCCGCGGGAGAGACCACAAAGTCCTCGAATGCCAGGCCCACATCAGCCGGGCTGCCAGTCACGGGGTTGCGCTGTACATGAATAGCCTCGCGCGGAATCGCAATCACAGCAACGTAGACACAGGTTGCCAGCAGCAGGGCGATGACAGTCCAGACTATTTTCTTCACAGGGTTATCCCGCGACTGTAAGGGGAGCGGGCATGGTATACACAGACGGCGACTGCTAACAAGAGCGCGTCTTTTTTCTGCCTGCGTGCATTTGGTGTTCCACCCCTGATTTACCCGCTGCAGAATGTCTAGCTTTCGACGGATGCGAACAAACCGGGAGGAGGCAGAGATGTATAGAGGAGCGGGCATGCACGGAGGCAGTGTCAGCACGGTAACAACAGGTGCCTGTGACGAGGCGTTAGCAGGCGGCCATGGCCACCGTATGCTGGATGCGCGCTACAGTGCGCTGCCTATCATTGAAATCAGCGATAAGGACTACCGCTCGTTCTGCTGGCCCTGCCATGCGCTGGAGGAAACGGGTGACGGCCAGTCGGCGGGAACCTAGCCCCGCGCCTGGCCGTCACCCTGTGCAGTCTATGCCTGAGGCGTGATAGCGTTGACGTGATCCAGCGCATCGCTGTACTCGTTTAACAGCCGGAAGACGATATCGCGACAGGACTCGATCGAGTTGATCTGTCCCACTACCTGGCCCACCGGGTTGAATGCCACCTTCTGGCAATCCCCGCTGCCGGCGTAGCGGTGTGTGCGCCGCACGGCGTCGAAGGTCAGGTAGCCCTGCAGTGGCATGGGCAGGGGCTTGGGGTTCTCTGGTTGCTCCCAGGCCTCGGTCCACTCGTTCTTCAGGCACCGTGCGGTTTTGCCGGTGAAGGAGCGCGTGCGTACCGTGTCCTCGGAGGTCGCTTTCATGTAGGACTCGCGCTGGGCGGGTTCTGCGGATGCTTCCACCGAATTCAACCACAGCGAGCCCATCCACACACCGGCTGCACCCATCCCCATGGCGGCCAGCATCTGGCGGCCATTGCCGATGCCTCCGGCAGCGAGCACGGGTAGCGGCGCAACGGCATCGACCATTTGCGGCCACAGGACCATCGACGTGACCTCGCCGGCATGGCCGCCGCCCTCGGAGCCCTGGCAGACCACGAAATCGAGGCCGGCCTTTTTATGATTGATGCCGTGCTTGAGGCGCCCGGCCAGGGCGCCGATCAAACGGCCGGAATCGTGTACCTGCTTGATGATGTCGGCCGGCGGCGTGCCGAGCGCGTTGACGATCATGCGGCACTTGGGGCGCGTCAGCGCCTCATCCACCAGCAACTGGGCCTGCACGGCAGAGAAGCTGAGGGTGACCTCGTCGTCCTTGTCGGGCCATTCCGGAACCCCGGCGTCGGCCAGCAATTTATTGGCAAAATCGCGGTGCTGCTGGGGAATGGCGGACTGCAGCATGGCCACCAGCTCTTCCGGGCTGGTCTTGTCCATGCCCTCGTACTTCTGGGGAATGGCTGTATCGACGCCGTAGATATGGTCGCCGATATGCGCGTCAATCCAGTCCAGTTCCTCCTTCAGGCGTGCCGCTGAGAAGCCCACGGCCCCCAGTACGCCAATGCCGCCGGCCTTGCTGACGGCCACGACCACGTCGCGGCAGTGGGTGAAGGCGAAAATGGGCAGTTCAATACCCAGCTTTTTACAGAATTCAGTTTGCATAATGTGCCTCGTAGTGTCCCCGCGACAGGAGGACGGTTCCTTTGACGGTCTCCACACTATAGGAATTCAGGTATTGAAAGAATGACGCCAGAGGCCGGGAAAACTAGCAAAACTTGACGCCCACGCGGTGGAGCCTGTCGGGAACAGGATGTTTATGGCGGGGTGTTGCGCGACAGGTTATTTTTCTGTGATCCAGAATGGCAGCTGGGTGAGGCCGGCGTTTTGCCGCCCCTGGAGCTTTTCCTTTAACAATCCCTTATCCCGACCGGTATCCTCCTTGAACCGGGCTAGATACCTGGCGGTATTTTCATCTACCTCCCTTTCCATCAGATCTATCCAGTGTAAATGCTGGCCCCAGGCACCTGCATTAAGGCGCTCTGGCCTAACAAGGTTCTTATCGCTCATTATCGTCTCTCCCGGGCGTATATTTCCTGCGGATGGCGCCCAATCACGGTCCCGAATCCACTGCATCACAGCTAACACACCGGGGCAATGTGACAGCGGGGCAAGTGTGAGCCAGTTCTGGACTGAGAGTCTGTTTTTGTGCGCTGCTTCGCGAAAAATGGCTCGAATTGCATCTGGCAAATAGAAAATGCCTTGCGCCTGCCGTCCTGCGCTTTGATGGTCTACACCTCGGGGTCCGGATATCCGGCATTAACGGGAATGGACGAATAAATTGTGAAAAATGGTCGTGCAGGGCAGGTGTCATTCCGCTATGATTTTCGGCCTGTATGTGAGTCCAACAGCGGCCCAGGTGTGGCACCAATACCGGAGAGAGCAGGTATGAAAAGTATCTTGAGAGTTTGTAGCATCGCAGCAGTGGTTGCGAGTGCAAACGCCGCCTGGGCCGGCGGCCTGTGGCTGAATGAATACGGTGACATGGCCGGCGGGCGGGCCGCCGCGGGCGCTGCGGCGGGCGTCGATGATGCGATGACGATCGCCTATAACCCCGCCAGCATAGCGCGCCTGAAGGGCAACCAGTTGTTCGCCTCCGCTGGCGCGATAGTCCCGAACATGAATTTTGATGTTAACTACAGTAATCCGCGCAACGGTTATGCCGATGGCGGAAATGCCGGTGAGGTTGCTGCATACTCCTCGATGGCCTATGCCCACGATTTTGATTCCAGCAAATGGAGTGCCGGTGTCGCTCTTGTTTCCCTCTCTGGAGCTGGCTTCGAATTCCAGGACAACTGGGCGGGACGCTTCCAGGCCACCAAGGTTGACCTGACTGTTATCGCACTCAGTCCCACGCTGGCCTATCAGGTCACCGACAAGCTGTCGCTGGGCGCATCGGTACAGGCCATTTACTCCAACCTCAACCTGCATTTTGGCATACCCCGCCTGCGCCCCAACCAGCCTGAAGGCAACGGCTCTATTAACGGCGACGATGTTCTGCCCGGCTATACCCTGGGGGCCATGTATGAGCTTTCCGATCGCACGCGTTTCGGTTTGGCTTACCAGAGCGAGGTGAAACCCAAGTTTGACGGAGACCTGAAAACCAATCCACTCGGCCTGAATGTTGCAACCGATACTGAATTGCCTCTGGGCGCATACGCCCGGTTCAGCGTGCACCAGCAGATGGACGAGAACTGGTCTGTGGAATTCACCACGGGCTGGGACAACTGGAGTGCCCTGAACCACGTATTAGTTTCCACGGAGAATCGGTCTGCTGGCCTCGCTGCGAACTGGCATGATACCTACCATGTCGCTTGGGGCGCCGAGTACAAGTTAGACAAATACTGGACCCTGACCGGCGGTGTCGCCTATGACACCAATCCGGTCAGTTCACAGAATCGTAACGCTCAATTGCCGGTCGACAAGCAGATGCGCTATGCGCTCGGCGCACAATATGCCATCTCGGACGCCCTGACGGTGGGCGGTTATGTGAATTACATGGATCTGGGCAGCGCGCAGATCACCGCTGAACGCTTCGGCGGCAACTTCGATTACAACAACGCCACGCAGCTGATCGCGAACGCGACCTGGAAGTTCTAGACCCTGTGGCGCCACCCCCCGGTGAGCGCCGCAATGATCGCGGTGATTTTCAGCAGACGGTTGTTCATAGACCTGCAGGGGCAAGCGGCTTCTGACCGCCTGCCCTGGCTGATAATTGACGTCTAGTCCGTGGCTTTCTTGACCGCTGCAGCCGCGGCCTGCTGCTGCGGTGCCGACATCTGCGACGGCCCGAGCTTGTAGGTCAGCTTGTCGATGGTGCCGGTGAAGCGGAACGGCAGCTGGTAGCTGTCGTCCACACCGGTGCCGGAGTCCACGCCGATGTCGAAGTTCTCGTCAATGGTCATGATCAGGGGAATAGTGTGCTCGAGGGTCTTGCGGGCCAATTCCTTGCCGTCGACGCTAAACACGCCCGTGCCGCCCTTGCCGGGGCCGGGGCCGTTGTATTTGAAGTCGAACACGAGCGTATGCTTGCCCGGTTTGAGCGCCTTGCCAAACACATCATCGCCGATCATGCCACCCACCCCGCCTTCCCAGCGGAAGCGTTCCAGATCAAGCAGGTTGTAATCAAACACCGGCTTGCCATCCAGCAGGTACATGGCATAGCCGCCAAAGCGTCCGCCCAGCGTGACGATCATGCCCTCAGCGCCGCCCTCGGGAACGGTAATCTCGGCAGTGATGGTGTAATCCTTGTCCAGGATATTCGGGCGCATCGGGAAAGGGAATGCCCGGGTTGATGCCGGTATAGGTGAATTCGGTTTTACCCGCGATGGCGCTGGGGCGCGGTTCCAGTATGCGCACAAAGCCGGCATTATCCAGCGGGAATACCTGGTATTTCTGGGCCTCACTCAGGAACAGAGCCTGCATCTCCTGCAGCTTGTCCGGCATCTTCGCGGCCAGATCGTTGTTCTCGGAGTAATCGTTGGCAATGTTGTAGAGCTCCCACTTGTAGTCTGCCAGCGCGGGCATGGTGGCACCCAACAGCCACGGCGCCACAGGCGGCGTGGTGGTGGCGACCCAGCCATCGTGATAGATCGCGCGATTGCCCACCATCTCAAAATACTGCGTGACGCGTGTTGAGGGAGCATGTGGCATTGGCCTTGTCAAAGGTGTAGGCCATGCTCACGCCTTCGATCGGTTTCTGGGGAATACCATCCACTGTTTTGGGCGCCGGGATGCCGGTGACTTCCAGCAGCGTCGGCACGATGTCAATCATATGGTGGAACTGCGTGCGTATCGCGCCTGTGTCCTTGATGTGGCCGGGCCATGAAATCGCCATGCCCTGGCGGGTGCCGCCGAAGTGCGAGGCGACCTGCTTGGTCCATTTGAAAGGCGTGTTGAAGGCCCAGGTCCAGCCCACCGCCATGTGCGGGTAGGTTTTGTCGGAACCCCAGTCTTCGTAATGCAACAGCTGCAGTGGTTCCGGGATGGTCAGGATGCCGTTATAGGCGGTCAAGGTATTGTAGGTGCCCTCCAGCGTGCCCTCCGGGCTGGTGCCATTGTCGCCGCTGATGTAAATGATAATGGTGTTATCGAGTTTGCCCATGTCCGCAACAGACTGGATCACGCGCCCGATCTCGTGGTCAGTGTAAGCGACGTAGGCGGCAAAGACTTCAGCCTGGCGGATGTACGTCTTCTTTTGTATCTCTGAGAGAGAGTCCCACCGCGGTAGTTTGGCACCACCGAATTCAGCCTGGCCGTCCGGCCACGCGGTCAATTGTGTATCGGCGGGAATGACGCCAAGGCGCTTCTGGTTGGCGAAGATCGTTTCCCGCAATTTTTCCCAGCCGTCATCGAACAGGTGCATGGCGTGGATTTTATCGATCCACTCCCTGGTCGGTTGATGCGGTGAGTGCGTGCCGCCGGGCACGTAATATACGAAGAACGGTTTGTCCGGCGCGGCAGCATTGAGGCCGCGCATGTAATCGATGGCGTTATTCGCCATGTCAGTGGTCAGGTTGTAACCGGGCTGCCCGATCCAGGGCGTGATCTGGGTGTGATCCTTGAACAGGTAGGGCGTCCACTGGTCGGTCTCGCCGCCCATGAAGCCGTAGAAATATTCGAACCCCATGCCCGAGGGCCATTGGTCGAAGGGTCCGGCAAGGCTGTACTGATAGGTCGGCGTGTTGTGGTTCTTGCCAAACCACGAAGTAGCGTAGCCGTTGTCGCGCAGGATGGTGCCAATGGTGGCGCTATCCCTGTCAATGACCGAGTCATAACCGGGGAAGCCGGTGGACAACTCGCCAACGACACCAAAGCCGACCGAGTGATGGTTGCGCCCGGTAATCAACGCCGCCCGGGTGGGTGAACACAGTGCGGTCGAATTGAACTGCGTGTAGCGCAATCCCGCCTTGGCGATGCGGTCCATGGCCGGGGTCGGGATGACGCCACCAAAGGTGCCGGAAATACCGTAGCCCTGGTCATCGGTCATGATGAGCAGGATATTCGGTGCACTCTTGGGCGGCACGATAGTGGGCTGCCACCACTGTTTGGAATCCAGCGCGGTTTCCTTGATCACACCGCCAAACGGCAGTGACGGGGCCGGAAGTTGTTTCCCGTCCAGCGTGATCGTGGCAGAGGGTGCACCGAGCGTGCCGGTGACGGTCTGTGCGGTGGCTGGCAGGGCGGCGAAAAGTGCTGCCGACGCGAGCAGCAGCACGCGGCCACGCAAGTTGGTTCTGGATGTGATTTGCATTTTCGCCTCTTCCGGGAGTTCCGGTTGATTTAATTAGTGTACATCACGGTGCGGGTACCACGCGGTAAAAAACGCCATTCGCGCCCGACGCGGGCTGGAACCAGGTGTTGCCACACAGGAAATAGGTAGCGCCGCCGGCCACCGGCGGCGAAATGCAACCCGAGGGCAGCTGAGCGTACACGTTACCCATCGCGAATGTTGCCGATGCATTTGCGGCAGCCGCGTCATAACCGGCGTTATAGGCGTTCGTGGTATTGGCGTTCGCGGCCGCTCTGATTGCTCGCCGCAGCCTCGCCGGCCGCCACCCCGACCACGGCGCCCGCGACAGCGGCTGCACCGGCGTCAGCTGCTGCGCAGTTGTAACAGCCGGAGCCATAGTAATTCACCGGCGCTGGGGGGTGATAGACAGGGGCGGCAGTGCCGTAATAGGGGCTGTGGTAAGCGGTCGCACCATTGGCGCTGGTGTAGCTGGTGTAACCGGAACCCTCGGCATGATAGGCGCTGCCGCCATAGGCATTGGTCGCGGAGGTGCCTTCGCCATAGGTGTGCGTGGCCGAGTCGCCGTCTTTGGAAAAATCGGTCTGTCCCGATCCCTCTTCATGCGACGCGGTGCCGCCATAGGCACCTGTCGCCGTAGTCCCTTCGCCCCGGGTATGCGACATGCTGCCACCCCAGCGATCCGACATGCTGGTCGAGCCCATGGAATGCGATGTGGTGCCGCCCCAGCGATTGGCGCTTGAAAACGCATGCGCTGTCACTGGCAGGCACAGTGTAATGACCAATCCAACCAGACCGACAGTATGCGTTTTCATTACTTGCCTCCTTTGGCGGGCTTAACGGGTGCCTGGGCCTTCTGGTCTGGCCGTGCGAGCGGGATGCGTTTTGCAGCGGCCGCCTTGTCCGAGGCGAACGATTCGCCTTTAGCAACGCCATCCAACTGCCAATCGCTGAATTCCACCTGATGGCGCAGGCGCAGCGGATCGTCGGCGAAAACCGCGCGCATCATGCGTGGCAGGTGGTCCTCGGTCCCGATCCATGCCTGCACGAATACGTCCTCATTGGCATAGGCGATCATATCGGTGGTGGTATTGCCTACCACGTTCGATTGCCCGATATAAAACGCCAGCTTCATATCGCTGGAGATCATGTCATAGGGATCGTCTACGATAAGATCGGTAAAGGGAAAATAAATCGACGCAGTATCAAAGGCGAATTTCAGCGCGCCTGTTATCGTCGGTGGCGCGTCTGCGAATGCTGCCAGGTCTTCGGCGGGGGCGTAGGTGACAATCGCCTTGCCATCGTAGTAAAACTCACTGGCAGGGCCGTCGCCGGGCGTGATCACCTTCAGTTTGTTCGGTCGTTGCAGGACGACATCGGAGCGCGTGCTATAGACCAGGGCGGGGCCGAGCCGGCTCGGGCTCTCCTCGGACACCAGCGCAGTGAATTTGATGCTTTGCGCATCAGCCAGGCGCGCCGACATCGCCTTGATGATCTCGACCGCGCGTGGTTCGAGCTCCTGCTTTTACTGCTTGCGGATGCTGTGGCTTTGGCGTCAGCCTTGGGCGTTTCCGCTGCTGCCTGCACAGCCAGCAGTAAACTGCAGGCGCCAATCAGCACATGCCGGGCAAATGTGCTCATCATGGAATCATCCCGCAGCTGAATAGTTTATTGGCAATGGGCGCTGCGATCTTGTCGATAAAGGTAGTCGCGCATCTGCGGATCATTTTGCAGCATTTGAATCACCTGCTGCTGCTCTGCCGTCTTTGGTTGACCCTTCTGTTCCCATAATTGTTCACAGGTGGCGTTCTGGTACTTCGCAATCACCTTGTTGGCGACCATATCGAGAATGGGGGTGTCTTGTGCAGTGGCAACACCAGCAGGAAGAGGGTTCCGATCACGCCGTAGCGCAATGTATTTAGTATCATGTGAATCTCCATGAAGTGAATTTAAGGACTGGTTACCGAATGGAAGGCAGCGACCAGAAGTATAGTCTGAATCGGGATTGGGCTGACAAGGCTGCCCACGATTAAATTTTGATGAAATATTATTCCGAGCGCAAGGCCTCGATAGGGTCCAGCGCGGCGGCATTCATCGCCGGTGAGATGCCGGCCGCGAGGCCCACGCCGCAACTCAGTGCCAGCGACGCCAGCATATAGCCCGGTTGCAGGGCTACCGGCAGTCCCGGTGCGAAGGTGTTCAGGGTGATGACCAGCACCGCGACAATGGCCAGCCCCAATAGGCCCCCCATGCCCGACAGCAATACCGCCTCGCCGAGAAACATCCACAGGATCTGGCGGCGCGTGCAGCCCACCGCGCGCAACAGGCCAATTTCCTGGGTGCGCTCTTTCAGTGCGGTGGTCATGATGGTCAGTACCCCGACGCCCCCGACCACCAACGCGACCCCGCCGAGGGCGCCCACTGCGATTTTCAGCATGGACAGGATTTTATCCAGCGAGCTCAGCATGTCCTCCTGCGTAAACAGGGTGAAGTCCTCATCGCCGTGGCGTCGGATCAATGTCTCCTTGATACGCTCGCGCATTTCAGCGGAGGTGCTCGTTTCCTTGAAGACGATGTCGATTTCCATCAGGCTGTCTTTATTGAACATCTGCATGGCCAGATCGACCGGAATGTACACTGCATCGTCCAGGTCAAAGCCCAGCATTTGTCCCTTGCTCGCCATCACGCCGATCACGCGAAAGCGGGTGCCGCCGATACGCACGTAGCTGCCAAGGGGGTTGCTGGTGGGAAACAGTTCGTCCTTGACCCTGGAGCCGAGCACGGCGAAATAACGCGAGTTTTCCAGGTCACCCGCAGGCAGAAAGCGGCCCTGGGCGACAGTGAAATTCCACGCCCGGGCCATATCCGGACCCACGCCATAGACATCCGTATCCCTGCTGTAGGTGTCTGCTTCGATTTTAGCCGTGCCCTGCAGCGTCGGCACCACAGCGTCTGCGTGCGGCAACTGGCCGAGTTCCCGCGCGTCATCCAGTGACAGGGGGCGAATCGTGGTCAGCAGTCCCGGCCATGCCGCCGGTTGTGGTTTTGCCGGGGGTGACGGCGATGATGCGGGTACCGAACTGGGAAAAGCTGTCCAGCATGTACACGCGAATGCCCTCACCGATCGAGGTGAGCAGGGTCACGGCGGCGATACCGATGCTGATGCCCAGCGCGGTGAGCAGGCTGCGCAGGCGTGCGGTGGTCACCGCCTGGAACACCCAGCGCAGCCAGTCGCTTAACAACATGTCAGATTACTTCTTGCCGAGCGCATCGACCGGCTCCATGTTGGCCGCCTGCTGGGCGGGCAGCCAGGCGAACAGCAGTGCAGTGCCGACGGCCAGGCCGAGTGACGACCACAGCGCCCAGCCGGGAGTCGCAAACGGCACCGACGGGTAGACCTGCCTGCCGATGATCACAATCAGCTTGCCGACCACCATACCCACCACTGCACCGGCGGCTGCAATCAGTCCCGCTTCGGTCAGGAACAGGGTGCGCACCTGGGCGGCGGGCGCTCCCAGCGCCTTCAGCAGGCCGATCTCCGCCGTGCGTTGCTTGACTGACATCAGCGTCACGTTCATCACCAGGATGCCCGATACGACCAGGCTGATAGCCCCGATGCCGGCGACCGCCAGCGTCATCACCCGCAGAATGCTGTCAAAGGTGCTGAGCATCGAGTCGGGACTGACGACGGTCACATCCTGCTCGCCATCGTGCAGCGCCTGCATTTTTTTTGAGATGGCGGATCTTGACCGCTTCGACCTGGTAATTTTCCTTCACCTTCAACATGACCCGGAACATGCCGTGTACATTGAACACTGACTGCGCCGAGGCCACTGGAATAAATATGGCCTCGCTGAGGTCTGCGCCAAAGGAATCCCCGGAGCCGGCTAACACGCCGATGACCCGGAAGCGGTAGTCGCGCAGTCGAATCCACTGGCCGATGGCGCGGCCATTATCAAACAGCGCCTCCTTGAGTTTCTGGCCGATAACCGCGACCTGTTTTCCTTCGCCCAGCGCGAGATCGGGCAGGCCGCTGCCCTGGCTGATCTCCAGCTTGCGGATCGCAAAGAATGCGGCAGTGGTGCCGATCACCATGCTGTCGCGTTCGCGGGATTTGAAGGATACCGGCCCGTTACCCAGCACCATGGGCGCCAGGGATGTCACGCCGGGAACGGACCGCTGCAGCACCTCCACCTCCTCCAGCGTAATGGCGTGGGCGGCGGTGCCGGTCATGGGCGGCATGCCGCCGGTGGTTTCCTTGCGGCCGGGAAACATGACCACGCTGTCCTTGCCCATGAAGGCAAACTCGCCCAACACGTAGCCGCGCGCGCCTTCACCCAGTGCGGTCAGCACCACGACGGCGGCAGACGCCGAGGCCGACGGCGGTCAATAGCATGGTGCTGCGAAAGCGCTGGCGGCGCAGCGCCAGTAAGGTAAAGCGCAGCAGATCAATCAGTCGCAACGTCAGGCCGCCCGCACGTGGGTCTGGTCGCTGGTAATGGCGCCGTCAGCCATGCGAATCCGCCGTGTGGCGCGTTCGCCCATGGTGTTGTCGTGGGTCACGATCAGCAGGGTGATGCCCTCGCGATTCAGGTTCTCCAGAATCTCGGTCACTTCGCCACCGGAACGTGAGTCCAGGTTGCCGGTGGGTTCGTCGGCCAGGATGATGGCCGGTTTCATGACAATACTGCGGCCGATGGCGACCCGCTGGCGCTCGCCGCCGGACAACTGGTTGGGCAGGTGGTGCGCGCGCCGCGCGATACCGAGTTTTTCCAGAATAACTTCGACCTCCGCATGGCGCTGTTTTCGCCGGGACGCCGGCCAGCATCAGGGGCATCTCCACATTCTCCCGCGCAGACAGTCGCGGTATCAGGTGATAGGACTGGAACACGAAACCAATCTGTTCGCGCCGCAGTCGGGCGCGTTCATTTTCATCCAGCGAGCCGGTATCGACGCCATTGAGGAGGTAGCGTCCGGCATCGGGGCGGTCCAGCAGGCCCAGCATGTTCATCAGGGTGGATTTGCCGGAGCCGGACGGGCCCATCACGGACAGGTATTCACCCTGCTCGATGCGCAGGTTGATGTTATCCAGTGCATGCACTTTGCTGTCGCCCAGAATGAAGGTCTTGTTGATGCCGCTGACTTCAATCATCCCGTGGCACCACCTTGAGCCCGTCCGCCAGGCCCGGCACGTCCAGCGACAGGACAATTTCGTCACCAGCCTGCAACTTGCCCGTTACCTCGGTGAAGTTCCAGTTGCGCAGGCCCACCTCGATCGACACCAGTTCCAGCGTGCCGCTGTTGCGGTTGAAGCGATAGACCTGGTCGTTTTCCATGACCGCTTCGGTCGGAACACGCAGCACGTCCGCGTGGGTTTCCAACAGGATATCAATGTCGGCGCTGTAGCCTACCAGGAGTCGTTCACGCACGCCGGGGTCATCAAACACTACATCGATCTCCACTGTGCGCGCCTGCTTTTCCAGATCCAGTACATAGGGCGCAATGCGATTCAGGGTGCCGGGGAAACTCTCCCCGCGAAACGCATCAAGCGTCACGCGTGCAGGCAGACCCTTGCGGAGTTCGCCCGCATCGACTTCATCGATGGGTGCCGTCACATACATACAGCTGTAGTCAATGAGGTCCACTGCGGGTGGTGTCGCCACGCCTGGAGGGGAGGGTGTCACGTACTCGCCAATCTCGCCATTGATCTCCGCAACGACGCCGGCGAAGGGAGCGCGCAAAAAGGTTTCCTCCAGCATGACATTGTTGATATCCAGATTGGCCTGCGCCACGCCTTCCTCATCGCGCGCCGCCTGACAGGCAAAGCTGCCGCTCTGCGCCCTGGTGCGGCCGAGTTCGGTAGATTCCTTCGAGGTGAGTTTGCGTTCCAGCAGGGTATCCAGGCGTGCTGCCTCGCGCTCGGCATTCTGCGCTTCCACGCAGATTTTTTTCGTATTGCCACGCGCCACCAGCAATTGTGCGCTGGCCTGAGCCTGCATGGCCATGCGATCCTTGTTCCACAGTGACAGCAGCACCTGACCGCTCTCGACCCGGTCCCCTTCATCAACGAGCAGTGCATCCACACGTCCGCCAGTGGGCATGGAGAGTTTGGAACGGCGACAGGCCTCCACGGTACCGGCGCGAGTGTTGGAAACCGTTTTCTCCACCGTACCACGGGCCACCGTGTGCAACAGAACTTTGGGCGGCGGTTCCCTGCCCATATACCAGATGACGCCGACTGCAACTGCGACAACAATCAAAAGTACAATGAGTTTTTTCACGCCGCCTGGATTCCCTGTCAACGAAGCGGGCTCATTATGCTGCTTGTGCCTGCATTTTTCGAGGATTTATATCGGGGCACAGGATCGAAGGGGTGTTGGGGCAGAATTAAGCCGCTGCAAGAAAGTCCTCGTTTCTCTCTGGATACCAGCGGCCGCAGCGATTATATTGCTGGCCTGATTTGTTAATCTGATCCTCACCGGATATGGAGCATTGATATGGGCAGGGCCTATCAGAATCGCAAGCTCTCGATAGCTAAAACCTCCGATATGAAGGCGCGGGTTTACAGTCGCTACGCTCGCGAGCTTTATGTATCGGCCAAGTCCGGGGGGGCCGACCCGACCAGTAATCTGACACTGCGCGGCCTGATCGAGCGGGCCAAAAAGAACCAGGTTCCCGCCCATGTCATCGAAAAGGCGCTGGACAAGGCGCGCGGCGTCGGCGGTGAGGATTTTTCCGTTGCCCGCTATGAAGGATTTGGTCCGGGCGGTTGTGTGGTGATTGTCGATTGCCTGACGGACAATCCCAATCGCACCTTTGGCGATGTGCGCCAGTGCTTCACCAAAGCCAAGTGCAAGCTGGGCTCCCCCGGCAGTGTCAGCCATCTGTTTGACCACAGCGCCATTCTGGTGTTTAAAAGCAATGACGAAGAGGCGGTGCTCGAAGCGCTGATGCTGGCTGACGTGGATGTGTCTGATATTGAGAGCGAAGACGGCAAGGTGACCGTATTCGCGCCGCATGCACAGTATTTCAAGGCCAAACAGGCCCTGCTGGACACCTTTGGAAACATCGATTTTGAGGTCGATGATATACAGTTTGTACCGCAAACCAGCGCCTCACTCAATGAGGAAGAGCAGCGCGTACTGGACAATCTGGTTGATATGCTCGAGTACCTGGAGGATGTCCAGAACGTATACCACAATGCGGGGTGACGCATACCGGCGGGGGTGCTATATTGAAGTGCGAAGGCATTTTGTCTCTGACCCTCAAGATGCACTGCGCAGTTGCCCGTCGATATCGAAAAAACCTATGGAGAACTTTATGTTGAATAAGAAATTGCCCGGTTTACTGTCGCTTGCCCTGGTGACATTCGTCCTGTCTGGCTGTGGTGCCAAGGAGGAAGACAAGATGGATGCGGCCAAGCAGTCCATAAAGGAAGCCGCTGCAGACCGCTCAAAGCGAAAACCACTGAAGCGGCTGACCGACGGCTGATATGGCGGACAAGGCCAAGGACGATGTGAACGCCATGGCTGACGATACCGCCGATGCTGCCAGCGATGCCATGGATAAGGCCGGTGATATGGCCGATGATGCGGCCGACAGTGCAAGGATGCCGCCGATGAAGCCGCTGATACGCGGCGAAAGAAGCCACAGAAAGCTGAGCGTTTTGGCGGCAGCAATTGAGAGCGCCTGAAGCAGCAGGTGCTTCGATTTCGTTGATGCTGTCGCAGCGGCCATAGGCCTGGAAGGTCAGTTATCGTCTACGGGCCTGAGTCCCGGCTGGGGTTGATTCATGTACTCCCGCCGCTACCCGAACGCCTTCTGCAGTAATTCGAACGAACGTTTGCGGTCCTCAAAATAATACATGTTGGTCACCGCCATAATCTCATCCGCGTGATGTAGCGCGGCGAGCTGTTCAATTCGTTGCCGCACCTGCTGCGGCGTGCCTGCGGCGCGGCTGTTTTCGCGGCTCGCAATAAACGCCCGCTCATGTGGTCCAATGGGATAGTCCAGCGCTTCCTGTGGTGTCATTGACTGGCCGTTGGATTGGCCGGTGAAGAAGCGGAACAGATTCAGGTCGTAGGTCAGTTGCAGGGCCGCGGCCTGTTCCTCGGTGTCGGCGCAGAACACGCTCAGGGTAAGAATGGCGTAGGGCTGCGCCCATTGTGCGCTGGGCTGGAAATGTGACTTGTACCAACCGATCAGCCTGGCATCCGCCTGCGGGTTGATAAACAGGCCAAGGTTGTATGGCAGGCCGCGCTGCGCGGCCAGCACCGCGCTGTCGGGACTGGAGCCCAGCATCCACAGCGGAATGTGCTTCCGGTGGGCGCGGGCTGACGATCGGGCTGGTGTTTTCCGACCACAGGTAGTCACTGAGTTTTGCGGTCAATGCGGGAAAGGCATCGAATTTGGGGCGTCCGTCGGTAGCCAGCGCGACAGCTGTGGCCATATCCGCGCCGGGCGCCCGGCCGATGCCAAGGTCTACCCGCCCCGGATAGAGATTGGCCAGCAGGGAAAACACTTCCGCCACTTTGTAGGCGCTGTAATGCGGCAGCATGATGCCGCCGGAGCCGATGCGAATGCGGGTGGTGGCAGCGCCCAGCGCCGCCAGCAGGACTTCCGGTGCGCTGCCGGCCACCGAGGGGAAGGCGTGATGCTCCGATACCCAGAACCTTGTATAGCCGAGTTGCTCGCACCACTGCGCCATTTGCAGGGTTTCCTGCAGGGCGACGGAAGCCTGGTCCGGGGCGCGGGCCAGTGATTGATCCAGAACCGATAATTTCAGTGCCATACGCGCTCCAGCCCAGTTTGAGGTCGCTATAACGAACCCCAACTCATGCCGATCTGAAACAGCAGGGTGTCGCGGCTGGTGAATTTTCCCTCCAGCGAGCCGAAGCCGGGAATGCTGGGTGTGGACACCGGCGCATCATCCATCCCCATGTAGCTCACGGACATTTTTACCCTGCGCGAATCCGTCCACCGCCATTCAGCGGCAAGGCCCAGGGACCACAGGGCATCGAGGCGCAGGGTCATGGTGCGTTCGTCGTCATCAATCATCTGGTTGGTGACCAGTCCGCCAATGCCCAGCATCCAGCGGTCGGAGGCCGGCCAGCTATAGCTGGTGGAGAGGGCTAGATGTCGTTGTACTGGGGTCGTTGCGCGCGAAGGATTGGCCGTTGTAGTAGAACTCGGAGAGGCGGAACTCACTGAAATTGAGCCACGCCAGATCGACGGTCACCGCGCCATCATTGGTGAACTCGTGATAGACACCGGCCAGCATGGATTGCGGCGATGTGCTCTCAATGGTGATATCGGCGTCCAGGATATTCAGTCGCCGCATCACTGCCTCGGTATTTGGGCCCAGTCCGGAGAGCTCGTTGTCCGCGTCCCGACTTGGATTGATCTCGGACTGGTAGGTCAGCCCCCAGCGCGTGCGCTCGCTGCTCTGGTAGAGGGTCGAGAGCCCGAAACCGACTTCCACGCTGTCGGCTTCAATCTTTGAGCGGCCATCGCCAAATCCCGGGTCGAAGATATTGCGCACCGCCCGCTCCTGCTCGAAGCTGGAGTAGGTGATGGCCGCGCTGGCGGCTACCGACCACTGGTTATCGATGCGCCAGGCAAGGCTGGGAAATGCACTGATAAAGACGGAGTCGTAGCTTTCAATGAAATAGCGGCCGGGCCAGTCGCCCAGGTCGTCGGAAAAACCTGTCCCCAGAAAGGTAAACGACGTACTGAATTTGTCATTGATGGGCTGGATGATAGCCATCCGGGGCACGACGGTGTCGCCGGAGTCTTTCGAGTTGAACTGCGTGCCGGTCCCGCTGAATTCGCTCTCCCATTGGACTCGCTGGTGAACAACAGAATATCGCCTTCCACGGCGCGCTGGAAAAGCGGGCAATGCCGGCGGGGTTGGAACTCGCCGTCTGGGCGCTGTCCGCAGATGCCGCCATTCCTGTGCCCAGCGGGTAAGGGCGCGCGTTTGCCAGGCCACTGCCTGCTGCAGAAAACAACAAGACCATAACGAGCAGGAGTCGGGACATGCGTAATACTCTGAATAGGGCTGGGCGAAGCAGACTGACAGAATAGGCTATTGATATACAGACCTCTTGCGGTAGACATAATTATCGAATAGACCGCAGACCCTGCCAAGCAAAAGTCATGTAAATTTGACGCGGCGGCAAGCTGACCGGTTATCGCCAGTGATAGTATAGCCAGATGGATATCAACCTGGATTGGCAGCAGTTGTTGTGGTGGGTCAGCGGCCTGTCGCTGCTCGCGGTGGTCGCAAGCATCGTAGGTGTGCCCTGGGTGGTCACCCGTTTGCCCAGGATTACTTCTCGCGGCCAGAGCGGGTGGTGTGGCGGGCGTCTTCCGATGAGCCCGTCGTTGTGCTGATTGTCACGGCGCTGAAAAATCTGCTGGGCCTGCTGCTCATCATTCTGGGACTCATCATGCTGGTGACGCCGGGGCAGGGCATTTTGACGCTGTTGATCGGCCTGCTGTTGATGAACTTTCCCGGCAAGTATCATCTGGAGCGGTGGCTGGTGTTGCGACCGGGCGTGCTGCGCGGCTTGAACTGGCTGCGCCACAAGCAGGGACATGCGCCATTTGACGCACCACAGCATCAGTCGACAATCGATTGAGCGGGCTTGTTCGACATGGATTTTCGGTTATGCTGCAGCACAGCAGATGGGATATGACACAACGAGGTTTTACCATGCGTTCACGTAATTTCTGGCAATCGACAGCCTGTGCGCTGTTGCTGTCTCTACCGGCCTTTGCCGCCCACTCCGCGGATGGCGCAGTGCAAACGGGTTGGATGGAGCTGGTAAAGGGCTCGCGTGACACTACCGTTGGCGCCGAGGTGGTAGAGGTTGAGGCCGGTGATACCGCCGATACGCAGAAGATCACCCTGGCCATTCCGAAAAAATCCATTGCGAGCCCGGCCGACATCGAGGAAGTGGTGGTGATCGGCCAGACGGCCGGAAAAACCGGAAAAGCCCGAGCCACTGGATATCACGTTTGAATGGGCGGCAGATTACGACAACGACAACTATGGTCTGGTCATTCGCCTGAGCCGCAATACCAACTGGCCGATCCGCCTGTATATGAACTCCGATCCGGGGTTTATGCGATAAAGCCAGGGCTGCCGGCGACGCTGCTATAGCGTAGAGGCGCCTACAACGCCCGTCACCAGAGGTTTGCCATGCAACAGATACCCGGCATCAATGCGGACATCGTCAAGCGCTTCGCGCCCAACCCGGGCAGCAGGCCTTTGTTACCCCCTTTAAGTGAGCAGGCCCAGGTGGCCCTGATGTGTCGCATGCTGTTTCGCGAGGGCTGGAACGAGCATATCGCCGGCCATATCACCTACCGCCTGCCTAATGGCACGCTATTGACCAACCCGTGGGAACTGGCCTGGGATGAAGTCACCGCCAGCGATATCCTGACACTGGATGAATCCGGCGCCATCATCGCGGGCGAGTGGAACACCACGCCCGCGCTCGGCCTGCACCTGCACCTGCACAAACTGCGCCCCGACGTGCACGTGGTGATCCACAATCACGCGCGCTGGAGCGGGATCTGGGCCAATATGCACCGTGTGCCGCCGGTGTATGACCAGGCGGGCGCCTATGTCGACGGCCCGTTGCCGCTGTATAACGAGTACGGCGGCACCTTTGAGGATGAAGACAAGTCGCTGGCGGCGGCCAGGGCATTGGGCGATGCCAAGTGGGCGCTGCTGGCTAATCACGGTTCCCTGGTGGTGGGCCGCGACCTGCGCCAGGCCCACCTGCGCGCCATCACTCTGGAGTGGCGCAGCATGCGCGCCTACGAGGTGGAGCAGGCCGGCGGCGGTGTGCCGCTCACCGATGCACAGGTTGCTGCCATTGCGCGGCCCGATGCCCATGGTTTCCCGTTTCTGTGGGAGGCCATGGCGCGGCGCGAACTGCGCGCAGATCCGGGCATTCTGGAGTAGTCGAGGCGCTTATCATGGCATTGCAAGTAACCCCTCTCGACAACGTCGGGGTAGAAGTCAGCGGCTTCGACATCACCCAACCGATCGACGGGCGCTGGCGGCAGAACTGGTAGCGCTGTGGAACGAGCACGGCATCCTGCTGTTTCGCGGCCAGGACGTAACCCGCAAAACCAGATCGCCTTCAGCCGCATTTTTGGCGAGTTGGCCATGCACCCGCTGGCGGCGACCACCTCGCAGGAATACCCTGAGCTGTTCATGCTGGTCAATGAGCCGGAGAAGGAAAAGTTCATGACCGCGCGCTACAACGGGCGCGACATGGTCAACAAGCTCGACTGGCATATGGACCTGCATTACACCGGCAAGCCCAATCGCGGAGCGCTGCTGCGCGCGGTGGTCTGCGCCAGCGAGGACGGCCTGACCGGCTTTGGCGACCTGGCCAAGGCCTACGATGCGCTGGACGAGGAGACGCGCCAGTTAATTGCCAACATCGAAGTCACCTACGCCTTCAGCATGCAGCGCCGCCATATGCGCTATGTCGATCTGCAAGGGTATGAGCCGGGGCCTTACAGCCCCAAAAAGCCCTCTGACATGGGCTTTCCCAATTTTCCCGAGGTGGCCTATCCCGCCGTTGTCACCCATCCGGTTACCGGGCGCAAGGTACTGGAAATCTGCGAGCAGTTCCTGGAGCGCATCGTGGCGCCGCACCGGGCGGGGCTGTGCAATGATGAAGCGGTAGACCTGCTGCAGCGTCTGGTCGAGCACACCCGCAAGAGCCGAGTTTCACTATTTCCACCAGTGGCAACCGGGCGACATGGTGTTGTGGGATAACTGGCGCGCCATGCATTGCGCGACCGGTACCAGACCGGGCGTGCAGCGGGTAATCCACCGCACCACCATCATGGGCGATGCCACGCTGGGCCGCGTGGTGGAGTCCTGACGACGGGTGTGACTGTGTTGTCACCGCAACGAAATGCGCAAGTGCACGGGGCTGTAAAATTTCAGCCCTCCGCGACAGGGTTTCAGGGTCGAATTCTTTGCAACCTCTGAACCCTGAAACCCTGTCGCGGAGGGCTTGGCAACAGGCTAGCTTCTGCTGCCCCGTTCGAACAGGTCCCTGTCGGCCAGCGCACGATCAGCGATAAAGTCGAATACCGCGCGGATGCGGGCGCTGTAGCGCAACTCTTCGTGCGTCACCAGCCACAGGTCGATCGCGGCTGCTGTGTAGTCCGGCAGGACGCGCGTGAGCTTGCCCGCGATGCCCGCCCAGCGGTGGGACAGGATGCCGATACCGAATCCCGCCTGTACCGCGGCGAGCTGCGCCGCAGGGCTGTTACTCAGGTAGACATAGTTGCCTGGCAGCAGCAGGGTGGCAGGAAACATCAGGGGGGCATTCATGCCGGTGCCGGGGGCCAGCATGCCAACCAGCGGGTGGGCCTGCAGATCCTCCAGCGAGTTCAGGGGCGGGGCGCGTCGCAGGTAGCCCTGGCTGGCGTACAGGCCGAACCCTACGGTCACCAGTCGCCTGGCGATCAGGTCCGGCTGTGTCGGCTGGCCCAGGCGCAGCGCAATATCTGCTTCGCGATGGATCAGGTCCACCGCGCGATTCTCGATCTGGACCTTGAGGAGGATCTCCGGGTACTGGCGATGGAAATCCAGCAGCACCGGCGTCAGCCACTCGGTCCCGGTCCCCTCCGTCGCAGAAATTGTCACCTCGCCACAGAGCGCCGTGGACTGCACTTCCAGGCTGCGTGCGATGGCCAGCATTTCCCGCTCCATGCGCCGGGCGCTGTCCAGGATAGCGGTGCCCGCGTCCGTCAGTTGCATGCGGCGCCCGGCGCGCACAAACAGCGGTGTCCCGAAGCGTTCCTCCATGGCCGTCAGTCGCCGGCCCACGGTGGGCTGGGTCAGGTCCAGGTGTTCGGCGGCCGCGACCAGGCTGCCCCGGTCCAGGATCGCCAGAAACAGGCGGATATCCGCCCAGTCGCGTAGTGGGTCTTTTCCATGCATAAATGCATGGTAACTATATAGATATAGAATGGCTATACGTTTGTGGTGGGTATAGTGTCTATCTCACGTCCTTGGGACTATTCAGGAGGAACGACGATGCGAACCCACCGAACGCTTATCACCCTGGTTGCTGCGGTGTCCGTAACAGCCCTGCTCTGGCAGGGGTCGGCCGGCGCTGACACCATCGGCCATTACCAACCCACTGTGCTGCGCAAGGCCGAGTTGGCCCTGCAGCACGGCCATCCCGACCACGCCCTGGCGCTATTGCAGGGCCGGGGCGCCGAGCTGCGCCGCTGGCGGGCCGAGGCTCAGGGCAGTGACCTGATGTGCAGGGCCTGTTTCGAGAAGGGCGACTATGTCAGCGCGGAACGGGCCTGCGACGAGGCCGTGCTGGCCGGCGGTGAATCCGCCTGGAGCTATGTGTATCACCGCGGTGTCATGCGGCTTGCTGCTGGGCCGTGTCGATGAGGGTGTCGCCGACCTGCGTCGGGCCGCCAGCATGGGCCCGCCGACCGGGGCGATGTCTGCGCATCTGGCCATCGCCGAACGCTTCTGATCAGCGCATGGTGGAGCGATCTGCGGCTGACGCGCTCGCGGCTGTATGCTGGCGGATAAAGCCTTGACGGAAAAGCGCTTCCTACCTATAGTAGCGCCCCTCACGCGCCTGTAGCTCAGCTGGATAGAGTACCTGGCTACGAACCAGGCGGTCACACGTTCGAATCGTGTCAGGCGCGCCAAATTAACTCCTCAGTTATCAAACGGTTAGCCGGTTACGGGCCGGCCGTTTTTTGTTTCAGCATAACCAGTGCCGGACTTTTGCCGGACTTTTCCTCACAGACCTTATTTGCCGCCGCCAGTAGCTCCTCCAGTTCGGGGGCGGAGTAGTGTGTTGTAATGTCACCGTTACGGTGGCCCAGCAACACTTTTCGGGTTTCCAGTGGCACATCAGCGGCTCGCAACCTGCGCCCGAAAGTGTGTTTCAGGTCGTGCACTCTGACCTGAGACAATCCCACCTACTTGCGCGCGGCTTTCCAGCCACTGTTGTTCATGGTTTGAACCGGGTGGCCCCTATAGGTGAAGACATGGCTCCGGGTGAATACCCCGTACCTGTTCTACCACTGACATGGCTACCCGGTTCAGCACCACTATTCGGTCCTCCCGATTCTTCACCATCTCTCCTGGCACGATAAACACCGAAGTGTCCAGCTGCTGGCACTTTGGTCTCCCAGCCCCACCTGAGCTGGCAGACCTCCTGTTCTCGACAGCCCGTGTTGACCTTGAACAGCGCCATACGGGCCAGATGTGTTGAATGTCGCACAAAGATACCCTTCTCGGTTAGACCCTAGGCACACACTCGGTAACCGTATGAAATATAAGGAGTTTCTCTAAGCTTCTGAAATTCCATGGAAAATTGGGCATTTCATGAGTTTTTTCTTGCCCAAGTGTGATCGAATTTGCAAAGCTGGGGAAAAATATGGGACGTGATCCGCTCGCTAACACAGAGGTTCGATTTATGAACAGGGGGCAGTACAGGACATATCGATTACCGGTGTACCGGACGATCTCCCTCATCTGCAGTTGGGGGCTCCATTTTGCCGGACGCAAGGGCCGGCAGTCGGGCGGGGTGGGCGGCAGCGGCAAAATATGAAAATCACATGCGAAAAATTCCTGTGCGTATTGCTGTTCAGTTTTGTGGGTGCGTGCGGGGCGATCGCACAAGAGGCCCAGAGCACTGGCGACCTGGATACCCAGATCCAGAGCATCAAACAGCAGGCACTGGAGTTGAACCGGGATCTGGCTATCCTTGAAGAGGAATTACTGTTCCCCACCGATTCACGCCTGACGGTTTACCTGTCAGCGGACGTGGGAGATTTTCTCTCCCTGGACGAAGTCAAGTTGAGCGTCGACGGCACACAGGTGACGCAATACCTGTATACCCAGCGGCAGTTCGCGGCGCTGCGCCAGGGTGGAGTGCACCGGCTGTATATGGGAAATGTCAAAGCCGGCGATCATGAGATTGTCGCTGAGTTTATTGGCAAGGACTCCAAGGGCGGCGATTATCAGCGAGAGACCCGGCTTGCCCTCAAGAAAACCAGCGGCGCGAAAAATGTGGAGCTGAGAATTACCGACCCGGCGGATGCGCAGCGACCTGAATTCACCGTGCAGGAGTGGTAACCGCGCGATGGTTGGTGGGATGGCATCAGCGAGCCGGGCTCGCCGCCGCTGGCATCATCGACTAATCCTGGTGTGGCTTGCGCTATTCCTCAGTACCGCACAGGCGGCGGAGGAGGTCCACTCTGCGCGGTACGGCGTTGCACTTTTTTATTACTTTCAACAGGATTATTTTAATGCCCTCACCGAGTTGATGGCGGCGCAGCAACTCGATGAGTTGGGTGTGCAGGCTCAAAACGCGGAACTATGCGTGGCGGAATGAGCCTGTCCTACGGCATGGACCGCGCTGCCCAGCATATATTCGAGACGCAGCTGGCCGCGCCGGGTGCCTCCATTGATAGGGATCAGGCATGGTTTTACCTGGGTAAGCTGGCCTGGCAAAGAGATGATCTGGAGCGCTCCGCAGCCGCTCTGGCGAAAATGGGCGCTTCCTATAATGGTCCGCTGGCGCCGGAGGCCAATTACTTGCGCGCAGCAATTGCACTGCGCAGGGGTGACGAGCAATCGGTCGCCAGCTACGATACCTTGTTTCCCCGCAATTCACCCTGGCCGTACTACCTCTATTACAATCTGGGCGCGACTCATGCCGCCAGGGGTGACTGGGCTGTTGCGACTGACTATTTTCACCGTGTCGACAAGGCGCCGCTATCGACACCGGAAATTAAAGCGTTGCGCGACAAGGCGCTGACAGCGTCAGGCTACGCACTGCTTGCCGCAGGAAACTTCGAACAGGCGGTCGAGGATTTTACCCGCGTGCGTCTGGACAGCCCCCTGGTGGACCGCGCTCTGTTGGGTTACGGCTGGGCGTACGGTGAGATGGATGATTACCAGTCGGCGCTTGGTCCCTGGTCGGTACTGGGTGAGCGCGCCTGGCTGAGTGACAGTGTGCGTGAGAGCCTGTTGGCGATTCCCTACGCCTATGAAAAATTGGGTCGGCCGGCTACCGCACTCAAACAATACCGTCATGCCAGCGTCGTCTACGCGAAACAACTACAGACGCTGCGTGCGGCGATCGAAGCATTGCGCGAGTCCGATCCGTCGCGGCAACCCGGCGCGATTCGTGGCATCTCACCGGACTGGCTGAGCGGGGAAGGCGTATTACCACTGGGCGAACACCTGCCCTATATCCAGTATCTTGTCACCAGGCACGACTTCCAGGTGGCCCTGCGCGAGTTGCAGGACCTGCACCAACTGGCCTTTCACTTGTCGGAAGCGCGCCAGCGCCTGCAGGTTCTGACCGAGGTGAATGAGGCGCAACAGGACAGCTGGTCTACGGTGCTCAACAGTGACCGCGTTACACGGCTAAGGGACAGGCAACAGCAGCTTCTGGGACAGATCGAACAACTGCGCCAGCGTATTGGTGCGGTGGAAGATGGCGGCCACATGGCGCGGCTCAAGGCCGAAATGCAGGAACTGCAGGCACTGGTCCAGGAGTCGCAATTGCTCCTCTCCCGGGTGGAGGAAGCTGTGGTGCTGCGGCAACAGACGAATTATGCGCGGCGCATAACTGAGCTGCGCGAGCGGACTCTGTCCCGTGAGCAGCAGGTGCAGGTGGCCCTCAGCAATGCCCGGAAGCGAATCAGCCAACTGGCGGTCGCTGAGTTAGAGCAGCAGGCCGCAAGGATCGACACAGCGCTGGGCCAGTCTCGCCTGGCAATCGCTCGACTCTATGATAGCGGCAGTTCGCAGGTGCCGCGATGAACCGGCAGTGGCTGCTGCCCGTTGTGAGCCTGCTCGCGGCCTGTAGCGGGCTCGGTGTCGACCGGTCCGCGCCCGCGCCGACGCCCGCCGCGACGCCACCGGCGGTATTTCCTTCGGCGGCAGTGCCACCGCCCGCGAACACGGTTGAGGAATTGGCCGAAAGTAATCCCGATGTGTTGCAGGTGATCTCCGATGACACCGTGCGCCTGCAGGTGCAGCATCGCGAGTTGGTCATTGAGCTTGAGGACGGTGAGCAAAGCGTGTTCGTTGCGAATCTTTTACGCGGAATGAGCAAGTTCGGTGGCCGCGGCGAGGGTGCTTCGGAATCGACCCTGGCGGACCTCGAACCGGTGAGTTTGCCCGAGACAGAGGAAACGCTTCCTGCAACGGACCTGGAGCAGGTGGCCGACGCCTACCGCGAAGTTCTCAAGTCCGCGCCCGAACCTGATGTTCGCCTGCAGGCGCAGCAGCGCCTTGCTGATCTTGAGCTGCAGCGGGGCGAGGCCAAACTGTCCGCAGATGCGGGCGATGTGGAGCGGGCCGATTTTGCCCAATCCATCGAGGCCTATGAAGCCCTGCTGCGCGACAATCCCGAAGCTCCGGTCAATGACCAGATACTGTATCAATTGTCCAGGGCATACGCGCTCAGCGGCGACAATGAAAAGTCGGTGGGCGCCCTGGAACGCCTGGTCAGCCGTTACCCCGGTTCACCCTATGTGCCGGAAGCTGAGTTTCGCCTGGCAGAAAGCTATTTTGCGGCGTCCGATTATCCGCGCGCGGAGTTAGCCTATACGCGGGTGATCAACTATGGCGACTCCACCGCGTACTACCTCAATGCCTTGTATATGCAGGGTTGGTCCCGCCTCAAGCAGGGTGACTATAGTGCCGCCATAGCGCCTTTCACCGCAACGCTGGATCGGGTGATGCCCGCCAATCATGACACTGCTGCAATGGCCCAGGGCCAGCTTGAAATGGCGCAGGACTGCCTGCGGGCATTGGCGGTGGCCTTCAGTAACCTGGACGGGGCGGAATCACTCGCGGACACGTTCAAACAGCTTGGCCCGCGTCCGTACGAGGTGTTGTTGTACGCACAATTGGGGGAACTCTATCTAGGGCAGCAGCGCTATCGCGACAGTGCCGCAACCTATAAAACCTATGCCAGCCAGTTTCCGAATTCCGACCTCGCACCCCAGTTCCAGCTGAAGGTGATCGAGACGTATGAAGCGGGTGGATTTCCCGAGCTGATCGTGCAGGAAAAGCAGGACTATATCGAAAGGTTCGCTGTGACCGGGCAGTATTGGCAGCAGAGCAGCGAGCAGGCGCGATCGGACATACGCCCGCACTTGCAGCAATTTATCGAGGAGCTAGCCAGCTACCACCATGCGGCGGCACAGGCCGAAGCGGGAAAGGGCGGGTCGACGGCAGCAGCAACGGAGCATTACCTGGCCGCCGGTTCCTATTACCAGCTGTTTATGGATAGCTTTCCGCAGGATTCCCGGGTCCCGGCGATGGCCTTTCTGCTCGGTGAAAGCCTGTTTGAGGCGGGAGATTACCCGGGCGCTATTAACAGCTATGAGAAGGTCGCTTACCAATACAGCGATTATGAACAGGCTGCTGATGCCGCTTACTCGGCGATTATCGCCTATGAGCGGCTTGGCCAAAAGACCAACGGGGCGCCTGACAGGCGACGCATAGACAGCGAACTCAGGTTCGCCTCCGCCTTTGCCACTGATCCGCGTGCGCCAGCCGTTCTGGAGCATGCAGCGGCGGGGTTGCTGCAGCTTGATGAGTACGAGCACGCCAGCAAGGTAGCGTCCAGCATTATAGAGTGGAAGCCTGCGCCGGACGCCGCCGTGCTCGCGTCCGCGTGGCTCGTCCTGGGGCAAATTCGTTTTGAGTTGCAGCAGTATCCCGAAGCGGAACAGGCCTACCAGAACGCACTGGCAATCATGCCTGCGAATGACGAACGTCATGCCGCGACCGTCGATCGATTCGCGGCCAGTATCTACCGGCAAGGTGAAAGCGCCGTGGCGGCTGGGGATCGTCAGCAAGCGGCACAGCAGTTCGCCCGGGTCATGTCCGCGGCGCCGCAATCCGAGATTGGGGTCAATGCGCAGTTTGACGCTGCCAATAACTTTATCCAGGCGGGTGAACTGGAGGAGGGTAACCGCCTGCTGCTCGATTTTCGCAGCCGTTATCCCGAACACGAGCTGTCCGCCTCGATTGCAGCAATACTGGTGAGCAACTACGAGCACCTGGAACAATGGGAGGCGGCTGCCGTCGAACTGGACAGGATCGCGGCCGTACAGCCGGCAGGCGAGCAACAGCGACAGGCGCTCTATCTGGCAGCCAGCTACTACGATCGGGCCGGGGTTACTGCATTGGCCATACAGCGTTATCGCAGTTATACCCAAAGCTGGCCGGAACCAATTGCGATGCGTATGGAAGCCATGAATCGCCTGGCAGAGCTTTATAACCTCAATGGGCAGGAGCCGGAGCGGCGCTTCTGGTTACAGGAAATGATCGCCACCCATGCGCAGGCAGGAGCCGGGCAATCCTCGCGATCCCTGTACCTGGCCGCTTTTGCCTCCAGCGTTCTCGCCGACGACGCCTACCAGGCCTTCAGCGCTATCAAGCTGCGCTATCCGATCAAGGCATCGCTCAACAGCAAAAAAGTCGCTATGGAGCGCGCGCTGGCCGCCTATCAAATAACGGAGGACTACGGCGTGCAGCAGTTTGGCACGCTTGCCACCTACCGTATGGGACAAATCTACCAGCAGTTGAGCACCGACCTGCTGACCTCACAGCGCCCCGGGGATATTGACCAGCTGGCACTGGAGCAATATGAAACGCTGCTGGAGGAACAGGCCTACCCCTTTGAGGAAAAGGCCATTGCGATTTACGAGACCAACACCAGGCGGGCCAGGGATGGAGTTTACGACGAGTGGGTTCAGCAGAGTTTCACGGCGCTCGGAGAATTACAGCCCGCGCGCTACCACAAGCTGGAAAAGAGCATCGGCTTCAGTGGGGAGATTTACTGACACCATGCGCTACGCCACGATCCTCCTGTATATAGTCGCGCAATTGCTCCTCGGTGCATGCTCGACGCAGCCTTCTGCCGTAGGGAGCGCCCCGCAGGTCATGGCTGACGGTGGCGCGGACGCGCCTGCCCGGCACGCGCCTGATAACCCGTACCTGAAGGGACGCGACCCGGTGCCGGCCGAGGCGCAGCGCCAATTCGAGCAGGCACGGGTATTGGTGGAGGCGGGCGATTGGCAGGGGGCGCTGTTGCAACTGCAGGCACTGTCACAAGCGTATCCCCGACTGTCGGGCCCCAGCCTGAATCTCGCGCTGGTGTACCAGCAGATGGGAGACCCCGAGCAGGCCCAGCGCTGGTTCCAGCAGAGCATCACCAACAATCCCGGCAACATCGCCGCGTATAACGAATACGGAATATTTTTGCGCAAGCAGGGCCGCTTTAATGAGGCAGAGACGGTTTACCTACAGGCGCTGCAGGAATGGGAGGCGTCTGCACAAACCCATCTCGATATTGGCATTTTGTATGATCTGTATCTGGGCGAGAGTGGCAAGGCCCTGCAACATTACCAGCGCTACCAGTCCCTCACCGCTGGGCAAGACCACGTCGTAGCCGGTTGGATTACCGATTTGCAGCGCCAGAACGCGCCTGTGGCGCAGGGGGATCAGCCATGAAAGCCAGGCGTTTCATACCAGTATGCGTGCCAATCCTGCTGTCGAGTTTTGCCGTGGTTGGGCAGGAGGCGAACGTCACGCTGCACACCACCGTCAGCGGCAACCAGGACAGCCCAGGGTAATGTACATCCTGCCCTGGCAGCAGCCCGGCGATGTCCAGTTGCAGCAGGAATTCAGCGCGGGCCTGGCGGGTGACCTGTTCGTTGCGCAGGACCGCGACGAATTCATACGCCAGTTGAATTACCGGCGCTGCTGGATGCCGCGGGAAACACTGCCACGGATGAAGGCACCAACGATTTATTAAATACCGAGTGAAAGGAAGGGAAATACCATGGATACCTATGAGTCAGTAGTGCGCTTTTTTCAGGCTGGTGGACTTTTTATGTACCCCATTGCCGCGGTGTTGGTTATCGGGCTGGCGATTGCAGTCGAGCGTTGGCTGGTGCTCACGAGCGCACGTTACACCAACAAGCGTGCATTCGACGCGGCGATGGCGCTGCTGAAGAAGCAGGATTTTGGCGCGGTCATCGCCGCCGGCAATACATCCACTGTGCCCATGTCGCGTATCGTTGCGGCGGGTATAGCGCGCTTTTCCGGCAACAGGCGCCGCGACGATATCGAATCCGCCATGGAGGAGGGTGTGTTATGGGGGCCCTGCCGCGGCTGGAAAAGCATTACGCCAGTACCTGGCGTCTGGCGAATGTGGCTACCCTGCTGGGTTTGCTGGGCACTATTGTTGGCCTGATCGCGGCGTTTGCCGCCGTCGCGAAGAACGGCGCCGGCGGAAAAAGCGAGCCTGCTGTCCAGTTCGATTTCGGTAGCGATGAACACCACGGCGTTTGGCTTGATCTCGGCGATCCGTGGTATTTTGCTGCGCTCCGTTGCTGCCGACCGAAACCACGGAAATCGTCAGACAGCTTACCGAAATGGCCTGTGTCAAAGTCGCTTAATACCCTGGCGGATGTGAATGTGCTGCCCGGTGAAGCACGGACAACCAGACTCAGGACAACGTCAAATGCAGAAAAAAAGGCATCCCCCTGCTCGAGAGGTCGAGCTGGATTATTCCGCGTTCATGAACCTGATGATTGTACTTGTACCCGTATTGCTGATGGGTATGGTGCTTTCGCGCATCACGGAAGTTGCGGCCGCGTTGCCAGCGGGCGCTGCCCGGGAGACAGTCCCCAGGAACTGCGGCAGTTGAGCTGGTGATCAGGGCGGATGGAATGCGATAAATTACCCAGGTGGGGTGCCCAGCTCGAGCAGATTCCCAGGCAGGCCTCGGGTGAGTACGATTTTGCAATGCTCGTATCAGCTGCTGCAGGAAATGAAACAGCAGTTGCGCGAGCAGGGCCCTGGAGACAGACGCAATTACACTGTTGCCCACACCGGATATCGACTACCAGACCATCATAACCGTCATGGATACGGTGCGGTCTTTCAAGGCCGTGGTAGCGGCATCGGTAGTGGACGCCGCCCTGTTCCCCAAAATTTCCCTTTGGTGATGCACCCGAGTTTGAACAGGGGGAGCGCCATGAGTTTCCTCGTTGCAGCGCGCGCCGCATGGCGCGCAATCACAAGCGGATGGCGCGGCAGCCCAGGCTGAACCTGGTGGCGATGATGGATATTTTCACCATTCTCGTGTTTGTCCCTTATAGTGAATAACGGCGATGTGGAAGTACTGCAGTCCGACCGCGATATCACCCTGCCGCAATCCATCTCCGCGCAGAAGCCGGAACCGGCGCTGACCATCAAGATTACCACCGCGGATATTATTCTTGGCGGGCACACTGTTGAGCGTATCGATGCTGCACTGGCCGGCCCGGAGGAATTGCTGCCGGGCCTGCCAGGACTTCATAACCAGGCCTCCCTCGCTCCCCCGCTAGCGGAACAACGCAGGCGGTGGGGCAGTCAAGTCATTTCATGGGTGACCAGACCATACCGTACAAGCTGCTCAAGCGCATCATGACGACGTGTGCGGAGGCGGGCTACCGCGACATCTCCCTGGCCGTCAACGGCGAGGCTCCGGTGCCGCGGCCAACCCGGCGGCGGATGGGAGGGGTTAGTGGGTGTCGCGTATGATGCCAGCGCCTGAACTCCTGTAGCCCGGGAATACAGCCAGGAAGAACGTTGCGGCGTGCTCGAAGCATGCTGATGGTGTTTAGCATATTCGCTATCGTGGTGCCGTTGCTGCCGGTACACGATGTGGCGCGCGAAACGGTCGGGGAGATGCCGCAGCAACTGGCACACATTATCGTGGATAAGCAATCGCTGCCGGAGCCGGTCAAGCCATTCCCAGGCCGGTAGAGAAAAAGACGGAAGCCCCCTGCCGGTGGAGAAGCAGACGGCTGTGGCAAGGCCCGTGCCGAAAAATGCGGAAGCACCTGTGCCGGTGGAGCAGGCCGCGGGAATACACCGTGGAACGTTAAACAGCTGGGTCAATTGGAGCAGGCACGCAGTGTTGCTGCGGCGTCGGGTTTGCTCGCTTTCCAGGACGAACTGAGTGAAATGCGCGACAGCGTCGATGTGGATACCCTCAACCATGCGCAGCTGAGCCGCGAGACAGGATAGTGCAGCCAGTACCGAGCGCTCAATCATTACCAGCGGTGTGCGCGCCAGCAGTGGCGGCATCAAAACCAGTGCGATAAGCCGCGATACCGGCGGGGATGCCCTCTCGGGTCGCGAAACTACCCTATCTCAGTCGCGCAACCACCCGGGTGCAAAGTACCATTGCTACCAAGGTAAGCGAGGCTGGACAAAGCGAGTCGGCCCGGCTCGGGGGTCGCTCGGACGAATCGATTCGCCGGATCATGGACGCTAACAAGGGCGCCATATTTGCCATCTACAACCGGGCCCTGCGCGTCGACCCCCAGCTGCGCGGCAAGCTGGTTTTCGAGATGGTGATAGATTCCGCCGGCAGCGTTGTGCAAATAACGCTGGTATCCAGCGAGCTCTCCGATGCGGCCTTGGCCAGCAAGATCCTGTCACGCATCAGGCTGATCAACTTCGGGGCGGAAGATGTCGTCAATACCCGGGTGAATACTCATTCGACTTCCTGCCCTACACCTGATGGCGCGACGCAGCGTGGTTTTTTGATTGCCCCGGATTACCCGTTGCAGGATGCTTTATTCGTTAAGACAGATCAGAGGTGCAGAAATTGGAAGCGACTGCTCGCCTTTATGAGCGCGAGCAGCGAAGGGTGATGCTGTTCGGACATGGAGAGCGCTGACTCACCCAGCGCATTGCGGCGATAGGGATCACTGCCAAGCGCCAGCAGGCGCTCAACCAGCACCGGGGATTCGGTGCTTACGGCGAAGATCAACGCAGTATCCCCGTTGTTATTCTGCGGCTCGACCTCCGCCCCGCGGGTCATCAGATCCAGAGCGATAGCAGTGTGTTTATTGCGTACTGCCAGCATCAAGGGGGTATTGTTCTGTGCTGTGCGCGCATTGATGTTGGCGCCCGCGGCCAGCAGCTTGTCGACCGCGGCGGCGCAATCCTCGCCGGCGGCACTATGCAGCGGCGTGTATCCGTTTTGGTCTGCGTGATCAATGTCCCTGTCACGCGTGAGCAGGGCGTCAATAAAATCGCTGTGGCAATAACGCGCTGCATACCAAAGAGATTTCCTTCCCCTGGCATCAACCATTTCATGGCGCGCGCCTCGTTGCAACAGCGCCTGGACTGCTTTGGCCGCATTTCCTTCTATCGCCAGCATGAGGTACGTCTTACCCGCCGCAGTCTGGTGGTCGAAGTCGGCTACACCGCCGAGTATTTGCAATGCGGTATCCTCATGTCCGCCAAGCAGGGCCAGGTGTATCGCGTCGCGATCCTGTGAGTCGGGTAGTAACGCATTGGCGCCCAGGCTTAACAGGCGCATTGCCGCCTCGGTATTCCCGCGCTCCGCAGCCAGCATAAGCGCGGTCTTCTTATCCTTGTTGTATTGATCCAGGTTCGCGCCCGCTGCCGCCAGAACCGGCATGGCAGCCATGCTGGTTGCTTCGGCCGTATACATCAACAGGGTTCGGTCCTGCGCATCCAGCCGTGTGGTGAGCTCCAGACCCGTGCCGTTCCAGCAGTTCCCCCAGCACTTCCGCCTGGTCCTGGACCGCGGCCTGCCTCGCCAGTTGCCAGATGTCCTGGGTATCGGCTTTATCTTTCGTTGCCAGGTAATCCGCAATCGAACCGCCTGTATTGCCCTGTGATGCCTGCCAGCGCGCCCCATGCGTGGCGCCAACCCGACTCAAGGTTTGCGCGGCTGCCTTGTCCTGCAAGAGCATCGCCAGGTCCAGGGGTGTATAGCCGTCCGTGTTCAGCGCAGCGCTGGGGACACCCTTTTCCAGTAAGACTTCAAGGGCGCTGACAGAGTGGCTGAGTACCGCCAGGTGCAACAGGCTGTCACCAGAGCGGGTTGTGACCCTGGTATCTGCGCCAGCAGCCAGTAACAACTTGATGGTGGCGCTATCGCCTTGCTTCACAGCCATCGTCAGCGGGCTTTCGCCGTAGTGATCGATGTTATTCACGTCGACGCCATGATCCAAAAGTAGACGTATCGCGTCAGTACTGTGACAGGCGACCAAGTAATACAAGGCGCCACGATTATGGTCATCGCGTGCGTTGACTGGCGCTCCTTTCTCTAACAATTGTTGCAGACTCTTTGTATCGCAAGCCAGTGCTGCCCGTCGCCACTGTTGGGCGATATCCCCGGAGAGAGAGTCTTGTGACACGGGCGCGTTGGTGGTGGTTAATTTTTCCAGTTCGGACTGCGCCCGTCTATTTCCCAGCGCTGTTGCCTGCTGGAGCCAGTTCCTGGCTTCCTCCGTTTCGCCACTAGCCAGCAACAGCAGCGCGAGGGTGTACTGCGCATTCGGCTCGTTTTGTCGGGCGGCTTCTTCCAGCCACTTGCGCGCCAGCGCTTCATCTTTAGCCACTCCTCGGCCCACCAGGTACAGTTTGCCGAGTTGGTATTGCGCCTCGACGGAACCGTCAGCAGCTGCGCTGGTAAAAATCTCCGCGGCCCCGTTGAAATCTCCCAGGCGCATGGCCTTGTATGCGCTCGACAGGTCTGCAGCTTGCAAATGTAATGAAAGGCAAAGTAATAACAGCGCCACAGTGATGTTCAGGGCAATTTTCATACTGTGCCGTACCGCGTTTCTACCGCGATTCCAACTGACTTGAGAAAACTTGTGGGTAGTATGCCTCCGGCGCAGATAATCACGGCATCGTTATCCAGCTGGACGATCCCGTGTGTGGTTTCCAGCAGTATTGCGCTGGCGGTGATCTGCTGTAACTGGGAAGCAAGTTCAACCCTGAGCTGGCCCGCAGCTACGGCCGCAGCCAAGCGTTCGCGATTCTTGCTTTTCACGCGATCGAAAACATCACCCCGATAAGACAGCACGACCTCAGTACCCGGCTCCTCCGAGGCTTATGGCGGCCTCCATGGCACTGTCCCCGCCGCCGACAACTACCACTTTCTTGCCGCGATACTGTTGTGGATCGACCAGGTGATAAACCACTTTACTGTATTCCTCGCCGGGAACTCCAAGTTTCCGCGGGCTGCCGCGCCGGCCAATAGCCAGTAGCACATTAGCGGTCCGGTAACACTTATCCGCTCGGACTTCAAATCCACTTCCTGTCACATCAATGGTTTCAACTTTGGCGCCGGTGCTGATATTAAGCTGCGTCTGCTGTACCACGTCGGACCAGAATGTCATCAGGTTCTCCTTGCTGGTCTCACCGAACTGAAATTCGCCAACGATGGGCAGTACCGCGGGTGCCGTCATTACGACTTTGCCGCGGGGATAGTGGGCGATTGTGCCGCCGACTGTATCCTGCTCCAGCAGCTGATAGTTGAGATTCATCTCCTTTGCTGCCATGGCGGCGCTGATGCCCGCAGGCCCCGCGCCGACAATCAGCACATCCAGTTGCTCACCCGGTCGACTGCGACCATTTTTCGAGATGGCCTCCAGCGCCTGTCGCCCCTGCTCAATCGCATTGCGTATCAACCCCATGCCACCCAGTTCGCCGGCGATGTAAATACCCGGAATACTGGTCTGGAAATCGGGGCTGACCTGGGGAATATCGACACCGCGTGTGGCAGTACCAAAAACCAGTTCTATGGCATGGGTGGGGCACGCGGCCTTGCAGGCCCCATGGCCGATACAGGAAGAGGGACTTATGAGCTGGGCCCGGTTGTTGATGATGCCCAGAACATTTTTCTCCGGACACGCCTTTACGCAAGTGCCACAGCCCAGGCAGCGGGTGGGATCGATCACCGGATGCAGCGATGCCGGTTCCAGTAGGCCGGATGCCAACGCCTCCTGGTAGACCCGGTGTGCCGCTTTCGACTTGTGCCGCTGCCCCAACCAATAAATCAGCATTAAGACGAACGCCGGCACCCATACACCGCGGCGATGGTCAGCCACTGCGGCACGGTTGATTACCTCCAGAAAGTTGAAAAATGTACATATACTGGGATTATATTCCCAATTGCCTTGCGTTACACTGTGAACTAGTACCGATGTCATAGGTGTGTTCCCTAATACCCCTTAATTGTATAAGGTTACTATAGCAGCAATGGGAGCAATAACTGGAGATTTCTCCAATAAGTCGCTGATCACGCGCTATCTGTCGCGCACATCGCAAGCAGCTTTCTGGGTATTTTCGTTGGCGGCGGGCGGGGTAATGGTCTGGGCCTGGTGGGTCAGGGACTATCAATACCTGCGTGCGGACTCGGGCGTTGGCTATGCGCTGGGTATCGTCGGCGTCAGTTTGATGACCATCTTGCTGCTGTATCCGCTGCGCAAGCGCCTGCGCTTCATGCGTGGCTGGTTCAAGCTCGGCAGCTGGTTTCGCCTCCACATGCTGCTGGGTGTACTGGGGCCCCTGTGCATTCTGCTCCACAGCAATTTCCGCCTCGGTTCTACCAATAGCACGGTCGCCCTTGGCTGTATGCTCCTGGTTGCCGGGAGTGGGCTCATCGGGCGCTACCTGTACGGCAAGTTCCATTTTGGTTTGTACGGTCAGCAGGTCGGCTTGCACGAGCTCAAGTCTGATCTGGACTTCTTTTACCAGGAGTTGGAGTCGTCCGGGATGCCGGGTGAGCAACAGCAGCAATTAAGGGACTTATATACGGGCTGCTGCGACATTATCGCAAGCCAGCGCCAGGCCGTTTCACTGCGGCAACTGCTGCAGCAGCGCCGTTGGCTGCGCAGGATGTCCCGCAGTGCGCTGGGGGCCGCCGGGGGCGATACGGTAGTGGCCGGCAGCCCGCTCAAGGCAATGGGCAACCACCAACGCGCATTGGCCGCCCTGCTGGACAAGCTGGCCGGATTGCGGCTGTTCGAGCGCCTGTTTGGACTATGGCATGTCATCCATATCCCGGTATTCATACTGATGATTATCACCGCGATCATCCACGTTTTCGTCGTCAATTGGTATTGACCCGGTGCGGCGCCTGGCAGCCCTGTCCATCATCCTGATCGTCCTGATCGTCATGGCTATCACGGTGTCGGCAATGCCGGCCACTGCGGCTGGCCTGGACCTGAAGTCGATGATCCTGATGCCCGGCGCGCTTGCCCAGGCGCACGCCAAGGAAGAGCAGAATTGCGAGGCCTGCCACAGCAGCTTTGACAAGTCCGCCCAGAACTCAAAGTGCCTGGCGTGTCATGAACCCATCGCCGACGATCAAAAGCACAAGACAGGCTTTCACGGTCTCGCCGCGATGGCCAGCACAGGCGATTGCAAGAGTTGCCATACCGATCACAAGGGAAGGAATTACAACATCGTGCCGCTGGACGTGGACCTCTTTGACCATACGTACACTGATTTCCCCCTGCTGGGCAAGCATCTCAATACGACGTGCCAGAGTTGCCATAAGGCGGGCACCGCGTTTCGGGATGCCGCCGGGGCTTGCTATGGCTGTCACCAGGACCAGGATAAGCATCATGGCGCACTGGGCAAGGAGTGTGGCGATTGCCACGAACCGGACGCCTGGAACAAACCCGCCGCATTCGATCACGATAGCACCGACTTTCCGCTGCAGGGTCACCACAAAAAGCTACAGTGCGGCAGTTGCCATGCGGGCGAGCAATACAGCTTTGAGAACAAGGAGTGTATAGGTTGCCACCAGCTGCGGGATGTTCATCTGGGTCGCTATGGCAAGGACTGCCAGCGGTGCCACAACCAGGAAAAATGGTCCAGTCCTGTCTTTGATCATACCGCGGAAACCAAATTTGCACTGACCGGCGCGCACCAGCGCAGCTCCTGCCAGGCCTGCCACTTCGGCGACCTTAAGGAGAAAAAGCCGTCGACGGAATGCGTGTCCTGCCACCGTAGCAGCGATATTCACACGGGCCGTCACGGCGATCATTGTGAGAGCTGCCATAACACCAGTCGCTGGAACGAGGCGCGCTTCAACCACAGCAAGGATGCCAACTGGCCGCTGCTGGGGAAGCACGAAAAACTCGCGTGCCTGCAGTGCCACCAGGGTTCACTGCAGGACAGTCCGGGCACCCGGTGTATTGACTGCCACCGTGCGAACGATGTGCATAAATCCGACGCGCTGGCCGATTGTGGTACATGCCACCAGCCGAGCGGCTGGAACAACACGGCAGGTTTCGACCATGAACTGACGCGATTCCCTCTGGAAGGGATGCATGCCGTCGCCGCCTGCCAGGGCTGCCACAGCAACCATGAATTTCAGCAGGCCAGCAAAGACTGTGTGGATTGCCATCGCACGGAGGATGCCCACAAGTCAGCCCTGGGCGAACAGTGCGGCACGTGTCACACACCCAACGGCTGGATGTTGTGGACGTTCGACCATGACCGTGCGACGGATTTCAAGCTTGGCGGCGCGCACGCCAACCTGAGTTGTGCCAGTTGTCACCAGGGCAAGGATGCCGCGGACGTGCCCCGCGATTGCGGCGGCTGTCACGCTCAAAATGATCGCCATGAAGGTAAATTTGGCCCCGATTGCGGCCGATGTCATTCCACTAAAGCGTTCGGAGATATCCAATGGCGCAAGTAAGTCGGTTTATGCTGGTGCTAGGCCTGGGATTGCTCTGGTTTCTTATGCCCATGGCGAACGGTGGCTGAAGATCCCGGGTTTGACCACTTCAAAACCGGGTTTGAACTGCGCGGCGCCCATAAGGATTTACAGTGTGAGAGCTGCCACAAGCGCGGTGTCTTCGTCGGTACACCCCGGGAGTGCCAACTCTGCCACGTGCCCAATGGTCTGCTTGATACTTCCTTCAAGCCGCAGAATCATATGCCCTCATCAGCCAATTGCGAGAGCTGTCACGACACCTTCAACTGGCAGGAAATTGTGCGGGTTGACCACACCCAGGTACCGCAAACCTGCATCCTGTGTCACGACGGCTCCATAGCGCAGGGCAAGAGCGCCAACCACGTCGTATCAACGCAGCAATGTCAAACCTGCCACTCTACACTGGCGTGGACGCCTGCCGTTTTTGACCACAGTAATGTCACCCAACCCTGTATGACCTGCCACAACAACACCATAGCCACGGGCAAACCGGTGAACCACATTGTCACCGGGTCCGATTGCCAGAGCTGCCACACCACGTTCGCCTGGTTGCCCGCCAGGTTCGACCATGTTGGCATCACCGGCAACTGCCAGAGCTGTCATAACGGAGTGCAGGCTGACGGCAAGACACCCACGCACATTCCCACCACGCAGGATTGTGTTGAATGCCACACCACAGCAGCCTGGACGCCTGCCAACTTCAACCACGCCGGTATCACCGGCAACTGCCAGAGCTGCCACAATGGCAGCACGGCAGGCGGCAAATCAAGCAACCATATTCCCACCACGCAGGACTGCGCGGTGTGCCACTCCACCGTGGCCTGGACGCCTGCCAACTTCAACCACGCCGGCATCACCGGCAACTGCCAGAGCTGCCACAACGGCACGACGGCCACGGGCAAGGGCAACGACCATCTTCCGACGACGCAGGACTGCGCGGTGTGCCACTCCACCGTGGCCTGGACGCCCGCCAACTTCAACCACGCCGGCATCACCGGCAACTGCCAGAGCTGCCACAACGGCACGACGGCCACGGGCAAGGGCAACGACCATCTTCCGACGACGCAGGACTGCGCGGTGTGCCACTCCTCCGTGGCCTGGACGCCCGCCAACTTCAACCACGCCGGCATCACCGGCAACTGCCAGAGCTGCCACAACGGCACGACGGCCACGGGCAAGGGCAACGACCATCTTCCGACGACGCAGGACTGCGCGGTGTGCCACTCCTCCGTGGCCTGGACCCCCGCCAATTTCAATCACGCGGGTATTACGGGCAACTGCCAGAGCTGCCACAATGGAACCACGGCGGGTGGCAAGGGTAACAACCATCTTCCGACGACGCAGGACTGCGCGGTGTGTCACTCCACCGTGGCCTGGACGCCCGCCAACTTCAACCATGCCGGCATCACCGGCAACTGCCAGAGCTGCCATAACGGCACGACGGCCACGGGCAAGGGTAACGACCATCTTCCGACGACGCAGGACTGCGCGGTGTGCCACTCCTCCGTGGCCTGGACGCCCGCCAACTTCAACCACGCCGGCATCACCGGCAACTGCCAGAGCTGCCACAACGGCACGACGGCCACGGGCAAGGGTAACGACCATCTTCTGACGACGCAGGACTGCGCGGTGTGCCACTCCACCGTGGCCTGGACGCCCGCCAACTTCAACCACGCCGGCATCACCGGCAATTGCCAGAGCTGCCATAACGGCACAACGGCAACCGGCAAGGACAATGGCCACTTCCAGACCACGCTGGACTGCAGCAGTTGTCATACCACGTTTGCCTGGTCACCGGATAATTTTCGCCATTCCTCACCCAACTACCCCGGACAGCACGCGGCGAACCTGCAGTGCACCGACTGCCATACCACCAATGCCCAGGCCATCCCCTGGCGCTTTGCCGCTTATCAACCGGACTGCGCGGGTTGCCACGCTAGCGATTTTGTGCCGGATCCACACAAGAAATACGAGAATCCCGATTTTAGTTATACCGTCTCCGAGCTACGGGATTGCTCCGGCTCCTGTCATGTCTATACCAACGCTTCTTTGACCACGATAAAGGAGCTCAGGCCGGGTGAACACAGGGTGGGGGATGGAGGCTTTGACTAACGACACAATTCGAGGTCGCCTGAGCGCCCTGCTGCTCTGTGTGGTAGTAGTATACGCTTCGGTAAATCCGGTATTGGCAGAGGAGCCCGGCGAGACTATTCGCTACGACTAATCAAGAACAGGTCGATGCACAACTCAAGCAGGCCGCCAGCCTATATCGGAGCAAGGATTACGCCGCCGCCGCCGTCATTTACCAGCGACTGAGCGAGACGTCAAATCCGGAACAAGCCGCGTGGGCGCTGGAACTGTACGGTCTATGTCTGGAACAACAGGGCGACCAAAATGGCGCACTCGCGATCTATGAGTCCTGGCTGCAAAGGTACCCCGGTACGGCGGGTGAAGCAAGGGTGCAGCAGCGGGCGGCGGCGCTGCTCACAGCATCGCAGGAGCCACAGTCTGTGCGAAAACTGGCGTCGGCAAAGACAGAGGACGTGGTGATCTATGGCAGTAGTTCGCTGATGTATCGAGGGCTGAGCAGCAAGGTTGAAGACCAGGACGCCACTACACCGATATCTTCACTGGCCGGCGATCTCGACCTGCATGTGCGTGCCCATAGCGGGAACATTTTATGGCGAAGCCGGGTAAGCGGCGGCTATCTCGGTGATCAATCCGATCGAGGGGACTCAAATGGCAGGGCGAGCAACTTGTACGTTAGTATGATGCACGAGCCCAGTGGGGCCGAGCTCACGCTTGGCCGACAGCGGGCAACTGACAACGGGATATACGGTTATTTTGACGGAGCTACCATTGCATATCCGGTGAGTGAATTGGCCACGCTTAAAGTCTTGGCGGGTGGTGTCAATAGCAATTCGAGGGATGCGCCCAGTAGTGACCACCTGGCCTATGGGATTGCCACCGAATTTCAGATCCCCCAGCCTGGATTGCAGCTGAATGTTTTCGTCGTCGAACAGACCTATGAAAACATGACGGAGCGCCGGGCGGTGGGTGGTGAAATTGCATATTTCGATGAGTTGTACCAAGGTCTGTTGATTACCGACTACGATGTCGAGTTTCAGGAAGTCAATAATGTCACCTTCAACGGCAGCAGGACGCTAGGAGATGACACCAATGTCTCGCTGTCGCTAGGTTATCAGCGCAGTCCATTTCTGAGTACCACTAACGCTTTGATAGGCGAATACGATGTCAACTTCAACCAGCTTGTTGAGAGGCTAGGTGACGGACTTGATATCTATGACGCCGCATTGGATAAGACGGCTTTAAGCCAATATGCCTCGGTAGTGGTAATCACCAATTATCGGAATCTCTGCGAGTTATAGGTGAATTGTTTTATTATGAGATTAGCGATTTGCCTCAGTATGGGATTGATTACACACGCCTGATGCGAGTAGTTACGACTACGCCAGATTCTGATGCCAATACCACATCGGGCCTGCAATTCGTGTGGAGTGATGCAGCTGTTTACCAACGATGTCCTGAGCACCGGGGTCCGCTACACGGACGGTGAAACCTCCGGGAGCGCCACGGTCTACGCGGATGAAAAGCTGCGCTTTGATAACAATTTGGATGTCATTTTCAGGCTGTCTGGATCGAAGCGCTGGCTTACTGATTACAGTCAGGATGCTTATGCATGCGCCCGGGTGTGCGACTGGAGTGGTATATCAAGCCAGACCTCATGCTGGATACGGAGGTCGGCTATGAATGGCTGTCACAGGATTTTCAATCCGATACCTTGTGGCCCAGCAGGGCTATGTGGTTATGGGATTGCGCAAAAGGTTCTGATCCCTCCCGCGCGCGGTCTGGCACTAGGCCTGCACCAGTATTACCTACGAAAACGCTAACAGACCGTTCGCCGGAATTCCGGTTGAGACTGATGGACGCTGCTCAGTAGCTAACATAGTGATTTGATGTTTTCACAGAAGCGATAAGAATTGTTGATTCCTACGACCTAAAGGAGCGTCTCATGTGCTAAAACGTATTAAGAGTGTTGCCTGTCCGCTTGGGAGCGTAGAGTTTAGCCGTTGTATCTGGCCGAGACGGACGCCGGGAGGCCGCACCGGCCCCTTCGATCACTTGCGCAGCAATTTGCACCGAGCCGCGCAGCGGGGCAGTCCACAGGCTCACAACAGCCCTAACGCTGTTGTGAGTCATCGTGTCAGGCGCACCTCCACAGCTGCAATCTGCTTGAGGCGCATTGACTACCAGCAGCTTCCCGTGTCCAGAAACCCGCTAGAAACGATGCTCAGTTCTGATTCTATTTGCCATTCAAGGTGGTAGGGCAAATGGACTAAGCTACTGCCAAGCCACGGAGATTATTCCATAAACGGAATATTCATTTAAAGGTATATTTATGTGACATGGACAGTCATGTTCTGCGACGAGTTCGAGCCTGAATTCGAGGCCCTGGACGAGGCAGTGCAGGACGAGCTACTGGCGCAGCTCAGGGTCCTTGAGCGGTTCGGCCCGTCTCTGGGACGACCACAGGTGGACACCCTCAAGGGTTCGAAGCATGCCAACATGAAGGAACTGCAGTTCAGGGCAGATAACGGGGTCTGGCGAGTTGCTTTTGCCTTTGATCCGGAGCGGGCAGCAGTCGTTCTTGTTGGCGGTGATAAATCGGGCGGCAGCCAGCAACGGTTTTACAAGCGGTTAATCAAGGATGCGGATGAACGGTTCGACCGACATCTGGCGGCCTTAAAGGAAGGTAAAAATGGCTAAGACACTTAAGCAAGTCATGAAGGGACTGCCCGATCAGCGGCGCAAGCGAATCGAACGGCGGAGTGCCGAGCTTATTCAGGAACAACTGACCTTGCAGCAGTTGCGCCGGGAGCTGAACCTGACGCAGGACCGCATGGCTGATCTTTTGGAGTTGAAGCAGGGTCACATTTCCAAAATTGAGAGGCGCTCTGACATGCGGATATCCACGCTCCGCGACTACATCGAAGCTTTGGGTGGCGAGTTGGAGTTGGTGGCCCGTATTCCGGGGCGAAAACCGGTCAGCGGCCCGATGGCTTTGGTTCTGAATATGAATTAACCCGCTAACCGGCGGGAACTTCGATCTTGGCGCTGGCCACCTTTTACTTCTCCAATGCCCGTTCGACAAAGTTCTGTGTCAATCAATACCCAGCAACGTCTGGCGCAACTCGGGTCGACTGGTATCCGTGGACAACCAGATACCCAGAAAATGTTCGCCAAAATGAGGATCGTCAATCTGCCCCAGCGGCCGCCCATTAACCGAAAAGAAACTTCGACCTGCTTCATCAACCACCAGTGCGAGCACGTCGTTTTCGCTGACATCGGGCAATAGCTGTGACAGCGTATTCAGCCACTGCTGTTGCCCCGCGTGAGACCGGCCCTGACGCTGCCATTCACTCTGCGTGTGCATCACAAGGTCTGCTGCATCGACATCACGCAAGTACTGTATTTCCAGCCGCAGCGGCAGCTGGCCGTCCTGATAGCTGCCGTCATCGCTGTACAGTCGCGAATCGTACACCGGCCAGAACATGAACGTGAGCCGCGCCTGCCCTACCATGCGCAACGTGCTTTCGCTGGACTGAACATGCCCGCAAAGCAGCAGTACCAGCATGACCAGAAAATACCTGCCCACATTTACCTCCGCTTTTGCACGCTGGCCAGGGCCGCGCTGAGCCGCTTTTTAAATGGAGTTATTCGTCTGGTATACGCCGCGCAAGACATTCCGGATTGGTTTGGGCTGCAATGACCTTTCTCACCAGGCTAAAAACCCACCAGATCATCGATAGGCAGCGTTAACTTCCCGGCCACAATACGCTGTAGTGTTTGGCTGAGTACCTCGACATTATTGTCAAAGCCGCCGTGGGAGGCCTTTTCAACCTGTTCCTTCACGCCATTCCTGGCCTGGCGTGTGACGAATTCCTGCTCGCTATGGATGGTGATGCGGTTCTTCAACTTACTGTTGCGCACTGCCTGACGCCAGAGCTCCAGGGACTCGGACGTCACTGCGGCGCCGTCCCAGCCGGTATAGTTCGGGTCCAGCACATTGGTCATCCCGAGAATGGGCGTGCGGGCATCTGCTTCCAGCGCATTGGAGACAAAATAGAGCAACGACTTCTGATAGACATGCGCCACATGGTCTTCACGCTCGCGCTTGTCCGACAAAATATCGATGTACAGGTTCTGCATAATGCCGGGGTGCGAGGCATATTCCCTGTTGGCGAAGCCAATCGAGCAGGCCGGTGCATACAGGTGACAGGATTTTACGGCATCGAGCAGCCCTTTCTGCGCCAGGTTGCCGAGTAATTTTCCCAGCATGATGGAACCGGCAGAGTGTCCCACCAGGTGCAGTTCAAACCTGGCTCCCCAGGTGCCGGCCAGAGAGCGTATCGCGTTACTTAGCAAATCCGCGCCGCGCCCTGGCTGCGCCGCCAACATCGCATTCTCTTTCATCTCGGACCACAACGGTTTGGCGACACCGCGCCCGACAGTTTTTTCCAGTACCGGATCAGACATGTTATCGGTCAGCCAGTTACCGGCCATGCCCGGCTGTGTTGCGCGCGGCTGGATCGTGTCCTGCAGGATATCGGCGAACGCTTCGAGCATGCCGCTCTTCCACACCATGAACAGGGGGTAGCAGCCATTCTGCAAAAAATAACGCCCCATCGCCCGGGCGCGGGCAATGGCATCAGCCTCGCTATTCAAGCCACCGTGAACATAGATTACCAGTCGTCTTCTTGTTGCCTGGTTGCTGCCGAAACCACTCATCGGGTGCAACGCAGGCCTGATACTGCAGCGTATGACTGACGCTGTCGCGAGTTGCATAATGATTTACGCGGCCGTTGTTGCCGAGCACGATGCTGTGCTGGTACGCCTTCTCCTCATCCCACCAGCCGGCCGGGCTTTGTGTCGCGGCAGTTTTTCCCGGTGCTTTTTTTCCACCGGTCAGACGTCCCGCCACGACACCTGGAACCCCCATCGCAACCACCCAGGCATCCATCCCATGCGCCAGCCAATCGGCATAGCCAAGAACAGCAAAACCACTGGCGCCCCAGCCATTACCCCAGGAGTTCTGGATAATAAAGCCTGCTCGATTGAAGCCCACGAGGGCAAAGGCGTGACCGCCATCGCGCGCGGGAATGCCGTTGTAATCGATAACCGGAAGATCTTTATGTGACCTGGGCGGTGTCTTGCTGTTTTCCAGGGCATCCCAGCCATCATGCGTATAGGCCGAAACATAGATGGCGCCGACCTCGTTAATGGCCGCCTGCATATCAATAATCGATTTGATATCTATACGATAATACACGCCCAGTGTCTGTTCCTGTGCATCAAGGTCCCAGCCTGGTCGCGGTAATCGATTGGGACCTTGATCGTATTGCCAAAAGGTTTCGAGGCAGACGCCATGATGAAACCAGCCTTTCAGCGCGCCGCGACAACTTGATCCCTCGTAGTTCTCGCCTTCGTATTCGTCATAGCGGCGGGCAAATTTGTATAACATGCGCGGGCTGACTGATTCAAAGGTGTCCGGGGCACCTGCACTCGCCCAGCGCACATAATTGATCACACACGCCAGGCCAAAACCGGTGCATGCACCTTCCTGCCCCTGATCAAGCAGCAGGTTGGCGGCGGCATACTTGCCGATAAACTTTTTCATATCCCGGTCAGGCGGAAACCGCTCTGCCAGCGCATGCGGCGGTGGGATGTACTCACGATCACGCAAATCGACGCCGTCGGCTTTGACGTTCAGATTGGCCCGGCGCAGGGCGGCAATATCCCGGGCCGGCGCCGCACCTGTTGTAGCCCCTTGTGCCGACTTTTTTGCCACTCTGCCGACCGCTCCTGTTGACCATAATGATCGGGACCTTTTATAGGTATCTTTAAAGCGTTCCAGGCCATGGCTGCCGCCGTTGACCACCTTGCGCGCGGCTTTCAGATCTTTTTTCTTCAGGGCAGCGCGCAAGGCTCTCTGATTCTTGTCGAGATAGGCCGCCAACAAACAGGCGGCGATCTCCGGACAGCAGGCGAAATCCGGCGTGGCTGCCAGCGGCAAATCCAGTAATGCGCCGTACGACCTGATAATTGTACCGCCCCGTCAGCTGCACATAACCACGACCCCGAAACCGCGCACCGTCGCCGGGTTGCGAATTCCCCAGACGTTTCTTGCCTTCATAGGCGCTGAACGAGGCCTGGCCAGGCAGCGTATTGAACTGCGACACCATTTCGTCGATCGGCACAAACCCTTCACTCTCGGCGCGAATTGTCGCCAGTGCCACAGCAATCATGTCGATGTCAGTGAGATTGAAGGCACCCAGGGCGGCTAACACATACGGCAAATTCCTGGAGATACTGGTCCCCTTGGTGGCTACAGGAAAAACCTTTCTGACTTCCGCGCTGCTTGGTGCCACTGCTAACACCGGTAGCTCAATGATGCCCAGAGCAGCACAGGTACAGGGTCCGGCTACACCGTCGGCGACCAGTCCGATGGACGCTTGCCAATTGCGCAGTGCAGCTTCGGTATCGTCATCCAGAGTGCTTCCTGCTACGAGGGTGGGGTATAAGCCGGCAGATTCGCCCAGGACTGCCAGCAGCGCCTTCTTCAGGACCACCACTTTTGTGCCCTGACTACCTTTTATCAGGACCACATCCCGGAGAGGGGATTGATCATTCAGTCCAGATAGTAAGGATACTGATTCAGGAGAAAGTGCCATTGCATACCTCCGTGATTATTGACTGAGTATGTTGCCTGTACTTTTTCATTCCCTGGCGCCACTATCCGTTCAGGTTTCGGTAGTACAGCCACAGCCGCTTGTTGGGAAACCACAACTTTGTGGCGCGCATTCCCCCACGGCCTAGCCCGCACAATCGCAAAAAACCATGGACGAATTTATCTATTGGCCGGGCGTGCCACAATCCCGACCAGTGAATAAAAATTACCCGGTCTGAAGAGCCTTGTAGTTTCAACGTGCCTTTAGGGTGTACCTGCGCTGCCGTTTCGGATTTTCTGGCAATGCCCGCCCAGTAGCCTATTCCGACATTGGCGCCGTTTTTATGCAGCTCGGACAAGCTGGTTGCTTTTTTTCCGGAGGTCGCGATGAGATAGTTCAAAAGTGGTTGCTCACCACAAACCAGTTGCATATGTGGGACTAGATCATCTATCGCGCCAATTTGAGATTCAACGACAGCAAGCGAGAGCGCGCCTTTTTTTGACAGGATGAAGGAAGTATTTGCAGCAAATTCAACTTGCGCGGCGCCGATTTTTTCTCGCAACGGGATCGAGTCTTTCCATACCCACCGGATGTTGCCGGCTACATTGGAATCGCAAACTACAAACTCGTATGTGTGAAGTAACTGAAACAGGGACGACAAATCTTCAAGGACGATGTTATCGACATCGAGATAAATGAAGTTGTCAAAATCTCCCTCCCAGATGGCGAGCTTGCGAAAGCGGTAGTCATAGGGCTTGATTCGATTTCCGATCTTATCGCAGGCAGCTAGAATGTCGGAATTGGCAAATATCGAGTAATTGTAGACCTCCGCCAGATTTCGCAACTGCGTAATGTCATCATCCCGATAGGGAATAAGGCACAGCGGCAGGTTTGGATTATAGAGGCGAAACGCATTCAAAAATGCGATTGCCATCTCGATCAGGCTATCATTGCACAGAAAATATACGCCGGTTTTCACTGCTTGTTCCCCATCAGGTCTGATAGATTTCAATTGCAATGTACGTAAAGTAGCCAGATGTCCACTGTATAGCATAATCAGTATACAGAACCTTGATTGATATGGCAGAGCTTCAGCAGCGCATTGCAGGCGGCAATGGTTGAATCGCTGCCGCATGATCGTGTAGCTTCCGCCCACGGCTTCAAGTTACCGTGTCAGTATTGACCACTTTTTATCTGGAGAGAGAAAATGCAGGCCTATCAGGAACTCGAGGCGCGCAAAAAGCGCGTATCCGCCCTAAACAATGCCATGGGTATCCTGCACTGGGACCAGCAGACCATGATGCCCGACGGCGCCGCCCCGGCCCGTGCATCAATGCTGGCGGAACTCAGCGTGATGCAGCATGAAATGGAAACCGGCAATGCGCTGTCCGACCTTATCGATCAGGCGGAGTCAGAGGCAGACCGGCTCGATGCCTGGCAGCGTGCCAACCTGCGCGAAATTCGCCACCAGTTTATTCACGCCAATGCCGTGCCGGCGGACCTCGTCGAGAAAATTGTACTGGCGCAGTCAGATTCCCACATGGCCTGGCGCGAAGCGCGTCCTAACAATGATTTCAAGAGTCTGGCACCGAAACTCGATACGCTGTTCCAGCTCAAACGGGAGGAGGCCAATAGCAAAGCAGCAGTCATGGGGGTGACGCCGTATGAAGCCCTGCTCGATCAGTTCGATCCCGGCCGCCGGGAAGCGCAGGTCGACAGGATTTTTGACGACCTGGAGAAATTCCTGCCGGGGTTTGTACGAAGGGTGATGGAAAAGCAGTCAGCGCTGCCGCCACCCCTGATGCCGCAGGGACCATTTCCCCTGGAGCGACAGGTAGAATTGAGCCACGAGGTCATGCGCGTGTTCGGCTTTCCCTTCGATCGTGGCCGCCTGGATACCGCCCACCACCCGTTCAGCGGCGGCGCCGATGGCGATATCCGTATTACCACGCGCTACGATGAAGGCGATTTCATGAAGAGCCTGATGGCGGTGATTCACGAAACCGGCCACGCACTGTATGAGGATGGCCGCCCGCCACAGTGGCAGGGGCAGCCCGTGGGCCATTGTCGCGGTATGACCCTGCACGAAAGCCAGTCGCTATTGCTGGAGATGCAGGCCGCTCGCTCGGAGGGTTTTGTCCGCTTCCTGGTACCAACCATGAAACGCATACTCGGCGGGACGGGTGCGGCCTGGGAGCCTGACAACATCCTGCGTATTTATCAGGAAGGTCGAACCGAGCCTGGTACGCGTCTTTGCGGATGAGGTGACCTACCCGCTGCACGTTATCCTGCGCTACAAACTGGAAAAGGCGATACTGGCCAACGAGCTGAGCACCGTGGACCTGCCGCTTGCCTGGAACGACCTGATGGCGCAACTTGTTGGCGTGAGGCCCACGGATGACACCGATGGTGTGATGCAGGATGTGCACTGGCCCGAGGGCATATTCGGCTACTTTCCGACCTACTCCCTCGGCGCAGTGGCGGCGGCACAACTATTCACGGCGGCACAGCGGGATACCCCCGACCTCCTGCCCGCCCTGGACAGAGGCGATGTTGCCCCGCTGTTTAGCTGGCTCGACCGGCACATTCGCAGCCAGGGTTGCCTTTATATGCCGGATGAACTGATTAAAAACGCTAGCGGCTCAGGACTCGATACTGTGGCGTTCAAGGCCAGTATTCAGGCGCGCTACCTTGATTAGGGCGGCAATCTCATCTGCCAGGACTGGTGTCGATGTTAACATGCAGTTGCGCGAGTACTATTGTCGACTAATGTTTTCAAGAATGTGTTGCACCAGAGCATCATATTTTTCATCGAAGTGGTGATCCCCGCTCATGCTAATCACCTTCACACCTAGTGTATCCAAGGCCGTGCAATTTGCTTCCTTGTCAGATATTCCGTAAATACAAATACTGTTCGCCCACGACATTTTTTGAATTTCAGGAAATATCGCCAACCTGTCGTCACTTGTGTCGGCATCCATCCAGCTGGATAGATGAAATTCAAATGTTGCTGTATCTCCTATGCCGAGCAGGACTATGAGGGCAACACGTTCCTTATTCTCGGCAGTGATCTGGTTGGCGATGAAGGGCAGGACATCGGCGCCAAACGAATATCCTATCAGGATAACCTTGGTCTTATGCCATTTGGCTAAATATTGAGTCATGATTCTCTCTACAGCTATAGCAGTTTCGTTTGGTGTTCTCCGCTTCCAGAAATAACTCAAGGAGTCCAGTGCAACGGTAGGTATTCCGTGCGTCGCTAGCGTATTGGCTATACTTTTGTCTATTTCAGCCCATCCACCATCTCCTGTTACGATAATCGCCATTGCCTGTGAGGGGTTGTCAAATTCAGAGACGACTTCCCTTATTGGCAAGTCGTCTTCGTTATGGTCAGAAGATAGTTGATCAGTCAGGCGCGGGTCCAGCCAACCTAGTACCTGAATGACATCTGCGATTGGCGGAGTGCCTGCCTCGGTATGTATCGTCAATCTCGCGTTGGCAATCTGATCCGTAAACTGGTGGATTGCCTGCGCTGGAATTGTTTTGTCCTCCTGAAACAGGTACCAGGTTGAGGATAAGTGTGCGATTGGCGCCAGGCTCTTGGTTCCGTCGGCATTGGTTGTATGAACTCTTCAGCGGAGCAGAGATCGGCGGTATTGTGCAACTGCCCGGAAAAATTGATGCTTATAGCGGCGTGAAAACTATGGTCCTTGGCCTGCGCCAGAGCGGTATATACCAGAGCCGCCCCCTCGTTATTGCCGATTATTATTGGTAAGAGCTGCGGATCAGAATCGAGCTTCTGGCGCAGGCTGTTTTGAATGTCCAGCAGTCTTTGGACAATATTTATACATTGTGAGGAACCGTCGGTTGTGCTCGATAGCAACTCGTTGCTATCGAGCACAACGACGTAATAGCTTAGCTCTGCAAATTGTTTAGCATAGTCCAATGTGTTGTTTGCATCGGCATGGTCGGCAAGGAAAAGTATAACGCCCTTCTCGGGAGAATCGGGATATACGAGTCGAACCTTGACGCCATTAGCAGTAGAGAGTGTTTCATCAAAGAATTCTGTCGGTGAATCAACAAGATCTTTATGTTGAATCGCAACGTAGATGGAAGCGAGCAATACTGCCAGAGCCAAAATACCAATATAGATACGTTTGTATTCAAGCAATGACAACATGATTAGGCGAACTCTCCGGAACTTCACAATAAGAAATAGTTTCTGCTGGTGCTATTTGGTAAATACGCCCTTCACTCCGCCAGAGATGAGTGTGGTTACTGCAAGTAAGGCTGCTGCCGTCTGTAATCCGGGGGGTGCGGCCAAATAGACGGGATTCCATTCCGGATTGAATTTGTCTTTATAAAAAAAGACGCCTTCGAAATTGTAAAAATTTCCGCCAAGTTTGAAAATAGTATTGCCAACTTTATGCCATAGGGGCGCCAGTGCGTGGTCCTCGAGGCCGGAAAGTGGAGCCATCCCCAATGAAAAATAGACGAAACCCTGTTCTTTTGCCCACATTGCAAGGCTAATACTAAGGTATTCCATAATTCCATTTGGTGTGCCGGGCAGGTAGCGCATCAGGTCCAGTGAAATTTCACGGTGATTGTCCAGCGTCCACAAATTACAAAACGCATAAATTTCCCCGTCCTTTTTGACAACGGCCAATTTACAGTGTTGCAAATATTCTTCATTAAAAAAGCCCATTGAAAAGCGCTTTTCGCTAGCGTTCTTTTCCTCTAACCATGCGTCTGAAATCCGCCTTAATTTTGGGATAAGAGGTTCGACATCGACAGAGGAAATAATTTCAAAGCTAAAACCCTCACGTTGATATTTATTAATAGCACTGCGAAAATTTTGGCGCTTCTTTCCTTCCAGCCCAAAGGAGGCGAGCGGAATCAATGCCTGTTGCCCGAGCTTGATAAGGCTTAAACCCAAATCCAGATACAACGGGATGCATTCCTTGCCTATCTCATAGAACGCTATCTGCGCAGCGACCTTGTCAGCAGACTCCCGGAATCGCCATGCCAGCTCTTCGAATTCACTTGCATCGCCAACTGGATCGCCCATCGCAATCCAGAATTTTTGCGTAACCCCGAACATTAAAAAGCTCTTTTTCGTCTTGCTCCAGAAAATGTATTTATCACCGGTCAATACCAAGTGATGGTCCGTAGTATTGGAGTTGTGGACTATTTCAGTGGCAATATCCAGCTCTGCTCTGGTGGGTAACAGTAAATCGGTGGTGGTCCTGCTCACCAGGCGGTAGAGCAAAAATGCTGCACTGACTACTGAAATGGCAAACAGAGAACGTAAAAAACGTGACGCATCACCTGTTCTGTCAAGAGATGATTGCAACCACAGTCCGTGTGAATAACTGATATCCCCATAGGAATAGAAACCTAACCAGGTAGAGAGTCCGATAATCACGATACCAATAAGCACTTGGGTTAACGGAATTTCAAAATTCAATAACGCGGATTTTCGATAAAAGCGCTTCCGGGCAGGGATGAACGTAATGAGCATAAGTCCTAGAATTATGGCCTCCTCAAAATCCCAACCCTTGGCAAGGGATGAAACCATACCCACACACAATAAGGTTATGGTCGCATAGTAGGCGGAATCCAGTTTTATGCTGACCGCCCTGGAGAGAAATATCATACCGACGCCGACCAGACCATTGACCAGATGTGAAAACTCGATCAAGGGTAATGGTACAAAAAATACCAACCAATCCAGTCGCTCCTGTATACCTGGTGTGGCACCTGACACCAACAATATGCATCCACCCACCAGTAACAGGAATGAAAATATTTTTGGGGATGCCAGATAAAACAATCGAAACAGGTAATGAATTTTCAGTGTGTAGACAAAACGGTGAGTTCGGGTTTCGTATACCGCGATGAGTATGCCCGCCAGGATTAATGGAATGATGTAATAGACAATGCGATACAAAATAAGTGCGGAAATTACCTGTTCGGGTGGAAATCGGTGGCCTGCCAAAAGCATAAAACTGCTTTCAAATATCCCTATGCCTCCCGGAACCTGACTGACTAACCCAAACAGCTGTGCTACAACGTAGTAAATGATGAACTCACTAAAACTGATATCCGCTACATGCAGTAAGGGGAATGTAGAGAACAATTGCAGCAATAGTAAGGTCTATCGCCCCTGCGGTAATTTGCTGCACCGCGAGTGAAGGTGTTGGGAGTGAGATTTGTATCCGACCAATTTTAAGTTGGCTCTTGTGGAAAAACGACATTGCAATCCATGCGAAAATGGAAATGCTACCGATTACAAGGAGCAGGTGTACGGTTGCTTGTGCCACTCCAGGATTGATCGGAGTTGGATGTGATTGGGTTAGGCTTCCAACAATCAGCAAGGTAAAGGCGCTCAAAAAGTAACTTATCGTGCCAAACACGGTGACTTTGGCTATTGCACTGTTGGACAGCCCCCACTGACTGTAGAACCTGTAGCGAATAGCTCCACCGGTAATCGGCGATGCTCCAAGGTTATGGCTAATGGCATTGCTCAGAAATGATCCCAATAGTATGAAGCGATAGCTCAACCTTTCTTTGGCGTAACGAATGGCTATCCACTCACACAGACTCAGAGTCACATAGCCGAAAATGGTCATAACGAGCATCTTTTCCAGTGTTTGAAAGGGCGTGGCCAACAGATCTTTCCAAATAGTGCTCCATCCGTAATTGGCAATCTGGAGATGGACAGTGTAGGCGGCCAGGCCAAATAGAATGACGCTGACAAAAGGCGTCAATTTTTTCAGTATTTGAGTATCCAAAGTCATGTCAAATGTGTTGCAGCGGGAGATGGGTTACCATGCAAACAATGTTACCACGTTGAAGGATATAGTAGTCAGGAACATTAGGTCTGAATGGATCTTTATTACTGCAGTCACTAATGGAAGCCCGATGACAGATAGCTTGATCCAGAAAAATGCACCGGAACCTGCTGCCGCGCACGAGTCCGGGCTTGTTGCGTTCGCTGACTGTGAACTGATAGGAATCAACAACGCCAAGATGCTGGTCATCAATCGCCAGAACGGTAAGCAGATGATTATGGCGCCCGAGGTGGTTGAGGGACTGAAAACCTGTACAACCTTCAAGACCATTGAAGCGCACGCAGCGCATCTGGCCAATACCCGTCCAGAGCTGCACGGCAAGCAGGCGATGGCGGCCAATGTGTTAGATAACCTCAAGGCTGCAGGTATGCTGCTGCAGGCACGGGATGTCTGTGCAAGACTATCGCAATCCATCCCGCGACAGCTGCCTCCCACCAGGGTATTTATCATCACCTTGTGATAGGCCCGCTGCAGTGGAGCGGCTGCTGGACTCGCTGCGGCGTGCCGGCAAGCTCAGCCAGCATGATGCGCTTTTTCTGGTCGATGACTCCAGGGATCCGGCCAATCGCAATGCGAACCGCGAGGCGGTCGCCAGATTCAATCTGAGCAGTGCCAAGGAGATGTTTTACGTTGGAACGGAGGTCCAGCAAGTCCTGTTGTCAGGTTTGACTGAACAACTGCCGGTGCACGCCGCGGGGATACGCTTCCTGTTGGATCCAGCGCAGTGGCATGGCAAGAAGACCTATGGCCGTACGCGGACCCTGTGCCTGCTGCTGTCAGTCGGTTATCGCGCTCTGGTGATGGACGACGATATTCTGTGCCAGGCAATACTGTCGCCAATATCAGAAGCCGGGATAGGTATTGGCAGTGGCAGTATGCGTAGGGCCGATTTTTACGCGGATGAGCAGCAACTGATGCACGCTGGCAAGGCCGCCGATTTCGATCCCTTAACGGGACATGCCAGTTTGTTGGGAAGCACTTTCGGGTATGCACTGCAGAAACTCAACGGTGGACCGCTGCGGAAGCACAACTTGAGAATGTCAATGCAGCACTTGCGAATGTACTGACAGCGGATGCGCCTGTTCTGGTCACCCAGTGCGGCTCATTGGGCGATCCGGGCACCGGCGGTGCCCATTGGGCCTTGTATGGGGATGAAGATTCGATTGAGCGGATGATCTCGGCGCCACACGGGGTGACAGCGGCAGTTGAGAACAGGTTGAACTGGCTTGGGAGCACCAGGCCCAATTTTTATAAAATGCCCTTTATGTCACAGCTCACAGGCCTTGATAACAGCCAACTGTTACCGCCGTATTTTCCAGCGTTTCGTGGTGAAGACACCCTGTTCGGCGCGATGTTGGTCGCTATCCAAAGTCACAGTGTGGCTCTTGAATATCCCTGGAGTGTGCCGCATTTGCCCCTGGAGGCGCGCACCTACAGAGTGCGGGACCCGTTTTCAGGCAGTGGCGATATATCGCTTTTTGCCAGCTACCTGACGGAACACATTGATTACAAGGATTCAACCGACCCGGAACGCAATCTGAACCTCCTCGTCCAGGATGCACTGCGCATGGCCACCCGTTCCGATGGTAACCTGTTGCTGGATTTTCGCACGGCGCTGGCCAAGGGCCATGCCGCCCACCTGCACCTGCTGCAAACTCAAATGTCCCGTACAGAAAAATTTCACTCCACGGAGTTGCAGGAGCATTTGCGTCGCGGTATCGAAGAACTCCAACAGGCTATCTCAGTGAGCCACAGTCCAGCCGGCATTGGCGGCATCCCGGCCAATACGACGGAGGCAGAACTGGTCGCACAGTTCAGGACTATGGCGCAGGGCCTGGCTGCTGGCCTGGCCGGCTGGGTTGAGGCCCGGAACGTCGCTGCAGATCTGACCCAAGCGATGATCAGCTCTAAAAGTATGCTTCCCGGTTGACATGCATCTGTGGGATACGACTGGACGTGTCCTGCCGGAATCCACCTGTGTGCAGAACTAAAAGGCTATCGATGCCTCGAGTCCATAGGTTCTGGGCGTTCCCAAGACAAATGACCCTGCGCCCAGCGATTCGGTATTCGAAAAGCCGCCCTGAAAGTAATTCTCGTCAGTCAGGTTGTTGACGAAAAACCACAGTTGAATGTTGTCCTTATTGGCCGGCGTAAACCCAACGCGGAAATTCCATAATGTCACATCGTCAATCGTGGCCAGGTCGCGAAATTCGGATTCCCAGGCAGTAGCATCCAGGCCGGTAAAAAATGAATCCCGATAGTACATCGAGAGGCGCGGTGCAAAATCGCCTATTGCACTGGGTAAAATGACCATCGCGGAGAGTGAATAGGTCAGTTTTGGTATGGCTGCAAAGTCTTCGTCAGACCGGTCTATCACGGATTGCACGGGCGGAATGGCGGAGGTATCGACGTCAGACGCGATGAATTCATCATAGCTGGCATCCGTGTAACTTGTCGTCGCCATTGAGAATGACATTGGGCAAAGGCAGTGCGGTCAACTCCATCTCAAAGCCCTGTATGGTGGCGGCACCGGCGTTATCGATAAAGAGCAGAATATCGGCAAATGATCGTCCCTGCTCCGTAATCCGAATTTGAATGTCGTCATAATCCATATAATAAACAGGCGGTGTTAAACCGTATGCGCTGGTCCAAGGCGTCGATTTTGAATCCCACTTCGTAGTTGGTTACTGACTCTGGCTCAAACTCGGCTATTTCCAATCCCTTCATTTCAAAGCCACCGGACTTAAAGCCTTTGCTATATGTAAAATAAAGCAGGGTGCTGTCGAGATACGGTGTCCTCAAGATACTCGATCCGGCAAGCTAAACGCATTGGTAATCGTGGGCGTCCACTTTGACCATTCCTTGTCGTCCTTGACCTTGCCATTGTCGGCAGTAATGATGTCGCCTCCCAGGGTGACATACTCATCGACCAGGCGAATCGGCAGGAATGTGGGAGGGTTCGCGTAAAAGCCGCTGGGATCGGCAAGTGACAAGACATCGAACGCACAGAGACTTGCCTGCGCCGGGTACCAGGTTAGCTTGCAGAATGGCTTCGCAATCGGCTTCATACAAGGTGGCCTCTCGCTCGCGTTTTTCTGTGGTGTACCGCGTGCCCATGGTCAGTTGATACCAGTCAGTGACCTCATAGGTACCCTGGGCGAAAATCGCATAGCTATCATTGGTAAGGTCGCTACTTGTGCCGATAATTTTGGGTATCAGCACGTTCACACCAGGGCAACGTCCGCTTTGTAGGAATAGCCGTTATACGCCAACTGTATTGCCGGTTATATCATTCTCCATCTCCTCTTTGGCGAGAAAGATGCCGGTGGTATAGGCCAGGCGCTCGTCCAGGGCTGTGCCCGAAAGCTGCAATTCCTGGCTGTATTGATTGCGTTGTTCATCATCCGGCAGAGCAAAATTACCGTAACCTGCTGCCAGCGAGCGCTGCAATGCGCCAAGGACTGACTAGGTCTCCTGTCCCCACACCCAAGTATATCCGTGCCATCGCTGTCATCTGCCTGATGCAATGTCCTCCTGGTTACTCCAGGCGGTGATACTTTTGATTTCAAAATCATCGTATTCCCAGTTCAGGGTCAGCCCCAAGAATCTGGCTGGTCATCTTGAACTTGCTGGGACCATTGATGAGGACCTTGTCGTCATCGGCTTCGGATTCACTGACGCGACAGCGAGATTCGTAGGAGTTGGGCGCAGTAAATCCAGGCCAGGTAAAGGTGTTAAACACCGCCGTCCGGATTTTGGAGAACGCAGGTCAGCCCCGCACCGTTCTCGTTTATTTTTGAGCGGTAATAAAAAACGTCGGTACTGAACACGTCACTGGGTTGCCAGATAGAGCCGTCCTGTTGCGCCGAGTCGATCCTCGTCGCCGTATTCTTCGCCGTTGTAGGTGCTCTTCGAGATAGCCATCCATTTTGGTGCTAGCCAGACTTACGCGCGTCGCCAGCGTGTCGTCATTGAGGGGGATATTGCCGCTCACTTTTAGGTCGCGGCGACCATAATTACCCAGGCGGGTCGAAACTTCACCCTCCAGTGCTTCGGTGTGGGGTATTTGTGTGTTAACCAATAGGGCGCCGCCGGTATTGTTTTTGCCGAACAATGTGCCCTGCGGCCCGCGCAGCACTTGTATTGACTCGGTGTCGATAACATCCAGCAGTTGGCTATCGGTGCGGGCGATATAGATGGAATTGATGTAAACGCCCACGCCGGGGTCCAGGGCGGCGTTTGCTTCCTTTTGACCAATACCACGGATAAAGATAGAGGGTGCTTTATTTCCCTGCTCACTAAAAATTAGCCCTGGAACGGACTCCTGCAGATCGCGTGTATTGGCAATGCCCGCGACTTCCAATGCTTCTGCCGAGAACGCCGAGATCGCCACGGGCGTTTCCTGCAGCGACTCTTCGCGTTTTCTGGCAGTGACGATGATTTCTTCAAGTGCCATTTGGCCCTGATTGCTATTGGCTGTGTGTCCTCGGCTGCAACCAGGGCGGCGGTCAACCAGAGAAGCAATCATTACCAGGCGTGAAAAAGCACGCCGTTGGCACAGTTTCCTGAGCAATTCTTTCATAATAAATACCTCTCGTTTTTATATTGAGTATTTATTCAATGCCATTAACCGGAGCGGGACCGGGTGATAATGAGCATCCTGTCTATAATGGCAGAAAACTTTCTATGTGCGCTATTAAATTCTACCTGATACCAAATTCCAATAAAACCTCTGCGTGTATGACTGCCCAGGGCCGCAGCCGACCCCGATGCGGGCCGCGCCCGGGGTGGCAGGATCTCCGGGTGACCCTGCTAGCGACACCGATTGATCCAGTCGGGCAACCGGCCGCGATACAGCGCGCCAGAACACCGTACAGCGACACGTCAAGCAGGACGCCGCCGCCCTGTGTCCACGCCGCCCAGGCCAGCAGGGCGGCGTGCAATCCCGTCAGCGGGTCGGCAATCGCATCGCCACAAAATACGTTGCTGCCGCTCGACTTGCGCAGCAGCCAGCTGAGACCGGCGGCGACTCCTGCATCGTCGCCGAAAGCGATCCAGTCGCGCATCGGTGCGCCGCGCCCGTAACCGGTGATGGAGAGCCATACGCGACCAGCGCCTGCGCGAACGATGTCGGCCGCCTGAATACCCATGTGCTCCAGCGCCCGGGGTCGCGCCGACTCGATGACAATATCGGCACACGCCAGCAATGCACACAGCTGGCGTCTGCCGTCAGGCGCTGGCAAGATCGAGCGCCACACTCTGTTTGTTGGCGTTGAGCAGGTCGAAAAATCGGGGAGTACCTGCTCTAGCGCCATCCGGCCGGCCGGTGCTCTCAACCTTGATGACCCGCGCGCCGATCTGGCCGAGAAGTTGTGTGCACAGGGGGCCGGCCCACAAAGACGAGAGATCAACGACCAGTGGCTGGCGCTGTGAAGGCTTCACCGCAGCGGCCAGGCGTGCAGCCTTGAACCACTCGCGCTGAGCAGCCGGTGCGGCTGAATGTGCCGCTGCCAGACCCAGCAGGCGCGCCCGGGATACCATGGGCTCACAGGCTGCGATTCAACAGAGCCTGCATCGACCGCCTCCCAGCAATCGGCCTGACCTTCCAGCCAGGCCGGCAGCAGCTGCCAGTCGTCCTCGCGGGGGAGGTTCAGCGCGAGTTGTCCATCGGCGCAGTCGAGCAAGCGACATGCGCCCCCGGCCGACATCGCACCCAGGCGCTGCAGGCCCAGCGTCGCTGCGCGCTCGCCCAGCAGTTGGTAAGCGGGAAACGCGGGGTCCAGGGCAGCTCGACTCGTTGCGGCCAGTGCCAGCCACGCGCCCTGTGCGCAGCTCGCCAGCGGTGCGGGGGAGGGCAGTGGCGGACCATCTGGTTCCCCGGTCAGGTACTGGGCTCCTGACGCCGCCCACAGCAGGGATTCCTCGCGTGTATCGGAGGTGGCGAGTTGGGCGGCCTTGATCCCCAATTCGCCGAGCAGAGCGCAGGCGTAGCTGCCGGGTGTCATTACCTTCCTGCTACCTAAAAGTCATACCTGACTTCGATACCGGCTGTCCGATTGGCGTATTTGGGAACCAATTGAATGTAGCCGTTGGCCAGCAGCGGTCCGGGATTGGCGTAGATCAGGGATGCATAGTTGGTATCAAACAGGTTTTTGACGAACGCCGTCAGGCGATACCCCTCGCGCTTGCCTGCCAGCACAGTGCGGATATCAACGATGGAATAGGCGTCCTGGCGGGTATAGTCATCCTGCGAGAGCTCATAGAGCACATCATCCTGGGAGCGCAGGTTGGCGCCGAGAATGACGTCGAAAGGTGCGTCTTCCAGCACAATCGTATAGTCCGTGCTGAGATTCAGCTTCCATTTTGGGATGTAGGGTAACTCACCGCCGGACAGATCCTGGAAATTGTTGGGACATTCACCGCGATACTTTTGTCCGCCGCTGCAATTGCCATTGGGATAGTCATCGATGGTGGCATCGGTGTAGGTAATGCCGCCGCTAATGGTCCAGTCGTCCAGCGGCTGGGAAAGGAATTCGATTTCCACGCCCTGCGTGGATACCTCGCCCGCGTTGGTCAGTATGATAGTACCGAGGGGACCCTCATCAATGGACGTTTCCGCCTGGAAGTCATGGTACTCGGCGTAGAACGCGGCGACATTGAGTATCAGGCGATTATCGAGCCAGCGCGACTTCAGTCCCGTCTCCCAGGAATCGCTGGTTTCAGGTTTGACGGATGAGCCTCCGGTAATCAGGCCGGTATCAAATGCGGGACCTTTATAGCCGCTGACATAGCTGGCATAGGCCATGGCGGCATCGCTCACGTCCCATTGTAAGGATATCTTTGGTGAAAAATCACTTTCGTTTATAGAGTCGCTGGTCTCGCCGGCTGGTCCGAAAATGATATTGTCGGTTTGGTCTGCCATCGTATGATAATCTGAGATCATCATAGGTATAGCGGCCGCCGAGTATGAGTTGCCAGTCGTGCCAGATATTGAAATTCACCTCGCCGAACATTGCCGCATTCGTCGCTGTTGACGTCGGTTTTTGACTTGCCCGGGTCGTGGCGGGCACGATGTTCAAACGCCAGTGGTAGTGGTGTTGCTGGTATCGAGATCCTGCTTGAAGTAAAAAGCGCCGATAACATAGGAGCCCCATTCTGCCGGCGCCGATGCCAGCCGCAGTTCCTGCGAAAATTGATTCTGGTCGGTCTTGGGTGGCGATGGAAAGCTCAGTCCGAGTGGATTGGCAGGTGAGTTGTCAAAATCGACAATGCTTTCACTCTGCCAGTCGCGATAGGCGGTGATGGCGGTAAGGACATATTCATCCAGGTCCCAGTTGGTGGTGAGGGAAGTGCCGCCGCTGCGTATATGGGTGAAGGTCGGTTGATCATTGTTCACATCCTGATTGTGTTTCGAGGGCACTACAGGCAGCTGCTCCTGTAACAATTTTTGCTGCCTGGGACCCGCGAGGATGGCGCGAACACTGAGCGCGGTAGCGTGGCTATCGCTCTTGCTGTAGTCGCTGGCCAGCATGAATTCCAGACTATCAGTCGCCTGCCACAGCAATTTACCGCGAATGTTATAGCTCTCCGAGTCGTTGATGTTGTCGCCGGTGTAGTAATTCTCCGCATAGCCGCTGTCATCCACGCCGGACCCGGTCAGGCGATAGCCGAGCGTGTCTGTAATTGGTCCTGCCACGGAGCCATCAAGGCGGTACTCGTTATCCTCGATCGCGGTGGCCGCTGCAGTGCCACTGAGTTCAGGGGTCGGATCTCTGGTGATGATGTGGACCACACCACCGGATGCATTCTTGCCGTAGAGTGTCCCCTGGGGTCCGCGCAGGACCTCAACACGCTCGATGTCCACCAGATCCAGGAATGCCATACCTGAACGGCCCATCACGACGCCATCCAGCATGGTGGATACACTGGGATCCACGCCGGGGCTGAACGCCTGCGTGCCAATACCGCGAATATTGAATGACGAGGTCGAGGGACCCGGAGCTGGCCTGTACATTGAGCGTCGGCAGCAGGGTGGCCAATTCAGCGGCGTTCTTGATTTGCGCCTCCTGCATTGACTTGCCCGATAACAAGGACACGCCCACCGGCACGTCCTGCAAATTCTGTTCGCGTTTCTGCGCTGTTACGATGAGTTCTTCCAGAATGGGGCGGTCGCCCGTGGTCGACTCCTGTGCCAGGCCGGGAAGGGGCAGCAGGATCACGCAGAGGCCAGTGTGAACAAGCGCCAGAGCTTTCTTATTGATAGTCATTTTCTCGCCTTGGTTATTATTACATTATGGCCCTAGCATACCCTTAACTGGTTGCGGGAAATATAGCGAGCTGCCGCACGGCCATATCCAACCGGCGCACAGGTCGAGAGGGTGCTGCTAATTGGCGTGCTCTTGCAGTTCGCGTAAAGGTCGGTTGCGCAGCGACCGGGCCCAGGCGATGAAGGGACCGGTTTGCGTTTCCCACACGGTTTCTATTTTCTCACCGGAGGCTAAACCGGTGGCCGGGTATTCATCGACCCGGGGGTGGTAGTAACTGCCAAAGGCGATGTCAAACAGGGGTAGCCAGATGGCGAAATTTTTATCCCGGTGCTCGGGCATTCTGGAGTGATGTATCCAGTGAAATTGTGGTACGGAGAAAAACGGCAATAAACGATGCAGTGCATTTATCCTGACGTTGGCGTGGATAAAGTAGTCCCATAGGGCAGGTAACAATACTCCCGCCACGATAGCGAGCAAGGTGTGCGGGGGCTCAGTCGTGTCGAAGATCAATCCTATCGTCAGTACCCTGACCAGGGCCTGTCCGGCAGGCTCCAGAAAATGTGAGCGATAGATAGTGGTGCTATTGAGGTTCTCATCACTGTGGTGTTGCTTGTGTATCTCCCACAGGAATGCAAACTTATGCTGCGCACGGTGCCACCAGTAATACGAAAAATCCGCCAGAAAGCAGGCGGTGAAAAAAATCATCGCGCCTTGCAGGATAACATCCAGAACGGGAACTCCGATCGATACGGCTGAAGTAGGGACTCGCAGGCTGGGAAAACCTGTCATGCTGACCAGGCCCAGCGTCGACAGCACGACCAAAGAGAGAAATGCGGGCGCAAGGAGCAGGTTGCTGAAAGTGATTTTCCAGTTCAGGATGTGGCTGGAGCGCGGCGTAATTTTTTTAACCGGGGTGATTTTCTCGAGCCATAAAAATGCTGGCCAGCTCAGCAGTAACGACAGATAGGCAAAAAACAGGACAACATAGGAGCTGGAGACAAGTTCAAGGTATGCGGTCCAACATTGCTGCATGGCGACATTTCCGGTGTGGAGCTGGAAAAACGTAATTGCAGGGGCTGTAAACTGCACGGGCGGCCCCGCTCAATATGCGAAACAATACCTACCTGTACCGTAGCGAGGATAGTCCATAAGCAAGCGACCTATCAAGGGTGCCCGCCATGATCATTACCCCGCCGCTCAGGCGGTTACCGCTGTTATCGCCCTGCTGCGCTTCAAACAGGGTGTCATCCATGTCATCATGGTCTGCGTGCTGGTCGGCCTTTTAAGCCAATGGCCAGGTCGGCAGTGGGAGGCGCTGGCCTGACCGCGGACGCCGGATTTCTGTCCCTAACAGAAGTTTGCGCGCCAGTAGGCGTAAAACTACCCTTGTAGGAGCTTTTCACCGGGTATGGCAACGACTATTATGGCCGCCAAATGCATGGGCTTGGGCAGGAACCGACAGCAGTATGAAGATGGAATCGCGAAACCGATCAAACCTGCCTTTTTGGCAAGGTTTTATACTCCAAGCTGTGCTTTTGGCCGTGCCGGGAAGTGCACTTTATGCCGCCGAGGTGGCCGCGCCAACCAAAGCAGCGCCTAAAGCGGCACCCAAGGCAGCGGCCAAAGCGGCACCCAAGGCAGCAGCCAAAGCGGCGCCCAAGGTGGCACCGGCACCCTCGGCGCCACCCCCCCCGGTTGAATTTAAAGGCTTGGAGCAAGTGCAGGCAAAGGCCGCCGCGCTGGCCGCCAAACCCTTCGCGAAAAATACACCCGAATTGCCGCCCTTTCTGTTGAATCTGGACTACGACCAATACCGGGATATCCGCTTCCGCCCGGACCAGAGCCTGTGGCGCCAGGATGGACTTCCATTTCAGGTCCAGTACTTTTCTCGCGGTTCGATTTTCCGCGATCGGGTACTCATTAATGTGATTGAGCAGGGCAGGCAGCTACCCATTGAGTTTGCGCCGAGCATGTTTGATTTTGGTCGACTACCCGTACCCATGGAGGTTCCGAAGGACCTCGGGTTCGCCGGTTTCCGACTGCACTACCAGCTGAACGTACACCAGTATTTCGACGAGGTAATCGCGTTCCTGGGCGCCAGCTATTTCCGGGCCGTGGGCCGCGATGAACTCTATGGCCTGTCGGCGAGGGGTCTGGCGGTGGATACCGGCCTGCCAAAGGGCGAGGAGTTTCCTGTATTCCGTGAGTTCTGGCTGGAGAAACCGGCAAAGGACGCAAAGCAAATCACGGTGTATGCCTTGCTTGATTCGCCCAGTGTGACAGGGGCCTACCGCTTTGTGATCAAGCCGGGGGACGCAACCGACATCGCGGTGACGTCGACGCTCTATTTTCGCAGCAATATTCAAAAGCTGGGCATCGCGCCCTTGACCAGTATGTTCTTTCACGGCGAGACCACACAGCACTATGTGGATGATTTCAGGCCGGAGGTGCATGACTCCGATGGCTTGCTGATTGAGGCCGGCAATGGTGAGCACATCTGGCGTCCTCTGAACAATCCTCAGCGCCTTGCCTTCAGCAGTTTCAGTGTTAACCAGCCGCGCGGCTTTGGGCTGTTGCAGCGGGAACGCGACTTTGGCCGCTACCAGGACCTGGAAGCGAAATATCAAAGGCGCCCCAGTGCCTGGATCACACCGCTGGGGAATTGGGGTTCAGGCAATATAGAACTGGTGGAAATCCCTGCCAACGGTGAGGTCGATGACAATATTGTGGCGTTCTGGGTACCCGCAGAGCCCGTAAAGGCCGGGTCCAAGCGTACCTTTGAATACACACTGAGCTTCGGGAATGATCCCCAGCTGGATTCGCTCCTGGGTCGTGTTGTCTCCACCGGGATCGGACCCGGAAAGCACCACGATCCCAGCCAGCGCCGCTTCGTTGTCGATTTTGCCGGCGGTGAGCTGTCCCGATTACCCGACACGACAGTCGTAACGGCAGATGTATTCTCCTCTACCGGAGCGCTTGGAATACCGGTTGTAGAACGCAATCCCTACACTGGTGGATATCGAGTCTTCTTTGAATTTACACCTGGCGATGAGCCTCTGGCCGAACTGCGCTGCAATCTTCGCTCGGGCGAAAACTTCATCAGCGAGACCTGGACGCTATCAGTGGCTGAAAGAGAAATATTGAGCTCGCTCGATGCAGATATGAACTGGGCGAGCGAGGTGCGCCCCGTGCTCGATACCTACCTGCGCAAGGTTGGGATTGAGTCTGCCGATGTCAGGTCACGCTGGGTGGCGCATATAGTCTGCGGACTTCAGGGGCATATCGGGGAAATCGCTGTAGATGACATCGTGGAGCAGGCCGTAGAGCGTCTGCGCGACACCATAGATGCCAGGCTGGCGATGATTGCTGGGCTCGACCCGCTGCGCGACGGCAGGGAGATTGCGGGCATCCTGGTGGTACTGCAGGATGAAAAGCACGCTGACCTGGTAAACGCGCTGTTTGCGGACTGCGAAGCCGGGGTTGCGCCCGCCGTGCGCGAACAACTGCGCCTGGCGGTCGCTGCCGACCATCCCAGACCGGTTCCGGAGGATGCGCGTATTGAGTTCCCTACCCAGCTTATCCAGCTGCGCCCGATGAATCCCTTGCACTGGCTGCTCCGGGGGTCCCGGTGAACCAGCCCCCGCTGCAGGATAACTGGCGCCGGAAGCTGGATGGCAGTATCTATCTGATCCGCCGCACCACCTACCTGCTACTGGTTTGGCTTACCACCCTGGGTGCCATGTTTCTGCTACACGCCGCCTACGCCAGTGGCGGTTTGACCACAGCTGAAGCTGTTACTGCTGGCCCTTTATGCCATCCTCATACTGTGGATCGCGGGTTCATTCTGGGCGGCGACGCTGGGTTTCTGGGTGCTGTTCACCCGCCTTGACTACTTCGCCAGACGTCGGCGCATTGTGCTATCGACCGACACCGGTCCCCTGCCTGCTGACGCCCGTATTGCGATCCTTATGCCCATCTACAGCGAGGATCCGGATCGGGTATTCGCCGGTGCCCGGGCCATCTGGCGCTCCCTGGAAAAAACCGGATTCGCCGACACGTTTGATTTTTTTATCCTCAGCGATACCCGCGATGTCGACACGTGGATACGCGAGGAGTGCGAGTGGTACCGGATGTGCACTGAGTTAGGCGCGCATGGGCGTATCTTTTATCGCAACCGCAAGGAAAACACCGCCAGAAAGAGCGGTAATGTCGCCGATTTTGTGCAGCGCTGGGGCGGTGATTACCGTTACATGATAGTGCTGGATGCCGACAGCATCATGGCCGGTGACACCCTCGTGAAGATGGTGCGCCTGATGGAGGCCAGCCCGGATACGGCGCTGATCCAGGCTCCGCCACTGCCCGTCAATAAGGAATCGTTGTTTGCACGTATCCTGCAGTTCGCCAGTACGGCCTATGGCCCGCTGTTCACCGCAGGCGCCAGTTTTTGGCAGCTTGGTGACAGCAATTTCTGGGGACACAACGCGATCATACGGGTCGCCCCGTTCGCCGCGCACTGTGGCTTGCCGAAACTTCCCGGCCGCGAACCGTTCGGAGGAGAGATACTGAGCCATGATTTTGTCGAGGCCGCTCTGCTGCGCCGCGCTGGCTGGCGAGTCTGGCTGGCCTATGAGTTGAGCGGCAGTTACGAGGAGTTGCCGCCGACGCTGATCGACTTCGCAAAACGCGACCGCAGGTGGTGCCAGGGAAACCTGCAGCATTTCCGACTGATAGGGGCAAAGGGCTGGCATCCGGTCAGTCGCATGCATTTTGCCATGGGTGTTATGTCGTACCTGTCATCCCCGCTGTGGGCGCTGTTCCTGCTGCTGACCGGACTGGAGGCCTATAACCAGCTGCAGGCGGTACCGGATTATTTTTCCCGCAATCATTTGGGGCCGTTATGGCCGGTCTCTTTCACTGTCGAGATGAAAGTGGTACTCATTGTCACGCTGGCGATGCTATTTTTACCCAAGCTCATGTCACTGATACTGATTGTGCTCGACAGAACGCGGCGGCGGGCGTTTGGAGGCATTTTTCGCGCCACTGCGAGCGCGCTGCTGGAAACCCTGTTTTCGATCCTGGTAGCCCCCGTACTGATGTTGTTCCAGACCAAGTTCGTATGGGCCATTCTCCTGCGTCGTACCATCGGTTGGCCTATCCAGGAGCGTGGCGACCACAGCACGAGTTTTCGTGAGGCAGTCTCCATGCACGGTGTGCAAACACTGATTGGGCTAGCGGCCGGTGTGGTAGCTTACATGTATGTGCCGGATTATTTCGGGTGGTTCGTGCCTGTCGTCGGCGGTGTAATGCTATCCATACCCCTGTCCATGCTCTCCAGTAGCGTACACCTGGGACGCATCACGCGGGCCCTGGGGCTCTTCATGACGCCCGAGGAACGACAACGCCCTGAAGTGCTGGTCGAATTCGACAAGGCCATGGCCGCCATCCACGCTAATCCGATTACCGCCCGTGACGCACTGCGCGAACCGGCTGCGCAGGCCCTGCACCTGACCCTGCTGCCCCCGGAGGAGTTGCTCAGTCGTCGCCAGCAGCACTACTCCCAGGGCCTGATGTACAAGGCCATGGAAGAGGGGCTACACTCGTTGAGCACAGCCGAACAGCGTGAGTTGTTCTCGCGCGCGAAATCACTGCGTGAATTGCACGACTGGGTGTGGAGTTCCGCGGCAGAATAATAGTGGATTGAGGGAAAATGGGTGCATAACGCAACAGATGAGATCAATGAGGACACCCTTGATATAGGGACGCTGCTCAGATTGGGGCCAATGGCGCCAGTGACGAATACACACGCCATTTACGCGGCGCTGCGCAGGGATAACGCTGTCTTTGAAATGACAGGCAGGGCTGGTGCGCCGTCCATGGAGGGTAACCGGTCATTTTTGATCACGCGCTATGTCGATGTGTTAGGCGTACTCAAAGACGACAAGCAATTTTCCAACGACATCAACCAACGCACCATGGGTATTGTGATGGGGCCAACCGTCATTGGTATGGATGGCAAGGAGCATTTAAAGCACCGCACGCTGATTACGCCCTTCGATGACGCCACGTGTGTTGAAGGGGGATAACTTCCATGAGGTGGTGCAGAAAACCGCGGACGATACGATTGACGCCTTTGTGCGAAAAGGCGCTGCCGACCTGCATCACGATTTTTGTTTCAAGTTTCCGCTGGCGGTATTTGTCTCGCTGCTGGGTTTGCCGTCCGATGACCTGGATCAGGTGCATCGCTGGGGAATCGATCTTTGCCTGGTCGCGCATGACCCACAGAAGGGCTTGATCGCGTCGGAAAAGCTACTCAATTATTTGACACCTATTGTCGAAGCCAAGCGCAGCAAGCCTGACTCGGATATGATCAGTATGCTGGTTACTGCTGAAATCAACGGCGCAAAGCTGTCCGATTATGAAGTGGTTTCGTTCCTGCGTTTACTGGTACTGGCCGGCGCGGAGACCACCAACCACCTGCTGGGTACAGTCTGTTATGTTCTGCTGCATGATCCCGACCTGATGGACAGGGTCAGGAACGACAGAACGCTGATACCGGCATTATTCCATGAGGCGATGCGCTGGGAATCGCCCATAGGTACATTGATGCGCGAAGTCCACCAGCGATACGGAAATTGGCGGTGTGGCTATACCCAAAGGCTCGTCCGTGCTTTGTCATATTGGTGCGGCCAATCGCGATGAAAGGCAGTTCCGGGATCCGGATCGGTTTGATATTGATCGCACGGATAATGAGCATATCGGCTTTGGTTATGGCCGTCATTACTGCGCTGGCTCACACCTGGCCAAGCTGGAGGCGGAAGTGGCTTTGAACGCACTGCTGGATCGCTTGCATGACCTGAAGCCCGATCCGCGTAAGTCCTCCCGCATCATCGGTTTTTCATTCCGTGGCCCGGACAGCTTGCCGGTCACGTTCAAGGCCGCGTAACCGGGCCTCATCGGTTTTTTCGAACAGTGATCGTTTCGCCCTGACGCGCTAAACCGAACACGTGCGCAGGAATCGCTGCGTTGCCCTGAACACATGGGTCGCTCGTCCCAGCGGATCATCCGGGTACTTTTCCAGCAGCGCGCGTGAGCGGATTTCCAGGCTCAGTGGTAACTGCGGATCAAGCTCTGCCAGTATTTCTTTGAGGGGAAGTTCGCCGTCTCCCGGCAGTTGGCGCAGGTACAGCGCGTCTTCCAGCAGGCCCTCGGGGCTGCTGTCCTGTGGTTGTGCGCGGGCATCGCACAACTGGATATAGGGCATCAGGGCGGGGGCTATTTCACGCAGGTCCTGCGCACTCGCACCGGTACGCTGCAGGTGCAGCGCATCGACCAGAATGCCTCCCGCAGGGTGGGCAACGTCCTGCACAACCTCCAGTGACTGTCGCAGTGAGCTGATCTCGGTGAACGCCAGGAACTCCAGCACAACGCGCAGGCTTCCGCCCTCGGCCTTTTTGCAAAGATGTTCGAAGCGCTTTTTGGTACGGGCCATGTCGGGCTCAGAGGATACACACAGTATATTGCGCACGCCGAGGTCAAGGCCGATCTCAATCATCGCATCGTGTGTCTCTATGGCTTCACCCGGTTTCAGCCACACGACTTCCAGGTCCAGGGCGCACAATCCGGTTTCTGCCAGCGCTGTTCTGACCCTGTCGCTGCGTGCGCTGCTCCACGATGCCAGGTCGCACCAGATCCCTGTCGCATTGAAACCGGCGCGCAGCGGCGGCGTAAACGACATCCTCCGGTGGAAACTCCTGTACGACGCCGGCGGCGAGTGAAATCAACCGGCCATCGACCACTGCCTTTCTACTGCTTTGCATCTGCACTGTGTTCCCGGGTCAGGAATGGAATCAAGGTTTTGAAGCTGCAAGCCCGGTTCCATGATAACACCCACGCGCTGTTATCGACGCATGCACATTCCAGATTAGAAAGTATCCGCAACAGGCAGGCTGAGCAAATCGGCCGCTGCGGGCCACCTGCCTGGTCGAGTATTGGCACCAGGTGCGCCTCGCCCGTCGACCACTTCAATTCTCCCACCTTTGCGCAGGAAGTCCTCAATGTGGTGATTGAGTTCAACGCGCAGTCCCTGTTTTAAAATCTCGGTAGCCAAACTCAGAGTTGTTCGCATGCTGACGTCTCCCTGATGTTCCGTGTGGCGCAACTATGCCGCGATGATGTTTCAGCCTTACGAATAAACGGTTAAGAAATTGTGACCACCGGGACCGGGGATTTGATTAAATCAGAGAAGTTTACGCAGTGCAGGCCATGACCCGGAGTCACATCAGCCGGACAAAAAAAAGCCGCGCTGTTGAGGCGCGGCTTGTAACGTCCCTGGACCAGGGAATGAGTGTACTAGTCGAGGGAGCCCTCGATGATCCAGCCAGCCCACCAGGCATCAGCGGCAGCAGTACCGGGTTTAACTGCTCCGATATAGTTGGTGTTCTCAAACGTGAACCCTGAGCCATTGTCCATGGCCGTGATGCCAGGTGCCGTAACGGACGCCTCTGCATCCGTCAGGGCGTAGGCCGCATCAATGCTCAGGACGATTTGCCACCTGAGTTAAGGCTGGAGTCCGCCGCGCGCTTGTCGTAGAAGCCGTCCCTGCAATCGCCGAGTGTGTTTACGAGAGAGACGAAGGAAGGCACGATCACCGACTATCGCCATTCACATTGGCATCATCGATACGGACACAACCAGTATCGAAATCCCGACCGCGGTGTTGTAGATAGTGACGTTAACAGCCCCACGCAAGCGCATGCCGGGCTGTTGACCGGCGGTCGATGTTGTAGAGTTGTTTACATCACTGCCGAGGATCAGGATATTCGCCAACGCCGCCTCAGTTTCCGGAGCATACTCGGCGTCGCTGGAGTTAGCCTCGATACCGCGGGGATCGTTGCTCCCGGTCGGGGCAGACTTGTTGGGATCCTTGCGAGCGATCGCGAACTGGATATTGCCCTTGTAACCCTCGTCGAAGTCGATGTCATCGTCATCGTTATTGGTCAGTACGACATGGGTCACGTTGACGGTACCGCCGAACCACTCGATGCCATCGTCACGGTTGCCGTGCACCTGTATATAGTCGATCTTGGTGCCATAGCCCACGCCCTGCAGGGTCAGGCCATTGATTTCATTATTGGGGCCTGCAACGAGTCCGCCTTCAGCGATGCGCACATAGCGCAGGTTGCCGCTGTTATCGGCCGGGTCATTGCCGCCGTAGTTACCGACGATCGTGCCGCCCTCACCCTTTACGTTGCAGACAGTGCCGGTACCGAAGCAGGCACCGGTGCCGGCCTTGCCATACTGCGGTGCAAAGCCCTGGATGATTACACCACCCCATTCGCCCTCGCCGTCAAGGTTGTCGTCCTTCAGGCTGCTAAACGTAATGGGTTGCGCAGCTGTACCCTCGGCCATCAGTTTGGAGCCGCGGGTGACGATCAGCGAACCAGTATCAAAGGCGCGAACCTGCACACCGGGACGAATCGTCAATGTGACGCCCGCAGCCCGCAGAGCTTGCTACATCCGCATCACTGGCGACTGTTTCATTACCGGTACCGACGATCACCTCACCACTCAGGCGCCACTCAACTCCGGCTACCAGCGTATAATCCTTATCGATACGGCCGGTGATGGTGCACACAGTGTTACCTGCATGCGCAGCTCACGAAGCTCGCGGGCTGTACTGGTTCGACTACTGGCGGCGGCACCGGTTCCTTGCCGGCACTGTCACCGTGCCAGGCAGGGTCCAGCCCTGCCACCAGGCGTCGCCGTTCGGGTCAACCGCACCCACGTAGTCGGTCTGGTCAAACACAAAACCGGAGCCGTTATTCATCGCATTGATAGTCGGTGCCGTGGCCAGTTGCGCGGCGCTTTCCTTGATCGCCAGGGTATTGCTGTAGGTAAGAACGAGTTCTTCGACATTGTCTGAAACATTGGCCGGGCGCTTGGCGTAAAAGCCGTCTCTGGCAATCACCGAGTACGTTTTCCAGTGCTATGAATGACTCCACCTTGAGAGAACCGTCACCGTTGACATCGGCATCGTCAATACGCACACAGCCTATGTCGAAATCGCTGACGGAGGTATTGTAGATGGCGCTCTTGACTGCGCCACGCAGCCGCATGCCTGGTTGTTGTCCTTCCGCCGAGGCAGCGTTGTTGTTGACTTTGCCGCCGATGATAGTGATGTTCGCCAGCACCGCTTCCGTTTCAGGCACATAGTCCTTATCGCTGGAGTTGGCCTCGATACCGCGCGGGTCATTGTTCCCCTGGGGTGTATCGGCCACCTGGTTCTTCTCGATGAGGGCGTACTGTATATTGCCCATGTAGCCTTCATCGTAGTCGATATCGTCATCATCGTTGCTGGTCAGGACGGCGTAGCGCACGTTAACCGTGCCGCCGAACCACTCGATGCCATCGTCGAGGTTATTGGCCACCTGGATATACTCGAGGGTGGTGCCGTAGCCAACACCTTGCAAGGTCAGGCCATTGATTTCATTGTTGGGGCCGGCCACGAGTCCGCCCTCGGTGATGCGTACGTAACGGATCGTGCCGGAATCGTCCGCGGGGTCGTTGCCACCGTAGACCGCAATAGCGGTGCCGCCTTCACCCTTGACATTACAGACCTCACCGCTACCGTAGCAGGCACCGGTGCCACCCTTGCCGTATTGGGGCGCGAAGCCCTGGATGATCACGCCACCCCATTCGCCCAATCCATCGTAGTTGTCATCGAGGCTGCTGAAGGTGATAGGTTCTGCGGCAGTGCCGTCGGCCATCAGCTTGGAGCCGCGGGTAACCAGCAGCGAACCTGTGTCGAACGCGCGGACGTCGGTGCCTGGTTGAATGGTGAGAGTGACGCCATTGTCGCGCACAGCCTGCACATCAGCGGCGCTTGCCACGGTCTTGTTGCCGTCACCCACTATGACTGTGCCATCAAGGCGCCACTGGACATCGCTGAGCAGGGTATAGTCCTGACTGACTGTGCCGGACAATGTCCCCACTGAGCAGTCGGCATTGAAGCTGACGAAGCCTGCAGTAACAACGTTGCCGCAATTGCCATTGCCGCCACCGCCGACCGCCAGCCACCGCCGCCACCAGCCGCCATTGATATTTTGCGTGATATTGACATTATCCCCATCGCTGCCGCCACAACCGACCACACTGGCAATCAGCGGCAGAACAAATGCTATAAACAAGGTTCGCTTAAACATGGTTCACTTCCTGATCAAGTTAAAATTCAGTGCAGATCGACTGCACGCTCTTCTCTTCAATAAAAATTTCAATCGCATCACTCCCGCTCGCTTGCAGGACACGGGATCAGAACTTGTACGTCACACCGGCCTTGAAGAACGTGCCGATGTTGTAGCTTTCAATGGTGTTGTCATTCTGTGAGTACTCGATCTTGCTGTTCAGAATATTTTTGATCGACGCCTCGATAACCAGATTGTCGTTCCAGATTTTTTCATAGGTAAAATCCACGATCGCGCGGCCATCCACGTACTCGGGACCGGTGTTGGCGCCCCGTGCAACACGGAAGATTCGTTTGTCGAAGTAGTTCACCAGCAGAGTAAACTTCTGGTCTGTCGGATAGTGATCCAGTCCGACCTGTACGTTGGACAGCCACTCGGACTGCCCCTGTAATTGACGGCCATCAGCGGACGCACCTTCCAGGCGCAGTGAATCGTCTGACAAGTCTGACCTCGGAATCGATGTAGGTCACGTTGCCGCTGACAAACACCAGATAGTCATCGCGTTCCAGAACATTTTTGGTGCCTTCAATCTCGACACCTGAAAGGTCTGCACTCTCCTGGTTGAGGAAAGTCGTGCCATTTGCCGCTGAACCCGAGGCGTCCGGAATGGCGCGTTCCACCGGCTTATCTATGGCTTTGTAGAATAGAGCGAGTGACACGCTCTCGGTGTCAGAGAAGTAGTACTCCGCGCGCAGGTCAACGTTGTCGATAGTTGAAACTTCAAGATCCGGATTGCCGAAAATGGGGTCATCGGTATCCGGGTCATAGGTCAGGGCCTCGGACCGTTCGATTATTCCCGGGATACGACACGGTCTGGGAGTAACCAAAGCGTAACTGCGTCTCCTGTGTCAGGTGCCATGTCAGGTTGAGAGCGGGGTACCAGTCGTCATAGGTAAGTTCGTTGGACGCCCGCGGAGCGTTCGGATAATCGAGCTGCTGGTCGAACTTTTCATAGCGCGCTCCTACGACCAGATTCCAGTCTTCGCCAAAATCGGTATTGGTATTGAGGTAGAAGGCCTTGATTGTTTCCTGGGAATCATAAGCGTCGGTGTCTGTAGTGTTGGCTGTTAAGACCACTTTCTCCAGGGCGAAATTGGTATAGGGCAGTACCTCTGTCTCCAGGTCCTGGTCGATGTTCAGGTCAATGTCCTGTCCGAACTCGGTGAAATCTATGCCAAAACGGTATTGATCGAAGTTTCTTTCCTTGTCAGACCACAAGGCTCCCGTTTTGAATTCTGTGGAACTGGTGCCGCCCCATTCCCTGGAGATCGAATAGTCAGCCCCCAAATCCTTACTGGTCTCGTGCAGGTCAGACCAGCGGCGTTCGAAGGCAGAGGTGGACAGTTGGTCGTTGAAGTAGGTGTAAGAACGACGATCTGGCTCATCCGCCTCGGTCTTGGAGTAGGCTGCACGCCAGTCAAGTTGTTGAACTCCCAGGCTGGAATCAAAGTCGTTGTGACCGGTAAACGCCTGCGATATGAACTCACGCTCGACCCAGTCGAGCAAATAGGTATCAGTCTGGTTATCTTCCAGTGAATCAATACCACTTTCCGCCCGTGTTACATCGTCGGTATTGTGAAGATAGATCGTTTTGGAGAGTACATTGTTAGCATCGCCGTACTCATATCCTGCTGCCGCATAGCCTGTAATCGCTGTGTTTTCATTGGAGCGCATGTACTGGCCAGTAACCCCGAGAGGGTTTGAAAGTTCCGCGTTGCCGCGATCTATCGTGGAACGATCAAAATCCGCTGCCAGATAGTAGCCCCACTCGTTCTCGCCTGCCGGCAGGCGATCGCCATAGGCCACGGAAACTTCGGTGTTGGGTAGGGCTGTCTTGTCGCCCACATCGTAGTCATCCTGGAACTGCACCCCGAGTTGAGCCGCTTCAGCTGGTGAGGTGCAGCGCACGGGATCAATAGCCGGGTCACAAATCGTTAATGAGCGGCCACCATCGGTGGGTCCAAGAACACCGTTGGGGAGCTCTCTCAGGCCACTGTCATATCCCGCCCAGTCCCCGTTGCTGCTGGCGTAACTCAGGATGTCATCAAATGTGGTACCGGGGTTGTAGCCGAGAGAGCCACTGACTTGCAGGATGCGTTCCTCAGGAATTCCCTTGGTATTGATCATGATGGCGCCGCCAGTGGTGGTAGCCAGTTGGTCTGCGGTGTATGACTTCTGAATTTCTATACCCTCGACAATAACAGTGGGGAATAGATCAAGCTCCACTTCCCGGCGCTGTGTATCCGTACTGGGCATCAACAGTCCATTCAGTGTGCTGGAGATATAACGACCATCAAGGCCGCGAACGGTGGCGTATTTTCGATCAACCACCGCAACACCCGACACACGATTAAGAACCGCTCCAACATCGCTATCGCCGAATCGCTCGATCTGGGCAATGTCGATCGCGCTGGTGATGGATTCAGCGTTGCGCTGGATACTGATAGCATCATCCTTGGGGTTGAATACGCCCATGACGAACACTTCTTCAACGTCACCCCCTGACCCGGCCACTGGTGCAGCACCTTCCGGCTGCAGGGTTACAGTTGCGTTGATACCCAAATCTGCCATCACGCGAACGTTTGCTGCGGATGCTTCCTGGAACCCTGCAGCACTGACCACAATTTTGTATTCGCCACGCGGTATATTCAGTACATAGACGCCAAACTCGTCGGTGCTGGCGGTGTAGGTAGTGCCTGGAATAGAAATGGATGCGCCCTTGATCGCAGCGCCACCGGGGTCGAGTATTTTCCCGGTGATGAATCCCTTGCCGGGCTCCGCATCGACGCCAAATTTTCGAATACTGACTTGTGGCTTGTCGCCTGTGGCTGTTGTAAAGGTCACCTTGATTTCCACATCTTCTTCGGCAGCGGAACTGAATTCAACCGGAAACTCTGTCTGGTCGTCCATCAGCTTCAATACATGGCTGCCTTCATTAATCTCGGCGCTACTGCCACCGCGACCATCGGTTTTCCCAAGGTTGCGCTCGTCGAGCATCACCGTTGCCCCGCTCAAGGGTGCATCATCGAGAAAAATCTCCAGATACATCTCGGCCGCAAGTGCCTGGTGGGAGAGAAGAGAGAGGAGAAGCCCCGAATATGCAGCAAGTTTTTTCATAATTAGTTTTCGCCTTAACCTGGAAACTGAGTGTTTTTTTGGGGCATACACGCGGGAACTCTGGCTCCCGTAAGTTGACTAATGCTTGTTGATCCCGTTGAAAGTCGCATGCTAATTGTCCCGAATGACAATCACGTGATAGTTGTGTTTCAGATTTGTGAAATGTGGGCAGGCGTTTAGCACCTGCTCGCGATCCGTTGTTTCATGGCATGCTGTTCAAGCGAGCAGATTCGGAAAAAAACGGAAATTTGCCAGGCGAAAGGCAGCGCCGCAGATGCGGCCTGGGAGATGAATGTAACAGCAACTTGAAGTAGTGAGGACCAGGACCCTGGCTGGGTCTACAGAGAACTATTACAGACTCAGGGTTACTTTGCGGTAGTCGCTGGAGCAGGTGCTGCTGGATACGAAGTCTTCCAACCTGATGGCCACCTGTTTGGCATTATCGGCTGTTTTGGAGAACATGAGTCCGCCATAGTAGCCTACCGCCTGCGCAAGAATGTTATCGCGCTCATCTTCTGCAAAACCATCAAGCAAGGTATGAGCTCTCTCGCCATACTCGTCTTCACTGAGCTGACCGAGTTCCTGCTGCGCCAGCATGCAGGCCATTTGCCGCGAAGCCTTGAACTCCTCGGGAGCCAGGGAAAGGGCGGCGCTCTGCATGGCATAGGCCAATAGAGGGGATGACACACAATTTCATCAGGGCTTTCATATAGGACGGTTCTCGTTTCGATGCCTGCAAAGGCACTGCCAGCTGCTAACACCTGGGGAGTCTATGCGACATTTCTTACAGCTTTATGACAGGGATGTGACAAATCCCTGGAGAATCCTGTGGCCGCTCAACCACTATGGGGTCCGGGTCAGGCGGTGGCTCGTGGCTCGCTTCGATCCCCCCAAGCACAAATTTGTTACAATTTGATGAATATTTTGGTCTTTGAGGTGGCTAGACGCATTCTTTTTGGGTGTAGAGTTTTCATGCAAACCACCAATGGAGGGAATAATAATGAATCACTTTAGCAAGACACTGATTCTTAGCACATTGTTCCTGGCTGCCCCCCTCGCCCTGGCCGCTGGAGAGAAGGACTGTTTACTGCAGGGTACTGTCCAGCATGGCAAGCAGGCGGGTCAGGATACGACAATGGTAAAGATTGACTCGATCAGCAAATACGACGAGGAATCGCGCTGCAAGGTGCGCCCGGGACAGAAACTGGAGTTTAAACTGCCCCCGGATACCCGATTACAGGACGTACCCTCGGGGAGCTCGGTAAAATACCGTTATCGTACTGATAACAGCGGTGAGTCAAACTCTGAATTGATTAGTATAGGCACCTGATCTTTCAGTCCGTGAAATCCGCTGCAGTGGACTTCATCATCTCTTCCAGAAACCATGCGGGAAACTGGCCTGCGAATTTCTGCATATCCCAGTAATCGCTCCAGCGGTAAACCAGGCCATCCTTGATTTCATGCATGCTGGCGAACGTGTGAGCAGCGGTTTCCCCTGAGGTAAATGTCCACGTTTCGGTATGATCGAGAAAAACCACGTCGCCGTCCGCGGCTATGTGATGCGTAACCTGCTCCTGCTTTTTGAGGTGTTTGAAGGCAATTTGCAGGCGCTTCACGCAGTTTTCAGGGCCAAACGCGCCCGGGTCATCACTGGGAACGTCCCGATAGTGGATTTGGGGGTGCATGCAACGTTTCATGGTGTCCCAGTCCATTTCGCTCAGCGCTCGCCACATTTTTTCCACGATAGCCTTGTTGGTGTTGCTCGACATAGGGCATTCCAGTTCATTTCATCTAGGGCATCATTGTGGCACAGCGTGGGAGAAATTATCATCCGCTAAATATCCTCGACTAGTTATAGTGATTGACAGCAATCGAGAGGCGCAGTTGGGTCTCCGGGGAGAGTCAATGCGTCAATTACCTCCTACCGAAATCTTCGATATCGATACCACTGACGTAAAGTCGGATACAGCAGAACCCAGGGCTCCATGAGGTAACGCGGGAACAGGCGCAGGGGATCGGCCAATAAGCGGTATAACCATGCGAATCCGCTACGACTCACCCATAGCGGCGGTTTCGCCTGGGCTCCTGTATAGTAATCCAGCGTAGACCCCGCCTGTGCAACAAAACCCACATCAAGATGATGGAGATGCTCGACTAGCCAGCGCTCCTGCAATGGCATCCCCATTCCCACCAGCAGTATGTCAGGCCGAAATTCATTTATGGTGTGTACGAGGACTGGCTCAGCCGAGCTGTAACCGTGCTGGAATTGTATGCGAAGTTCGGGAAACATTTTCCTGATCAGATCACGGCCGAACGTTACAACCGACTCCCGTGAGCCCAGGTAGAAAACCGACCAACTATTTTTTTCTGCGTGCTGTAATAGCTCCAGAAAATGGTCCATGAGTGAAAAACGTTGTTCGGCGCTGGTGGATTCCTTGAATCCGCTGAGGATAAACCGTATTGACGTTCCATCGATATAGCAGTCGTCACAGCGCTCATAAAAACGACGCATATCGCTGTTGCGTTGGAGCAAATAGAGGCTGTGCAGATTGTGGCAACCGGAAACCCAACCACGTTGTCCATCACTCAATACGTCGGAAATATTCGCCAGCCACTGGGAAAATGTCCTGGGCGTGATATTGGTGCCGAAATACGCAAGTCGCGGATCAGGCTTATGAACGACATCTCCTGCTTGCAATGAACTCTTGCAATCAGTAGGCATTTTTGCCGCCCCATACAGCAAAAATAGTGAGCACCATGATTTTGATATCCATCCAAAGCGACCAGTGCTGTATGTAATAGAGATCGTACTCGATCCGTCGCTGCATTTTTTCCAGAGTATCAGTTTCCCCTCTTAAACCATGTATCTGCGCCCATCCGGTAATGCCCGGTTTTACCCTGTGGCGTTGCATATAGGTGTCGATCCGATTGGCATAGCTTTGGTTGAGCGCAAGCGGATGGGGTCGCGGTCCGACGACAGACATGTCACCGCGTAGTACGTTGATAAATTGCGGTAATTCATCGAGGCTGGTCTTACGCAGGAAACGGCCGACAGCGGTGATGCGAGGGTCATTTAATTGCGCCTGTCTTGAATCTTCCGGGGCGCATTGTGTATGAATCATGGTTCGAAACTTGAATATCCGGATCACTTTTCCATCCCAGCCATGGCGTTTCTGAAAAAAGAAAACAGGCCCCGGCGAATCCAGTTTGATCACGAGTGCAATGAGCGCGAATACTGGCATAAGCAGCACCAGCGCTGCGCCAGCTATCAGCTTGTCGACCCCCGCCTTGATCAGCGAGTTGAGTCCCACCATTGGTGAGGCGTTCAGGTCGATGACAGTCATGCCAGCCACTTGCGATGGCGCATGATTGAGTAATGCAAGGATGGAAAGGTCGGGTACATAACGAACAGTCAGGCTGCTGGTTTGCAAAATGCGAATAATGGCATCCTGTTTGTTCAGTACGGTGTCGTCTAGTGCAATCCATACCTCGTCGATACCGCGCTGCTCATCAGAAATGATTGCCTCCAATTCGTCCATAAACAACACCTCGGCCTCCTTGTTGGATACCTGCGACCTCGCGCCGTAGGGTGAAACAATGCCGGCGATTTCCCAATATGCATCCCGCGCTTCCCGGGCCTTTTGTGCCACATCCTGCGCGAACTTTCCCTCTCCGACGATAAGAATTTTCGTCGATCCGGGCTGCCCGAGATGGACCAGTTTCGCAATGAAGAGGGACAACCAGCGGAACAGGAACAGCCCCGCCAGTGCGTATGCGAACCAGTAGGCCATCCATAGACGGGAATAATCTGCCGTGGTTTTGGTGAGGGTGCCGGCGATCATCAGTAGCACTGCTACAAGGCAGAGTCCTGGCAGCGCGCTGCCAGTATTGCGCCAGTAATTCTCGTCCCGCCAGGATCTATAGGCGCCGGAGGCGGGCAGTAGGATAAAGATCAGTCCGGTGCCGAGCACTAACACTGAAACGTATTCCAATGACATATGCCACGTATTCCACCGGGTGAAATAAGCGAGCCAGCTTGCGCCAGCCATAACCATGCCGTCAGCCAGGGGTGCCAGGGTGGAGATCAGTGCTTGTCTAGATTTGCGCATAGGCAGGGTGCCGGGCCGGGTTGACGCCAGGATAGTCCCACTTGCACGGCCTGTTCGAGCCACGCAAAGTATTCAATCAGATAGAGCTGACAGGCAAATCGCTCGCGGGGAGTGATGCAGGTACTCGCCTGACAGTCTGGTTGTATCATCGTTGGAGTGCGCGGCAGATTGGGCGGGACAATCATAGCAAGATACCGGACGGGCAGGTAGGGAAAGCCATCCGATCGAACCCGCGACTGCCTGGTTGTGTTGCCCGAGGTCGGTTGGTCCCGAGGTGGTTATTTACGGTCACCGAACGAGCTTTTGATGGAAATTTGGCAGCTATCTACAACCGCGCTATAGTTTCCCATCACGCACAATGGAGCCCCGTCATGGTATACACCAGGAAACGCCACAACTTGCCCGTCATGGGCATGACTGCACTGGTGGTGCTAATCGTATTGGCTGCCTGCAGTGATGGAAATGACAGTCCGCCGAGTATCCAAAAGCCCCGGGCGGAAAACCCGGTGGTAGAGGGGCCTATTACCGGTGGCGGTGCGGCGGACTGCTGCGTCATTTATTTCGATTCGCTGGCAGTCGATTTGAGAGAGCAGGGCTATACGCCGGGCACGCCTTTCTACGGTACCGAGTCATTCGATAAAGCGAAAGTGGGCTATCTGGAAAAGGAGTACTTTATTTCCGGTACCGCAACGTCATTTATCGCAACCGATGAACTTGGCTCCGACGGCCTCTGGAACATTCAGCCTGCCGATGCCGCAGACTACAAATCGCGCATTGTGGTGCAGCGGCCTGCCAACGACGCGGACTTCAATGGCACCGTTGTGGTGGAGTGGTTTAACGTAACAGGAGGACTGGACGCGGCTCCGGACTGGGTTCCGATGCATACTGAACTGATGCGCGGGGGCTATGCGTGGGTAGGGGTATCGGCGCAATCCGTGGGCATAGAAGGTGGCGGTCCCATTTCTATTCCGTTAAAAGTCATAGATCCGCAGCGCTATGGCAGCCTGCATCATCCGGGCGACAGTTTTTCCTACGACATATTTGCGCAGGCGGCGCAGGCCGTGCGCAATCCGGTTGGCATAGACCCGCTGGGAGGGCTGAAGGTGCAGCGCATGATTGGCGTCGGCCAGTCCCAGTCGGCCTCCCGGCTGGTCACCTTCTTTAATGCCATCCATCCCACTATCGAATTGTTTGACGGTTTTGTGATTCACAGCCGGGGGGCAGGCAGCGCGGCCCTTTCACAGGAGCCCCAAGTGGTGGTGCCGACACCGGACGCGGGTCTTTATCCGCGACGATTTACCCGAACCCGTCATCAACCTGCAAACGGAAACTGACATATTCCTACTGAATTCTGTGGCCTCCCGCCAGCCCGATTCGGCAACGTTCAGGCTGTGGGAGGTGGCCGGCGCTTCCCACGCGGATAATTACACGTCGAACGCCAAGGGGCAGTTAGACCTGGGGAACGATCCGACGGTGGCCGATGTGGTTTCCAATACGGCCGCCCGTGCGCCCTTCATTTATTGTGCCTTACCGATAAATGACGGGTCCGCGCACTGGGTGGTCAAGGCCGCTATAGCTGCGTTGAATCGGTGGATCGCTACCGGTGAGGCAGCCGCCCACGCGCCGCTCCTGGCGCTGAATGCAGAAGGCACGGCTTTTGATGTGGACGATCTGGGAAATGTAAAAGGCGGTATTCGCACACCGTACGTAGACGCGCCGGTCGCTGTTTTATCGGGGGTTGGGCAACCCAAGGGCAACTCATTTTGTAGGTTGTACGGCACCACCGAACTGTTTGACGCGGCAAAACTGGCCGCACTCTACCCCGACAATGCAACGTATGCGAATGCCATCGACAAGGCCACCGACGCGGCGGTTAGTGCCGGTTTTCTGCTGCCGGCGGACGCCGCCTTGATCAAGGAGCGCGCGCGCACCTCGGGAATCGGCGGGTCCTGAGTGCCGCTATTTGTCGGGCTGGCACCAGCCGCTTTGTTACTTATGGCCTGATCAGTTGGCGGTGAGTGCCAGGTAGAACAGGTACATGCAGATACCAAAGCCAGCCAGAAAAACCAGCGAGCGCAGCTTGTCCTGATTGCCGATATACAGCGGGATGTAGACGATGCGCAGTGCCACAAACACCATGGCCAGTCTGGCGATGCCGGCCATATCGATCCCGCTGATAAATACCGCCAGAATCGCCGCACTGAACACGGCAAGCGCCTCCCAGCTGTTGGCCTGGGCCGCCACTGCGCGGGCACCGGCACCGGTCAGTTTCAGTGCCTGGATGCGGGGCTCCTTGTTGTCCACACTGCCCAGTTGCTTCTGGCGGTGATAGCCCGCTATCCACGCACAGGTCAGTGGAAGAATGCACAAAATCAATAGACTGCCAATTATTGTATTCATAAACCCTGTTCTCCGTTGTAATTATCAAGGGGGCCGTTCGCGCGTGAGCTGAACCACTCCGCTCGCGCGGTCAGTCGCTGTGCAGTTCATCGGCAGGCTGCCGCCGGTAACAGCTACCGCCGCAGCTTGGCAGTCATCATAGCATCCATGCCTGGATCAATCATGCGCAGCGTCGCCACTATTGCGCAGCCTGAATGTAGCGGGCCACCAGCGCTGGATCCTGCATCGGGATGAAGTGATTCAACTGCGGCAGGTATACCTCCCGGCAGTTTGGCAGTGCGGCCGCCAGGCCATGCCAGGTGGGAGATGTGCTCAGACTTGGGAGCGAATCGTCACCGGGCGGGGCCCGCAGCAGGGTGACTGGCGTTATTATCCTGGGCAATTCCTTGAGTATTGCTTCATTACCCTTCTGGTTAACATAGATGCCAGCCTCATTGATCGGATCGCAGGCCAGCTGGCGCAGGGCGTCATTATCCGCCGGGCGCAGCGCGTAGTCACAGTAATCGCGCAGCACAGCGGGCTGCCAGGTATCAAAGGGAGCGCGCGCCTGGAAGCGCTCGTACATCTCCTGTGCATCGCGCCACTGGTTTTTGCGTCGGCTTACCGGGTGATCTTTCGCCTCCAGGCCGCCCGAAAATAACTGGAACTGTGCATAGCGCTCGGGCGACATGATAACCGGGTCAATGAGTACGAGATGTTTGAAGCGCTCGGGTGCCTGCGCGGCGGCGCGCGCGATAAGGTGGCCGCCTATGGAGTGGCCCACGCCGACCAGGCGGGCGAGGTCCAGTCGCTCGATGAGCAGGCGAATGTCTTCCGCCATAACACGCCAGTCCGTCGCCCCGTTATCGCCGCTGGCGCCGTGAAAGCGCAGGTCCACTGCATAAATATGGCGACCTGGCAGGTGCTTGACCACCTGATTCCAGCAGCGACTGTGAAAGCCGGTGGCGTGCAGTAGCAGAATGGGATCGCCGCTGCCGGCCCACTCGATGATGGACAACTCGACATCGCCGATATCCACTCGGAATTCCCTGGAGTCCTGCATGTCTGTTCGGGAGCCTTTGCGGCCATTGAAGGTGGTGTCATTGTACGTCAGGCGGGGGAGCAGAACGACAGCCGGCGCAGCTCGTGGCGCCTGCGAGAGTTTCAAGTGTGAATATTTACCACCATAAGGCGTAGGCTTGGAGTTTAACGGCCTCTGCTACACTTGCTCCGATACTTTTTTGAATTCAATCTCTTGCGAGGTAAAAGCCTATGAAGAAGCTTCTGATACTGCCACTGCTGGCGGGTTTTTCTCTGCCGACCCTGGCGCTGCAACCTCTGGGAGAACCGGGCTTTGGTGGCCTTGGTCAATCTGGGCTATGCCGGCGGTGGAATCGAGACCAATTTCCTGGCGGAAATTGACGGCCCCAATATTGATCTTGGGCCAGAAAGCATCGACAGCTTTGGCAGTCCCGAATCCCACGGCCTGGCCATGCCCGTGGCGAACTTCGATATCGGCTACACATTTTCAGGCGGCAAGACCCGACTCTCGGTGGCCAATGATTTCAGTGACCTGATTGAGTTTGATCGCACCACGCGTCTTTCAGTACGCCATGATTTTGATGGATTGGGCGACATGCGCCTGGACCTGCTGTCCCCTGCCGGAATGGCTACCAAGGTCTACGCCGACCCCTACCAGACGAATGTAAACCGTCGGTCGACCGATATGGAAACCTCGGGCGTGCAGCTGACCTGGGACAGCATCATGGGTTCCGGGTTCGGGGTGGAAATCGCGGCCAAGAAACGTGACATAGACGATGAATTCAGTGGCAACGCCCTCGTGGCGGACGGCGATCTGACCCAGGCGCAAGCACATCAGCTGGATCGTAACGGCGACATCACCACTGTTGAGGTAGGCTACGACTATAAGATAGACACCGCCAACGCGATTCGCCCCGCTATTGCGTATGTTGACCGGAATCTGGATGGCGATGCGATGTCGCAGGATGGCGGAGTCCTGTCTCTCGGGCATACCTATGCGGTTGAGCATCTTAAATGGATCACCAAGATCTCCTACACGGACCTTAGCGGCGATAAGACCAATCCTATCTTCGGCGACAAGAATGATGCCAGCGGTTTCGCAGTGTCGTCCGTTGTCGCGTTTCCCGGCAGTATTGGCTTCCTGGGCAAGTGGACGCCGAACCTGAGCGTGAACTACACGGATCTGGATAACAATATCGACTTCAACCAGTTCAGCATGTGGACGGTGGGCGCAGCGTTGTCGCGCAGATTCTAGTTTTTATTGCCCCCACGCAATACCGCCGGAGGCTGCTTGCTGTTAGCGGAAAGCCTCCTGGACTTTAGGGTCGTAGTACCTGCGTATGAGTGATGCCGGGTAGTCGTTGCCAGGCAGCGGTCGATGTTAGGCGGGCGCTCTTCCACGGGTGGAAGCAGTGGGGGATGGACTATCGGATGCTCTGGTCGGGGGTGGTGCGATGGCGACCATGGCCACCATGGCCGCCGCACCGGATAGCCGTAATAGCCTGGGTAGATCGTGTCACTGTTGTCGTCCTCGGGCAGGTCCTGCGCTGACTTTTGGGCGTGTGTTTGTGCCGCAAGCTGGCGCAGTTCCGCGCGATGTTTCTCCCGCGCCATGCGATCGGCAACCATGCGGTCAGTGGTTTCACGCATATCCTGCAGGCGCTGCTGCGCCTGTTCCCCGGGCGGTAGTGCCGGAGTCTTCAATCACCAGCGTTTCCACCAGAATATCTTCTGCCGGCCTGGTGTCCGAATAACTGACCACGCCGTTTTCATCAATCGATTTGTAAATGGTTGCAGCGAAGCCCGGCAGGCAGCACAGAAGCGACAGTGCAGGCAGCCAGTGGTATTTGCTTGGGCGGTTCATCCGGCGAATTATAGGACAAACTGCAGGACTGCGCAGGCTCTTCGTCGCTGTTCAGCATGCGACAAACAGTGGGAGTATGTAGGTAACATCACTCCCCAGTGGCGCTGGCGCTACAGGCTGGCGTGCAGCAGCAGCTCCAGTCGACTATCCGGCAACAGTACACTGCGTTCGAGCCTGAAGCAGTGCAGCAATGCCTGCAACTCGCGTTGGCTGTGGGGAGTGTAGCCGGGTAGCGCGGCGCGTCTGTTTCTGCAACTGAGGGTATCCCGTTGGTTGATACCGTAGAGGTGGCTGCTCTGGGGTGTCCTGACGTTATGCACAGAAAACGCGTGTGCCAGGCTCTTTTCCTTGAGGTGGGGCAGCAGCACCGTCAAGAATGCATTGATTGTCGCGTCATCGAGAAAATTGAACAGGTCCCAGAACAGGCAAATGTCGAAGAGCGTATCTGCCGGAAACTGTAACAGGCTTTCGAACCGGCGCACCTGCGTCGGCTGTCGCATCCGCAGTGGCGACCAGGGGCAATTCGCAGAATAAATCGATGAAATGCAGCTTGCAGCGGTACCGGGAGAAAAAATCCACTGTATCGGGCAGGGCCGGACCCACATGAAAAACAGTTACCAACCGCTCCTCATCTATATGCTCGAACAGGTAGGGAAGTAACGTGGAGGACTTGTGTCGACGGTTTACGCAATGGATGTTTTGTGGCCGCCAACACTTGAGCCCGCCAGAAGGCGAGCCTTCAGCATTGCGATAACTCCATTAGACGCTTTTCAGGTCCGAGCCGGATGCCTTGATAGGCGTCGCCAGGGAATGGGGCACTGCCTGCGGCGCCTTGCCGAGGGCGGCACCGGCCGGATCCATATCGATACTGCCCTTGAATATGGCGCCATCTTCCAGCATGACGCGTGGTGCGACTATATTGCCGCGCACATTACCGGATTTGGAAATAACTACCTTTTCAATACCGGTGATATCGCCGGTGACCTTGCCATCGATTTTTATAACCTTGGCCTGGATATTGGCGTAGACCTCGCCGCTCTCGCCGACAGAAACCTGGTTGCCAGTCAGGTTGATCGTGCCTTCAACCTTTCCGTGAATCAGCAGGTCTTCCTCACCGGTTACTTCGCCTTTGATGGTAATACTTGGTCCTATCATTGCGACACTCCTCGCAGGTGCAGGGATAGCGGAAACAGAGGGAGTTTGGGGTGAAACAGGCTCTTTTGCCGGCGGCGTCGCCGGTTTGTTTTTGGTTCGACCAAACATTGTAATCGCCACCATATTAAGATGTGGGCCGGCCATGCTACCAGCCTGCCAGCAGATTAACCAGTGCCCCGATTGGGTAAAGCCTGCTGCGGCCCCGCTCGTTTTTCACGGTCGGTTGATGGCTCGCAGGATTGATTTGTTCCCTGGTATGTTCTAGGTTAACAGGGCTAGCCCGATCAATCCTGGACATGAGGCATGGACCATGCTGAAAAGTATTGTTGTTTCCCTGATTTTTGCGCTGGTAGCGGCCTGTGCTACGGGGACTGCGGGCACTACCGGCACTACCGGTTATCCTCCCGTGAGTCCTGAGGGCCTGCGCCTGATGCCTGATACCAAGCTGGCTGCGGTCTATATGAAGCCCGGGGCGGACCTGAGCCAGTACGACAAAATCGCCCTGCTGGATACCTATGTGTCTTTTGCCAAGAACTGGCAGCGCGATACTAATGAGGAAGCGACTTTTGAAAACCAGGTCAGTGACCAGGATATGCAGACGATTCGCGACAATGTGGCCAAGGAATTTGCCCGCGAGATGGTCAAGGTGCTCACCGCCGATGGACGCCAGATAGTCACAACGGGTGGTGCCGGTGTGCTCATTTTGCGCCCGGCGATTATTAATCTGCAGGTCACTGCGCCGGACCTCATGACACCCGGTATGGAGCAGACCTTTGTCGCCAGCGCCGGTAGCATGACCCTCTATCTGGAACTGCTCGACGGCAAGACCGGCGATCTGATTGCCAGGGTTATCGACCCCGAGGCCGCTGACGATGCCGGTATGGCCGGAATCGCAAATGGGGTCACTAATAGTGCCGATTTCGACCGCATCGTGCAGCGCTGGGCCCAGATTTTGAATGCTCATCTGGCCCAAATTTCGACAAATTCGTAAACCAGGGGCCTGGCGCAGTGGCGGGATGCCAGCTTGACCGATGAAATCCGTATTGCCGGCCTGACCAAATCGGGCCGCCTCCCGTTGCGCAACAAAATGCTACCGCACGCCCGCAGCCACCGTACTGGCCGCCTATTCGATCGCTTTCCCGTGCAGGTGGAAATGGCATAGCGAGGGCGCCGTTCAGGCGCTCTGGTTGGCGGGCAGGTAATCCCTGGTCAGTTCTTCCGATACCTGCCACAGTTTTTTGGCCATCGCATCGTCCTGCATGTAAGGCGTGCCGCCTGCATCTACATTGCAGTCCACGAAATAGAAGCCCCGCACGTCAACCAGCGCTGGATTGGTGGCCACATAGCAGGTGGTAGCGGCGCCCTCGGGGATGGTTTTCAGAAAGGCCCAGCCCAGGTATTTGGCCCCCCAGCGCTCCCAGGCTGGCAGGTTCTTGACCAGATTGGTCGGGATTATGCCGGGGTGTACGCTATTGGCCGTGGCATCGGTATGGGATATCTGGGCGGCCAGTTCCCGTGCGCATAACGCGTTGGCCAGTTTTGAGACACCGTAGGCGCGCCACGGGTCATAGCCCTTGCTGCCATCGAGATTGTCAAATTCGATGCCCTTGTCGGCGCGGCGGTGCGCCCTTGAACTGAGCAGGGTAAAACGTCCCTGCGGCGCGGCCAGGACAGGTTCCCGCAGTTGATTGATCAGGATGAAATGCCCCAGGTGATTGATCGCAAACTGCGCTTCCACACCATTGACCAGTTCCAGTTCCGGCAGGGCCATGATGCCTGCGTTCGTAATCAGGCCGTCCAGGGGGATGTTCATGGTGCGGATGGCATCGCTGCAGCGCACCACGGATTCCCAATCGGCGAGGTCCAGGAACATTGGGGTTGTGTGACCCTTGATGCTCGCGCAGGCCTCATCCGCTTTTTCCTTGGTGCGGGCGATACCGATGACGTGGGCGCCGCGCAGGGCCAGTACGCGCATGGTCTCGTAGCCGAGCCCCGAGTTGGCCCCGGTGATCGCAATGGTCTGCCCGGTCAGGTCGATACCGGCAGTCACTTCCTCGGCAGTGGAACTGCTGTTGAACGGGCTGTGCGGCGGCTGCCGGGTAATGATCTGGGCCAGCACAGCAGGGGGCAGGGCGCTCAGTACGCTCAGAGTCGCCAGGTATTGCAAAACCTGGCGCCGGCTAAATTGCACGTTGGGCATGGTACTGATCCCTTGCTCGCTCTATGGGCTGATTTTTGCTCGCGTCGACCGGCAGGTGCCGGGGAATCGCTTGGCCTCAGTGTAAAACAAACCAGAATCTGTACACAGCGAAGGATGTGGCCATAGTTACGTTAGAATTGCGGCTGTTGGTACTGTCTTTCATTGCGCACACCCTGCGTACAGGTGTCCGGCCACTCTGTTACACTGCCGCGCCCTGACGCACCGGTAATGACCCGCAACGTGAGCAATCGATCCTTCTCCAGCCTGGCGCTGCCACCAGCCCAACTCACCAATCTGGAAAGCCTGGGCTATCTGGAAATGACCGCTATTCAGGCAGCAGCCCTGCCGCAGGCCCTGGCGGGCAGGGATTTGATCGGCCAGGCTAAAACCGGCAGCGGCAAAACGGCTGCATTTGCTCTGGCATTGCTCACCAGGCTCAATCCGCGGGACTTTGGTACCCAGGCCCTGATTCTGTGCCCCACACGGGAGCTGGCCTCCCAGGTGGCGAGCGAAATCCGGCGCCTGGCCCGTTACCAGCAGAATATCAAGGTGGTCACCCTCTGTGGCGGCCAGGCGATTGGCCCGCAGATAGGCTCCCTGGAGCACGGCGCGCATGTGGTGGTGGGCACGCCGGGTCGTATCAAGGATCATTTGCGCAAGGAAACCCTGTCACTGGAGCGCGTCAATACGCTGGTGCTGGACGAGGCTGATCGTATGCTGGAGATGGGCTTTGTTGACGATATTGAGGCGATCATCTCCGCCACACCTGCCACCAGGCAGACCCTGTTGTTTTCTGCGACCTATCCCGAGAATATCCAGTCATTGAGCGGCCGGTTTCAAAACGCACCGCAGCGCGTGAGTGTAGAGTCTCTGCACAGTGAGCAGCACCTGGCCCAGCGCTTTTTTGTCTGTCATAAGGATGCACGAATGGCCGCATTAGTGAAATTGCTGGCGCATTTCCAGCCGGCAGCCGCTGTGGTGTTTTGCAATACCAAGCAGGAAGTGCGAGACGTTTGTGACTACCTCAACCAGTCAAGTATTCACGCCCAGGCGCTGCACGGCGATATGGAGCAGCGCGACCGCGACCAGGTGTTAATCCAGTTCAAACAGCTCAGCTGCAGTGTACTGGTCGCCACCGATGTCGCCGCGCGGGGTCTGGACATCGATGATTTACCGGCAGTAGTGAATTTCGAGTTGCCCCGCAACGCCGAGATTTATGTACACCGTATCGGGCGCACGGGTCGCGCCGGTAAGGAGGGTCTGGCCATCAGCCTGTTGGTTGAGGCCGAGCGCTTCAAATTGCAGAGCATAGGAGCGTTCCAGCAGCGCGAGCTGGAGTGTGAGGCAATTGAGCAGCTGCCGTATACCGGTGCAAGCTTTCCCCTGCCGGCCTTCATTACCCTGTGCATCATGGGTGGGCGCAAGGAGAAGGTGCGCGCCGGCGATATCCTGGGGGCCCTCACCGGTGACGCCGGAATTGACGGCAGGGCAGTGGGCAAGATTACCGTCACGGATTACTGCACATACGTTGCTATCGCGCGCAATGAGGCGGATGCCGCCCTGGAGCGACTGCTCAACGGCAAGATCAAGGGCCGCAAGTTCAAGGTTCGTAAACTGTAGCTACGCAAACTTTAGCTACAAACTCCAGCTACGCAAACTCCAGGGACTTGCCGGGCCATTGGATTAATACCACACAGCAGGCTCGACCTGGCGCCCCTAAGTGTCTAAGCTACGCCCCCTGTTTGCAGCCCCCTTTTTCACTACACCCCAACTACACGTCCGTGTCAGGAATACTCCGTTGATCTCTACCGCAAATATCACCATGCAGTTTGCTGCCAAGCCCCTGTTCGAAAACATCTCGGTCAAATTCGGCGATGGCAATCGTTATGGCCTGATCGGCGCCAACGGCTGTGGCAAATCGACCTTTATGAAAATTCTGGATGGCAGCCTGGTACCCACCGCCGGCAATGTCTCCATTTCGCCTAACGAGCGCCTGGGTCGGTTGAACCAGGATCAGTTTGCCTATGAACAGTGCTCGGTGATCGACACAGTCCTGATGGGACACGAGGAGTTGTGGGCTGTCAAGCAGGAGCGCGATCGCATCTATGCCCTGCCGGAGATGTCAGAAGACGACGGCATGCAGGTCGCCGAACTGGAAGTGCAGTTTGCTGAAATGGATGGCTACAGCGCGGAGAGTCGCGCCGGTGAGATTCTGCTGGGCGCCGGTATTGCCCTGGCGCTGCATTACGGCCCGATGTCCCAGGTGGCACCTGGCTGGAAATTGCGAGTGCTGCTGGCCCAGGCGCTGTTCTCCGACCCGGATATACTGTTGCTGGACGAGCCCACCAACAACCTCGATATCGACACTATTCGCTGGCTGGAAGCGATGCTCAACGAGCGCAAGTGTACGATGATTATCATCTCTCACGACCGGCACTTCCTGAATGCTGTCTGCACCCACATGGCTGATATCGATTACGGCGAACTGCGGGTTTATCCTGGCAACTACGACGATTTTATGACGGCATCCACCGCCGCCCGTGAACGGATGCAGTCGCAAAATGCCAAGAAGAGCGCAGAAATTGCCGACCTGCAACAGTTTGTCAGTCGGTTCTCGGCCAACGCGTCCAAAGCCAAGCAGGCTACTTCGCGCGCGAAGCGCATTGAGAAGATCGTGCTGGACGATATCAAGCCGTCCAGCCGGGTCAGTCCCTATATCCGCTTCAAGCAGGAGAAAAAACTGCACCGTCAGGCCCTTGTTCTGGACAAGCTGGGCCATGGCTTTGATGAAGGCCCGTTGTTTGATAAGGGCAGCATCATTCTGGAAGCGGGTGCGCGACTCGCAGTCATTGGCGAGAACGGAGCGGGCAAGTCCACTTTCCTGCGCTGTTTGATGAATGAAATCACGCCCGATAGCGGCAGCGTCAAATGGGCAGAAAACGCCACCCTGGGCTACTGTCCGCAGGACAGCACGGCTGATTTCGATTGCGACCTGAACCTGTTTGACTGGATGAGCCAGTGGCGCAAGCCGCGGCATGACGACCAGATCGTGCGCGCCACACTGGGTCGGCTGCTGTTTTCATCCGATGATTTTAAAAAACAGGCAAAAGTCTGTTCCGGTGGAGAGAAGAATCGCCTGCTGTTTGGCAAGCTGATGATGATGGACACCAATGTGCTATTGCTGGACGAACCGACCAACCACCTGGACATGGAGTGTATCGAAGCGCTTAACCTGGCGCTTGAACACTATGACGGCACCCTGATCTTCGTCAGTCACGACCGGGAGTTTGTGTCATCGCTGGCGACGCGTATCATCGACATCAGGGAGCGCGAGTTGGTGGATTTCCAGGGCACCTACGAGGAGTACTTGTCCAGCCAGCAGTCTGCCGACCGGGTAGCGAGTGCATCCTGAGCCAACGAACGTATCCACGCCCGAATAAAATTGAGCGAGAGTAGCCGATTTGCCCCCACCCACCCATGAGGACTGGATGCGTCGCGCCCTGGCGCTGGCGGACCGCGCAGCCCATGAGGGCGAGGTGCCGGTGGGAGCTGTGCTGGTGCGCGATGGGCAATTGCTGGGCGAAGGCTGGAACCAGATGATTGCAACACAGGACCCCAGTGGCCACGCGGAGATAGTTGCACTGCGCGATGCTGCGCGCGTCGTGGGCAACTACCGGCTGCCGGGAGCAATCCTGTACGTCACTCTGGAACCCTGTACCATGTGCGCCGGGGCGATGGTGCATGCACGTATTGCACAGCTGGTGTTTGGCGCCATGGAGCCCCGCGCGGGCGTGGTGTGCAGCACCTGCGCGCTGCTGGATGAGCCCTGGTTCAACCACCGGGTGAGCTGGCAGGGCGGTGTGCTGGCCGAGGAGTCCGGTGCGCGCCTGCAGGCTTTTTTTAAGGCGCGGCGTTAATACGCTTACTCGCCTGATGACCAACGCAGCGCAAAAATAACTGTATCAAAGCGCCTGCAATTCAATGTCGCGCAACACCTCAGGAAGGTAATCCTCAGCTCGCAGCGGTGGTAGCGGCTGATTCTCTGGAATCTCCTGCAAGGCCAGGATGCTGCGGTAGTGGCGGATATGCTGCACCAGGGACAGGGCTTCCACGCCCCGCGCGTAACCGTAGCGGGTATCCCTGAAGTACTCGGTTTTTTGCAGCAGAGGCAGTCGCTGCATGACATCGTGCCACAGGTTCGGGTCCCCGCCCTGGCGCTGTGTCAGCACCCGCGCATCTTCCAGGTGAGCCAGGCCGATATTGTAGGCAGCCAGGGCCATCCAGGTGCGGTCCGGTTCCTGGATCCTTTTGGGCAGGCGCCGCGTGATATCCTTCAAATAGCGGGCGCCACCGCGCAGGCTCTGCGCCGCATCGAGGCGGTTGTCCACGCCGAATTCCCTGGCGGTGGGTTCGGTCAGCATCATCATGCCCCGCACGCCGGTGGGTGAGGTGGCTTTGGGATTCCACTGGGACTCCTTGTACGCCAGCGCAGCCAGCAACTGCCAGTCCATCTGGTACTCGTTGGCGATCTGTTTGATCAGAGGCTCATAGGCCGGCAGGGTCTCCTTCATGTTCAGGGCAAACTCATCGGCGTTGTCCAGCGAAATACCCACCGCGTGTCCGAAGTACTGATCGCGCAGCAGCGCCAGAGTGCCATCTTTTTGCAGTCGCTGAGTAAAGTCGTCAATAAAGGCCAGTAGCCGTGTGTTGTCGATTGCGGAGGGCAGGTACCAGACCAGGTCCTGTTGCGTGGACAGTTCGAAGGCGACTTGCAGGCGTGGGTAAAGGCTCTGCTGTACGGTAAATTCATTGGAGTCGATGATGGCCAGATCCGCCTGTCCCGCATCGAGCAGTTCCAGCAATTGCAGGGTGTCGGCCTCATCAATTTCCTCCCACTGCAGGTCCGGAACCTCGTGCGTTTTGCAGTGAGCGCAACATTTCCGCATGACTGGATCCCGCCAGTACCACGATTTTCAATCCCGCCAGATCGGGAATGCGGCGCGGTTGGAAATTGCCCGCCACATATACCACCTGCGGCGTGGAATCCAGGTAGGGCGTTGTGTGGGGGTAGTTGGCTGCCCGCTGTTCCGTCAGGGTCAGGCCCGCCGCCGCAATATCCGCCTGATGGCGTTGCAGTTTGGTAAAGATGTCGGGCAGGTTGAAGGCTGTTTCCATGCGCAGGTCGACGCCCAGTTCCTGTGCCAGTCGTTCGGCCAGTGCATACTCAAACCCGGTAGGTCCCTGCTTGTCGAGGTAGTAGGTGGTGGGCCCGTTGCGGCTCACCACAACCAGTTCTCCCCGCGCGAGGATCTGCGCAAGCGAATCGGGCTGCTCACAGCCACACAATAGGGACAGTAACGCCGCGGAGAGTAGCAGTGTGCGAAGTCTCATGGATCTATTCTAGCGGCGCAGATCAGGGGCTCACAGGCATAATTACCATGGCAATTGGGCGCAATTTCGGTTAACGGTGCAAGCTCAAATACAGTACAATGACGCCTCCCTGCAATACCTCCTCCTGGAGCTCTTCACAGCATGTTATCCCTGCGCGGCGCTCCCGCTTTGTCCGAATTTCGCCTGGAAAAAGTGGCGCAAAGAATCTCCAGTATTCATCCCGACATGCAACTTCTGCACACCGAATACGTACACTTTGCCCGGTTGCGGCGGCCCCTGACGGCCGAGCGCCAGAAAATACTGGCCAGCCTGCTTGCCTACGGTCCGCAGCTATCGGTGGTAAGCAGCGATGCGCTGACCGATGGCGCCCTGTTGCTGGTCGTGCCGCGACCGGGCACGATTTCCCCCTGGTCCAGCAAGGCCACCGACATCGCCCACAACTGCGGTCTCGACGAGATCGAGCGGCTGGAGCGCGGTCTTGCCTGGTATGTGCGCTTGCCGGAGAACCTGGCGCAGTCTGCGCGGGACGCACTGGCGGCGCTGGTGCACGACCGGATGACGGAAACTGTTATGTCCACCCTGGACGCGGCGCAGCAGTTGTTTGAGCACGCAGCACCACGACCCGTTACGACGGTGGATGTACTTGGTGGCGGTCGCCAGGCGCTGGTGGCTGCGAACCAGGCGCTGGGCCTCGCTCTGGCCGCTGATGAAATCGACTATCTGCACGCATAGCTTCACCGCCCTCGGGCGCAATCCCAACGATGTCGAACTGATGATGTTCGCGCAGGCCAACTCCGAACACTGCCGGCACAAGATCTTCAACGCGGACTGGACCATTGATGGGCAGCCGCAGGCGCAGTCGCTGTTCCAAATGATTCGCAATACCCACGAGCGCGGCGGGGAGAACGTCCTTTCAGCCTATTCTGACAATGCCGCGGTGGTGGCGGGGCCGGTTGCGGGACGCTTCTATCCCGACCCGCAATCCCATGAGTACAGCTTTTCCCGCGAACCCATCCACCTGTTGATGAAGGTGGAAACCCACAACCATCCGACTGCGATCGCGCCATTTTCGGGAGCGGGCACCGGCGCCGGCGGCGAGATTCGCGACGAGGGCGCCGTGGGGCGCGGTTCCAAGCCTAAAGTGGGCCTGACCGGGTTTTCTGTATCCAACCTGAATATTCCTGGCTTCGGCCAGCCCTGGGAGTTGGCTTACGGAAAACCGGAGCGCATTGTCAGCGCGCTGGACATCATGCTGGAGGGGCCGATCGGCGCTGCGGCTTTCAATAATGAATTCGGCCGCCCCAATCTTTGCGGCTATTTCCGCAGCTTTGAAATGGCAGCACCGGGTGCCAGCGGCGCGGAAGTGCGCGGCTACCACAAACCCATCATGATCGCCGGTGGCTACGGCAATATCCGGCAGGAGCACGTCCAGAAGGGCGACTACCGTCCGGGCGCCAAGCTGATTGTGCTCGGCGGGCCGGCGATGCTGATCGGCCTGGGCGGTGGGGCGGCGTCCTCCATGGCCAGCGGACAGAGCCACGCGGACCTGGATTTTGCCTCCGTGCAGCGCCAGAACCCGGAGATGGAGCGCCGCTGCCAGGAGGTGATAGACCGCTGCTGGCAACTGGGCGAGCACAATCCCATTGCCTTTATCCACGATGTCGGTGCCGGCGGCTTATCCAATGCCTTTCCCGAGCTGGTGAAGGACGGCGGCCGCGGCGGACGTTTTGAATTGCGCAAGGTGCCCAATGACGAGCCGGGCATGTCGCCGCTGGAGATCTGGTGCAACGAGTCCCAGGAGCGCTATGTGATGGCGGTGGAGCCGGAACATCTGGCGCGCTTCGAAGCCATTTGCCAGCGGGAACGCTGTCCCTTTGCGGTGGTGGGCGAGGCTACTGCGGCAATGCACCTGCAACTGACCGACAGCCAATTCGGTAATGTGCCGGTCGATATGCCGATGTCCGTATTGTTCGGTAAACCGCCGCGCATGAGTCGGGAGATTCAGCGCAAGTCAGTCGCGCACCCGCCACTGCGACTCGATATTGCCGTGCCGGAGGCAGTGGAGCGGGTGCTGCAAATGCCGTGTGTCGCCAGCAAGAGTTTCCTGATTACGATTGGTGATCGCTCGGTGACCGGCATGGTGGCCCGTGACCAGATGGTCGGGCCGTGGCAGGTGCCGGTGGCGGATTGTGCGGTGACGACGGTGTCCTACGATTCTTTTGCCGGCGAGGCCATGGCCATGGGCGAGCGCACGCCGTTGGCCCTGATCGACGGTCCCGCCTCCGGGCGCATGGCGGTCGCCGAAGCGATCACCAATATTGCCGCTGCCGCGATTGCGGATATTCGCGATATCAAACTGTCGGCCAACTGGATGTGCGCCGCTGGCTACGGCGCGGAGGATGAGGCCCTGTTCGATACGGTGCGGGCGGTGGGCATGGAATTTTGCCCGGAGCTGGGCATTACGATTCCGGTGGGCAAGGATTCCATGTCCATGCGCACCACCTGGCGCGAGGACGGCCGCGACAAATCCGTGACGGCCCCGATGTCCCTGATTGTCTCCGCGTTTGCTCCGGTCATCGATGCCCGCCTGTCAGTGACGCCGCAACTGGTAACAGAGGCCGACGCGGTGCTGGTGCTGCTGGACCTGGGGCGCGGCGCCAATCGCCTGGGCGGCTCGGCCCTGGCCCAGGCCTGTGGCCAGAGCGGCGATACAGTGCCGGATATGGACAGTGCGGCTGACCTGAAGGCGTTTTTCACACTGGTGCAGGAGTTTCTGGCACAGCGCAAGGTGCTGGCCTACCACGATCGCTCCGACGGCGGCCTGTTGGTGACATTGTTGGAAATGGCCTTTGCCGGTCGTTGTGGGCTGCAAGTCGAACTGTCCGGCGTGCCCGGCAATGCGCTGCATAAACTCTTTAACGAAGAGGTCGGCGCGGTAGTGCAGATCGCCGGATCGCAGTTGGAAATGTTTCGGTCGCGCGCAGCAGCACTGGGTCTGCACGACTGTGTGCATGTGATCGGTAAGGCAGTCAGTGGTGATGCAGTGAGTGTGGCGGATGGTGCGCAGGAAGTGCTGCGCGACAGTCGGGCGCGCCTGCAGCAACTCTGGGCGCGCACCAGTTATGAAATCCAGGCCCTGCGCGACCATCCCGACTGTGCGCGGGAAGAGTATGAGCGCCACACAGCGCATGATCCGGGGCTGTCCGCAGCCCTGAGCTACGATGCGGCCGCCGACATCAGCGCACCTTATATCGCCACAGGCGCGCGCCCCGCGCGTGGCGATCCTGCGCGAGCAGGGGGTCAATGGCCATGTCGAAATGGCGGCTGCGTTTCACCGCGCGGGGTTTGCGCCGTTTGATGTCCACATGAGCGATATTCTCAGTGGTCGCACCGATCTGGCGCAGTTCCGGGGTCTGGTGGCCTGCGGCGGCTTTTCCTATGGCGATGTGCTGGGCGCCGGTGAAGGCTGGGCCAAGAGCATCCTGTTCAATGAGTTGGTGCGCGCGCGCTTCAGTGACTTTTTCCGGCGCGAGGACACGTTCACGCTGGGGGTGTGCAATGGCTGCCAGATGGTCTCCGCGCTGAAAGAGCTGATTCCGGGTGCTGCGCACTGGCCCCGCTTTGTGCGCAATCGTTCCGAACAATTTGAAGCGCGCCTGGCGCTGGTCCGGGTGGAGTCCAGCCCGTCGGTATTGATGTCGGATATGGCGGGTTCACACCTGCCCATCGTCGTGGCGCACGGCGAGGGTCGCGCCCAGTTCGCCGACCAGAGCGCGCAGGCCGCCTGTGACGCCAGCGGCACGGTGGTCCTGCGCTATATCGAAAACGACCTGTCGCTGGCGGAGCGCTATCCCGCCAATCCCAACGGCTCGCCCCTCGGCATTACCGGGCTGACCAGCGCGGACGGGCGCGCCACCATCATGATGCCGCATCCGGAGCGGGTCTATCGCACGGTGCAGCACTCCTGGGCGCCGGCGCAGTGGGGTGAGGATGGCCCCTGGCTGCGGCTGTTTCGCAATGCCCGGCGCTGGTTGGGATGAGAACTGCCGTGAATACGGGCTTGTGGCCGCTGTGCGTTTATTTATAATGGCGCACTTTTCATGCTGGGGCAGACTGGTGCTCCCGAATCCTGTTTTCCAGTTAGAGCGACACTATGCTGAATACCTACCCACTGTGGAAATACCTCCTCCTACTGTTTGTGCTGCTGCTTGGCCTGTTCTATGCCGCGCCCAACCTGTACACGCCGGATCCCGGCCCTGCAGATTACCGGGGAGAGCAGCGCCCAGCTGATCGATGACAAAATCCTGGGCAAGGCATTAACCGCGCTGGATGAGGCCGGTATCAAACACTTTGGCGAAACCATTGATGCCAATGGCCGCAATGCCCTGTTGCGCCTGGCCGATGTGGAACAACAGCTGGTGGCCCAGGCCACGGTCTCCCGCGCCCTGGGCGATGGCTTTATCGTGGCACTCAACCTGGCGCCGACCACCCCCGACTGGCTCAGCAGATTCGGTGCAAAGCCTATGAAGTTGGGACTGGATCTCAGCGGTGGCGTGCACTTCAAGCTGGAAGTGGATGTGGATGCGGCGGTAGAGCGGCGCATGGAATACTACTCCAATGCCACCAAGCGGGCGTTGCGGGAACAGCGTATTCGCGGCTTTGTCACGCCGCACTCCGCAGGGCACGATAGAAGCGCGCTTCCAGACCGAGGCGTTGCGCGAGCAGGCGCAGGAACTCATTGCAAAGGACAGGCCGGAACTGGTCATTGAGCGAGTTGATGCAGGCGACAGCTGGAATCTGGTAGCGACCATGTCGGAGAAGGCCCGCAGGGAGATCGCGGATTACTCTGTCAGCCAGAACCTGACCACGCTGCGCAATCGGGTCAATGAGTTGGGTGTGTCCGAACCGCTGGTGCAGCGCCAGGGCCGGAACCTCATCGTGGTTGAGCTGCCCGGTATCCAGGACACGGCGGAGGCCAAGCGCATTCTGGGCAAGGTAGCCAACCTGGAGTTCCGGCTGGTGGCTAACATGGATGCCGCAGCGTCCGACAAGCAGCGCTTTGAATACCGCAGTCCCGATCGGGCGGGCGCGAGTGAGTGGCTGGAGCGCGATGTCATTATCACCGGTGAACGGGTCTCCAATGCCCAGGCCAGTTTCGACCAGAACGGGCAGCCCAATGTGCAGATCAGCCTGGACAGTGAAGGCGGTACGCTGATGTCCCGGGCCACCCGCAACAATATCAAGCGGCGTATGGGTGTGCTGTTCATTGAGCGCAAATACCGTACGCGCTATGAGGTCGGCGCAGACGGCGCCGAAGTCGTGGTCAAGGTCCCCTACGATGAGAAAAAACTGCTCACGGCGCCGGTCATCCAGTCCGCGCTGGGGGCACAGTTCCAGATCACAGGATTGGACAACCCGCTGGAGGCATCGGAACTGGCCCTGATGCTGCGTGCTGGCGCGCTTGCAGCGCCGATTTCCTTTGTTGAGGAGCGCACTGTGGGGCCCTCCCTGGGGGCTGAAAATATTCGCCAGGGCCTCCAATCCGCCTATTACGGTCTGGCGTTTGTGGCGCTGTTCATGGTTGCTGTACTACCGGGTTTTCGGAGTAACAGCCGTTATTGCCGCTGACCTGGAACCTGGTGTTGCTGGTGGCTGCCATGTCCATGCTCGGCGCCACGCTGACGCTGCCGGGTATCGCCGGTATTGTGTTAACAATGGGTATGGCGGTCGACGCCAATGTGCTGATTTTTGCGCGCATACGGGAGGAGTTAGCCAGGGGCGTTTCGCCGCAAATGGCGATTCACGCAGGCTTTGAGCGTGCGTTTGTCACTATTCGTGGACTCCAACCTCACTACCCTGATTATCGCTGTGATCCTCTATGCACTGGGCACCGGGCCGATCAAGGGCTTCGCGGTTACCCTGTCGATCGGCATCCTGATTTCCATGTTCACGGCAATCACGGGTACCCGCGCCCAGATCAACCTTATCTACGGCGGGCGTCGTGTGACGAAAGTTATCTATCGGGGGTCGTCAGTCATGAAAGTGATTAATTTTATGGGCCAGAGCAGGAGCGGGCTGGCGGTTGCGTTTTCAGCGCTATTGCTAATCGTTTCTATCGGCTCCCTGGCAACGCGGCAGCTCAACTGGGGCCTGGATTTTACCGGCGGAACCCTGGTCGAAGTGCACTACAGCGCAACCGTAAACCTCGATGACGATTCGCAAGACGCCTTGAGGCAAAGGGTTTTGCCGGCGCAATCGTGGTCAGCTTCGGCAGTGATCAGGATGTGCTGATTCGCCTGCCCCTGGGCTTTTCGGACCAACAGGGCACGGCGCTGTTGGGCAGTCCTGCAGGAGGCTTTTACGGGTGAGGTGGATGTGCGCCGCACCGAGTTCGTTGGTCCCCAGATCGGCGATGATCTGCGTGAGCAGGGTGGCCTGGCCATGCTGCTTTCGCTTGTTCTGGTGACGCTCTATGTCGCGTTTCGTTTCCAGTTGAAATTTGGCGTGGGTGCGGTAACGGCACTCGTGCATGACGTGATCATTACCCTGGGTTTTTTCTCGGTGACCGGGCATGGAATTTAACCTGACCGTGCTGGCGGCGATTATGGCGATCATAGGTTATTCCATTAATGACACTATCGTGGTATTTGATCGCATCCGGGAAAACTTCCGCAAGCTGCGGCGTACAGACTCCTGCCGAGGTGATGAATATCTCCATTACCGAAACGCTGGACCGTACGCTGGTGACCTCCGGGATAACCTTGCTGACGGTGATCGCGCTGGCACTGTTCGGGGGTGAAATGATCTTCGGTTTTGCCATTGCCATGATTGTGGGTATTACGGTGGGTACCTATTCGTCTATCTATGTGGCTTCCGCTGCCGCGCTGATGATGGGCGTGACCAAGGAAGACCTGATGCTCCCCGTCAAGGAAGGCGCGGCGCAGGACGACCTCACCCCCTAACCCAATTTCCAGGACAGACCCATGGAACCAATGATCAATATTGCGCTGCGCGCTGCCCGCAAGGCGGGTGAAAGCATCGTGCGGGCGTCCGATGAGTTGCATCGCTTTGAAGTGAAGGCCAAAGGGATCAACAACTTTGTCACGGAAGTGGATATCAACGCCGAGCGGGAGATTATCTACCACCTGCAAAAGGCCTTTCCCGAGCACGCAATCCTTGGTGAAGAGAGCGGCCTCATAGGCAATGCCGAGGCGGAGTATCGCTGGATCATCGACCCGCTGGACGGCACCACCAATTTCATTCGCGGTATTCCCCATTATGCGGTGTCCATCGCCTGCATGTTCCGCGGCAAGATTGAGCATGCGGTGGTGTTGGATCCGGTGCGCCGCGAGGAGTTTACGGCGTCGCGGGGTCGCGGTGCGCAACTTAATGGCCACCGCATTCGCGTGAGCGATCTGGCGAGCCTCGACGGTGCATTGTTGGGTACCGGCATTCCATTCAAGAATCACTGTGACGACAAACTGGAGCCCTACAGCAAGTCCATTGAAGTACTTGCCGCGCAGTGCGCCGGTATCCGGCGCGCCGGTGCGGCATCGCTGGATCTGGCCTATGTCGCGGCAGGTCGCCTGGATGCGTTCTGGGAGATAGGTCTGGCGCAGTGGGACATCGCGGCCGGTGTGTTGCTGGTGCGTGAGGCGGGTGGCCTGGTAGCGGACATCGATGCCTCTGACAATTACCTGGAGTCGGGCAATATCGTCTGCGGCAATCCCAGGTGTTTCAAAGCGGTGTTGCAGGTAGTCAAGCCTTTATTGGGCTGAGTAGTTTTCTGCTAAACTGCCCCGCCCGTCGTGGCTGCCTCGAACCCCGCCAATGAATCTCGACAATATCCGTATCGTACTGGTCAATACCAGCCATCCCGGCAATATCGGCGCTGTGGCGCGCGCCATGAAAAACATGGGCCTTACGCGCCTTTACCTGGTGGCTCCGCGGGATTATCCGAGCGCGCAGGCACAGGAGCGCGCCGTATCGGCCACGGACATACTGGACGCTGCAGTAGTGGTACCGACGCTCGATGCTGCGATCGGGGACTGTCAATTGGTGGTGGGGACCAGCGCGCGCGAGCGACGTATCCCCTGGCCGCTACTGGATGCCCGCCAGTGCGCTGAGCGTATGGCGCTGGCATCACCACGGGAGCAGGTTGCAGTGCTGTTTGGCAGGGAAGACCGCGGCCTTACCAATGAGGAACTGCAGGTGTGTAACCTGCACCTCAATATTCCCACATCGCAAGCCTACAGTTCGCTGAACCTGGCCATGGCGGTGCAAATTGTTGCCTATGAGCTGCGCATGCAACTGACGTCACCAGCATCGTCGGGTGATGAGCATGCGTACTGGGATGCGCCCTTTGCCTCCCGGGACAATATGGAGCGCTTTTATAGTCATCTCGAAGAAACGCTTATCGATGTCGAGTTTCTGGACCCTGCGGCACCGCGTCAGTTGATGTCGCGTTTGCGGCGTTTATACAGCAGGGTGCGCCTCGACGAGATGGAGCTGAATATATTGCGGGGTATCCTTACCGAGACCCAAAAATGGGTTGCACGGGGACGTAACCGGGGGGCATAGTCCTGTTTTATCCGACAAAAATACTCGGCTTTATAGTTGACCAATTTAGTAGGCTATTGCATACTCAACCTTAACTGATACAGGAGGCTGGCCATGCGACTCACAACCAAAGGAAGATATGCGGTAACCGCTATGCTGGATCTCGCCCTGCACGGCGCAGATCGCCCCGTCAGTCTGGCGGATATTTCCGGACGGCAGGATATCTCACTGTCCTATCTGGAACAGCTTTTCGCCAAGTTGCGTCGCAACAACCTGGTCAGCAGTGTGCGCGGACCGGGCGGTGGCTATCGCCTCAGTCGCGGCGGCCATGACATATTTGTGGCACAGATCATCGACGCGGTGAATGAGGCGGTTGATGCAACAGGGTGCGGCGGTACCGCCGATTGCCAGCAGGGCGAAGTGTGCCTGACACACCACCTGTGGTGTGACCTGAGCGATCAGATTCATGGTTTTCTCAGCCAGATCAGCCTGTCCAACCTGGTGGAAAGAAGCGAGGTACAAAGTATTTCGGCGCGCCAGACAGCACGCAGCCACCAGGGCGCCACACTTGCGCTGACAGAAATTTAACCGGGCGGCGCACGCGTAACAATTCACGGAGCGATAGCGGCATGCAAAAACCGATTTACTTTGACTATCTGGCGACCACACCGGTTGATCCGCGCGTGGTGGAGAAGATGGTGCATTGCCTGTCTATTGAGGGAAATTTTGGTAACCCCGCATCGCGCTCCCATATCTATGGCTGGAAGGCGGAGGAGGCGGTGGAGAATGCGCGTCGTCAGGTCGCCGACCTGATCAAGGCAGATCCCCGGGAGATTGTCTGGACCTCGGGTGCTACCGAGTCAGATAACCTCGCGATCAAGGGTGTGGCCCACTTCTATGGGAAGAAGGGCAAGCATATCGTCACCTCCAAAATCGAACACAAGGCGGTGCTGGATACCTGTCGTCACCTCGAGCGTGAAGGCTTCGAGGTAACCTACCTGGATCCCAGTCCCAAGGGACTGATCAGTCCGGAAGCGGTTGCAGCTGCGCTGCGCGAGGACACTATCCTGGTGAGCATCATGCATGCCAACAACGAGATTGGCTCGGTTAATGATATTGCCGCAATCGGTGAAGTCACGCGCAATGCCGGCGTACTCTTTCATGTTGATGCCGCGCAGAGCGCGGGCAAAATTGCCATCGATATGGAGCAGATGAAGGTCGACCTGCTGTCCATGTCCGGCCACAAGATGTATGGACCCAAGGGCGTTGGCGCGCTCTATGTGCGGCGCAAGCCGCGGGTGCGGCTGGAGGCCCAGATGCATGGCGGCGGGCACGAGCGCGGCATGCGTTCGGGTACCCTGCCAACGCATCAGATTGTTGGTATGGGGGAGGCGGCCCAGCTGGCGCGTGAAGGGATGGCCCAGGAGGCCATTAAGTTGCAGGCGCTGCGCCAGCGTTTCTGGGATGGCATCAAGGATATTGAGGAAGTGTATATCAATGGCGATGACATACACCGTCTGCCGGGTGCGCTGAATGTCAGCATCGCTTTTGTTGAAGGTGAATCACTGATCATGTCCCTCAAGGATCTGGCGGTATCCAGCGGCTCAGCCTGCACGTCAGCAAGCCTGGAGCCGTCCTATGTGCTGCGGGCGTTGGGACTGAATGATGAGCTGGCGCACAGTTCCCTGCGATTCAGTTTCGGCCGTTTCACCACCGAGGCCGATGTGGATACTGCGGTGGAACAATTGCGTCATGCAGTGGAAAAATTACGGGAGCTATCCCCCCTGTGGGACATGTACAAGGATGGCGTAGACCTCAATAGCATTGAATGGGCTGCGCACTAATTGCAATCGGAGGAAGAAGACAATGGCATACAGCGACAAGGTACTGGACCACTACGAGAATCCCCGCAATGTGGGCAAACTCGATGCAAATGATGAAAACGTGGGAACGGGCATGGTAGGAGCGCCGGCTTGCGGAGATGTTATGCGATTGCAGATCAGGGTGAATGCAGAGGGTATCATCGAAGACGCCAAGTTCAAGACCTATGGCTGCGGTTCAGCAATCGCTTCGAGTTCATTGCTAACGGAGTGGGTGAAAGGCAAGAATCTCGACGAGGCGGAACTGATTCGCAACACCCAGATCGCTGAAGAGCTGGCGCTGCCGCCGGTCAAGATTCACTGTTCGGTGCTGGCCGAGGACGCCATCAAGGCGGCGGTCAAGGACCTGCGAGACAAGCGGAGCCAGCGCTAGTATGGGGGTTAGCATAACGCAATCTGCAGCGAAACATGTCGCGGGGCAACTGGCTGCCCGGGGCAAGGGCCTGGGTATACGGCTGGGAGTTACTACCTCAGGTTGTTCCGGTATGGCGTATGTACTGGAATTTGTGGACGAGGTGCAGTCCGAGGACCAGGTGTTTGAAGAGCACGGCGTGAAGGTATTTATCGATCCCAAGAGTATGGTTTACCTCGACGGCACGGAACTGGATTTCGTGCGCGAGGGTTTGAACGAGGGTTTACAATTCCGCAATCCCAATGTCTCGGCCGAATGCGGCTGTGGGGAGAGCTTCACCGTTTAAGTTTGGCGGTGTGACGCTCCCGGTATGTCCCTACCTGACTTCCAGAGAAATTATTTCCAGCTGTTTGACTTGCCAGCAGACTTTGCACTGGATCTGGCACAACTGGGTGCGCGCTACCGGCAATTACAGCGGGAGTTACACCCGGACCGCTACGCCGGAGCCTCCGCTCATGAACAGCGGCTGGCGGTTCAGTATTCTGCCCTGATCAACGAGGCCTACACCACACTGCGCAAGCCGCTGACCAGGGCGCTCTACCTCCTGGAATTGTCTGGTATGAACAGGGAGAGCATAGCGGCGCAGCAGGTAGACGGTGGTTTCCTGATTGCGCAGATGGAACTGCGCGAGAAGCTCGAGTCCATGGAAGGACTGATTGATCCGGAAACTGTACTGGATCATCTGGTCACCGAGATCTGCGAGGACATCGCGCTGCTGCAACAACAGTTTTCCCAGGCGTACTCAGCGGGGGAGATGTCCCCTGCAGCCAGTGCTTGTGTCAAAATGCAATATCTGGACAAACTGCTGCAGGAAGCCGAGCAGATCGAGTCCAGACTAATCGATAGATAGGATTAACAGGGTCAATCATGGCGCTACTACGCATCGCCGAACCGGGGCAGTCACCCCTGCCGCATCAGGTGAAACGGGCTGTCGGTATAGATCTGGGTACGACCAATTCCCTGGTAGCCACGGTGCGTGGTGGCCGTGCCGCTGTCCTGCCGGACGAGGAGGGCGAAGTCATGTTGCCTTCCGTGGTCAACTATACGGATGCTGGTGCGCCGCTGGTGGGCGCGCGCGCGCTCGCGCTTGCGGCGCAGCATCCGGCCGATACCCTGATGTCAGTAAAGCGTTTTATGGGGCGCGGCAGCAAGGATGCCAGTAGCGATGCGCAGCGTGCGCACTATCACCTTGCCGAGGGTGAAGAGGGACTGGTGCGCTTTGTAACCAGTGGCGGCGAGTTCAGTCCAGTCGAGGTTTCGGCAGACATTCTGCGGGTACTGCGTCAGCGCGCGGTGGCAACGCTGGGCGGTGAGATTGACGGCGCTGTCATTACGGTACCGGCTTACTTCGACGAGGCACAGCGCCAGGCCACCAAGGATGCTGCAACCCTGGCCGGATTGCGTGTTTTACGCTTACTGAACGAGCCCACCGCTGCAGCGGTTGCCTATGGGCTGGATCGCGCAGAGCAGGGCGTAATCGCCGTGTATGACCTCGGGGGCGGTACGTTCGATATTTCTATTTTGCGTTTGCACAAAGGTGTGTTTGAGGTCCTGGCTACCGGTGGTGATACTGCCCTGGGCGGTGATGACCTGGACGCCGCACTGGCGGATTGGGTATTGCTGCAATCCGGCGCGCCTGCCCTGGCCGCTGGCCAGTACCGGCAGTTACAGGCCGCAGCGCGCGCGGCCAAGGAGCGACTGTCCGATGCGCTGGAGGTTGATCTTGACCTGACGGGTGTGCTGCCCTCGGGTGGCGCGATCCGTGTCACACGGGAGATTTTCGAAAGTCTGATTCTCCCTTTGGTGAAGCGCACGCTGCGCTCCTGTCGCCGCTGCCTGCGCGACGCCGAATTGGAGTCCGGCATCGATAATATTGTCATGGTGGGTGGTTCCACCCGTGTCCCGCTCGTGCGCGAGGCGGTGGCTGATTTTTTTCACTGTACCCCCCTTATCGAAATCGACCCCGATCAGGTGGTGGCGCTGGGGGCCGCGATCCAGGCGGATATCCTGGTCGGTAACCGCCCCGAGGGCGACCTGTTGCTATTGGACGTGATCCCGCTCTCGTTGGGGATTGAAACCATGGGTGGACTGGTGGAAAAAATTGTTCCGCGCAATACCACTATCCCGGTGAGCCGAGCCCAGGAATTTACCACCTACAAGGATGGCCAGACGGCGCTCGCCTTGCACATTGTGCAGGGCGAACGGGAAATGGTTAGCGACTGCCGTTCGCTGGCGCACTTCGAGTTGCGCGGCATTCCTCCCATGGTCGCGGGAGCAGCCAGGATTCGAGTGACCTTTCAGGTCGATGCCGACGGCTTGCTCAATGTGGCCGCCCGGGAGGAAATTACCGGTGCCCAGGCCAGTGTCACTGTCAAACCCTCTTTTGGCTTGAGCGACGAGCAGATTTCCAGCATGTTGCAGGCATCGTTCAGCCATGCCGTTGAAGATAAGCTGGCGCGCCAACTGGCGGAGCAGCGCCTGGCGGCCTGGCAGCTGCTGGAAGGGCTGAAGTCGGCCCTGGCGACTGATGGTGACGCACTGTTGAGCACCGCGGAGCACGAGGTGATTGCCGCTCAAATGACCGCCTTGCAGAACCTCCTTGACGACGCTGATGCGGATGCAATACGGGCGCAGACCGAGCGACTGGGGCGCCAAAGCGAAGCCTTTGCCACCCGGCGCATGGACAGGAGCATTCGGGAGGCGCTGGCCGGGGTATCCCTGGATGCGCTGGGTGACGAGGTGAAGAGATGACAAAAATTGTAGTGCTACCCAACGAAAACCTCTGCCCTGATGGCGCTGTCATAGAGGCCCGGCCCGGGGAGAGTATTTGCCGTGCGCTGTTGCGCAACCACATTGAAATCGAACACGCCTGTGAGTTGTCCTGCGCCTGTACCACCTGCCATGTCATTGTGCGCGAGGGGTACGATTCCTTGCAGGAGCCCGATGAACTTGAAGAGGATTACCTGGACATGGCCTGGGGACTTGAACCTGACTCGCGCCTGAGTTGCCAGGCGCTGGTCGGTGAGGATGACCTGGTGGTGGAAATTCCGCGGTACACTATAAACATGGTTTCGGAGCAACATTAATGGGGGAGAGATCACATGCAGTGGACTGATATCGACGACATCGCCATTGAGTTGCTGGAGGCCCGCCCTGAAGTGGACCCCCTCACCGTCAACTTCGTGGATTTGCGCAACTGGGTGCTGGCATTGCCTGACTTCGATGATGACCCCGGGCATTGTGGTGAGAAGATTCTCGAGGCCATCCAGGCCGCCTGGATCGAAGAGAGGGCCTAGGTGTCCCCGCATTTGTACTGCCCCTTTGTAAGCCGCTGATTTAGAAAAAATAAACTGTCGATCAAGCAGGTTTGCAGGTGAAACCATGGCTCGAAATCCGTATAATTGCGCGCTTTCCAAAGTCAGCCTGTCTGGAGATTCCCCATGGCCGTAGAACGTACCCTGTCCATTATCAAGCCCGACGCTGTCGGCAAAAACATTATCGGCAAGATTTACTCGCGATTTGAGAGCAATGGGCTGCAAATTGTGGCCTCCAGGATGCTGCGCCTGAGCGATGTGGTTGCCGGAGGATTCTACGCTGAACACAGGGAGCGCCCATTCTTCGCTGCCCTGATTGAATTCATGACCTCGGGCCCCGTCGTGGTTCAGGTACTGGAAGGCGAAGGCGCTATCGCCAAAAACCGTGAACTGATGGGAGCGACTAACCCGAAGGATGCCGCAGCGGGGACTATTCGGGCAGACTTCGCCTCATCCATTGACGCTAACGCGGTACACGGTTCCGATTCCCCGGAGTCCGCTGCGCGCGAGATTGCGTATTTTTTCGCCGCCAGCGAACTCTGCGAGCGCTAGGCACCCCGCGACCGGATCTGCCCATGACCGCTACGCCCAGCACGTTCCCCCAGGTCAGCCCGCATGAGCACAGGGTCAACCTGATGGGCTTGTCGCGGGTGCAGATGGAGCAGTATTTTCTGGACATGGGCGAAAAGAAGTTTCGCGCACACCAGGTCCTCAAGTGGATACATCACGGTGGTATTACCCGGATCGAGGACATGTCCAATCTGGGCAGGACGCTGCGGGAAAAACTGTTGCAGGTGGCCGAAGTCCGACCGCCGGAAATTGTCAGCCAGCAGGACTCCAGCGACGGCACACGCAAGTGGGCGATTCGGGTCGATGGTGGCGGTCTGGTGGAGACCGTGCTGATTCCCGCCGGTAATCGCGCCACGCTGTGTGTGTCTTCGCAGGTCGGTTGCAGTCTGGATTGTAGTTTCTGCTCCACCGGAAAACAGGGCTTTCAGCGTGATTTGAGCGCCGCTGAGATCATCGGCCAGCTGTGGTTGGCGATCAAGTCCTATGACGCCTTCCAGGCCGGCAATGGCCGTATCGTCACCAATGTGGTGATGATGGGCATGGGTGAGCCCCTGCTCAATTTCGATAACGTGGTGGCCGCCATGGACCTCATGCTGGAAGATCTGGCGTACGGGCTATCCAAGCGTCGGGTGACCCTCAGTACCTCCGGTGTGGTGCCCGCCCTGAACCGCCTGGCAGAGGTCAGCGAGGTCTCCCTGGCGGTGTCCCTGCATGCGCCCAATGATGAATTGCGTAATCAACTGGTGCCGATCAATCGCAAGTACCCGATTGCCATGTTGCTGGAGAGTTGCCGTAACTATATGGCCGCCCAAAGCGACAAAAACCGGGTGGTCACGATAGAGTACACCCTGCTGGAAGGAGTTAACGATCAGTGCGAACACGCCCGGGAACTGGCTGTCCTGTTGCGGGACGTGCCCTGCAAGATCAACCTTATCCCCTTTAATACGTTCGCGCAGTCCGATTATCGGCGCCCCAGTGGCAATGCGGTATCGCGCTTCTGGCAAGTGCTGGTCGATGCAGGCTATATTGTGACGGTCAGAACTACACGCGGCGATGATATCGACGCCGCCTGCGGCCAACTGGTCGGCCAGGTCGTGGACCGCACCGGTCGCAGTGGGCGATACCGCGCGGCCAGTGACGCGCAGATAATTACAGTGGGGTAGCTATGTTATTCAAACTGCACACCGTCATGAAAAGACATGTTTCGCTGTTATTCGCTGCTGCTGTTATCCACGTCTGCTGGGTGGTTGTATAACGACCACCACGGGTCTCTTCACGGAGGACGCCTCGCCGCAAAAAGCCCTGGAAGAGCGGGTATCCCTGGCCCGGCAGTACATTGGTGAGGGCAACTGGGAAGCTGCCAAGCGCAATCTGAAGCTGGCCGAGGATATCGATGCCAATAATCCGGAGGTCTACGAGGCTTTTGGCCTGGTCTACCAGAGCACCGGCGAGTATGAACTGGCGGAAGAAAACTTCAAAAAGGCGCTCACTCAGGACAATAAGAATATTTCCCGGGCCCGCAATAATTACGCGGCTTTCCTGTACAGTCAGGAGCGCTACAAGGATGCGCAAAAACAACTGGACGAGGTGGTCAAGGATACCTTGTATACCGGTCGACCCAATGCATTCGTAAACCTGGGCATGTGCCAGCTAAAGCTGTTTGACACTGAGGGCGCCGAGGCCTCCTTTGTGCGCGCTCTGGCGATGGATCGGACCAACCAGGTTGCCCTGGTGGAACTCGCGCAGATACGCTTTGATGCCCAGGATTATGCCACCGCGAACCAGTACTATGCGACCTATCGCAGCTGTGGCGCGCCAGCAGTCAGCACGGGGCCTGTTATTAGGTATCCGTTTAGCCCGGGTTGCGGGAGATCGCGATTCCGAAGCGAGCTATGCACTGGCCCTGGGCAGCCGCTTCCCGGACTCTGCCGAATACCAGGCTTATAAACGGACCGTGAAAAGTGATTGATGAGGCCGTGCAAATCGATGCCTTTACCACGCCGGGATCGCTGTTAAAAAAAGCCAGGAAAGCGCAGGGTATGTCTGAGCGTGAGGCGGCAGATCGTCTCAATCTAATGCCTAATTACGTCGCTATCCTCGAGCGGGATGACTATAAGGCATTGCGCAGCCCACCCTTTGCGCGCGGTTATGTGAAGGCCTACGGCCGCTTGTTGGGCCTGGACGAACAGCATCTGATGGCTGTCTTCGATCAGGCGAATGTGGCGGAGCCGGCACCACCGGAAAAACGCATAGAGACCAGGCCGTTGCAATTGCAGCGCACGGGCCTCGGTGTGGTCATTGGTCTGGGTGTTTTGTTACTGCTGGTACTCGCCCTCTGGTGGTGGGAAGAGGGCCGGGGCGAGCAGTCTTTGCCGTTGTTGAATAACGGGGCGCAATCGCAACCGGATGACGCACTGCGGTTCACGGGAGGTGATAGATGAAATTTGAGTCTCCAATCAAGCGCCGCATCTCCCGGCAGATACTCGTGGGCAATGTCGCGGTGGGTGGCGATGCGCCGATCAGCGTCCAAAGTATGACCAATACTGACACCTGTGATGTCGCGGCGACGGTAGCCCAGGTGCGCGCCATTGCAGATGCCGGTGCCGATATCGTCAGAATATCGGTACCCAGCATGGAGGCGGCTGAGGCGTTTCGGCTGATTCGCGCCCAGGTTACGGTGCCGCTGGTGGCGGATATACATTTTGATCACAAGATTGCCCTCAAGGTGGCGGAATACGGTGTCGATTGCCTGCGCATCAATCCGGGCAATATCGGCCGTGACAGCAAAGTTCGCGCGGTTATAGACAGCGCGCGGGACAAAGGCATTCCGATCCGCATCGGGGTAAATGCTGGCTCCCTGGGCAAGGACCTGCAGCGCAAGTACGGTGAACCCACGCCCGAGGCACTGGTGGAGTCGGCCATGCGCCATGTCGATATACTGGACAAGTTTAACTACCCCGAGTTCAAGGTCAGCGTAAAGGCGTCCGGCGTTTTTATGGCAGTGGCTGCCTACCGCCTGCTGGCCAGGCAGATTGAGCAACCGCTGCACCTGGGTATTACCGAGGCCGGCGGCCTGCGCGGCGGCACGGTGAAATCCGCAGTGGGACTGGGGATGCTGCTCATGGATGGTATCGGTGATACCCTGCGCGTCTCCCTGGCGGCAGATCCGGTGGAGGAGGTCAAAGTCGGTTTCGACATTTTGAAAAGCCTGCAGCTGCGCGCCAACGGCATCAATTTTATCGCCTGCCCCAGTTGCTCACGGCAGAACTTCGATGTGGTAGGTACGATGAATATCCTGGAGCAGCGCCTGGAGGATATACGCACACCGATGGATGTGGCCGTTATCGGTTGCATCGTCAACGGGCCCGGTGAGGCCAGGGAAGCGGATGTGGGACTTACCGGGGCCAGCCCCAATAACCTGATCTACGTCGACGGCGAGCCGCATCACAAGATCAGTAATGAGGACTTTATCGATCATCTCGAAGAGGTGATTCGAAAGCGCGCCACCGAACTGGAGCAGGCGCGCGCCGCGCTGGAAGAACAACTGATCGCCAAATCGTCCGCCTGATTGGCGGCGTTGTGCACTGGAGCCTATGTGAGTGAAATAACCGCCATCCGCGGGATGAACGATATCCTGCCCCAGGAGACACCCTGCTGGCAGTTTCTGGAGCGAACGGTGGCCGCCGTTCTGGCCAGTTATGGTTACGGCGAGATTCGTCTGCCGTGGTGGAGAAAACCGCACTGTTCAAGCGCTCGATCGGGGAAGTCACTGATATTGTCGAGAAGGAGATGTACACCTTCGATGATCGCAATGGTGATAGCATGACGCTGCGTCCGGAAGGCACCGCTGGCTGTGTGCGGGCCGCCATTCAACAGGGTATGCTCACTGTTCCCCGGCGCTTGTGGTATGCCGGCCCCATGTTCAGATACGAGCGGCCGCAGAAAGGCCGGCTATCGGCAATTTCATCAGGTGGGTGTGGAGTCATTTGGCATCGACACGCCGGATATGGACGCGGAGCTCATCGTGTTGTGCGCCAGATTGTGGCGGCAGTTGGGCATCGCAAATTGCGTGGAATTACAACTCAATTCCATTGGCAGTGCGCAGGCGCGCGGCGCTTACCGTGCTGCCCTGGTTGAGTACCTGCAGGGCCATGTGGATGCTCTGGACGAGGACAGCCAGCGGCGGCTGCTCAGCAATCCACTGCGCATTCTGGACAGTAAGAATCCGGACACCCAGGCGGTGCTGGACGGTGCGCCGACGCTGGAGGATTACCTGGATGATGAGTCGCGCACCGATTTCGCGCGCCTGTGTGAGCTGCTGCAGGCGGCGGGAGTGACTTACGCGATCAACCGGCGTCTGGTGCGCGGGCTGGACTACTACAACAAAACCGTATTCGAGTGGGTTACCGACCACCTTGGCGCCCAGGGTACGGTCTGTGCCGGCGGTCGCTATGATGGTCTCGTGGAGCAACTGGGTGGCAAGGCGACGCCGGCGGTTGGCTTGCGCCATGGGCATGGAGCGACTGGTGCTGCTGTTGCTGGCACAGGGTGTCGTTGCGGATACGGCCGCCGTTGACGTGTATGTTGTCGCGGTGGGCAGTGCAGCCCAGCGCGTGGCGCTGGTGGCCACCGAACGTGTTCGCGAGGAGCAGCCCCGGCTGCGCATTGTGCAGCACACCGGCGGCGGCAGTTTTAAAAGCCAGATGAAAAAGGCCGACAAGAGCGGCGCCCGGGTTGCCCTGATCTGGGGTGAGGACGAGGTGGCGGCGCAAGCGGTTACGGTCAAATCCCTGCGCGAGGGCGATGGCGCGCGTAGCGGGCAGCGTACCGTGCCCCTGCAGGAATTGGAAACGACATTGTGCGCAGTACTTGCGCCCTGACATTGTGTAAGAGGAAAAGTAGACGTGGAACAATATCGTACTGAAGAAGAGCAGGTACAGGCGCTGGGTCGCTGGTGGAAGGAAAATGGCCGCTCGATAGTTGCGGCCGTGGTTATCGCACTGTCAGCGGGCTTTGGTTGGCAGGCCTGGCAGGCCAACGAGGTGCGCCAGCAGGAGCAGGCCTCTGATATCTATCAAGCGCTGTTGCACGCGCTTGGCACACAAAAGGCGGACCCGGGATCGCAAGGCGGGCGTCGAATTGGCAGAACAGCTCAAGAGTGAATTCGGCAGCACTACCTACGCCCAGTTTGCAGCGCTGCACCTGGCAGCGCTGGCGGTAAGCGATGGCAAGTTGTCGGACGCTGAGGCACAGCTGCGCTGGGTGCTTGGCAAGGCCCCCAATGGCAGTGACACCGCACAGATCGCCCAGTTGCGGCTCGCGCGGGTGTTGGCTGCATCCGGCGATACCGATCAGGCGCTGGCCATACTGGAGAAGGCAACGCCAGGGTCCTACGGAGCTTCCTATGCAGCTGCCCAGGGCGATATCCTGCTGGCCGCAGGCCGCAATGACGAAGCGCGGGACGCCTACAGCAAGGCCCTGGCGATGGCTGGCGGGGAGGGCGCGAATTTGTCCGTACTGCAACAGAAGCTGCAAAGTCTCACGCCAGCACCCGCAGTCAGGCCCGGTGTGACCGGAAGGTATAGCGGCGCAAGCTGTGGATGCTGCGTCGGCCACCAACGACACCGTCGACGCCCCGGAGGAATAAGACCATGCGGCAGATATCGCGACAAGTACTCACACTCACCATGGTGCTCGCCCTGGCCGGTTGTAGCACGATTTCAGGCTGGTTCGACTCTGATGACGATGAAGCGACGGCGCCCGCGAAACTGGCGGACATCGAGGAGAAGGTCAATATCGAGGAGCTCTGGTCGGTTGGAGTCGGTAATGGCCAGGGTGAAGGCCTTTACCGGTTGCGACCGGCCATCAGCGGCGCAACCATCTATGCCGCTGCCAGCGATGGCGAGGTCGCTGCGGTGGACCGCAACTCGGGCAAGACCCTGTGGGAAGCCGATGCAGAGACCTCTCTGTCGGGCGGCGTCGGCGTGTATGAAGATGCCCTGTTGCTGGGCAGCAGTGACGGCTTTGTCCTGAAATTGGACGCCACATCCGGCGCACGTTTATGGTCTACTCCAGTGCGCGGCGAGATTTTATCCCCGCCCCAAAGCAACGGCAAAGTGGTTGTTGCCCAGACCAATGACGGCAAGCTGCTGGGCCTTGATTTCGCCACCGGCAACATAGTTGTGGACCTATGACAGCAACATTCCGGTGCTGACCGTGCGCGGCACCAGTTCACCGATTGTGCACAATGATATGGTGTATGCGGGTTTTGCCAACGGCCGGGTGCTGGCTCTGAATACGCAAACCGGCGCCGTCGTTTGGGAAGTGCGCGTGGCTATTGCGCAGGGTCGCTCCGAGATCGAACGTCTGGTCGATATTGACGGTAGCATGGAACTGGCGGGCAATGAACTCTATGCCGCCAGTTACCAGGGCAACGTGGCAGCCATCGATGTGGACAATGGCGGCAAGCTGTGGCAGCAGAAGGTGTCCTCATATTCAGGTGTCTCCCAGGGATTTGGCAACGTGTATGTCGCTGACGAGGACGGCACTCTCTCGGCCTATTTGCGCAATGGCGAGGGTGTGCGCTGGACGCAGGCTGCGCTGGCCTACCGCGAGTTATCGCGACCGACCCCGGTGGGCAGCTATGTTGCAGTGGCCGACTTCGAGGGCTATGTGCATGTGCTATCGCAAGTGGATGGTGAGTTTGTCGGGCGGGTGCAGGTGGATGACGACGGGGTGCGAGCGGATATGTTGAGCGACGGCAATGTGCTGTACGTGTTTGGCAACAGCGGCGAACTGATCGCCTATGAGATTACCTCGAAAGAATCATGATACCGGTGATCGCCCTGGTCGGGCGCCCCAATGTAGGCAAATCCACGCTGTTCAACCAGTTGACGCGCAGCCGGGATGCCCTTGTGGCTGATTTTCCCGGCCTTACGCGTGATCGCAAATACGGTGAGTCAAAAATAGGCAGTCGCCCCTTTGTCGTGATCGATACCGGCGGCATTACCGGCGAGGAGGAGGGGGTCGATTCCTCCATGGCCCAGCAGGCGCTCACCGCCATCGACGAAGCCGATGTGGTGCTGTTCATCGTCGATGCCCGCGAGGGACTGAATGCCACCGACGAGGCTTTAGCCAGTCAGTTGCGCCAGCGCAACAAGGCCTTTCACGTGGTGGTGAACAAGATTGATGGCCTGAATGAGGATGTTGCCACCGGCGATTTCTACGCGCTGGGTGTGGACACCATGTACGCCATTGCGGCCTCCCATGGCCGCGGTGTGAGCAGCATGATTGAGCACATACTCGAGGCATTTCCCGAGGAACGCAGAAGAGGCGGAGCGCGAGCGCTACCCGGACAGTATTCGTGTCGCCATCGTGGGACGCCCCAATGTGGGCAAGTCGACTCTGGTCAATCGCCTGTTGGGCGAGGAGCGGGTCGTCGTTTTCGACCAGCCGGGCACGACGCGCGACAGCATTTATATCGATTTCGAGCGCGAGGGCCAGAAATATACGTTGATCGACACTGCCGGTGTCAGGCGGCGCAAGAACGTGACCCTGGTGGTGGAGAAATTCTCCATCGTGAAAACGCTCAAGGCGATTGACGACGCCCATGTGGTGGTCCTGGTCATGGACGCCCACGAGGGTATCGTGGACCAGGATATGCATCTGCTGGGTCACTGCATGGACAAGGGCCGCGCCCTGGTATTGGCGGTCAACAAGTGGGACGGTATCGATGCCGACCAGAGAGACTGGATCAAGAGCGAACTGGACCGGCGACTGCGCTTCGCCGAGTATGCCGATACGCACTACATCTCGGCATTGCACGGCACCGGGGTCGGCCATCTGTATAAGTCAATCAACAGTGCCTACGCATCGGCCACCCGCAAGCTGAACACCAATGTATTGACCCGCATCCTGGAAGGTGCGGTGTTCGACCATCCCCCGCCGATGGTCAATGGTCGACGTATCAAACTGCGTTACGCACATGCCGGCGGGCAGAATCCACCCCTGATCATCATCCACGGCAACCAGACCGCTGATGTCCCCAACAGCTACAAGCGTTATCTGGAAAAAGTCTATCGCCGCGAACTCGAACTGGCGGGAACGCCGGTGCGCATTGAATTTCGCACCAGTGAAAATCCCTTTGCGGAGAAGCGCAACAAGTTGACCCAGCGCCAGGTGCAGCGCAAGCGGCGCCTGATGGCGCATGTTACCAAGTCGAAGAAGAGTAAAAAGAAGAAATAGCGTCATGAGTACTGGCGATAGCAGGCCAGACCTGGATTCCAGGGAGAACATCGAGTTCTTCGTGGACCGCTTCTACGAGCGTCTGCTCGCCGATGAACAGTTGGCGCCGATTTTTGTTGACGTGGCAGGTATCGACCTGGCCGTGCACCTGCCCCATATCAAGGATTACTGGTGCAAGCTGCTGCTGGGCGACAAGCGCTACCAGCGGCACACCATGAACATCCATCGCCAGCTCCATGGCAAACGTCCCCTGCAGGCACAGGGATTTCCAGCGCTGGCTGGCGTTCTTCACCACGACAGTGGATGAGCACTTTGCCGGAGAGCGGGCCGAGCGCGCCAAACAGGTGGCGGCATCCATTGCCGCCAACATGGAGCACAGTCTGCCGACCTGAGCGCGGCCTTGCCTGTCACCAATCAGAACGAGTAGCGCAAGTCCACGCCGTAGGTGAGCGGGTCTTCTATGCTGGTTCTGTAGGCGCCCAGGTTGCTGGCGACAAAGCCGCCCGGGTTGTCCGCAATTTCATTGTCCTGCAGGTTTCTGCCCCACACGGCGACTTCAAAGTTTTCGGCCTCGTTGGTCCAGGCGATACGGGCACTGAGTATTTCCCGGTCCTGGAAGTACCAGGGGCCCGTCGTGTAAATCGCGGCATCGGTATCGCTGGGGTCTTCAGCTTCCTCAAACACATAGTCCACGTGCACCAGCAGGAAACCCATGGGAATCTCGGGTGTCCAGTCCAGGCGCAGGGTGTAGTCGGTGTTGGTGCTCTCGCTTTGTTTCCTGCCTCCCACGGGCTCCCCAGCGCCATTGAAATAGGCCTGGGGATCTATTTCCGCGTCGCGCACCGTGGTCATGCCGGTCAACAGCAGGCTGTCCAGGGCCTGCCACTGCGCCACGATTTCGATGCCGTTGGTAGTCCACATCCTGGCTGATGATGGTGGGCTGGGCGGTCGGATCCTGTTCGTTGCATTCTTCCTGGGTAGAGCCTGGCGTGCATCTGCTTGGTCTCTTGCAGCGGTTTGCTGGCCGTCCAGATCCTGGTGGAACAGCGAGCCTTCCACGCGCAGGGTATCCTCGAAGAAATCGCCCTTGAGACCCAGCTCGATACTGGTCATTTCCTCCGGCTCAAAAGGGCCGGTCACGTAGGCCGAAAATACCTGGCCATCGTAGCCGCCGGATTTGTAGCCGGTGGCATAGGACAGGTAGGTCATGGCGTTGTCAATAAACTGCCAGTCGGCCACCAGGCGTCCGGTGGTCTTGCTCCAGTCGTGGGAGTCCTCGAACTTGTCGAAATAATTGGCGGGATCAGCGCCGGTTTGCTCCGGATAGTAGGCGACGCGCGCGGGCGCATAGGGCCAATCTGCCAATCTGCTCGGGAAACGTCTGCCAGGAGTAGGTCTTGTTATCGAAGCTGTAGCGCAGGCCCGCCGACACCCGCATCGTATCGGTCAGGCTGTAAGTGACATCGCCAAAGATGCCCGCGTTGGTGAAATCCCCGGTGTTGTCCATGGTTTCCGTGAAGTACTGGCCCGCGAAGCTCGGCGGCAGTACCGCGATACCCGGTACGGTGGGTTACATTGAGCCTGCCATTGCGAGGCCCAGCCAGAACGGATCAGGTTGCATTGGGGTACATTCAGCCAGAGACTGGTATCCGCGGGCAGCCCGAATTCGCCGCTGACGAACTGCATGTAGGAGTCCGCCAGCAGGCCGATATCGGTGCGCTGGTAGACATCTTCCACGCTGTAATTGCCGCCGGCTATGGCGTCGAAACGGTCATTCACAAAATGGAAGCGCACCTCGCTGTACCAGATGTTGGACTTTTCGATATTGTTGGTGTCGAGGTAGCGCGTCGGGTCCTCGGTGCCGTCCTCGTCCTGCTTGTTCCAGGTTTCCCAGTCCCGGTAACTGACGATACCGAACAGCGACATCTCCTCGTTGAAGGCGTGGTCGCCCTGCAGGGACACGCCGTACATGTCGCGGTTCTCTTCGCGATTGTAGACGTCGTTGGCGGCCTTGCTGTTGTAGGGATCGGTGCTGTAGGCGTACTGGCTGACGCCGATGGAGTACCCGGGACTTTCACTGCGGTCCTCGTAGTCACCCGCCAGCTGGATGCTGGTGTCCGGCGACAGGTCGTAGAGGATGGATGTCCTGGCGGCGACGAAACCCTCCTCGCGCAGATCATCGCCGATGCCGACGTTTTCGATAATGCCATCGCGCTGGTGGGAAAATACGTTGGCGCGCACCGCGATATCATCGGTCACCGGCTCATTGACCATGCCTTCCACGTTCAGCAGGCCGTAGTTGCCGACCCTGCTTTTGACGAAACCCTCGGACTCCTGAATCGGCTTGTTGGGCACGATATTGATAACACCCGCTGTGGCGTTGCGACCGAACAATGTGCCCTGGGGGCCTTTCAGTACTTCGGTGCGGGCGATATCGGTAAAGGGTATGGAGGTGGCGGCCCTGGGCATATAGGCGTTGTCATAGAAGGTGGCGACCGAGGGATCGCCACCGGAGCTGATGTTCGGACTTTCAATGCCGCGGATGGCTATGGTGACCTGGGTCGCGCCACCCGCACCGATTTCAACGCCCGGCATGAAATCGGCGATATCCTGGATGTTGTCGGCGCCGGTATTGACCATATCCTGGGCGGTGAAGGCGTTGACGGTGATGGGTACCGACATTGTGTCCTGCTCCCGCTTCTGGGCGGTCACCACGACTTCTTCAATTTGTGAGCTGTATCCTCTGGGCGCTGCATCCTGGGCAAGGACGCTGCTACTGGCGAGTCCGATGGCAGTTGCCAGAAGAAGTTTCCCCGGGGGCACCGGTACGCAGCGCAGGCCTTGCAATTTTTTTAGTTGCATCATTCGGGTCTTCCTTGCTGTTATCCATTATTATGTGACTGATTATCGAACCTAGAATAACTGAAAGCCACTGGAATAAAAACAGTAGTCATAAGTAACATACTGTGGTTTACTTGCGCGCTTCAGTTTCCCGGCCTGCCTTTATTGATCCTGTACACAGGAGCAACTGATGATGAAATACCTCTTTGCATTGACCATTCTGGCGTGTCTGTCTTTGCAGCCGCTATGGGTGCAGGCGGACGACGCTGCCAAAGCGCGGTTCCAGTCCTGCATAGCCTGTCACGGCGATGCGGGGCAGGGCAATGCCGCGTTGGGCGCGCCGGCGCTGGCGGGTCAGGGGGCGGCGTATCTGGAGCGCCAGCTCAGGCATTTCAAAGCTGGAATACGCGGCGCAGACCCCCGCGATACGCAGGGCGCACAGATGAAGGCGATGGCCGGCACACTGGCCGATGAGGACATTCCCCGCGTTGCGAACTACCTCGCCGGCCTGCCCCGGCCCGTGCCGACGGCCGCGCAGGCGGGTGACCTGAAGAATGGCAACAACTACTACCAGTCGAAATGTGGCGCCTGCCACGGCGGCCAGGCGGAAGGCAATCCCGGCCTGAACGCGCCGGGACTGGCGTGGCTGGATGCCGCCTACCTGAAACACCAATACCAGAATTTCCAGCTGGGTGTGCGCGGCGCGCACCCTGAAGATACCTATGGCCGGCAAATGAAAATGATGTCGACCAGTCTGCCCACGGATAAAGACCTGGACGATGTCATCGCCTATATTCAGTCTCTGGCCAGGGCGCTGTAGGTTCGGGACAATTGATCAGCGCGCGCACTCAGGCGGGTATCCACAGCGCTGCTCCTGTTCGCCGGTGCTGCCAGCGTTTGGTCGGCGGATATTGTGTTGCGTGATGACTGCCCGCCCAGCTTCGAACAAACCGAGGGCGGCTACTGCACCTTGCGCACAATGTATGACTTCTACGATTCTGTGCAGGGCGCGGGACTGGGTGGAACGCAGACAGCGCTGCCGCCGCACCGGGACGGGTTTACCCCGCAGCAGATCGACCTGGGCCGTTATCTGTTTTTCGACCCGGTGCTCTCCGCGGATGGTTCCATGTCCTGTGCCAATTGCCACAATCCGCAGCGCGGATTCAGTGACGGACTGCCGCGCTCGAGCGGGATTGGCGGCCAGGAGGTAGCCCGGGCCGCACCAACCCTGTGGAATGTGGCCTTCCTGAAAAAATTCTTCTGGGATGCGCGTGCCAGTACACTGGAAGAGCAGATGCAGGGGCCCTTGTACGCACCCAATGAGATGGGCAACACGCCGGATCATCTGCTCGCTACCCTCAACAGTATCCCGGCCTACCAGTCACTGTTTCAACAGGCTTATCCGCAGCGGCAGGGCGAGGGTATCGTGCTGGATGAGGTGTACCGGTCGCTGGCCGCATTCCAGACCTCGCTCATTTCGCTGAACAGTCGCTATGACCGCTATGCCCAGGGCTTTCACGCGGCGCTGTCCGAGCAGGAAATCGAAGGCACTGAATGTCTTTCGCTCCTTTGTCGCGCGCTGCGCCGAATGCCATACGCCCCCGCTGTTCACCAACCAGCAGGTGGCCGTGATCGGTGCGCCGGAGCCGGATGGGCGGCCCCTCGATATCGGGGCGGAGAAAACGTTCAATACGCCCAAGCTGAAAGCCGGATTCAAGGTGCCAACTTTGCGCAACATCGACCGGACCGCGCCCTATATGCATTCGGGCAAGTTTGACAACCTGCACGCGGTCACCGAGTTCTACAATGGGGGGCGAGGCCACGCAGTGCCGCCAGGTGTCGACCTGCAATTGCACTGGCATATCTCATCGCCCAACCTGTCCGACTATGAACTGGACCGGCTGGTCGATTTTCTGGGAACATTGACGGATGAGAGTTTGAGCCTCAAATACCGCGAGCAGCTGCCCTCGGGCCTGACGCCAATCGCGCCACAACCTGCGCCACAAATCGCAAACAGGAATATGCATCCGGGAGAGTCTTCATGAAGGCGGGAAAAATAATTGGTCTGATCCTGATCGTGGCTGCATTCGCAGCGGGGCTGACGATTGGTAAAGGCAAGAGTGGATCGAGCGCGCCGGCCATTACATCGGGCAGTGGCGGCGCCACCTACAGTGGCGGCTTTAGCGCGAAGGACAATACGCTGACACTTACCGGTAACAGTAAGTCTGTGGCCGGGCCCCCGATGACGGATGTGGTGGTTGTGGTCAAGGACGGCGAATCCATCCAGCAAGCGGTGCAGAATGCCGCGCCCGGCACGACCATACAGGTAATGCCCGGCACCTATAAGGAAACGGTTTTTATCGACAAGGATGGCATTCGCCTGATCGGGGTGATCGAGGAGGGTCGTCGTCCGGTACTGGATGGTGAGGACAAACTGAATGATGCCATCCTGTTTTCCGGCAACAATATCGTGGTCGAGAATTTCACCCTCACCCGCTACAAGGGCAATGGCATCATGAGCCAGGCCGGCAACAACTGGGAAATACGCAATAATCTCATCATCGACACCGGCGTGTACGGCATCTTTCCGCAACTGGGCCAGAATGGCGTTATCGAACACAACGTCGTTTCCGGCATCGAGGACGCGGCTATTTATGTCGGCATGAGTGACAACGTGCATGTCGCCTACAACGATGTCTTTGACAGCGTCGCGGGCATTGAAATCGAGAACAGCCGCCACGCGATCGTGGAGGCGAACCGTGTGTACAACAACACGGGCGGTATCCTCGCTTTCATCACGCCCGGACTGCCCATTAAAACCACCTTCGACGTGATCATTCGCAACAACTTCATCCTGGCGAACAATCACCCCAACTTTGGTGCGCCGGGTTCCACGGTGGCCGGCATCCCGGCTGGAACCGGCATACTGGTGATGGCGGCCGACGATGTGGTGATCGAGGGCAATATCATCAGGGACAACAAGAATATTGGCATCATGATAACGGATCACGGGCACGCTACTAATATCACCGCCGATCCGGAGTCTGATCCCAATTCGGACCGCGTAAAAATCCTCAACAACACCATGCTCAACAATGGCACTGATCCCATCCCTGAGATCAAGGCGTATATGTTGACCGAACTGAAAACGGGCAATCCCGATATCGGCAGCATTGGTCCCACGACGGGCAGTTGCATCATCAACCGCCATCAGTACGTCACGGTGGGTCTTGACAATTTTGCCGAGTGTGACTTCACCAATACCGCCAGTATTGCCAACTATCTGCTGGCACCAGTACCACCCCGGGAAATCAAAGCAGAGGACAAAGGCAAGATTGCCTATCTCGGAATCTGCGCCGGGTGCCATACCTACAGCGGTCGTATGATCGGACCGCCGGTGCAGATTATTCAGGCGCTGTATATGGATAACCCGCAGGGCATCGCAGATTTCATCGCCAGCCCGACCAAAAAGCGGGACGACTATCCGGAGATGCCACCGCAAAACTATCTCGATGCAGAGACACGGTTGGCAGTAGCGAAGTATATGCTTGGGGTCACAAAATAACGGCTCAATACGTTGGGATGGGTAGTAGGCATGGGACAACTTAAGGATAAGGTCGCTATCGTCACCGGCGCCGCCCGGGGTCTGGGTCGCGCCTATGCGCAGGCCATGGCACTGGAGGGCGCGGCAGTTCTGGTCTGCGACGTTAACAGCTGCGATGAAACCGTCGCAGCGATTGCAGCCGCTGGCGGCCAGGTTAAAGGTGTGCTGACGGATGTATCGAGCATGGCCAGTTGCACAGCGATGGCGCAGGCGGCGGTCAGTGCCTTCGGCAGGATCGATGTGCTGGTCAATAACGCTGGCCTCTACGGCGGCCTCAAGGGCGCGCGCTTTGAGCAACTCGATGAGGCGCAGTGGGATGCGGTGATGAATATCAACGTGAAGGGCCTGTGGCAGTGTTGTAAGGCGGTGGTGGATCCCATGCGCGCGGCCGGTGGCGGCTCCATTATCAACATCTCTTCGCTGGCAGCGGTCTATGGCCTGCCATATGGCCTGGACTACGTGGCATCCAAGGCTGCCGTTATCGGCATGACCCGCGCCATGGCGCGCGAGTTGGGCAAGGACCGCATCCGCGTCAACGCGGTGGCGCCTTCAGCCGTGATGACGGAAGGCACCGAGGAGTTCTTTGGCGAGAAGCTGGAGAAAGCGAAGCAGGTGATCGCTGCCGGGCAGTTGATACAGCGCAACCTGCAGGTTGAGGATCTCACCGGCACCATTATTTACCTGGCCTCAGACAGCAGTGCCTTCGTGACCGGGCAAACCCATATGGTGGATGGCGGCTCCTGGTTTTTGTAGCGCTGCCAGTGCGATTCGCGCAAGGATGATGAACGTGGCTACTGATCAAACCTACCCTGAAATTCGCGCAGCGGTAGCCGCATTGTGTGCAAAATATCCGGGCGAATACTGGCGCAAGCTGGACAGTGAAAAGGCCTATCCCACCGAGTTTGTCCAGGCGCTGACCAGGGCGGGTTACCTCGCAACCCTGATACCGCGTGACTACGGCGGCTCCGGCTTGCCGCTGGGCGCAGGCTGCGCGGTGCTGGAAGAAGTGCACCGCAGCGGCGGCAACGGCGCTGCCTGTCACGCCCAGATGTACACCATGGGTACCCTGTTGCGTCACGGTAGCGCAGCCCAAAAGGCGCAGTTTCTGCCGTCTATTGCAGATGGCTCGCTGCGCCTGCAGGCTTTTGCCGTGACAGAACCCGGCAGCGGTACCGATACCTCCCGCATTCGTACCCACGCCGTGCGCGACGGCGAGAATTACGTAGTCAACGGGCAGAAGGTATTTATCTCCCGCGCCGAACACTCAGACCTGATGATCCTGCTGGTGAGGACCACACCGCGTGAGCAGTGTGTGAAACATACGGACGGCATGTCGGTGCTGCTGGTGGATATGCGCGACGCGGTAGGACATGGCTTAACCATAAAACCCATCGCCACGATGATGAATCACGCCAGTACCGAATTGTTTTTTGATGATCTCAGGGTTCCTGTAAAAAATCTGATCGGGGCCGAGGGACAGGGCTTCAAGTGCATTCTCGACGGCCTGAACGCCGAGCGCATACTCATCGCCGCCGAGTGTATCGGTGACGCGCGCTGGTTTATTGCGAGGGCGTCCGATTATGCGCGCGAGCGCAAGGTGTTCGACCGCCCGATCGGGGCCAACCAGGGGATTCAGTTTCCCATCGCCCGAGCGCATATCCAGACCGAGGCAGCGGCCCTGATGGTGCAGCATGCCGCTGATCTCTACGATGCTGGCAGCCCTGCCGGGACACAGGCCAATATGGCCAAGCTGCTGGCCTCCGAGGCGGCGTGGGCCGCTGCGGACACCTGCATCCAGACCCACGGGGGCTATGGCTTCGCCACGGAATACGATGTGGAGCGCAAGTTCCGTGAAACGCGCTTGTACCAGGTCGCGCCAATATCGACCAACCTGATACTGTCCCATGTGGCCACGCGGGAACTCGACTTGCCGCGGTCCTTCTAGTGGGACTGCCGCTGCAAGGCGTGCTGGTGATCGCCCTGGAACAGGCCGTGGCCGCGCCCTTTTGCACGTCACGTCTGGCGGATGCCGGCGCGCGGGTGATCAAGATCGAGCGCCCCGAGGGCGACTTCGCCCGCAGTTATGATCATGTGGCGGCGGGTGAGAGCGCCTATTTTGTGTGGGTCAATCGCGGCAAGGAATCCATTTGCCTGGATATCAAAAACGCGGATGATGCCAGCCTGTTGCGACGCATGGTGCGGCAGGCGGATGTTTTTATCCAGAATCTCGCGCCGGGCGCGGCCGCACGCGCCGGCTTTGACAGCGCACAACTGCGCAGGGCCAATCCCAGGCTGATTACCGTTGATATCTCCGGTTACGGCGACAGCGGACCGTACCGTGAGATGAAAGCCTACGACCTGCTGGTGCAGTGCGAGAGCGGCCTGGCCTCCATCACCGGCGCAGCGGAACAGCCGGGCAGGGTGGGCGTGTCGGTCTGCGATATCGCCTGCGCTATGTACGCGCACGCCGGAATACTGGAAGCCCTGCTGGAGCGTCAGCAAAGCGGCGTTGGCAAGGGGCTGTCGGTATCGCTGTTCGATGCTCTGGCCGACTGGATGACCGTACCGCTGCTGTATCAGGAGCACACTGGTGCGGCGCCGCCTCGTGTGGGTCTTCGGCACCCTTCGATTTCTCCCTACGGTGCCTATGCCTGCAGTGGCGGCGAGCAAGTGGTGATCGCTATCCAGAACGACAGGGAGTGGACGAATTTTTGTGAGCAGGTGCTGCAGCGCCCGGATCTGGTCGTGGACCCGCGGTACGCCACGAATGTCTCACGTTGCACCAACCAACTGACCTTGGACGAGGAGATTAATCGCGTGTTTGCCGCGCTGTCGCGCGCCGCGCTGACGCAACGACTGCAGCAGGCGGGTATCGCCTTTGGCGCCGTCAATTCGGTTGCCGACCTGGCGCAGCATCCGCAACTGCGGCGCACTCCGGTGTCCACGGCTTCCGGCGACATTGAGCTGGTGGCGCCGCCGGTCAGGGTAGCGGGCGAGCAAGCCAGCCTGCGACCGGTCCCGTCGCTGGGCGAGCATAGCGATGCGATTCGCCGGGAGTACCGGGATGATACCTGAACGCGTTGTTGGCAGCACGCGGGCACATTGCGCGTGAGCGGCGTTGATATCTGCACGCTGCAACGCTGGATCGGCAGGACAGAGACGCGTTCTGATGTGCTTTCGGCTGCGCCAGTGGCAGCGCTGTCTGCCAGTCTGGACTACGAATACCCACGCGCGCACATTGGCGACCCACTGCCACCGTGCTGGCACTGGTTGTATTTTCAGGATGCGGTGGCTGCTTCCGGCCTGGGCGTTGACGGGCACGCCCTGCGCGGCGGCTTCCTGCCACCGGTGGCCTTGCCGCGGCGTATGTGGGCCGGTAGTCGCCTGCGCTTTGTGGCGCCATTGCAAGTAGGTGCGGCGGTGCGCCGGGTATCGACCATCGCCACTGTTACGCACAAAGAGGGCCGCAGTGGCGAACTGGTATTCGTCACTGTGCGCCAGCAGATTTTTCAGGGGGAGAATCTGGCCATCGAGGAAGAGCAGGATCTGGTCTATCGCGAGCCCGGCGCGACCAACGTGGTATCGCTGCCAAGGCCGGCACCCGCAGTCGCGCAGTGGTCAAGGGGCATCCGGCCAGACCCTGTGCTGCTGTTTCGCTATTCCGCCCTGACCTTCAATAGTCACCGCATCCACTACGACCGGGACTACGCTACGGGTGAAGAGGGTTACGCCTCCCTGGTAGTGCAGGGGCCGCTGACCGCCACGCTGCTGTTGGATTTGCTACTCAGGGAAATGCCCAGGGCTGAGGTGGCAGCGTTTGAGTTTCGCGCCATCCGGCCCCTGCTGGAGGGGGTCCCATTGCAATTGCAGGGACGTCGGGACGAGAAGGCGGTCCGTTTGTGGGCCCTTGATGCGTCGGGCGCACTGGCCATGGAGGCGCAGGCGCGCCTGCTCGCAGTTTAGAAACAGGTTGCTACCACTCGTCATTGCAAAAAATCAGGCTAATCGTTCTGATTAGTTATGTGAATAGTAAAAATCCCCGTCATTGATTTCAATTATGGTGGGCCGGTCACTACAATGGCCCGGTCTTCACCAGAGGGACCGTGCTCCATACGACACCCTCTTCCAATGAATCAGAAATCCCGCAACCCAGTATCCAGAGGTACTACCATGACTACGTTTCAAAATGAACTTGCTGAATTGGCCCGGCTGCGCGAGAAGAACGGCAGTGCCTGGGACGGCATCAACCCCGAGTCCGCTGCCCGCATGCGCCTGCAGAACCGCTTCAAGACCGGCCTCGACATCGCCAGCTACACCGCGGCGATCATGCGCAAGGACATGGCGGCCTATGACGCCGACCGCAGCCAAGTACACCCAGTCGCTGGGCTGCTGGCACGGCTTCATCGGCCAGCAGAAGCTGATCTCGATCAAGAAGCACTTCGGCAACACCGAGCAAGCGCTACCTCTACCTCTCGGGCTGGATGATCGCCGCGCTGCGCTCGCGAGTTCGGCCCGCTGCCCGACCAGTCGATGCACGAGAAGACCTCCGTGTCCGGCGCTGATCGAGGAGCTCTACACCTTCCTGCGCCAGGCCGACGCCCGCGAACTGGGCGGCATGTTCCGCGACCTCGACGCCGCCCGCGAGGCCGGCGACAAGGTGCAAGGAAAAGGCGGTACAGAAGAAGATCGACAACTTCCAGACCCACGTCGTGCCGATCATCGCCGACATCGACGCCGGTTTCGGCAATGCCGAAGCGACCTACCTGCTCGCCAAGAAGATGATCGAAGCCGGCGCCTGCGCCCTGCAGATCGAGAACCAGGTGTCCGACGAAAAGCAGTGCGGCCACCAGGACGGCAAGGTCACGGTGCCGCACGAGGACTTCCTCGCCAAGATCCGCGCCTGCCGCTACGCCTTCCTCGAACTGGGCGTCGACGACGGCATCATCGTCACCCGCACCGACTCGCTCGGCGCCGGCCTGACCAAGCAGATCGCCGTGACGCACGAGCCGGGCGACCTCGGCGACCAGTACAACAGCTTCCTCGATTGCGAAGAAGTCGACCTCGCCGACGATGAGCAACGGCGACGTCATCATCAACCGCGACGGCAAGCTGCTGCGTCCCAAGCGCCTGCCGTCCAACCTGTACCAGTTCCGCGAGGGCACCGGCGAAGACCGCTGCGTGCTCGACTGCATCACCTCGCCTGCAGAACGGCGCCGACCTGCTGTGGATCGAGACCGAAAAGCCGCATATCGAGCAGATCGCCGGCATGGTCGACCGCATCCGCGAGGTCATCCCCAACGCCAAGCTGGTCTACAACAACTCGCCCGTCCTTCAACTGGACGCTGAACTTCCGCCAGCAGGTCTATGACGCCTGGAGCAAGGCGGGCAAGGACGTGTCAGCCTACGACCGCGCCGAGCTGATGAGCGTGGACTACGACGGCACCGAACTGGCGCTCGAAGCCGACGAGCGCATCCGCACCTTCCAGGCCGATTCCGCGCGCGAGGCGGGCATCTTCCACCACCTGATCACGCTGCCGACCTATCACACCGCGGCGCTGTCGACCGACAATCTCGCCAAGGAGTACTTCGGCGAGCAGGGCATGCTGGGCTATGTCAAGGACGTGCAGCGCCAGGAAATCCGCCAGGGCATCGCCTGCGTCAAGCACCAGAACATGGCCGGCTCCGACATCGGCGACGACCACAAGGAATACTTCGCCGGCGAAGCGGCGCTGAAGGCCGGCGGCGCGCACAACACGATGAACCAGTTTGGCTGAGTTCGCTTTTCCAGAGTGTAGTGTGAGAATAGTAAGGGCGGGTTTATCCCCGCCCTTTTTTTGACCACTAATCGAGGGTTCCAGATCGGAATGGATGTGGTACATTTTGTCTGAATATCCAGTGCTGGCAACATGAGGATAGTCGGGGAATGTATGCGTTGGGATGATATCGATAAACAGGTGTGTTCCGTGGCCCGCGCGCTGTCCGTGGTCGGTGAGCGCTGGACCATGCTGATTCTGCGCGATGCGTTTCTCGGTACCCGCCGCTTCGATCAATTCCAGAGCAACCTCGGCATCACCCGCCATCGTCTGTCCGAGCGATTGGGCAAGCTGGTGGAGCAGGGCGTGCTGGTGAAGGTGCCTTACCACGAGCGACCGCTGCGCTATGAGTATCGCCTTACCCGTAAAGGCCTGGGTCTGTATCCGGTGCTGATGAGCCTGGCCCGCTGGGGCGATGAATGGATGGACAAGGGCAAGGGTGCGCCGCTGGAATACGTGCATCAGACCTGCGGCAATAAAACCCGGGCCACGCTCACCTGCAGCGAATGTGGTGAAGCCTTGCGACCCGAGGAAGTCAGGCCGCAACTGGGCCCTGCGCTGCGCGACCTTGACCATCCAAACGAGACCACGTCCCTGAAGGATATTCCTGCGCTATTGAAAGGGTCAGTGTAGGCGCGCGAGAAAGGTGATTACTTCGCCGCCGCCAGCGCCTGGTCGATATCCGCCAGGATATCGTCAATGTGTTCTATCCCTATGGACAACCGCACCATGTCTTCACTGACGCCGGCTGATGCCAATTCCGTGGCGTTGAGCTGCCGGTGAGTGGTGCTCGCGGGGTGGCAGGCCAGTGATTTGGCATCGCCGATGTTCACCAGGCGTAATATCAATTGCAAGGCGTCGATAAAGCGCATGCCCGCGGCAATACCTCCCTCGATTCCAAAACTGAGGATACCTGCGGCTTTGCCGCCGCAGAATTTTTGCTGTTCTGGCGGTAGGGGCTGTCCGCCAGTCCGGCATAGTTGACCCATTTGACCTGCGGATGCCGCTGTAAGTGCTCGGCGACCTGCTGTGCATTCTCACAATGTTGCCTCATCCGCAAACTCAGGGTTTCCAGACCCTGCATGATCAGGAAGGCGCTGTGTGGCGACAGCGCCGCCCCGGTATTGCGCAGCGGTACCACGCGGCAGCGGCCGATGTAGGCGGCTGCGCCCATGGCCTGTGTGTATACCACGCCGTGATAGGAAGGGTCGGGGTTGTTCATGATGGCAAAGCGCTCGTTGTGCGCAGCCCAGTCGAACCTGCCGGAATCGACGATGGCGCCGCCGATGGTAGTGCCGTGGCCGCCGATGTACTTGGTGAGCGAGTGCACCGAGATATCGGCGCCGTAATCGAATACGCGGCACAGGATCGGTGTCGCCACGGTATTGTCCACAATCAACGGTACCCCGGCGGCATGGGCGATATCAGCCCAGCGCTGGATATCGACAATATTCCCCGCAGGGTTGCCGATGGATTCACAAAACAGTGCCTTGGTGTTGGCGTCGATCAGTGCGGCCACCTTGTCGAAGTCGTCCGCGGCGGCAAAACGGGTTTCGATACCCTGGCGCGGAAAGGTATGGGCGAACAGGTTGTAGGTGCCACCATAGAGCTGCGACGTACTGATGATGTTGCTGCCAACCTCGGCTATCGCCTCGATGGAATAGCGTATGGCCGCCATGCCGGAAGCGACCGTCAGCGCGCCCACACCACCTTCCAGTTCGGTCAGGCGCTGCTCCAGCACCGCATTGGTCGGATTCATGATGCGGCTGTAGATATTGCCCGGGACCGCCAGGTTGAACAGATCGGCCCCGTGCTGGCTATCATTGAAGGTAAACGATGTCGTCTGGTAGATCGGCGTGGTGGCCGCATTCGTAGTGGGGTCGCCCGCGTAGCCGGCGTGCAGGGCAATGGTTTCTGGCTTCATGGTGGCGTCCTTTTCTCGAGAGGGATCAGTCATGCACTGGTGTACAGAGCTTAGCAAAGGCAAGGCAAAGGGCAAATGGACGGTGCCAGTTCGGGTTAGACTAAATTTGTCCTGCCACAGCATCAGCTTGAAGTCAGCGTATTTGATCCAGTTGTTGGCACAGGCGCTGGGCACCCAACAGTATGCGGGCGGTAGGGCGCTGCAGGTGATCCGGGTTGATAAAAAAGAGGGCATCGCCGGTCACGGCCTTGAGGGAGGGATAGGCCCGCCATTGATCCAGCCATTCGGGGCGAGCTTCTCCCATGCCGCTGGCAACGATGGCATCCGGGTTGCGCAGCAGTACCGATTCAACGCTGATACGCGGGGCAAGCGCGCTGGCATCGCCGAAGACATTGCGGCCACCGCACAGGGCGATAACCTCGCTGATCAGGTGCTCGCCGTTCACGGTTTGCAGGGGATCGTTCCAGATCTGGTAGAACACGCCCAGAGATTGCCTCCCGCCGTAGCGTTTGCGTAACGCGTCAAGTTCACTCTCAATACGGTGCGCTTCCACCTCGGCGATGCTGGAAGTTCCAGCCAGTTTTCCCAGCCGACGGATGCTTTCAGGCACATCGGATAGTTTGCGCAACTCACTGACATAGACCGGAATGCCGAGTCCCTCCAGCTTTGACAGCGTTTGCATGCCATTGCCCGAGCCCCACATGACCACCAGATCGGGATGCAGGGCGAGAATCTGCTCCAGGCTGAAGGCGTTATAGCTGCCCACCTCAGGCAGTTCTTGCGCCTGCTGCGGATAATTACTGTAGCTGACTGCACCCACGAGTCGGTCACCGGCGCCGGCGCTGAACACGTTTTCCACGATATCCGGCGCCAGTGCCACAATGCGCCTGGCGGGCTGCTCCAGTGTCACCTCGCGCCCGGCGAAGTCCTGCACGGTGATTGCTTGTGCGCTGAGCGCTATTGTGCAGAGTAGCAGCGCGAGGTGCAGATTCTTCATAAGCACTGCCGGCACGGCGTGATCAGGGGGAAACCACCCTGTGGGTGATCACTGATGGTGACATCCACATCAAACACCTGTTTGAACAACTCTCGCGTGAACACCTGATCCGGACTTCCCAGAGCTGCCTGCTGGCCCTTGTCCAATACCAGTATCTGGTCTGCGATACTGGCTGCCAGGTTGAGGTCGTGTATCACCAGCACCACGCTGCAACCCCGACGGGTCAGCTGTCGTATCGCCAGGAGCACCTGCTGCTGATGCGCCAGGTCCAGCGACGATGTGGGCTCATCCAGTAACAGAAGCCTGCCGGCCAGCGACTCCTGGCCACAGACCTGCGCGAATACCCGGGCCAGTTGTGTGCGTTGTTTCTCGCCGACGGACAGCTGTGTGTAGAGTCTGCGCCTCAGGCGCAATGTGTCGGTGAGCTGCAGCGCCTGCTCCACGACACACTGGTCTGCCTGAAGGCCGCTGCTGTGAGGTATGCGTCCCAGCATGACCACTTCCTCAACAGTATAAGGAAAGTTAAGCAGGGACATCTGTGGCAGAACGGCCAGGTGTTGTGCGCGGTCCTGCGCTGACCACTCTGCCAGAGATCGACCACCGAAGGTCAGCTGGCCGGTGTTGATGTGGATGTCGCCCGCGATCAGCTGCAGCAGGCTGGACTTGCCCGCGCCGTTGGGCCCGGCGAGTCCGAGTACAGCGCCCGGTTCGAGGCTGAAGGTAATGTCCTTTAACAGCGCCTGGCCCCAGGGTGCAGCGTTGACGTTGGTGAGTTGTAAAGTGCTCACGGGCTGCCACCACTGTCAGTCGCGCTGCGCTTCATTACTGCATTCCGTAATGGTGGCGTTTGCGCAACAGCGAGATGAAAAAGGGCACGCCGACAACAGTGGTGATGACTCCCACAGGTAATTCTGTAGGTGCCACCAGAACGCGGGCCAACGTGTCTGCCACGACCAGTAACAGCGCACCGGCGAGTGCCGAGGCGGGCATCAGGTAGCGATGATCGGGTCCCGCCAGCATGCGTATCATATGTGGCACCACGAGGCCTACGAAGGCGATGGTGCCTACCAGGGCGACCGAGGTGCCAACGCCGATAGCAACCCAGGTAATCAGGGCCACCTTGACACGGTCAACCCTGATCCCCAGATGCCGCGCTTCGGATTCACCCAGCAACAGGGCATTCAGCGCTGCGGCGTAGCGGGGCAGTGTCAACAGCAAGGCGAAGCTCACCACCGTGGCCAGTACCAGTCGCGGGTAGTTAGCCCCATCCAGCCCACCCATCTTCCACAAGCTGATGCGCCGCAACATGTCGTTATCGGCGAAGAACTCCAGCAGGCTGCCAATAGCCCCCGACAGGGCGGTGATCGCAATGCCCGCCAGTAGCATGGTCGCAACGGATGTGCCATTGGGTGAAGTTGCCAATCGGTACACAAATAGCACAGCGATCACGCCTCCTGCAAAAGCTCCGGCGGAAACCAGAGTGAGCCCGATGTAGCCCTGCAGCAGGCCGCCCCCGGTTACGATTACCAGTGCTGCGCCCAGCGAGGCCCCTGCAGTCACGCCAATCAGGGAAGGGTCCGCCAGTGGATTGCGAAACAGGCCCTGCATCGCGGCTCCGCTTATCCCCAGTGTGGCGCCCATGACCGCCGCCAGCAGGACTCGCGGCAAGCGTATCTGCCCGACGATCAACGCGTTCTGGTTGCCGGTTTCTCCCCACAGCGTATCCGTCAGTCCCTGCATGACGTTGGCCAGGGAGAGGCTGACAGCGCCGCTGGCCAGGCTCAGCGCCATGGCGCAGGGCAGCATGGCTGCCAGTGCGATGATCAGTAATCGCGCACGCTGTTGCCGCTGCGAGTACAGACCGGTGTTAATAATCAACGCCCTTGCGGGCCATGATACCGGCCCTGAACGCGTGTTTGATCTCCCTGACTTCCGATACGGTATCCATAATCCCCTGCAGCGCAGCGCCGCCGCCGCGCCCGGTGACAACCACGCTTTGCGTAGCGGGGCGTTCGCTGATGGCGTGAATGATTTCATCTTCAGGCAGGTAGTCGTACGCGATCATGTAGGTCAGTTCATCCAGCACCACCAGGTCGAAGCTGGCATCACGCAACATGTCCTTCGCCACTGCCCAGGTTCTGATAGCCGCGACGATATCGCCACTGCGGTCCTGGGTGTCCCAGGTAAAGCCGGTGCCCATCTGGTAAAAATCCACCTGCGGACAATGTTCTCTCAGGTAGATTTCCTCGCCGGACAGCTGCTGACCTTTTATGAACTGCACCACACCGACTTTCTGGCCGTAGCCCAGTGCGCGCATCACCATGCCGAAAGCGGAACTGGATTTACCCTTGCCATCGCCTGTGAGCAGGATGGCGACACCGCGCTCGGTACTGGCAGCGCCAATACTGGCATCGACGCTGGCCTTCTGCTTTTGCATGGCTGCCTTGTGTTTGGCGTCCTTACGGCTGTCACTCATGACGCATCCTCTAAAAGGAATATCTCAGACCGGCGTAGGCGGCGGCACCACTGGTATTGTATGTGGGAACCTCCTCGTAGTCTTCATCCAGCAGGTTTTCCACGCGTCCGTAAACGTCGAGGCCGCTGAGCACGTTGAAGCTGGCAGTCAAGTCCACCACTTCGTAATTGTCCAGATCTTCGCCATCCAGACCCTCTGCATCGCGCGACATGCGCACAAAGAGCCCCAACACCAGTCGTTCGGCCATTGGCTTCCAGCTCACCCCCAGGTTTGCCAGTTGCTTGGGACGATATATGCGGTTGGAGCCGCTGTTAGTCTCTGTTTCGTTGTAGGTATAGTTACTGGAGAGCCACAGGTTGCTGAACAGGGGCGCTTGTCCGACCAGTTCCACACCGCTGGATTTGCTCTCACCATTGCTTTGCAGGTAGCCCGAGTAGTCAACGAGGTCGAAGTAAATCTCGTCGTTGACGGTCTGGTCGAAATAGACCGATTCAAGATATAGGCCCGATGCGGTTGACCATGATAAGCCCAGGTCGAAGCCTTCGCTCTCCTCCTCCGAGAGCTGCGTGCCCTGTGCGGGCGGGTAGGCGAAGGGTCCCTCGTTGTAGGCTAATTCGTACAGGCTGGGCGCGCGAAAACCAGTGCCGTAGGTCGATTTCAACTTCAGTTCCCCGCCGTACAGATCAATCAGGTAGGCACCGCTAACGCGGTAGGTGGTGTGAGTGCCGAAGTCATCATTATCGTCGATGCGCGCACCAGTGGTCATGAAAAAGCGATCGTTGAAGCCTCCCTGGTATTCCAGGTAGTACCCGTTCTGGTCGGTGTCGGTGTCAAAGCTGCCGTCATTCATTGATTCGGATTGCAGATCAACGCCATACACCAGTTTCAGAGCATCGCTTTTTGCAAAACTACCCAGGTATCCGCTGCGTTCCAGAGAGCCCTGTGGCTTGAAGGTAGATACACCGTCCGCATAGAAGTTGCGGTCGGTATCACTGTTGCTGTAGAACAGCTGGTGATTGAAGTGTCCGAGTTCATAGTCACCCTGCACGCGCCAGGCCTGTTGTTGGTAATCATCCTGGCAGCGATCAGTACGTGCGAACTCTGAGTTGTAGCACTCGTCAAAGTCGTGGCTTGCATCGATATCGTGGACCACCAGTCCCAGGCGCAAGTTGTCGCTGGGGTTCCAGCCGAAGCGGCCATGCGCTGTGGTATTGTCGTAACCATCGTCGTCCTGCAGCGTGGCGTCATCTGTGCGCGAGTTGAATCCGTCGGTCGCGTAATCTGCCCCGGAGAGATTGAAGTCTACGGTGTCGTTTCCACCACCAACATTCCCAGCAAATTGTTGTGTCCCGTAGCGTCCTCCCTCGGCGCTGACTTCACCGCCGAAACCCTCCTGGGGTGCGAGGGTTGTGATGTTAACCACGCCGCCTGCATCAGCCCCGTACAGCAGGCCCTGCGGGCCGCGCAGGATTTCCACCCGCTGCACGCCGGAGCTTAGCAGCTGTTCTATCCGCGGGCCAACTTGTGGCGAGGACGTATCGGAGATGTCGATCCCGTCCAGCAACATCAGAGTACGATAACCTTCCTCACCACGAATTTTCAGTGAACTTGCGCCACCCGGGCCGCCCGCATTGCTGACGGCTACGCCGGGCTGGGTGCGCAATATGTCGGACAATGAGTTAAATCCCAATTGGGAAATTTCTTGCCGGGTGATAACCGATACCGAGGTGCCGATTTCCCGCAATGGCATTGGCACGCGGGACGAGGTGACGACGATTTCTTCCAGCTTGTCCCTGGATGAGGCACTTTGTGCGGCGGCCTGCCAGGGCGTGACCGCGGCCAGTGCCAGTGCGGTAATAATCGATAATTTGTTCATGTGATTGTCCTCAATTGCCGAAATATTATTGGCGATTGAGAGAGGGGATCTGGAAACACAATGCAAGCATTGAGCAACCGTGTATGAAGCCCTCCGCTCCATCGTTGCGCATCACCAGGCAGGTGTCGGGCTCACAGTCTTCGACTGTATACCGTTGCGGGGGCAGCGGTGGACTGGGCTATTGCCGTTCCACACTTCCCATTTAACCCACCCAGCAAACGATCAAACAGTTCGCGGCAGGCACCTGGTTACGCGGCGGACTCTAGAGGGAAGGGCGGGTCTTGTCAACTTGAGAGGTGTTATACCATTGCCGGGCGAGTCGCAGGGAGCTTACGAAAGACTGGTTTCGGGGTTCTCGCTGCTGCCAAAGTTGTCGTCAATTACGTAAAATGGCCGGATCAGAAACAATCACGGTACAAACGCTTGAGTCTCGCTCCCGACGTTGTAAATCAGGTTGCTGTCCTGCTTGGCAGGCAGCCACGTGGCCTGGAGGAGATTGCAGTTACAGGCACCGCCGGTGAACCCGTGGTGATCCGTGTTGCTTCCCTGGTGGATGACAAACCATTTCCCACCTTATTCTGGCTGGTTGATCCTGCATTGTGTTATAGCATTGACCAGCTTGAGGCCGCCGGCTTGATCAAGCAGTTGCAGCAGCGCATCGATGCAGCCCCGCACTTACAGAGCAGCATGCGCAACGATCATCGGGCGCATATCGCATTGCGTGAGCGCTGTATACGCCCGGCGGTTCGCCGACGCCTCCAGGAACTGGGTTTCGGTCAGGCACTGGTAAACAAGGGTATCGGGGGGATTGCGGATTTTACCCGCATTCGCTGTCTCCATACCTGGTATGGCGCCCATCTGGTGGTGCCCAATACTGTGGGCGGACTGCTTGACGACTGGTGGCGCCTGCCAACCACCTGATAGCCCTTGCAAGCGAATCAATGTGGTATATTGCGGGCCTTGTGATTTAGTCAATCCTTTGCAAAAAGACAACATGGAATAGAACATGACGGCGAGAACCGACGACCTTCGCATCCAGCAAATCAACGAATTGATTTCCCCGGAACAGCTGATCAGGGATATTGGTATCAGCGAGCAGGCGGCAGAGACGGTCGCCCGCGCCCGCCACACTATTCACGAGATTCTTAAGGGTGATGATGATCGCTTGCTGGTAATCGTCGGGCCCTGTTCAATACACGACCCGGCAGCTGCCCTGGACTATGCAGCACTGCTCAGGCAGGCCGCCCGGGAATTGACCGATGACCTGTTCGTGGTCATGCGCGTGTATTTTGAGAAGCCGCGCACCACTGTGGGTTGGAAGGGCTTGATCAATGACCCGGACCTCAACAACAGTTTTCAGATCAACAAGGGTTTGCACCTGGCGCGGCAGTTGTTGTCAGACCTCGCCGACATGGGCCTGCCTGCGGGCACGGAGTACCTGGACCTGATTACCCCGCAGTACTGCGCCGACCTGGTGTCGTGGGGCGCTATTGGCGCGCGCACCACCGAAAGTCAGACACATCGCGAATTGACCTCCGGCTTGTCCTGTCCCGTGGGCTTTAAAAACGCCACCGATGGCGAAATCCAGGTGGCCATTGACGCGATCAAGTCGGCGTCCCAGCCGCATCATTTCCTGTCGGTAACCAAGCAGGGTCGCTCCGCGATCTTCCAGACCACCGGCAACGAGGACTGCCATATCATCCTGCGGGGCGGCAAACACCCCAACTACGATATGTTTTCAGTGGAAGATGCCGAGGCGATGTTGGCGAAGGCGGGGCTACCCGCGCGTATCATGATTGATGCCAGTCATGCCAATAGTCGCAAGATTCCCGCTCGGCAGGTCGACGTGGCCGGGGATATCGCCACGCAGGTAGGGCGTGGTAGTAGCAGCATTTTTGGGCTGATGCTCGAGAGTAATCTGGTCGAAGGGCGGCAGGACGTGGTGGCAGGCCAACCGCTGACCTACGGGCAGAGTATCACTGACCCCTGTATCAATTGGGATGATACCTTGCCTCTGCTGCAAGAGTTGGCTGCAGCGGTGCGTCTGCGCCGCTCCAGGTAGGCCCACCCACATTTTACGAACGAGGTAGAGATTATGCATTTGGGATTCAGCTCCATGAACACGGCGGATGACCCCGCCCCGCATCTTCTGGCAAAGGTTCTGGAGGAGGCCGGCTTTGAGTCTCTGTGGTACGGCGAGCACAGCCACATCCCGGTCGAGCGACGCACGCCGTATCCGCCCGGTGGTGAACTGCCTGAGCCCTACAAAAAAATGATGGATCCGTATGTTTCGCTGATGGCGGCTGCAGCCGTCACCACCACGCTCAAACTGGGCACTGGCATTGCCCTGCTCATGGAGCGTGAACTGTTTTCCCAGGCAAAGACGATTGCCACACTTGACCGGCTCTCCAACGGCCGTGTGGTGATCGGTTGCGGTGTCGGCTGGAATCAGGAGGAATTTGAAAACGCGACCGATTTGCCGTTCAACCGACGGTATCTGGCGCTGAAGGAAACGGTACTGGCCCAGCGCGCCTTGCTGACGGATGCGGAGCCACAATTCCATGGCCAACTGATCGACTTCGATCCGGTGTGGTTCGAACCCAAGGCCACGCGTCCCGGTGGTCCGCCGGTCACCCTGGGGGCGATGGGCCCTTTGGGCGTCAAGCACGCCGCGCAGTGGGCGGACGGCTGGATGCCGGTGGATGTAGCGATGCAGGACATCCGCAGGGACATCGCAAACTTCCGGCAGATGGTGCGTGACAATGGCCGCAATCCGGATGCAGTAGAAATTACGCTGGTGGTCATGGCACCAGTGACGGTAGATCTGCTCAAGTCCTACCGGGATATGGGTGTCGATCGCTGTAACATCGGCGTGGGCATGCAGAACTGGGACAAGCCGGAGATCGTGATGCCCATGATTGAGCAGTTCTCCCGGATTATCCCGGAGCTCTAGTATTTCCCTCCTACGCGCCGGGCGCTGGCGAATGATCGTGAGCTTCCTGCGCCAGCCACATACCGATCAATTTATACATGATGGACAGTATTACTGCACCGATAAATAGTCCAATAAGGCCCGACATGAACATGCCGCCGATGGCTCCCACCAGGATTACCGGCATGGGGATGTCCAGGCCGCGTCCCATCAAGAGCGGCTTCAGGACGTTGTCGCTGGCACCCGCTAGCAGTTGGTAGACGGTAAAGATCACAGCGGTGGTGGTGTCTGCGGTTGACCATACGTAGATCGTAATAGGGGCTACCACGATCAAGGGAGGCAGTTGTGCCACGGCCAGCACAAGGATGATGGCGCTCCACAGAGGAGCCCCTGGAATGCCCGCTACGAATAGTCCGATAGCGATCAGGGCGGTTTGTATCACGGCCACACCCACCACGCCCAGCAACACACTTCTTACCGTGGCCACGGCGAGAGGCGCCCACTCACCACCCGGATTGAGCCCGCCCACTCGCACGAAGAAACGCTTGGCTGCGGTGCCGCAACCATCGGCAAACGTCATGAAACCGCCGGCGATGATTATCGATATCACAAAATTGAGGACACTCAGCAAACTGTTGCCCAGCCGCTTGAGTATAAAGCCGCTCAGATCCTTTATCTGGTGCGCACGGGCAAGAATAAATGTTTCCAGGTCACTACTGGCGTTGCTCCAGGCAGTGTACAAGCTCTTGCCAACTACCGGCCAGGTCTCGACCCTGGCTGATGGCGGCGGCACCCTTAACTCTCCCTTTTCCAGCGCCGCAGACAGATGTTTAATGCCGCCTATCGTAGCTTCGGTGACCGACCAGGCCGGTATTACAAGGATAAGCAGGAAGCTGAGTGTGACCAGAACTGCAGCGAGGCCGCGGCGTCCGCCAAGCATGGGCTCCAGCCACTTGACCACCGGGAAGGCCGCTATGGCAATGATGGCGCCCCACAGGATCGGTACGGTAAAGGGCCGGATGATCTGGTAGGACACAGACAGCAGCAGGGCAAGCAAGCCGATGCGCAGGGTAGACTCGATCATGTTTCGTACAAACAGCGGATCGTAATCTGCTCTGGCGTGTTTATCGTCCATCATCTTCTCCCGTTCCATTCATGTTTGCTTCGCAGACCTGCTAAAAGCGCCTACCAGATTGGCGACTACCACCGCCATATAAAAGGTACCGGTAATTGCCTGCAGATAAGCCAGCGTCCGGGTGACCGGCAGTGCCGGAGTGATATCGCCGTAACCGGTCGACGTCATGGTGATGAAGCTGAAATAGACTGCCGTGCCCAGATTATCATGCCAGTTCCGGTATTCGATACCATTGATGCCTCCAGGCCAGTACTCCAGAGTAATCAGGTACATCAGGGCCCAGATCAGACCCAGCAGCAGGAAGATCGATACGGTGCCGACAATCGTATTGTGGTTAATGCTGCCGCTGAACAACACTTGTCTGGCGGCAGCGTAGGCCATTCCGCAAAAGAAGACGAGACAGATGATCAGTGCGATCAGGGGCATCTCTGGCCCGTCGGTAAATTCGCGCATCCCATTGGAAACGAGCATTAGCACCAGTACCAGAGCGACAAACCCGCGCCACTGTCTGCTGAGGTTCAGGCTGAAATAGGCGGCCAACTGGGTCAGCAGTAGTACCGCCTGTATCAGGCGATGGTGTTCACCCGCCGGGGTAGAGCCGACAACCGCGGACGCCAGCAGTACAGACACCAATGCCGCGGTAAAAAAAATGAAGTTATTTTCTGAGTGGATTTTTTTCACATTTCTTTCCTCCGCAGCGCAGTGTAGTTTACCCGATGCGCAGTGGCGCGGCGAATGGTGTTAGACTCATGCGGGCAACGGTACAGGAAGTGAGAGTATGGCGCTGGCACACGCAATCATGACCGCTCTGATCGACGCTGACCTGTCCGGTTATGAATTAGCCCGCGATTTTGAAACATCCCTGGGCTTTTTCTGGCATGCCTCCCATCAACAGATTTACCAGGAATTGCATAAGCTCGCGGAGAAATCCTGGCTCAATAAACGGGAAGTGCACCAGAGCGGCAAGCCCAACAAGATTGTCTACGGCTTGACCAGGGCCGGCCGTGAGGCCCTGGCCGATTGGGTGTACGGCGCGACCAAAACCCAGTCCGCCAAGGATGAACTGGTGATCAAGTTGTACAACCTCAATGCTGCAAACGCGGCGCACCTGGCGGCTGAGATTGCAGACCGCAGGGAGCAGATGATGCGCCTGCTGTACGTGTACGAAAAAATACGCCTGCATCACTATAATGATCCGCGAGCGCTGCCAACCCGCAGCAAGGGAGCTTACCTGGCACTGATACGCGGTCTCGGCCATGGCCAGCAGTTTCTGGCCTGGTGCGACGAGGCGCTGGAGTTGATCGCGACTGTTGATGGTGCGGCCCCATGAGCGTATGAGCCCCTTCCGGTTGTATGTGCACCGATCAATTTCCGCTATGTGTGGCTGTCTCGCTCCCCCATATCTGGTTTAGTCGCTGGTCGCGTCCGCAATTCCAGCGATAGTACTTGTAACGGACCGGATTTTTCAGATAGTAATCCTGATGGTAATCCTCTACCGGCCAGAACGCGCCCGCATCGCGAATTTCGGTGTATATCTCCCGACCGTCGAAGCGCGCCGCGACCGCCGCCTTTGATTGCTCCGCCAGATTCCGTTCCGCAGCATTAGCCGTAAATATGGCGCTGCGATAGCTGGGGCCCTTGTCACAAAATTGGCCGCTATTGTCGAAGGGGTCGACATTGCGCCAGTACAGGTCCAACAGTTCCTGGTAACTGATCAGGGCCGGATCGTAGGTGACTGCGACGGCCTCAAGGTGACCCTCGTGGTTCCCGGAGTAGGTGGGGTTTTTCAGCGTACCGCCGGAAAAGCCCGAGACCACCCCGGTGACGCCTTGGTGCTCCTGGTAGGCGGACTCCATACACCAGAAGCAGCCCCCTGCGAATACTGCGGTGGCGGAATCCGCCATAACCGGGGCAACGAAGGTGAGAAGGGTGGTCAGAAGCAGAGCTGTGCAGCGCATGGCATGGTTTCCTGAGGGAGAGTTAATGTTCGTGGACAGTTACCAATAAAAATAGTTCATTTTTGGAGAAATAGAGCAATAAGGTATCAATAAATAGCCGAAATCGCCTATTTTTTTGACAGAGTGTGCTTTTTTCAGTTATCTGGAGAAATGTCCAGTTTTTGGTCGCCAATTGGTTATGGGTAAGGCTAATCTGTATTCATCTGAGATATAACTCAGGCGGCCGGGAATAGGAACAATGAAAAAGTTAATTGTTATAGCGTTGTTACTGATGATGCCGCAGTTCGCTGCGGCGCGGGTATACATGTGCGTGGATCATACAACAGGCCATACCAGCTTTACCGATAAGGCCTGTGATACCGCCAGCGTGCGTGAAGAAGTTCGAGTGCCGACCTCCAACCTTGACTCGGGTCAGCGCCATGCTACTCCCTCAAAGCGCAAGATATGGCGCAGCCAGGCAGATACCAGGAAGACCGGTACAGATTACAATGCAGAACGACGGAGCCTGTATGAAAATAAGGCTACCGCCGGCACGCAATAGCAGGGTGGTAGCGCCGTGGGAGTACACCAGTCATCAGTCTGCTCGGACGCCCCCGGTTGTTATCCCGCGCAAGATAGATGGTCAGCAGGCCGCCGAGTGTCACCAGGACGCTGCCCAGCAGCGACCATCGATCCGGCACCTGATCCCAGAACAGCCAACCCCATAATCCGGCCAATACCACTCCGAAGTAGTTGATCGGTGCTATAGCCGCTGTCGGTGCCATGCCATAGGCCCGGGTGTACAGTACCAGCACCAGATAAATGGCAATGCCCACATACCACAGCGCAATCCAGTCCAGTGTGGCGAGGTCACTGAAGTCATGGAGACTAAAGGGCGCTACGCAGGCCAGTGAGAGTGCGCAATAATAAAATAAAATTCGCGCAGTCGGTTCGGTGGTCGCCAGCTTGCGCGTGCCGATCATGGATATGGCCAGTCCCAGGGCGGACAAAAAGCCGCCGGCGTGCCACCAGCTGAGTCCAAGGGGACTGGGCCGCAGGATGACAGCGATACCTGCAAATCCTACGGCCAGTGGCAGCCAGGCACTTGTTGGTATTTTCTCGCGGCTCCAGACCCACATGACCAGCGGCACTGTCAGGGGTGCGCTCTGGCGCAGCATCATGGCATCCATCAGGGGAATGTTCTCGAGCGCCGCATAGAACAGGTAGAAGCTCACCACACCCGACAGTCCACGCGCGAGGTGCAGTCCCAATCGCTCAGTGCGCAGCGTCCGTACTCCGGACCGCAGGATTCTGGGCAGGCACATCAGCGTACAAACGAAGTACTGAAAGGTGACGATGGCACCGGTGGCGACATGGGCAGAGACGTATTTGGTGGCTGCTGCTGCGGTGCTGCCCAGCAGGACCATGAGAACGGAAAGAAAGATAGCGTGGTGTAAAACCTGCTGCTCAGTGGTCATCGACTCTGGCTCAAATGGGAGACAGTGTAATTGAGGGTGAAATCTTTCGGTAGCGGCTATACTCGCAGCGATAGGGCCTGCGGTCGAGTTGTTGGAACCGGGTAGGCAATCTTCGTTTACAGCGGAAGGAGCTTATGACTGCACTGTTTATTCTGGTTGTCATTGCGCTACTTTCTGGAAGTACACCGCGATATTCCAGCGCGACAGCGTGTTGTGTCGCGCTGGCGTGTTGGCAAGCGCCGCGCAATCAGCAGTCGTGACGGTGATTCAGACGAGCGCTACGGACCACCTTATCAGTCTTGAGAGACCCGATGATATTCGGAACTATTTCTCCGCTAACAGTCGCAGTTGAGCGATATCAGTAAATGTGGATGATGCCACTTGTGGATTGATCACTTCAGGTGACAGATCTCCCCCCAGGTCAGTGTGCATGATATAGGTAAATTCCACCTGATCCTCGCTGATCGCCCTGATGGTGTACTCGCCGTTGGATTCGGCACGTACATAGTCCTTGGCAGGGTGCCTGGAAGAAGCGGACGCCAACTGCACGGTTGCTGTTTTGGCGGCAGGATCCATCTGGGCAGTTGAATGTATCACCATGTCACGGTCCGATAATGGCCACGGCAAATCCAGCACCAGGTACACATAGCGTTCCGTGTCCGAGACCGTGCTCAAAACTTCGGAGGATTTGCACAGGGCGCGCCAATCACTGCAACCCTCGCCATAGCCAAAGGCGTCTGCTACTTTCTGCATTGGGGCGTTGATCAGGGTAGTCGCCTTGACTTCAAGGAAAGGTGAGCCAGGCACGGGGCGTGTATAAAGCTGAATGTGCTCTTCGTCTTTTTCGAGCGTCCACTCAGCATCCGTTGTCATAGCCGTGGTGGGGGCGAGCAGCGTCATTGTTAGCAGCAACAGGGGGCAGGCCCTGCGCAATCTGTCCGGCTTTTGGTTCGGTACTATCAGCATGGCGGCTCCCACATTACAGTGCGTGATCGTGTTGCTATGGATCGGGACTGTTTCGTTCCCTTTTTGGCCAACAGCCAGTCCTGTCATCCGAGTTTCAGGTAAGCCATTTCCCCGAAGTTTGAGGAGGGGTCCAACTGAATGACCTTCTCGAAGTACTCACGGGCCTTTATACCATTGCCGCCCGCTTCGTGCAGCTGTCCCAGGTAGAAATTGGCATACATCTGGTAGACCACGCGGGTAGCCTCCAGCGGCAGCCCCAGATCTTCGATACGGTTGCCTTCAAGTTTTTGCAGCATGGCCTCAAGATCCCTGATCGCCTCCGGCTCTTTGTTGATCGCATCCGGGAATAGGGTGTTTGCCCTGGCCTGTAGCAGGCAGGCTTCGAGGCGGTCGATTTCGTCTTGCGGCGGTATGGCCGGATCGCGGAACAGTTCTGCGGCAGCTTTTAACAGCCCTGTTGTATCGGACACGCCGCCCAACTTCGCCGCTTGCATTAGCAGCGTCAATAGACGCGCTTCCAGCGCAACGGTGTGGCGACTATCCGACGCCTCAAGCCGCCTGACATAGGGCAGGGCCTGCTCAAGCTTGTTGTCCATGCTGTACGCAAGGCTCTTGAAGGCCAGCGCGAGTTCGTTTTCGGGCGCGAGCGCCAGCGCGGCGTCGGCAAAGGCTATGGCCCGCTCAAAATCCGTCAGCAACAGGCAGGCACGACATGCGCTATGCCTGGAATACAGGTCGTTCGGACGCGTATCAAGCATTGTCCCCAAGCTCGCCAGTTCCTCGTCAATCCTGAAGCGCTTGCGAAACACCTTGCTGGGAAAGTATATGGCCTCATGGATGGTCGATAACGCTTTCTCGGAGTTGTCCATGATGCGCTGGAACATGCGCCTGGCCTGCCGGGTTTTCTCACTGATCATCCAGCGATTGATAATCCGGTCCGAGTTGGTAACGCTCGCGGCCACCGCTTCGAAATCCAACCCCGGTCGTGGTATAGCGATCAGTGCTTTTACTTCCAGGTCAGCCAGTGTCCGCAGCTGTTCCTGCACGGTGCTGAAAAAGGCCAGTGGTACCCCCTCGCTGCGCGCCGCCCACAACAGTCCCGCGATCTCGATCTGGCTTGCGTCGAGAGGGTCCGCTTTTTCCAGCAGCCGATGACACTCCAGTTCTGCAATAAATTCCTGTGGAAAACTCAGGCTGACATTGCTTCTGGTCTCGGCTTCAAAGGGAATGATGAAGTCCCGACGGCCAGCACTGTATTTATCCGACAGCAACTCGATCTCTATGGTGTGGGGATCGTATTTTGCCGCCATAAATACGGCAGCAATCTCCGGCAGGGACAGCGTGGTCTGTTGCTGGATTCGCCGTATCAGCTGGATCAACAGCAGGTGTTTTTCACTGTAGAGGGACAGGTTGGGCCTGGGCTTGCGCGGTTTCGGCAGGAGGTTGGCGCGCAGGTAATACTTGATCATGTCGCGGGAGACGCCGGATACGTCAACCAGTTCGGACATGCGGTACTTTCCGTCCCCGGTCCGGGAGGCTTTCAGTCTGTGTTTGGCCATGGAATTTGACTTCGGCGATGTCTCGTCAGTTTATTATAGATAATTTATTGACACACTCAATGGATAATACTATTATCTACAAAAAGATACTCTACCAGCCTTGATTATCGGGGGTTAGCCACATGGGCGCTGCAGTACACATTCACCAGTCCAATACACCGGTCAGCATAGAAGTCAGGAAATTTGATCCACAGGCCACGCGGGCAGCCGCAGAGTATTTTTTTGCTAATGATCCCTTCAAGACGCATTTTATGAATGCACTGTCCATCCTTTTTCCCGAGGGAGAGCGCTTCTTTATTCGCTCTGTGCTGGCCTACCGGGACCAGATCAGTGATCCCAAGTTGCTCCGGGAGATCAAGGAATTCTGTGCCCAGGAGGCGCAGCATACGCTGGTGCATGAAGCGATGAACGCGCTTGCTGCCCGTCACGGTTATCCCGTGGCGAAGCTGGAATCCCTCGTGCGTCGTGACCTTCGCAGGTTCAGCAACCGTGGCAAGAAGAGCGCAGCGGCCCGCCGCGCGGCGCTGGCGATGACTGTGTGTATGGAACACTTTACCGCGATCCTCGCTTTTCAGGTGCTCACCAATGCCGAGGGTACCCAGCAGGGTCTTGATCCCGCCGTGCAGGCACTGTTCAAGTGGCACGCCCTGGAAGAAACCGAGCATAAGGGCGTGGCTTTCGATGTGTATCAGGCTACCGGGGGCGGACCAATCTTCCTGCGCTTTGCCATGCTCTGGTCAACCTTCTTCTTCCTGCTGGGTCTGTTTGTGAACCTGACGGTCCTGCTATTCAAGGATGGCAGTATTCGCAAATGGTCGACCTGGAAAACGGGTGCAGAGTTTGTGTTTGGGCCCAAACAGGGCTTTCTGGTGCGACCCTTTCACGACTGGCTGGCGTTTTTCAAGCCGGGCTTTCATCCCTGGAAGCAGCATATGGATCTGGATACACATTCCACTGTCGCAGGGATCGGAGCCTACATCGCGTAAGTACCTGCCACAACTTTGCGGCCGCGCCTGCGCATAACCTAAGCTATCTGGTCATACCCCAGCCTTGCAGGAGACCGCTCGCCAGACGTCAATTTACCTCGGGCTGATCGGTCTTCGCCGTTGCCCCGTACATTCAATTAAAGGAAAAGAGCACGCACAGGTTTATGCATTTACTTTTTCTGGCAGCCTCGCAAGATGCAGAAGAAAGCAGCTGTACGCGGCGAGTGAGCGCATCGCCGCGATAGAATAAGGCCATGAGAAAAACCAGAATTTGAAACTCCATGTTCCCATCGTGATGTTTGCGCATAGCGCAGTAAACAACAGCAGACAGCAGTCTCTCCACTAAAGTTCTCAGCGGTTTAGAGCATGATTGCCTGCCAGCGGTAGCAATTATTCATTGCATATCCGCCCTCTGTGATACTCTTTGCGCCTATGAAGAATCATTACCGCTGGCTAGCCTATTCTATAGTACTCACCGTTATCGCTTTTGCTGTGTGGATTGGGTACAAGGATCAGGAGAAAATATTTTCCGCAATCAGCCAGGTAGGCTGGGGGGAGTCATATTTCTCTGTTTATTCTCATCGTTCAATTATGCCCTGCGTTTTCTGCGCTGGAACTACCTGTTGAAGCAGTTGGGTGACAGGGTTGGACTCTGGGAAGGGCTGATGTGCTATTTATCCGGTTTCGCGCTCACCACGACACCGGCCAAGGCCGGAGAAGTTGTTCGTTGCTTCTATTTTGGCCGGCGCCACGGGGTAGAGTACAGCCACACGCTGGCGTGCCTGTTAATTGAAAGAACGATGGACGCATTGAGTGCTGTACTGATAGGTTCCCTGGCCTTATATACATTTGAAAAAGTTCGCTGGATTGGAGTAGCCTTTACGCTGTGTATCATTGTGGTGGTGGTATTGGTGAGCCACCAGAAAATGTTGCTATGGTCGGTGAACCTCTTTCGATTCGTTAAATTAAATGTCGTGCAACGATTGTTGGACCTTGTGCCGGCGTTTCTGGCGCGAACGGCAAACCTGTTTCAGCCCAGACCGTTCACGGTAGGCCTGCTAGTAGCGCTTATAGCCTGGGCAGCGGAGGGGTTTGCGTTTGCGTGGTTGGCGCATGAGTTAGGCGGCCAAGGCTCTACTCTTCTATACATCAGTATTTTTAGTGTTGCAGTTGTGGCCGGCGCTTTAACGTTCGTACCCGGAGGTCTGGGCGGCACCGAGGTAGTGTTGTACATGTTGACTGTAGCGACGGGTATGGGTGATGCCGAAGCGCTGACAGCTACACTGCTGATTCGATTGACGACACTATGGTACGCCGTTATTTTGGGTTCCATATCACTGCTTTGGCTTGAGTCAAACGATCTGCGTTATGCCGGAGGGAGCGCAAGGGTTATGCCTGAATGATGAATGCAGGGCTTAGCGCACGGTTAGAAAATGGGCGGTTTTTTTCGAGCGGCAATGTGCCGACTCTGTTAACGATATGCATGGTGTTACTGGCGCAGACAGGTAATGCAGACGACAGCAACAATTTGTCTCTGGCGAAAACTGCGCCCGCAGGCAAGCACTTATTCAGCTTTAGCGACGATTTCGATCGACCCAACTCCTCTCATATTGGCGGCAATTGGGTTGACTGTCATAATGACAACCCAGCAAGTTTTGAGCCGTTAGGTATCCACGATGGCGGCATTGTTGTAGCAGATCCCAAAACCAGGCCCGGAATTTACTATCCCACCCCGCCCAGGGCGTCCACCAGTGCACAACCGTCCGCCGATAAGCGTTTATTTACAGGGATAGGTTGTGCCTGGATGGAAACGGGTGCTACCCGGGTAGCAGTGAAAATCCTGTGGAGCGGCAATTACGGAGTCGATCATCCTCCGCCGGTTTCGCATGTCGAGGCGACGCCGCTGCTGTATATAAATCCTGATAATCCGCGATACGGGTTTGGCGCCTGGACGTCCCAGCTCTGGGGCCGCCCTATATTTTATGTTGGGTATATTGGCTCCCCTCCGGAGAGGTTCGAGGTGATCGCGGCAGGTCTTTTCCCCAAACCGCATAGCACCGGTACACCGCGTGAAGTCGAGCTCAGAGCCGAGCAACCGGGCAAAGTTACTGTGTGGATAGATGGTGAGCAAGTTAGCCTTGGCGAGCGCGGCCTTGAACCCGTGGAGGTAGACCCGAGCATGATCAAGAGCACACTGCACGGCTTTGCAGTTGATGCTCACTTTGTAGAGCCAGTCAGTAGCACGCCTGGTATAAAAGCGATTGAATCTATCACAATCAACGAACTTGATTAGCTAACCCTCGCCAGGGCTGGCTGATTGTAAGATGGCAATGTAAGTGTGCGCAGGGTAGGTCGAAAATTTGACCGGGACAGGATCTGGCGGATACCAATAGCGTTACTGCCAGCGCTTGGGCATAATGCCAGCAGATCAAAACGCACAGGCCACTGGCTCGCCACCGCATGTATTATCAATATTTCGGGCTGACTGAAGCGCCATTTTCCATAGCGGTAAATCCCCGCTACCTGTTTATGAGTCCCCGTCATCGGGATGCATTGGCACACCTGCTCTATGGAGTGGGCGCCGGCGGTGGCTTTATCCTGTTGACCGGCGAGGTGGGCACGGGCAAAACCACAATCAACCGCTGCCTGCTGGAGCAACTGCCCCCGGACACGGATGTTGCCATCATTCTCAATCCGGCCCTGAATGCCATCGAATTGCTGGCCAGCGCCTGTGATGAGTTGGGCATACAGTACGATCCGCAGCAGCATACCCTCAAAACCCTGACGGACAAGCTGCACAGCTTTCTGCTGGAGAATCACGCCAGGGGACGCAAGACCGTATTGCTGATCGACGAGGCGCAGCATCTGGACTTTGATGTGCTGGAACAGATCAGGCTGCTGACCAATCTGGAGACCAACAGTGAGAAACTGCTGCAGATAATCCTGATCGGCCAGCCCGAACTTGCCCACATGCTGGCGCAGCCAGAGCTGCGCCAGCTGAATCAGCGCATTACCGCACGTTACAATCTGGAGCCGCTGAATCTCGAGGAGACCGGGGCGTATATCCAGCACCGCTTGCAGGTGGCGGGTATGAGCCCCGAGCGGGTGATTTTTACCGGTTCTGTGGTGCGGGGCATCTATAAGGCTACCCGGGGCATTCCCAGGGTGATCAATACCCTGTGTGATCGTATGTTGTTGGGCGCTTACGGTCGCAATAATTCCCGTGCCGACCACGCCATGTTAAGGCTGGCGGTGCGGGAGGTGTTGGGCGAGCAGGACGCCGATACAGCGTTCTGGCGCTGGTTGGCGGTGGCTGCTGCTGTGCTACTGCTGGTGTGGGCAGGCGGATGGCTACTGGGAAAGTACACTGCCGCGACGGTCGCAGGCAGCGCAGGTACGCAGAGCAGCATTACCGCTCCGCAGGCGCTGGAGCCTAAGACAGTGCCATCGCGGGAAACGGTGCAGGCAGCTCCCGTCACGCCCCCCGTGGAGTTGAAGCCGGCTGTGGTGGGGGAGGAACTTGTCGCTAGCGCGACGCCGCAGGCTGAAACAGCGCTGGAAACAGCGAGCATTACCAGCGCCATGCTGGCCCCCGGCGACTCGATGGCGCGGCTGTGGACGCTTAATTCACCACAGCCCGTCCCGGAAATCCCCTGTTCGAAGGAAGTCCAGCACGGTTTGGCCTGTGCTGAAGGAGAGGTCTGGACCTGGAATGAACTGGCCGTATTCGACAGGCCGCTGCTGTTGCAGACGATCAATCCTGAGCGTTTTTCCGCCGAGGTACTGGTACTGGGCGTTACGGACACACAGGCCTGGTTACAGACAGATGCGGGTGTCGTACAAGTGGGCCTGGCCGAACTGGCACCGTATTGGACGGGGCGCTATCGATTTCTATGGCACCCCCCGGCGGGATTCGAGAAACCCCTCGCGCTGGGCGATGACAATGACGTGGTTACCACAGTGGCGCAGTTGTTTGCGCGCCTTGATGCTCAGCCGGACCCTCTAACCAGCCGTCGTTTTAACGCGGCGCTGCAACAACGGGTGCGCCTGTTTCAGCAGCAGAATGGACTGGCAGACGATGGTGTGGTCGGGGTGCAAACCCTGCTCAAGTTGAACGAACAACTGGGTATTGATGTAACAGCGGCGCAGGCACGACAACGACTGCAGGCGACTGCAACGGAACAGTCCAAAGAATGAATCGAGAATCCCGTCCAATGAGGAATACGCAGGTGTACAAGTGTCGCTGATCCTCGATGCGCTGAACCGTTCCCGCCAGGCGGCAAATCCGGTGCCGGGCCTGGACACACTGCACCCGGTGGAGCGGCTGCCGGCACAAGGGCGTCAGTATCTGGTCTGGGGGGCTCTGGCGGTGGCACTGGTAGTCATAGCCTGGCTGGTGATCGACCGCTTCAGTGCACCGCCTGCGACTTCTGCAGACATCGGGGCCCCTGTGGCGGAACTGTCGAGTAATATCGACAGTGTTGTCACGTCCGTCACCACCGAACTCAAGGCGCGCGCCGCAGCCCCGGCACCGGCACCCACACCGGCTCCGCAAGCTGTGGTAGCGGCGCCGGAGCCCGCAGCAGAAGTCCCAGGAGTACCGGTGGCATTACCGCAGCCAGCAGCGGCCGTGGCCAATCCCCAGGGGCAGCCGGTGGCGGTGCCGGCAACTGTGCCGGAACCCGCGCAGGATGCTGGCGGTGCGACAGAGGAGCCCGCCCCGGCTGTGGCCGTTCGCACGGCAGAAAGTGCCGCTGTGGCGGAGCTCTACCAGAATCGTGATGTGGAGGAGCCCGCAACGCCGGCGCCAGTATCCCGGTCAGAGGCGCGACCCGCGCAGCGCAAGAAACCGGCCGTTGCCGCAGCGACTTCCAGAGTGGCTCGCGCGGAAGAGTCCGTCGAGATCGATAAGATTCTGCAGCAGGCGCGGGAGGAAGTTGAGAACGCCAGCCTGGATGACCACCCTGTGCCGTTCCTGTCCGATTTATCGCAGCAAACCAAGGACGACATTCCGACGCTGTATTATCAGCGCCATGATTATTCGAGTGACACGAACCTGTCCTCTGTCGTATTGAATGGCACCACCGTTAAAGTGGGGGGCAGTCCGCTGCCGGGAATGAAGGTAGAAGAAATCCTGCCGGACTCGGTGGTGTTAAATTATCGCGGCACGCAATTCAGGCTGCGCGCGCTGAACAGTTGGATCAACCTGTAGTTTCCTGCACGCACCCATTCAGAGCCCAAGATAGTCGCGCGTGATCGCGAAAATTTGCGGTTGTTGGATAAACGGCGGTATCCGCCCCAGGCTTTCGCTATTGCCGAAAAGCGGGACTGCAGCCCCCGTGTGTTCCTCCTGTTTGAAGTTGTTCGTGGCGTAGTTGACCGCCATGCGGCCGCCCTCGGGTGTCATTATCCGCGCCAGTTTGCCGGGCGTGTAGATAGGGATGGGAAAGGCCGCGTACAGGCTCTCAAAGGGCACCAGCTGCGCCGCCTGGGAGTGGTCTGCGGTCACCAGAACCAATGTGTGCGGATGCGTCTGCGCAAAGGCGAGGGCGCTGGCCAGGGCCTCCTCGAGTTGCTCCACCTCGCCGATCGAGCCACACGGCTTGCGCTCATGGGACTGCTTATCGATGGACGCAGACTCGACCATCAGAAAGAAGCCCCTGTCGTTGTCGTGGCTCAGGTGTTGCAGTGCGGCATCGGTCATTTGTTGCAACGTGGGCACCGCGGCGAAGCCCGGATTAGGCTCGCAGACCATGGGTGCAGGCAGCGTTACGCTGCCCAGGTAAGGGTGCAGTCGATTGAGCCAGCTCGGCCTGGGTGCCTCCGCTTCGCGACCGCCTTCCCCCTGCAGGCGCACTGGCATGGTGCTGCCGGAGAACAGGCCCAGCAGTCGCTTGTCAGGCACTGTCGACGCCAGCTGTGCCGCGTCGGTGACCACCTGGAAACCCTGGCGCCGGGCCAGGTCGGCTACTGTCAGGGTCTCGCCCTCGGCGGTCGGGGTAAAGTGATCGCTGCCGCCACCGAGTATCACGTCCAGCGAAGATGCCGCCAATTGCTCGGCAGATGGAGCCCTTGCCACCGTTTGCTTTCAGGTCAGCGGAGCAGTCTCCCACAGGAATGTCCTTAATAGCGGACGTTGACCATGTTGTGCGGGGTCTTCGCACAGGCGAAAGCTTATGTGTGCAGCAAATGCCGCAGGCGTGGCATCAGTCACGCTGGCGGTGGTCACCATGCCCGTGCGCAGGCCGGCCGCCGCTGCCAGTTCGACGATGTTGGTGAAGTCCTTATCCGTGCCGGGACTGGTGCTGATACGCCCGGTACTGGTGATGGCCCCGGTGGCCATACTGGTGGCGGTATTGGCAGAGTCCGCGACATACACAGGCTTGCCGTTCTCCCGCTCCTCGGTGGTCAGAATCTGCACTGCAGAGCGCAGCGGCATCCGGTCCAGTAGCAGCTGACCGGCAGCGCCCTTGAGGTAGTTGCGGGCGATCGTGATCTGCTGTTCGTCCATGCCATCGCCAATAATGAGGATCACCTGGCGGGGTTGCGCGGCAAGGCCCAGGTGCAGACTCAGGCGCGTTATCCTTGGCCATGCCCGGTGTGGCAGAGAGCAGGAAGCTGGCCAGCAGGTAGCGTGTCATTGGTAGATTCATTGGGCTATTCCGTTATGCAGGAGCAGAATCCGCGTATTGATACCATGCCACCCGGGCCGATGCACGACAAAATCCGGTATTGAATGGCGTTGCCTGATAAAGCCGGCAGGTACGAATGACAGGCTGTGCAGAGCAGGATTTCTCCGATTTGGTCGCGCATGGCTGTTAACCTTTGCACCACAATGTGGCAGGATGCGGGTTCCGCTTCGTCCAGTGACGGTGGAAACTGCCCTGTACGCCCCGCAGACCTGAGAAAACATAAATCAATGGGGCAATGTAATGGTGAGGAAACAACATGAAGATGATGACTGCAATCATCAAGCCCTTCAAGCTTGATGACGTACGCGAAGCGCTGCAACAAATCGGCATCAATGGTATGACCGTGGAGGAGGTGAAGGGCTACGGCCGCCAGAAGGGTCATACCGAGCTGTATCGCGGCGCGGAGTACCAGGTGGAATTCCAGCCCAAGGTCAAGATACAGATCGGGATCAGCGATCACCAGGTTGATGCTGCTATCGAGGCAATCTGCAACGCTGCCAGCACCGGCAAGATCGGCGACGGCAAGATCTTTATCACCCCGCTGGAGCAGAGTATCCGCATCCGCACCGGCGAGACAGGTGAGGAGGCGCTCTGACGATGTTGAAATCGCATAAAGCACGGCAAGGAAAAGTGCTGTTGGCGGCAGCCCTGATGGCGGCTTCGGTCGGCGCCAGTGCCGATGAGCTGAACGGCGCTGACACGGCGTGGATACTCACCTCCACTGCCCTGGTGTTGTTTATGACGATTCCCGGGCTGTCGCTGTTCTACGCCGGCCTGGTGCGGGTCAAAAACGTGTTGTCGATGCTGATGCAATGTTTCGCCCTGACCTGCCTGATGTCAGTGCTGTGGTTTGCTGTGGGCTACACCATCGCCTTTGGCAGCGAGGGCGTTGCACAGGGTCGGTTTATCGGTGATTTTGGCAATGTGTTCTTCGGCGCCATGACCAGAGATTCATTGAAGGGCACCATTCCGGCCAGTTTGTTTGCCATTTTCCAGATGACCTTCGCTATCATTACGCCTGCCCTGATCGCGGGCGCTTTCGCCGAGCGTATGCGTTTTTCGTCCATGCTGATCTTCAGTGCGCTGTGGCTGGTGGTGGTGTATTCGCCCGTATGCCACTGGGTGTGGGGCGGTGGCTGGCTGGGAGCGATGGGCCTGCAGGACTTCGCCGGTGGTACCGTGGTGCACATTACTGCAGCGGTAGCAGCGCTGGTGGCCGCACTGGTCATGGGGCCGCGCCGCGGTTTTGGCACGGTGGCGATGCCGCCGCACAATCTCACCATGACCGTCGCCGGCGCCGGCATGTTATGGGTCGGCTGGTTCGGTTTTAACGCTGGTTCTGCGCTGGCCGCCAATAACACCGCCGCGATGGCCATGCTGGTCACGCATCTCTCCGCCGCGTGTGGTGCACTGGCGTGGATGACCATGGAATGGGTGCGCCATGGCAAGCCGTCGGTGCTGGGTATTGTTACCGGCATGGTCGCGGGGCTGGGCACCATCACTCCCGCCTCCGGTTCGGTCGGTCCCGCCGCTGCGGTCGTGATCGGGCTGAGCGCTGGCGTCATTTGCTATTTCGCCACCAACTTCCTGAAGAACGCCATGAAAATCGACGATAGCCTGGACGTTTTTCCGGTGCACGGGGTCGGGGGCATACTGGGCACACTGCTGGTGGGCATTTTTTGCTCCACCCAGCTCGGCATTTTCAGCGGCAATGGCTTTTCCAGCGGAATCGACTCGATTGGCGGCCAGCTGGCCGTACAGGCAACCGGCGTAGTGGCGACCTTTGTTTACGCCGCCATAATGACCTTCATTATTCTCAAACTGGTGGATGTGATGGTCGGACTGCGTGTCGACGGTGAGGAGGAGACCCAGGGCCTGGACCTGGTGCTCCACGACGAGCGCGGCTACGACCTGTAGACTGCCGTGGTTCAGACCACAGGCCACCGGTGGTGGCCTTTTTTCGTTAGGGGGTAGTAGTGTGAACTGGCAACACCACCATGCCACCATCAACGGCATCCACATGCACTATGTGGAGCAGGGGGAGGGCATGCCGGTGGTGCTGTGCCACGGCTTTCCGCACCTGTGGTTCAGCTGGCACCGGCAAATCAGTGCGCTGGCCGATGCGGGCTACCGGGTGATTGCCCCGGATATGCGCGGTATGGGCCAGACCGAGGCGCCACCTGATCCGTCAGCGTACGACATTGATCATATCACTGGCGACCTGCTGGGGCTGCTCGATCACCTCGGTGTGGAGCGCGCGGTGTTTGCCGGTCTGGATTTCGGGGCGTTCGCGATCTACGACCTTGCCCTGCGGCATCCCGAGCGGGTCATCGCGCTGATTGGCCTGGAGAATCCGGCGGCGCCCCACAACCCGGACGAGCCGCCGCTCACCGAGTACCGGCGCATGGGGCAGCAGCACTTCCTGCATATCGAGTACTTTCGCGTCCCGCCCCGGGCGGACGAGGAACTGGCAGCCCAGCCGCGCCGCTTCCTGCACAAGGTCTTCCATACCCTGAGCGGCGCTGGCAATTACTTCGACGTGTTCAATTACCCGCCGGAGACTTCCTATATTGACGCCATGGCGGAACCGCCGCCGTTGCCCTGGCCGTGGTTGTCCGAGCTGGAGCTGGAATATTTTGTCAGTGAGTACAGCCGCAGCGGGTTTACCGGCGGCCTCAACTGGTACCGCTCCTTCGATCTGAAGTGGGCGCAGCGCAAGCCCTTCGAGGGCGTGCAGAGTGCAGTTCCCGCGTATTTCCTGGGCAGTGAACACGATGTCGACCTGGAGGGCTTTCACGGGGAGGATCCTATCGGCCTGATGCGGGCGATCTTTCCCAGGCTGCGCGAGGTGCGCATGATTCCCGGTGCGGGTCATATGGTGCAGCTGGAAGCGTCGCATGAGGTTAACGCCATCCTGCTCGACTACCTGCAGGATATTCAGCAGCGTCTGCAGTAACACGCGCCGTGCGCCAGCGGCCTAGCTTATCGACAGTTTCAGACCCACCTTCCCCAGCACCACCTTCTCGCCCTCCAGTTCCCGGGCTGTGAGCGGATGCTGCTCCAGCCAGCCCCTGGGGAAATCCAGGCTGAGGGATTTTTCTTTGGCGACGATGGAAAAATCGGGTAATTGCTCCAGTTTTTCCACGTACTTGAAACAGCTGGCCAGGCGCATGATGGTCAGCAGGTACAGTACTCTCGCCAAATCGGCATCCACCGTGGCGGCAAAGAAGTCAGCGCCCAGTTTGCCGCGGTGACCGAGGGCAAGTGCTGCCAGCAGTTCCTGTTCATCCTGGGAGAAGCCCGGCAGATCGGCATGGCGCAGCAGGTAGGCAGTGTGGCGATTGAAATGCTTGTGTGAAATCGCCATGCCGATTTCGTGGGTACGGGCGATCCAGTGCAGCAGCTCCCAGTCGTCACTGGTCAGCTGCCAACTTTTGCGCGTGGCAGCAAAAAGCGTGCGCGCCCGACGTTCCACGATGTCTGCCGTATCGGCGTCCACGGCATAGCGCTGCATCAGCGCGTTCACCGTGCGCTCGCGCACATCCTCATGATTGAGTCGTCCCATCAGGTCGTAGATTACTCCCTCGCGCAGGGCGCCCCTGGAGGTACGCATGTGCTCTATATCCAGTACGTCGAACAGAGCGCTGGCAATGGCCACGCCGGGCAGGAGCACGCTGCGCCGCTGGGCGACCAGGCCCTCCAGCTGGATATCCTCCATCACCTTATATTTGAGCAGGGCCTTTTCCAGCGCGGACAGTCCGTGGCGACTGATTCCGCCCTGTCCCCAGCCGTTTTGCGCCAGGATGGTCTCGATGGCCTGCAGCGTGCCGGATGAACCCACGCACTCTGCCCAGTGCTTGGAGCGGAACCTGTGGCGAATAGGCAGGGCCTGGGCGCGCGCCTGGTTGTAGGCATTGCGGAAGTTGTCGCGGCTGATCTTGCCCTTTGGAAAAAAGGTCTTTGCGTAGGACACGCAGCCCATCTGCAGGCTCTCCATGAACTGCGGCTCAAAGCGTTGGCCAATGATGAACTCGGTGCTGCCGCCACCGATGTCGATGACCAGGCGCGACTGTGCATCGTCGGCCAGCGAATGCGCCACGCCCAGGTACACCAGGCGCGCCTCCTCCAGACCGTAGATCACATCGACCCGGGTGCCGAGAATGCGCTTGGCCGGCCCGGTGAACGCTTTGCGGTTTTTCGCCTGCCGCAGGGCATTGGTGCCCACCACGCGCACGCGCTTGATGTCCACGCTGCCCAGCAACTGGGCGAAGCGCGACAGGCAATCCAGGCCGCGCTGAATGGCCTCGTCGGATAACAGGCCGTCCTCCAGTCCCGCGCCCAGCTGGACTTTTTCCGCCAGCGCCTCCACCGGCCTGATTTCACCGTGCTCGATTTTTGCAATGAGGAGGTGGAAGGAGTTGCTGCCCAGGTCTATGGCTGCCAGCAGACTGCCGTCTGGAAGAGCTTCCTGTGCGTCGGCATCCACGTCCTGATACTTCCTTATGCGGTGAGTTCCCGGCGTATGTTAAAGGATTCCCTGGCCGAGCGCACATCGCGTACGAGACTTTAACCTTCTACTGGTGGTTGCAAGGCTTGCGCATCTGTGTGGTGGTCGGTACCAGATCGGTGAGGTCCAGGCCCGCTCCTGAATCTGCCAGGGCAGCTCCGGATCACTGCAGCTGGCGGGGCGCTGCTCCTGCGGCAGCGTCAGGCAGTCAAAATGGCTCCAGCGGCAACCGGGATTTTCCAAAACCCTGGTGTAATAAACCGCAGCGACCTGCGGGTCGAAATCCGGGTCCTGCCAACTCGCGCACAGCTGCGAAAAGCCGCGACCCGACACGGTACAGGTCTGTGGGTCTACGCTGGCGCCGTTTTCCGGGGCACCCGCGATATCGAACACCGCCTGGTGGGTGTGTCCCTTTTCGTCGATCCAGCCCTTGATGATCTGGATGCGCTGTAACAGGTTGCCCCCGTCGCGCGGGTCACGACTGGCGCTGGCGATAAATACCGGGCCGTGCTGTGCCCCTGGCGGTGCAGGGGGCAGATCAGAACCCATCGGTACGCCATCGCGATAGGCGTCAGCCAGATATTCGCGGCTCCGGCACAGGTCGGGGTCGATGTTCCAGCCGGCGAAAAAGCGCGGCGTGATGCGCGGGCCACTGGTGCCGAAGGTTTCCCGCCGCTGCATCGCCTCAAACAGCGCATTGCGGCTGTTTTCCCGGGCATAGACACCGGCGATGCCGCCCGGGTTGTAGCGCACGGGAGACCCAGTGGCAATTTCACCGGGTACCTCAATCTTGCCCAGCAGGCGGTCCCGAATGTCGCGATCATTGCCATGGGAACCCTGGTAACCGTCTTCCAGCCCTGCAGAGGGTGCGCCAATGTGGGTGTCCGTGGCGGCCACGATACCAAACTTGAAGGGATTGACCCCCAGTTTGCGCTCCTCTGACAGTCCGGCGGTGAGTGCGTAGCGGACATAACTGTAGCGTGAGACGCAGCCCTTGAGCAGCATACCCCCGCTGCCGACTTCCTCGCCGCAATCGGGGATCTTTTCGCTGGCCGGTCGCAGCTTTTCAAAATCACAAAACTCGTCGGCGGCACCGATGACGCTGGCAATGCCGTTGCGACACTCGGAGTCGCCCTTCACCTGCATGATCTCCGCCAATGGCTCGAGCCGGGCACGCAGAGTCGCCAGCTGTTGCTGCTCCTGCAAAGGTTTGTCCCGGTTGCTGTAGGGATACCACATACGACCGCTGCTCCAGTTGCTGTTGTGGGGAATCGCCAGCGCGTCGCACTGGCGATTGCCTGCGATACAGGTTGTGTCGAGCCATTCCCACAGTTGCTCGGGTGTCGGCGCATCCTTGGCGCTGAGGGCGGCCTGCGGCACTGTGCTCGACTTGAAGATGACATTGCGGTGCAGGTTGGAGGCCTCTTCGGCCAGCGTATATTCGTAGGCGTGGAAGCTGGTGAATTCACAGTTCGCACTGTAATCCTGAGCCGGCCTCAGTGCTGCGCTGGTTTTCGCGCCACACGGTTATCGCACCCTCGCGGCACAGCGAGCCGTCCGTGCCGCAAACGCGGGTCGAGCGGTCCTGCCCGAAGATGGCGAAGCTCGCCAGGCGTACCAGGGGCTGCAATTGCTCCCCGACCGGAAGGCGCAGGTCGCCTCGATACAGACCACATACCAGACTGTCATAGGCCCTGTTGCCACTGATGTAGCACAGGCGTGTTTCTCCCAGGGATTCTGCGTGATCGGTTACTGCCATGAAATCAAGGGGGACACTGAGCTGTAACACCGGGGCAGGGTAATCCGGGGGATCACCGCGCAGTCGCAGGGGCAGGGGAGTGCCGCGGGCGAAGCTGTAGGCTTGATCCGCAGTGGTGGTCACGCCAAACGAGGTGGCGTCGTACGATGCCGCCGTGTGTACGTGCAGGTCGCCGAACCAGGCTTTGTTCTGAGGATACTGTTGCGCGCAGGGAGCCTGTTGTCGCGGCAACACATCCAGCGCGCGCACCGTGACCTGATTCCAGGTCGACAGGTCATTGCCGTCCTGTTGAACCCGTTTGAATTCGTAGCGCAGCCACAGCAGCGTTGCGCCGACTAAAAGCAGACAGTACCAGTGTTGCACCGAGTGTGTATTTGAGCAGGCTTTTCACGTGGGTCACCGTCGAGTCGGGAACAGGTCAGCTGCCACCCATCCTACCGCAGCGTGTAACCTCGCGACAGCGTGGGGCGAGCCGGTGGTAAATTGCACTGCTATCACTTCCATTTTTAGTCGCGTATACTCCAATCAATAAAAAGCAAAGAGCTTGATCAGCACCGTTTATGTTATTCAACTCCTCTGAGTTCCTGTTCCTTTTTCTACCGATAGTCTTTCTGGTTTTTATCTATCTCGCAAGGACTGGTAATACCGGCGCCCAGATCCTCTGGCTGGTCCTTGCCTCACTATTTTTTTATGGCAGCTGGAAGCCGATTTACCTGATTGCGCTTTTCCTCTCAATGGGAATCAATTTCAGTATCGGTAGAATTCTTTCACGGCAGGATCAGTGGAAGCGGCGCAGCATCCTGGTTTTTGGAGTCGGTGCCAATCTGGTCTCGCTTGGCTATTTCAAGTACGCCAATTTTTTCATTGACAATGTCAATGCCGGTTTTGGCACGCACTGGAGTCTCGGCGAGATTATCCTGCCCCTGGCAATTTCCTTTTACACGTTTACGCAGATCGCTTATCTGGTCGACGCATGGCGAGGTCAGGCCAGGGAATACAGCTTCCTGCATTACTGTTTATTCGTCACTTTCTTCCCGCATTTGATCGCCGGTCCTTTAATGCACCATCAGGAAATTATTCCGCAGTTTGCAAGGTTGCGGCCCCGTGAGGAGTTGTGGCCCGATATCGGAGTCGGCCTTACAATTATGACCATCGGCATGTTCAAAAAGGTGGTGCTCGCGGATTCTCTGGCGCTGTATGTAGACCCCCTGTTTGATTCTGCGGCACAGGGCGGCACGATCAATACGATAGATTCATGGATCGCAACCATTGGCTTCAGCCTGCAGATATATTTTGATTTTTCCGGCTATACCGATATGGCGATTGGCAGCGCGCGCCTGTTTGGAATCCGCTTGCCGGAAAATTTCCGTTCGCCGTACAAGGCGTCCAGCATCATCGAATTCTGGAGGCGCTGGCATATGACGCTGTCACGTTTTCTGCGTGACTATCTGTATATTTCCCTGGGCGGCAATCGCTATGGCAGTGTGCGACGTTATCGCAACCTGTTCATCACCATGCTGCTGGGTGGCCTCTGGCATGGCGCAGCGTGGACCTATGTTATCTGGGGCGGCCTGCACGGACTGTACCTGTGTATTAATCATGCGTGGCGCGCGATCTGCGGGAGACTGGGGCTGGAGCAATTTCGCGAGAGCCCGCTACTGACGCCGGTCTATATCCTGATCACGGCACTGGCATGGTCACTGGCGTTTGTGGTCTTTCGCGCGGCAGATGTGCACAGTGCCATGGCCATCGTGACGCCCGGATTTACCCGGTTCTCCATGCAGCCCACAACAACGCTGCAGCAACCCATCTCCGAGTCCTTTCTGGGCCAATGTTTCGCGGCAATGGGCGTCGGGGTTGGCAGCTATCTGCCCGTGTACACGTTATTAGCACTATGCGCCTTCATCTGCTGGTTTCTGCCCAACACCCAGCAGTATATGCGACGCTATGATCCGGTTATCGGAGAGGTTTATTCTGACGCCCCTGGCCTGGTTGGAATGCACTGGCAGCCCGGCTGGGTGACCGCCGGCGTTATGGCGCTACTGCTGAGTATCAGTCTGCTCAGCATGTCGGCCGTCACTGAATTCATCTACTTCCAGTTCTAGTTATGAAGCGATATCTGTTGCTCACCTCGGTACTTACACTCGGTTTCTGCCTGCTGGTGGCCCTGTTCAACTACCGGGTGGATCCCTACGCGATATATCACTTCAAGGGCGCGAATGTAGATAGTCTCAGCCGTATCGATCAGTTCTTTCATTTACGCGTAACAAAACCCTGGCTGGTCGTGCAGACAAAGCCCACGGCGATTATTGTGGGCACGTCGAGATCCGCGACGGTGCACCCGCAGCATCCTGACTGGCCGAAGAACCACAGCTACAACCTGTCCGTACCCGGCCAGACAGTGTATGAGATGTTGCGTTTTATCGAGCATGCCCAGGCCAATGGACCGCTGGGCAAACTGATGCTTGGGCTGGATTTTGAGGCCTTTATCCACCCTGAGCCACAGTTCAAGTCCGGGTTCGAGGAGGCGCGGCTGGCCCGGAATGCCGATGACCTGTCTTCGCCACGGTTTATCTGGCAGCGCCTGAGCGATGTCCGGGATACATTGCTCTCCGTGCCGGGTTTTAGTCGCAGTCTTGCAGCACTCACCGGGACTGCGACGGTGGGTCGTCGCTATTATCGGGACGGCACTTGGGTAAGCACAAAAACCCACTTTCACCGGTCAGGGCGGTTATATCTATGTCGGCAGAACCAATATATTCGAGCTGCATAACGAGCGGCTGGACCTGGACAGGAATTTGGAAACCTTCGCCGCCATACTGCGCTTTGCGCATCAACAGAACATTGAAACTCGCCTGTTCATCACGCCCGAGCATGTATTCATGATTGACCTCTGGTGGCGTCTTGGCTATGGCGAATTATGGAGCGAATTCCACCGGCGCCTGATAGAGGTAAATAATCAGGTGGCTATGGAATTGGGCGTCAAGCCATTTCCACTGTTTGGATTTAATCACATGCAGGGCGTAGTTAATGAGCCGGTTGCGGTGTCCCAGAATTCCGGGAAATCCTTTTTCACGGATGGCATACACTTTCGACCGGAACTGGGTAAACAGATCATGGCTGCTGTATGGACTGCCGGTGACGCCGATGGAGCCCGCCTGGATATAGACTCAGTTGAGCCCTATCTCAGGGAGGTAGGACGGTTGCGGGTGGATTTCGAATCTGCCAATTCGAAGCTCACTGCAAATCTGCGCCGCGAAATTTCTGCTGAATTGGAATAGTCCGGCAGGCTTATTGGTGTATTCTGGTAGCTTGAAACTGGCCCTGGCATTGTGCAGCTCACCTGAGCTCGCAGCAAATTGGCCTGATAATCTATAGTACATTGTGTCAATTGATTGGGGAGGATTGCATGAACAAGGGAATTTTGGTGGGGACTGTGTTGGGAGCCGGTCTCGCAACGGCGCTCGGTGGTATTGCTGGATACCGGATGCTGAGCGGGCCCGAATACGCGCAGGTGGTGGCCGTGACCGCCGTGACCGAGAGCGTAAAAACCCCCCGCGAGGAGTGTCACGACAAGGTCGTGACACGGCAAAGGCCGGTTGAGGACACGCATCAGATTGCCGGCACCGTTATTGGCGCCGTCGCAGGGGGATTGCTCGGCAACGCGATTGGCGGCCACGGCAAAAACACGGCCGCCAAGGTCGCGGGTGCGGCGGCGGGCGGTTATGCCGGCAACAAGACACAGGAAGCAATGCAGGAAAATGACACCTACCAGACGACGGAGCGCGTGTGCAAGACGGTAGTCGATGTCAGCCAGCGCACCGTGGGTTACGATGTTAAATATCGCATCGGTGACACCCCCGGTGAAGTGCGCATGGATCACGATCCAGGCGAGACCATCCCGCTGGCGGACGGCAAACTGGTGCTGTCCCGTGGCGCGGCAGCACCGGACTCGAAAATTCAATAGATTGGAGTTGGCCCCATGAGCACTATTGTCTATCGCGATTTCCTGCCGCAGGAAACCCCGCGGGGTGGATTGTTTGGCGGCGTGGACTTTTCCGATTTCAACAGCTGTGTGGTGGCGATGAATCACTGGCTGGAACAGAATCCTGTAACCATTGTGCACGTGGAGACAGTTACCCTGCCCAATATGCACAATGTCTACGAGGATGGCTCAACCGATACTGAACTGCATACCACCGGCCATACAGTGTGGTACCAGTTTGTGCGGCTCTGGTATTCGACTGTAGCGACCTGAGCACGTCAGTAACGCCTGCGACCCGCCGGGTCGCCTAGATGAGTTTTTTTGGATCGAGTAGCGCGGCCAGTTTGTCCCTCGGCAGGTCTGTCATCTCCGCTGCCACCTCAATGATCGGACGGCCCTGCTGGTAAGCGCATTTGGCGATGTCGGCGGCCCTGCTATAACCGATCTCCGGATTCAGGGCGGTGACCAGGATGGGATTTCTCGCCAGATTGGCCTCGATGTTATCGTGATTCACCACAAAGTCCGCGATGCAGTTATCCGCCAGTGCTGTGCAACTGTTGGCGAGCAGCGTAATGCTTTGCAACAGGTTGAAGGCGATCACCGGCAGCATCACGTTGAGCTGGAAATTGCCTGACTGGCCCGCCACGGTGATGGTACTGTCGTTGCCGATCACCTGTGCCGAGGCCATGGCTACTGCTTCGGGAATCACCGGATTGACCTTGCCCGGCATAATGCTGCTGCCCGGTTGCAGGGGCTTGAGGCTGATCTCGGCCAGGCCGGCCAGCGGCCCGCTGTTCATCCAGCGCAGGTCATTGGCAATCTTCAGCAAGGCCACTGCCAGTGCCTTGAGCTGTCCGGAAAGTGCTACAGCGACGTCCTGGCTGGCCAGGGCGGCAAAGAAATTTTCCGCCGGTGTGAATGTCGTGCCGCAACTTTCATTGAGATAGAAGCAGAATCGCGCGGCAAACTGCGGATCCGCATTTATTCCGGTGCCGACTGCAGTGCCACCCTGCGCCAACTGGCACAGCTGTGAGCGACAGGCGTCGATGCGCTGTCCGGCCTGCACCAGCTGCGTGCGCCAGCCGGAGAGCTCCTGGGCGAGGCTCAGCGGCATGGCGTCCATCAGGTGTGTGCGCCCCGTCTTGATACTGTTGCCAAGGGTCTTTTCCCGTGCAGCGATAACATCTGCCAGGTGGTGCAGGGCAGGCATGAGTACATTGGCCAGCGCCAGTTCGGCACTGACGTGAATCGCCGTGGGAATCACATCATTGCTGCTCTGGCTGCAATTGACATGGTCATTGGGATGCACGGTTTGTCCCGACTGGCGGGAAGCGAGGGTGGCAATAACTTCATTGGCATTCATGTTGGTACTGGTGCCCGAGCCGGTCTGGAACACATCGACGGGAAACTGCTCCAGATGGAGTCCGGCGGCGATGGCGCGAGCCGCATCGGCGATGCTCGCCGCCAGTGCGGGTTCCAGCAAACCCAACTCGGCATTGGCGCGTGCGGCAGCGGCCTTGATCAGGCCGAGTGTGCCGATAAAGGCCGCTGGCATGGGCATGCCGCTGAATTGAAAATTATCCACGGCCCTTTGTGTTTGCGCGCCATACAGCGCCGCTGCCGGCACTGACACCTCACCCAGGCTGTCGCGTTCAATCCGCATATCACTCATGGCGATCTTCCTCGTCGCGTTTGGCTGGCAATCCGGTTGAGCACATAGGTGAGCACGCCTCCGGCCCGGTAATATGCAACGTCCACCAGTGTGTCGAGCCGCGATTGCAACTGGATTTCACGATGCGCGCCAGACGGGTAGTGCACGATGGCACGCAACTGCTGCTGCGGCACCAGCTCTCCGTCCAGGTCGAGAATGTCGAAACATTCATCGCCCTGCAGTGCCAGGCTCTTGCGTGTTTCTCCCGGCATAAACTGCAGCGGCAGTACGCCCATGCCGACGAGGTTGGAGCGATGGATACGTTCGAAGCTTTCCACAATCACCGCTTTTACGCCCAATAGTAGCGTGCCCTTGGCGGCCCAGTCGCGGCTGGAACCGGTGCCGTACTCAAGTCCGGCGACCACCACGGTACTGACGCCACGTGACTGGTAGTCCATGGCGGCGTCGTAGATGAACATCGGTTGGGACTGGCCGTTGAGCCGCGTGTAGCCACCTTCCAGCCCCGGGGTCAGCTCATTGCGGATGCGGATATTGCCGAACGTGCCGCGCATCATGACCTGGTGGTTGCCGCGGCGCGAACCGTAGGAATTGAAGTCGTCCTCGCTAACACCGTGCTGGCGCAGGTACTGCGCTGCGGGACTGTCTGCGGGGATCGCACCGGCCGGGGAGATGTGGTCCGTGGTCACCGAGTCGCCCAGCATGGCGAGCATGGGGGCCGTCAGGATATTGTGCCGGTTGCCCTGGTACTGCGCATCGAAGAACGGCGGTAGCTGGATGTAGGTGGAGTTGGCCGCGAAGGCGTAGGTGGCGCCGCCCCCGGTGGCAATGGACTGCCAGCTCTTCTCACCGGCAAACACGGCACTGTACTGCTGCCTGAACATGTCCTTGTCGACGGTTTGCACCAGCTGTGCAATCTCGGCGTTGCTGGGCCAGATATCGCGCAGGTACACCGGTTTGCCCGCGGCATCCTCACCCAGTGGTTCCCGGCTGAGGTCGATGCGCGTGGTGCCGGCCAGCGCGTAGGCCACGACGAGCGGCGGCGAGGCCAGCCAGTTGGCTTTGACCAGCGGGTGGATGCGACCTTCAAAGTTGCGGTTGCCGGACAGCACTGCGCAGGCCACCAGGTCGTTGTCCGCAATGTTTTGTTCCACGGCCTGCGGCAGGGGGCCGGAGTTGCCGATACAGGTGGTACAGCCGTAGCCCACCAGGTTGAATCCCAGCGCATCCAGCGCGACCTGCAGGCCGGCTTTGGTCAGGTAGTCGGTCACCACTTTCGATCCGGGTGCCAGTGAGGATTTTACCCACGGCTTGCGCTGTAGTCCGCGCGCCAGCGCTTTCTGCGCCAGCAGGCCGGCAGCGAGCATCACCGCAGGATTGGAGGTGTTGGTGCAGGAGGTAATGGCTGCTATTACCACATCGCCGTGGTGCAGGGCGGCGCTGCCGTCCGCGAGCGGGAATGCCTTTTCTAACTGGGCTGCTTTGCCGTCCAGCGCGATGTACTCATCAGTGGCGCGGCGCAAGTCCCGCACCGCCACACGGTCCTGGGGTCGCCGGGGTCCGGCCAGGTTGGGTTCGACCGTGGACATGTCGAGCTGTAAGGTTGCGGCGAAATTCGGCGTGGCATAATGCTCGTCGCGCCACATACCCTGCGCTTTGCAGTAGGCCTCGACCAGTGCGACAGCATGTGCATCGCGCCCGGTCAGGCGCAGGTAGGCGAGCGTCTGGGCGTCGACGGGGAAGAGTCCGCAGGTGGCCCCGTACTCGGGCGCCATATTGGCGATGGTGGCGCGGTCGGACAGGGGCAGCTGGTCGAGCCCGCTGCCATAGAATTCCACAAACTTACCCACCACGCCCTGCGCCCGCAGCATCTGTACTACCTGCAACACCAGATCGGTGGCGGTAATTCCTTCGCGCATTTTGCCGGTGAGTTCGAAACCCACAACGTCGGGTATCAGCATGGAGATCGGCTGTCCGAGCATGGCGGCCTCTGCTTCGATGCCGCCCACGCCCCACCCCAGCACACCAAGGCCATTGATCATGGTGGTGTGGCTGTCGGTGCCCACCAGCGTGTCTGGGTAGGCGAGCAGGCCCTGCTCGCCGGGCTGCTGCCATACGACCTGCGCCAGGTACTCCAGGTTGACCTGGTGGCAGATGCCGGTGCCCGGTGGTACCACCCTGAAATTATCGAACGCACCCTGGCCCCATTTCAGGAACTGGTAGCGCTCGTGATTGCGCTGCATCTCCAGTGCGACATTTTGCTCGAAGGCGTTGCTGGTAGCGAACTTGTCGATACTCACCGAGTGATCAATAACCAGATCGACCGGCGAGAGCGGGTTAATTTTCCGGGGATCAATGCCGCGCTTGACCAGAGCGTCGCGCATGGCTGCGAGATCCACCACGGCCGGTACGCCGGTAAAATCCTGCATCAGGACCCGTGCGGGGTGATAGGCGATTTCGTGGTCGCAGCCATTGCCGGTGCTGGCCGCCAGGGTCGCGATATCGGCCCGGCTGCAGCTGATGCCATCCTCATGGCGCAGCAGGTTCTCGAGCAGGATCTTGCTGCACACCGGTAGTTGGCGCACCGAGCTGTGGCTCGCCAGCTCGCCGCCATTGACGGCGTAGTAGGAGTAGGTCTTGCCCTGCACCGTAAGCGTGGATCGGGTGTCGAACGAATTTGACGATGATTCCATGATGGCAGTCCTGTTGCGACGGTGCGCATCGCAGTATAGAGGATAAACATGGCCCCCGCTGTCGCCGTCACTAACGGGTGCCGACCTACAGCTCCAGGATATTGATCCCGTCCTGCACGCGCACGTTGCCACGCTGCCCAATCGGATCCTGCGCCATGAGTTGGTTCAGGGTGCCTGCATCGCTGGCCGTGTTGGCAACGACGCGTTCACCGGCATCATTGCGCGCGATCACAATACCCTGCTTTGGCCCCTCCCGGCCAAAACCCACGGTATAGGTCTCGATAATAGCCCGGCCCGATGGATCAGCCGCCAGTGCCAGGCGCGGTGCAGCGTCGATGCGCTGTTGCAGTGCGCCACTGTCGCTATCCCGCCACGGCCCGGCTGGCGGCTCCGTCGAGTACAGTCCCAGTGAGTGCTTGGTCAGGTACAAACCGTTGGCGGTGACCAGGCCGTGCCCCGCACCAGTGCCGCGCAGGCTCGTGACCATCTCGGCAATGGCGTGCAGGGAGTAGTTGTTGCCGGGCCCGCCGAAGCAGGGCAGGCCGCCGGTTACCGTCACGCCGCGGTCGTCCAGTGGCGACAAACCGATCTCGTTGCAGGCGATCTGTACCGCGCTGGGAAAGCAACTGTAGATGTCAAACCGGGAAATCTCATCCAGCGTGATACCTGTCTGTGCTGATACAGCGTTCCATGCCAGGTTGATAGCAGGTGAGTGATGCAGGGTGGGGCGTTCGCTGACGAACCAGATATCGTTGACGTCGGCACCGCCGCGCAGGTAAATCCATTGGTCTGGCGCAATGCCGAGCTCGCGGGCCTTGCCCGCCGTGGTCATGATCACAGCCGCCGCCATGTCCACCGCCAGAATCGGGTTCATGGCACGGGTGTAGGGGTAGCCGATGTAGCGATTGTGTTGCGCGACGGTGCTGATCTCGTCGGCACTCTGGAAGTGTGGGCGCCATGCGTGCGGGTTGCCCGCCGCAACGCGGCTCATGCGGCTGCACAGTTCAGCGATATACGCAGTGTGTTGCGCCTGGCTTACGCCAAGATGATGTCGCAGGCTGTTCTCGAACAGTGGGTAGGTATTGATCGGCTCGTACAGGCCGTGCGCCAGCTCCGTGGCGTTGTGTCCCTCCCGTTCCTGTCCTATCGTGGGTGGCTCCTGTTGGCCGCCACCGGCCCAGGCAGCAATGTCCGCACCACTGCGCAGGGCGTCGAACAATGTCGCCAGCAGTTCCGCGCCGGCCAACAGTACGACGCTGTGCGCGCCGCGCGCCAGCTGGCCGGCGAAGTGATTGACCAGGTATTGCGGTGTATTGCCGCCGATGGTGCCCTGAAATAATGCGGCGTCCCTGATGCCCAGGCGTTGTGCCAGCTGGGCGCCGGGATCGCGCGGGAACAATGCGCCGATACCCGGCGTGGTATCGGCGATAAACCTGACCATCGCCACAGCGTCTATCGCGTTGGCCAGCCTGCTGCTGCCCGCATCCGCGAGTGCGGCCGCAGCGGCATCAACCAGGGCATCCACCGGGGTTCTGGTCGCATCTGTTGCATGCCAGGTTTTTTGCCCCGCGCCTATGATGATGGGTGTGTGGTCAGGTATATTCATAAAATAATTGCGCCGGATCCGGTTACGGGTGAACGTCGGGTGGCCACAACATAAACAGGATCAGCGTGGAAATCCACCCCTGCGACCTGTCGTTCCACGTCAGCCGATTTGGCCGGCGCCGGGTGCGGTCCCGCGGTGGCGTTGATTTTTCGCGAAAAAGCTCTATGTTGGTCTTCTCGCTGTTTGCCCGATGGATGGAACTCCAGTATGAAGACGCAGTTTGATGTTGGCTCCCAGCGAGTGGTTCTGCTGCTCTTCCTCGCCATTGCGCTGTATGCCTGTTACTGGCTGATCCAACCTTTTCTGCAACCGATTATCATGGCGATACTGATCGGCTTGCTGGCGTATCCCGCCCACGAGCGTTTGGTGCGGGCATTGCGCGGGCGCAAGACCACCGCGTCGCTGCTCAGTTGCCTGGCCTTGTCGCTGGTGTTTCTGATACCCACCATGGTGCTGCTGGTGGCGGTGCTCAAGCAGGGTATCAGTTATTCCGTGATCGTCCGGGAATGGGCGACGCAGGATAATATGCATCATCTCATGTCCCATCCATGGGTGCTTGAAGTGCATTCCCGACTGACCAGGCTACTGCCGCAGGGCGCACTTGACCCGGATAACATCCGCGCCAGGGCGTTGGATGCAGCTGGCCTCATGGGCCGGCATTTCGCCGACGTGTCGACAACCATTGTCGGCAGCTTTACGCATTTCATCATCAATCTCATGCTGTTGCTGTTCGTGCTGTTTTTTGTGCTGCGCGACCATGACAAATTGATTGCGTTCCTGCATCGCGCCCTGCCGCTGTCGCGCTCCCAGGAAGAAACGCTGTTTCAGGAGGTGAAGGATGTCAGTAAATCCGCGTTGATGGGATCCTTGTTGACCGCCGTTACGCAGGGCGCTGTGGGCGGCTTTGGCCTGTGGCTCGCTGGCTTCCCCGGCGTGTTCTGGGGTGCGGTGATGGCCTTCACCTCGTTGATTCCCTTTGTGGGGACGGCTCTTATCTGGGTTCCGGCCGCATTGTATCTGTTGGTGACAGGTGAATTGAAGTGGGCGGTGTTCATGCTGCTGTGGGGAGTGCTGGTGATTGGCTCAATTGATAATTTTTTGCGGCCGATGTTTATGCAGGGCGCCAGCATGAATACGGTGGTGGTCTTTTTCTCACTGATCGGCGGACTGCAGGTGTTCGGCTTGATCGGGTTGATCTACGGCCCGCTGCTTTTTTCGATCGCGCTGGTGTTGTTCAAACTCTACGAGAGTGAGTTTGCCGAATTTCTGGATTCACAGGACAGCAGTTAGGTGTAATCTTTCAGCAGGTTGTTCACTCGGGACGCCGCCCGGAATCAATGTGTCGACTCTGACATCCCCGGTTCATTCCTGTTATCGGCTCCGGCTCGGGAAGGCCTTTTCACCTGCTTCCCCTGTCGCGGGCCACCCGATACTCGCATGCGAAAAGGCCTTCCCGACCGGATCCTCGATCCGGATGCCTGCATGGAACATTGTTTCGGGTAAATGATCGGAACGAGGGTTTGGCTGACAGAAGTGCAATTCGTTCGCGAGTATCGGGGAAGCCGGGCGAATTGCACTTCTGACGGTCGAACCCGCTAGCCTGAGTGATCTGCCTCGAATGAATATGGCGGACGTTTCTGTGAACAACCTGCTGAGTTTACACAGCTAGGTTGCGGTCCCGTACAGCCGCCTGAGCAGGGGCTTGTCGACTTTTCCGGCGGCGTTGAGGGGCAGTTCGTCGACGCGAATCCAGCGCCTGGGTGTTTTATAACCGGCGAGAAAGTCTCGGCAGTGATCAGATAGCTCCCGGTCGCTGATATCATTTCTTCAGCCGCAGGACAGCGCAGGGCCTCTCGCCCCATTTGGCATCAGGCAGGCCGATGACGGCGCAGTCGCTGACCGCCGCGTGGCGGCGCAGCACTTCCTCTATTTCTCTTGATGCAATGTTTTCCCCGCCGCTGATGATCATGTCCTTTTTGCGATCGACGATAGTCAGGTAGCCTTCGTCGTCAAAGCGACCGATGTCGCCGGTGTGCAGCCAGCCGTCGACCACGGCCTGCGCGGTGGCTGCATCATCATTCCAGTATCGCTCCATGCACTGGGCGGCTTGCACCAGAATCTCCCCTGCGGCGCCGACAGGGCAGGGGTGTCCCTCGTCATCAATCAGTTTGATCCGTGCGGTCGGCAGGGGTCGGCCCACGCTGTTGAGTAACTCCGGCCTGTCAGCGGCCGCCATACGGTGATCCTCCGTGGTCAGGAATGCCACACTGCCGGACAGTTCCGTCATGCCGTAACTCTGGCACAGACCCACATCGGTTTCGGCCAGCAGTCGCTGTAACAGGGTCTGGGGCATGGCCGAGGCGCCGTAGCCTATAGTGCGCACGGAGCGCAGGTCCGCAGGTTTGAATTCGGGGTGGTCCAGCAACAGGGCGATCATGGTCGGCGCCAGCGACATCGTGGTCACCTGCAGTTCGCGGCAGGCCTTGAGCGTGTCGGCCGCGTCAAAGGAACGGGCCAGCACCACGGCTGCGCCGTACTGGTGTTGCAACAGGACGTTGTGCGCGGCCACATGGAACAGGGGAAACGGGTAGTAGTATTTGTCACTGGCGTTGACCGGGCGCGCCAGTGCCGCAGAGCGCAATGCGGCCAGAAACGAGCGATGGCTCAGCACCGCCCCTTTGGGTCGCCCGGTGGAGCCGGAGGTATACAGAATCCACACCGGATCTTCCGGCTGGCTGACCGGCAGCGCTGCGGTGTGCGATTTTTCCCGCCAGGTGACGTAGTCATCACCCAGCGCAATGATGCGCATCGGCTGAGGGAAAATCCGCGTGTGCCAGCAGCGGCCTGCAGTAAATCGCGGTCCCCGAACAGTGTCGTGGCGCCGGAGGACTGCAGCTGGTAGATCAGCTCCGCCGCTGCCAGCCTGGCGTTTAGCGGAACCAGTATCCTGCCTGCGGCGGGCACGCCGTAAAGCAGTTCGACAAACTCGGGACAGTTCCATGACAGTAGTGCGATGCGCTCGCCCACAGTCCCGTCGGCAGCCAGCCGCCCCGCAGCGGCGAGGACATTGCGCTGCAGGCTGGCGTAGTCGATCGCTACACCCTGCCACCACAGCGCCACGCCGCTTGGGTTGGAGGCCGCTTGCTGTGCAATTAACTGCTGCAGCAAAGCCGTTTCAGGCATTGATGACGACCCGTGGTGTGCGCGCCGGCATACGTGTGGTCAGTTCATAACCTATGGTGTCTGCGCAGTGCGCCACTTCGGCCAGCGGCAGGCCGACACCCCACAGCACCACCTCGGCACCGAGCTGCACCTCCTTGAGGTTCGTGACATCGACCGTGATCATATCCATGGATACCCGTCCCGCCAGCGGCGCGCGTTGACCGTTGACCAGTACCGGCGTGCCGTTGGGAGCGTGGCGCGGGTAGCCGTCGCCATAGCCAATAGTCACCGTTGCGATACGCGAGGGCCGCTGCGCCACCCAGGTGCCACCGTAGCCCACGGCTTCTCCGGCGGCGACATCGCGCAGGGCGATCACGGCGGAGATGAGGGTCATTACCGGTTGCAGGCTCTGTGCATGCGGGTGATCCTGCAGCATCGGCGAGTTGCCGTACAGCATGTAACCGGGACGCACCCAGTCGTAGTGCGCCTGGGGCCAGGCCAGCAGGCCCGCAGAATTGGCCGCGCTGCGCAGCGCTCCAAAGGGCAGGGCCTCGAACACCGCCAGCTGTTGCGGTGTTTGCCGGCTTTGCACATCGTCCGCCGCCGCGAAATGCGTGTAGGTCACCACCGCGTCGACGGCATTGCCGGTGGCGACCAGGCGCTGGTAACACTGCAGGGCCTGGTCCGGCGCCACGCCGAGGCGATGCATGCCCGTGTCCACCTTTAGCCAACAGGTTACAGGTGCCGGCAAGGAAGCGTCCTCCAACCAGCGCAGCTGCCGTTCATTGCCTATGGTCAGCCACAGGTCCAGCTGCGCCGCAGTCTCCAGCTCGGCTGCTTCAAAAATGCCCTGCAGCAACAGTATGGGGGCGGTAATGCCGGCATGGCGCAGCTCCACGGCTTCCTCGATGCTGGCCACGGCCAGCGCATCCACGAGCGCTTGCAGTGCGCCGGCGATCGTCACCGCGCCGTGACCGTAGGCATTGGCTTTCACCACGGCCATCATGCGCGATTGTGGCGCCAACTGGCGCGCCACATTGACATTGTGGCGCAGTGCGCGCAGATCCAGTGTTGCCTGAGTGTGCCTGGCCATCAGAATTCGAACTTGTGTGCGCTGTACAGCGTTTGCGCCGCCAGCCACACATCGCCGATGCTGCCATCTACCCACCGGGCGACCATCAACGGCAATTACCGGAACGATATCCTTGCTGGAGCTGGTCAGCCACACTTCATCCGCATCGCGCAGTTCTTCCAGCGTCACCACCCGTTCCTCCAACGCAATACTGCCATCGCGGCGCAGGATCTCCAGCAGCATGTAACGCGTGATGCCGGGAAGCTTTTGTTGGTCAAGCACAGGAGTTGCCACCACACCATCCTTGACGACGAACACGTTGCAGGCAGAAGCCTCGGTGAGCTCGCCCTGCTGGTTGTACAGGATGGTTTCACTGTGGCCCGCTGCATACCCCTGCTGGTAGTGCATGACATTGCCCAGCAGGGAGGTGGACTTGATATTGCAGCGCCGCCAGCGCAGGTCCTCGGCAGTGACTACGGTATAGGGAGTCGCCGCGCTCTTGTCGGGTACTGGCGCAGCAGGAATCTCGTAGGCAAATGCAAACACTGTGGGTGTGAGGCCCGCTGGATAAGCGTGATGGCGCTTGCTGTCAGCGCCGCGGCTGACGTGGAAGTAGAGGCCGAGATTGCCGCCGCCGTTGCGTGCGATCAGTTGCGCGGCAATGTCGCGCCACTGGTCGTGATCGAGGCGCAGCTGTATTTCGATAGCGTCCAGCCCCTCCTGCATACGCGCCAGGTGCGGCCCGAAGCCCACCAGTCTGCCGTCGTAGGAGGGGATGACCTCGTAGATGCCGTCACCGAACAGAAAGCCGCGATCCATGGGCGAGATGCGCGCCTCGCTCATTGGTAGATAGTCGCCGTTCAGATATACCGTACTCATGCCAGATGCCTATTGTCCCATAGAAACGCTACACCCTTAAGTGCCGCGAAATTGTATCAGCACACGCAACCGTTCGATCATGCGTGTTGCCGCGCCGGCCTGCAGGCCATCTTCACCGTGCATCTTATAGTAGCGGCCGTCGACGGCAAGCCCCGGCCGCGCGATGGCGACAATGGCCTGCGGTTGTGCATTCACGCCGGGCGCTCGTGCAGGGGGAGTTGTAGCGCGAATCGCTGTGCCAGGCGCAGTGCCCTGTGCGCTGTGTGAACGCTGATGGGCGCGAAATGCACGCTGCATCCCGGCACCAGTTGACTCATCCGCGCGGCATCCAGCGACAACGCTGCGCCAATTTTCGGGTAGCCGCCGATGGTCTGGCGATCATTCAGCAGCACGATGGGCTGGCCGTCCGGGGGTAACTGGATGGCGCCGAAGCAGATACCCTCGGACAGGATGCCCTCGATATCGCACGCAATGGCCGGGCCCTCCAGTCGATAGCCCATACGATCGCAGCGCTCGGACACCCGGTAGGTGCTACCGAAGAAGCGGCGCTGCTCGCACGCGATTGAAATGGCGCTGCTGGTAGCCCGGTATGACGCGCACTGTCAGCGTGTTTTGGTAACGGGGCCGGTCCCGCTCGGCCAGGTAGTAATACTTGCGCACGGTAACCGGGGCGCAGGGCAGCTGGTCCGCGGCCTGCAGGCGCTCGCCACGCAAACCGCCGATGTGCTCGCGTACCACCGTGGCGGTGCTGCCAAAGCACGGCTCGATGGCAAAACCCCCTGCGACACCGAGGTAGCTGCGACAGCCGGAGGTAGCGAAGCCCACCTGGATGATGTCCCCGGCCAACACGCGGTGTACCTCCCACAGGCCCCGCTCCGCGCCGTTGATACGCAGTGGCATGGGTGCGCCGGTCAGGCAGATGTAGGTATTCACCTGTGCCTGCAACTGCAGTCCGCCGACACTGATCTCGATCGCGGTACTGCCTGCGGGATTTTGCAGCAAGCGATTGCAGTAGTGGAACGCCTCGCCGTCCAGCGGTCCGCCATTGCTCAGCCCGAGGCGATGTTGGCCGCGGCGCCCGCTGTCCTGCAGCAGACTGAGCAGGCCCGCCTGCACTACCGTCATGCTCATGCCAGATCACCGCCCAGGGCCAGGAAGCGCTCACGACTCACGGACTCGAAGCGCACGCTGTCGCCGACGGACACCGGCATGCAGGGTTGCGCGCGCGGGTCGAACATCGGCACCGGGCAGCGACCGATCAGGTTCCAGCCGCCAGGAGATTCTGACGGATACACGGCCGTCTGGCGCTCTGCGATGGCCACTGCACCACGTGGCACCCTGGCCCTGGGTGTGGCCAGCCGCGGTGCAGCAATGCGCTCGTCCACCTGTCCCAGATACGCGAACCCGGGTGCGAAGCCGATCGCATAGACGCGGTACCCGGTGCCTGTGTGCAGGTCGATGACCTGCTGCACAGACAGGCCCGCGCGCGCGGCCAGCGCCCCCAGGTCCGCGCCTGCCTCGGTGGCGTAATACACGGGCAGTACCACGGTGCGGCCGACGGGCGCGGCCTGCGCGCGCAGCGTATTGAGCGCGCCGCGCACGCGGCGGGCGACGCTCAGGTGGTCGGTGCACAGGGCATCATAGATGATCAATACGGAGGCATAGGAGGGCACCAGGTCGACCAGGTCGTTGCCCAGTACCGACTCGATGGCGATGACGGCCGCCTGCACCCGGGTGGATATCTCTGCCGTGGCGAGGTCCCCGAGATAGAGCATCAGGGCGTTCTCGCCCACCGCACGCAGTTGCACCGCGACTCAGCCGCCGTCCAGCAGGGCGCGAATCGCTTCGATGCAGCGCACACCTTCCGGGTTGTCGCCGTGTACGCACAGGGTATCGACCTGTAGCGGGATGATGTTGCCGTTTACTGTGGTCACCGAACGGTCCTGCGCCAACTGCGCCACCTGTGCCAGCATGCGCTCGCGGTTGTGGACGGCGCCCGGCTCAGCTTCTGTCCAGTAGGCTGCCGTTATCGGCATAGCAGCGGTCCGCAAAGGCCTCGAACAGCAACTGCACACCGGCGGCTGCCGCTTCTGCTCGATGCGCAGCGGCCTGCGCGGTTGCCTGCACCATCAGCGCCAGGGGACGGTGGTAGCTGGCCAGCGCCTCGACAATGGCGGCGCGCACCTCGCTGTGTGCCATCATGTCGTGGTACAGGGCTCCGTGCGGTTTGACGTAGGCCAGGGCCAGTCCCATTGTTTGCGCCATGCCGTCCAGCGCGGCCACCTGGTAGTGCAGGTTGGCAATGATCTCTTCGCGGCTTAGCGCCATGCTGCGGCGACCAAAGCCGACGATATCCGGGTAGGCGGGATGGGCGCCGATCGCCACTCCATGCTCTGCCGCCAGGGCCAGCGTGTGGCGCATGGTCAGGGGGTCGCCAGCGTGAAAGCCGCAGGCGATATTCGCCTGGTCGATATAGGGCATGACGGCGGCATCCACCCCCATGGTCCAGCTGCCATAGCTTTCGCCCAGATCGCAGTTGAGTAGCATTGTTGATCCTTGCTCTACGGTTCGGCGGGGGATAATGTACGGCTCACAGCGACTCCTTCCTGAATTATCGGGGTTAGCACTGTGGAGAATATCAAATAACGCCAGCTGCGAGGCACTTTACCGCCCGGGTCATGGAGTTTGGCAGGGCGTCACAAATCTGGATAATAGCGACTCTACCTGGAACAAAGAGACCACCATGCTCGACCAACTGCTCGAAGTGCTAAGCCCCAGGCCCTTGGGCGAGGACAGCTTTACCGCTGGCAATATGCACCCCGCGGCCTTCAGGGTTTACGGCGGCCAGGTATTGGCGCAGTGCATCAGTGCCGCGGTTGCCACGGTCGACGCAGAGCGCGAATTGCACTCGCAACACGCCTATTTCCTGCGCCCTGGCGATCCCGCCAAAGCGATTGCGTTCGAGGTCGAACGGGCCCGCGATGGCCTCAGTTTCAGTTCCCGGCGCGTGGTTGCGCTACAGGGCGGCAAGCCCATCCTGGTCAGTTCCATGTCATTCCAGGTGCGCTCCCGGGGCGATGACTACCAACCCGCGATGCCCCGGGTGCCGCCGCCGGAAGCGCTGCCCAATGAACGGCAGCTGAGTCTGGAGGCGGGCAAGCTGGACGAGAGTTTTATGATTACCACGGGCGAGGACCTGGACATCCGTGTCGTGGAGCCTGTGGACTGGGACCACCCGGTGGCGCGCGAGCCGGTGTTGCAGGCGTGGATGAAGACCACCGGCGCGGTGCCCGACCAACGGGGCCTGCACCAGGCACTGCTGGCGTATATGTCCGATGCCTTCCTGATTGATGTCTGCCTGATCGCCCACGGGCGCCATTTCGCCGGCGCCGACTTCCAGGTGGCGAGCCTGGATCACGCGCTGTGGTTTCACGAGCATTTTCGTGCCGATGACTGGCTGTTGCATACGGTCGAAGCGGAGCGTATCGGCGGTGGCCGGGGCCTCGCCCGCGGTAATTTCTACACGCGTGAGGGGCGCCTGGTCGCCACTACCATGCAGCAGGGTGTGATGCGCTTTCGTTGAGCCTTGCTGTCTGAACGTCCTATAGTGTTGAAAATCCGTGTAGCTCAGCGCAGAGCAGCGAAGCCGAATAAAAGGAACCACCCATGCCACACCCCAGCATTACCGCACAGACCTACCCCCACAAACCCGCCGTCATCATGGGCGCCTCGGGCGAGATGGTCACCTTCGGGCAACTGGACCGGCGCTCGAACAAGGGCGCGCAGCTGTTCCGCTCGCTGGGCCTGAAAGCCGGCGACCACATCGGCATGATGGTCGAGAACTGCCACCAGTTCATCGAGATCGTGTGGTCGGCGCAGCGCAGCGGCCTGATCTTCACGCCCATCAGCACGCACCTGAAGAAAAGCGAGACGGCGTACATCCTGCAGAACTGCGGCGCCAAACTGTTTATCGGCTCGCTCGCGCTGCTGGACGTTGCCCGCAAGGTGCGTGATGAAGCCGTCGGGCGTGGATCACTTCTACATGGTTGGCGGCATCGCCGACGGTTACGAGTCCTGGGAGGAGGCGGTCGATGCCCAGCCACGCCACCCCGATCGCGGATGAGAGCAACGGCGTGCCGATGCTTTACTCGTCCGGCACCACGGGCCAGCCCAAGGGCGTGTTTACCACTGAGTACTCGCGCGATGTCAATGCGCCGCCCTTTGCCTCTGCTTTTGGCGCTGCGTTCGGCTTCAGCGAGGAGACGGTCTATCTTTCACCGGCGCCCCTGTACCACGCGGCGCCGCTGCACTGGACCATGATGGCGACCTACTACGGCGGCACCTGCGTCATCATGGAGAAGTTCGACCCTGAGCTGGCGCTGAAACTGATCGAGGAGCACCGCGTCACGCACAGCCAGTGGGTGCCGATCATGTTCACCCGCATGCTGAAACTGCCGCAGGCGGTGCGCGAGGCGTATGACGTGAGTTCGATGCAGTTCGCCATTCATGCGGCCGCGCCGTGCCCCATCGACGTGAAGGAGAAAATGATCGCGTGGTGGGGCGAGATCATCGTGGAGTACTACGCGGCCAGCGAGGGCGCGGGCGTCACCATCATCGATTCGGCGAACTGGCTGACGCACAAGGGTTCGGTCGGTCCCGCGCTGCTGGGAGAACTTCACATTCTCGACGACGACGGCAACGAAGTGCCGACGGGTGAGACCGGCACGGTCTATTTTGGCGGCGTCCAGGCCAAGTTTCACTACCACAACGAGCCCAAAAAGACGGCCGAGGCCTACAACGACAAGGGCTGGGCGACCACCGGCGATGTCGGCTACGTGGACAAGGACGGCTTTCTGTACCTCACCGACCGCAAGAACTTCATGATCATCAGCGGCGGCGTGAACATCTACCCGCAGGAAGTGGAAAACCTGCTGGCCAGCCACGACAAGGTGGCGGACGTGGCGGTGTTCGGCATTCCCAATGAGGAGTTCGGGGAAGAGGTGAAGGCGGTGATCGAGCCGGTGAACTGGGCCGACGCCACGGACGAGACGGCCATCGAGATCATGGAGTGGCTGCGCGAGCGCATTTCCAATATCAAGATGCCGCGCTCACTGGACTTCCATCCCAAGCTGCCGCGCATGGACAACGGCAAACTTTACAAGCGACACCTGGTGGACGAGTACCGCAGTGCGACGCGCAGCGATGAGGCCCCCGGGCCCGATGAGAAGCAGGGATAACAGCAGGGTAGTGGGGGTAGTATCAGGGCGCTCAGAAACAGAGCGGAACCTGTTCGTGCGGGTAGGTCGAGGCGGCGAAGAACCACATCTCGATCGCATAGCGCGTCCTGGTCATGGATTTGTCGACACCGGTTCGGTGCAGCGTCATCTGGTCAAACAACAGGGCATCGCCCGGTTCGAACACCGGACGCACGACGGACTCAAGACCGTAGCTGGCCGCGGTTTCATCGCTAACCGCCCAGTCGAAGATATCCGGCCCGCCCATCTCAACGAGATAGTCAAAGTTTCTGGGGAAGACGTCAAGTGATGGCGCGTCGATGCCACAGGGGCTAAATGCCGTCCAGATATTTAACGAGCGGGTCTGGGTACCGAGAAAGGCCCCGTCCTGATGCCATCCGGCGAGGGCATTGGGCCGGGTGCGGCGCAATGTGGATTTTTTAGCGGACAGTGCGGGGCGTTCACCAAAATACTCGTACAGCAGCTTGTCGAATCCGACGGCCGCAAGGGCATCGAGTTGACGGAACAGCGCCCGTGGCGAGTCGACCGCGTGGACGCCGTCGCCGTAGGTCGCATAGGAGCGCTCCCCGCCTCCGAAACGATAGCCTTTGCTGCGGTCGGCTTTGAAGTGTGTGTACCACGGTGTCGGATCGAAGGTCGGCTTGTCGGCCGCTGCCGCCGCGCCAGTGAATGCCTCGTCGATCGACTGCCGTATGCTCTCGGCTCTGGTCGGGTCGATGAGTCCACGCACGAGAATCGAACCGTGGTGTTGAATGGCCGACGAGCAAGTTCGACACAGAGTTCAGATGCCAGTATCTCGGGAATGGTAGTAACGTCGGCAAAATGGTCCTGGACCGGTATTGGCCAGGGCTTGGCGGGGGACGCCTCGACGACCTCGGCGTATGCGCGGTGGCGCAGGGCGACCAGGCGAGTTTCGATTTCCGCGTTCTCTTGCCGTCGGTTTGTTGCAGTGAGCAGGCGAATTGCCTCGTCCCAGGAGCCCGCCCGGGTGAGGTCATCGGCGTGGTGCAACACGGCACGGACATCAGTTTCCTGTTCAATCAGAGTCATGGTCGATTACCAATGGACAAGGACAAAAAAATTGTAACGCACTTTTTCGCAGTGCTCCATATTATGCGGTGACTCTCTCATCATTCTTGCGGCGAATGGGCAGGTAAAATATCGGAATCACGAACAGGGTAAACACGGTGCCTACCAGCATGCCGGCGGTGATCATCAGGCCGATGCTGAAGCGGCTGTTGGCGCCGGGCCCGCTGGCGACTACCAGCGGCCACACACCCATGACGGTGGCGAAGGTGGTCATCAGTATCGGGCGCAGGCGCAGTGACGCCGCTTCAAGAACTGCATCGCGCCGCGTCATGCCCTGCAAGACCAGTTTGTTGGAAAACTCCACGATCAGGATGCCGTGCTTGCTGATCAGGCCGATCAGCGTCAGCAGGCCAATCTGGGTATAGATATTCAGTGTCGCGAAACCCAGTGCGATGGGCACCATGGCGCCAAAGATGGACAGCGGTACGCTAAGCAGCACCACGAAGGGATCCCGGAAGCTGTTGAACTGGGCGGCCAATACCAGAAATATCAGGATCATCGACAGGAAGAACAGGATGGGGAAGGAGGCGGTCTCCTGCATGAAGCGCTGTGAGGCGCCGGTGTATCCCTCTTTGAACCCCTTGGGCGCGATCTCCTTCAGTTTTTTCGCGCAGAAACGCCAGGCCGGTGCCCAGACTGTTGGGCGGCATCATGATGCCCTGAACGGTAGTGCTGTTCAGTTGCTGGTACTGGGTCAATTCGTTCGGCTCAACCGCGGACTCCAGCGAGATAATAGCGGACAGTGGCACCAGTTCTTCACTGGCGGTGCGCACGTAGTATTTTTCCAGTTCCTCTTTGGTCAGGCGGAAACCTCTCCCGGCCTGCGGGATTACCTTGTAGGAGCGTCCCTGCAAGTTGAAGCGGTTCACCTCCGCCTCGCCCAGCATGACAGACAGGGTTTGGCCGATCTCCCGCATGGAGATGCCCAGGCGCGCCGCGAGTTCCCGGTCGATATTGACCTTTACCTCGGGGCGGTCGAAGTTTAGCGTCTGGGTGACGAATACGAACAGGCCCGACTCATTGGCGGCTTTCACCAACTCTTCACCGACCTGCATGACCTCCTCGTAATCCGCGGTGGAGGCCACTACAAAACTGACCGGCAGTCCCGCATCAAATCCCGGCAGCGGCGGTGTGCCAAAGGCAAACAACTGCATACCGGCAACGCCACTGAGTTTTTTCTGGAATTCCGCCTGTACTTCCTGCTGGGTGCGCTGCCGCTGTGACCAGGGTTGCAACGTAATGCCGCCAAAGTTGGTGCCGGGAAACATGACCTGCCAGGAGTGGCTGAACTCGGGTATCCCTTTCCATATCTGCACCACATCATGCAGGAAGTAGTCGATGTACTCCAGATTGGCATAGCGCGGCGCAATGCCGGTAACATAAACACCCCCTGTGTCTTCCTCGGGTGCCAGTTCCTCCTGGGCCAGCATGAACAGCACCGGCAGGCTGGCCAGCAGGCAGCCGGCGAACAGCATGACAGCCCCGCGATTGTCCAGGCTGAGCGACAGTAATTGCCGATAGCGCGCTTTCAGTGCGTTGAAGTTGTGGTCAAGCCAGCGTGCAAAGCGGCCCTGGTGCTCGTTATCACTGAGCACACGGGAACACATCATGGGGCTGAGGGTGAGTGCGACGACACCTGATACCAGCACCGACCCCGCGAGTGTCAGGGCGAACTCACTGAACAGGGAGCCTGTCAGGCCGCCAATAAAACTGATGGGAGCGTACACCGCCGCCAGGGTCAGGGTCATGGCCACCACCGGCAGCGCGACCTCACGGGCACCCAGCAGCGCCGCCTCCCTTGGGGACGCCCCGAGTTCGATATGCCGATGCACATTTTCCACCACGACGATAGCGTCATCCACCACCAGACCGATGGCGATGATCATCGCCAGCAGGGTCAACAGGTTGAGGGAGAAGCCCATCGCCATGATCAGGAATACCACACCGATCAGCGACAGCGGTATGGCAAGCAGGGGAATCAGCACTACCCGGAAGGAACCCAGGAACAGGTAAATCACCAGGATGACGATCAGGCTTGCCTCCAGCAGCGTTTTGACAACCTCCTTCAGGGCCTCATCGATAACAATACTGCCATCCCAGTCCAGGAATAGTTCCATGTCGGCGGGCAAGTTGTCCCGGATACCCGGCAGCGCCGCGTGCACCGCCTTGGAGACGTCCAGCGGGTTGGCGTCAGGCGTCTGCGTAATCGACATGAAAACAGCGTCGCGGCCGCTGGACTGGGTTTTTAGCTGGTTCGTTTCGGCGGACAGTTCGACGTCCGCCACATCGCCCAGTCGGACCCGCTCCTCTCCCGCCTGACGCACAATGAGGCCTTCGAAATCGGCGGCGCTCTGCATATCGGTGCGGGCGTCCACCGTGGCTCGCACCAGATTACCTTCCGTCGAGCCGGAGGTGGAGATGTAGTTGTCCCGCTGAATGGCATCACTGACATCGGTTGCAGTCACTCCGAACGCTGCCATGCGCACCGGGTCCAGCCAGATGCGCATGGCCAGGAACCGGCCAAAAATTTTCGCATTGCCCACGCCTTCCAGCGTGGCCAGCTCGGGTTGTACCGTGCGCACCAGGTAATCAGTAATCTGGTTTGGGGTCATCTGTTTGCTGTAGAACGCCAGATACATCATGGCGTCACCACCGGCGGCGGTAGTGACGACCGGATCCTCGATTTCGCGGGGCAGGTCGCCCCGCGCCTCGTTGACCTTGGCGATGACTTCCGACAGTACATCGCTGCTGTTTTCACCGAGGCGCACATGGACCTCGATTTCGGACCTGCTCGGGTTGCTCGCAGACGTCATGTACTCAATGCCGCGGGCGCCGGCGATTTTGATTTGCAGCGGGGTGGTGACAAAGCCCTGCACAGTGCGTGCACTGGCGCCCCGGTAGATGGTGTCGACGTAGATGACACTGCGCTCCAGTTCCGGAAACTCGCGCAAATTCACCCGGGACAATGCGGTGCCTCCGAGCAGGAGCAGCAGGCTGCTGACCACAATAGCCAGCACCGGGCGTCGTATAAAGTGGTCGGTGAAAGCCATCAGTCCTTGAGCTTCACTTTTTCATCGACGATGACACGAGCATCGCGGTACAGTTTATTTTGACCGACAGTGACCACCCATTCACCACTGAGCAGTCCGTCGAGAATGGCAATCTGGCCGTCGCGCGTAGCGCCTGTTTTCACCACCCGTGGCTGTGCGGTGGTTTGACCTTTACCTTGCGTCAGGACATACACCGTGTTGCCGTGCAGTGAGTAGGCGACCGCTGTTTCTGGTACGGTGACCACGCGTGTCGGTTGGTCAAGATCGATTATCAGGCGGGCAAACATGCCCGGCAGCAGGCCATCGCTATCGTTCAGGGTTGCACGCGCCGAAAGGTTGCGGGTGCCGGTCTCCACCCTGGCGTCCAGCGCGCTCAGCGTCGCGTGGAACACCCGGTCCGGGAAAGCTGCTGTGTGAACGGCAATTTTCAATCCCGGTCGCAGGCTGGGAACGTAGCGGTCGGGCACGGAAAAGTCGATTTCCAGTTCGCTGAGGTCCTGCAGGTTGGTAATGGGAGTGCCGGATTCAATATAGTCGCCCACCTTCACCTTGATGATTCCCGTGGTGCCGGCAAAGGGGGCGACGATGCGCTTGTTATCCAGTAGGGCATCGGTCTCCGCCAACTGTGCGATGGCGCCGTCCAGGTCAGCCTTGGAGCGGTCGTACTGGCTCTGGGGAATGGATTTCTGCTTGATCAGGCGGGCATCCCGCTCATACAACTGGCGCGCCAGTGTGAGGTTCGCCTCCTGTTTGTTGCGGCTGGCTCTTTGCGAACTGTTATTGAGCGTCAGAATGGGTTGTCCGGCCTTGACTTGCTCACCGGACTTTACTGAGATGGCAATGATTTCGCCGCTGGTTTCGGCGCTCAATTCCACGCCCCGCGCCGCGCGAATGGTGCCGACGGTTTCGAGCTCCGATGCCCAGACTGCGGTCTGTGCAGTGGCCGCGGCGATAGTGACGGGCGGCGGCGTAAAATCCATGCTTTTCAGTGCGGAGAACTTGTTGTACAGAAAACCCGAGATGCTGCCAAAAATCAGCAGCAGCAGCAGGATGACAAACACGTAAGCGCGCAAAAGTTGGCCCCTTTTTGCTTATTAGATGGCGGTGGCATCGCGGTATCACAGTGCCAGCGGGCATTTTAAGTGCTTTGTCCTTTGAGTGCACTGATTGCGCGAAAATTGTGCCAAATGCACGCTTTTGCCTGGCCTTGCCTGAAATTTGATCAGTACTTGATGAAGGTCAACATTGCATGTGCCCGCAGCCGACCGGGAGCTAGGACTCGCCCGGCATTTGGCTTATGCTGTTTAATGAGTGTAATCAGTTGCGGGGGGATAATCCGTTGAGAAAAGCCACTAAATTGAAAAACCTTGAGAAGCAGATGGACAAGGCCGTTTCCTATGAAGAGTGGAGCGCGGCTGCGCAGGAACACGATGAACTCTCCGGTCAAAAACGCTGGCGGGCGATCGACCAGACCAGCCAGTACGACTATACCCAGATTCGACTGCGTCTGGACAAGCTGCGCAGTTTACGCGCGCACCACGACCACCAGGGGCTGTTGTTCACGCTCAATGAGGGCATCCATGGCAACATAGACGGTATTGGACGCCACAGCCTGTATAACCGCGCAAAATTTGGCACGAAAACCCTGATTGAGCAGTATATTGACGAGGTTGACGACTCCCTGCGTTTTCTCGCGGAGTTGAAGAGCGACGACATTGGCGTGCAGGAAAAACTGGATTTCTTCTATCGCGCCAACGTGTGCTTCGGGCGCTCCGCGCTGATGCTCAGCGGTGGCGGGGTACTGGGCTTCTACCACATGGGTGTGGTGAAGGTGCTGCTGGACCAGGGTTTGTTGCCGCGGGTCATTTCCGGTTCCAGTGCCGGCTCGCTCGTGGCAGGAGCGCTCGGCACGCACACCGACCCGGAACTGGAACGCTTTTACGACCCCGCCAATGTGGTATTTGAAGCCGAGCGGGAAGCCAATGCGTTTACCCGGATGTTCTTCGGTGCCAACCCGCAAATCGATGTGAGTGATCTTGAGCAAATGATTGCCCGCATGATCCCTGACTTGACCTTCCAGGAGGCCTACGAGAAAACGGGCAGGCAAATCAGTATCACGGTAGCCCCGGCTGAACGTCACCAGAGATCCCGTTTGCTCAACGCCATCACCTCGCCCAATGTGTATGTGCGCGCAGCCGTGATGGCGTCCTGCGCCGTGCCCGGGGTATTTCCACCCGTCATCCTGATGGCGAAGAACCGGCACGGGGAGCGACAGCCCTACCTGCCCACCCGTAAATGGGTGGATGGTTCCATTGCCGACGATCTGCCCGCCAAGCGCCTGCAGCGCCTGTACAGCGCCAATCACTATATCGTGAGCATGGTGAACCCCATCGCCATACCCTTCCTGAAAAAGGAAGGAGAGCGCAGCGCCCTGGCTTCTGCCCTGGGTACCCTGGGCATTGGCGTCGGACGCGAATTGCTCAACTTTTACCGTGGCATGGTACAGAAGCGCGGCGAGACCTGGCCGCGTTTCAATTTGTTGCTGAGCAGTGTCCACTCCCTGATGGACCAGGAGTACAGCGGCGATATCAACATCGTGCCCCACTTCCGCTGGTACAACCCTGCCAAGCTCATCTCACACCTGTCAGAAAAGGATTTGATCGAGTTGATGGAGGGAGGTGAACGCTCCGCTTATCCGGCCGTCGAGGCCATCCGTACCTGTACCAAAATCAGCCGCACCATGGAGGAGATCCTGAGTCGTTTTGAGCAGGGCGACCTGCGGCCCGATGAGTCCGAGTATCGTCGCCCGCGGTCCTCACGCCGCCGCCCGCCGCCGACCCGCGCTGACCGCGAGGCCCTGCGTGAGCATCTGCTGCACTCGGACCTGGTGAAGAAGCCGGCGCAGAAGACACTGCCTGCGGCGCGCAAAAAGAGTGCTGCGCGCGACAAGGCGCCGACCGCTCGCAAGGCCCCATTAAAGCCGCGCAAGGGCGCGCGGCGGGCGGCCTAGTCAGTCCTGGCACCGCTTGCTGTCATGAGTCGGCGTAGCGATTGATCACCTGCTTGCCGAGCGCCATCTGGTGCACCTGGTCGGGACCGTCCGCCTGTCGGCACCAGCGCGCATAATTGAAGGCCTCCGCCAAGCAGTAGTCCGCCGTCAGTCCGCCGGCGCCGTGCATCTGTATACAGCGATCGATAATGTTCTGTACCATCAGCGGCACCGTGGTCTTGCTGGCTGCGATCATGTCCAGCGCGCCCTTGGCACCCACGGCGTCCATCTTTTTGCAGGTTTTCAGTACCAGCAGACGCGCCATTTCAATCTCGGAAAAACAGCGCGCAATGTCCTCGCGCACGGACTGGTGCTGGCTCAACGTGCGGCCGAAGGTGGTGCGCGACGCAACGCGCTTGCAGGCCAGTTCCAGTGAGCGCTGCGCAGCGCCGATCAGGCGCATGCAGTGGTGTATGCGACCAGGTCCCAGACGGCCCTGGGCGATTTCAAAGCCCCGTCCCTCGCCAAGTAGCACGTTATCCAATGGCACCCGCACATTGTCGAACACCATCTCGGCGTGCCCGATGGGTGCGTCGTCGTAGCCCAGCGTGGTCAGCGGGCGAATCAGTTGCAGCCCCGGTGTGTCTTTGGGTACCAGCACCTGCGTCTGCTGCAGGTGGCGATTGGGATTGTTGGGGTCCGATTTACCCATCACGATAAATATTTTCGTGCGCTCATACAGTGCGCCGGTGATAAACCATTTGCGACCGTTCAATACCCACTCATCGCCTGCACGCACAATGCTGAGCTCGATATTGGTGGCATCGGAGGAGGCGACCTGGGGTTCTGTCATGGCATAGGACGAGCGAATCTCGCCGGCCAGCAGCGGGGTCAGCCACTGCGCCTGCTGCGCGGGGGTGGCGTACTTCATGAACACTTCCATGTTGCCGGTATCCGGCGCATTGCAGTTGAACACTTCCGGCGACCACAACACCCGCCCCATGGTCTCGGCCAGCGGCGCGTAGTCGAAGTTGCTCAGGCCACCGTGCTCGCTGAACGATGCCAGCGAGGGCGGTATAAACAGGTTCCACAGGCCTGCCGCCCTGGCCCTGGTCTTGAGTTCATCCATGATCGGCAGGTAGCTGTAGCGGTTTTCTGCCGCATGCAGCTGTTGCGCATAGTCCTCCTCCCTGGGGTAAATGTGCTGCGCCATAAACTCTGTAAGCGTAGCCTGATACCTTAGGGATTTTTCACTGAAGTCAAACATTTCGGTTTCCGCTGTAGATGACAGGAAGTAGTTTGGCGACACGGGATCGTGTACTTGTATGCCGCCGCCCTCGGTAGTTTATAGCCTCATTCGGTTGGAACCCCACGCCCTCAAGTCCTGCCTGATCGACAGCGGGTGCAAGGCGCCGTTGCGGTATTCGCACTGGCGCCAAATCGCTAGATGCGCTCGATGATGATCGCCGGCGCCATGCCGCCAGCCGCGCACATGGTCACCAGGCCAAACTGCTGGTCCCGGCGCTCCAGTTCATCCAGCACAGTGCCGATCAGCAGTGCGCCGGTTGCCCCGATCGGGTGGCCCAGCGCCATGGCGCCGCCGTTGACATTGACCTTGTCACGATCGAGTTTCAGGTCGCGAATAAATTTCTCCGCTACCACTGCGAACGCCTCATTGATTTCAAACAGGTCGATGTCCGCGATGGACAGGCCAGCTTTTTGCAACACCTTGCGGGCGGCCGGAACCGGCGCGTTCAGCATCAGGGTAGGGCAGTCTCCCATATTGCACATGGCGACGATGCGTGCACGGGGCTTCATGCCATGCGCCTTCGCATAGTCAGGTGACGCCAGCAGTACCGCGCCGGCACCGTCCACCACGCCGGACGAGTTGCCCGCATGGTGCATGTGGGTGATGTCCAGTCCGGGATATTTCTGCAGCACCATACTGCGGTAGGTGGTGCCACTCTCATCCAGAGGATAATCGGCAATCGGGGCAAACGAGGCCTTGAGTTCCGCCAGGCCTTCGAGTGTGGTCTGGGGACGCGGGAACTCTTCCCTGTCCAGTGCCAGTGTACCGTCCACGGAGTACACCGGGACCAGGCTCCTGGCGAAGTAGCCATTGTTGATCGCATTGGCGGCGCGCTGCTGTGACACGTAGGCCAGGTTGTCCAGTGCCTTGCGGTCGATCCCTTCCATGCTGGCGATAGCGTCAGCGCACACGCCCTGGTGCGGTTGCGGGTGCAGGGCACGCAGCGCCAGGTTACCGTTATCCAGGAACATGCTCGGCATGGCGCCTTCCTCGCCGTAGATCGACATCATCTCGGCGCCGCCACCGATCACCAGGTCTTCAGTGCCGGACATGATGCTCATAGCCGCGATGTTCACCGAAGAAATACCGGAGCCGCAGAAGCGGTCCAGGGTCATGCCGCTGGAGCGAATGTCGTAGCCCGCTTCCAGTGCCGCCATGCGGGCCAGGTCGCCGCTCTGTCGGCCGCGCTGGGAGCTGGTACCGAAAATCACGTCGCCCACATCGGCGGTGTTGAGATCGTTGCGCTGGGCGATGGCCCTGAGCACTGTGGCGCCCAGGTGCTGCGGGTGTTGTTCAGCCAGGGCACCCTTGCCCTTTTTGCCAATACCGCGCGGGGTGCGGCAGGCGTCGATAATCCATGCGTCTGACATAGTTTTACTCCTTATTTACCTTTCCAGTTGGGGGCGCGTTTTTCGGCGAAGGCAATGGAGCCCTCCATCGCGTCTTCGCTGCCGAATATCGGCATTACCAGGTCCTGTTGCTTTTTCCACATTTCATCGGCAGACCAGTCTGCGGATTCCTGTATTACCTGCTTGCTGATAGCCACGGCCAGCGGGCCGTTGGCAACGATGCGGGCGGCCAGGGCCCTGGCCGCTTCCAGCGCGGTGCCCGCCGGCACGACCTGGTTGACCAGACCAATCTCGTAGGCGCGCTGCGCGGTGATGAAATCACCAGTTATGGCCAGTTCCATGGCCAGGCGCGATGGAATCTGCCGCGGCAGCTTCATCAGGCCGCCGGCGGCTGCGGCGAGGCCGCGTTTCACTTCCGGGATGCCGAATTTGGCGTTGTCTGCGGTGACAATCAGGTCGCAGGAAATGGCTAGCTCCAGGCCGCCTGCCAGGGCGTAACCCTCGACCGCCGCTATCAGCGGCTTGCGCGGCGTGGCTTCGGTGAGGCCCGCGAAACCGCGCCCCTCGACCATTGGCATTTCACCACTGACAAAGGCTTTCAGGTCCATACCAGCGCAAAACGTGCCTCCAGCCCCGGTGAGAATGGCCACGCGAATACTGTCGTCGCTGTCCAGTCTGTCCATGGCTGCCGCCACGCCCACGGCCACGGCCCTGTTGGCGGCATTCTTTGCTTCCGGTCGATTGAGGGTAACGGTCATGATGCCGTCGGTTACGTCTACCAGTACTTCATTAGCCATCGTCTATGTCCTCTGTGTGTAGTCATTGAATAGTGGTCCGGTGTGCTGTCGCCGGTGTGTCGATCAGTCTGTGAGCTGCATGCCCAAGTCAGCCAGTTGTGTCACGGCATCGCCCTGGGAATCCGCTTCCGCACTGGAGGCGGTGCCAATCTGCGCGCGCTTGACGATACCCTGCAGGATGGCGGCCAGGCGAAACAGGGAGAACACCAGGTAAAAATTCCAGTTGTCGATACCGTCGCGCCCGGTGCGTTCACAGTAGCGGGCGATATATTCCGCATCGCTGGGAATGCCCAGGGACGCACGGTCTGTGCCGCCCAGGCCCTTGATGCGGCCGTCCCGCGGCAGCATCCAGGCCATGCACTGGTTGGCGAGATCCGCCAGCGGATGACCGAGGGTGGACAGTTCCCAGTCCAGCAGGGCGATCACCCGTGGTTCGGTGGGATGAAACATCATGTTGTCCAGCCGGTAGTCGCCGTGCACGAGGCTGACGGTGCCATCATCCTCCGGCATCCTGGCCGCGAGCCAGACCATCAGGGATTCCATGGCGGGAATATGGCGCGTCTCCGAGGCGCGATACTGTTTGCTCCAGCGGCCCAGCTGGCGTTCAAAGTAGTTGCCCGGTTTGCCGAAGTCGGTCAGGCCCACCGCGTCCACGTCCACGTTGTGCAAAGCGGCCATGGTCTGGTTCATGGCGTCGTAAATCGCCGCGCGCTCCGCGTTGTCGGTGGCTTCGGGCAGTAAAGGGTCCCACAAAATACGGCCCTCCATGTACTCCATCACATAGAACATGGAGCCAATGACCGCGTCATCCTCACACAACACATAGGTTTTAGGGACCGGCACGTTGGTATCACGCAGGGCGCTGATAACACGGAATTCCCGATCGACGGCGTGGGCTGATTTCAGCAACTCACCCGGCGGCTTGCGTCGCAGCACATAGTGCTGGTTATTCGCTGAGCTCAATTTAAAGGTGGGGTTGGACTGGCCGCCGGCGAATTTTTCCGCGCGTACCGGCCCCTGGAATCCGGGAATGTGCAGCGCCAGGTAGTTGCTGAGGCTCTGGGTGTCGAGAGTTTGTGTCTTCATAGCCCTTTCGTTCTGCTCGCCGAAGGCCTGTTGTGGCCGTGGCAAAGTCTGTGCTGTGGTCGATTGTCTAACAATGACAGCTCGCAACAAATAAATGTACCGGAACTTACACGCCGATTGCACGCAGCGCGAAGGATGCCGTCTTTAATCACCGACGACAGGCGCAGATCACGCCGCTCCGGGCGCTTCCCCTGCAGCGATGCGGGCGTACTTATCCTGCCTCAGTATTTGCATGCTCATCCGGTGACTGCGATAAGGGCTCGCTGCCCGGCGGCACATAGCCCCAGTGGCCGGAAAAGTCCTTGCGGGTATAGCCGATGCTCGACGGGGTTTGCAGCGGGTAGTCGGGATTCCTTCCTCCCATCCTGGTGAACGGTCCCACCCAGTACTGACCCATGGCGATACCGGTACCGGCACCCATAAGTCCCGGCGGGGTGCGATTGAATTCGCGGCGCCAGAACTCCTCGGAGAAGAACACAGCGCACAGGTCGAGGATAGTGTAGTCGTCAGTGAACAGGTAGCCTTCGTCAATCAGGTGGGGCCACAGGTTTACCAGGCACTGGTGGATGCTCATCTGGAAGTCGACGTCAAGGAAGCACAGCGCGATGGGTTCGGAGTGGGAGGGCAGCGAGTCACAGAACCAGCCTTTGCGAAACTGGCAGACCTCGATGGCCCCGTAGCGAGCGACGTTGGCCCGCACTGTCTCAAGCGGCCCGTTCAGGTGCCCCGTCGTCATCGGCGTGGCGATGCGGTCATTGGTGTCGCTGACCGGTAGTCCCTCAAAGGAATCGTAGACGATGAGTTCGCGGCCCACGGCCCGGCAGATGAGCGACAGGTTGACGGTCGAGCCGCCGAGGTAGCACCCGCACTCGACGACGACGCCCCCGGTCTCGGGCGGAATCTCCAGCAGCTTGATGAGCATGGCCAGATGTGCCCGGTAGGAGGTTCCGGTGAAGACCTTGGTGGAGTTGCTGTACATCCGCCAGGTAAGCCGGAACATCCTGGACCAGGTCATGCCGTAGCCCGCGTGGATGTTGCGATTCTCGAACAGGAACCACACGGTGAGAGGCATCGTCAGCACGGGGAAGCTAAACCTGATCAGCTTTGTAAGGCGTCGGCGGAACGGGATATCCCTGTTGGTCACGAAGCTGCGCAGGGCCTGGAAGAGGGTTTTGCGAGGAGCGCGCACACCGGTTGGAGCATTCATGTTGATTTCCTCAGAACATCTGGATTAGAGGACCGGTTATTTTCCGCAATTCGTCTGCGCACAGAGATACACCAACACGTTCCTGGCGTTCATCTGCACACTGAATTCAAACCTGTTAGCCGCATGCCAGAGTACGAGGCGCACCAGTCGTGAAGTGGTCAAATAAAATCGGGCACTTTGTCAGACTTCTACAATGCCATAACCCGGTGAACAATGACAACAGTGCGGGGCAGGGACACGGTAATGCTGGTGATTCAGGCACCTGCTTCGTAAAATGCAACTTAATCGAAAACCTGCCGGGAGATATCTTCCGCGCCGCGCTTGCGAGAGAGAATGGTCGATACCAGTTATCACAGGGAAATAGACGGCCTCAGAGCTATATCGGTTATCGTTATTATTTTCTTCCACCTGAAGGTGGCATTTTTTCAGGGGGGGTTTATCGGTGTCGATATTTTTTTCGTGGTCTCCGGCTATCTGATAACCCAAATAATTGTTTCCAACCTGGAGAACGGCCAGTTCTCCTTCAAGGAATTCTATATCAGGCGCAGTGCGCGAATTCTGCCGGCACTGGTAACCACGATTCTGATAGTACTACCGGTAGCCATGTACCTGCTGCAGCCGGAGGCACTTGTTCATACGGCGAAACAGGGCATTTATGCCCTGTTTTCCCTCAGCAATTTCTTTTTCTGGACAGAAGCGAGCTATTGGGCGCCATCGGCTGAAAATTATGTGCTGTTGCACACCTGGTCGCTGGGCGTAGAGGAGCAGTTTTACCTGGTCTACCCCTTACTGCTTGTTGCCTGTCATCGCATGGCGGGCGCCAGAGGAGTGATAGTGCTGTTAGCTGTCATATCCCTTTTGGGAACCTTTGCCAGTGAAATGGTGCTCAGGACAGATCGCTCAGCTGCGTTTTACTTCACGCCATTAAGATTCTATGAATTCGCTCTCGGCGGACTGGCTGCAACGATTCCCGGACTCAATGCACTGCAACAGTCCAGCCGCGCTTCCGCTGTTGCAACCATAGCCGGACTGGTCCTCATCCTGTTTGGTTCAATCAGGTTCAACGGCTATACCGCGCTGCCAGGCATCCTGATTCTTGTGCCAATCCTGGGCGCCCTGCTGGTGCTGTTAGCGGGCCCGTCTGCAGGCGCCCGTGTGCTGCTCATGAACCCACTGGCGTCCTGGTTCGGCAAAAACTCCTATTCCCTGTACCTTACCCATTGGCCGATTGTTGTATTTTACCGCTACTATTTTGGGGCAAACTTTTCGCTGTTGGAGCAAACTGCTCTGTTTGTAGCCATTCTGGCGACGGGGTCGTTACTGAATCGATGTGTCGAGAGGAGATTTCGCCTCTCCCACGGCGCAAAGGCAACTGCCGGTGGCGTGCCATCCCGCAAGGTGCTATTGGCCACGTTTGCTGCCGCCATAGGCATTACCATCACATCTACCGCACTCATCACCAATCAGGGCTGGCCTTCGCGCATGCCTGACGGCACAAAGGCGCTACTGGATATCAACCCGCGGGAAGACATGCTCATGCGCAAAGAATTCCTGCAGGAAAAATGCCAACCAAAAGGTGACGTTTTTTGCGGTGAACGTCAGCCCGGCGCGGTCAATATCCTGCTGCTTGGAGACTCCAGAGTCCTGGATATGTACATGGCGCTGAAGACCGCATTCCCGGATGCCAACATCCAGACATCCTACGCTATGGGCTGTGCTCCGGTCTTTTCCCCCGACGAGATAAGTCCGTTCTATCCCGACTGTCCAAAATTCAACAAGGCCCGACTGCAAGCGGCACTGGATGCCCCTGCCCAGGACATTGTGTTTCTGGCCCAGGATCTTGCAGAGCGTCGAAAAGGTGCGGTATTGGAGTCTGTTAAGCGTTTAAGGGACGCTGGAAAAACCGTATATCTTCTGGGTGAATTCAGAATTATAACGCAAAGCAGCCCTATCGATATTGAAATCGAAGCGCTAAGGTTTCCCGAGAGGGCCAGGCATTTGGACAGGTATATTAGTGAAAACCCTTTCGCATCGGATGGTGAGTATGCCGCCAAAATCAAGGCGCTGGGCGCTATCTATGTCAGTAACAGGGACTTCTTTTATGACGGCGAGTACCATTTCATCGACCGCGAGACTGGCAAATTCCTCACATTTGACGGAAAGCACCTTAATGAGTACGGCGCGCGTAAGTTCGGCCTATACCTTCGGGAAAATTATCCCCTGCAATGATTCCCGGTAAGCAGCAGAACACCCACCGCCTCCATTCAGGATTGCCTGATCACAGTTTTTTTGGCGAGATCGCGGATATAGGCACAAAAATCCGTATCCTCGCCGGTCAACAGTGTATCGAGTACGTCGCGAAAATCCTCACGGGCACACCACTCGCGCATAAAGTCATGCCAGGAATGCCAGTGGCGCTGCTTCGCAGAGTCTACACCTTCCTCGTAGATCATGATGTAGGCACGCTCGAACAGGGATATCAGCATGTTGAAGATTACCATCATGCGTTCGTGTTGTTCCGCGCTCAGCGCTGGTGTTTTTGCGTTTGAAAACAGGTGCAGGTCAGAGTGTTCCAGCGCCACTCGCAGGAATTTCTGATAACTGTCGGAAAGGGATTCGTAGACCAGTAATTCTTCGTTCAGGCGTTCCTTGCGTTGTTGCAGCACGAACACCGCAATCGCCAGTGGCAGGCCGATGACGGTCACCACATAGCTCAATAACTCCCAGGTTTCGATGTTCATCATGGCTCCATGTGCTGGTACTTCCAGGTGCGTCAGGTCAAGATATCGGCTCCAAATGTAACAGAACATGCGCTTGGACTGCACGCAGCGCTGCCGATACAGCGCATGGATTTTCCCGCAACAACACTGTTACACTGACCGCAGCACGTGGCCTTTGTCGCGCTGCATGGGCATTTTGTTCAAACAGGAAGGAATGCATATTTATGGAAAATTTTTGGGCTGTATCCTTATTGATCATTGAAACTTTTGTTTTTGTTGCTTACCTGATAGTTGTGTTTCATATCGTTTCTGATTTGTTCCGCAGCCACGAAGTCGGTGGTTTTGGCAAAGCCTTATGGATTGCGGGCCTGATTTTTGTGCCATTTTTAACGGCGCTCTTTTACCTTCTCAGGCATGGCCGTGGTATGGCGCAGCGTCAGCAGCAGGCAATGGAGCGGGTTAAATCGGATACCGATAAATATATTCGCGAAGTCGCAGGTAAGTCACCGGCTGACCAGATCAGCGATGCCAAGGCATTGCACGATGCAGGCACGATCACGGCGCAGGAATTTGCACAACTGAAGGCCAAGGCACTCGCCTGATCAATTCCGGTACTCAAAGCAAAGGCCTTCAGACAATTGAAGGCCTTGTGCTCCGCTGACCCCGGGTCTACTGTGCGAGCTGCCGCTGCCGTATGGCACTGGTAGCGACATTCCCGGCCAGCATTCCCGCCACCAGTGCAATGCCGATGAGCCCCACGCGAAACGCTATGGCGACCCCGTCTTCATAGTCGTCACCGACCATTGATGTCACGCTGCGAAAACCCATTGAACCGGGCACGAGAATCAACAAACCCGGTACGGCGGTCACCATCGCCGTGCGACGGAACACCCGTTCCGCGACATTACTGCCAGCACTTACCACGAACGCGCCGAGAAACGCGCCCAGCTCTTCGCCCATACTGGCGCCAACGAAGCGCGAGGTGAGGTAGGCGGCGGCGCAGGCCAGTACGATCCACCCCGCGTCGCGCGCTGACGCTTTGAGCAGGACGGTGAAGGCCAGAGGCGCCACGAGCAGCGCGACCCACTCCGCCCAGGCAGGAAGTGGTGTGCGCGACAGCCATGCCGCCGCATCGGGGCCGAGCAGGTCGCGCAGTTCGAGGCCGAGGATTCCGCCCAGCTTGGCGCCCAGCACCAGGCCGAACCCCAGTCCGAGGAATACCACCACCGCACCACTAAGCCGCGCGGTACCGGATACCAGATGCCGCGTGGAGAGTTCTGTCAGTGCGACGGTAAGTGTTAGTCCGGGTATAAGCACAATCAGGCCGGCCAATGATGTTGCAAACCCGGTGCCCGAGTCCGTAAAGACATCGACCGTCAGGGCAATCGTGGTCACCGCAAACGCCGCCAGTGGCTCGATGACCGGTCGCCAGGTGAGCGACGACGCTGTCGCAAGCGCAATCACCCCCGTGACAAGACCTAGCACTGCGGCCACCAGCACGTCGCCGAATTCCACATGCAGAAAGCACGCCACCGCCGCCGAGGCCATGATGAAGGCGACGAGTGTCAGCCAGTCCGGCCATTGTTTGGGCGCTGCCTTGACGGCGTGGACCCGGCGCAGTCCTTCGACCGCACCGATGTTTCCTTCAACCACGTCGCGCACGATGTGGTCTACTTGCGCGAGCTTGCCCAGGTTGGGTTCGCCCGGCTCGACACGCAACAGATGAACGCGTTGCTCGAGGCGGTGCCCGAATCCGATCATGATGCTGGTGGGCGTTGAGAAAAATTCCGCTGTGAGGCCGAGCGCCCTGGCAACGGATTCCAGGGCGACTTCCAGATGGTGTGCCGGCGTGCCGTACTCATGCAGGGCGCGGGCGAGTTCGAGTACGAAGCCGGTGGCGGCGTTATCACCTTCGCCAGTAGTGCTCATCAATGGCGAATCGGGCGTAGGATTGGGCGCGAGGCTTGTTTTCACCGCTTCAGCATAGCGACTTCTGCCAGCAGAGGCAAAGTCTGTAGCTATATCCTACCCACGCCGTTTAAGCTGACTGGATTCGTCGATGCACTGCAGCGTTTGGCGTGGCGTCGACCTTTTTCCCTCGTTTGCTGTACAGTTGATCGAAATCAGGCCGCGAGAAATTGCAGGATAGCAGAATGGAACGGGAGTATTTGTGCTCAGCTGATGCAAGGGTCATCTATCTGTATGGCTGTTGAACCCAGGCCGTGGCATAGCCTTTCAGTCGACGAAGTTGCCGCCGATCTGGCGGTCGTGCCGGCGCGGGGGCTCAGTACTGAAGTGGCGGCAGAACGCCTGGCGCGCTGTGGTGAAAACCGGCTGATTGAGACAAAGCCCCGATTGCTGGTGCTGAAATTCCTTGACCAGTTTAAAAATCTGCTGGTACTTGTACTGCTGCTTGCTGCGGCGTCTCGCGTGGGCGATCGGTGATTTGCACGATGCGGTGGTGATTCTGGGCGTCGTGGTATTCAATACGGTACTTGGCTTTTACCAGGAGTACAGCGCGGAAAAAACCATCGCGGCGCTGAAGAATATGCTCGCTGCAACTGCGCGGGTGCGACGCGATGGCCGTGTGATCGACCTTGATGCGACGCAGCTGGTGCCTGGCGACATTGTATTGCTGGAAGCGGGCGATCGCGTGCCAGCCGATGGTCGACTGCTGATCGCACACGTGCTGGAAGTCGATGAAGCAGCGCTGACCGGTGAGTCGCACGCGGTCGGAAAATACAGCGACGCCCTGGATGCGTCGATCTGCCCCTGGGCGATCGCCTCAATCTGGTTTATATGAATACCGTTGTCACCCGCGGCCGCGCCGAGCTGCTCGTGACGATGACCGGTATGGCAACTGAAATGGGCAAGCTGGCTGGCATGATTGCCGGCGCGCCACAGTCCGAAACGCCATTGCAAAAACAGCTCGACACCCTGGGCAAGAAGCTCGGCGCTCTGGCAGCCGTGGTGGTGGTCCTGATTTTCACACTCGACCTGGCGCGTGGTCTGCCGTGGAGCCAGGCCGCACTGACTGCCGTGGCACTGGCGGTAGCCGCCATTCCCGAAGGTCTGCCTGCCGTGGTGACCGTAACGCTCGCCATCGGCATGTGGCGCATGGGCAAAAACCGCGCGATTGTGAAGAATCTGTCCTCGGTGGAAACGCTGGGTTCGACCACAGTGATCTGTTCCGACAAGACGGGCACGCTGACCATGAATGAGATGACGGCGCGCGCGGGATGGTGTGCCGGCAAGCGTTTCACGGTGAGCGGGCAGGGCTACGCGGAACAGGGCATAGTCAGTTTCCAGGGATCGATCCCGGCGTTAAGGAAATTCCTCATGCCGATGGTGCTTTGTACTGAATCGCGTGTTCGCGAGGGCAAGTTGGTTGGCAATCCCACCGAGGGCGCACTGTGGGTGCTGGCGCAAAAGGGAGGTGTCGACCCCGAGTACGAGCAGGAGGAGCAACCGCGCATCGCCGAGATTCCCTTTGATTCTGCGCACAAGTTCATGGCGACCTTCCATCACGCGGGTGAATCCGTGCACATGTTCATCAAGGGTGCCCCCGATGTGCTGCTCGCCCTTGCTGACAGGTGTCTGTACGAGACAGGCGAAACGCTGCTGGATGCCGCGCTGCGTGAAAAAATCGAGGCTGAAAACGAACGTCTGGCCACGCAGGCCCTGCGCGTGCTCGCCGTGGCGCAACGCGTCATTCCCGCCAACGAGTTTGACCCGGCGGGCGACCTGACGGATTGGACCTCGGGCTGGACGTTCCTGGGACTGGCCGGACTGATGGACCCGCCGCGGCCGCAGGCGAAGCGCGCCATAGCCGACTGCAGGCGTGCCGGTATCCAGGTCAAGATGATCACCGGCGACCACCGGTTGACAGCGGCGGCCATCGCGCGCGAGCTCGGGTTGCAGGGCGAGGTGGTGAGCGGCGAGCAACTTGATGCCATGAGCGAGGCAGAGCTGGCGCGCTGTATCAATGGCATCGCAGTGTTTGCCCGCGTTTCGCCGGCGCACAAGGTCAAAATTATCCAGGCCCTGCGCGCCGATGGCCATATTACCGCGATGACCGGTGATGGCGTGAACGATGCGCCTGCCTTGAAGGCCGCTCATATCGGCGTGGCCATGGGGATCACCGGCACCGCAGTCACCCGGGAGGCGGCGACCATGGTGCTGACCGACGATAACTTCGCCACTATTGTCCGTGCGGTTGAGGAGGGTCGCGTGGTGTTCGACAATATTGTCAACTTTGTGCGCTTTCAGCTCTCTACAAATTTGGGTGCGATGTTGACCGTACTGACGGCGACACTGCTCGGCTGGCATGCGCCCTTCACTGCGATTCAACTGCTGTGGATCAACATCATCATGGATGGTCCGCCCGCGATGACGCTGGGCATCGACCCCGCCCGTCCCGGCATCATGCAGGACAAGCCGCGCCAGCAGGCCGCGCAGATACTTACCCCACATCGACTGGCGCGGCTACTGTTGTACGGAACCACGATGATGGTGGGAACGCTCAGTATGTTCCGGCATGGACTTGCAGCGCACGGGCAGCCTTACGCATTAACACTGGCCTTTACCACTTTTGTGCTGTTCCAGTTTTTCAACGTGTTCAATGCCCGCGCCGAACACGGCACTGCATTCAACGCCAACTTCTTCAGGAATGGCAAGCTTTGGCTGGCGCTCGCCAGCGTGGTCGTGCTGCAGGTGCTTGCGGTCCACTGGTGGCCGGCGCAGGCGATATTCGGTACAACTGACCTGCAGATAGGTGACTGGCTGCTGGCTGCAGCTGTGGCGTCCAGTGTGCTAGTGCTGGACGAGGTGCGTAAGCTGCTGTGGCGCTTGACGGAGCACAGCTAAGAGGAATTTGCGCAGGCCGTCCGGAATGTACCCCGGCTTGTTACAGCCCGGACAGTCGCCAGGCTGTCTCGCGGTGGCCGTTCTGGCGGCTGGCCACCAGCTCGCACCACGCTTTGTACTCCGCTTGCGCTGGCATTGGCGCAATCCATGCTGCATCGGCCAGTGTCTGGCCGATGAACCACGCCTCCCAGCAATGCATGAAGGTGGTGGGATGAATCACATCCCAGAACATGGCCGATTCCTGCCCGGCGCAAACCTCTGCGGGATCTGTCGATCCCAGGTAGCCACCGCTGTAGCAACGCTTCTGTATGGTTGCGTGTTGTCCGTCATACGTCAGCGTCTCCTGGTTCTCCTGCAGGCTGAAACCGTAATCCACAGAGTTCTTGTTTTGCAGTATCTGGCTGATCGCCATGGCGGCATCCTCCTGCAGGATCTGGCTATCCGGCAACGCCGGAACGAGGTCTTCGAGCATCAGGCGTAATTGCTGGTTGTGGTATGCCGTAGTCGGCTGAGGCGATGTGACAGCTCCAGTTTGCGGGCGTCATCCGAACCGGGCGGTCGCGGCGGGTAGTACGTCTTGTTCTGCAGCACGATCGGCGTCTGGCCCAGGTCCGGCAAATTTATCACCATGAATCGTCGCGCGCCGGCGTTGTACAGTTTGCGCATCTGCGCTGCTATGGCGCCGACCACCTCGTCCACGACACTTTCATAGCCGGCGGCACCGCGTGGCGAGTTGAGGAACGTGGTGATGGCGCCAGTGAAGGGTTCCTTCCAGATATAGTCATTGGCCCCGGCCCAGATGACAAAAACCGTGCGCTCCGGATGCTGTACGCTGGCACCACCCAGATTCTGGCTGATGTAGTCATCGACCTCCTGCTCGAGACTCCCGGTGACCAACAGTTGGCCACCCTGCTTGATCCGCGCAAACAGCTCATCACCGGGTACCGTGTCATGCAGGGTGACCGAGGCGCCCCCATAGGCATGGTTCTGCGCCGCCAGCCCGGTCTCGGCGGCGAGGTAGTCAACCCAGCTCGGGCCGTTGCTGAAGCGGCCCAGCCAGTAGGGTGAGCCGGGAAATACATGCAGCCGGTGTTTCAGGCGGCCCGTGTCCGACAGGCTGTCGCCGAAAATGACCATGCGTCGCACCGGGTAACGCGGTGGTGTTGATGGTGGGAAAGCCATGGTCACATCGATATCCTCACCCTGGCGTGCGGCGCGCACCTTACCGAGCTCCAGCGGACTGTCGGGATTGCGCGCCAGCAGTGTGTCCAGGCATACCCGGCGCAACTCCGGCAGCGATGTTTCGCGCAGGGCGGTCAGCCCCGGCTGTTGTATGCCGCGCACGGCGAGGAAGCCATCTTCCAACTGTCCTGCCAGCTCAATCGCATTGCCCTGGCTGTCCTTTGCCCACAGCCAGCGTTCGCGGTGGACGCCGGGCGCCAGCTGCTCGTCCGGTTCGTGTGACTCGGCCGTTTCACAGTGCACCAGCCACGGGCGTTCCTGCATTGCCGGGGAGAGATCAGGCGCCGGATCGTGCAATTGCAATGCGCAGCCAACGGCCATCGAGATCGTGGTCAGTAAAATAGCGCGAGCTGGAAAGCACTTCACTATTGCGCAGCCGTTTGCGTGGATTGTTTACCCAAGGCGTTGATCATGGCATGCGGTTCGTCGCATGAAAACCTTAAGCGGATGCATTTTGCAAGTCGCTGGCAGGGTCCACGTTAAAAATAGTACGCCTGAAACTGGCAAAAAATGCACTATGCGCCTACCATTTCCTCTCTGTGTCCGATCCGTTTTTCCGGATCACCTACATTCCCGCACGAGGAGCCACTACCATGTCACGCAGCAATCGAAAGTATTTTCTTGTACCCGTGCTCAGCCTGGCCATGTTGCTGGTTTCCGGCTGTGGTTACAACGCGATGCAGGGTGGCGATGAGAGCGTCAAGGCCGCCTGGGCCGAGGTGCTGAACCAGTACAAGCGCCGCGCCGACCTGATCCCCAACCTGGTCAGGACGGTGGAGGGCTTCGCCAAGCAGGAGCGCGACGTGCTGATCCAGGTCACCGAGGCGCGCTCCCGGGTGGGTTCGGTGCAGGCCACGCCCGAGACCCTGAACGACCCGGCCACATTCCAGAAATTCCAGGATGCACAGGGCCAGTTGTCTGGCGCGCTGTCCCGTTTGATGGTGGTGGTCGAGAAGTACCCGGAACTGAAGTCCGACCAGAATTTCCGCGATCTGCAGGCGCAGCTCGAAGGCACGGAGAACCGCATCACGGTGGCGCGCAACCGTTTTATCGAGGCCACCCGCGAATACAACACCCTGCTGCGCACCTTCCCCAACAACCTGACGGCCATGCTGTTCAAATACCAGGTCAAGCCGACGTTCACGGTCGAGAACGAGGCCGAGATCAGCAAGCCGCCGGAAGTGAATTTCGGCAAGCAAGGTTGAGTTGATGGGAAGTTCCGCTGCTGCTGCGCTGGTAGCTGCAGTCCTGCTGCTCTGGGCCGGCGCGCTGCTGGCGCAGCAGTTGCTGGCCGTACCGCCGCTGACCGCCCGCGTTATCGATCTCACCGGAACTCTCACGGCCGCCGAGCAGGCGTCACTCGATAGCCGCCTGGCCGACCTGGACACCCGCAAGGGCAGCCAGATTGCCGTGCTCATCGTGCCCACGGTACAGCCCGAGGCCATCGAGCAATTTTCCATGCGCGTGGCCGAGAGCTGGAAGCTCGGTCGCAAGGGCGTGGATGACGGTGTTCTCCTGCTGGTGGCGAAGGACGATCGGGAGGTGCGTATCGAGGTGGGCTATGGCCTGGAAGGCGCAATTCCCGATGCCACTGCGAACCGCGTTATTGATGAGTTCATCGTCCCACGTTTTCGCGCGGCAGACTTCAGCGGTGGTATCAATGCCGGAGTTGACCGCCTCATCGCTCTGGTGGATGGCGAGCCGTTGCCGGAACCGCAACGCGCACAATCCCCCGCCGCCAGCTTTGAAAACGTGTTGCCGCTCATCTTCATCCTGTCCCTGGTCGGCGGCGGCGTCCTGCGGCGTCTGCTCGGGCAGTTCCCCGGGGCGGTCGCTACCGGCCTCATCGCCGGTGCGGCCACCTGGTTGCTCGCCGGCATCCTCGGCCTCACCCTGCTGATGGCCCTGGTTGGCTTTTTTGTGGGCCTGACAGGCGGTGGCGGCGGTGGCTGGTCCAGTCATTCCCGCGGCGGCCTCGGGGGCGGGTTGGGTGGGGGATTCGGGGGAGGGTTCGGCGGAGGCGGCGGTGGTTTCGGAGGCGGCGGCGCGTCGGGCCGCTGGTAATCGTCGAATGCTGCGTCGCTGGCTGCAAAATCTGACCACCACACCGTTCACGTTACGGCGCTGCTTCCCGACGGCCACGCTTGCTGCGATCGACGCGGCCTGCGCGGCATCAGAGCAGCAGCACCGTGCGGAGATTCGCTGTGCGGTGGAGACCACGCTGTCGGCGGGCCACCTGTTCAGGCGACTGGACAGCGCTGCGCGGGCCAGGGAGGTATTTTCACTACTGCGTATGTGGGACACGGCGGAGAACAATGGCGTGCTGCTGTATGTACTGTTGGCGGAACGGAAAATCGAGATTGTGGCGGACAGGGGCTTCGCCGACCATGTAACGCCTGCCGAATGGGAGAGCATCTGTACCGGTATGGAGGAGGCGTTTGCGGCCGGTCGCTACGAGGCCGGAACGCTGGCTGCCCTGGAGCGGATCAGCGCACTCGCGCGCCGGTACTTTCCTGCCCGCTCGGGCGATCGCAACGAGCTGCCGGATGCCACCGCGGTGTTGTGAGCCACACTGTTAGCGTGGCACTGTCTCTGTCTCGATGATGAGATCCAGTACATAAACAGCTTTAGCAGCATCCGCTGGCACCGCACCCCGGTCAAACCGCTTTACGCGCAGCACGTTACGTTCGCCCGGCGTGTGCGTGTAGCCCCCGATGTCGTCGTAAAAGGGCTGCCATGGTCCGGGCGGCCCGGTGCGCAGGCCCTGCTCGTCGAAGCTGATTTCGCGCACTTGCAGGCAGGTGGTTTGCGTATTGCGCGGGTTCCTGCACGGCAACTGTTGGGCGTCAACCTCGAGGAAAATGAGTGTGGCTGGTCCGTACACGGCTTCCGGTGTGACCTGCCCCTCGAGTACCAGGGTCTCGTTCGACGCTGTCTGCAAATGCAGCTGTGGTGGCGCGCCCCAGGTGATCGCTATGTGCAGCGGCTGGGCCAGCAGGGCCGCCAGCGCGGTATCAGCCTGCATGAGTGCAGGTTGACAGGCCATCATGGTTGACCGCATTGGCCCAGCCTCCAGTTCTCCCCGGGCATTGAGCTGGTAGCCGCCGCCGAAATTGTTGCAGCCGCCCTGAAAATTCAGCGTGGAGGCAGAAAACGTGAACCTGTAGGGAGGCGCGTCAGCGGGCGACAGGGTGGCGATAGCTTGCGCCTGGCTATCGGTTGCCGAGGTCAGGGCCCACTGGTGATCCTGCAGTATCTGCAGCAAACCGGCATTCGCATTTGCCCTCGGTGCAGGATGCTCGCTCTGCGCGGGTCCTTCTGTGGCAAACGCCGGCGCAAAGGCGGTGAGCAGGGCGGTTAGGGCTAACAATAATGGTATGCGTCTCATGTGATTCTCGCTGCGGTTGGCGGTTGCGGTTGCCTACTCTGGCGGCAGCGGGAAATCGCGGAAGATGGCAACGACTGCATCATTGAGCACAGGTCCGAGGTTGTTGGTGGTGCTCTGGGTAACCCGGTCTATGGCCAGTCCTTCCCACACCAGCTGCATCCGCGCGGCATCGACCACGTCGATACCCACTGTGCCCTGCTGGTACTGGCGAATCTCGGTCTGTTGATAGCCTGGCCACGTATTGTAAAAACCGCGGCGGTTGCGACTCACGCTACTGGCGGGCGTGACCGGTGATTGTGTGACGCGCAGGCGTTGGTCAAGATTGACCCTGAAATTGATCAGCAGGTCCGGATTGGTGTCGGTGCGCGTAAGGCCACGAGCCAGCAGCTCACGCTCGGTCGAACTCACCAGCTGTTGCGAAATCAGCGTCTGGTAGCCGTCGCGGTCGGTGCCGAGGGGGTCGAGGAAGGCGAAGGTGCGAAAGCGGTGGAAATCAACGCTCTCGTCCATGTTACTGCGGATGGTCGGGCCGGAGGTGCAACTGCTCACCACGGCCAGGCCCAACAATGAACAGGCCAGCAGCAGGATTTGATAGGTGCTTCGCTGTTTCATAAGGCGCTCCTGGATGGGTAATTGTTATTCGGTATTTGGCTCACGCTAACATAGCACTAGTTGGGCCGTCCATGCTTTCAGCCGTCCGCGCTGGTAGAGAAAGACTGAATTTGTGCTACTCTCGGAACGGCGCTGCCGGCGCTGGAGAAGTCCTGTTTTGTTAATGAGGAATGAATGTATGAATAAACGTAGACCTTCAATGCCAGTGTTAGTCCTGCTGACAGCTGTAGCGTTTGCGCCCGGTGCCCTGCTGGCCCAGGACACCCATTTTGACCCCAAGGGCACTTTGCCCTCGAAGTACACGATCGAACTGCGCGACGGCCTCTCCGCCACGCTGCCGTTTGAAGACAAGCGCGACTTCGAGGAGGCGAAAAAAGGCTTCATCGCGGCACCGGACTACAAGCAGATCATGGCCGATGCCGGCAACGTGGCCTGGGACATGGGCAGTTACCAGTGGCTGCTGCAGGGCAAGGACTTCCCGAGCATCCATCCCTCACTGCAGCGCCAGGCCGTGCTGAACATGGCCTATGGCCTGTACGAAGTGGTGCCGGACAAAATCTACCAGGTGCGCGGTTTCGACCTGGCCAACATCAGCTTTATCAAGGGCGATACCGGCTGGATCGTGTTCGATCCGCTGACGGCCAAGGAAACCGCCCGCGCGGCGCTTGAATTCATCAACGACAAGCTCGGCAAGCGCCCGGTGGTCGGCGTCGTCTACTCGCACTCGCATGTCGACCACTTCGGCGGCGTGCGCGGCGTGGTCGATGAGGCCGATGTGGCCAGCGGCAAGGTCAAGGTGATCGCACCCGAGGGCTTCATGCAGGCCGCGATCGAGGAGAACGTGTTCGCCGGCAACGCCATGTCGCGGCGCACGCAGTGGCAGTACGCGGTGCTGTTGCCGCGCGACCCGCACGGCCATGTCGACCAGGCGATCGGCAAGAATGTCGCCAACGGCAATACCGGACTGATTGCGCCGAACATGTTCATCGGCAAGGACTTCGAGGAAGTGACGCTCGACGGCGTGAAGATGGTGTTCCAGAACACGCCGGACACCGAGGCGCCGGTCGAGATGAACACCTACTTCCCGCAGTTCAAGGCGTTCTGGGCGGCGGAGAACGTGACCGGCACCATCCACAACATCTATACGCTGCGCGGCGCGCCGGTGCGCAACGCGCTGAACTGGTCGAAAGAGATCAACGCCGCGCTGTGGAAGTTCGGCCAGGAAGCCGAGGTGATGTTCGCCTCGCACAGCTGGCCGCGCTGGGGTAATGCCCGTATCCAGGAGGTACTGCGCGCGCAGCGCGATACCTACGCCAACCTGAACAACCAGGCGCTGCACTACGCCAACCAGGGCGTGACCATCAACGAAATCCAGAATGTCTACGAGGTGCCGAAGAGCCTGCAGCAGCAATGGGCCGCGCGCAGCTACCACGGCGATGCGCAGAACAATGCGCGCGCCGTCATCAACCGCTTCCTCGGCTTCTACGATGGCAACCCGGTCAACCTGCATCCGCTGTCGCCGCAGGATTCGGCGCCGCTGTATGTCGAGATGATGGGCGGGTCGGCCAAGATCATGGCCAAGGGCAAGGAACTGATCGATCAGGGCAAGTACCTGGAGGCGTCGGAGATCCTCAACAAGCTGGTGTTCGCAGAGCCGCAGAACCATGCCGGCCCGCCGCCTGCTGGCGGATGCCTATGAACAGCTCGGCTACCAGGCCGAGAGCACCAGCGTGCGCAACAGCTATCTGCAGGGTTCTTACGAACTGCGCAACGGCCTGCCCGGCGGCACGCCGCAGCGCACTACCGGGCCGGACGTGGTGCGCGCCATGTCGACCGAAATGTGGCTCGACTTCCTGGGCATCAGCATGGACCCGAAAAAGGCCGAGGGCATGCGCTTCACCATCAACCTGGTCACGCCCGACAACGGCGAGAAGTATCTGGTGGAGCTGAGCAACGCCACGCTGACCAACATCAAGGGCCAGCAGGCGAAGAACCCTGACCTGACCATCACCATCAATCGCGCCGATCTCAACACGGTGATGATGGGCGTCAGCTCCTTCGACGACCTGATCAAGGCCGGCAAGGCCAAGTTCGACGGCGACCGCAAGCCCTTCGATCAGCTCCGGGGCCTGATGGTGGCGTTCACACCGAACTTCGAGATCCTGCCGGGAACGGCGCCGCAAGAACCGGCGAAGGGACCTGAAGCCGTTCGAAATGCCTGACCTGTTGCCTGCAGATATGGGCGGCGACTGATGCAACGCAGTCCAGATGAAGCATGTATTATTGTTCCCATCGTTGTTCCCTATGCAATTAGCTATATAAGCGATCTCGATGTCCCATCTTCTTTTCGGCTAGTTGGTACGATCGTTGTTCCCTATGCAATTATCTATATAAGCGATCTCGATGTCCCATGGCCCTATGCAATTAGCTATACAAGCGATCTCGATGTCCCACTTCTTTTTCGGCTATTGGTACGATCGTTGTTCCCTATGCAATTATCTATATAAGCGATCTCGATGTGTTCCCTATGCAATTAGCTATATAAGCGATCTCGATGTCCCATCTTCTTTTCGGCTAGTTGGTACGATCGTTATTCCCCATGCAATTAGCTATATAAGCGATCTCGATGTCCCATGGCCCTATGCAATTAGCTATATAAGCGATCTCGATGTCCCATCTTCTTTTTCGGCTAGTTGGTACGATCGTCAAACAATTCAGCTTATTCAGCTTATTCAGCTTATTCTTTGTATCCTATGTTAACTATGTATTATTGTTCCCTATAATATGCCGCATGTCTGTACTTGGCGGTGCACATGGCGATGCCCCTCTCGTACTCGCCATGGTCAAACACGAACGGCCCCAGGTTGTCATAGCGCCAGGGGATGCCGGGTGGCGCCGGATCGATGCGATGCGGTTGCTCGAAGCCGCTCCAGGTCACCGTCTTGTCGTCCATCGTGATCCTGACGGTGAGCGGCCAGCAACCAAGCTCGCCGCAGCCGGCGCAAATGAGGACGGCATTCGTGCCTTCCGACCCCGCAAAGTCTTCTTCCCGCGCCAGCAGGGCGTCCAGCAGGTCGTCGGGCCTATTGGCGAGCAAGCCGGTGTAGGCCCCTGCCATGTCAGGGGATCCTTCGGCTGTGGCAAATGGCAGCTCGATCTCTCGTACCATATCGATCAGGTTGCGGCCATCGATCAGAATGTCGATGGTCTCAGTGACACCCTGGCGCCAGGGTAGGTCGGCATAAGGATGCAAGGCAAAGGTAATTGTGTTCATCAGACACTCCACTGTGTAGCCTAGAATGAGCGAAAATGAGCGCGCTCGTTCCTCCTGCAAGTGATGTATGACCAAGTTATGACCACGCTCATAAGTCACAACGTGGCAGTTATGACCGCGGTCATAAAGCGGTCATAAGGAGGCCACAAACCTACTGCTCTTGAACCCACACGTAGTGAGCCGTCTTCCTGCTGCCAACCAGTGTGAACTTGGTATACTTGGCGGCGATGCGTGTCAGAGGCGCGATGCCTGGCGCTCGCCGATCCTGCATAGCTCGGCGGCCTCGGCTCGCCGTATGCTGCCGTGACTCTGCACGTAGTCCAGGATCATCTGCTCCTGCTGCAGAGGTGCAAAGCCTTTGGCGCGGATGTACTCAGCTTCCATGTGGCACCGCCGGTAAAGCGCAGCAGCGAGCAACGGGACCCTCGGCACCGGAATACTGAGGACCGAGCGGTCTTCGGGAATCCACCGCAACTATCGTTCTGCCGATACGGTCGGTCTCTGGCTTTGCAGATGCATATTGTTTCCCGCCCCCTCACCGAAGAACGAGATGCCTAAGTCTCGCCGGAGGACGCTAAGTTCCTGATCACCCTCTCCTCAAGACAACTCTGACAGGCTGAGAGGATGCCAGAGCCGTAGGGTCGTAGTCGGACGGAAGAGGAACTCTTGGCCCGGTCCACTTCAGCTCTGGGCTTTTGACCTTCAGTGCCTTCGCCGCTTCATCTATCGCCAAGCGGCTAGCGCGATGATACTTGAACAAAAGCGCGGCATCGCGACTGGGAACGACACCCCAGATCTCATACTCTCGGCGGCTTTCCGCACTACCAAGCCCAACGTATATGTTGCACCTCCACACGCCATCATTGCTGAGGACTGCGGGGTAGACGAAAAGCTCGTTCTTCCGATGGTGCCCCTTCGCCGTCTCGAATGCAACTTTGCGCCGGAGAACCCAGACTCCCATCTCAGGCGCTGCAGGGAAGACCGTTCCGGCGAATTCGATGACCTGAGTGCTTTCCTGCCCAACAGCTTCCCCAACAACACGGTCGACCTGCCTGGTCCGTGCGTCTATCTTCGGACTGGTAATGAGCAGTGACCCATCTGACTGTATTGGCATTGACGTATTCGTCTGCTTGACTAACGAGGCGCTCTTGGAGTCGCCTCCGCGGAGGTATTTCCAGAGACTCGTCAGAATCAGAGCTGCCCCGAAGACCCCGAAGCCAAGTCTCCAGCTACCATCAATGCCGTTAGGGGGAACACCCAAGAAGCCTCCACCGGTTGCGCCCAAGAGCAGCACGGCGGTACTTAGCACCATGGTGAGGATGAAGGTGAGGACTGATTCCGACAATCGGTCAATCAGCCGTTGTACGGTGCTAACCACGCTAGGATTGGACACAACATCAGGCATGGCATCCTCCTTTCGAATTCAGACCAATCACAGGACCACTTCCTTGATGCGCTCCCACGTCAGGCGGTAATGCTCAACGGCCACGACGGGCTGCCAGCCCAGGCGCACCGGGTCCTGGATGGCGTGCACCTCTGGCGCGCTGGCGCAGTTGAAGACAGCGTACAGCCAGTAGTCTTTCCTGAGCCGCTCGGAGGTCTTGTACTCGTTGGCGCTCATGGCCACCTCGCCCACTGCGGCGCGCCCCTTTACCTCGATGAAGCGCACCTCAATTGCAGTCAGCGGGTCTTCGGGGTGCGGGCGGCGAGAGATGAGGTCGAAGCCCCTGTCTTCGTTCTCTACGCTCTCCACGTGCCAGCCCCGCCCCTGCTCGTGGGCAATGGCCGCCTGGATAGCCATGCGCTCGATCTCCTCGTCGCGCACCATGGGCGCCATCCCAGGAGATGTACGCTCAGGATGAGGCAGCACCCAGGCCCGGCCCAGATGGCGAATATCAGATATCGAACAATGTCGCTCCTGCTCAATATCCCTGCGCCTGCGCTCCAAGCGGGCGTTCAGCTCATCTATGCGGTCTTCCGTCGTCTTGAGGTTGGCTGCCACGAGAGGGTCCGTGTCGCCGGACTCCCTCTTCTGCCACAGATCCGCCATGCGCAGGTTCTGCCGATTGATCAGCTCGTTGAGGCTGATGTCTACATGGCGGGCAATCGTGTCCAGCTCGTGCTGGCGACTGGCCACCACCTCGGCCAGGAACGGCTGCAATGCTGTCTCTACCAGCGCCTGCTCCACCCGCTGGCGGTCGGGCAACCCGTCGGATTCAGGCGACTGCATACCAGTCGGCGCAGGGACGAGGTCGAGGAAGATGGTCGGCTGGCGGATGGCCAGGGCGCCGTCCAAGCTGCATTCCACTGCAAACAGGCGCTGATGCAGCGTGTGTCCGCGGCCGTCCTTGATTGAGGATGAAAAGACATCCAAGCGGGCTGGTTGGGCGCGCTGCAGGTCGAAGAACACAGCGCCATGCTGCAGGTCCTTCTGCGCTAGATTAGCAGTCTGCTGCCTGACGCACTCAAAGAGCGGATGTCCGGGAGTCACCCATTCCAGCGTTTGGTCGCTCGCCAGCAGCTTCTTGTCAAAGACTATCTGCTTGTACTCGCGCCCAGCTTGCCGAAACGCGGTTCTTGCTGCTCGCCGGTTTCCCACAAGGCGCGCGGAATGCGGCCAATGCGGTAGGTGTGCTGGCCTCTGCCGGTCTCGCGCGGTTGCACGCTCACCAGCGGCGCGGCCTGCACGAAGAAGTCTTCGATCACCTCCGGCACTAGCCGCCGCTCGCGGGCTTCCGCAGATTTGCCCACGATCACGGCCAGGTTCAGGTCGCGCTTGGCCAGCCCCTCCAGCGCCGAGCTGGTAATGCGCCGGAATGCTTCCACGTCCACGTCGGCCACAATGCGGTCCGTGATCGCTTGCTCCGTCAGGTTGCGGGCATACATCTCGCGCAGCAGGCGCTCAAGCTGGTTGCTGGGGAAGATATCGCCCAGGACGTTGAACACCTTGCCGGTCTGCTGGGGGTCCAGATCGGCCTCAATGGCCTTGACCCGCTCAAAAAGCTTGATCAGCACGCGGCCTTCGCGCGTGTTGGTGGCGACGAAGTTGAAGATCAGGCAGTCCTTCTCCTGGCCGTAGCGGTGGATGCGGCCCATGCGCTGTTCCAGCCGCACCGGGTTCCACGGGATATCGTAGTTGATCATCAGCCAGCAGAACTGCAGGTTGATGCCCTCACCGGCGGCTTCAGTGGCCACCATCACCTGGCATGACTCGCGGAACTCACGCTCGGCGTAGATGCGCGTGCCGGGCGTGTCGCGGTCGCCGATCTTCATGCCGCCGTGAATCTGGGTCACGGTCAGGCCCCACTGCCGCAGCTTGCCCAGGGGACGGCCATCGCGACCGTCGCCGGCAAGGTAGTCCAGCGTATCCTTGTGCTCGGTGAAGATCAGCAGCTTCATCTTGGGGTCGGCAAAGATACCCTGCTCGGTCAGCACCTTCTTGAGCATATCCAGCTTGGACTCTGACTCGCTGCGCTCAACCTCCTGGGCCCGCTTGATCAGCCGCTCAAGCTCAGCAATCTCGATGCGCAGGGCGGCTGGGTCCACCGAGACCACCACTTCTTCCAGAGCTTCCAGTATTTCCTGTTGCTCATCATCGGGCAGCTCGTCGAAGTCCTCCGGCAACTTACGTGCAATCTGATCCTGGTGGTACGCTTCTGGGTTCACCAGAATGCGCTGCCGCTTCTTGCGCATGCGGTCCAGGCTACAACGCACCGCATAGATGCTCGACGCAAAGCGGCGCTGCAGCATGGCCATAGTGAAGCCGAGGGCGCGCCCCCGGGCCGAATCGTCCGCCGCTGCCCTGATCGACTGCTCCTCAACGTAGTTGGTCAGAGCGTTGTAGAAGTCCCACTCATCGGCGTCGATCTGGAACTCAGTCGTCTGCACATGGCGTTTGGTGAACAGCGCTTTGACCTGGCCAGTCTCCGCATCGGGAAAGGAGACCAGCGCTTCCTTAACGCGCCGCAGATAGAAGGGGGCATTGCTGCGCGCCATGGCCTCTTCGAGGCTCTTGACGTCGCCGTAGACATCCCTATCGAGCAGGCTGAGGAACAGGCAGAAGTTCTTTGGGTCGCCCTTGTGCGGCGTCGCTGTCATCAGCAGGTAGTGATCGGTCATCTCCGACAGCGCTTCGCCAAGCTCGTAAGCGAGTGTCTTGTGGTCGGCATCGCGGGCGCTCATCTTGTGCGCTTCGTCGACGATGATCAGGTCCCAATGGCTGCGCAGCAGGCTCTCGTTGGCGTCTCGGATGCGCGACACCCAGGAGACCGACGTGATCACCTGGCTCTTCTCCTGCCAGGGATTCGAGCCATAAGCGGCGCGCAGGACATCGCTGCGCACAATCTCAAAGTCCTCGCGGAAGCGGTCCTTCATCTCACGCTGCCACTGGAAGGTGAGATTGGCCGGCGTCACGATCAGTGTGCGCTGGATCAGCCCGCGAATCTTCATTTCCTTGATCAGCAGGCCCGCCATGATCGTCTTGCCGGCGCCAGGATCATCGGCCAGCAAGAAGCGAATGCGCGGGAGCTTCAGGAAATAGTCGTAGACGGCTTCGAGCTGGTGCGGCAGGGGATCGACGCGGGCGATGGAGAGGGTGAAGTAGGGGTCGTATTCGTATGCCAGTTGCAGGCGGAGGGCTTCGATGCCTAGGCGGAAGCGGCCGGGGTCGCCGTCGAATGGTTCGCTCTCGGAGGTAATGTCAAGAGCAGCGATCTGCTCCAGTGACAAGACGGGATCGCGTACCAGGCCGCTGTTGATCCCTTTGCCGATGATTTTCAACTGCGCGCCCAGAGCCACAACCGCAATCACCTGAACTGGTTCCGGCAAGTAGGGGCCTGAGACGATCACGTTCGGCTTGAGCCGTGCCATGACGGCCGTTGCATCGGCCACGTCTTGTTCCTCCCGCTGGACTCCGCACGTTGGGGATTGGGCTTCTTGCAGGTGTAACTTAGGGGCCTCTTCTATTGCACATTATAGCATAGTGGTGCGCTCAATGCGATGGAATTGTGTCGTGGGAAGCGACTAGCCAATCATCGCTGGCCTCAGCTTGGCGATCAGCACCGCTCCCCTGTTCCTCATTGCCGAATCTTGCCGAATCTCGGCCAGGCTGCGGAAGATCAGATCATCGGGCAGCCGGCTGGCCAGCCGGGTGTAGTAGGGCCGACTCTTCTCGTCCCCACAGACATCTAGGATTTCCTCAACCAGGTAGCGCACATGCTCAGGATCCTTCTTTCCTAACGCGTTAACGCTTTCTCTATTCTCTTCTCTATTGATATATCCCGGTGCAGTTTCTCGCACCTCTGGTGTGCAGGTTTCTTCACCACTTACCTTTTTTTGCACCTCTGAGGTGAAGATTTCTGCACCTCTGGTGGGAAACATCCGTTCCAGGTAGAACCATTCCTTGCGCACGGTGCCGTCTTTCTTCTCGCTGATGTCCACCCATTCACCCAGGACGTAGACTTTCTCCCGTCCGGTCATCTTTGACTGAACAACCCCCATGTGCTCCAGCCGCGTCGTCGCTTCTTTGATGCTGCGCTCTGAGACCCCGATTCGCTGAGCGATGATGGCCACCGAGACCGAACATCCCAGTAAGCCACGCGCGAACATCAGGTGCAGACCCGCCGAGTGCTCTCTGGCCTCGCTCCGCCACACATAGCGGCGCAGGATGAGATACACGCTGAAGGCAGTTGTGCCCACGAAATGCATGAACTCCGGGTGATCCAGGAGCTCAAAGTCAATCATCACGAATTGGCTATTGAATCTTGCGCTCACATCCATAGATGTCAGGGCAGGGTGACTACCTCCTCCTCACGAACTTACGTACGATAAAGCTCTGCTCACGATGAGCATTGAAATCCTTGACCAGGAACTCGACGGCGGCGCGCACGATCTCCGTTTTGGTGATCTGGCGCGTGTGCGCCTCGCTCATTACTTGCTGAATATGCTCCACTGCCTCAAGGTCCTTGGGGCCGAACTCCAGCGTCTGCTTGCGGTACAGGTAGAGCACATCGGGCAGATCTGGTTCAACTTCGCGCACGAGCCGCGTGCCGGATGTCCCGTCGCTCTTCTTGTTAGTCTCTTGGTTCCCTCGTGATTCACTCACTGCATGGTCGGCCTCCCGCGTTGTAGTGGGCGCTGGCTGTGCTTCCGGCTCCGGCTCGGCCGGCTTCGTCGGCTTGGCAATCATCTGATCAAGGCCGGCGTAGAGATCTGGCTTGTTCTCGCTCATGCCGCCTCCTTTCCGACACCCTGGCTTGAGACCATATCAGCCAATCCCCTGTCGCGCACAACCTGTTCGATCACATCCGGGCCGATGCTGTCCGCCTTGTGCAGCGTGGCAACCAACAGTGCATTGTCCGCCAGAATGATCTGCGACCGGGGTACACCCTGAGTCGCCGCGTAGATTGCTTGCACGGCCTCATCGGTAAATGGGAACTTCCCACCGCCGGCGACTTGCCAGCGGAAACGCAGCATCTGCTGCGTATCGGCCAGGGTGAGGCCATCCAGTGAACAAGCCATGCAGATGCGGTTCTCAAGATTGGGGGCGCGATGAAGCGTGGTCCGGAATTGTTCTTGGCCAAACAACACCAACTGCAGGAACTTTTGGTCATTACTTTCATAATTGCAGATCTGCCTCATTAGTTCCATCTGCGAGTGGCCGAGGGTCTGCACTTCGTCCATCAGCAAAACGAGCACTTTTCGTCTCTCAATCGCCTCTTCATAAAGGAATGCCTTGAACAGATTGAGCAGATCGAGGAACGATCGTGCCGTTCTCGTGACCTGGAACTCCTGAATAATGGCGCGCAGGAGTTGGTTTGGCGTGGGATAGCTGGGGTTGGTCAGAAAGACAGCATGATAACCATCATCTAGGAACATCTGGTAGAGCAACCTGGCCAGCGTCGTCTTGCCGTGGCCAGGCGCACCAAAACAGACAGCGAGGCCCTTACGGGCGGCGACGACATAGCGGATCTTCTGTACGGCGGCGTGGTGGACAGGGGACGTAAAGAGGAATCTCGGGTTGGGCGAGGTCGAAAATGGCTCTTCTTTCAGATGGAAGTGGTCAAGATAGGGCAACTCCATAGGGTGTGGGGCATAGTTCGCCCACTTCTATCTCGATCATACTGACCTCTACCTATCTTGTCAAGCCCCAAAATCCCAATCGACAGAGCAGATGGTGTTAGCAGCGGTATAATCTTGAGCCAGAATCAGCGGTCGAAAATTGAGCCACCTCAACCAACTTTGGTGTATCCTGGTGAGCACCAATCATACTCACCAGGAGAAGGAGATGTTAGAGGTGGAACAGTGGGCCGAGATTCGTCGGCTACAGCGGGTGGAGAAGCTCTCTGCTCGCCAGATCGCCAAGCGGTTAGGCCTGGCGAGGAATACCGTCAACTCAGCACTGCACAGCGACGCTCCTCCGCAGTATGAGCGGGCACGCCGACCGTCGTGCCTTGATCCCTTTAACAATCGCATCACCGAGATCCTTGGGCAGTTCCCTGAGATCAGCGCCGTTCGTCTCCAGGAGATTTTGCGGCCGGAAGGCTACAGCGGCCGTCTGACCATCCTGCGCGACTACCTCCGCCTTATCCGGCCCCAGCCTGCACAGGCCTTTCAGCGTACGGAGTATCGGCCGGGTGCCATCGGTCAGGTGGACTGGGCGCGCATGCCTGATCCCATCCCGTCACCCACCGGCGACCCGCTGCCCGTCTGGGCGCTCATCCTGACGCTGGGCTACTCGCGACTCCTCAGCGTGGCCTTCTCATTTGGCACCGCCATGCCTGAGTTCTTGCAGGCTCATGCCCAGCTTCTGGCCTTCATGGGCGGCGTCCCACACACACTTGTCTACGACAACATGTCCTCGGTGGTGACGAGCCACCGCGGCAAGGAGGTGATCTTCAACGCTCAGTTCCTTGTCTTTGCCGAGCGCTACGGCTTCAAGCCGCATGCCTGCACACCCGGCCAACCCCATGAGAAAGGCCTCGTTGAGCGTCCTGTCCGGTACCTGAAGGACAACTTCTGGGTTGGACGGCAGTTCACCAGTCTGGAGGATCTGCAAGCACAGGGCGATGTGTGGCGTGATACCATTGCCAATGTGCGCCGGCATGGCACGCTGCACGAGCGGCCAATCGACCGTTTCCAGCAGGAGAGACCGGCCCTCCTGTCGTTACCCACGGTCTCCGTGCTCCCGTACGATATTCGTTTCGCCCGGGTCACTAGCCAGGGCTTCATCCAGGTGGGGAGCAATCACTACTCTGTTCCTCTGGTGTTGGTCCGCCAAGAGCTCGCCATCCATCTGTATGCCAGCAAGATCGTCATCTACCATAACCAGCACGAAGTGGCACGTCATGCACGGTGTTGGGGCAAGCACCGTTTCCTACAAGACCCGACTCACCTGGCCAAGCCCTGGTCTGTGACACCCACGTCCGTGGCGGTTCCTGGTGTCCACGGCTTGACCCTGCCAGCCAAAGCCCGTGTGACCGTTGCTCGTCCGGATCTCTCCCGCTACGACCGGCTGACCAGGGAGGACGGCGATGAGTGATGAGCCACACATGATGCCGGCGACACCCAGAGGCGACCTGGCCTTCCTGGTGCGCTACATGAAGGCGCCCCGCATCGCAGAGGCGCTGCAGCGGACAGCCGAGCGTGCCCGAGCAGAGAGTTGGACCTACGAGCAGTTCCTGGAACAACTGCTGGAGCGAGAAGTCTTCGCCCGCCAGCAGCAAGGCGGCGAGGCTCGTATGCGGGCAGCCCACTTCCCGGCTTGCAAGACCATCGACGGGTTCGACTTCGGCTATCAGACGTCGGTGCGACGACAAGTGGTGCTGCATTTGGCAAGTCTGGATTTCATCACGGCGCACGAGAACGTGATCTTTCTCGGCCCGCCCGGAACAGGGAAGACGCACTTGGCGACGGCCTTAGGGGTCAAGGCGTGTGTGGCGGGCCATCGGGTGCAGTTCGCATCGGCGACGACGTGGGTCATGCGTCTGGCTGCAGCACAACGTGAGCATGGGCTGGATGCCTACCTGCGTGTCCTGGAGCGGTATCCGTTGCTGATCGTGGATGAGGTTGGCTACCTGCCCTTCGATGCGGAAGCGGCCAACCTGTTCTTCCAACTGATCAGCGCCCGCTATGAACGCGGGTCCGTCATCGTCACCTCCAACAAGCCGTTCACCGCCTGGGGTGAGATCTTCGGCGACCCGGTCGTAGCGGCTGCGATGATTGATCGTCTGGTCCACCATGCTGAGATCATCAGCATGAAGGGTGATAGCTACAGGCTGAAAGACAAGCAGCTCAGTCGTCCAACAGAACTGTCAAGCAGCGGCAAGTCAGCCTAATCACCGTAAGGGTGGCTCACTTTTCAACCGCTGGAAATGGCTCAATTCTCAACCGTTGACAACACAGATGGTCCCACGCTGTCGCTGTTACGGTTGGGGTTCATGAATTCGCTGGACGGCTCCCGGTCAGGGAAGGTCATACCTCCATCTAAGATCGGACAAGCCAGCGATCTGGTCAATCCTGAGAATCACATATTTAGCCTTCATCGCAATGGGTCCCTTGAAGTAGGCATAGGCATTGTCGAAGAAACCCGTGCCGGAGGCAGTCAGCATCTGAGTAGCTCCCGCAGGCATGCTGAACTGGAATACCTGGTGGTAGCCGGCGGTATCCTCATAGAGCTGATGGTATTCAGTCGACGTGTCATCCACCAGATGTAGTGCGGATGGTTGCCACCGAACAACAATTGGACCACCGCTACCATTGTAAATCTTAACCCGCGGGCCAGCTTGGCCCCACAAGATGTTTAGGTCTCGGCTGGCGACCACGGTCACGCCGGCTCGAGCGAACGCTTGTCCCGCGGGGATGATTGTGCCTGGTGCGGGGTTCTGTGTATCCGAAGCCGTTGGTGCAACGGAAATCGGTGTCGATGTGCGAGGTGAGGCGTAGACGGGCGCCGGCGTGGGAGATGGCGTATATGCAGATGTTCCTGGCGCTGAGGTGGGAGCTAGAGGTGGCACAGTGGAAGGCCCGCGGCCGAGAAGCATCCCAATGGTGACGCCTACACCAACAAGAACAACTGTGACCAGCAGCACGACGGGCAGTAGCCATCCGGGCAACCCATTGCGCGGTAGCGCGCTTAGATCGGGAGACGTGTCAGAAGTCCCAGGCTGACCGGCGGGCTCTTGAGCGCGCTGGCCTGCGGGATTTGAGTCCCCAGGCCATCCGCCCGATTGCCCGTTCTGCTCAGTGGACCCTGAGTCTTTCTGCCCTGGCGCGCTCTGCGCTGAGGAATCTGCGTGAGCCTGCCCTCCAGCCTCTTTCCTTGTCTCGCCGCCGACAGCGCCGCCAGAGCGAGATTGTGCCCTGTCCCGCCGAATGTCGTGCCAAGCCGTCTGAGCGCTCTCTGCCTTCTCAAGAAATGCGGGGCAATAGTCCCGTCCAATAACCATTCGCCTCTGAGATCGACTGAGGTCGTGCACGCCCAGCTTATCACAGATGCTGTCATAGACTTTATAGAATTGACTCGGAGATATGGCCAGGTCCTCGGCTATCTTTTCGTTCGAGGCGTTGTGACACAGGTGAAATAGCACCGCGCACTCCTGGGGGTTGAGCTGCAGCAGGTAATCCCAATCTTCCGCTTGTCCTGTAGACATGCGTAGTTATCTCCAGCACGCAATAAGAGTCAACTCCATGCTGCTTCCCCCGAAGTTTCTGCATGGAGAATAGTTGTGTAGAAACCAGAGACAAAGCTGCTTGCGATTATGAAGGTGGAAGGCGTAGAGTAGTACCAGAAGGGAGACATCACGGACCACGTCCTGACTCGCCCGAACACGACAACAGCCAGACCGGTCAGGATGTCTGCCTCGCTGCGCTGGCAGATTCCAGCACCGCCGCTATTCGACTGGCTCGTCTCTATCGACCGACAACGCCAGCCCCACATGCGGGCTACGTGGTAGTTCCATTATACATCGCTTGGCTCAACCAAGCAAGGAGTTCAGTATGTTCAAGAAGACAGAGCCCCTGCGCAACTCGGCAGGCCTGCCCAGGTCGGCCCTGCTCGATCTGGCGGAACGGAACCACTGGAACCCATGGGTGCTTGGCCAAGCACCCATGCCAGGTGCACCCATGTTCGCTCAGAACTGGTGGGTCATTCCCTTGGAAATGGACAAGAGCCCACTACCCCAGCATGCCTGGGAGCGCATCAAGATCATCCGACAATCAGGCGTCAAGGTACAAGGCTTCATTGTTATCCATGACCCGCGGCTGGCGCTGCCGGCGCCATCCAGCACAAAGAATGACGCAACGGTCCGGTTGTCGCAGACCGTCAAGAGCATGCCGTGGAAACGGATAGCCACCATGATCGCGAGTCTCGTTGCTGCCGCAGTCAGCTTGTTGGTCGTAATCGGAGCGGTCGTGGCGATCGCCGCTGCTGCACTGACCGCCTTGATGATCGCTCTTGTCCCATTGGCCATTGCTTCGGTCGCAGGACTGATGGCCATTGATCCTTTCCTGGTCGCCGTGACCGAAGACGGCTATTGGGTCGTGATTGACCGGTGGTGGACCAACTGATTGAAGGAGGCATGTCATGATCGCTGGATTGCTCGGTGTCGTCTTGCAGGTGCTCTTGGCCTCGTTGCTGGGGCTCATGGGCCTGGTGTTCACGGGCCTGGCGGCAGCGCTGCGGCTTCTTCCCGTTGCCTTACCCGCGGCTACCCGTCTAGTACGTCGAGCCATGCTGCTGTCCTTTCGTCTTTACGCCGCTGTCCTGGCAGCCGTTGCGCCAGCTCTGAAGGCTCGCTGTCGCATTGATATCTATGCGCTGCCATGGCGACTTCTGGCAACAGTCGCCCTCTCTCTGTGCATCGGGCTCGTAAGCGTTCTGGCAATCGGCCTGCCAGCCAGCCGGCCTATTGTCACAATCTGCGTTATCCATGGGCTGCTGGCCGGCCTGCAATCCGGCCAACCAGCCAGCCCATCGGGTTTCCAGATGGGAGATCGACTGTGATGAGCAATCTTGCTGACCTGATGCGAAGCACGTCTCCTGCCACACTGAACGAAGACGTCCGATCTACGCACTTCTACGAGATTGGGCATCCGGGCGTGGGCAAGTCGCGCGCCCAGGAGTCCTGGATCATGCAGGACATCGCCGCCGGTCATGGCGTTGCCGTATTGGACCCACACGGCGACCTTTACCAGCACGTGCTGTCTCGAACGGCGCTGCTTCTGGACGAGCAGCCTGATCTGGCTGAGCGCGTCGTCCTCATTGATCCCACAAACCGCGAGTGGACGGTCTGCTTCAATCCCCTGGAGGCTATCCAGGGATATTCGCCGGCACGCCTGGCATCGTTCCTGACCGACGTGGTGCTTAAGATCTGGAAGCTGGATGCCAGCTCCGCGCCGCGCATGGTGCGACTCCTGGCCTTCAGCTTCCAGGCATTGGCTGAGCTGAACTTGCCTCTCGGCGTCCTGCCTCGTTTCCTCTACGACAAGGATATGCGCGCTGAGCACCTGCAGCATGCCCGCAATCGAGATGTTGTCGATTTCTTTGAGTTCGAGTTTCCCAAGAGCCCGGCGGCCGCTCAGCAATGGGCGGCGCCGGTTCTCAACAAGATCGGCGCACTTCTCTTTGACCCTGACATGCGACTGATGTTCTCAACGAAGTCCACCATCAACTTCCGCCAAGTGCTGGACAGGAACTTGGTGCTACTGGTCAATCTGTCGAAGGGTGTGCTGGGCGAGGAAAACAGCTCTCTGCTGGGGGCCTTCATCGTCGCACACCTGCAGAAAGCGGCGCTGTCTCGAGCCGACAGCCAGCATCGGACTCCTTTTTATCTGTACCTGGACGAGTTTCAGAACTACACGACCGATAACATCCAGGATATCCTTTCAGAATCGCGCAAGTACGGCTTGTCGCTCATTCTTGCCCACCAATACCTTGATCAATTGGCAGCGCCGCTGCGCTCGGCTGTACTGAATACGACCGGCACAATTGCTGCTTTCCGCATCGGTTATCAGGACGCCAGTGTCCTGGCCCACGAGATATTCCCGCCAGGCTTTGGCGCCAGGTCGCAACACGACGTCGAGTGGTTGCACATGGGGCAACTGCACATTCCATATCTGAAGGACAACGTGACAGTGCCGTCCCTTGCTGATCAGGTTCATCGACTGACTGACCTCAAACCACGCGAGTTCTGGGTGAGAATCAGAGGGGCATCTCGCCCCTTCAAGCTGCGGGCGCTAGACATGCCCGATCCCGTCCTGACTGACGAGGCGTATCAGGTGCGCAACCAGTTGTGCGCTCTGTCCGGCAAACGATACGGCCGGCTGAAGAGTGAGCTACGAAAGGAGATTGACGGTGAGCGAGACTATCGTCGCAGCAGACCCATCGCAGACTATGAAGACGCCGAGGCTTCCCCGCTATAATCGGGTGAAGGAACCTCCGGCCATGGTGGTCACGATCGGGACCTTCTGATTCTCCGCCGCGTCGGCGAGTATCGCATCATGACGCGGGAGCAGGTTGAGCGACTCCTGTTTTCACCAGGTGGGGACCAAGATCACCCGACCAAGACCAGCATCTGCCGCCGGCGCCTGCGTTTGCTCTATCATAACGGGTATCTCGAACGCTTTCCGGCGCCGGTGCGCACCGGCGCCTGGGCATGGCGTCCTGTCTACCGTCTGACGGCGAAGGGCGCACGCCTTGTCTTTGACAGTGAGGGCGTACTGGATCCCACCTATTGGGGCGCCGCATTCGACCGGGATCAGCGCCGAACAAAGGTGAGCCTTCTGTTCCTGGAGCATACGTTGAGGACCAATGATGTCAGGATCGCTCTCACCCTGGCCGCCCAGATTGAGGGGTACGGGGTGGAGAGATGGCTGGATGATGCCCAACTCAAGGCCGAACATCTGCGAGAGTATGTCTTCCTCAACACAGCCCAAGGTCACAGTCGGCGTGTCGCGGTTCTACCAGACGCCTACACTGTGCTGCGTATCGGCGACCGGCGTGCCCATTTCTTCCTGGAGCTCGATCAGGCGACGATGAGCAACCCGCGCTGGCGAACACGCGTCCTCGCTTATCTCGCCTACATAGCGTCAGGGAAGTACGAGGAGCGCTACCAGACACGCAGCCTGCGTATTCTCACCTTCACCACAACGACGAAGCGCCTAGCCAATCTTCGTACGACGACCGAGAAGGTTGGCGGCGGACGAATCTTCTGGTTCACAACGTTGGCAGAAGCCATCCATAAGGGAATCCTGTCTGAGGAGATATGGAGAGTGGCCGGCGAGAGCGACGTCAGCGCGCTGATCAGGCAGCCGTGATCACCTGCGCTGTTGCACATAGAACTGGAGTAGGAGTATGGAGAACGTGAGTGGAAAAAGCAAAGCAGTCGGGGGCAGTTGGTCGAACCTGGTCACATGGCACCACGCATCGGGCCGACCGTTTCAGCAGGTCAAACGCGGCAGAAGTGGGTCGGTTGGCCGGATTCTGGCACCTGAAACGCGTCATTGCTTGTTTCTCGACGCATGGATCCAGGCCCAGTACCATTGCTGTTGGGACAGCAATGGGGTGCAGCATACTCGTCACCAACGGCAAACCGGCGTTCCTGCCCGTTCGGCGGATCACACGGAAACGGGAGACACGTTCCGGGCTCCTGCAAAGCACGGCGAAGATTACGCCGCTGGTGCCACGCCGGCTCAGCAGAGGCATCAGGCTGGGCGTGAGGTTCTGCACGGCGGCCATGTCGCTGCTGGCGGCTCTATCATACAGATCCCTAATCAATCTGCCCTAGGACTCGTCGGTACATGCTCGGGGTGGAAAACGGTCACTGGCGCAGGCGCATACATGTAAGGGAGTGAGCGGTCGCTGCAAGAGTGTCTGTAGCCAGATCAGCGCAGCGCAGTAGGAGGATTCGTTGACGTGTGTGGAGACTGAGGTATCTCCGTCGCGATCGGACCATACCAGCGCACCGCGGCGGAGCCGCAAGCTGGACCTGGACGGGAAGCGACACATGCGTGGCGATGTGACCTCGGCATTGGGCCCGATCGTTGGCACGCTGCAAGAGATCGCCAGTGCGGAGCGAAGGATGGGTATCAGGCGGTAGTATGGTCTCCGGGTAAGGAAGGCGCACCAGTGCGTGAGCGTCCGACATCTCACACACCTCCAGCGGAGCTTGACCTGTTTCATACAGGGGCATCACGTCGCCGGAGTCATGTGGTGTCAAGAGCAACTCGCGCCGGAGCGAACCCCGTTGAGAACGAGGGTGGCTTCTGGCGGGGCCTAGCATCTTGCAGACCATATGACATTGGCGGGGGCAGTGCCTGTAGTGGATCAGACACCGGTCAACGCCGGGAAAGGAGGTGAACATCATGATCTACCAGAACAGTACTGGTGAGCTTTGGTGCGACTGTGGAAACCGCTGCCAGATATCCGGCTTCTTCCCTGTAGATGCTGAAGGCAATCTCCTGGATGACAAGGAGATCACGGGGGGGGAGAGGCAGTTTCGGTGTGACCGGTGCGGTGTGATCGTCGACCTGGATCAAGCGCCGGTCCAAGAGGAACCAGATTCGCCAGTTTCTGAATGCGAGCGGAAGGAACGGATCGAAATGAGAGTATCCAAGCGCAGTTTCCGGACCTTCTGCGGCCACGAGATTCAACCCTTCTCCAGATTCCTGGTTGCGTGGATTGAGGGGCCACGTCCGTGGACGTACTGCTCAGCCTGCGCTCCTAAGTTCCTGAAGTTTCTGCTTCAAGCGAGACTGTCCGACAGAGAGGGCTGATCATTAGGGATACGCCGTCCAGGGGATGGCCGTCAGGTCGTCCTCTGGCGGCTCCAGCCGGTTCTGAGCGGCACATGTGGAAAACCAAGGGCGTCTGAACGTGCCACGTCTGCACGTGGGAGATTCAACACTTGGTGCGAACAGAAGCAAAGCGCCGGTCACCGACACCGCCAAAGGCGTGGAGTTCTGTTTCAGGCACCTGGATGATAGCAAGGCACTGCACCCAAGAGCGCTGTGCAGGCAGCTGGCAGATGACCAGCGTCTGTCTCCGCACGTCTGCTTGTGGTACCGCAATGAGGTATCAGTGGGGAATGAGGGGTACCAGTACTGCTGGACCGGCAGCACGTTCCACCGCTTCTGGCCCGTTGAGCAGGCCACAGTTGGTAGTGCTGCGCCCCTCCTCGTGCGGGAAATCGTCGCGGACCGCCTTTCGCCGGCGGAGACGCGCGTTATTACATATCTCTATCTGTAGATGGCGACACGAGCTCTCAAGGAACGATCAGGTTGACACCTCTGCGTGGAGGAACCGAATATGGCAACGCGGAAGAATCCGCAAGGTATCACGGTTACGGCCAAGCAAATCGGCTACTGCCTCGCGAACCTTCACGACGGGGCGGCCCTACGGCGGAGCAGCCTAATTGAGCTTCCGATCGTGATCGCTGTGGCCAATGAAAGGTATCACGGCCAATATTGGGGGCGCGCCAGCGCCCTACGTGATGTCCTTACAGAGGCATGCGCTCGCCTGGAGGCCGGCGTTGACGGCAATGTCCGCACGCGACGGCTGGTTACATTCCTCAAGCTGTACTGCGCCGAGACCGACGTCCGCGAGATCGCTCGCCAGCTAGGCGTGCACCGGTCGACGATCTACCGTTATGTCATGCAGCCTGCTTTTGCCCTTTTGGCCGAGGAGGTGGGACGCAACAGCACGCGACAGACCGCGACACAAATCGCTTGACGCACGGTCATAACCTGTAGTATACTTTTCCCGGTAATGGTGCGTGGAGAGCAGCTTACTCGTGTCAAAATGAGGTTTTTTGGCCGCTTGCGCGTGATGCAGTGTGGTGTATAATAAGGAGATAGTGC
>CAVXKH010000017.1:0-115621 GCA_963762235.1 uncultured Gammaproteobacteria bacterium | reverse complement strand
AGCGTGACAGGCCTTCCTGGATGAAGCGGAATTTTTTCCGCCGCCGTGTCGCCCGGCACGCAACTTGCTGTCAATATCGCGCCCGCATTGACCATGGGATTCATCGTCCAGGTCGGCGTTGAGCTCGACCGCCATGACGGAGTTGAACGGCAGGCCGGTCGCATTGACCCGGATCCTGCTCGCGCGCGCCGTTTCTGCTCCGATCTCTTGGCAAACCAGGGCGAAGACAAATGGCTTCGAGATGCTCTGGATCGAGAACATGTGGTGCAAGTCGCCGATCCCAGCCTTCCATGCCGCCCACTCCGACCACGGAAATTCCAAACAGGTCCGGCGATACCCAGGCCCGCGTGGGTATGTAATCGGCCGCCGGGAAGGTTTTCCGCCATCGGGATGTCATCCAAGAACGTCACATGCGCCTCCTCAAGAGTCTCCCCTGACCAACTCCCGGTCAGGCAAGACTCCGGTCGATACGCGAATCGTGATCGAGTCACCCCTGTGTCCTCGATATGCGGTTTTAGTTGAATCGCTGCGGTTCTCCGATGGCTCCTGCTTCAACTTAGACCCTGTCAAATGCCATTGTGGAAAAAGGGATCGCTGCAATGCACAGTGCCGGTTTCATTTTCGATCTCCTTAGGTTCTTGTGGTTCTTCTTGTAGTTTATGTAGTGCATGGGATAACAGTATCTTGCATCATCCAGATGCCATTGTAGAACAACCTCCCAGGCATGACAATACGCGCGATTTTCATTGGAGCGCATCACCCAACCTGTATGCCTACATCGAAAAGGATGAGAACTCGGATATTGCCAAGTACCGTGGTTACGGCGACTTCCACTTGAGTTACGGTAAAGATGACGATTGGCAGGCGGCCTGGATTTTGCGCAAGGGCACCAGTACCGAGAAGTTCAGCGCCGAGTTACAGGCCACGTATCCAATCAACCGCTGGTACCCCGGCGTAGCAGGCTACCTGATGCTGCAGGCCTTCACCGGCTATGGTGAGTACTTGCTCGACTATAACGAGCGCGAACCGTGGAGCGTGCGCATCGGTTACGCCATCTCGCGTTGAAGAGTGACAGCAGCTAGCATGCGCGGTGGCTGCGGGTTGCCGCGCCTGATCAGAAATCCTTGCGGATCGTGATCCAGGTTTCGGTTGAACTATAGTTATTGGCGAGGATATTACTGTCATCGCGAATGTAGAGAATCTCGGGGTTGAGTGACCACGATTTCGCGAACTGCCAGGTCAAACCGCCACCGGCCTCGTAAAGATCATCCTCCCGATCACTGACCCCCAGGATGTTGTCGGCGGCGTCCACGTTAAGTTGCTCAATGTTGTAGCGGTCGTGTTGCCACCAGCCAAATATAAAACCGCCCAGCGTCTCGGTAATCGTAAAGTTCAGTGAGGGCGAGAGGCCGATGAAGTTGGAATCGCCATCCGGCCGGTCGTCCGTCGCAAATTCGCGCCCGCCATGGGCGACCAGGTTAACGCTCGCCGTCCCGTCCAGCAGTGCGTGCGTCCAGCCCGCGGTCAGCTCCGCGATATTGCGGCTGCGCTCGCGCAGTCGCCCGCTGGGGTAGTCGCGGCGCCTGAACTCGGCGCCGACATTGAACTGGTCGATGGAGCTGAACCCGTAGCGCAGGTCGCTGTAAATGCCGTAGTCATTGCGGTAATCGCCGTTGCCGCGATAACTGTTGCGGCCGCGCAGGCCGACCGCCAGGTTGTTGTCACCCATGCTGCGGTTGACGGCGCCGTTCCAGCGCAGGTCCTTGTCGTCCCGGCGATCATCGTTGTCGTAGTAATCCCGGAAGCGATAATCGAGGCTGCCATTGAGAGCGTAGTTGTCAGTGAGCCGGTAGTTCAATCCGCCGCCACCGCGCAGGGCGAGGAAGTTGTCGTCAGTATCGCTGCCGCCGAACTCATCGGTGCCGTTGGTGGCGTTCACGCTATAATTGCCAAAACCGGCAATCGCATAGCCGTTGAGTGCAAGACGGTTGCCCGCGGCGTAGTCCTGCGCAGCGCGCGCGTAAATCTCGACCTGCTGGTGCAGGTCAGCCGGCAGGTCGTCGATGCGCAGCACCGTCTCGAACTGGTATTTGGCGCTCGCATAGTTGCCCATGGCCAGGTAGGCGCGGGCCAGGGCCAGGTGGGCGTCAATCGAATCCGGAGTGGCGGCCAGGCTGCGCGTAAAGTACGTCACCGCCAGGTCGGCGCGGTTGGTGCGCAGCGCCGACTCGCCCAGCAGCGCATTGAAGGCGGCGTCATCCATGTGCTGTTCTGCTACAGGCGCTAGCAGGTCATAGGCTTCCTGGTAGTTGCCGTTCTGTACCAGTTGCCCGGCATGGACGAGATCAGCCCCGGCAGCGAGCACTGAAGTGGCGCAGGTCAGGCTGATGGCGACGACGAGCGCAGGCAAGACCGCGATGCGACATTGCTGTGTGTCAGCGCCATATCCAGAACGGTTAGCCATGCTCGCCATAGGGTAATTCCGATAGTTGCTGCGATGGCTCGTGCGGTCCAGTTCGGGAAGCGGCGCGTATCACAGCTGTTACCTCAAAAGGGTTCAAATGAGGTTGTCAGGTTCAGAGGAAGTGTATATCTTGACGCTGTTAAGTGCCACGCAATTGATCTGTAATTGCTTGCCTTAATGACGTTGGTTTTCTTTATCTAAATACAGGTAGGTAGTGATCAGTCGACAGGCTGCACTATTCCTCATGTTCAATCGCGGCATGCAGCTTCACCTTGTGCCCGCACTACAAGGAGCAGAGATGGCTACTACCGAACAAAAAATGTCGCGCATGGGGCTGACCGCCATGGTGGTCGGCGGGATGGTCGGCGCGGGTATCTTTTCATTGCCGCGCACTTTCGCCAACGCCACCGGACCGCTGGGTGCCGTCATCGCGTGGATAATTGCCGGCACCGGCATGTATATGCTGGCGCGGGTATTCCAGGCGCTGGCCGAGCGCCGCCCCGATATCGACGCGGGCGTGTATGCCTATGCCCGTGAAGGCTTTGGCGACTACCCGGGTTTCCTGTCGGCTTTCGGCTACTGGATCGGCAGTTGCATCGGCAACGTGTCGTACTGGGTGCTGATCAAGTCCACGCTGGGCGCGTTCTTCCCGGTGTTCGGTGACGGCAACACGGTGGTAGCGATCGCAGTGGCCTCGCTCGGCATCTGGATGTTCCACTTCCTGATCCTGCGCGGTGTGCAGCAGGCGGCCTTCATCAACAGCATTGTCACGGTGGCCAAGGTCATCCCGATCATGGTGTTTATCGTGATCATGATTTTTGCGTTCAAGATGGACCTGTTCCGCTTCAACTTTTACGGCGGCGACCTGACCAACGGCCTGTTTGAACAGGTCAAGTCGACCATGCTGGTGACGGTATTCGTATTTATCGGCATCGAGGGCGCCAGCGTGTATTCGCGTTTCGCGAAGGAGCGCGCCGACGTTGGTAAGGCCACGATCCTCGGTTTTATCGTCGTCACCACGCTGATGGTACTGGTGACCCTGCTGCCCTACGCTGTCCTGGAACGCGCCGACATCGCCGGTACACGCCAGCCGTCCATGGCCGCAGTGCTCGAATCCGTGGTCGGCCCCTGGGGGGCGATCTTTGTCAGTGTAGGCTTGCTGGTGTCGGTGCTGGGTGCCTACCTGGCCTGGGCGCTGATCTGCGCCGAGGTGATGTTCGCCGCTGGCAGGTCGAAGGACATGCCCAGGGCCTTCGCCAAAGTGAACAAGAACGAGGTGCCGGTGGTGGCCATGTGGGTCACCAGTATTATCATTCAGTTGATCGTGGTCTCGACCTACTGGTCGCGCGATGCCTTTTCGCTGATGCTCAACCTGACCAGTGCCACCACACTGATTCCTTACCTGTTTGTGGCCGCCTACGGTTTGATGATCGCCAAGCGCGGTGAAACCTATGAGGTGCGACCCGAGGAGCGCAATCGCGATTTAATCCTGGCCACGTTCGCGGTGGCCTACACATTATTTATGATCTACGCCGGTGGGCTGAAATTCATCCTGTTGTCGGCGGTGCTGTTCGCGCCGGGCACGGTGCTGTATGTCATCGCACGGCGCGAGCAGGGCAAGCCGGTGTTTGACAGGTCCTCGGACTGGGTCACCTTCGGCGTTATCGTCGCTGCGGGCATTTACGGCGTATACGGTCTGGCGACCGGCACCATTTCTATCTGATACTGAGGGAACTCGATATGGCGAAGGCAAAAACGAAAGACAAGGTTAAATCACCGGCAAAGGCGAAAGCCCCTGCGACAGCCAAAAAGGCTGAGCCGACGTTTGGCGTGCATTCCGAGGTGGGGCAGTTGCGCAAGGTGATGGTTTGCGCGCCGGGCGCAGCGCACAGCCGCCTTACGCCGTCGAACTGCGACCAGCTGCTGTTTGACGATGTGCTGTGGGTGGAGAACGCCAAGCGCGATCACTTCGACTTTGTGACCAAGATGCGCGACCGCGGTATCGAGGTGGTGGAAATGCATAACCTGCTGGCCGAGACCGTGGCCGTGCCGGCGGGCAAGAAGTGGATACTGGACCACCAGATCGTGCCCGACCAGGTCGGCCTGGGTTTTATCAGCGAGCTGCGCAGCTACCTTGAAGGGCTGGATAACCGTGTCCTGGCCGAAACATTGATCGGCGGCCTCTCCACCAATGACTTTCCGGAAAAAGCAGGTGGCAAGGCCCTGAAGATCGTCAAGGAAGCGGCAGGCGTCACCGAATACCTGCTGCCGCCGCTGCCGAACACGCTGTACACGCGCGACACCACCTGCTGGATATACGGCGGTGTGACACTCAACCCGCTGTACTGGCCGGCGCGGCACGAGGAGACCATCCTCACCACGGCGATCTACAAGTTCCATCCCGATTTTGCGGGCAAGGTCAATGTGTGGTGGGGCGACCCCACCCAGGACCACGGGCTGGCTACACTGGAGGGCGGTGATGTGATGCCCATCGGCAAGGGCAACGTGCTGATCGGCATGAGCGAGCGCACCTCGCGCCAGGCCATCAGCCAGCTGGCCGCCACGCTGTTCAAGAAGGGCGCGGCCGAGCGGGTGATCGTAGCCGCAATGCCGAAGATCCGCGCAGCGATGCACCTGGATACCGTGTTCACCTTCGCCGACCGCGACTGCGTGCTGCTGGCGCCAGACTTCATGAACCAGACGCGCACCTTTTCCTATCGCCCGAGCAATCATCCCAGCGGTGTCGAACTGCACGCCGAGAAGAAACCCTTCGTCGATGTGGTAGCGCAGGCGCTGGGCTTCAAGAAGCTGCGGGTGGTTGAAGCCGGTGGCAGTGACTACCAGCGCGAGCGCACGCAGTGGGACAGTGGCGCCAACCTGGTCTGTGCCTCACCCGGCGTGGTCTATGCGTACGACCGCAACACCTACACCAACACGCTGCTGCGCAAGGCCGGCATCGAGGTCATCACCATCGTCGGCGCCGAACTCGGCCGCGGTCGTGGCGGCGGCCATTGCATGACCTGCCCGATCATCCGCGACGCAGTGGATTTCTGATCACTGGAAGTTGATGTGATTTGTCGAGTAGCCCAAGGGGAAGCATGGCCGAGTTAACAACCGACGCACCGTCGCAACCGGCAAAGGGTCGGTTCGGTTTTCCCAGTGCCGTGTCGACCCTGGCGATCGTAACCGTCCTGGTCTGGGTAGCAGCGCTGTTTGTGCCCGCCGGTCATTACGCCACCGATGCTGACGGATCGCCGATCCCCGGCACCTACCAGCGAATTGAGTCACCACTTAACAACGCCGAGCGGCTGGAGCAGCTCGTCCTCGCGCCTGTTAACGGCATCTATGGGCTGTTGAGCCCGGTGCGCGGCATCGTTGACACGCGCACGGTGGGGCGCCTGTTCGGCCAGATCGGCGTCATTGTCTTCATCATGTCGATCGGCGCATTCATTTCCATCAGCTTTGCAACGCGCAGCCTGGAGGTCGCTGTTGCAGCGCTGGCGCATCGGCTGCGCAGCAGGGGCTGGGTGCTGATTGCCGCCATCATGGTGCTGTTCTCATTGCTCGGCTCCACCATGGGCTTCTCCGTGGAGACGTTCGGCTTCTACGCACTGTTCATCCCCCTGATGGCCGCGCTGGGCTACGATCGCCTGGTCACGGCCGCGATGATTATTCTCGGCTCCATCACCGGTGTGATGGCGGCGACGGTGAATCCGTTTTCGATCGGGGTCGCCTCCGGCGAGGCCGGAGTGGGTATTGGTGACGGCATCGTGCTGCGCCTGGGCCTGTGGGTGGTGTTAACGGCCATGGCTGTGGGCTGGGTACTGCGCTATGCAGCTAGAGTGCGTGCCAATCCGTCCGTCTCGCTGGTGGGTTTTGATGAAGTGGCGTCAGACGATAGTGCGGCGGCCCATGAATCCCTCAGTAGCACGCAGCAATGGGTGCTCGCCATCACTGTGCTGGCCTTCGGTCTGATGATTTTTTCGGTGATCCCGTGGTCCAGCATCTTCGCCAGCAGCACCGGACCGGCCGATGACTACGTCACCCATACGGTGGCTGCCGTGGAGCCTTTGTGGTTTGAGCTGAACTGGTGGTTCCCGCAACTGGCGATGCTGTTTATCATTGCGTCGGTGCTCGTCGGCCTGGTGGCGCGCATGCATGAGAAGGAGATCGTCCGTCTCATCGCCGCCGGTGCCTCGGACATGATGAGTCCCGCCATGGTCATGCTGCTGGCCGGTGGTGTCTCGGCGATCATGACCAACACCCAGACCCTCGATACTATCCTCCATGCCATGGAGCAGCTCATCACCGGTGCCTCGGCGGGCGGCTTTGCCATTGCGGCCATGCTGGTGAATATTCCGCTGGCCTTCCTGATACCGTCCAGTTCCGGCCATGCCGCACTCGCCATGCCACTGTTGTCACCACTGGCGGATTTTGCCGGCGTCAGTCGGCCCCTTACCATCACCGCCTGGATACTGGGTCACGGCCTGGCGCTGTTGGTGTCCCCGACCAGTGTCGTGGTCGTGGGCGGCCTGGCCATCGCCAAGGTCGGTTACGACAAGTACCTGCGCTTCGTATGGCCGCTGCTCGTTGGGCTATTTATAGTGGCCAGCGTCGCCCTCGCCATTGCTGCGACGATGGCGGGGGCCAGTGCATAACATGACACCGTTCGGGATGCAGCGGCGGCGCCTGCTGCTCGCGGGAAGTATCGCTGCCGGCGGCCTGCTCACGGGTTGCGACCTGTCACTGCGCGACGGCGTGTTCAATGACTGCCTTGCCGAACTACCGCAGGACCTGCGCGAGCATCCGCTTGTAATGAGTGCATGGAGCGGGCTTGACGCTGGCAAGGTATGGGATACCCACTGCCATATATTCGGCAATGGCGACTCCGGCAGCGGCCTGTGGTTCAATCCAGTAGATGGAGCGAAATCTGGCGCCCGCTCGGCTATCTGCAACGTGCGTTCTATATCAACGCGTCCTGCACCGACGATTCACCGGGCCGGGCCGACCGGAGTTTCGTCGAGCGCCTGCTGGCGCAGTGCCGCGGCATGGCGCCAGGTTTTCATGTGCTGCTGTTTGCTTTTGATTGGGCGCGCGATGATACCGGAGCACCGCTAAGGGAGCATTCCACGTTCCATGTGCCCGACGACTATGCCGCCGGCCTGGCCGCCAGTCATCCCGAAAGTTTCCAGTGGGTGGCGTCGATTCACCCCTACGACCCGCAGGCGCTGGAGCGCCTCGACGCCGCTGCAGCGCGCGGGGCGCGCGCCATCAAGTGGCTGCCATCGGCGCAGAATATCGACCCCGCAGATTCACGCTGCGACGCCTTTTACGCCAAATTGGCTGCGCTGGACGTGCCGCTGATTGCGCATGCCGGCGATGAGCGCGCTGTGAATGGCTTCGGTGAGCACCTCGGTAATCCGCTGCGTCTGCGGCGGCCGCTGGACGCCGGGGTCCGTGTGGTGGTCGCGCACTGCGCATCGCTGGGCACTGCGCGCAGCGATGTTGCCGGCGCAGCAGAACTCACCAACTTCGCACTCTTCGCGCAACTGATGGAGGAGGCGCGCTATGAGGGCAAGCTGTTCGGCGACATCTCTGCCATCACGCAATTCAACCGCATGGAGGTCATCGTCCCACTGCTGGCGCGGCCCGACTGGCATGCCCGCCTGTTGAATGGTTCCGATTATCCACTGCCCGGGGTAGTGCCCCTGGTCTCTCTGGAGGGATTGGTGGATTTACAGTTGCTGGATGCCACTGCTGTCGAGCCGTTGCGCCGCCTGCGCGCCAGCAACGTACTGCTTTTTGACTTCGTGCTCAAACGCAGTCTGCGCAAGGATGGCCTGGGTTTCGCGACATCCGTATTTGAGACCGCGCCGTTTTTCTCTCGACCAGCAGGATCAGCCTCGCTATGACAATACTTCCATCGCGCCTATGGGCACAGCGCAGCGCGCTTCTATGCGTTTTATTGGTAGTTGCCGGCTGCGGCTCGCTGCCGCGCAATGGTGTGCCGCCGGAATTGATGTCCGAGGCGAAGATTCCGGGTATGCCCGATGTGCGTGCGCCGGCGGGCATTCCCAGCCCGGTGATGAAGGCCGATATGGCCGCATCCTTCGCACAGGAATCGCCGGAGGATTTCCCCGCGAATGCCGAGGGCATTGTGTTGTATCCACACCTCGCCCTGTCAGGCGGCGGCGCCAATGGCGCATTCGGCGCCGGCTTCCTGAATGGCTGGTCCAGCACGGGACAGCGCCCCAAATTCAAGGTGGTCACCGGCGTATCCACCGGGGCCCTGATGGCGCCGTTCGCCTTCCTGGGCCAGCCGGGCGATGCTGCGCTGCACGAGTTCTATACCACCACGCAGTCGCGCGATATTTTCGCACTGGGGGAATTCGTGGATATCGTCAGTCAGTTGCTGTTCGGCGAGGGTATCGCCGATACCAGCCCGCTGGTCAGTCTGCTTGAACGGCATGTCGATGAAGCTTTCCTGCAACAGGTAGCACTGGCGCACAACAGCGGGCGCCGCCTGTACATAGGTACCGTGGATCTCGATTCGCAGCGTTTCATGATCTGGAACATGGGGTTGATCGCCACCAGCGGCGATCCCGATGCCCTGGCACTCTTTCGCAAGGTGATGTTGGCGTCCGCGTCGATCCCCATCGCGTTTTCGCCGGTATTCTTCGAGGTGGAAGCGGCTGGCCGTAGCTATGATGAAATGCATGTCGATGGCGCCGTGGTCGCTAATGTGTTCTACGGCGGAGGACTGTTCAGTTCCCGTGAATTGCGCCGCAATGCGGGACGAGAGACAGCGATCGAGGATATCTACGTGATCCATAACGGCCAATTAAAACCGATGGTTGCGACTACGAGCCGCACGCTTCCGGGCATAGCTTGGCGCTCGTTTCAGGCGGCCGGCACATCCGCTACGATCGGCGCTCTAACTCGTATCTACGCGCAGGCGAAACGTGAAGGCTCTGAGTATCACTGGGTCACCATTGCCGATGATGTGAACCTCTCCAGCAATGAGACGTTTGACCCGGTGGCGATGCAAAAGCTGTACGATATTGGCTACCAGGCCGCCCTGGCCGGCCCGGTCTGGAACAGGTTTCCGCCCGGCGTTGGCGCCAAACCGGGCGTTGAGCCAGCCACCGATACGAAATGAACAACTTCACAGAGACATAGGACGGCCCGAGCAATGACACAAACAAACGCACTATTGCCCCGATGGCTGTCAAGACCATTCAGCTGGATGGGTGCGGGCCTGGGCTTCCTGGTTCGCCTGGGACTTGTCGGCTGGGCTTCGCTGGCGATTTACTGGTCAAACCTGCCGTGGCCCGAGGCACGGCTCGGACTGGCCATCATTTTTTTGGTATTTGGTATCTGGGCGTTGTGGTTCGGGCGCAAGCCGCTTGCTTTCGCCGCTGGTTTCCTGGTGGTGCTGACCTGGTGGTGGTTCATTCCCCCATCGGATGATCGGGATTGGCGTGAGGAAGTTGCGGTCAAGCCGCGGGTAGAAATCGATGGCGATCGTGTCCTTATACGGAATGTGCGCAATTTCGATTTTCGCAGCCGGGATGATTTCACCGCACGCTATGAAGATCGCGAAGTGTTTCTCTCGCATTTGACCGGCGTGGATTTTTTTCTGTCCTTCTGGATGGAAGGGCCGGTCGGGCATACCTGGGTAAGCTTTCTTTTTGATAACGCGCCACCGGTCAGCATTTCCATTGAGACCAGGCCGGAAAAGGGCGAAGGCTTCGACCCGCTGGCATCCCTGTTCAAACAGTTCGAGTTGATCTATGTGATCGGTGACGAGCATGACGTCGTCGGCCTGCGTACCAATCATCGTGATGAAGAGACGTTTCTGTATCACGTGGTGGCATCGCCGGAAGCGGCCCGGCGCCTGTTCCTTGTCTACCTGGAGCGGGTCAATGAACTCGCCGACGGGCCCGAGTGGTATAACCTGGTCAGTAACAACTGCACCCTGAATATTGTGCGCTACATGAACCGGGCGGGCAGGGAGGGCAATTTCAGGCCGAGTCACCTGTTGAATGGCCTGTTCGACGGCTATCTCTACAATGCAGGGTTTCTCGACACGAGTATGCCCTTCGAGGAATTGCGCGAACGATCGCGGATTACCGAGGTGGCAATGGCTGCAGCTAATGTCGCTGATTTTTTCCAGCGTATTCGCGAGGGTTTGCCTCCTTTGCCCGCACTAAGGGCAACGACCTCGCCGAGTGAACCCCCGCCAGCAGCGACCGATGTGCAACGTGATCCCAGCGAGGATGCTGATACGGGGAAGCTCCCTCCAGCACATTAGAAGGGAATCAACCGCGGTATGTCTTAGCCGGTTCGCTGCCTTCTCGGCTCCACGCCGTTAATTGTCAACTTTTTACATATAGTGTCAGTTTTTTTTACAAAAAGGCGGGTAATTTTAAGGTTTAATGCTCTGGAGGCCGCGTAGTTGCTGTGTTGGTATGGTTTATGCTTTAATAATCACATAGGGTCAACCCGCAGACTAGGGGTTCATCCATGAAAATTGCCGGATCGTTTTTGCGGCAGTGCAGGGGTATTCCACATGTTCTATGTTCGTCTCAAGGTTTTCGCTAGCTTCGCGGTAGCCGCGTCCGCCCTGCTGAGCAGTTTTGCGTCGGCCTCGCCTATCCTGCTGGATCGTGGCCTGCCGACGGCCAATCTTAATAATGCCGCGGGCGCCAACCGCTCCAACGTTGTTTGGGTGTTCGGCGGCTATACACCCACAGACTACTACCTCGTTGGTGATACCTTCACCAATACCACAGGCAATGCCTGGAACATCGATACCATCACTATGTGGTCCTCCAATAGTAATACCACCCCCTCATATGCACTTTGGGGTGCGGTGAGTGGCAACACTCCCACTGTGGTGGCCGGCTCGGCTACCAGTACCCCGACAACTTATAGCGACTTATCTACCTACCAGGGCTATAACGGCAATTATTATGACTTGGTCCAGATCGACTTTGCCGTGAACCTCACGCTGGCTGCGGGAGCCACCTACGAGTTCTACCTCGACGGGCTGGGTGCGCCTAACACGGTGCCGTCCGCTCACGCGTCGAATGCGGCCCTGAGTGGGTCCAGTCAAACCGGATCTGATGGCCTGATGCTGTACGGCAACATTTACCAGGGCGCGTTCGATAGCGGCTACAGCGGCAGTTGGGCGTCGACTGACAGTGGCTATTGGGACAAGGTCTCCGATCTGAACGTGCAGGTTCGTGGCAATGTTATTCTTCCCGTTTCCGAACCCGCATCGCTGGCCCTGATGGGTATGGCATTGTTGGGTTTGGTCGCCGCTCGGCGCTATCAGGCCTGAAGCGCGGTTAAAAGCAGCGTAGCCCGTATATTGCGGCGGCCCAAGAGGCCGCCGTTTTTATGTGTACCGCAGAAAGCGATGCAGACCCCGGGTTTCCTCACGGCGGCGCTCGCGGCAAATCCTGCTGATGTGCGCGCCCGTTTGGCCTGTCCGCCGTATCGTTGTTTTCGGGTTCCGCTTCATCTCAATCATTGCTACACTGCAAAAAATTTGTGCACTCGCCTCTGTGGGCAGTGATACGGAAGTGGCTTAATGAATAGAAATTGGCGGGACGCAATTTATTGCCTGATGCTTATCGGCGCGTTGTATTTGTCCGGTTGCAGTAGCCAGGCGCCGCAGAAATCAGAAGCACTTCCGGCCGATTATTCCGTTAAGGCCAATGAAATTTTATTCAATGCGCTTGGCCTGGTCGGCACTCCCTATCGTTTTGGCGGAAGCACGCCCGACAGTGGTTTTGATTGCAGCGGACTCATCAATTATGTCTACCGCGAGGGCGCCGATCTGACGTTGCCGCGCACGGTTGCCGAAATGAGTAGTCTCGATGCGCCCAGCATTGCTGAAGACAAATTGCAGTCTGGTGACCTGATAATTTTTGCCACCGCTGGCGATAGTCGCCCGAGTCACGCTGGTATCTATGTTGGTGATGGCCGATTCGTGCATGCGCCCAGTCGCGGTGGTGCCGTGCGTATGGATTTTCTTAGTGACAAATACTGGCAGCGCAGTTATCTGAATGCGAAGAGGCCCCTGGCCTGTCGCTAGAGGCGAGAGATTAGGCGCAGTATTGCAAAAAGGGGGTCGACGGCCCCGCACCTTCCCACCCCTGGAGGCCGTATGTACGATCGAGACGAAGCCAGTAGCATCGTCAGCCTGCTCTACCAGACCGTTCTCGGTCGTGAACCCGATCGCACGGCGCTAGAGCAGTATGTCGAAAGGATTGTCTCCGGCCGAATCTCTGTGGCCCAGATTATCCAGCAGTTCGCCAAATCCCCTGAGTATGCGAAGAGGAAGCGCTTGCTCAATCCGAAGCTGACGCAGTTCCGCAGCTTGCCAGACGCTGAGATTTTCGTGCCGTCCGAACTGGTAGACCGGTTGTTCGACAAGACGTCTTTCTATTGGCGCAACGCCGCGTCGGCACCAAACGAGATGTACTGGTCAGTCATCACGCAAAAAGAGTGGAATCGGGAGTTGACTGGCGACGATCGTATCCAGTTCGTAGCCACGGGCAAGTCCTACGCAGACCGCGTCCTTGGACTCTACGAGAAGTGCTCGGGCCGTTCCTCTGCCAACCTGACCTGCATTGACTTCGGTAGCGGAGTGGGACGACTGGCAATCAATTTCGCCACGCGTGTCGCTAAGGTACACGCCGTGGACTTCAGCGAATCCCACCTGCAGGAGTTGCAGCGCAATGCGGCGATGTTTGACTGCGCGTCCAAAATCGCGGTCTGGCCGATCAGCCTGCCAGCCGATCTCGACAAGTTGCCGCAAGTTGACCTCGTGTACTCGTTCATCGCGCTGCAGCACAATACGCCACCGGTGATCGCCGCTATGATGCGTACCCTGCTCGACCACCTGCGACCCGGTGGCTATGCGTTCCTGCATGTGACGCTGGCTGCGGCGGGGTATGAGGGCTTTGGGGTAGAGGACTACCTGGCCTCTGCGGACGCGGGTACGCGGATGGAGATTCATATCTTGCCTCGCGCGAACATCAACTCCCTTGCGGGCAGGGCAGGTTGCGAGATTGTGATGAGCCAGTGCGTGGGCGGCAACGACTATGCATACTCGGAAGAAATCGTTTTTTACAAACCCGAGAAGGATGCCTGACAGGCACCACGCTGCGGCTGGAAGCAACGGCATTGGAGCTGCAAGGCGTCTCTGGACACGGCTATTGTCCTTCCGGCACACGGCGTGAACGATGACTATCAATCTCAACCTGTTAGCTACGGTGGGCCTTGCGACAGCGCTGTTTTTCTTCGGGCAGCTCATCGTGGCGCGCTCGGCTGAGTTGCGGCGTTACAGTATCCCCGTGCCCGTTGTCGGCGGATTCCTGTTCGCGATCGTGCTCGCGCTCGGCGGGCTTGTGGTGCCCGTGCAATTCACCATGGATGAGTCGCTCAAGGACCCGCTGTTGCTGGCATTCTTCGCCACGCTGGGCCTCGGCGCCGATGTCCGCTCGCTGGGCCGCGGAGGCCGCAAGCTGGCGATTTTGCTTGTGCTGTTTGTACTGCTTATGATCATCCAGAATGCGATTGGCATTACCATGGCGCGTCTTCTCGACCTGCATCCCCTTGTGGGTCTGCTCGGCGGCTCCATCTCCCTGACGGGTGGCCATGGCACCGCGGCTGCGTATGCCGCCAGCTTTGGCGAGACGCACAATCTGCAGGGTGCGATGGAACTCGGTATGGCCGCAGCGACGGCGGGTCTGATTCTCGGCAGTTTGCTGTCGGGCCCCGTTGCAGAGCGATTGATGGCGCGCGCCAAGGCGCGCTCTTCCTGCGCTCCGGGTGATGTGGCAGCGCCGCAGATCGCTGCGGAGAATCCGCTTTTCATGCCAATAACCACCGAGCAGTTACTATTCGTGCTGCTGGTCTGCCTCGTCTGCATTGGAGCCGCGCACGTCGTACACGAGGCCTTGAAGGGTTCCAGCATCCTGCTGCCGGACTTCCTGTGGTCCTTGCTGATCGGCATGGTCATTCGCAACCTCGCCACCCTGTTCAAGATTGAAGGTATCAATGACAGGGCCACACAGGCGGTCGGCGGTGTATCGCTCTCGCTCTTCCTGATCATGGCGCTGATGTCGATGCGCATCCTCGACCTGGCCACGCTCGCCGGCCCCATGCTGCTGATCATCGTCGTCAACGCACTGGTGACTGCCGCTTTTGCTTATTTCGTCACTGGGCGCGTGATGGGCAATGATTACGACGCAGCGGTGGTCGCTGGCGGCTACGTCGCTGCGTGCCTCTCAACAACGGCGGTGGCGATGTCGGTCATGCAGACGCTCACGCAACGCCACGGCCCGGCGCCACTCGCGTTCCTGCTCATTCCTATTGTTGGCGCATTCTTCGCTGACATCGCCAATGCGCTCGTACTCCAGGCGTATTTTGCATTGCCGGTGCTGGGCTTCTAACGTGATACGCGCTGGGGCTGGTCTGCTGTTCGTCATGGTCCTGATGATCCTGGCAGGCTGCGCTCGTGGTCCCGATCAGGCCGGACTGCAGCGGGATGTGCAGGCCCAGCTCGACAACCTGTTCGGTAGCCGCATGCTCGAAGTGAAGTGGCTCAAGAGGCAGGGTAGCGCGCCATTCGCCAGTGCCAGGGACGGCGGGTCGCAGGCTATTGTCTATTACAATGCGGTACTCGTGTTCACCGCGCCCTACGACCCCTCCGACTGGAGTGGCCTGAGCCCAGCACTGATCGCGAGCGCGCTGGGCGCTACGGATGATGGCCTGCTGGGGCTGGGGTCGGGCGCTATCACCGCCGGGTCCGAGCTGCGCGCCTACGGTTCGATGGTCTATCGCCAGACCGGCGATACGTGGCAGGCTTCGTTGCTGCCACCGGGTACGGAGCAGTCTGTAGCCGCCACGGGTCGTGCCGTTAAGTCGAGCGAACTCATCGAACGCCTGGCCAGTATTGTCAATACGACACCGGGGCTGCAGGACGCGGATGACGTGATCGTCGCCGAGGAACTCGACCAGGCACTGCAGGACATCAGGCTGCGACTCAACCGGGGCGGTAAGGACGTTGTGGTGGCAACCGGGCCGGCAGGCGGTGAGTACGCGCATTTCGTTACATCGTTGCAGCCGCATATGGCTGCCTGGACCATAACGCAGGCCAACACTCGCGGTAGTGTCGCGAATGCCTTGATGATCGATTCGGGTGAGGCACGGTTTGCATTGGTGCAGAGCGATGTGGCCGCCGCCGCTGTGACGGGGCAGGGCACATTCGCGTCACATGGCCCACTGCGTTACCTGCGCGGTGTCGCGGCCCTGTTTCCCGAGCCCGTGCATGTCGTTGTGCGCGCAGAATCGGGGATCACGTCCGTTGCGGGCTTGCGCGGTGCGCGTGTTGCGCTCGGCAGTACTGGATCGGGAACGCGCTGGACTGCCGTGCAGGTACTACGCGCACACGGCCTTGATCACGGTGACTATGAGACTGTGGACGCACGGAATTCCGACGAGGCATTACAGTTGCTGGTATCTGGTCATATCGACGCGCTGATAGAAGTCATCTCGGCGCCCTGGCCGCAGCTCGCGTCCGTCGCAGCGCAGTCGCCGCTGGCATTGCTGCCACTCGACCGTGATGCCATGCAGCGTCTCGGCGAGTTCGTCCCTGGCCTGGTGCCGATCACCATTTTGCAGCGCACCTATGCCTCGCAGGTTAGCGCCGTTCCCACGCTCGCGGCAACGGCGCTGCTCGTGGCCAGAAGTTCCGAACCGGATGCCGCCGTGCAGCAGGTGCTCAGGTTCCTGTTCTCGGATGGGCTGGGTAATAATCGGGGAGTGAGTGCGTCGAGGTTGTCGCTTGAGCGCGCGTTGTCGGGTATGACGGTACCGTTGCACGACGGTGCAGCGGCGTATTTTGCTGCAACGAACGCTCCTGTCGGCAACGTCGCCGCCCCGGCAGCACCATGACGCCGCAGGCGGGACGCATCGTCTGTTAAAAGGAGTAGCGGTGTCAGAGCCGTTTTAGTGCGCGGGGTGCAGCCCGCTCTGACACCGGCAAATAACATTACGCAACGATTTTTTTGACGACTTCCGATAGCACCTTTTTGGCATCGCCAAAGACCATCATCGTCTTCGGATTGTAGAAAAGATCGTTATCCACTCCGGAAAAGCCCGACGCCATACTGCGCTTGATTATGACCACCGTGCGCGCCCGGTCCACTTCCAGGATCGGCATCCCATAGATGGGTGAATCCTTTTGCGTGCGTGCGGCCGGGTTCACAACGTCGTTGGCGCCGAGCACGATCGCAACGTCGGTCTCTGCCAGCAGTGAATTGATCTCTTCCATTTCGATAAGCTTGTCATAGGAAACATCCGCCTCGGCGAGCAGTACATTCATGTGCCCAGGCATACGACCAGCCACAGGGTGAATCGCGTAAAGGACATCACAACCGCGCTCGGCCAGCGCTTCCTCCAACTCCTTAACAACGTGTTGGGCTTGTGCAACGGCCATGCCATAACCCGGGGCAATGACCACACTTTGCGCCGTGCCCAATATGATTGCCAGATCCTCGGGCGAGAAGGCGTGCACGACGCGCTCCTCGCTGGATTCGCCTTTTTTGGGCGCTGCGGACACCGGGGAGCCAACGCCGCCAAACAGCACGTTAAGGAACGAGCGATTCATTGATTTGCACATGATGAAAGCCAGAATGAGCCCCGACGAGCCGTCGAGTGTTCCGGCTACAATGAGCAGCTTGTTGTTCAACACGAAGCCCAGTGCCGCCGCGGACAATCCTGCATATGCATTCAGTATAGCGATGACTGTGGGCATGTCGGCACCGCCGATGCCCATCACCAGCAGAAAACCGAAGATGAGGGCGAATACCGTAATGATCGGGATCAGCTCAGAATGCGTCGGATTGAGTACGAGCGCTACGGCCAGCCCCACGGAGATGAGGAACACGCCAACGCTCACAAAATTGCGCCCCGGGTAGACCAATGGTCGTCCAGAGATCATTTCCTGCAGCTTGAGGAACGCGATTACCGAGCCCATGAAGGTGAGGAAGCCGAGTACGATTTCTACCGCGAGTACGCCCGTGGTGAAGGCGCCAAGCGCTTCCTCGGCCCGTGGCAGGCGCTGGTAGTATTCCGCCATACCGATCAGTGCGACAGCGAAGGACCCGAAGGCATGCGACATCGCAGTCCGCTGTGGCACGGCTGTCATCGGCAGTTTCAGCGCGATAGGCGCGCCGATCAATGTACCGACGACAAGTGCGCCGAGCAGCAGGCTGTAGCTCTGGATCTGGTAGGCCATCAGCGTTGTGCCAATGGCGACCGCCATACCGAGCACGCCGGCCAGGTTGCCCCAGCGCGACATGCTCACATCGCTCATCCACTTGAGCGACAGGATGAACAGTACTGCCGAAAGAACGTATAAATACAGCGCGATGGTATGCATTAGCGGCTACCCTTGCGGAACATTTTAAGGATGCGCTCGGTGATCATAAAGCCGCTGATCACGTTGCTCAGCGCCAGCGCGGTACCGACTGTCGCGAGGGTGATAACCAGGGGCGAATTGTCCGGATAGGACAGCACGATGAGCGCCGCAACCACAGACACCGACGAGATCGCGTTGGTCAGTGCCATAAGTGGTGTGTGTAGCAGTTTCGCCACGCCGTGGATCAGTCCCAGCCCGAGGAAGCTGGAAAGTATGAAGATCAACAGGTTGATGGCGATGTCTTCAGCGGTAACATTGGTGTGGACCGGTGCGGCGTCCGCCCAGGCTCCGATGCTTGCGGTAGCAACCACCCAGCCAACGCATGCCCTGCCGCCCACGGTCAACCAGGACTGCCCGGATTTACCTGTCGGTGCACGCCAGGCCTGATCATTTATAGAGCCTGGAACAGCCCCCGAAACGCTGCGCATCCGGACCTGATCCGAGCCCGCAGAGCATAAAATTATATTATTTAAATCAGACACTTACGAATCCTCTTTCGGATTAATCTTACTATTGCACCGGGCGCCTCCAGAAGCGCGCTGCTCAGGCGGTGAGGCGCGGGTCGGGGTTGGGCCTGGAGCTTTGGCAGTGCAGGGTTTGGGTTCGCATAACTTTTTCATTTTAGTGGTTATCGGCCTGCCTGAATTGGGGCGAAGTCTGTACTGTGAATCAACCCGTAACAATGACCGGTCACAACAAACAAATGTACCGTAAATTACACATGACTGCACCTGCAGTGCGAGCGGGACGGCGAATATTTAGGGCGAAAATTACAAAATAGTGTCGGGCCCGCCGCGAGGGGGATGCGTGTGCGGTTGCAGGGATTCACGAGTCCCCGGTTTATCAGCACGGGCAGCGTTTGATTTTTCCATCTTTTGTCGGATAGCGCGCAGTTTGACAGTAACGAAAATAGTCCGGCGCGGGTCATGGGTTCCTGCTCAGGATGGTGCCGACGAACATGTTCAACATATGATCGTAGTCACCTACGCCCACCATCAAGCGCAGTGTTTGTGCGGCTCGCCTGAAAAAAACGCTGTCAACAGGATAGTCCATTATACGAACTCCTGCTGACGCCAGATGATCGGCGTTTCGTTGGTACTCACCACTGAATGATTATGCGCCTGCCAGGCCGCTCGCAAGGCAAATACCAATATCGCGACAACGACAGTGACAAAAAAGCCAGCCATGCCCGCATCAATATAATCGTTCAAATACCACCTGCTGCATTTGTGCCATGGTCGTGGTCGGTGGCAGTATTTCGTGGCGATCAATTGCATCGGAAAATCGTTGAGCGTGTGATAAGAATCCGATTCTGACATCACTGGAAAATATTTTTTGCCAACCGGCATACAGGGTGACCAGTAAGATCCATGCCGCGGGTAATGCCGTGACCCAGACATACCGGACCTTTTTCATTCGCACCAGAATCACAGTGGCCAACATCAGCGCCATTCCGGCCAGCATCTGATTGGCAATGCCAAACAAAGCCCAAAGACTGTTGATGCCACCAAACGGATCGGTTACGCCCTGATACAGGAACCATCCCCAACCGCTGACAGCCAGTGTGGTAGCAGTAATATTCGCCGTCCAGGATTGCGTATTACCCATGGCAGGAACCACCGTGCCAAATAAATCCTGAATCAGAAAACGGCAGACGCGGGTGCCCGCATCCAGCGTTGTCAAAATAAATAACGCTTCAAATAGAATCGCGAAGTGATACCAGAACGCCATTAACGCATTGCCGCCAACCAGATCCGATAAAATTTTAGCCATCCCCACAGCAAAGGTCGGCGCGCCGCCGGTGCGCGACAATATTGACGACTCACCCACATCCCTCGCCATTTGCATGAGCATCTCGGGAGTAATGGCAAAGCCCCACGACGAAATCACCCGGGATGCTTCTTCGACGGTGTTGCCAATCACGGCAACCGGGCTGTTCAGGGCGAAATACACGCCGGGCTCAAGCACACACGCGGCAATCAAGGCCATGATTGCCACGAACGATTCCATCAACATGGCGCCATAACCAATGGCCGGAATATGTGACTCGCGCTCGAGCATTTTCGGTGTGGTGCCGGACGACACCAGTGCGTGAAAACCACTTACGGAACCGCAGGCAATGGTAATAAACAGGAAAGGAAACAGGGAGCCGGCAAACACCGGGCCGCTGCCATCGATGAATTGGGTTACAGCCAACATTTTCAGTGGCGGCGCGACAATCAGAATCGCTATCGCAAGCGCCAGAATCGTTCCAATTTTCAAAAATGTCGACAGATAATCGCGCGGTGCCAGCAACAGCCAGACGGGCAACACCGAGGCAATAAATCCGTAGCCTATCAGACCCAGCGCCAGTGTCTCCGCCTTCAATGATAACAACTCACCCCAATAGGGATGCTGCGCTACCACGTTGCCAAAGACCAGTGCCAGCATCAGCAATACAAAACCGATAAGCCGAAACTTCAACCACATGGCCGGGACGCAACCAACGCGAGTAACTTCCCATGAACAACGCAATAGGCACGGTTGCCAACAGGGTAAACAATCCCCATGCGCTGCCGGCCAGGGCTTTGACGACGACCATGCCCAGCACGGCGAGCAAAATGACAATAATCGCGAGAATACCGGTCATGCCGATCAAGCCGGCGCATATTGCCCATCTCCAGCCGCATCATCTCGCCCAGAGAACGGCCGTCGCGACGTGTGGACGCAAATAAAATCATTGCATCCTGCACGGCACCGGCGAACACCACGCCAACCAAAATCCACAAGGTACCTGGCAAATAGCCCATTTGCGCCGCCAGCACTGGCCCTACCAGAGGGCCGGCTCCCGCAATGGCGGCGAAATGATGACCAAACAACACCCATTTATGCGTTGGCACATAATCCAGGCCATCGTTGTGCCGCTCGGCAGGCGTTAACCTGCGATCGTCGAGTTGCATGATTTTTATCGCAAGAAACCGCGCATAAAATCGGTAGGCGATGGTATAGGTCGCCACTGCAGCAACCACCAGCCATAAAGCACTGACCGGTTCACCGCGCACCAGCGCCAGCTTGTGCGAAGGCGACTACGGCAATGAGAACAATCATATCCCCACAATGCTAATTGTCGTATTGTTGTTGTCATTGATAATTAACTGAAGTAAATTTTGGAAGAGTATCAACTTTAACCCATCGCCAGCGATCAGTGCAGCAATTACGATGATGTTTCTACTATGCACCGGCCCCTCAGGAACAAGAAAATCCATCTGCTGTGCAATCACGGTCAGCAGCTGCGATCTTCCGCTGCAGTATTGAGTTGCATGGCAGTCGCCGCTATGCTGGTTTGCGCAGACAGGCAGGGCAGTATTTATCCAGCCTGTCGGAGGAGGCGATCCGCTTCCGGTGCGCAGGTTCAACACTTGCTTACGGGAATCCGCCATCGTGGTCCAGCCCATCGGGGAGTACGCAACAGCGACTGGTGGCAGCACAGGACAGAAAGTTCCTGTGCCGGGCGGAACAATATTTGGTCGCCGCTTTGCGCGCGTGCCGGTATTGTTTGACCTTGGAGGACGTACGGCGGGATGTTCAAGGTGGTGGGCAAGCGCATAGCTTATACGCTATAACCCGTGGATTTTTGGCAAATACTTCGAGGAAAATTTGCGCGATACCGTGCCGCACGAGGTGGCTCATTACATCGTTCACGAAGTGTACCCCCGGCGGGCGACCAAGCCCCATGGCCACCAGTGGAAGAGCCTGATGGCGCAATTTGACGCCGACGCGGGCGTCACTTTTGCGCTGGATCTGGACGGTGTACCCCAGCGCCGCCAGAGCAGCCACCGCTACCATTGCGGTTGCCGTATCCATGAGGTTTCCAGCACGCGGCACAACCGGGCCCAGCGCGGCACGGCGCGCTATCTGTGCAGGTTTTGTAACGACAGCCTGGTGTTTATTTGCCCTGACCATCGCGGCAGCCCGCCGCGCACAAGACGCCTCAGAGACCCTTGCGGTAGGTGTAGGGTGTTACGCCGGTCCAACCCTTGAAGGCCCGGATAAATGCGCTGGATTCCGAAAATCCCGCCCGGTGTGAAATCTCCTCGATACTGACGCCCTGCTTGCCCAGAAAGTGCAGCGCCGTATCCCGGCGTACCTGGTTCTTGATGTCCTTGAACGTTGTGCCCTCGGCGGCCAGGCGTCGCCTGAGTGTCTGCGGATGGACTTCCAGGGCGCTGGCCACATCATTGAGTTCGGAGATGTCCCGCAATTGATGTCGCACGATGTCGCGCACCCGGGATGTCCAGCTGTTGATGGCGTAGTCCTGGGTTAGCATGATCAGCACCGGATGGCGCAGGAAATGGCGCAGTGAAGTTTCATTCTGGGTGATGCGTTTGTCCAGCAGGCCCCTGGACAGCACCAGTTGTGAGCGCGGCTGTTCGAATTGCACGGGGTTGGCCAGAAACATATGCCGGTAGTCCTGCGCCTGTGCCAGCGGCGCATAACTTAACTGTACGACCTGAATCGGAAGGTGTTCCTGTACCAGCCAGCTGGCAAAGCGGTGGGTATTGAACAGCATCAACTCATGCAGGTAGGGGATTGGCGCCTGCGCACCGTCCGCGGCGATCAATTGCACACGCACCACTTCGCCATCCTCCTCCAGCACCGGATACAAGGACATTTCAAACATCTGGTAAAAGCGGCAATAGCGGCTCAGTGCCTGCCCGAGTGTCTCGCAACCAATCACCGCGTGGCACATCATCGACCAGCAGCCAACCGGCAGGCGCCGTCCGCCGTAACCGAGTGCCTCATCGCCCATCGCCCGCATCGTGCTGACGTGCAGGTCAGCGAAGCGCTCGATAGAGATGCGCGCGTTGTCCTCCAGCATCAGGCGCGGGGATATCCGGTTCTTGCGCAGCAGGCTGATCGGGTCCAGGCCCTGGGCAACCGCATTCTTCAGCACCGCCCGTGCGAAATACACCGATATTGACAGGTCGCGCATGGGGCGGTCAGGCCTTGCTGCCGTAGGTGCGCAGATGAACGGGTTTGTTCTCCACCGAGGCCACGCGGTTGCGCCCGGCGCGCTTGGCCAGGTACATCGCCCGGTCGGCATCCAGGGACAGCTTGTCCAGGTCTATTTCCCCGATGGCCCCGGCCAGGCCGAGGCTCACGGTGATCGGGATGCGCTGTTGATTCACCAGCAACGGCCGCTCGGCGATTTCCACGCGGATGCGCTCGGCCAGGATGCGGGCGCCATCCAGGTCGGTATAGGGCAGGATCAGCAGATATTCATCGCCACCGGTGCGGGCCAGCACATCGCTGTCACGACTCAAGCGCTGCAGAAAGTGCGCGATCTGCCTGATCACCTGGTCACCCGTTTCATTGCCGAAATTGGTATTCACCTCCTTGAAGTTGTCGATATCCACCATAATCGCCGCGGTCGGCAACTGCTGGCGAGCGGCCTGTGCCAGCGTGATGTGCATGGCGCTCTCCAGCCCGCGCTGGTTGAACAGTTGGGTCAGCGGGTCCACTGTGGCCAGGTGTGACAGGTTCAGTTGGTATTCGATGACCACGCTGGCCAGAAAGCCCATGGCCACGAGCACGTAAGCAGAGCTGTACACACCGAAGGTGATGGCCTGGGCTTGCGGGTAATTGCCCTGAACCAGCCAGAGGTAGAGCGCTATGGGTATACCGAGCACCATCAGCAGGGCGCCAGCGGCGATAATGCCATCGCCCACATTGCCCTTTTTCCAACAGCGCCAACCGCACAGCAGCCCGGTGGCGCTGAAAAACAGGGCGGCGGTGGCTGCTTGCATGCCAAACATGTCGCGCGGACGGAGAAAGAACACACTGAGGATTGCAACAAGGCAGATAAACCCCAGCAGATAGCGTCCCCGTTTGATCCCCGCCCGCTGTCCCGCTGCCAGGAACAGTACATAACTGTTGAGCACTGACGCCACCGAGGGTATATCCACTGCCATCGGAAGGTTGGATACCTGCTGCAGGGCAAAGGCGATCCAGCCCAGCATCGCGGCCATGAAATAGACGGTATACAGGCCCAGCCCCGACGTGGGGTTGCCGGTATCACTGAGCACATAGACCACCACCATCTGTGCACCGGTGATCAGGAAGATCAGGCCAAAGTACATAACGACCCAGTTATCGGGATGAATCTGTTGCATAGTCTGTCCAGTTTCAGCCGCGGTAACCGGCTGTAATTTCCAGTCAATTTATTTGTCGGGGCGGGTCATTGTTGGCCCGTCGGGCGCTCACCATACTGTTGGCCGCACAACTTTCCGCGTCCAGGGGTGGCACCATGTTGCAACGAGAATTCACCGAAGAACAGCACATGTTTCGCGATGCGTACCGCAAATTTCTCGCTGCCGAGATTGTGCCACATATGGAGTCCTGGCGTGAGGCTGGAATTGTCGATCGCGCAGCCTTTCGCCGGGCGGGGGAGCAGGGCTTCCTGATGGTGTGGCCGGATGAAAAGTACGGGGGCATGGGTGACCCCGATTTTCGCTTTGAGCAGATCATTATCGAGGAAACGGCCTATGCCAGGGCCGGTGACTGGTATAACTCCCTGCACAGCCGGCTGGTGGGGCCCTACTTCACCCGCTTCGGCAATGAGGAGCAGTGCCAGCGCTTCCTGCCCGGCTGCGTGAGTGGCGAGACCATTCTGGCCATCGCCATGACCGAGCCCGATGCGGGCAGCGACCTGGCGGGCATGCGCGCAGCGGCGGTGGAACAGGACGATCACTGGGTGCTGAATGGCTCCAAGACCTATATCTCCAACGGCATCAACGCCGACGTGGTGATAGTGGCTGCCAAGACCGACCCGGAAAACAACCCCCACCATATGACCCTTTTTCTGGTGGAGCGGGGCATGGAGGGTTTTGCGCGGGGGCGCAACCTGGAGAAGATGGGCATGAAGGCCCAGGACACGGCGGAGCTGTTTTTCAACGACGTCAAGGTGCCCAAAGCCAATGTGCTGGGGGAGCCGGGCAGGGGTTTTATCTACCTGATGGAGGGTCTGGCCGAGGAGCGCCTGATCGGCGCCGCCGGCTACATCGCCAGCGCCCAGTTGTCGTGGGATCTCAGCGCAGACTATGTCAAGCAGCGCAAGGCGTTTGGCAAGCCGCTGGCGGCCTTCCAGAATACCCAGTTCAAGCTGGCCGAGATGCGCATGCAGCTGGATGTCGCGCAGAGTTATGTCGATCAGTGCGTGCGGGCCTTCGCGGCGGGCCAGTTGACGGCGGTGGATGCCGCCAAGGCGAAACTCGTCACCAGCGAGTTGGCCGTGGCCGCCGCCGACCTCGGTGTGCAATTACACGGTGGCGCGGGGTATATGGATGAATACCCCATAAGCAGGCAATATACTGATGCGAGAATTACCACCATCTATGCGGGCAGCTCCGAGGTGATGAAAATTATCATCAGCCGGGATTGCCTTGGTGAAAACTATGTTCCGTTCAATACCCGTAACTTCTAAGCCCTTCGCTAACTTACAGTAAACCGACACGACAGGAGAAAGCACATGGATCTGAAAGACAAAGTAGCAGTAATCACCGGCGGCGCCTCTGGCCTGGGCCGCGCCACCGTCAGGCGTTTCGTCGCCAATGGCGCCAAGGCTGCCATCTTCGATATGAACGCGGAGAAGGCCAATCAGCTGGTCGCGGAATTTCCCGGCAAGGTGATTTTCTGCAACGTCAACGTGACCAGTGAGGAATCCGTCGCGGCGGGTATCGCTGCGACCATGAAGGAGTTCGGTGCGATCCACATCTGCTGTAACTTCGCCGGCACCGGTAATGCCATACGCACCATGGGCAAGAAAGGGCCCTTCCCGCTGGACGAATTCAACCGCATTATCCAGATCAACCTGGTGGGCACGTTCAACGTATTGCGCCTGTGCGCCGAGAAAATGGCCGACAACGCCGTGCTCAACGACGACGGTGGCCGCGGTGTGATCATCAACACTGCCTCCATCGCCGCCTATGAGGGCCAGATTGGCCAGGCCGCCTACTCGGCGTCCAAGGGTGGTGTGGTCGGTATGACCCTGCCGATCGCGCGTGACCTGGCGGTCCTTGGTATCCGCGTCAATACCATCGTTCCCGGCCTGATCGCCACGCCGCTGATGATGGGCGGCGCCGAGGAAATGACGCCGGAGATTGCCGAATTCCTGCAACCGCTGGCCAGCCAGGTGCTGTATCCCAAGCGTCTGGGCAGGGCGGATGAGATTGCCCAGCTGGCCCAGCAGTTGGTGGAGAACGACTACATCAATGCCGAGTGTATCCGTATGGACGGCGGCATTCGCATGCAGCCCAAGTAAGGGTCCTCGTCAAAGCATGCGCCGGGACACTTCCCGGCGCAGCGCGGAAATCATTCACAGGAGAAGGCGTATGGGTCCGTTGCATGGATATACGGTCATAGAACTTGCCGGTATCGGTCCCGCGCCCATGGGCGGCATGATGCTCGCGGACATGGGCGCAGAGGTGATCCGTATTGAACGGGCGGGCGGTGCCAGCGCGCTGGTGATGAAGGACGTCAGTGCGCGGGGCAAGAAATCGGTGGTGATAAACCTCAAGGACCCCGCCGGCCTCGAAACCCTGCTGCGCATGGTGGAGAACGCCGATGTGCTCATCGACCCGTACCGCCCCGGTGTCTGTGAAAAGCTGGGCATCGGCCCGCAGGTCTGCCTCGCACGCAATCCCAAACTGGTGTTCGCGCGCATGACGGGCTGGGGACAGGAGGGCCCGCTGGCCCAGAGCGCCGGGCACGATATCAACTATATCTCTATCACTGGCGCGCTCTTCGCCATGGGCCGCAAGGGTCAGAAGCCGGTGCCGCCGCTGAACCTGGTGGGGGATATGGGCGGCGGCGGTATGCTGCTGGTCAACGGCATCCTGGCGGCGTTACTGGAGACGGCGAATTCCGGCCAGGGACAGGTTATCGATGTAGCCATGGTGGACGGCGCTGCGCAACTGATGTGGATGTTCCACAGTTTTCAAGCGATCGGCCTGTGGGATGCCACGCAACGCGAAGCCAATATGCTGGACGGCGGCGCGCATTTTTACGATACCTATGAGTGCGCCGATGGCCAGTACATTTCCCTGGGTTCTATTGAGCCGCAGTTCTACGCGCTGTTAAAGCAATTGGCGGGCCTGTCCGAGGCAGATTTCGGGGCCCAGAACGACCAGGCCAGCTGGCCTGCGATGAAAGACAAGCTGGCGGCCATCATCAGGCAGAAAACGCAGGCCCAGTGGTGTGGCATTATGGAGGGCACCGACGTTTGTTTTGCCCCCGTGCTGAATTTCATGGAGGCGCCACGACATCCCGCTAACGTCGCCCGCAACACGTATATTGAGGTCGATGGGGTTACCCAGCCGGCACCGGCCCCGCGCTTCAGCCGCACACCGTCCAAAGTGCAGCACGGTGCCCACGATACCGGGCAGGATACCGATGCGGTGCTGACGGCCATGGGCTTCGGTGAACAGGAGCTGGCAAGCCTCAGGGCCTCCGGCGCAATCGTATGATGCAGTCTATCTAGAGGAAATGTGCCATGAGTAAGTATGAAACAGTATTGGTTGAACGCCACGGCGCCGTTGCGGTGGTCAGTCTTAACCGGCCGGACAAACTCAACAGTTTCAACGGGCCACTGCGCCGGGAGCTGCTGCTGGCGGTGCGCGAGGTCAATGACGACGAGAGCGTACGCGTGGTGGTGCTGACCGGTACGGGTCGCGCTTTCAGCGCCGGCGCCGACCTTGCCGATATGCCGGAGGATAAGTCCACGTTCCGGGTGGAGGACCAACTCAACGGCGAATACAAGCCTGCCCTGATGGAGATTCATGAGGCAACCAAGCCCTGGATCAGCGCCATCAACGGTGCCTGCGCCGGTATCGGCAGCGCCTTCGGCATGGTCTGCGACCTCACCGTGATGGCCGATGACGCCTATATTTACCAGGCCTTTGCCGGTATCAGCCTGGTGCCCGACGGCGGCGCGACCTGGCACCTGGTGCGCACCCTGGGCCGCAAGCGCGCCTATGAAGTGATTGTGACCGGCGAAAAGATTCGCGCCGATAAATGCTTGCAGTGGGGTCTGTGCAACCGGGTGGTGCCCGCTGCCAAACTGCTGGAAGAAACCCTGGCATGGGCGCAGGAGATTGCCGCCCGGGCGCCGCTCTCATTGCGCTATGCCAAGCAGGCGGTGAACGCAGCGATAGAGGACTCGGTAAGCGATACCATCTCCGCGGAGGCTAAACTGCAGCATATCTGTATTACCAGTGCGGATGCCCAGGAGGGTGTTATTGCCTTCATGCAAAAACGTGCTCCGGTGTGGCAGGGGCGCTAGCGCGCGAGTGCGTCATGTTGATTCTCGGCGGATCGTTCAGGCTCAGTTTGGCGGTCAGGAGTTCGCTCGGGTGTGCAATTCGCCAGCTTCCCCGATACTCGCGACGAATTGCACACCCGACACTCGACCCCTATTCCGTGCTATCAGTCGAACCAATGTTCCTTGCAGGGATCGGAATCAAGGCCCCGGTCGGGAAGGCCTTTTCGTTGCGAGTATCGGGTGGCCCGCACAGTCGGCCGAAGCCGGTTGCAGAACAGGTATGTCTTGCCCGGCCCGGGAGCCGACGGCGGTAATGACCAGAGATGGTTTAGTATTCAGCCGGAGCCGTTAGCAGGAATGCACAGGGGATCGCAGTGTCGCTCCGAGTTAGGTCCCGAGCGAACTACCTTCTGCATAGATCACATTTAGCGGGTGAGAGATGGACGAAGATGTCAGGCCCGAGCTGCAGGCACTGCGAGAGCGCATCGAGCGCACCCTCGACGAGGCGCGCGCGGAAGCGCGGACCAAGCGCCATGCCAAAGGCTATCGCACTGCGCGGGAAAATGTCGCCGATCTGGTAGATGCGGGGTCCTTCCAGGAGTACGGCCAGCTGGCAGTCGCCGCGCAGCGCAGTCGCCGCGACTATGCAGATTTACAAACCAGCACTGCTGCCGACGGCATCATTACCGGCACCTGCACCATCAACGCCAATCTCGTGGGACCGCAGCGCGCACGCGCCGGCGTCATCGTCAACGATTACTCGGTGCTGGCCGGCACCCAGGGATACTTTCACCACCGCAAGCTGGATCGAATCTGCGAACTGGCGCAGGAGTTGTCGCTGCCCCTGATTATGTATACCGAGGGCGGTGGCGGGCGGCCGGGCGACACTGATGTCACCACGCAAATCGCGGGCCTGAATATAAGGTCGTTCAGTACCTGGGCGGCGCTCAGTGGCAAGGTACCGCGCATCGCCGTCAACAACGGCTACTGCTTCGCCGGCAATGCGGCATTGTTTGGCTGTGCCGATTTCTGCATCGCCACACGCACGTCCTGGATCGGTATGGCCGGGCCGGCGATGATCGAAGGCGGCGGGATGGGTAAGCACGAACCTACCGCCATCGGCCCCATCGAGGTGCAGGAGAAAAACGGGGTGGTGGACATCGTCGCCGAGGACGAGGCCCATGCGACGGCACTGGCAAAGCAGCTGTTGTCCTATTTCCAGGGCGAGGTCTCCGGGTGGGAGACCGTGCCGCAGGATTCGCTGCGCGATGCCATTCCCGAGGACCGGCGCTGGGGCTACCCGGTGCGGCGTATCATTGAAACCATCGCCGACACCGGTTCGTTCCTGGAACTGCAGCGTATCTACGGGCGCAGCATCATCACCGGATTTATTCGCCTGGAAGGCAAGCCCATCGCGCTGATTGCCAACGACTGCCAGCAACTCGGCGGCGCCGTGGATGCGACCGCCGCAGAGAAGGCCGCCCGTTTCCTGCAGATCTGTGATGCGTTTTCCCTGCCAGTACTCTCCCTCACGGATACCCCGGGCTTCATGGTGGGCCCGGACAGTGAAGTGCAGGGCGCGGTGCGGCGCATGTCTTCCCTGTTCCTGGCGGGCTCGAAACTGCGCGTGCCCATGGTGGCGATATTTTTGCGCAAGGCCTACGGGCTGGGCGCCATGGCGATGACCGGCGGCAGTTTTGTCGCGCCGGTGTATGCCGCGGCATGGCCCACCGGCGAAGTCGGCGGCATGGGACTGGAGGGCGCGGTGCGACTGGGCTTTAAGAAGGAACTCGAAGCCCAGGAGGATCCGGCGCAGCGCGAGCAACTGTTCCAGCAACTCGTTGCACGACTGTATGAGGTGGGCAAGGCCTCGGAAGCGGCTTCGTACCTGGAACTGGATGCTGTCATCGATCCGGCTGCTACCCGCGCTGTCGTGCTGCGGGCACTGGCGGCGGCGCAGCAGCGGATAGTACGGCACCCGTAATTCATCATTCTGACGAGGAAGGAAGCAGCATGAAAAATCTTTTTGACGTAAATGGCAAAGTGGCGGTGGTCACCGGCGGCTCACGCGGCATCGGCGCCATGATTGCGCGCGGCTTCGTTGAAAATGGCGTGAAGACCTATATCACCGCGCGCAAGGAAGAGGAGTTGTATGCTACGCAGCAGCAACTTGCGGCGCTGGGGCAGTGTATTGCGATCCCTTCAGACCTTTCGACCGTGGCGGGGGTGACCGCCTTTGCCGCGGCGGTCGCGGCCGCCGAGGGCAAAGTCCATATTCTGGTCAACAATGCGGGCGCCACCTGGGGTGCGGATATTGACGTGTTTCCCGAGAGCGGCTGGGATAAAACCATGGACCTCAACGTCAAGGCCATGTTTTTTCTAACGCAGCAATTGCTGCCGTCGCTGCGCGCGGCGGGTACGAAGGAGGACCCGGCCAGGGTTATCAATATTGGTTCAATTAACGGCATCACCCATCCACACATGAAAAACTACGCATATTCCGCCAGCAAGGCCGCGGTGCACCACCTGACGCGCCACCTCGGGGCGGACCTCGCCCCGCAGAATATCAACGTCAACGGTATAGCGCCGGGCTTCTTTCCCAGCAAAATGACCGCGCACCTGTTGGAACACGAAGCGGCAATGGGCGCGGCCTTTCCCTGCGGCCGCCTGGGTAATGCCGAGGATGCGGCGGGCACGGCCATTTACCTGTGCTCCCGTGCGTCCGCATGGTTGACCGGGCACACGATTGTGCTGGACGGTGGCGCTGTGGCAATTGCGTAGGGCAGGGCATGTTTCGATGGATGATTTAACGTATGCAGCGCTGGGGTTTGGTATCACCCGCATCGACGCCGCCTACGTAAAGCACGGCATGGCCTGTTTCTACCTCATGGAGGAGGGCGGCGAGTGTGCCGTGCTGGAGACCGGCACCTGCCACAGCGTTTCCGCACTGCAGCGACTGCTGCTGGAGCGCGGGATTGCCGCTGAGCAGGTGCGTTATGTTATCCCCACGCATGTGCACCTGGATCACGCGGGGGGAGCGGGCGCCATGATGGCGGAGTTTCCCAATGCGCAGTTACTGGTTCATCCGCGCGGGGCGCGGCACATGGTCGATCCGGAGCGTCTGGTCGCGGGCGCCATTGAGGTGTATGGGAGGGAACTTTTTCAGCAACTGTACGGCACTATTGTGCCGATAGATCCCGGCCGTATTCGGCAGATACAGGACGGTGAGACTGTCTCGCTGGCGGGTCGACAACTTGAATTCCGCCACACTCGCGGCCATGCCGAGCATCACTTCTGTGTCTGGGACGAAACCAGCCGCGGTTGGTTCAGCGGGGATATGTACGGTGTGTCCTATCCGTGGTGTCGCTTTCCCGCCGGTGATTTTGTCCTGCCATCCACCACGCCCAGCCAGTTCGATCCCGAGGCGTATCTCGCCTCTCTGGACCTGTTAGGCAGTTATGCGCCGCAACGGATGTACCTGACCCATTATGGTGCGCTGGCATACTCACCTGAAAAAACCCAATTGCTCGCGCGCCAGATTGAAGCGTACTGCGAATTCGTGATGGCGGAGGCCCGGGATGCTGCCCGGTTGCAACAACGCCTGAGCGATTACTCGCTGGAGTTGTTGCGCAACCTCGGTGCGGTGGGTGACGAAAGCGCAATGCGCGATTACCTTGCCTTCGATATGCAACTCAACGCCCAGGGATTACAGGTGTGGCGAAATGCCGCTATTCGAGTGATATCGCAGACGTCAGATAATTGGGCACAGCGGTGACTTCCCACGTCGTAAAGTGTTCCGCTCAGCACCGTGCCGGCTTCCCAACTCACGTAAATAGGGTGTATCTTGCCAAATAAAACACCTATACTTGACTAAAACCATAAGGTATTAATACACTCCAAACTGATTGGCGTACTTTTTTTGCGTTGATACTCTTTGGGGTAAGCATCCATAATTTGCAGTTACACGCTCAACTGCTCGGAGTAGATAGATGGCTCGCGTCGCAATTATCAAGCTTTTTACAGGCCTCAACCTCGCCCCCGCCCAACTGTCCGGCGAACTGGTCCGGGCCGGGCATCAGTCAAAGATCATCTATTTCAAGGATTACGAAGATCACACGCTTGAAGACTCCAAGAATTATGAGGTGGCGGAGTTCTCTGGCCTGCTGTTTTCGGTCGATGGTCGGCAGGTGATCTGGAACTGCTATAAGCCCTTTACTGATCACGAATTCGATATGTTGATCAACGTGCTGCGCAATTTTGGTCCAGACCTGATTGGTTTTAGCCTGTACTCCGGCATCATCAAAGAGAACGCTCTGGTTACACAAAAAATCAGGGAACATTTTGATGTGCCTGTTATATGGGGAGGCGCTGCCCCTACGTTGGAGCCTGAGCTCTGTATACCCCACGCGGATATTGTGTGCATAAATGAGGGCGAGGAAGTTATCGTCGAAGTGGCCAATCGAATTGATGCCGGCCTGCCATGGGATGATATTGAGGGAACGTGGGCCAAATCCGCCGATGGCACGATAATAAAAAACAAGAACCGTCCCAATTTGCCCTTGAACAATATCGCGATCCCTGACTGGCGACCCGGGAATTATGTCCATATAAATGACGATAAGCCCAGGCACGGGAGATTTCCCCGCAACCTCGGTAAGGAATACCCCATTATGACGCAGCGGGGATGCCCATTCTCCTGCTCGTTTTGCATTGAAAGCCGTTACCAGGAATTGTTTGGCAAAAAGGATTCCCTGCGCCGTCGCGATATTGATGTGGTTCTTGAGGAATTGCGCTGGGCCAAGGAAAATCTTGATATTGAAACCATACTGTTTTACGACGACGTATTTACCGTTAACCCCAAATGGTTGAAAGAGTTTCTACCGCGCTATAAGAAAGAAATCGGCATGCCATTCTGGTGTTATACCTACCCGACAACGCACAACCTCGAGCTGTTGAAATCGCTTAAGGATGCCGGTTGTATATCGATTACCATGGGAGTTCAATCCGGAAGTGAGCGAATCCTCAGGGATTATTACAACCGGCCGACCAAGACCTCACGCGTTATTGAGGCGGGAAAGGAGATTGTCGAGGCCGGTCTGACAGGATTTTTCGACCTCATAACGATCAGTGAATTTGATAGAGAGGCGGATCTCAGGGAAACTTTCGAATTCCTGATGGAGTTTCCCAAGGAGCTCAAGTGTTTGGCGTTCGGAGAGATGATCAGTTTTCCAACGTACAGTTACTCGGTGATGAGTGAGGAAAACCAGGCGTCGAAGCGCGACCCGAATACTATCGCCGTCGCCAGTAACGACGAACAGCCGCCCCGTGAAGTCTATGACTATTATCATCGGCTGTACCGGCTCACGCGTACCAAACTGCCCGTGGAACTTATACGGGAGATCGGAGAAAGCCCCGAGTACCGGCAGGACCCGACCCTGATCGATCCGTACCTCAATCCGGAGAAAATCCCGCGCTTTACCGGGCTTTCGGCCTGACCCGTTGCGGTGCGCAGGCGCTGCCGAACAAAGCGCGGTGACCGGCGCACCATATTAATGCGCACTGCTAATTCACGGTGCCCAACGTCGCCGATGCTGCGTAGTCGCAATAGCGCCTTGGCGATTACCTGGCAACACTATCGCACCAGTTCGGTGCGTCACGCGCTGAACTAGACTTGCGCCGTTTTCTCGCCCTCGACATGCAGCTCAATGCGCAGGGCCTGCAAGTGTGGCGGCAGCGCGAGACGAGCGCATAAACTGCGGCAGTGACGCTCCCGCATTTTATTTACGGCCGGAGATTTTTTTGCGACAACCCTGCGAAGTTGCGTTACTCTTATTCCCGAACGGCCTCCAGATCATCTTTGCAAACAACTCACTTTCGGTGATCCAGTGTTCGCGGATACGTGTGAGGCGAGTTAGAAAAAACGATTCACTCCAGGAGAACACTATGATCAAGCAACACTTTCGAAGCTTCATGATGGCTGTGCCGCTGGCGGTACTGGCGGCCTGTAGTAGCACCCCCACTTACACACCAGTAGCGACCAAAGCCGATGCGCTTGATCCTGCCGCGTACACCAGGAAGGTTGATAACTTCGTCGTACTGCTGGATACCTCCGGCTCCATGAAGACTGAAGATACGGGGCGGCCCCGCATTCAAACCGCCCAGGACGTGGTGGCCAGCTTCAACAGCGTCGTCCCACCACTGGATTACAAGGCGGGCATGGTGACGTTTGGCAAGGGTACCACCGGTTTCTGCACAGGCTACGGTGTCGCCAACACCATAGTCGGCCTGGCACCCTACAACTCGGCGAGTTTCGCACAGGCACTGGGTTCCATAGGGTGCGCCGCCAGCACCACGCCGTATGCAGCGGCGGTCGGGTCAGCGACAGACATGCTGGTGGAGGAGACCGGCCCCATCGCAGTGTTCATTGTCAGCGACTTCAACTACAACTGGCACGATCCCGCTGCGGTGGAGTCCGCCCTTGCGGAACTCAAAGCGCAGCACCCGGGTAAGGTCTGCGTGCACATCATCAAGATCGGTGAGGACGACGCCAATATCGCCGGCCTCACCGATACCGCCGGCTGCGACAGCGTTGTGAAAGCCGCCGACCTGGGCACTGGTGCAGCGATGTCTGCCTATGTCGTCAATACCCTGCTGACACCGCTTGATCAACCCCTGCAGTACGAAAAGCATACCGTCTCCGCAGAGGCACTGTTTGACTTCGACAAATACGTTCTCAAACCGCAGGGCATTGCGGAGCTGCGAGCGCTGGGCGCCAATATCAGGAGCCAGGGTCTGAAAGTGAAAGACATCAATGTGATCGGCCACACCGACAGCATTGGCAGCGATGCCTACAACATGCGTTTATCCGAGCGGCGCGCGATGGCGGTCAAGCAGTTTCTGGTCAGTGAAGGCGTCAACAGCAGCATTATTGATGTCAGCGGCATGGGCAAGCGCCAGCCCGTGGCCAGCAATGAAACTGCCGAGGGACGCGCACTGAACCGTCGCGTAGAGGTTCTGGTCGGCACTGCCCGCCCGATCAAGTAAGGAGCGCCTGCCAGAGACCGGGTCTACTGCCTCGCGCGACAGGCAGTAGACCAACTCACCTGAACCCGGCGCACGGTTTTTCCTGCGCCGCCACTGTTCAGCGACCCCATTGTCCAGTATTGAGTCGGGCTCTGGCATACATCGGGAAAAGCTGACGGTAGGCATCGAAATCCCGAATTGTCGTATTTTTATCCGTCGCTATCCTTGTTCCGCTTGATCATACGGGACAACGGCATGGCGCTCTCGCAACCCTCCCCTGCATGTGCCGGACACCATCCGCAAGTGCCCTGCCGGAATCGGTCCGCATGAGCCAGGTGCTGGGAATCATTGGCGGCGGACAATTGGCACTGTATTTGTGTGAGGCCGCGCAGCGTCTCGGATTTGAAGTGTCTGTCCTCGCCGACAGCGCCGCTGCGCCAGCCGCGCAGGGCGCAGACAGGCTTTTCACCACGGCTACGACTGCTGTCGCCGAACTCGACCCGTTCATTGCCAGTTGCGATGTCATTACCTTCGACAAAGAGGCCATTGCCGATGATGTGTTGGCCCGCCTGCTGGAGTGCAGCCAGCACCAGCAGCTGGCGATCCGCCCGGGAGTCGCCACCCTGTGCCTGTTGAAGGACAAGGCGCTGCAGAAGGAATGGCTGAGTGAGCAGGGATTGCCTACGCTGCCCTTTCGGGTCATAGCAGGACGCCCCCGGTCGCTCACCGCCCTCACCGGGGAGTTGGGGCAGGCACTGGTGCAAAAGCGTCGCTGTGGCGGTTATGACGGGCGCGGCGTGCAGATACTGAAGGCAGTGGCATCTACTGAGCAGTTCTGGAATGTACCCAGCGTAGTGGAGCCATTTCTGCCGCACTGTAAGGAAATTGCCGTCATCACTGTACGCGGCCAGTCGGGTGAAATACAAACTTACCCGCCGGTAAGTATGGATTTTGACGCGCAACTGAATGCGGTCCGCACGGTATCCATGCCTGCTGCTATCAGCTCTGCACTCAATGCCGCCGCCACTGCTCTGGCGGAGCGGGCCGTGACGCTGTTGCAAGGTATAGGCGTGTTCGCAATTGAAATGTTTGTCAGCCCTGCCGGCGAGTTGTTCATCAACGAGATATCACCGCGCGTGCACAATTCAGGGCACCTCACCCAGGATGCCTGTAATGTGTCGCAGTTCGAGCAACATGTGCGGGCCGTCATGGGACTGCCGCTGGCTGCAATTATTCATGAAAGTCCGGCCGCGATGTGTAATATCCTCTACACTCAGGCCATGGCAGGGTGTTGCCCCGATAATCCCGTTACCGAGAGACTGCCTGAGTTTGGTGCAGCGGTTTACTGGTACGGCAAGGCAACTGGACAGGCCGGCAGGAAGATGGGCCACGTAAACGCCGTGGCGCCCGCGGTTTCCGATGCGGTGCTCTCTGCCCAACGGGCGCTGGAGCAGGTGACCGGCACATAACGCGAGTACATTGTATGAAGGCTTTGGTAGGTATAATCATGGGCAGTGACTCGGATCTGCCCGTCATGCAGGCTGCGCAGAAGGCGCTTGAGCAGTTGGGCGTTGCCTGCGAGCTCGACATTGTCAGTGCGCACCGTACACCCGACAAGCTGCACGAGTACGCCACATCGGCAGAAGAGCGTGGACTCAAAGTGATCATCGCCGGTGCTGGTGGCGCCGCTCACCTGCCGGGCATGGCCGCAGCCCTCAGCATCCTGCCGGTGATCGGTGTGCCGATCAGCGCCACCCGTATGCAGGGGCTGGACGCGTTGCTGTCGATCGTCCAGATGCCTGCCGGTGTGCCGGTGGCAACAGTCGCAATCGATAATGCCGCTAATGCGGCGATCCTGGCGGCGCAGATTATCGCCACCGGCGATGCGCAACTCAGGGAGCGGCTGCGAGCCTACAAGGCAGGCTTGCGTGACGAGGTACTGAAAAAGTCGGCAAAGCTGCGCGCGGAGCAGGCTAACTGATGTCGGTGTTCATGAGCAGCCTCAGCACGCCGCCGCTGCTGTTTTTCTTTCTCGGTGCGGCGGCTGTGGCGGTGCGTTCCGACCTGCAGATTCCCGCACAGATAGCCAAGTTTCTTTCGCTGTACCTGCTCTTCGCCATCGGCTTCAAGGGCGGCGTCGCGCTTTCGGAATCCACCATCGACGCCGCTATACTGCTGACCCTGCTGGCGACGATGGTACTGTCCGCGGTGGTTCCCGTGTACACGTTTTTCCTGCTGCGGCGGCGCCTGCCCATTGCCGACGCGGCCGCTGTCGCCGCAACCTATGGTTCCGTGAGCGCAGTCACTTTTGTGACTGCCACCAGCTATCTGGATGTACAGGGCGTAGCCTGGAGTGGCTATATGGTAGCGTCCATGGCTCTGATGGAGTCACCGGCCATTCTTGTGGGGATTGCGCTGTACAACCACTTTGGCGCTCGCGAAAGCACTACAACGGTTTCTCTTTCGTGGCCGCAGTTGCTGAAAGAGTCGGTGTCCAATGGCTCAGTGTTCCTTATCCTGGGCAGCATGCTGATTGGCTGGATTACCGGGACAGATGGTATGCGGCAGGTTGAACCGCTGGTAAAAGGCCTGTTTTTGGGGCTGCTGTGCCTGTTCCTGCTGGATATGGGTATCGTCGCCGCACAACGGCTCCGGGACTTCCAGCAGTCGGGCGAGCGTCGACCGAGTGGTCAGACATTCAGGGTAATGCTGGTCGCTGCACTGCTATTGCCCGTGCTGAATGCGAGCCTGGGCCTGGGCATCGCCCGGCTGCTTGGACTGCCGGAGGGCAATGCCCTGCTGGTAGTGGTGCTGGCAGCCAGCGCGTCGTATATTGCAGTACCGGCCGCCATGCGGCTGGCTCTGCCGGAGGCCAACCCGGCCACCTATCTGACCATGTCGCTGGCGATAACCTTTCCCCTCAACCTGTTGATCGGCATACCGGCCTATCATGCAGCAATCAGGTGGTTGCTATGAAAACCTGCAAGCGTATCGAGATTGTTATCGAAAAATCGATGGTGCCAAGGCTCACCGCACTGATCAAACAACTCGGCCTCGACGGCTACACGCTGATTCCCGATGTCCGCGGTTCAGGCGATCGCGGTATGCGCCGGGCTGATGAACTCTCCGGTGAATCCAGCAATTGCCTGGTCCTGGTTGCCTGCGACAATGAGGCGATGGTGGATTCTCTCCTGGAAGGTGTGCGCCCGCTGCTGGTGCGGGCCGGGGGCATCTGTCTGGTGTCCGACGCGCAATGGTTGCGTCATTGAGCTGATTGCCTGGCCACGCCCCGGGCTTCAGTTCGTCAGAAGCCGGTTCCTCGCCTCTTCAATAATTTTTAATACCGCAGGGTGCTTCAGCTTGCGCTCCGGAGAGATCGCAAAATAGTGCTCTGCCACGGGAAGCGCCGGGCCGATACGTCGTGCATGGTACATCCGCTCCACTTCATCACTGATCGCCACCGGTGCCGGAAAGATGCCATTGCCGGCCTCGCCAAACGCCTTCATCAACGCGCTGTCCTCAAACTCCGCGACGAGATTGGGCGACAGGCCGTTTTGCTCAAACCAGTCATCCAGCGCACGCCTGATGGGATTGTCTATCGTAGGCAGTAATATCGGGGCATCATCCAGGGATTGCGGAAAATTTTTCTCATAGTGCCGGCTGGTGCCTTTTCTGGCGAAGAACGCAATCGCACTGGCTCCCAGTGCGTGGCTGAAGGCTTTTACAGCAAGCCCCGAGGGTATTGGCCGGTCTGCTAAAACCAGGTCCAGCTGGTGCACGGCAAGCTCGCCCAACAGCGTTTCCAGTCCACCTTCCCTGCATACCAGCCTGATCGGGAACTCGGGGTCAAATGCAGGTTGCAGTATTCTTGAGGTGATCAGCTTGGGGATGGAGTTGACCACGCCAACCGCGAGCACCGCAGGGGCGATGATCCGTCCGGTTGTTGCCCTGGCAGCAAGCTCTGCCCCCAGCGTAAATATTTCGTCGGCGTACTGATAGACCATATGCCCGGTTTCAGTCAGTGTGAGCCCGCGCCCCACCCGGCTGAACAGGGGCTCGCCGATAGCATCTTCAAGCAGTTTCAACTGCCCGCTGATGGTCTGCGGCGTCAGGTGTAGCTCCTGCGTCGCCTTGATAATGCTGCCCTCCCTGGCGACTGTCCAGAAGTAGAGCAGATGGTTGTAATTGAGATGTCGCATTGGGCTGTGGGCGCCTGCTTTTGCCAGAGGCTCTAAAAGTCGGTTCGATACGAAATGTTATACATCGATAAAAGCGAAGTTTCCACCAGAAATCTTCGAATAGACCAAAACGCTGTTGGCCCGCTAGGCTGTCCTCTGGCACTCACCAGGTATCTGTTATATGAACACCCCAATAGACAAACAGTCAGCTGTTGCCCACGTCCTGATCGCCTCACCTGTCCAGGCCATGCCTGATGTGGGTCACAAGGTACTGCGCGATACGTACCGGCTGCTGTCTCTCACCCTGATTTTTTCCGCTGTTGTTGCCGGAACCAGCGCCGCACTGCAACTCCCCGCCCCGGGGTTGGTGCTGACGCTGGCTGGTTACTTTGGATTTTTGTTTCTCACCTATCGCCTGCAGAATAGTATCTGGGGACTGGCGTCAGTGTTCGGACTTACCGGCTTTATGGGTTACACCCTCGGCCCGATCATAGGCCACTACATGGCGCAGGCAAACGGCCCACAGCTGGTCGCTACCACGATGGGCGTTACTGGCCTGACATTTCTTGGGTCTCTCCTGGTATGCGCGCAGCGCCAACGGCCGTGAATGCGCTCAACTGGGGAAGCTTCCTCATGATCGGCATTCTTACCGCCTTCGGACTGGGCCTGGCCGCATTCTTCTTCAACATACCTGCGCTTGCGCTGGCAGTATCGGGACTGTTTGTACTGTTGATGAGCGGCCTGATTGTGTTTGAGACGCAAAACATTGTGCGGGGCGGGGAAACCAATTATATCCTCGCGACGGTTACCCTGTTCGTGACCATCTTCAACCTGTTTACGAGCCTGCTGCATATCTTCGGTTTTCTGGGTGGCGAGGAAGCCTAATCGACCGCACCTGGCTTCAGGCCGAGGTTCAATTTGTCGAATAGCGGCAAAGTCAGGGCAGTAGTTGGCCAGTGGAAATCATGCGTGCAATAACGCTGGCACTGTGACTGCGGATGCCTTGCCACGCCTCGAGGGCTTCCGCAAACGCGATTGCCGCGTCCTGTACTGATTGTATCCAAGCTGGCAGGCAGTTCGTTCTCCACTGTGTCGGGAGTCATCAAAGCGGCCTGCGCCTCAGCGAGATAACGCATGTATAAAGTTCTGCCAACCTGGGTGCTCCCGCGTTTTTGGCTTCAGTCAGACGTATTTCCAGTGTGCTTAACACTGCTCGCACAATTGATTTGCCCGTTCGAGCTCGCAGGCTGCGAGCAGGGCATCTACCCGGATATTCCCCCAAAGCGCGGAATGTCGGCAGCCAGTGCGGTGAGTCGGCACTCGACACTGGCATAGTTGTGTATATCGATCTTGCCTCGCAGGTAGCCGGCCAGCGTACTGAGGCCAGGGCCTCCCGTGAAGGGCTGCAGGGTCTTGGCGGCCGAGCGGTCTTCGACAGGCAGATGCGGTACTGCCCAGTTGTAATTCAATACGGCGGAATTGGGATGCAGGTACGCGGCCATGCTGGCAAAAAGATCGTCCTCGCCGCGCAGGATAGGTGCATAGGGCGGTAGCAGTTGGCTGTTGTCCAGACCTGTCAGTTGCGACATAACGCCGCGCAGGGAGACCGTCGTGCGCGTGTGGCCCAGCCAGCACACCTGACTGTCCGGCAGGACCTGCTTGTCAGCATTGCTCGACAGCAGGCGTGTAATTGATTCCGGGTCCAAATTTACTACCCATCTGGAATTGCCGGTGCCCGGGTTGCCCGCACTGCCGCATTGCGTTACTAACACGGCAGAGCCGCCTTCGAGCACCCCGAGCATATGACCATTACAATGGTCCAGGGATGCAGGGTCCAGCGGGCCGCCATGCAGCATAGCCAGTACTGCGGCGAGCGGTTTGCCTAGAGCATCGGCGTGCCGGGACAGTGGATCAAAATCGCACCCTTTGCTGTGCTGCAACAACTCGGACTCTGCCGGATAAAACCATGCTTCCCGTGATTCTTCGTGGCTGAAGGCTATAGCGGGATCGCTTACGGGTGAACGCACAGCCCGACATACAATATCGTCATCCAACACCAGGGCGCGATAGCCTACCGACAACAGCAGGCATAAATTGCGGGACAAGCCATAGGTCGGTTGGTCAGCCCAGCGCTCCCGATCGAGCAAGAAACGCAGGCCGCGCTCCTGTGCCGGCAGGCCCGCGACCAGCTGGGACAGCATGCTGGCGGCAGCCTCGGCGCCAAAATACAGCATCGATCGTGTGCTGGTACGGTTGAACTTTGCGACCAGCTGCCGATTCTGTTGCGCGTTGCTTGCGTGGCGCGAATCGTCGATTAGAAAAAGCTGGTCGTGGCGGGTCAGGTCGCATGCTGCGAGCATGCTATCGAGCAAGCGTTCAATCGCCGCCGGCCGGTCACAGGTAATAATGAATACCCGTGTAGGAGGTACATGAGTATCAGTTGGCGCGCTATTCAGCCTGGCGGCAGTTTCTGTGCTGCCTGCCAGAATACCCGCGTCCCTGGCGGACTCCAGTACCTGCAAAACGTCTGTCTGTTGATCGCGCAGCAGCGGAATCGTAGCGCACAGTTTGGCGGTATGGTCGGCCAGGGTCTCGAAGTTGGAGCAATGGGTCAGGGCGTTGCTAACATCGCGCGTAACCAACATTTTTTTGCGGCTGCGTCGACTGATTATCATCACCTGTGCTGTCATTGATGATTACCTGTTCGCAATCCGCATAGGCGAATGTGCGCCTGTCTACCGCCGTTGCGGGCGCTGGAGTTGTCTGGCCAGGTATTTCCGCCGAGCTGGAAAGAATAGGACACATTGATGTCATCGCTCATGGTAGATTCTCATTATTCAGGATTACGCTGGTTGTTCTGGCGGTCAAAGACGTGTTTGCATAATAGCCGGTGTGGGATTATCGCAGGTCAGCCCGGGTTGGGGCTACTGCACCCTGGATTGATTGTCATGGTCAGTTACGAGACGGGCTAAACCAGGCTGGCGTTCGCATCAATTCAGCACTGCTGCGACACCATGGCAGATACTCTGGCTCAAGCGAGTTGAGCCAGTGCTTCATCCAGTGTTGAGCAAAAGTCGTCACTCCGGCAACCGGTTTGATGTTTGCCCGAGCAAGCGTTTTTAGCGGTTGGAACTGCAGATCGCAGATAACGATTTTTTTGCCCTCTTTGGCACAATAAGCGACCAGTTTATTCATTGCAGCAACACCACCTGCATCCAGTAGTGTTACTCCATCCATGTAGAGTATGACGCCATCAAGTTTTGTCATGCTGGCGGAAATTTCGCCGAACACACGGTCAGCCGCTGCAAAAAACAGGGGGCCGTTGATTTTAAGGACTGCCCAGCGCTGCGGAATCGGTACATCAATCAGCTTTTTGTGCTGGGTGATGTCAGTGATTTTTGTCATAGTGGCCATTTCATTGACAAACAAGTATGCAAGCCAATAACACGCCCGCCGTTATTGCGATCACCATATCGAAGAAAACCGTTAGCATCAGACAGGTTGCGAAAACAGCAATATCGCGGACTGGGGCATGCCTGACCAGATGCGCGGATTTGGGTGCCTCGCTCATATTCCACGCGACCACAATCAATAGGGCCGCCATGGCGGGCATGGGCAGATAGGCCAAAAGCGGCGCCAGCAAAACCAGTGCCAGTAAAATCACCAGCGCATGGATCATCGCTGCTACGGGCGACTGTGCGCCTGCGCGCAGATTTGCAGTTGAACGGGCGATCGCAGCGGTGGCCGTGATGCCACCAAAGAACGGCGCGATGATATTGCCAAGGCCCTGTCCGAGCAGCTCACTGTTGGCGCTATGACGCTTCCCGGTCATGCCATCCAGCACCACGGCACACAACAGCGATTCTATGGCGCCCAGAATCGCGATACCAAATGCCGAAGGGAGCAGATTAACCACCAGACCCCAGCTGAACGCAAGCGGCATTCCACCCGGGCCAGGTTGCTGCCATGGCCAGGCGAAGTGGGGCAGGTACGGCGGGATACCCATGCCCTGTGCGCCATCCGGCATGAGGTAGCTGAAACGCGAGCCGATGGTGTCCACCGCGTAACCGGCCTGCGCAAGGAGGATGCCCATCAGGCTTGCCAATATCACGGCGGGTAAATGTTGTGGGATAGCCGTTTTGAGTTTAGGCCAGTACAACATGATGCCCAGGGTTACCAGGGCAACAAAGAGGCTGGTGCCGTCAAATTGGCTGAGCGAACCGACCAGCAACCAGACTTTATCGACATAGTGTTCCGGCATGTCCTTAACTGGCAGGCCGAAAAAATCTTTCAATTGCAGGGTTGCAAGGACAATTCCTATGCCACCGGTGAATCCGAGTGTTACCGATTCAGGAATATATTCGATGAAGCGGCCGAGGCGGGCGTAGGCCATGGCAACCAGCATCAGGCCCGCCATGATCGTGGCCAGAACCAGACCGGCGAGTCCGTAGAGCTGGGCAATCGGATAGAGCAGGACGACAAACGCGGCAGTTGGACCAGAAACGCTATAGCGACTGCCGCCGGTAAGCGCAATGACAAAGCCGCCAATGATCGCGGTATATAAACCATACTGTGGTGCTACCCCGCTGGCGATCGCCAATGCCATGGCCAGCGGGATAGCGATAATTCCGACGGTTATTCCCGCCAGCACATCCTGCTGCAACCGGGCCAGACTGTAAGGCTCGTCCCCAAAGCACGCATCACGCAGGGCGTGGCCGATACGCAAGGAAAAAAGATGCGCTCTGTGCGGCATGCAGGACTCCCACCCGAGGCTATAAATGCTACGCCAAATACCATAACATGTTACCCGATGCCCTGTGGTTGTTATTCGGAGCATTGCCAGGATAGACATAGAGCGACCACCATGAAAAAACCCAACGCACCTTTGGCACTGCAACCGTCATGACCTCCCCGATTGGCAAGGACTATGTGGATGTACTGATCGTGGGCGCCGGCCTGTCCGGTATCGGCAGTGCCCGCCACCTGCAACGCGAGTGTCCGGAGCGCAGCTTTCGCCCTGCTGGAATCGCGGGAGGTGCTCGGTGGCACCTGGGATTTGTTCCGCTATCCCGGCATCCGCTCCGACAGTGACATGTACACACTGGGCTACTCGTTCAAACCCTGGCTGCAGCGCAAGTCACTGGCGGATGGTCCCTCCATCCTCAAGTATCTGCAGGAGGCCGCGGCGGAAACCGGTGTCGATCGGCACATCCGCTACCAGCATAAGGTGGTGAGCGCCAGCTGGTCCTCGCAGTCCGCTACGTGGACCGTGGTGGCACAGCGCACCGATACTGGCGAACAGGTTGAACTGCGCTGCCTGTTCCTGCTGATGTGCAGTGGCTACTACGACTACGAGCACGGGCATACACCGGAATTTCCCGGCAGCGCGGATTTCAAGGGCCGCCTGATTCACGCCCAGCACTGGCCCGAGGACCTGGACTACCGCGGCAAGAAAGTGGTGGTGATCGGCAGTGGCGCCACCGCGGTCACGCTGGTGCCCGAGTTGGCCAGGGATGCAGCCCAGACGATCATGTTGCAGCGCTCACCGACCTATATCGCCTCCGTGCCGGAGGAGGACCCGACGGCAGCCCATTTGCAGCGGTTTCTGCCGGGTTCATGGGTGTACCGTCTTACGCGGTGGAAGCGCGTGCTGTTCCAGATCTATATTTTCAATCTCTCGCGCTGGCGTCCAAAGCTGGTGAAGAAATACCTGCTGGACCAGGTGCGCCAGGAGCTGGGTGATGATTACGATGTCAAAACCCACTTCACGCCGTCCTACAACCCCTGGGATCAGCGCCTGTGCGCGGTGCCGGAGGGTGATATGTTTGCCGCCATCCGCGAGAAACGCGCGGAAGTGGTCACCGATCATATCGAGCGCTTTACCGAAAGCGGCATACAGCTTAAATCCGGGCGGGCACTGCAGGCGGACATCATCGTGCTGGCTACCGGGCTGAACCTGAAGTTCATGGGTGGCGCACAGCTGACGGTAGACGGCAGGGCCATAGACCCGTCCAGACTCTTCGTGTATCGCGGCATGATGTTTGGCAATGTGCCCAACCTGGCGCAGGTGTTCGGTTATACCAATTCTTCCTGGACGTTGAAGAGCGACCTCACCGGTGACTATGTCTGCCGCCTGTTGAACCACATGCGCCGGACAGGTACGCGGATGGCGATCCCGCGACTGCAGGAAGGGTCCGTCGAGGAGGAGCCCATGCTCAATTTTAGCTCGGGTTATGTGCTGCGCTCCGTTGGGCAGTTTCCCAAACAGGGCACCAGCCTGCCCTGGCGCCTGTACCAGAACTACATCCTGGATTTTCTGCTGTTGCACCTGCGGCCCCTCAGGGACAAGGTACTCGAATTTAAATAGCGATAATGTCTATAGCGGTGGCACACCGCCACCCTGTCAATCTGTTGAGGAACAATCATGATTTCTGCCAGCATGCCTTACGACAAAAAATACCAGGAGGTACTGGGTAAGCGTATCGCGTATGTCGAGGCGGGGGAGGGCGACCCGATTGTCCTGCTACACGGCAACCCCACCTCGTCCTATCTGTGGCGCAATGTGATTCCGCAGCTGCAGGGCAAGGGCCGCGTTATCGCGCCGGACCTGATTGGCCAGGGTGATTCGGAAAAACTGCCGGCCAGTGAGGGACCGGGACGCTATTCGTTCAAGGTCGCCTACCAGTATCTTGACGGACTATTGCAAGCCATAGGCGCCGACCGCAATGTCACCCTGGTGATCCATGACTGGGGCAGCGCGCTGGGCTTTTATTGGGCGCAGCAGCACCCGGACGCCGTGCGCGGTATTGCCTACATGGAAGGGATAGTCTGTCCGCTCGCCAGCTGGGATGACTGGCCGGAGAGCGCGCGCGGCATCTTCCAGGGGTTCCGCTCGGCCAAGGGCGAAGACCTGGTGCTGCAGCGCAATATGTTTGTCGAAGCGGTGCTGCCCAGCTCCGTGATGCGCGGCCTGGGTGAAGAGGAAATGCAGCACTACCGCGCGGCGTTCGCCACGCCGGATGACCGCCAGCCGACGCTGAACTGGCCGCGCCAGATCCCGATTGCCGGCGAACCGCCGGAGATGGTGGCACTGGTGGCCGGGTACGGGGAGTGGCTGAAGGGTGCCACCGCGCTGCCCAAGCTGTTCATCAACGCCGAGCCCGGTTCCATTCTGGTCGGGCAGGCAGCGGGAGTATTGCCGCAGCTGGCCCAACCAGCGCGAGGTGACCGTCAAGGGCACACATTTCATCCAGGAGGATTCACCGGTGGAAATTGGGCAGGCGGTGGCGCAGTGGATGGACTCTTTGCATGCCGGGGGTGACCTGTGATGGTTGTACACGGCGCGTCCGGATCGCCCTTTGTACGCAAGGTGCTGGTCGCGCTGGCGATAAAGAAACTGCCCTACGAGCAGATTCAGCAACTGCCATTTACCAGGGATGCCGAGTACCGGAAGATCAATCCGCTGGGCAAGATACCGACCCTGCAGGATGGCGATCTGACCATCTGCGATTCAACGGTTATCTGCGAGTACCTGGAGGACACCCACCCGCAGCCGCCGCTGTACCCGAAAAGCAGTGCGGACAAGGCCAGGGCGCGCTGGCTAGAAGAGCTGGGCGGTACGCGCGTGGCGGAACTCGCGGCGGGAATCTTTTTCCAGCGCTTCATGCGCCCCATGGTGCTCAAGCAGGAGCCGGATGAGGAGCTGGTCGCGAAGATCATCAACAAGCAACTGCCGCCGATGCTCGACTACCTGGAGTCGCAGGTGCCGGCACAGGGCTTTATTTTCGGCGAATTCATGATGGCCGATATGAGCCTGATGAGCCCCTTTGTCAACGCGGCCTATGCCGGCTATGAGGTCGACCCGCGCGCTGGCCGGCCTTTGTCGATTTTATCGCGCGCGTCAAAGCGCATCCGGCGGTGAGCCAGGTGCTGGCGGCGGAAGCCGCATCCATGGGTCTCGGCTGAGCTGCTCGACCCCTGAACTTCACTGTATACCTGGCGCTGCGGGAGCGTACGTATTGTGAGCGGTGAGATCTGTACACTGGCGGAGATTACCGACGCCAGTGCCGGTGGCAAGGCCTATGGCCTGGCGCGGCTGGTGGCCATGGGTCTGCCGGTGCCGCCTGCCTTCGTGCTGCGCAACGCCAGCGCTGACGATTTTCCCGCCGCACTGGACGAGCGCTATCGCGCGCTGGGCAAAGCGGCGGTCGCGGTGCGCTCCTCGGCCCTCGGCGAGGATGGCGGCGACGCATCCTTCGCCGGCCAGTACGACACCGTGCTCAATGTGCAGGGTCCCGAGCAATTGCGTGACGCCATCGCGCGCTGCGTGGCGTCTGCCGCGAATGAACGCGCCCGCAGCTATCAGCAGGAGCAGTCCGGCGGCGACCCTGTCACGATGAATATCGTCGTACAGGCCATGGTGGATGCCCGGGCGGCCGGCGTGGTGTTTACCGCTGACCCGGTGAGCGCCAGGCGCGACCTGCTGGTGATCGATGCGGTTGCCGGACTGGGGGAGGCGCTGGTCAGCGGCGAGGCCACGCCCGATCACTACGGTGTGCACAGCAGCGGCGCTATCGTGCGGCGGCAGTTGACGGGCACGGATGCGCTGCTCAGCGACACGGAGATTATGGCGATCGCCACGCAGGCCCGTGCCGCGGCGAGCCATGAGGGCCACCCGCTGGACCTGGAGTGGGCCATCGACCAGGACGGCACTTTGTACTGGTTGCAGGCGCGGCCCATCACCACACTGCCGGCCGATCTCAACGAATTCGATACAGTCCTGCCGCGCCCGCACGATGTGCTGACCATCAGCAACGTCAGTGAAATGATGCCGGGCGCGGTGTGCACGCTGACCGGTTCCTTTACCGGCTGGGGCATCGATTACGGCCTGCAGCATATGCAGGTCGCGGTGGGCGCCAGGCCGGGCATCCAGCAGGACTGGCAGATCACGGCCTGGGCCTACGGCCATTTGTTTCTCAACCTGACCGGCAACGTGGTGATGTCATCTGCCGTGCTCGGCTCCACCGTGGAGCAGACCGCGCAATCCCTGTGCGGGCGCATTGTGCCGGAGCTCAAGGCGTTCCCGCCGCAGCCCCTGTTGCGGCGCGTGGCTAACACGGTGAAACTGCTGCGCTACTGCCTGCGCGCGCCTGCGGTGGTGGCGCGTTTCGGTCGCGAGCTGGACGCTTTTGTCATTGAGCACAAGCCGGACAGTGCTGCCATGTGGGCGCAACTGGAGCAGAAATCCGCGTTCTTTGACCACGCCATGGCGGTGCATATCCAGTCGTCCGCGCTGTCGGGTTTTCTGTGTTCCATCGTGGAGAACATGGTGTCCGGTCGCGCCAATGACAGTACCAGCGAGGAGCAGGGCGAGGCGGTGCGCCTGCTGGCCGGCGCCACCGGGGTGGAGAGCGCCGTGATGCTGGAAGAACTGGACCGCCTGATCGATCAGGTGGTCGCGCATCCGGATGCGCAGCAGGCGTTCCAGCAGGCAGCGGTGGCAGATGCCCTGGCCTGGCTCAGTAACTGTCCCGAACTGGCGCCGGCATTCGCCGCCTTCCTGTCGGACCATGGGCACCGCGGCTACCGCGAGCTGTGCATGCGCGACCCGGCGTGGAGTGATGATCCCGCGCCGCTGATCCAGAGTATGCAGGCGGCGGTGCACGCGCGCCTGGTGACCGGCGGGCACCGGCCGCTGCATACACAGGACATCGACTGGTCCAGCCTCAGTCGCGGGCTGCGCTGGATTTTGCCCAGGGCGCACAACGCCATCCGCCGCCGCGAACACACGAAATCGCAGCTGGTGGATGCCGCGCACCGTTTCAAACGCGGCTTTCGTCACCTCGGTACATTGCTGCAGGAGGAGGGCGCTCTGCCCGATGCGGACCTGGTGAATTTTTTCAGCACGGCCGAGTTGCCGGCTTTTGTCGCCAGCCCCGATGCCGCTGCGGTAGAGCGCGCCATGGCGCGCAGGGCGGCGCTGGCCTACCAGCAACAGTTTGAGTTCCCGGAGATTTCCGTGGGCATACCGCAACCGCTGGAGGCGCGCACCGTTGTCTTCACTGATGGCGTGTTGCACGGTCGCCCGGCCTCGCGCGGGGTGGTGCAGGGTATCGCGCGGGTAGCCCATACGCTGGCGGAAGCGGCGCTACTGCAGCCGGGAGAAATCCTGGTGACGCCGATCACCGATATCGGCTGGACGCCCTATTTCAGCCTGATCGGTGGGCTGGTGACAGACCTGGGCAGCGCCGTTTCCCACGGCGCCGTCATTGCCCGCGAATACGGACTGCCCTGTGTGGTCAATACCCGCGACGGCACGCGTTTTTTCCAGAGCGGGGATCACATACGGCTGGACGGTGACAAGGGCACGGTGGAACGGCTATGAGCAATGAGATCTGTGTCATCACCGGCGTGGGGCCGGGTACCGGCACCGCGCTGGTGCGCAAGTTTGCCGAGCGCTACCGCGTGGTTATGATCGCGCGCAACGAGCAGCGATTGCAGGCACTGGCGGAAGAAGTACCGGGAAGCATTCCCCTTGTTTGCGATGTTGCCGACCCGGCTGCGTTGCAGTCCACGTTGGAAAGAATTATTGCGATCGGCGCCCCGCGTGTGGTCATCCACAATGCGGTGGGTGGCGGTGCCGGCGATGTGCTGGCCCTTGCGCCGGAGCTTTTGCAGCGCAATTTCCAGATCAACACCATGGCCCTGCTGCACCTGGTCCAGGCCTTTGCGCCGGGCATGGTCGCGGCGGGTGTCGGCGCCATCCTGGCCACGGGGAATACGGCGGCCTATCGCGGGCGCACCAACTTCGCCAGTTTCGCGCCGACCAAGGCGGCGCAGCGCATATTGCTGGAATCGGCGGCCCGCCTGCTGGGCCCGCAGGGTGTGCATGTGGCGTACGTGGCGATAGACGCGGCGATCGATGTGCCGTGGACGCGTAAAGCGCTGCCCGATCACCCGGATGATTTTTTCGCCAGTCCGGCGGATATCGCCAGCGAGTGCTTTCACATCGCCCACCAGCCCCGGTCCGCCTGGACGTTTGATGTCGTTATTCGTCCCTATAAGGAAACCTGGTAGTACCCGGGAGTCCCCTGGTGGCGGACACAAAAAAGCCGCGACCTCCCGGCCGCGGCCTTCTGCCAAACTCAGTTGCGGACTACAGCGGCTTGTAGCTGTATTTCTGTCCGCCGAGTGTCGCCTGGTACATCAGGCCACCCTTGGCCACGGTGAAAGATCGCCATGCCCTTGCGATAGCCCAGCGAGCTGGTGGTTGCATTGTCCTTGCCGCCACTAAGCCCGGTTGAAGCGCCGCCGCCAGTATTGGCGCTGGCTGAAACGCCTGCAGTGATGGCCACGGCGCTGGCATCGGCGCTGAATTCGAAATTACCGGCGGTGAAATTGTCCAGCGCGGCCTCGTTTTCAAAGAAGATAATCTGGCTGAAGGCCTCGGCGCCCAGCTGGAAGCCAACGGTCAGTTGGGTCATGTCGGTGGTGCCGATAGCTACGCCATTTTTATAGACTTTCCCTTTGCCGTGGGCGCCGCCAATGCCGATACCGCCCTTGCCGATGGTGGGGAATACCGCGTAGCCAATACTTTTCTCGAAATACGCGCCGCTCTCCCCGGCATTTTTGAAGCTCTGGATGGCGTCATCGTATTCATCGGCCCGCACCATCTGGCTGGTCAGGGTGAACAGGAGGAAGATCAGGCTGGCTCTAATTAGTGTTTTCATAGTTTTATATCCTTTGCTGGGTGGATGATTGGCGCGCTTGCGGGGCCGCCAGAAGCATGGCAAACACACCCGATATCGTCAAGTACGGCCAATGCAACTACCTGATTCTGCTACACTGAGGGTGCGCCGTGAGATGCGCTCACAGACCCGCATCAGATTGAGGCCCGTTTCGACATGGTGATGAAAAAACTGAGTTTTCTGGACAGCGTTTTTCTCCTGGCTGAGAACCGCAAGACCCCCATGCATGTGGGCGGCGTGAATCTGTTCACTCTGCCACGGGGCGTGGATGAACAGGAGTTTTTGCACGGCATAGCCGAGAACCTGCGCTCTGCCGATGAGTTCCAGCCGCCATTTGGCGATCATCTCAAGATGGGACCCCTGGGCGTCGCCGGCCCCATGTACTGGGAGCGTGATAGCGCCATCGATGTGGATTACCATATCCGGCACTCGGCACTGCCGAAACCGGGTCGTTATCGCGAGTTGTTTGCGCTGGTCTCGCGCCTGCACGGCACGCTGCTGGACCGCAACCGGCCGCTGTGGGAGATGCACCTGATAGAAGGTTTGCAGGATCGCCAGTGCGCAGTGTATTCCAAGTTCCATCACGCCGCGATCGACGGCGTGCGCTCGATGCACCTGGTGCAAAGCATGTACTCCACCAATGCACACACCCGCATTGACGGTTCACCGCTATCGCTCAAGTCGGGCGAGCGCTACCGGACAGCGATGAAGCAGCAGCATGGCGATACTGTCTCTGACCAGGACCTGCGCAATGTGGCCGATCGGCTCAAGGCGAGTTTTGACAGTAGCGTACAGATGTACACTGCCCTGAAGCGTGGCGTCGATGCCTGGCGCGGCAAAGGCGGTGCGCTGATGATGCCCTGGCTGAATGTGCCGCGCAGTGCGATCAACACGCCGGTAGACGGCGCGCGGCGCTTTGTCGCCCAGTCCTGGCCTCTGGAGCGCATTCGTGCGGTGGGCAAAGCGCTGGACGGGACGTTCAACGACGCGGTGCTGGCGATGTGTGCCGGTGCTTTGCGGCTCTACCTGCAGCAGCACAGTGAACTTCCCGAGCAGTCGCTCAAGGCGATGGTGCCGGTATCGCTGCGCGCGGCGGGTGACGTCGATTCATCCAACGCCGTGGGAGCCATCAGTGCGGATCTTGCCACCAACGTGAAAGATCCCGCAAAACGCTTTGCCGCGATCCAGGCGTCAACGCGCGCGGGCAAGGAGATGTACCACGGACTATCGACACAGGAGGCGCAACTGCTGATGCAACTGGTGCAATTGCCCGGCCTGCTCCTGATGCCGCTGGGGCTCACCAGCCGTTTTCCACCCTATAGCACGGTCATCTCCAATGTGCCCGGTCCGCGCCAGCCGATGTACTGGAACGGCGCGCGATTGAACGGCATCTATCCGGCGTCCATTGTGACCGAGGGCGTGGCGCTGAATATCACACTGGTGACGTATGACCAGAATGTGGATTTCGGCATTATCGCGTGTCGGCGCACCATGCCCCAGGTGCAGCGCCTGATTGATTACATGGAGCAGTCGCTGTGTGAGCTGGAAGATGCGGCCGGCTTATCAATCAGCGGTGCCAAACGCAAGGCAACACGCAAAGCAACACGCGGGGCGCAAGCGCAAGCCGAAAACGAAAGCCGACAGCGAAGTCGAAAGCAAAGCCGAAGACCAAAGCCAAAGCAACGGCACGGCGCAAGAGCCGCAACCAGGCGCAGCGCACTGGCACAGCGTTCAAACGTAGGCGATAGCGCCGCCGTCGACGCGGATGTTCTGGCCGTTGATAAATCCCGCGTTGTCAGTGCACAGAAAAGCGACCAGGTCGGCGACTTCCTCGCGTGTGGCCAGGCGGCCGCAGGGATTGGGGAAATCTTCCGCAACAATATGCCGCACAATATCCTGCCAGTCATCGCCCCAGCCTTTTTTGCGTGCCCTGGCGCGGTAGCCGGCCTCCAGTTCCGGCGTGTGTATCAGGCCGGGCGACACCGTATTGACGGTGATGCCGGTGCCCGCCAGTTCCTGGGCGAGACTGACACCCAGGTTGGCCAGCGCACCCTTGGCCGCATAGTAGTGGGGCATGATCCGGCCGGGGCGATGTGAACCGATGGTCCCGAGGTTGACGATCCGCCCCCATTTTGCCCGCTTCATTTGCGGCACGATGCCCTGCACCAGTCGCACCACCGACAGCACGTTTTTCTGGTACATATCCAGCCAATCATCCGTGCCGGCTGAATCCCATTTCGCGAATGACGCGGTGCCATAATTGTTGACCAGAATGTCGACCGTTAATGCCTGGGCCTGCAACTGCGCGAGCACCGCTTGACACCCCGTTTCGGTGGCGATATCACCCTCCACGGCGAAGCTGTTTGGCAGTGTTGCGGCGGCGGTGGCGGCGCTGCCATCGCTGTGGTTGCTGTGCAGGATGACCGCAGCGCCGCTGTGCGCAAGCCGACGCGCAATGACGGCGCCGGTATTGCGGTCCGAACCGGTGACCAGCGCGGTTTTACCCGTAAAATTCAGCTGCATACTCACTGCTTCCGTGATGACTTCCCTAGCAGTACGGGGCAATGCTACATTGTGGCCCGCTATCGATAATCCAGTCGGGCGACCGATGAGGGAAACCCATGTTCCGTACGTTCTGCTTCTGCTTGTGTGCACCCTCAGCTCCGTCAGCGCCATGGCAGGCGGTCTCAGGGTCGGTGTCTCCGCCGATTATCCGCCAATGATTTATAAACAGGAAGGGCGCATTGTCGGCCTGGAAGCCGATAACGCCAAGGCAGTGGGCGGAATCATGGGCCAGGAATTCACCCTGGTGGACATGCCCTTTGCCAAACTGATTCCCGCCCTGCAGGCCGGTGAAATCGACGTGATCATGTCGGCGATGAGTGTCACGCCGGAGCGCAGCGCGCAGGTGATCTTTACGGATCCCTATATGGAGATGGGGCAGATGGCCATTATGACCACGGAGAAAGTGGCGAAGTTTTCCCAATCGTGGTCCATCTATCGGCCGGGTGTGCGTGTCGGTGTCGAACCCGGTACCACCGGCGCGGAATTTGCGGCGAACGAACTGAAAGATGCACAGGTCAAGTTTTTCAACGATTCAACGGCCGCCTTCGCCGGTCTGCGCAACAATGAGATCGACCTGTATGTGCATGATGCGCCTACCAGTTGGCAGCTCGCGACTACGGGGCAAAATAGCGACCTGATCAGCCTGTACGCGCCACTCACGCACGAGCAGGTGGCCTGGGCGGTGCGCAAGGATGACCAGCGCCTGGCCGAATCACTCAATGCGGCCCTGCGCACCATGAAGGGCAATGGCACCCTGCGTTACATCCTCAATCGCTGGATTCCGGTGACGGTCGAAGTGCGCTGAGGCAGCACGACCCGCAGCGGGCCGTGCGTGCGCGCTCGGCTATTCCTGCAGTACCAGTGTTGCTCCCACCTGGCGGGCGCTGATCTGCTCCTCGCAGAAGGGAAAACGGATCCACTCCTTGTTGGAATAGAGTTTGGTCTGGTCCGCATAGTGGGGTGATGCCGGATCGGTGGACTGCGAGGGTACCAGTATCACGTCCGCGATCGGGCACTGACTGTCGTCCCAGGTGACGGCCTGGATGTAGGAGTTGCCACTGCCCGGGTTGATATAGCCGCCCTGCGGACAGTCCCACACTGATAGCTCCGTAAACACCTGCCGTGCCCGGACCGCCGTGGATGGGCACGCTCTCCTCGTTGCGTTGCAGCACCTGCACCTCTCCCCAGGGCGCATCCAGCGCCACGCCGGCAGCCGCCAGTCGCTCGCTCGCTGTTGCCAGCGCGGCGATGACGCGCTGGTGGTTGCTGTCCAGGCTGGTATCAATACCGGCCGGCGTATTGAGCGGATCCTGTCGGGTCGAAATCCACTTTCCAGAACTCGTCGCTCTCCACCACGTCCTGGAATGGATTGTTCAATTCGTCGCGGATGACCTGCCAGAATTCGGTAAACACCTGCGCCCCGCGACTGTCCAGGTTGACTTTCCTGTCCCATGCGGCCAGCGCGGAACACGCGGGCAACACGGCGCTGGCCGCCTCGGTCGCACAAATCTCCAGAATATCGTCCAGCACCAGTTCGGCGGCGTACACGCGATTGCTGTACATCATGCCCTCCAGTGATGGCAGGTCAAACAGCGGCTGCGGGTCCAGGCCGTCGGTGGCATTTTTGCGCTCGGCGACCATCAGGTGCCCGAGCCGGGTGCGCGGAAACTGTTGCAAGCCTTCATAGCCCAGCGGCCCCATGATCCTGGGAAAACCTTCCAGCGGATGGTTGGCGTCGCTCAGCCAGTAGCTGTTGTTGCTGTTGCCCACATAGTCGGTGGTGCGGATCTGCGGCAGTTTGGCGCTGCTGTACAGGTTGCTGCCGGCGGGCGCGTCAGGGTCCGTGCCCCACTCGCAGGCGGGATCGGCGCCGTTCAGGGATACCAGTACGCCGGTAGTGGCTTTGGCCAACAGGGTACCAATGGGCTTCTCGATACACGTGTCGAGCTGCTGCTGGGTGAGAAAGGGAATCGCCGAGACTTCGCCGTAGAAGGCATTGCCGTCGCGATCCGCCGCGAGGTCGTGAAATAGCGGATTGCCAATAGCATTCAGCGCCTCGGTATACTCCTGAATATTGGTGGCCTGCGCCTTTTTTGTCCACTGTCCGGTGCCGCGCAGCCCCGTGTTCAGGTTGGCGTCGCGGAAGGCGAGCACCGAGCCGTTGAACATGGGCCAGCCGCCGAGCGCCTCGCTCACGTCCTTGAGGTTGATGATCGGTCCGTAGTGTGAGGTGTAGAAGGTGTAGCTGCGTGTGGCCAGCGAGCCATCCGGCTGTTTCGCCAGTACCTCCACGCGCTGCTGCCCTATATCGCGCCACTGCCCGTCGTAGTCATACTGCAAGGGATTGTCCGGGTTGAGTTTCAGCTCGTACAGGCTGAAGCGATTGGCATAGGACACGGTGTGGGTCCAGGCGACATCCTTGGTGAAGCCGATGGCGATGAAGGGTAAGCCGTGCAGTGCAGCGCCGGCCACGTCGTAGACGCCCGGTATGGTGAGCTGGGCCTGGTACCATGCGCCGTTACCGAACCAGGGCTGGTGCGGGTTGCCCAGCAGCATGCCGTGACCGTTCTTGGTCGCATCGCGCCCCAGCGCCAGGCCGTTACTGCCCAGGTCGGGATTGCGCAGCGCGGCGGTTGTTTCGTTCAGGGTGACGGCGGCAGCGGCCAGCTCACTCGGTGACGGCGCTTTTGCCAGGGCCGGCAGGGAAGGCCCTGTGACGGACAGCAGACCCTGGCGCAGGATACCCTGGTTAGAGCTGCCCTGCAGGGCGATGGAGCCCAGAAACATGAGGTAGTCCACGCTGTCGAAGGCGTATACCCAGGGGGCATTGCGACAGCCCCACTGGCCCTCGGGCAGGTTGTCGACACCGGTCTCTGCCAGGTAGCGGTTCATCCCGCGGGTAAAACCCTCGGCCAGATCCAGCGTGTCCTTGGGTAGCACATCGACAAACTTCTTCTTGAAACTGGCCTTGTCGCCATAGAGAAAGCGGAACAGGAGATCGGAGTCGACGCTACCCTTATCCTCGCCCATCAATTCGGCGGAGCGTCCTGTGGCAAACACCACTTCACGCATGGTGACGCAGAAGTTGTCCTGCGCGTAGGCGTAGCCGAAGCCGTAACCGAGGCCGGCCCAGTCATCGGCCTTGATGTGGGGAATGCCGTAGTCGGTGCGGCGAATCTCTGCGGAGTATTTGGAGTGCGATATCCAGCCCGTTATCGGAGTTATTACAGGCACTGACGAGGGTGGCGAGCAGGCAGGCCAGCAGGAATTTATGTGACATGACGATCCTCAGTGTTTTTATTTGGGTTCGCTGCATTATGGCGATTTGCCCAATCCCTGAACAGTCCCCATGGCGGGGTTGAGGATGCCGCCAGTGTTTATCTCTACTCCGTATCGGTGCGCAGCAGACCTGTGCCTACCCGCGCAAACCGTCTAACCAGGCTGTAGGCGCGTCGCAGTGACTCGGTCAGTTCACGCTCCAGTGCGGTCGGCAGCAGACGCTGCGGGCTGTCGGATGTTTGGAGCTCGAGCTGGAATTCGACGGCGGCCCGCTCGAGACTGCGCACCTGCCCCTTGGTGTCCAGCACGGCGCGGGCCAGCGCCTGGTCTGAATCGGCCACTGCGCGCAGCGCCCGGCGCAGCTCCTGGCTGACGGCTGTGGCGAGCGCGCGCAATTGTTCGCGCGCCTGCGGGCTGGTCTCGGTGCCGCGTTCGACGTGGCGTCGGTACAGCGGGATCATTTCCTTGTCGACCAGATCGCCAATCGACTCGAGATAGTCGGCCGCTTCGACCAGATCGATGGCCGTCTGGCAGATGTCGCGCGGCAACTCCGGTTGCAGCAATTTCTCGACGAATCCCACGATCGCGGCATAGTGCTGGTTGATCAGGTGTTCGCTTTCGTGCAGGGCGTCGATAGCGGCGTCCTTGTCATCGAGAATGGCTGGCAGCGCCGCGTCGAGCTGGTCGGCGACCCGTTCTCCCAGGTGCAGCACCTCCCGGCGCACGGCATCGACGGCCATCGGCGGCATCTCGAAGAGCACGGTGTTCAGTGCCGGCGCCAGGTCATCCTCCGCCGGCGCGGCCGGCTGGCCGGTCACGCGCACGATGAGCGCGGCCAGCAGGTTGATGAACGGCAGCAGGAGCAGCACGGTACTCAGGTTCACGATCAGGTGCACGTTGGCGACCTGGCGCGGCACCTCGTAGGCCAGTTGTTCGGCCAGCGCCAGACCTTCCACACTGGGAGAGACGGCGCGCGTCATCGCTTCCAGCGGCCCCATCAGCGGCAGCCAGAACAGCACCAGCAGCACCTTGAAGCCGACGAGGCCGAGGGCCGCCTGCAATGCCGTGCGCGGCTGCCCGATGGTTGCCAGCAATCCGGTGATGGTGGTGCCGATATTGGCGCCGAACACCAGCGCGATGCCGGCCTCCAGCGGAATCAGTCCCTGCGTGGCGAGCGCGATGATGACGCCGAGTGTCGCCGATGATGACTGCACGACTGCGGTGAAGATCGCCCCGATGAGGATGCCGAGCAGGGGATTGGTCATTGACGCGATCAGGTCCAGGAATGGCTGATAGGTGCGCAGCGGGGCCATGAAGTCCGACATCATCGACAGTCCGATGAACACGACCCCGAGGCCCAGGATCACCGTGCCGGCGAGGCTCGTGACCCGCCTGGCCTTCCACAGCGACAGTCCGAATCCGCTCGCAACGAGCGCGAACGCCAGGTTGCTGACGTCGAACGCGATGATCTGCGCGGTAACAGTAGAGCCGACCGAGGCCCCCATGATGACGGCGAGCGCCTGCCCCAGGTTGAGAATGCCGGCCGACACGAAGCCGATCGCGATCACCGAGGTCACCGACGAGGACTGCACGATCGCCGTGACTGCCGCGCCGGTCAGCAACGCGCTGACGCGATTGCGGGCGAGCCTGGCCATGATGGTCTTCAGCTGCGAGCCAGCCATGGCCCGCAGCGCATTCGACATCATCGTCATGCCGTGCAGGAACAGCGCCAGCCCGCCGGCCAGTCCGATCAGCATGGGAGCAAGTGACAGGGATGCGTAGTCCATCAGATCGATACCCATCCGCACGAGCGCAATCATAGGGCACCGCTACTCGCCGCCGCGCGTGGATGCTGACGATCTGCGTTTCAGGCGAATCACCAGCTTCTCGGCCTCGACCACGAAAAAGAATAACAGCCCACCGCACAGCAACCAGGGCCACACGTAGAGCGGCACCGGCTCGGTGTCGAAAATGAGCTGGAACGGTGCCAGGTAGGTGAACATCAGTTGCAGTACCACCACCGCAGCCGATGCCCAGCGGCAGGTATTTGTTTTCCAGGTGGGCCCTGATCGACACCGAGCTGTCGATCAGGTAGCGGCTGTTGAGCAGATAGAAGCACTGGCCGATGGTGATGGCGTTGACCGCGACCGTGCGCGCCAGCGCATCGGAGGCATCCTGCCCCTTCATCCAGAAGAACGCCCACAGCGTGTAGGCCAGCAGCGCCAGGCCGACGAAGACCACCCGCCACACGCCAAAACCGGTGAGCAGGGGGCGGTCTACCGCACGCGGCATGCGCTTCATCACATCCGTCTCGTGCGGCTCGAAGGCGCACACCAGGCCCAGTGCCACCGAGGTGATCATATTGACCCACAGGATCTGCGGTGTCGTGATCGGCATCGTGAAGCCGATGAAGATCGCGACCATGATCACCAGGCCCTGCGCCACGTTGGTCGGCAGGAGGAACAGGATCGCCTTTTCGATGTTGTTGTACACCGTGCGCCCTTCCTTGACGGCGGCGCTGATCGACGCGAAGTTGTCGTCGGCCAGCACCATTTCGGCGGCCTCCTTGGTGACCTCGGTGCCCTTGATGCCCATCGCCACGCCGATGTCGGCTTTCTTCAGTGCCGGGGCGTCGTTGACGCCGTCGCCGGTCATGGCGACGATCTGGCCGTTGGCCTGGATCGCCTCCACCAGTCGCAGCTTGTGCTCGGGGCTGGACCGGGCGAACACATCAACCGTCTTGACGCGCTCGCGCAGTTCGGCCGGGTCGAGCTTCTCGACCTCCACGCCCTCCATCGCGGTCTTGCCGTCGCCGATACCGAGCATTTTCGCGATGGCCGCCGCGGTGATCTTGTGGTCGCCGGTGATCATCGTCACGCGGATGCCGCCGTCGTGGCATTCCTTGACCGCCGCGATCGCTTCCTTGCGCGGCGGATCGAGCAGGCCGATCAGGCCCAGCAGCACGAGATTGCGCGGCAGGTCGGCCGCCGTGAGGCTGCCGATGTTCAGTCCGGTCGGGTTCTCGATCCAGGCAATACCCAGCACCCGCTCGCCCTGTCCGGCCAGTGTGTCCGACTGCCGCGTCGAAGTACGCGCGGTCGATCGGTGCGATCTCGCCGTTGTGCAACTGCTGGTGGCTGCAATGCGCGAGGATCACCTCCGGCGCGCCCTTGACCAGGAGCATTTGTTTGCCGCCAGCGTCCTCGTTGAGCGTGGCCATGAAGCGATGCTCGGACTCGAACGGAATCGAGTCGATGCGCTGGTAGGCGGCCTGCTCGGTGGCGCGCACCATGCCGAGCTTGTTGGCGAACGGGTAGAGCGCGCCCTCGGTGGGGTCGCCCTCGACCTTCCACGCGCCTTCTTGCCTGGTGGATCTCGGCGTCATTGCACAGCATCGAGACGCGGCCGATCAATTGCAGCACCGGGTCCGCGCCCGCTGGCTGACCGTCCCTGGTGACCTCTCCTTCAGGCGCATAGCCATTGCCGCTGACCTTGTAGCTGGCGTCGCTGGTGACAGCGGAGACCACCATCATCTCCATCAGCGTCAAGGTGCCGGTCTTGTCCGAGCAGATGCGCGACACCGAACCCAGCGTTTCCACGGCCGGCAGGCGGCGAATGATCGCGTTGCGCTGGGCCATGCGCTGCACGCCGATGGCCAGTGTGATGGTGATGATGGCCGGGAGCCCTTCGGGAATGACCGACACCGCGATGCCGATCACGGCCTGGAATACGTCGACGAACTCCATGCCCCGGCCCCAGCGCGCGAAGGCGAACACCAGCGCGCCGATGACTGCTATAACGCCTGAGATCTTGTAGCCGAAACTCTTGATCTGGCGCAGCAGCGGTGTCTCCAGCGCATTCACGCCGGCCAGCAACTCGTTGATACGGCCCAGTTCGGTGTGGCTGCCAGTGGCCACCACCACACCGGTGGCACGGCCCGAAACCACCATCGTGCCGGAGAAGACCATGCTCTCCCGGTCGCCGACCGTGGCGTTGGCCGCCACGGCAGTGGCGCTCTTGTCGGCGGGCACCGATTCGCCGGTCAGGGCAGCCTCTTCGGTACGCAGGTTCTTGACCTCGACCAGGCGCAGGTCGGCCGGCACCTTGTCGCCCGACTCGAGCAGGACGATATCGCCCGGCACCAGCGTGTCGGCCGCGATCATGCGCGGCGCGCCGTCGCGCAGGGTGCGCGCTTCGGCCGACAGCATCCTGCTGATCGACTCCAGCGCCTCGGCCGCCTTACCCTCCTGAATGAACCCGAGCAGCGAATTGAGAAACACCACGCCGAGAATGATCGTCGCATCCAGCCACAGGCCGAGCGCGAACTTGAGTATGCCGGCACCAATCAGCACGTACACCAGTACGTTGTTGAATTGCTGGATAAAGCGCATTAACGCGCTTTGCTGCTTGCCCAGTGGCAACTTGTTCGGCCCATGCTGCTGCAGGCGTCTCGCCGCTTCTGCGGAATCGAGCCCCTGGTCGGGGCGGGCGTCGAGTCGCTTGATGATCTCGTCGACAGCCAGTGCATGCCACGCCACGGCTTCGTTGAGCGGCTTGGGATCAGTAGGTGCATCCATGGCAGTGGCTCCTTATGGTAGAGAACTGACATGCGCGCGGGTCTGCGTTCGGACCTCGGAACTTTCAACCCTGCATATCCAATTACGAGACGTCCGGCACCACGTTGCGCGCACTCGGGTCTGGCGCGTAGCTCCTGGGTCGCTTGTCGCGCTTGCCGAGAACGGGTTTTTCGAACGGGACTTTCTTGTAGGGAATGAGGCTCAGGAGGTGCGAGATGCAGTTGATGCGCGCGCGCTTCTTGTCGTCGGAGGGTACGATCCACCACGGCGATTGCGGCGTGTCAGTCATGTGGATCATCTCGTCATAGGCCACCGAGTAGTCCCACCAGCGCCGGTAGGAGGCGATGTCCATGGGGCTGAGCTTCCACTGTTTCAGCGGGTCGTGGATGCGCTGCTGGAAACGCTTCTCCTGCTCTTCCATGCTGACGGTCAGGAAATACTTGATGAGCAGGATGCCGGAGTCGATCAGGTACGCTTCGAAGCCCGGTGTCAGCTTCAGGTAGCGCTTGGCTTCCTCCTCGCTGCAGAAGCCCATCACTCGCTCAACACCGGGGCGGTTGTACCAGCTGCGATCGAAAATCACCACCTCGCCGGCGGCGGGCATATGCTCGATATAACGCTGCATGTAGAGCTGCGTCTTCTGGCGGTCGGTCGGGGCGGGCAGCGCCACGATGCGAAACACCCTGGGGCTGACGCGCTCGGTGATCCGCTTGATCATCCCGCCCTTGCCCGCTGCGTCGCGCCCTTCGAACACCACCACGATGCGCGCGCCGGTCTTCACCACCCATGCTTGCAGGTGTGCCAGTTCAACCTGCAGTCGCTCCAACTCCTCATCGTAGTTGCTGGAGCCAGCTTTGCCGCCTGCGCCATCTGATTTTTTGTCCCGCTTCTTGCCCATGGTTTGCGCCTTGCTGTCGCCTTTTCGTGACATTTTGAAGCTTGAGGGAAGAGTCTGCCGTTCACCAATGTATTGCACAATGTGAGCCTCGCGCAAGCTGCATTGAGCGTCCTGCCGGGACATCGCCTTCAGTGGAGGTTATTCTGCAGTATGATGTTATGCTTTTCGCTCAGTGCTTGTGCCGGGGGTGCCGATGTTGCAGATACCGAAAGATTTGAACAGCCTGTCCAGCGATTGGCTGGCCCATGTACTGGACGCGCCGGTGAGTGGTTTTACCGTGGTCGATGCCAACTCCGGCACCACCGGGCGCGCCGTGCTGGAACTTGAGTATGCGGCAGCGGTGGACCTGCCGCGTCGCCTGTTCGTGAAGCTGCCGCCTACGGATGAAATGCAGCGGGCCTTTGTGACCTCCAGCGGCATGGGGCGGCGCGAGGCCCGTTTCTACGAGAGCTTGTCCGCCGAGCTGCCGGTGCGCGTGCCGCGCTGCTATTTTGCCGCGAGCGACGATGCGGGAGAGGCGTACATCATGCTGCTGGAACACCTGGTGGACAGCGGCTGCACCTTCAACAATGCCAGCACGCGCTACTCGCTGGATTACATCCGCCAGGTGCTGGCCGCGTTCGCCCGCCTGCATGCCGCTTACTGGGACTCGCCGCGCTTTGCGTCCGACCTCGCCTGGGTGCAGCCGCCGCTGCAGCACGACATCGCGTTGCAACTCATTGCCATTGCGCTGGAGACGCACGCTGCGACCATGCCCCCGGTATTCAGGGAGATGGGCGAGCTATACCTGTCGCGCGCCAATGATATTCACCAGCTGTGGCTGCGCGGAACGCCGACCCTCATCCACGGCGACGTGCACGATGCCAACCTGTTCTATGACGCGGACCAGCCGGGCTTTCTCGACTGGGCGATGGTGGCGCGCGGCCCGGCCCTGCGTGATGTGGGGTATTTCCTGGCCGGTACGCTGACGCCGCAGGACCAGCGCGATTGCGGGCCGGGACCTGCTGGCCTACTACCGCGACCAACTGCTGGCGCTCGGCGCGCCCGCGCCACCTGCCAGGAGCTGTGGCAGCAATACCAGTGGCATGCGGCCTACGTGTGGGTGGGGGCGACCGTGACGCTGGCGATGGGCGATGCCTGGCAGCCGGTCAGTTATGTGAAGGCTTCACTGGAGCGACTGCATGCGGCGATGGTCACCCTCGGCTCAGTAGAGGCGATCCGCTCCGCTCTCTAGCTGGCTCACCCGGCAGGTACGGTGGGTGTAGGCCTCGCTTGCTCAGAGGGCTGGATATTCGCCGCGAAACTGGTTCTGTGCAACCGGCAGGCACGGTGGGTGTAGGCCTCGCTTGCTCAGAAGGCTGAGATATTCGCCGCGAGGCCTACACCCACCCTACCTGCCTCAGATCGCTGGCTCGTACATCGCTCGATGAGAGGTCAGGTCGGTAATGCCCCCCACAGCGAATATCTCAGCCGTTTGAGCAGTGGGGGGCATTACCGACCGGGCCGTCAAGCAAGTACCAAGACACAGAAACCCAGCCAATAGCCGCTTGATAATACGTCGTTGCACTGAAACCTAGTCATTCACCCCGGGAAAATGGTACTCGTGGCCCCACAGGTCGCCCTCGACACTGACCGTGGGCACATAGTTTTCCCAGTCGATCAGCACGCCATCGTAGCCGTACTCCACGGCGATGCCGCCGGGCGCCAGAATGTAGATGGAGCACATATTGTCATTCACATGGCGGCCCAGGGTGGCGAGGAAGTGCGCGCCGGCCTGCCTGCGCGCGTTTCATCGCCTTGCCCACCTCGTCCAGCGTCTGCACCTCAACCATGATATGCACGACGCCCAGCGGATGGGGGCCGTTGAACAGGGCCACGGAGTGCTGGCGCGGGTTGTTGGCGTGCATGAAGTTGATCTTCAGGCCTTCCATGCCCGGCGGGTACAGGGTGTCGGTGAGGCCCATGCCGAAAAACCGTGTGTAGAACGCGGTGGCCGCGTCCAGCTCCGGCGTGGGCAGCACGCAGTGGCCGAAGCCCATGTCGCCGGTCTGCTGGTAGGTGGTGACAAAGGCGCTGACGCCGGTGGGGGAGACCAGCGGCACGTAATCCAGCTTGCGTCCCCAGTACAGTTCCAGCGTGTTGCCCGCGGGGTCCTGCACCGTGGCGAAGGCCGAGACGCAGCGGCGCTGCGCTTCTGCGGCGGAGCCCGCCGTTACGGCGTGGCCGGCGGCGGCGAGTGCATCAAGCGCCGCCTGCCATGACGCTGCATCGGGAAATTCCAGGCCCACGGCGATCAGTTTGTCAGCGGCGCCCGGCTCGATCATGAAGCGGAACGGGTGGTCATCCATGCGCAGGAAGCGCGCCCCGGCGGCATCGGCGCGCTGCGCGTCCATCAGGCCCAGCACACCGGTGCCGAACTCCATCCACGCGGCGGTATCGGTTGATGCGATTCTCAAGTATCCAACAGCAGAGACTGACATAGGTTTACTCCTGGTTCATGGGTGCAGGTGGCTGTTTACTGCCGGCTATTATGGGCGATTTTTCGGCAACGGGAAGGCGCGCAGCGGCATTCTGGCGCCGCTGGTACAAGTAAAGTAACCTTTTGCCGGGAAAGCCGCCCGGCTGATCTGAAATGTCATGTTCACGTGATCCTTTGCGTCATTGAGTGACGGCGCACAGGCTCACTGATACTGGCAGCCCAGAATTCCCACCCCACCAAGGAGGGCTGTGACTGTGTCGCAACCGGAAATCCTCAACCAGGCCTTTGAGCTTGGCTATACCTATACCCGCTCCACCGGTCCGGTGGTCGGTCGGTTCCTGACCGGGCTGAAAAACCGCAGCATCGTCGGCATCAAGGCCAGCGATGGCCGGGTGGTGGTGCCGCCCATGGAGTATGACCCCGTGACCGCCGAGCCGAACTGCAGTGAGTTCGTCGAGGTGGGGCAACAGGGCGAGATCGTGAGTTTCGCCTGGGTCAAGGAGCCGCGCGAGGCGCACCCCATGCAGGTGCCTTTTGCCTGGGCGATGATCAAACTCGATGGCGCGGATGTGCCCATGGTCCACTGCGTGGCCGCGGCCGCTGAAAGTGATATCGCCACCGGCGCGCGCGTGCGGCGGTGTGGGCGGATGAAACCATCGGCTTCATCACCGATATCCGCTGCTTCAAACTGGTATAGGAGAGGACAGGTTATGAGCGATGAACAGGAAGTGATCACCGGCATCAAGGCGCCGGTCTACCTCAAATACAATTTCACCGCCGGGGCGGCGCCCTCGCGTTTCCTCACCCAGGTCAAGAAGGGTGTGCTGACCGGCCAGCGCTGTCCGAAGTGTGCCGGGGTGTACGTGCCGCCGCGCGGCTCCTGCGCCGCCTGTGGTGTAGCCACCGAGGAGGAGGTGGTGCTGTCGGACAAGGCCACCGTGCAGTCCTTCACGATCGTGTCCATACCCATCCCCAACAACCCGATCCAGCCGCCCTACATCATTGCCAATCTGGTGCCGGACGGCGCCAACGTCTCGTTTATCCACCTGCTGAGTGAGTGCGTGAACGAGGACATTCATATCGGCCAGCGCGTGCAGGCCGTGTGGAAACCCAAAGCGGAATGGGATTACGCCATGGACAACATCCGCTATTTCAAGCCTATCGACGAACCGGATGTGCCGGTGGAAAAAATCGGCAAATTACCCGTCACCGGCTGGGAGGGCTAGCCAATGAAACAAATTGCAATAGTAGCTTACCAGCAGTCTGACTGCGTCTCTGACGCGGGTGCCGTCAACGAGGTGGAACTGATCATGCCGGTGCTGGCGCGCACCTTCAAGCAGGTCGGCCTCAACAACGCGCAGGACGTGGATTTCGTGTGCTCCGGCAGTTGCGACTACCTGCAGGGCGCGGCCTTTGCCTTCGTGGCGGGTGTCGACGCCCTCGGCGCGGTGCCGCCGATCAAGGAATCCCATGTGGAGATGGACGCGGCCTGGGCATTGTATGAGTCCATCCTGAAGATACGTATGGGCCACGCCGATTCGGCGCTGATCTACGGTTTCGGCAAGTCCTCGCCGGGCGAACTGCCCATCGTGCTGTCACAGCAGCTCGATCCCGTATTACCTCGCGCCCCTGTGGGTCGACAGTATTTCCCTCGCGGCGCTGCAGGCGCGGCTGATGCTGGATGCGGGCCTGATTACCGAGCGCGACATGGCCGAGGTGGTGTCCCGCTCGCGGCGCAATGCCATGAGCAACCCGCACGCCCAGCTGTCCGGGAATGTGTCTGCCGACGATGTGCTGGCCGAGCCGACCTATGTGTCGCCGCTGCGCAAGGGCGACTGCTGCCCGGTGTCCGACGGCGCCAGCGCGGTGATCATCGCCACGGTAGAGCAGGCGAAAGAGTGGGGCGTGCCCTACGCGATCATCAGCGGCATCGACCACTGCATCGAAACCCACAACCTGGGCATGCGCGACCTTACCGACTCCGTGTCCACGCGCAAGGCGGCGGAGCGCGCGGGTATGAAAAACGGCAAGGTGGATGTGGCGGAGCTGTACGCACCGTTCAGTCACCAGGAAATCATCCTCACCCGCGCCCTGGGCCTGGGTAAGGAGACCAGCATCAACCCCAGCGGTGGCGTGCTGGCCGGTAACCTGATGATGGCCTCGGGCCTGTCCCGTATCGGTGAAGTATTCAACCGCATTGTGAGCGGCGAGGCCACGCGGGGTATCGCCCACGCGACCTCAGGCCCCTGCCTGCAGCACAACCTGGTAACTGTCCTGGAGAAAGCGTAATGGCGAATTTGGCAGCGGTGGTCGGCATCGGCCAGACCAAATACACCACCAAGCGGTTGGATGTTTCGATAGCAGGCCTGGTGCGCGAGGCGGCGGTGAATGCGCTGCAGGATGCGGACCTGACCTGGGACGACATCGAAGCCGTGATCATCGGCAAGGCCCCCGACATGTTCGAGGGCGTGATCATGCCGGAAGCGTACCTGACCGATGCCCTGGGCTGTAACGGCAAACCCATGCTGCGCGTGCACACCGCCGGTTCCGTGGGCGGTTCCACCGCGCTGGTGGCGGCGTCCCATGTGCAGAGCGGCACGTTCAAGCGCGTGCTGACGGTGTCCTTTGAGAAGCAATCAGAGTCCAACGCGATGTGGGCACTGTCCAATCCGCAGCCGTTTTCCACCCACCTCAACGCCGGTGCCGGCGGCTACTTCGCGCCCATCATCCGCGAGTACATGCGCCGCTCCGGGGCGCCGTATAATGTGGGCATCAAGGTGGCGGTGAAGGACCGCCTGCACGGCGCGCGCAACCCGCTGGCGCATTTGCAGAAACCGGACATCACGATGAAGGAAGTGGAGGACTCGTTCATGTTGTGGGACCCGATCCGTTTCCTGGAGTCCTGCCCCTCGTCGGACGGTGCCTGCGCCATGGTGATCGCCAACGAGGAACTGGCCAACAAAGTCACCGAAACCACCGGCCTGGATTCGCGGCGGCGCGATGCGTTCGGAGCCGACCATTTTCGCCGGCCGTGATGAGGTCAATCCGCAGGCCGGTCGCGACTGCGCGGCGGATGTGTACAAGCAGGCCGGCATCACCAATCCGCGCAAGGACCTGGACTGCGCAGAGGTGTACGTGCCGTTCAGCTGGTACGAGCCGATGTGGCTGGAGAACCTCGGCTTCGCGCCGGTAGGGGAGGGCTGGAAGCTGACCATGGCAGGCGCCACCTCGCTGGATGAAGGCGGCGATATTCCCTGGAACTGTTCCGGCGGCGTACTGTCGTCCAACCCCATCGGCGCGTCCGGCATGATCCGTTTTGCCGAGGCGGCGCGCCAGGTGCGCGGCGACGCCGGTGCGCACCAGGTGCCGGGCGCGAAGCTGGCGCTGGGCCATGCCTACGGCGGCGGCGCGCAATTTTTTGCCATGTGGGTGGTCGGGTTCGCAGAAGTCGTAAGCGATCAGAGCTTTTTCACCGCACGACTTACAGCACTCGTGCATAGAAAACTAGGGAGCAGAGACGAGCATGGCCAAACATTTCAATATCGCCGACCTCTACGAGATGGTGGCCGACAAGGTGCCCACGCGCAGCGCGCTGGTGTGCGGCGAGCAGCGCGCCACCTATGCCGAGCTGGAGCAGCGCGCCAACAAGCTGGCCCACTATCTCGCCGCGCAGGGCGTGAAGGCCGGCGACCATGTCGGCCTGTACCTGTACAACTGCAACGAGTACCTCGAGGGCATGCTCGCCTGCTTCAAGATTCGCGCGGTGCCCATCAACGTCAATTACCGCTATGTCGAGGAAGAGCTGCTCTACATCTTCGAGAATGCGCACATGGTCGCCTGCATCCACAACCAGGAATTCATACCGCACATCGCCCATGTGCGACAGTCCGTGCCTGACCTGAAAACGTTTATCTATGTGAAGGATGACTCCGGCTGCGACCCGGCGTTGATCGGCGCGGTGGAGTACGAGGCGTCCATGGTCGGGCAGAGCGACAAGCGCGATTTTGCCGAGCGCGCCGACGACGACCTGTTCATTCTCTACACCGGCGGCACCACCGGCATGCCCAAGGGCGTGATGTGGCCGCACAAGGCGGTGTTCTTTGCCGCCATGGGCGGCGGCGGCTGGTTCCACCCCGACGGCGCGATCACCGAGCCCGAGCAGATCGCCGGCCGCGTGGCCGACTTCCCGATTGTCGGCATGGCGCTGGCGCCGCTGATGCACGGCGCCTGCTGGTGGTATGCCTGTATCCAGCTGCTGGCGGGCAACTCCGTGGTACTGAATCCGGGCCGTCACTGGTGGGCGAGGAGGTCTGGGATATCGTGGCGCAGGGAGAAGGTCAATTCCATTTCCATCGTCGGCGACGCGATGGCGGTACCGCTGCTGGATGCGCTGGCGGCCAACGCCGGGCGCTGGGACCTGAGTGCCGTATTCAATATCGGCTCCGGCGGCGCGGTGTTCTCGGAAAGCAAGCAGGAGGCGTTCCGCCAGAGTTTCCCCAACGTGTTCATCTCCAACTCCTTCGGCTCCTCCGAGAGCGGCAACATGGGCTTCGACGGCGGCGGCAAGAAAGGCCAGGGCCTCGGCAACGTGGTCAAGAGCGAGTTCATGTCGGTGATCAGCGATGTCGAGGGCGAACCGCACCGCCACGTGGAGCGCGGCGAGATGGGTATCTTCGCGCGCAGCGGGCACATTCCGGTCGGCTACTACAACGACCCGGTCAAGACCGCCAAAACCATTGTCACGGTCGACGGCAAGCCGTGGCTGCTGCTCGGCGATGAAGCGCGCCGCGAAGACGACGACAGCATCACGGTGTACGGTCGCGGCTCCAACTGCATCAACTCCGGCGGCGAGAAGATTTTCCCGGAGGAAGTGGAGCAGGCGCTGAAGGCGAACCCCGCTATTTTCGACTGCCTCGTGGTGGCGACACCGGATGAGCGCTTCGGCAGCCGCGTCACGGCGGTGGTGGCGCCGCGCGGCAACGCCCGTTGACCCTGAAGGAGGTGCAGGAGCACGCGCGCAAACACATTGCCGGCTACAAGGTGCCGCGCGAATTGCACGTGGTGGACGAGGTGCCGCGCGCGCCCAGCGGCAAGCCGGCGTATCCCAAGGCGCTGGAGATCGCGCTGGCGGGCAAGCACAAGGTCGCCTGATCTTCGAGCGCTACTCAGCATGGCAACGGCCCGGTGGGTGTACTCCCCACCGGGTTCGAAAGGCTAAGATACTCACCCTGTGGGGAGTACACCCACCGGGCCTCCAGGCTGCGAGTGTGTGCCATTCGAATAGAGGCATATGCGGACGATGCTCGACTGTCGATAGATGAGGGGCTGGTATGGGTGAGGTCTCCCGTGACGAGTATCTCAGCCTTTCGAGGAGCGGGGGACCTTACCTAACCAGCCCCGGTGCCACGGTGACCATAACGTGGCAATCGAACACTTAACGAACGCAATCATCAGAATCAGAAGGTAGAAACCATGGCCGAACTGAGTATCAGCACCAAGAACTGCATCGTGGAGCAGGAGGGCGCCGTGTTGATCGTCACCCTCAATCGCCCCGAGGCCAAGAACGCCTTCAGCCCCGAGATGCTGCTGGGCCTGTACAAGGCGTGGCGCCTGCTGGACGAGGACGACTGCGCTGATGTGCGCCATCCTCACCGCCAACGGCGACACCTTCTGCGCGGGCATGGACCTCAAGGCCGGCGCCGACGGTGCGCATCGCTCCACCGAGGAGTTTATGGAGCTGATGGGCAAGGTGCCGAATATGCACTGGCAGGCCCTGCTGCGCGACAACCGGCCCAACAAGCCGTTGATCCTCGCGGTGGAAGGCTACGCGCTGGCCGGCGGTACCGAGATCCTGGCGGGCACCGACATCCGTGTCGCCGCTGAGGACGCCACCTTCGGCGTCACTGAAGTCGCCCGCGGCCTGTACCCGATGGCGGGCTCCAGTATCCGCCTGCCGCGGCAGATTCCCTACTGCCTGGCGGCGGAGATCCTGCTGCTGGGTCGCCACGTCACCGCGCGCGAAGCGCTGGACTGGGGCCTGGTCAATCGCCTGGTGCCGAAGGGCCAGGCGCTCACGGAGGCGAAGAAGATCGCCGCGCAGATCTGCGAAACGGGTCCGCTGGCGCTGCGCGCGATCACCCGGTCGCTGCGCGAGATCCAGGGCGACGTGAAGGAAGCGGATGCCATGCTGCGCTCGGATGAACTGGCCAGTCCGGTGTTTGCCATCAGCGGATGCGCGCGAGGGCATGAAAGCCTTCAAGGAAAAACGCAAGGCCAATTTCACCGGCAAGTAGGAGATTATCCATGACCGACCGAGCCGCCATTTTTGAAGAGATTGTCGCTGCGCGCCGCTCCCTGCGCGCCTTCCTGCCGCAACCGGTTGACGCCGCCACGCTGGCGACAGTTTTTGCCGTGGCGCAGCGCGCGCCCAGTAACTGCAACAGCCAGCCGTGGATCACGCACGTGGTGTCCGGCGACAAGCTGGAAGCCCTGCGCGCGGAAATGCCAGAGCGTTTTATGTCAGGGAAGTTCACCATGGATTTCCCCTATGCGGGTACCTATCACGGTGTGTACAAGGAGCGCCAGTACGGCGCGGCGCAGGCCCTGTACGACGCCGTGGGCATTCCGCGCGAGGACAAGGTCGCGCGCAATGTGCAGTTCATGCGCAACTTCACGTTCTTCGATGCGCCGCATGTGGCCTTCCTGTTCCTGCCCGAGCCCTTCGGCCTGCGCGAAGCGGCGGACCTGGGCATGTACGCGCAGACGCTGATGCTGGCGCTGACCGCGCACGGCCTGGGCAGTTGCCCGCAGACCGCGCTCAGTTTCCAGGCGGACTACGTGCGCGAGCAGCTCGGTCTGGACGCCAGCAATAAACTGCTGTTCGGCCTGTCGTTCGGTTATCCGGACTGGGATGCGCCCGCTAATACCTGCTGGACAGACCGCGCCATGGGCACCGATGCGGTGACCTTTCACTCCTAGCACACAGCAGGTATCGCCATGACCGATCTGATACTCACCGACAACCAGGACGGTGTGCTGGTGGTGACCCTGAATCGCCCCGCCAAGAAAAACGCCATCAACACCCAGATGTGGGTGGACCTGCGCGACACGTTCCGGGCCGCCGCTGCCGATGATGACGTGGTGTGCGTGCTGTTGTGTGGCGCCGGCGAGCATTTCTGCTCCGGCGTTGACCTGTCGAGTTTTGGCGATGTGGGCTCGGGGCAGGAGCATCCCGTTCGAGTCCGCCGCGCGCGCCGTCGTGGAATTCGACAAGCCGCTGGTGGCGGCGGCGCAGGGTGTGGCGATCGGCGGCGGCGCCACGGTGCTGTTTCACGCCGACATCGTCTATGTCGGCCAGAGCCTGCGCATGCGCCTGCCCTTCGCCAGCCTCGGCCTGGTGCCGGAGTGGGGCAGCAGCTATATGCTGCAGGCCAATATCGGCGCGCAGCGCGCGGCGGAACTGTTCTACACCGCGCAGTGGATAGACGCGGACAAGGCGCTCAGTTGTGGCATTGCCGCCGATGTGCTGCCCGACGCCGACCTGTTCGATCATGCGCTCGCCAAGGCGCGCGAGATTGCCCAGTGGCCGGTCAACTCGCTGCGCGAAATCAAGCGCACGCTGCGCATGCATCACCTGCCCGCCATCGACGCGGCCATCACCGCCGAGCAGGCGGGGATGCAGCGCCAGGCCGGCTCCCCGGAAAATATCGAGGCGCTTACCGCCTTTATTGAGAAGCGCCCGCCGAATTTTCGCAAGCGGTAGCCCTAGGGGAAGCCGACCCCACCATTCTTTTGTCTAAACCTTCGTTTATTGGCGTAAAGCTAGCTGTGCGTCTATATGTACACTATCAAAGATAACATTTCGATAAGACGTACAAATCAACTCAGTAATAGGAAGGTTGTTATGAATACCAATAAACAAATAGCAATATACCTCGGACTGGCCAGCGCATTAGTGCTGGGCTCAACTCAGGTGCTGGCCGCAATCGGAAATACGGCATTTGGTACCAGCGCACTTCCGATTGCGACCGGGAGCTATAACTCGGCTTTTGGCAACAGCGCGCTCTTTTCCAACACCACCGGCAACAACAACACGGCCAGTGGCTATGTTTCGCTCTATTACAACACCACCGGCTCCTACAACACGGCCAGTGGTGTTTCCTCACTCAACAGCAACTCCACCGGCAACAACAACACGGCCAGTGGCTATACTTCGCTCTACTCCAACACCACCGGCAACAACAACACGGCCAGTGGCTATACTTCGCTCTACTCCAACACCACCGGCAGCTCCAACACGGCCAGTGGCGCTTCTTCGCTCTATTCCAACACGACTGGCGGCGCCAACACGGCCAGTGGCACCTTTTCGCTCTATTACAACACCACCGGCAGCTCCAACATGGCCAGTGGTACGTACTCGCTCTATTCCAACACCACCGGTTTCGACAACACGGCCAGTGGCGTTTCCTCACTCAGTAGCAACACCACCGGCAACGACAACACGGCCACTGGCCTTGATTCGCTCTATAACAACACCACCGGCGTTTACAACACGGCCAGTGGCAGTGGGTCGCTCTACACCAACACCACCGGCAGCTCGAACATGGCCAGCGGCAGTTCTTCGCTCTATAACAACACCACCGGCAGCTATAACACGGCCAGTGGCGTTTCCTCACTCAACAGCAACTCCACCGGCAACAACAACACGGCCAGTGGCTATACTTCGCTCTACTCCAACACCACCGGCAACAACAACACGGCCAGTGGCTATACGTCGCTCTATTACAACACGACCGGCAGCTACAACACGGCCAGTGGCATTTATTCGCTCTTTTCCAACACCACCGGCAACGACAACACGGCCAGTGGCACTAGTTCGCTGTTCAACAACTCCACCGGCCTGGAGAACACAGCCGTGGGTTACGCCGCCCTGTATAAAAATACCACCGCCAACTACAACGCGGCGCTGGGCGCATGGGCGCTGTATAGCAACACGACGGGTATCAACAACAACGCGCAGGGACAATCCGCCTTGTACAACAATACGATCGGTATCGGCAATTCGGCGATGGGACGAAACGCGCTGAAAAGCAACACCACCGGCTCGTACAACATGGCTATGGGTGGTAACGCGGGATTCTCGAACCTGACCGGCAGCGGCAATGTCTTCATCGGCAGGACAGCAGGTTACTACGAAACGGGCAGTGACAAACTGTATATCGCTAACAATGCAACGACGCCCCTGCTGTACGGTGTGTTCAGCGCCACCGGCACCGACAATAAGTTGGGGATAGGCACCAACACCATCGCTGTCGGTGACACCATTACCGTGGCGAACGGCGCACACCTGACCACGGGCGGGGTCTGGACGAACGCCTCGTCGCGTGAACTCAAGGACAATATCCAGACCCTCAGCACTGAGGATGCGGATGAAGCCCTGGCTGCCCTGTCACCGGTGCGCTATGTGTACAAGAACTCCGGTGATGAAGAGTATATGGGCTTTATCGCCGAGGACGTGCCTGCCCTGGTGGCCATGAACGACCGCAAGTCGCTGTCCCCGATGGATATTGTGGCGGTGTTGACGACGGTGACGAAAGAGCAGGCAGCGAAGATGACTCAACAAAGATGCTGAAGATTGCTGCTTTACGCGATTCCCTTGCCAAACAGGAGTCTACTATTCAGAAGCAAGACGAACGTATGCTGCAAATGGAAATGGCCCTGGCTGAAGTGCTAGCGCAAGCAGTCCTCAGAGAATCAGGTTGGTTCGAGAGACTGAAACCGGTTGTGGCGATTTGTGTCACCTTGGCATGTGCACTGGGTGCTGGAAAGCCTTTAAAGTAGGATCACTACGATAAGACGTTCACATCAACTCCAATAATAGGAAGGTCGTTATGAATACGAATAAACAAACAGCAATTTACCTCGCCCTGGCCAGTGCCTTGGTGCTGGGTTCCACCCAGGTGCAGGCTCAGGCGGTAATACTACCTATGGTACAAACGCACTCATCAGTGTGACCACTGGGAACAATAACTCTGCTTTTGGTGAAGATGCGCTCAGATTCAACACCACCGGCACCTACAACACGGCCAGTGGCTATAGTTCGCTCTGTTCCAACACCACCGGCGTACAACAACACGGCCAGTGGCTATGTTTCGCTCTTTTCAACACCACCGGCGCTACAACACGGCCAGTGGCTATGCTTCGCTCTATTCCAACACCACCGGCGACGACAACACGGCCAGTGGCTATTCAATCGCTCTTTTCCAACACCACCGGCAACTACAACACGGCCAGTGGCGCTTATTCGCTCTATTCCAACACCACCGGCAACCACAACACGGCCAGTGGCGATGATTCGCTCTATTCCAACACCACCGGCAGTTCGACAACACGGCCAGTGGCTATATTCGCTCTATTCCAACACCACCGGCAACGACAACACGGCCAGTGGCGATGAATTCGCTCTTTTCCAACACCACCGGCACTACAACACGGCCAGTGGCTATGATTCGCTCTATTCCAACACCACCGGCAACTACAACACGGCCAGTGGCGCTGATTCGCTCTATTCCAACACCACCGGCAACAACAACACGGCCAGTGGCGATGATTCGCTCTATGTCACAACACCACCGGTAACAACAACACGGCCAGTGGCTATTATTCGCTCTTATTCCAACACCACCGGCAACTAACAACACGGCCAGTGGCGCTAATTCGCTCTATTCCAACACCACCGGCATCGAGAACGCCGCCGTGGGTTACAACGCCCTGTATAAAAACACCACCGGCAACTACAACGCGGCGTTGGGCGCGTGGGCGCTGTATAACACCAACGCGAACAACAACAACGCGCAGGGCTATTCTGCCCTGTACAGTAATACGACCGGTATCGGCAATTCGGCGATGGGTAGGAACGCGCTCTACAACAACACCACGGGCTCGTACAACATGGGTATGGGCGGTCAGGCGGGATTCTCCAACTCGACCGGCAGTGGCAATGTCTTCATCGGCAGGAACTCGGGTTTCAACGAAACGGGCAGTAACAAACTGTATATCGCCAACAATGCAGCAACGCCGCTGCTGTACGGTGAGTTCAGCGCCACCGGTACGGCCAATAAGTTGGGGATAGGCACAGCCACCATCGCTGTGGGTGACACCATTACTGTGGCGAACGGCGCACACCTGACCACGGGCGGTGTCTGGACGAACGCCTCCTCGCGTGAACTCAAGGACAATATCCAGACCCTCAGCACCGAGGATGCGAATAAGGCACTGGCAGGCTTTGTCACCGGTGCGCTATGTCTACAAGAACTCCGGTGATGAAGAGTATATGGGCTTTATCGCCGAGGACGTGCCTGACCTGGTGGCCATGAACGACCACAAGTCGCTGTCCCCGATGGATATTGTGGCGGTGTTGACGACGGTGACGAAAGAACAGAAAAGCAGAGATTACTGCTTTGCGCGATTCCCTCGCCAAGCAAGACGAACGTATACTGCAGATGGAAATGGCCCTGGCTGAAGTGCTGCGCAATCAGTCCTCAGAGAATCAGGTTGGTTCGAGGAATTGAAACCATTCGTTGCCACACTGAACCCCGGCGCGTCCGGGGTTTTCAATGTTCGTTCAGAAAGATTCAGAGGAAGCGTATGAAAACTATTATGGCACTCTCGATAGCAGCACTGCTGTCTGTATCAACAACCAGCATGGCCGCCACCGTAGAGTACCAGCACCCCGACCTGACGATTGTGGCCAAGCAGGAGCCGCTGGATGCGGTGTTGAAATCGCTCGGCAAGGAAATGCGGATATACATAACGGTTCCCACGGGCCTCAATCCCGTGGTGAATTGTGATATCCAGCAACAACCGGTTAAACAAGCCTTCAAGACCCTGTTGGGTGATATGAGCTACTCCCTGGAGTGGGAGGAAAAGACCGGGAAACTGGTGGGCCTGACGATAATGGCCGGGGGTGACGGGACAGCGGTGGCCAACGTCTCAGCCAAACCCTCACACGCCCAGAGTGTGGAGCAGCCTGCCACCTGCAGCAGCCTCCATGCCAGTCGCAAGTACCAGCGGACAGGGCGCAGCAAAGCCTGTTGCGCACAGCGACCATGCCCTGCCAATGGGGGAGGATGATGCTGCCATGGCAGAGCATGAGGCCCGCATGGAGACTGAGCGAGCAGAACATGAGGCGCGGATGGAAACCGAGCGCGTGGAACATGAAGCGCGGATGGTCGAAGAGCGGGCAGCGCAGGAAGTAAGGATGAAGGAAGAGGTAGCACGCCACGACGCCGAGTTGGAGGCTGAACTGGCGTCCGAGGGTCTGCCCTCACCGCAGTAGAAGTACTGGTATAACTATAATACCTCAGGCAGGCATCACAGTCACCGGCACGCCGTTTACCACGCTGGTGCCGGAGGGCGACGTCCATCTCGTTATCGTCAACCAGGTCGTTGGCGGAAATCCCCGGCGTTTTGCTGCTGGCCACGGATTGTTGCGTGTCCTTGTAGGTGTGTCCAAAGCCGTGCGGCAGGCTGACCACGCCGGGCATGATGCTGTCGGTGATCGTCACTTCCGCCTCACCTGCGCCTACCTTCGACGTAATTCTCGCCATACCGTCCGCGCTGAGCCCGATGCGCCGGGCATCCTGCGGGTTGATCAGCAGGGTGCAGCGGTTCTTGCCGCGGGCGTAGTTGTTCAGGTTGTGCAGCCAGGAATTCATATCGCGAATGTGGCGACGGCCGATCAGCAGTAACTGGTCGCCGGGGCCCTTGTCCAGCGCCGCCTGTAATCGCGTGAGATCAGCAGTGATGATGTCCGGCGCAATATTGATGCGCTTGTTTTTGGTCGCCAGCAGTTCTGGCAGGCGTGGCTGCAGCGGGCCCAGGTCGATACCGTGGGGAGACTGCTTGAGTTGCGCGAGGGTCAGGCCCTCGCCGTCGAACTTGTCGCCGTAGGGTCCCGCGCGCAGCATGATGTCCAGCAGGCGTTCCGGGCCTTCGTGCGCAGACGTTTTCTGCTTGATGTCATCCATCGACAGATGCGCGAGTTCCGGGGCGTTGGCCTGCAGCTGGGCAATCATGCCGTCGAGCATCATGGCTTCGAGGTCCGCGCGCGACATGCCGTGCATGCGCGCCGTGACCTCATTGATGATCTGCCACTGCTCGAGTGCGCTCGGGTTGCGGGGCGAACACCTGCGGCGAGTACTGCGCGAAGTTGCGCACGCAGGTCGCGCTGAACAGAAAATCGTAATTGCTGTGCTCCAGTTGGGTGGTGGACGGGATGATGATGTCGGCCTGGCTGGTGGTCTCGTTGATGTAAAAATCAAAGGCGACCATGAAATCCAGCTTCTCCAGCGCGGCGTGAATGCGCTTGCCGTTGGGCACGCTCAGCACCGGGTTGCCCGCGACGGTGATCATGGCGCGCACCTGGTGTTCACCCTGCAGCTCCATTTCCTCCGCCATCAATGAGGCCGGCAGCATACTCATGTACTCGGGAAATCCCCGCGCTTTCGACTGCCAGCGGTTATAACCCAGTTCCGGCGGCGCGGCCGCCGGGTCGTTGTGGGCGGTGGCGGGGCGCGGAAACATGGCGCCGCCCGTGGCGTCGAGGCGTCCGGTCAGGATGTTGACCACATCCACCAGCCAGGAGGCCAGTGTGCCGAACTGCTGCGTGCACAGGCCGATGCGGCCGTACAACACCGGCGCGCTGGCGCTGCAAAAATCATTGACCAACTGGCGCAGCCGCACAGCGGGTACACCGGTGATGTCGGCCACGGCTTCCGGTGTGTAGGGGGCGCTGAGTGTCGCAAGTTTTTCGATGCCATCGGTGAAGTCCGCCAGCCTGCCGGGCGCGACCCTGTCCGTGGCAAATAACTCGTGCACAAACGCCAGCAGCAGGAAGGCGTCCGTGCCGGGCCTGATAAACAGGTGCTGGTTGGCGATATCTGCGGTTTCCGTGCGCCGCGGGTCGATCACCACCACGCTGCCGCCGCGCTGCTGAATGGCCTTCAGGCGGTTCTCGATATCCGGCGCCGACATCAGCGAGCCCTGCGACACCATGGGGTTGCCGCCCATGCACACGAAGAAATCGGTGTGGTCGATATCGGGAATGGGAAACACCCAGCCGTTGCCGTAGAGCAATTCACAGCTCAGGTTTTTCGGTTGCTGGTCGACGGAGCCGGCGGAGAAGAAGCGCTCGGTATTGAGCATGGTGATGAAGAGCTGGGTATAGATCTGGGTGCTGAAGTTGTGGCCGTTGGGGTTGCCGTAATACATGGCGATGGCGTCCTTGCCATAGCTGTCGCGAATAGCGGCGAGCCTTTTCGCCGTTTCATCCAGTGCCTCTTCCCAGCCGATTTCCTGCCACTTGCCATCGATTTTTTTTACCGGTTTGGTGAGTCGCTCGGGATCCTCGTAGATGTAACGAAAGGCCTGCGACTTGGCGCAGACATAGCCCCTGGAGCGGTGATTGTCCGGGTCACCCTTGATCGAAACGACCTGCCTGGCATTGCGCTCCACTTCCATCACCAGGCCGCAGCTGGCTTCGCAGGTGGGACAGCTGCGGTAAACTGTTTCGATGGTCATGCCGATGCCTCGTTGAATTTATGTGGGAATGACAGCCGCAATGATAGTATCTGAAATACCGGCGAGAGTGATATTCAGTAAGTTATACCGGGGCGCAGATTGTGGGTGATCTGCCCGGTGCCAGCGTCCGTATACAACGCCACTTCGACCGCCCCTCCATAACATAAGGAAGCAGCCATGAAATTCGCCTACCACGCCACCATGTGCCCGCCCGACCAGTACCTGCCGCTGGCGCTGGCTGCAGAAGCCGCCGGATTCGATACCTTTACCTTCCCGGACAGTATCTGCTACCCGAAGGAAGGCTCCGATGTGTATCCCTACAACGACGACGGCACGCGCGAATTCCTCGACGGCGTGCCCTTCCTGGAACCCTTTATCGCCATTCCCTATCTGGCCGCCAAAACCGAAAAACTGCGCTTCACCACCTCGGTGGTAAAACTTGCCATCCGCCAGCCGGTCATTGTCGCCAAGCAGTTGTCCAGCCTTGGCGTCATGATCGGCGACCGCTTCGGTTTCGGCGTCGGCATCAGTCCCTGGCCGGAAGATTTTCTCGCCTGCCAGATCCCCTGGGAGAATCGCGGCAAGCGCATGGACGAGATGATGGAAATCATCAACGGCCTGATGAGCGGGGAGTATTTCGGTTACGACGGCGAGATCTTCCAGCTGGAGCCGATCAAGCTCTGCCCGGTGCCCGACCACCACATCCCGCTGCTGGTGGGCGGCCATGCCAAACCCGCGCTGCGCCGCGCGGCGAAGCGGGGGGATGGCTGGATTTCCGCCGGTTCGTCGCTGATGGAACTGCAGCAGATGATCGACGCTATCCAAACGCTGCGCAAGGAGTGCGGCCGCGACCACCTGCCGTTCGAATACCACGCCATGACCGAGGCGGCGTATACGGTAGACGGCCTGCACAACCTGGTGGATGCCGGCGTGACGGAAGTGATTATTGCTTTTCGCAATCCCTATGATGCTGAACCGGATACGCAGACCGTCGAGCAGAAAATCGGCATGATCAACTGGTACGCGGAAAATGTGATCCAGCCCTACCGCAACGCCTGAAGCTGGTCGCGCAGTGCTCAGGGTTCGGAAGGCCTGGTGGAGCTGGTGGCAGTGGTTGTCTGCTCCGGCTCGCGGCTGGCCACCAGCCGTGCCAGCTTGGGCTTTAGCCACAGTTCGAAGTCGTCCATCATTTCATAGACCACCGGAACCAGCACCAGCGACAGCAGGGTGGAGCTGATCAGGCCGCCGATCACGGCGATGGCCATCGGTGCGCGAAACGCGCCGCCCGCGCCAATGGCGAGTGCCGTCGGCAGCATCCCGGCCGCCATGGCCACTGTGGTCATGATGATGGGGCGGGCGCGCTCGCGGCAGGCGCGCAGTATCGCTTCGTGTTGGGAAGCGCCCTCGCGCTCGGCCTCGATGGCAAACTCCACCAGCAGAATCGAGTTCTTTGCCGCCAGGCCCATCAGCATCAGCAAGCCGATCAGCGCTGCCACACCCAGTTCATTCTGCGCGATCAGCAGGCCCGCGAACGCGCCGGCGAGCGACAGTGGCAGCGCGGTCAGGATGGTGATGGGCTTGAAGAAGCTGCGAAACAGCAGCACCATCACCGCGAAAATGAGTCCCACGCCGGCCAGCATGGCGCTGCTGAAATTGGCAAATAAATCGGCCATGCGCTCGCTGTCGCCGTAGAGCGGCTGCGTGATGCCCTCGGGCAGGGCCTGCATGACGGGGAGTTCGTGGATGGCCTTGTTCGCGTCGCCCAGCGAAATGCCATTGAATTGGGCCTCGATGATGGTGCGGCGCTGCCGGTCATAACGATCTATCCTTGCCACACCGGCCTGGAACGAAATATTGGCGACGGCCGAGAGCGGTATCAACTTGCCCGAGGCAGTGGGAACGCGCAGGTTGCGCAGGGTGGCGAGGTCGGCGCGCGCTTCATCGGGCAGCCGCACCCGGATAGACACGCGTTGCTCACCGGTGTTGAACTTGGCGGTATTTGAATCAACATCGCCCAGGGTGGCGACCCGTGCGATGGCGCCCAGCGTCTCGGCGCTTACGCCAAGTCGCGCGGCCTCGTCGGGTTTCGGCGTGATCACAAGTTCCGCGCCCGGTCGCGGTGTGCGCTGGTGCACATTGCTCAGGCCGGGCACATCGCGCATCTGGCGTTCCAGCGTCAGCGCAGTGGCCTCCAGCACCGCGGTATCCTCACCGGTGAGGACGATCTGGATGGTAGTGCTGCCGCCGCCGCCACTGCGGTCAAATCCGATCCGGATATCCGGGATGCTCATCAGCAGCGGTTGCAGTTCCGCCTGGATCTGCTGGGTCGTCCGGGTGCGAGTGGGACTGAGCAATACTGTCACACTGCCCGAGCGGACATCGCCGTCGAGGCTGCCTGAACCGACCAGCGTAAATACGTTGTCGACGTCGGGCCTGGCCAGCAGCCTGGTGGTCAGCAGGTCGCTGCGACTGCGCATATCCGACAAGGTTGCACCCGGTGCGCCTTCCAGCGTCATCTGGATAATGCCGTTGTCTTCCGGCGGGGTGACGCCAACCGGGAGCAGGGTGGCGAGGAACAGCGAGCCAATGGTCAGTCCCGCCCCCGTCGCAACTGACAGCCAGCGGTGCGCCAGCGCGAAATCCAGTATCCGGCGATACAGCCCCTCGAACGGTGGCGGCGGCTGCGGATTTTTTGCCGGTTGAATGAAATAGGCCGCCAACAGCGGCGTCAACATCCGGGCAACAAGCAGTGAAAACAATACGGCGATGGCGACGGTAAAACCGAACTCCTTGAAGAATTGCCCGGCGAAACCGCTCATGAAGGCTACCGGCAGAAAGACCACCACGATCGTCAGTGTCGTGGCCAGCACGGCGAGCCCGATCTGGTCGGCGCCTTCCATTGCGGCGTAAAACGGATTTTGCCCCGCCTCCACCCGTTTCTGGATATTCTCGATTTCGACGATGGCATCGTCCACGAGAATACCGATCACCAGCGTCAGCGCGAGCAGGGTGATCATGTTGAGGCTGAAGCCCATGTAATGCATGACCGCGAAGGCCGGAATGAGTGACACCGGCATCGCCAGCGCGGTGATGACAGTCGCGCGCCAGCTGCGCAGGAACAGCCATACCACCAGCGCTGCCAGCACCATGCCCTCCAGCAGCGAATTCAGGGTCGCGGTGAAACTGGCCTGGGTGCCGGTGGCCACTGAGTAGATTTGTTGGAAGTGCAGGTCGGGAAAATCCTTGGCCAACTGCGCGGTGGCGCGCTTGATTTCGCGGGCCACGGCAACATCGGATCCCTTGGGCGTTTTCATCACCTGGAAACCGACCACGGACTGGCCGTTAAGATCGGCGAAGCCGCGACGTTCAGCGGCGCCACTGGCGACGCTGGCCACATCGGCGAGACGAATTTCACGCCCCGCGCTGGTCGATAACACCATGTTACCGAGGGACTCGACAGTGACTGCCGCGCCGAGCACCCGCACCGTTTGTTCCCTGCCGCCCACTTCAGCGCGACCGCCGGGCACATCGACACTGGCGCTGCGCAGGGCATTGTTGATCTGCGGCGCCGTCAGGCCAAGGGCCTCGAGTCGCTCGGGATTCAGGGTAACGTTGATTTCGCGATCGACGCCACCGACCCGCTTCACCTGTGCGACGCCGGGCTCTGTCACCAGGCGACGGGCGATGATGTCGTCGACCAGCCAGCTCAACTCAAGGTCCGAATGGTTGGTGCCCGACACGGCATAGGTGACCACGGGCATGGAGTCGATCTCGAAGCGTTCGACGATGGGCTCCTCTGCGGCCCGCGGCAAGCTGCTGCGGATGCGGTCGACCGCGGCGCGCACCTCATCAGTCGCCTTTTGCGGGTCGGCGCCGATTTCGAAGTCGACGTAGGTCATTGACAGGCCCTGGGTCACGGTCGAGTTCACGTGATCGACGTTGGCCAGATTCGAAACGGCGGCTTCCACCTCATCGGTGATCTGTGTTTCCACTTCGCTGGCCGCCGCCCCCGGCAGGGTGATATTGACCTTTATCAGCGGGAACGACACATCGGGATACAGTTTGACCGGAAGGGCTTTATAGCCAATCGCGCCGGCCACCAGCAGGGCGATGAAGAGCACGGCCACGGGGATGGGATGGCGGATGGACCACGAGGAAATGCTCAGCCTCACGGTGATTTTTCCGGCGCCGCTGTGGCGTCCTGCTGCGGCTCCACCGGATTGACCAGATCGCCCTCAAGCAGCGACACGCCGCTGCCCAGCGCGACCAGGGTCCCGACTGGCGGCCCCTGCTCCAGTGCGACAAAACCCGCGTCCCGGGTGCCGGTCCGCACCGACACGGGATGCGCGTGATTGGTGTCATCAATGACAATGAGCCGTGGACCATTGGCCTCCCACTGCACGGCTCTTTCCGACCACAGCGGGAACGGGTACGGCCGGGCGATTGAAGTACACGCGGGCATAGCCGCCGACCCGCAACTGCGGATCGGGCGCCAGGCTGACACGCACCCGCCCGAGCTTGGTCAGCGGGTCGACCAGCGGGGAAATCAGCCGCACCGTGCCCGGGAGGCTCGCCCCGGACGGGAATGCTGACGGTGGCAGATGTCACCCGGCGCAATGCCGGCCAGTGCGCCCTCGGGCACCTCGGCGTCGAGTTCGATCAGGCCGTCCCGGACGATACGAAACATCGGCTGGGAGAGGCTCGCCACATCGCCCGGACGCACGCTGCGGTCCAGCACGATGCCCGCCCACCGGCGCCCGCACGACCAGCCGCTGTTCCTGGGTGAGCAGTTCGTCAAGCTGTGCGCGGGCCACACCCACCGCAGCGTCCGCTGTCCTGGCCTGGTAGCGGCGCGCGGCGATCTGCTCAATTGACATGGCACCCTTGGTATCGAAGTTTTTGACGCGCTCTGCCTCGGCGCGCGCCTGCTCGGCTACCGCTGTCGACTGGGCCAGCCCCGCTTGCGCCTGATCGATCCTTGCCCGCAGCAGTTCCGAGTTAAGCCGGGCAAGTGGCTGTCCCTTGCTGACCTGCGCGCCTTCCTCCACCAGGACCTCGGCGACCTGGTAGCCGGCGACCTCGGGGCCGACCGCCGCTTCCTCGCGGGGTATGCAGTATGCCGGAGGCGGTGAGCTTTCTCCGCTATCGGCAGCTCTACGATGCGCGTCACGCTCACGGTGGGTGCCGCGAGTGACGACGGAATGGTCTTGCTCACATCTGACTCCTGCGGCAGCAGGCCGCCAGCAATAACAGCGGCAAGGAGCAGTGCGCCTGCGGTAACTCTCATATCCTGTGTCTCTTCCATTGGCGTCTTTCACCAAGCGCATGCCATGCCAGTCGTGCCTTATTCATCGGGCTGCACAAAGTCGGTCACTTCGAGGTTAAAACCGGACAGGGCATTGAAGTGCACCGGCGCCGACATCAGGCGCATCTTGCCAACCCCAGGCGCTTGAGGATTTGCGAGCCGGTGCCGATAACCCGGTAGTTCTGCACGCCTGCCGTACTGCCCGGCCCCGCCACGCTGTGCGGTTCCGGGAACTGCAGCACTTCCGCCAGCTGTTGCTGCGCCGTTACCTGCTGCCCGATCAGCACCACTGCGCCGTGCTCTTCTGCGGCGATGCGTTGCATGGCGCGGCGGTACGACCAGCCGGGGTCGGCGCCTGCAATGCGGGTGCCCAGTACATCGCGCAGCGCGTTGACGGTTTGCACCCGCACCAGCGTTTCCCGCCCCTCGTGGATGGCGCCGCGCGTGAGCGCATAGTGCACGGTGTCGTCGATCAGGTCCAGAAAGGTATGCAATTCGAATTCCCCGAATTCTGTCAGTACTGTTTTACGATCGCGCAACTCAATCGATTGTTCGTGCAGCGCGCGGTATTCAATCAGGGCGGCGATGGTGCCCATACGCAAATCGTGCTTGCGCGCAAAGGCTTCCAGTTGCGGGCGCCGGGCCATGGTGCCGTCCTCGTTCATGATTTCGACGATGAGCGCAGCCGGTTCAAATCCTGCCATGCGGGCCAGGTCGACGCCGGCTTCGGTATGGCCGGCGCGGCGCAGTACGCCGCCGGGCTTGGCGACCAGCGGGAAAATGTGTCCGGGCTGGGCGATGTCCGCGGGTTTGGCATCCGGCGCCACGGCCTTGCGCACCGTGTGCGCACGTTGTACTGAACTGATGCCGGGGCCCTTGCGCTCCGCGGCGTCGATGGAGACGGTGAAGTTGGTTTCGTGCTGGGAGCGGTTGTCGCGCACCATCAGCGGCAGTTGCAGTTGCCTGGCCCGCTCCACTGTTATGGGCATGCAGATCAGGCCGCAGGCCTCACTGGAGAAGAAAGTAATGATCTCGGGCGTGACGGCTTCGGCGGCGACAATCAGGTCGCCCTCGTTTTCCCGGTCCTCGTCATCCATCAGGATGACCATCTTGCCGGCGCGGATATCGTCGAGAATGTCCGGGACGCTACTCAATGACATGTTGTTGCCTCCAGTGGGCAGGGCGCGATGCTGCGCCACTTTGATCGACTAGTGTGATCGACTACTGCGATCGACTATATCAGTTCGATAGCGACAGCAGTGGCCTCGCCGCCGCCGATGCACAGTGCGGCGATGCCGCGACGCTTGCCGCGCTGGCGCAGGGCGTACATCAATGTAACGATAATGCGCGAGCCGGTGGAGCCGATGGGGTGCCCCTGGGCACAGGCGCCGCCATTGACGTTGACCTTGTCGTGGTCCAGTCCCAGATCCTCCATTGCCATCATGGTCACCATGGCGAAGGCTTCATTAATTTCAAACAGGTCCACATCGTCCACTGTCCAGCCGGTCCTGGCCAGCAATTTGCGGATGGCACCGATGGGCGCAATGGTGAACTCGCCGGGCGCCTGGCTGTGCCGCGCATGGGCCAGCATGCGCGCCATGGGTTTGAGTCCTTGCGCCTGGGCCTGCGCCGCGCTCATCAGCAACAGCGCGCTGGCGCCATCGGAGATGGAACTGGCGTTGGCGGCGGTGATGGAGCCTTCCGGCGCGAAGGCCGGGCGCAGGGTGGGAATTTTATCCAGCGCCGCCTTATGCGGTTGTTCATCGTCGGTCACCAGCACCTCACCCTTGCGTGTTTTTACCGTGACCGGCGCAATTTCCGCGCGCAGCGAGCCGTCGTCGATGGCGCGTTTGGCGCGGCGCAACGACTCAATCGCAAACGCATCCATCTGCTGGCGGGTGATGCCGCGCTGGTCTGCGGTTTCCTGGGCAAAGCTGCCCATGGCGCGCCCGGTGTAGGCGTCTTCCAGGCCGTCGATGAACATGTGGTCGCACAGGCTCCTGTGGCCGGAGCCGATGCCGCCGCGCGCGCCCGGCAGCATATGGGGAGCGCGACTCATGCTTTCCATGCCGCCGACGATCACCGCCGTGTTGGTGCCTGCCATGATACTGTCGTAGCCGAAGATGGCGGCCTGCATGCCGCTGCCACAGGCCTTGTTGATGGTGACTGCGCCGGCGGACGCGGGAATGCCAGCGCCGATCGCCGCCTGGCGTGCGGGACACTGTTTAAGGGCGGCTGGCAATACACAGCCCATGAATACTTCGTCAATGTCGCCGGCCTGGATACCGCTGCGCGCCAGCGTTGCGGCTATCGCGGTGGCGGCCAGTTCCGGCGCCGGAACCTCGGACAGCGAGCCCAGCAGTCCCCCCATCGGGGTGCGGGCTCCGTCGATAATGACTACCGTATCTCTGCTCATGGTGCAGGCTCCATTGCGGGTGCGGGTGGCTGGCGGAAAAGCGTTTTTCGCCGGTACAAAAGGGGCGCCAATTTAGCCACACGCCCGCGCTTTTCTCAAGGTCGCGCCGGTACCGCCGGGTTGAACAATTTGCCGCGCACAGCCGCCCGGTACTGCAGTGGACTCATACCGCTGTGTTGCCGGAACAGCTGGGAAAAGTAACTCACGTCCTGTATGCCCTGGTGCCAGGCGATGTCGCCCACGGTCAGGTTGCTGTGGCGCAGCAGATCCTTGGCCGCGGCGATCCGCAGGCTCTGCAGGTAGGACACGGGTGTCATGCCGGTGGCGCGTTTGAAGCGTCGGTTCAGGGTGCGCGGGGTGAGTTGCAAGTGTGTGGCCAGCAGCGCCATGGAAACGGGGGAGGACAGGTGTGACTGCAGCCATTGCTGCGCCTGCGCGACCACTTCGTCGTGGTGCGAACTGTCCGCTTCATTCTGGTAGGCGGCGGCGCGAAAGCTGCGGCGGATTTCCGGTGAAAACTGGTTCTCAACAGCCCTGGCGATGCGACTGCCAAACCACTCCTCCACGATGTGGACCATGAGGTCGGCGATGGAGTTCACGCTGCCCACGCAGTAGATGTTGTCGCTCTGGGTGATCAGGTGACGGGTTTTCAGGTCCACGGCGGGGTAGCGTCGGCTGAACTGTTCGAAGTAATTCCAGTGCGTGGTCGCCGGCCTGCCGTCCAGCAAACCGGCTTCCGCCAGCAGGTAGCTGGCGGTGCCCACGCTGCAGATACGTGTGCCCCTGGCCGCCTGTTCACGCAGCAGTCCCAGCCAGTCCCGCGCGCCATTGACCGCCGGCAGGGGATTGCGCCAGATGGCGGGCAGCAACAGACAGGTCCAGCGGCGGCAGGTCGGCAAATGCCAGTTCGGGCTGCAGGATGATACCGCTGCCCAGTGTTACCGGCTTGTCGATCCCGCCCGGCGAGCAGGAAGCGCACCCGGGGTGTCGCCGCGCGCTCACTGACGCTCGCCATCTGGCTGGCGGCCTGCAGGATTTCCATGGGCAGGGTGACGCTGGTCGCCAGGGCCTGGGGGTACAGTGCGGCGGCGACCGTGTACATGGTGGATTGAATCCGTGGGCAGCAGGACGTCCAAATTACCATAAAAAGTGACTTAATCTACATGGTTAATGTCGGGCGGCAACCGTACACTGTTTTGAGGTTGTCGCAGCGGGAAGGCAGGGCAAAAATGGCCAGGCAGCGTTTACCGGTGATCGTCGGTTTCGGGGGAGTCAACGCGGCGGGCAGGGCCTCGGGGCACCATGCCTATGCCCGTATGGCCTATTCCGCCCTGTCCGCGGCACAGCGCGGGCGCACGCTGGACGCGCTGGCGACGCTGATGGGCCTGGAGGGCGCCCAGCAGGGGCGCCCAGCACGGCGGCGCTCAACACGAGCAGTACATTCTCGATCACACCCTGGTCAGGCGCATTGAAGCCAACCACTTTGACGTGAACGCGGTGAGCTGGAACCAGCGCCTGCCCACGCCCAGCAACGGCCAGCCCGTCAGTTTCGATCTCGATCGCCGCTACCTGCCCGACGTGATTCCACCGCAGTGGGTGGTGCAGGGCACATCGGTGACCCACGTCAATGTGACAGATCGTCGGCGAGCAGGATTTCCTGCTGCCCACGCACCGTGAATTTGAGGTGAAAGCGGCGGGGCAGCTGCCCACCGGTTTTGAGCCGGGCAAGCTCTACCCCTCGCGCAACCATCCGCGCGGCCTGCAGATGACGGTCTACGCGGCCTCCGATGCGCTGGGCAGCATCGGCCTTGACTGGGAGCTGGTCAGCAGCCGCGTGGCGGTGGACCAGATCAGCGTCTATGCCGGCAGCGCCATGGGCCAACTGGATGCTGCGGGAGCCGGCGGCATGATCAAGTCGCGCTATAACGGCCAGCGCGTGACGTCCAAGTACTGCCCGCTGAGTTTTGCCGAGATGCCCGCCGATTTCATCAACGCCTATGTGCTGGGCAGCCTGGGCTCGACCGGCGCCAGCCTGGGCGCCTGCGCCTCGTTCCTGTACAACCTGCGCCACGGCATCGATGACATCCGCAGCGGGCGCGCGCGCGTGGCATTCATCGGTGCGGCGGAAGCGCCTATCACGCCGGAAATCATGGAGGGCTACTCCGCCATGGGCGCGCTGGCGACCGAAAAGGGCCTGCGCCAGCTGGACGGCCTGCACGCCGGACAGGCAGCCGGATTTTCGCCGCGCCTGTCGACCCTTCGCCGAGAACTGTGGTTTCACCATCGCCGAGTCCGCGCAGATGGTGGTGTTGTTCGATGACGAGCTGGCGCATGGAGCTGGGCGCCACCATGTTTGGCGCGGCCGCGGATGTGTTCGTGAATGCCGACGGGCATAAGAAATCCATTTCCGGTCCCGGGCGTCGGCAACTACATCACCATGGCCAAGGCGGTGGCCGCGGCCCGCGCCATTGTCGGCGACGAGGCGTTGCGCCGGGGCGGGCTGGTGCAGGCGCACGGCACCGGCACGCCGCAGAACCGTGTCACAGAATCCGAAATCCTCAGCCGCACCGCGCAGGCGTTTGGCATCGAGGACTGGCCGGTGGTCGCGCCCAAGTGCTATCTGGGGCACTCCATCGGCGCCGCGGCGGGCGACCAGATCAGCACCACGCTGGGCATCTGGCAGCACGGCATCCTGCCGGGCATCACGACGATCGACAGCATCGCGGCGGATGTGCGCCAGGATCACCTGGCCTTCAGCAACACGCATCGCGAGATAGACTCCGCGCAGCAGCACTACGCCATCATCAATTCCAAGGGCTTCGGCGGCAACAACGCCTCGGCGACCCTGCTGAGCCCCGTCACGACCCGGCGCATGCTGCAGACCCGCTATTCCGCACAGGAATGGAAAAACTGGGAGCGGGCCAATGAAGCCGTGCGTGAGCGGCAGCAGGCCTATGACGACGGCATGATCGCGGGCACCATCAAGCCGGTCTACAAGTTCGACCACGGTGTATTGCACGACAGCGATGTCGAAGTGGGCGCACAGCAGTTGTCGATCGGCGGCCATACCGTGCGCCTGGACCAGAGTCCCCCTACGACGATATGAAAATCGACTGAGTGGCGCAGCGTCCCGGTCCCCTGATATTGCATCCACGCCACCGCGGTTGGCGCTGCGTATCCCCGGTCTGCCGCGACCCCTGCAACTGTATGTGCATGGCGAACAGGACCGCTTCGTGTCCCGCCGCCTGCGCGAGGAGGGTATCTGGGAACCCTTTGAGACATCCCTGCTGCTGCGCCTGTTGCGCCCCGGCGATGTGTTCGTCGATGTGGGGGCGAATATCGGCTATTTTTCGGTGCTGGCAGCCAGCGTGGTAGGCGCGCAGGGAGCGGTATTCGCGTTCGAACCGGATCCGGATAACTACCGTCTGCTGCTGGCCAATGCCGAACTCAATGGCCTGCGACCACTGCATCACGGCAGTAGAAGCGGCACTGTCGGACGCGACGGGGGAGGGCCAGCTGTTCCTCAGCGCTGGATAATCTCGGCGACCACCAGGTCTATGCCGGCGATGAGCAGCGCAACAGTGTGCCTATTGCGTTGCTCGATGGCGGCCAATACCTGGCGGGGCGCCTGCAGCGCATGGACCTGTTGAAAGTCGACACCCAGGGCTCCGAGTACCAGGTGATGGCCGGCCTGGTGCCGCTGTTGACCGAGCTGGCGCAACCGCCGCGCATTATTATTGAACTGACGCCCCACTCATTGCGCCGGGCCGGTGCCAGTGGTCGGGCATTGATTGAATTGCTGGCGACACTGGGGCAGCCAATGTGGATTATCGACCATATCGAGGGCTGTCTGGCTGCCAGCAGCGCCGAGGAACTGGCACTGTGGTGCGACAATTGGGACGCGGTGGCAGAGGCCCGGGGCTTTATGAATATCCTGGTGGGTGCACCGGACTGATCGTCATTGCCTGCGGGTGCTACACGGCCGGCAAATGCTGCTATCATTGCCGCTCGCATTCATTAGCAGCGCGTTTTCATGAGTGACATCCTGCAGTTTTTACAGCAGCGCAACTCCGCCTCCAGACTGGTAGCGCCCGCTCCTTCCCCCGCGCAGCTGGACGATATTTTTCGCGCTGCGCTGCGCGCCCCGGATCACGCCTGGCTGCGGCCCTGGCGGTTTATCACCATTGCGGGAGAGCGCCGCACGGCCTTGGGTGAATTGCTGGAACAGTGTCTGCTGGCGCGCACGCCGGATGCCGATGACGCGGCGCGCACGAAAGCGCGGAGTGCACCCCTGCGCGCGCCGCTGGTGGTGGTGGTCGTCGTCAACGTGTCAGAACATCCCAAGGTGCCGGCCGTGGAGCAGCGACTGTCGGCGGCGTGCGCTGCACACGCTATCCTGCTGGCCGCCGAGGCCTGTGGTTTCGCGGGTATGTGGCGCACCGGCGGCGCGGCCTATGATCGCGCACTGATGAGCGGGCTGGGCCTGGCCGCAAGCGAGGAGATCATCGGCTTCCTCTATATCGGCTCCCGCGACGGCGCCGCCAAGGCCATTCCCCCACTGGATACCGCCGATTTTGTGTCAGCCTGGTAGAGTTATTTTCACTGAATCCAATTGCGAGAGTGTGAGCCATGATCCCGAGTTTTGAGACGCTGGAATTATCGATTGAACATCAGGTCGCCACGGTATGCCTGAACCGCCCGGACAAGGCCAACGCCATGAACGCGGCCATGTGGGAGGAGTTGCAAAGCTGCTTCGAGTGGCTGGATCAGGAGCCTTCCGTGCGCGCCGTCATACTGGCCGGCAATGGCAAGCATTTTTGTGCAGGGCTGGACCTGGCAGTGTTTGGCGACCTGCACAGCACCTCCGCTGATCCGGCGCGGCGGGCGGAGCAGCTGCGGCGCACTATTTTGCGTATGCAGGAGAACCTGACGGCAATAGAGAAGTGCCGCGTACCGGTGCTGGCCGCGATTCATAAAACCTGTATCGGTGGTGGCGTGGACATGACCTGCTGTGCGGATATGCGCTATGCCACGGAAGACGCTTTTTTCTCCATCCGTGAAATTGATATCGGTATGACGGCGGATGTGGGCACACTGCAGCGCCTGCCCAAAATTATTCCTGACGGCGTGGTGCGCGAGCTGGCCTACACCGGCCGCAATATGGACGCGGAAGAAGCCAGGGCAGTGGGCTTTGTGAACAGGGTGTTTGAAACCCGCGAGACCATGATGCGCGAGGTGACGGCGATTGCCCGGGCGATTGCTGCGAAATCACCACTGGCAGTGCGCGGCACGAAGGAAATGCTGCTGTATTCCCGCGACCACAGCGTGGCGGATGGCCTCAATTATATCGCCACCTGGAACGCGGGCATGATGAGCCAGACGGATTTGCAGGCCGGCATGCAGGCGCAAATGACCAAGACACAGGCGGTCTACGAGGACTAGTGGCGACCGCGCTGCGCTTCTCAGTCTCCCATTTCCCCGTCACATATTCTGGAGAGTAATGGATGAAGTTCCTGGCCCGGCTTAACCGGCCGTGGGTGCATTTTATTGTTTTGGGAAGCCTGCTGTTTTACCTGCAGGGTGTGTTTTTCCCCGCGCCCAAACCGGTGCTCGGCCCACTGAGTGAGGCGCGCCTGCAGGCGTTACAGCAGCAGTGGCTCGCCAGTGTCGGCCGGCCGCCCACGCCAGAGCAACAGGCGCGCATGGTGCAGGCGGAACTGGATCGGGATATGTTGTTTGCGCGTGCGATCGAGCTGAAGCTGCACCTGTACGATTCCGTGGTGTACCAGCGCCTGTTGCTCAATATGCGGTTCTTGCATCAGGGCGCCGACAAAACCGAGGATGAGCTGTATAAGCAGGCGCTCGCGATGCGCCTGCACCTGAGCGATGAAGTCATCAAGCGCCGACTGATACAGGTGATGGAACAGTTGCTGTTGGCCGCCAATCCGCCGCATGCGCCAACGGAAGCGGAAATCGTCGCGGAGTTTGAGCAGCGGCGCGAGGAGTTGCGCAGGCCCCCGCGCTATTCCATAGAGCATATTTATTTCAATCGCGAGCGGGAGGCGGATGCCGCCGCCGTGATCGCGAAAATCAACGAGCAAAAACTGACGCCGGTGCAGGCGCGTGAACTGAGTTCGCCGTTCCTGCCGGGCTACCAGTTCACGGCGCAATCGCCGGATCAGCTGGCGCGTCACTTCGGCGCCGCCTTTGTCGAGAACCTGCAGCAGGCTGACCCGCAGCCCGGCCGCTGGGTCGGCCCCATACGTTCCACCTACGGCCTGCACTATGTGTGGGTCAGTGCCGTGGAGCCTGCCCGGGAAGCTGCGCTCGATGAGGTGCGACTGCAGCTGGTGCGCGACCTGGAATCCCGTGCGAAGGACGCAGCCCTGCGCGATAGCATCAGCGCCATGCGCAAGAACTACGAGATCAGACAATGAAAAGTTTGCGTATCCTGTGCGCGCTGCTGCTGGGTTTTAGCATGGTACAAGTCGCTCATGCCCATCGTTTTGCGCCCTCGCTGTTGCAGGTGGACGAGATTGCGCCGCAGCAGTACAACATGGTCTGGAAGACGCCGGCCCAGGGTGTGAGCAATGTGCCGCTGCGCCCGCTGTGGCCGCAGTCCTGTGCGGTGCAGAACGCGAGCGAGCCGCAACTGGAGGATACCGGTATCGTCACCAGTTGGCAGTTGCAGTGTGCGGGGCTGGGAGCGGACGGCCTCGTGGGGCAAACCCTGGGTGTGTCCGGACTCGGTGCCAACCAGGCGTCGGCCATGGTCATGGTGAATCTGCTCGACGGACGTAAGTACCAACAGGTGCTCGATACGGAGCATCCGGAGTTTGTGGTGCCCGCGCAATCGACCGCCGGTGACGTGATGGGCGATTACACCCGGCTCGGTATCGAGCACATCTGGAGGGGTGTCGATCACCTGATGTTCGTATTCGGACTGCTGTTGTTGGTGGGCGGCGGGCGGCGTTTGCTGTGGACGATTACCGCCTTCACCGTCGGACATAGCATCACGCTGTCGCTGGTGACGCTGGGTTTCTTTGATTTCCCGGTGGCGTTGGTGGAGTTTGCCATTGCGGTGAGTATTTTTGTACTGGCAGTGGAACTGACACGGACGGCCAAGCACGACGCGCTGTGGCGCAATCCCTGGTGGCTCGCGGGTGGCTTTGGCCTGCTGCACGGGATGGGTTTCGCCGGTGCGCTCGCGGAGACCGGATTGCCCCAGGATAATCTCCCGCTGGCCCTGCTGTTCTTTAATGTCGGGATTGAAATCGGGCAGCTGGCCTTCATTTTCCTGGTGCTGGCAATCTGGTATACGATCAGAAAGCCCCTCGCACCGTGGCGCGAGCGCCTGCTGCCCGTGCCCGTCTATATCCTCGGGGCCTTCTCGGCCATGTGGTGTATCGAGCGGGGGTTGGCGGCGCTGCTGGCCTGATTTTATGCACTGGCTATTGGCCCGGTTGCGACCCTTGCCAGTATACGAAATCCCAGTTTACACTTTCGCGGCTTATTATATAAATCAGAGGAGATTGGTGACATGAAATCATTCGTCAGAACAGTGGCTTCAGGACTTTTATGTGCAGGAACAATAATAGTCATGGCTCTGGCGGGATCTTTCGCCAATGCCCAGGTGGTCACCGGCACGCTGGGTTCGCCCGGTGCCACCACCACCATCAGCGGTAAACAGCTACCCGCGCCCCAGCCAAAGTTTGGCGGCGAGATCAAGAACGATGCCCTGCAATCGAAAGCGTGGTGGGCCCCGCGTATCGTGCCGCCCGCCGATGCACCCAACGTACTGTTGATCATTACCGATGATGCCGGGTTTGGCGTGCCGAGCACCTTTGGTGGAGTGATCCCTACGCCCACTATGGATCGCATCGCGAAGAACGGCCTGCGCTACAACAATATCCACTCCACCGCGCTGTGTTCGCCGACCCGCGCCGCGCTCATCACCGGGCGCAACCACCACTCGGTCGGGTTCGGCGTGATCTCCGAGCAAGCTACCGGTTTCCCCGGCTACAACAGTATCATCGGGGAAGACAAGGCCACGATTGGCCGGATTCTGCGGGATAACGGTTATTCCACCGCGTGGTTTGGCAAGGACCATAATACCCCGGCGTTCGCCGCCAGCCAGGTTGGTCCGTTTGACCAGTGGCCGACCGGTATGGGTTTTGAATATTTCTACGGTTTTGTCGGCGGTGACTCCAACCAGTGGCAGCCCAACCTGTTTCGCAACACCACCCAGATTTTTCCCTTCCAGGGCAAGCCGGGCTGGAACCTGATTACCGGTATGGCGGACGATGCGATCGACTACCTCAATCGCATGAACCAGACCATGCCGAGCAAACCGTTCTTCGTCAAGTACGCCCCCGGCGCTACGCACGCGCCGCATCACCCCACCAAGGAATGGGTAGACAAAATCAGTGCCATGCATCTCTTTGACCAGGGGTATAACAAACTTCGCGACCAGATTTTCGCCAACCAGAAAAAGCTTGGTGTGATACCGCAGAACACCCAACTGGAGGCGTGGCCAACTGAAGTCCTCAAAAACTGGGATGATTTAAGCGCCGAGGAGAAGAAACTGTTTATCAAGCAGGCGGAAGTATTTGCCGCCTATGCCGCCTACAGTGACGCCGAGATCGGGCGTGTCATTGATACCATTGAGGAGATGGGCAAGCTGGATAATACGCTCATCATTTATATCAACGGCGACAACGGCACCAGCGCCGAGGGTGGCCCACTGGGTACGCCCAACGAGGTTGCGTTTTTCAACGGTATCAACGAGATGCCGGTCGACGTGCAGATGAAGTGGTATGACGTGTGGGGCACCGAGCAGACCTACAACCACATGTCCGCAGGCTGGAGTTGGGCCTTTGACACCCCGTTCACCTGGTTCAAGCAGAATGCATCGCGCCTCGGCGGTATCCGCCAGAACATGGCGGTCTCCTGGCCGGCGCGCATCAAGGACAAGGGTGGCCTGCGCGAGCAGTTCATGCACGTCATTGACGTGGTGCCGACTATTCTTGAAGTGACCGGCATTCCCGCGCCGGACACAGTGGACGGCATCAAGCAGGCGCCGATGGAGGGTACCAGCTTTGCGTACACCTTTGACAAGGCCAATGCGAAGGCACCTTCGCAACACAAGATCCAGTATTTCGAGATGTTTGGCCAGTGGGCCCTGTATGACGACGGCTGGTTGCTCAGTACCAAGGTCAACCGCGCGCCCTGGGAGGTCACCGGTCCCGCCAATACAGATCCACTCAATAACCAGGTGCTGGAACTGTACGACCTGAACACGGACTTCAGCCAGTCGCAAAACGTCGCCGACAAATACCCTGACAAGGTAAAGGCGATGAAGGAACAGTTCGTCGCCGAAGCGAAAAAGCACCAGGTGTTCCCGATGGATGCCTCGGTCGCCGCGCGTATCGTCGCACCCCGTCCGAACATCACGGCCGGTCGCACGGAGTTCGTGTACACCCATCCGATGGTCGGTCTGCCGCAGGGCGATTCACCGTTCATTCTTAACAGCTCCTACACCATCACCGCGGATATTGAGGTGCCCCAGGGCGGTGCCGAGGGTATGATCCTCACCTCGGGCGGGCGCTTCGCCGGTTACGGCTTCTACCTGCTCAAAGGCAAGCCGGTGTTCCTGTGGAACCTGGTCAACCTGGAGCGTATCAAATGGGAAGGCAAGGATGCGCTCGCACCTGGCAAACACACCCTGGAGTTCGACTTCAAGTATGATGGCCTCGGTGTCGGCACGCTGGCCTTCAATAACATGAGCGGACTGGGCCGATCCGGTACTGGCACGCTCTCGGTGGATGGCAAGGTCGTCCAGACCCAGACCATGCCGAAAACGCTGCCCATGATATTGCAATGGGATGAGAGCTTTGACATCGGTTCGGACACACTGACCGGCGTGAACGATGCCGACTACACGCCGCCCTTTACACTGACGGCCAAGCTGAACAAGCTCACGCTCAAGGTGGACCGGCCGACACTGACCGAGGATGACATCAAGAAGCTCAGCAGCACCACGGCGACTGCAGTAGATGGTAATCCCCCTACTCACGCGCAGGGCACTGCGCACTAGGTCTCTCGCACCGCGTGAACCAGTCACGCGTTGCGATCGTTAAGCAGGCGGGCCGCTTCGTAAGGAGCGGGCCCGCAATTTCCTTCAGGCGGTGCTGCCAGACCAATCGTGCCCGCTGCAGGGAGGGTGTATACTCGTTGCCAATCAGGCACCCACGCCATCCAAAAGGAAATTTCACCATGTATAGAAAGCCCCTAGCAATTGTCTTAAGCGCCGTCCTGATCTGGTCGGGGCTTGTCACCAGTGCGACTGCAGCCGTGATAGGTACCCGTGATGCCGTGTCGATGCAGACGCATCAGCAGCGTGTGGCCGAGGTGCAGGCGGGGCTGGCGCGCGCTGACGTACGGCAGGCCATGGTCGATATGGGCGTCGATCCCCTGCAGGCACAGATGCGGGTCGCCTCCCTCAATGAGCAGGAACTGGCGCAATTGCAGGGCCATCTGGATACCCTGCCAGCGGGGGGTATTCTCGAAATCATCGGTTTGGTATTTGTCGTGCTGCTGATCCTGGAGTTGACCGGGGTGACCGATATTTTCAAGAAGATCTGATTAGCGCTGCGCACGCTGCCCTTGTTCCAGGCTGCGGCCCATGCGCGCAACCGGTGGCTGGCCCTCGGGCTTCTCCTGCTGGCCGGCTGCTCGATCAATCCGCCGCTGGATCTGGCGCAGGTCGCGACAGCTGATACCGCGCCCCTTCCCGCTGTTCCCTTTTATCCGCAGCTGGAATATGAGTGTGGCCCCGCTGCGCTGGCCGGGGTGCTGGGAGCCTCTGGCATCACCGCCACTCCAGAGACGCTGTCTGCGCAGGTGTTCCTGCCGGGACGACAGGGCAGCCTGCAGGTAGAGTTGGTGGCGGCTACCCGCCGCGCCGGCCGTATCCCCTACATCGTCGATGGCACACCGCAGGCCCTTGTGGCAGAACTGCAAGCGGGCAGGCCGGTGCTGGTGTTACAGAATCTGCAAACCCGGAGTGTTCCCGTCTGGCATTACGCGGTGCTGGTGGGGCTGGATGCAATGCCAATCGCGTCTATCTCAATAGCGGCGCGCAGCAGGCACTGCCGCTCGCAGCGCCTGAATTCCTGCGCACCTGGGACTGGGCCGGGCGCTGGGCGCTGGTGGCCCTGCGACCGGGAGAACTGCCTGCAGGCGCGCAGGCCGCACGCTATATCGATGCCGTCCTGAGTTTTGAAGAAGTCGCGGGCGCACCGGCCGCCGTGCCTGCCTGGGAGGCCGCGAACCGACGATGGCCGCAGGAGCCGCTGCCTTACCTGGCGCTGGGCAACGATGCCCATGCCAGCGATAATCTGCGCGCGGCAGCGGATTTCTATCAGCGCGGATTGCAGTTCAATCCGCAGCACAGCGCATTGGCCAACAACCTGGCCTCCGTACTGGGCGAGTTGGATTGCCCGCGGGCGGGGGAGGTAGTGCTGCGCCCGGTAGCAGAGCGCCAGTCCACTGACTCCAACTGGACGCCGGTAATGGCGGCAACTCTGGCCGACCTGGCGGCGCAGGTCGGCCCTGACCTTGCGTCCTGTGCAGCACTCGCTCCGGATTTTGATACTCATTCAATCACTACAAGGACACCACCATGGCCTCGACCGGATTACAACTACGTTCCACCGTTAAAGAGGACAACACCCTCGAACTCACCCTGGTGGATGTACCTGTTCCCGAGCCGGGCCCGGACGAGGTGCTGGTGCGGATTGAAGCCACACCGCTGAACCCCTCCGATCTGGCCCTGCTGTTCGGTCCTGCCGACCTGAGCACAGCAAGGCTGTCTGGCAGCCTCGACAGGCCCATCGTCACCGCCGACATTCCTGCAGATATGATGAAGCTGGTTGCCGCTCGTATCGGTCAGTCGCTGGCGGTCGGCAACGAGGCCGCCGGCACCGTCATTGCCGCAGGCGCATCGGATGCAGCGCAGGCGTTGATGGGTAAACTGGTCGGCATTGTCGGCGGTGATATGTACGGACAGTACCGCTGTATGAATGCCTTTATGTGCCTGCCGCTGGACGAGGGGACCACAGCGACGGAGGCGGCATCGTGTTTTGTGAATCCACTGACTGCCCTGGCCATGGTGGAAACCATGCGCATGGAAAACCACACGGCGCTGGTGCATACCGCAGCGGCCTCCAACCTCGGGCAGATGCTGAATCGACTCTGCATCAATGAGGGCATCCCCCTGGTGAATATCGTGCGCAAGGTGGAACAGGAAGCAATTCTGCGGGCGCAGGGCGCGAAGTACGTTATCAATACCGGCAGTGACAGTTTTTACGACGACCTGACGGATGCGCTGGCGGAGACGGGCGCGACACTGGCCTTTGATGCGACCGGCGGCGGCAAGCTGGTCAGCCATATTCTGACCTGCATGGAAGCGGCGGCGGTGCGCAATATGACCGAGTACAACCGCTACGGCAGCGATGTGTTCAAGCAGGTGTATATCTACGGCGGACTCGATCGCAGCCCGACCATACTGACACGCAATTTTGGTTTCTGCTGGAGCCTCGGTGGCTTCCTGCTGACGCCCTTCCTGCAGAAGGCCGGCATCGAGAAGATTATCCAGATGCGCGCCAAAGTGGCGGCGGAAATCAAAACCACTTTTGCCAGTCACTACACCGCGGAGGTGTCACTGGCGCAAGCGCTGTCGCTGGAGGCGATTGCCGTCTACGGCAAGCAGGCCACCGGCGAGAAGTACCTGATCAAACCGCAGGACTGATAGTGAGCTGCCCTAGAAACCGACGTCCAGCTGCCATGGCTCGAAGGCAGCGCAGCCCAGCGACTGGTAGTCGGCTTCATCCCACACATCGTCACCATAGTTGGCGTGCAGGAATAGTCGCACATAGAGCTCGCAGCGCGTGCGCACATCGGGCATGTTCTTTTCCTGTGCCAGCCGCTGTTTGAGCATCGCTACGGTCATCGGTTCATGCACCATGCGCAGGCCTCCGCCGCTGGCCGTATCCAGCACCATGAGATTCGGTCCGCTGGTAGTCCAGGGCTGCCACTGCGGCAGGATACCATTGCGGCCGCGGCCCGGCGCGCCGGTCCTGGCGAACTCGGACCAGTAGCTGCGCATCTGCGCGGAGAGCAGATCGCGTCCGGGAATGTTGTCCCCGTTGTAAAGCCCGGGCACCAGGATGCCATGGTCAAAGTCGCCGAAGATATACGCTACCTCCAGGCCGTGGGCTGCACCCAGCAGTTGACTGTAATCTATCAGGAAGTTCTTGCCGCCTTCATCCCAGTCCCAGCGGTAGGCGAAAACAGGCTGTGCTCCGTGGTCGGTGATGATATCTGCCGCACCGTCCACCGCCAGCGCCTTCCAGTTGTCGCTCAGGTAGGCGGCCATGCTGTTGAAGGCCCTGGAATCCTTGATATGTGGCAGGAACCCGAAGCGCTTTTCAACGTAGGCAGGGTCCTGCGCCAGGAATAATTTCATCTCGTCACGATTGGTACCGGTGATTAGCGGCACGCTGTTGTAGCGTGTCGGATCGCGAAATACGTCGTAGAGTGTGGACACCGGCAGCACCGTGCCATCGCGGAATCCCTGTGGTGCCCGGTACATACCAGCGCCGCCACTGACGCCCGTGAGAATGTCCTGCGCGCTGCGTGAATACATGAAATCACGGGTTTCCTCATCGGACATTAATAGCTGCATCGCCCCGGCCGCATCAGGGTCCCTGGCGCGCCCAGCCTGTTGCAACTGTAGCGATAGCCACTCGCGGGAACTGAGCTTCTGTCCCGGTTGAGCGTCATCATGAAAATTCTCTGCGCGCCAGCGCGGCGTCGTGCTCACCGAGCCACTCTGGGCAATGGCGCGGTGAAACAGTCCCTTTGCCAGGGGCGATGCCAGCAGCGCATAGACATTGCGGCCACCAGCCGACTCACCGAAGATCGTAACGTTGCCCGGGTCGCCGCCAAAGTTGGCAATGTTGTCCCGCACCCAATGCAGTGCGGCGATCATATCCAGATTGGCGTAATTACCACTGGCGTCCAGGGGATCGCGGTCCGCGGTGCGCAGCGCCGGATGACTCATCCATCCAAGAAAGCCCAGCCGGTAGTTGATGGTGACCACTACGACCTGCTCGCCACCGGCGAGCCCATGAGCAGGGTAGGTATTGGCGGTGCCGACCGTGTTGCCGCCGCCATGGATCCAGACCATCACCGGCAGTTTTTCAGTAGCCGCGCTGCTGTGGGCGCGCGGTGCCCAGATATTCAGGTACAGGCAGTCCTCGCTGCCCACCACCGCGCCGCTGTCTTCCGGCAGGCCGTCCAGCGGACCGGACAACTGGACACAGGGATCGCGAAAGGCAACCGTTTCGCGTAACTCCCGCCAGTGCTCTACCGGGCGTGGCGCGCGCCAGCGCAAATCGCCGAGCGGCGGGGCGGCGAATGGAATGCCGAGCCAGGCATAGGTGTTGTCAGCGTCGCTACTGCCGATCACTTGCCCTGCCTGTGTGTCGCGTACTGTGGCGGGATCCGGCGCACGCACCTCGGGCTCGTGCGAGGGCGCCGGCCAGAAATAGGTGGCGATTGTCGCGGCCACGAGCAGTAGCAGTAAAACCAGTCGTTTTCTCACGGCTGTACTCCTGTGTTTATCATGCAAAAGCTAAACCAGTCCCTTGTCCCGCAGTTCGGATTTCATGTAAGCGTAATAAATGGGGGCAGCGATCAGGCCTGGTATACCGAAAGCGGATTCCAGAAACAGCATCGCCAGCAACATCTCCCAGGCCTTCGCGCGAATCTGGCTGCCGATGATCCGGGCATTCAGGAAATATTCCAGTTTGTGGATAACGATGAGATAGGCCAGCGCAGCGAACGCGACGCCCAGTGAATGGCTTAGACTCACCACAAAAATTACCGTATTGGAGATGAGGTTGCCGAGTATCGGTAGCAGGCCAACCACAAACGTCAACACGATCATGGTTTTGGTGAAGGGCAGTGCAATGCCAAAGAGCGGGAGAACAACGATGAGATAGATCGCTGTCAGGCTGGCGTTGATCCCCGATATCCATATCTGGGCAAACACCACCTGGCGAAAAGCCTGGCTCAGCCGCAGACTGCGACGGGCCATTTCGCTGGTCAGCGGTCCGCCCGGGGCGGCAGAGACCGCCTGTTCGAGCGACAATAACGCGCCGATTACCATGCCGATGATGATGTGCATGAAGATGCGGCCAATGTCGGCGCCAGCGACCTGAAAGATGGAGGCGTGCGCCCGCAACCACTCAACCAGCGTATGGCGCACCTGTTCGGCATTGGAAGGCATATACGCCAATATCCAGGCCGGTATCCGGTCGCGGGAGTGTTCGATGATCTCGGCCATGCGATTAATCAATGCGGGCAATCGCTCATTGCTTTCGCGCAATACGGAGGTAGCTGACACCCCCAGCAGTACGATCAGTCCGATGACGACTGCAGCAATAATGGAAACGGCGAGCAGTCGCGGTCCATCGCCCCACAGCATGCGATTATTGAGCAGCGGTGTGAGCAGGTTGACCAGGGTAAACACGAGCAGACCCGACAGCAGCGCGGGCAACAGGTGCAGATACAGCAACAGCAGCAAAACTACTGCACTGGCAAACCAGGCAGCGAGATCTCTGGGCTGTAACGGTACTGGGTTCATGGTCGACTACTGGGTCCAAGGGGCGCTGCGACTGAAGATACCGTTTGTGGCAGGTGCGAACCAGTCCATGTTGAGTAATTAATGCTGTCCTGCAAACTGGTAAAAGTAAAAATAACAAATATAATCAACAGGATATAATTTTTATAGGGAAGAAAAATGTCGAGCAATATCCCTCAAGGTGCAGCGCGACAACCGGTTCGCGGGGTCGCGCGCCTGTTCATACGCAAATCCGTGGAGCAGATGCACGCCGAGCACAATTCCAGTGAACTCAAGCGCAGCCTGAACTCGCTCAACCTGATCTCGCTGGGTATCGGCTGCATCATCGGGACAGGTATCTTCGTGCTCACGGGTCGAGCGGCGGCGAACTTTGCCGGGCCGGCCATCATGATCTCTTTCATCATTACCGGGGTGCTGTGTACCTTTGTCGCCCTGTGCTATGCCGAGCTCGCTTCGATGCTGCCGGTATCAGGTTCGGCCTACTCCTATTCCTATGCCTCGATGGGAGAAGTGGTGGCATGGGCTATGGGTTTACTGCTGGTGTTGGAGTACGGCCTCGCTGCATCGACAGTCGCTGTTGGTTGGTCGAGCTACGTGGTCAGCCTGTTGCACGATATGGGACTACACCTGCCGCCGGAACTTACGGCGGCGCCCGGAGTAGCTGTCAAGGAAGGCGGTGTCGTGGTGGCGCATGGCCTTGTGAACTTGCCGGCGATTATCGCTATCGCTGGCGTCACCTGGTTGCTGGTGAGAGGTGTGCAGGAGTCAGCGAGTGTCAACAACGTGATCGTGTTGATAAAACTCTCGGTAGTCATCGCATTCATCGCGGTGGGCTACTTTTTTGTGGATACCGCCAAGTGGTTTCCACTGATTCCAAGCGAGATCCCGGCGCCGCCCGACGGCACCGAGCGGGGGTTCTGGGAAGATATCTGGCGTGCAATGAAGGATGTGGTGACTGCGCAGAATACCTCGCGCTATGGCGTAGGAGGCGTGATTTCCGGGGCCGCTACTATTTTCTTTGCCTACATCGGCTTCGAGGCAGTGTCCACTGCGGGGGCCGAGGCAAAGAATCCTGCCCGCGATATGCCAATTGGAATCATTGGCTCACTGGTGATTTGCACAGTGCTCTACATACTGACTTCGGCGGTGCTGGTAGGCATTGTGCCGTATACTGAGTTGGACACTCCTGCCCCGATTGCGATGGCAGTCAATGCAATGGGCATGCCGTGGTTCGCCATTCTTGTGAAAATCGGTGCCATTGCCGGAATGACATCGGTGATGCTGGTGCTGCTATACGGACAGACGCGTATCTTTTACACCATGGCCCGGGACGGTTTGCTCCCTCCTGCCTTCGCCCGCGTGCACCCGCATTTCCGCACGCCCTGGATAGACACCATCATTGTCGGTATCGTGGCGGCGGGATTCTCCGGCCTGATGTCGCTGGATGCTCTGGCGGACTTAACCAATGTGGGCTCGCTGGCCGCTTTCGCCATGGTCTGCCTGACAGTGCTGTACCTGCGCGTTGCCGAGCCGGCTATGCACCGGCCATTCCGCACGCCACTCTTTCCGTTGGTGCCGGTGTTGGGTGCTGCAATGTGCCTGTTCCTGCTGATGTCACTCATGGCGAGTGCGGCAACACGTAATTTCTTTGTCGTATATCTCGTGGGCGGGATGATAGTGTATTTCGCCTATGGTATTCGCCACTCGAAGCTGGCGCACGGTGACGTCGTGATTGGTGCAGAACCCACCATGGATCTGCCGCATAAGCTTGATGTGTAGGCTGGTTTGCGCAGCGCTGCTTTATAGCGAGTGTGAATACTCCTAAATAGTTATCTGCTGACCCAACTCGATCACGCGGTTGGGCGGCAGGTGAAAGGTGTCGAGCGGACTCGCGGCGCTGCGCATCAACCAGGAGAAGAGGTATTCGCGCCACAGTGCCATGCCCGGTGTTGCCGATGGCAGCAGTGTCTCGCGACTGAGGAAATACGACGTCTGCATGGGATCAAGTGGCAGATACGAGGGCGAGAGACTGACCAAGGCCTCGGGTACGTTCTGGTCGTCCAGATAGCCAAAATCCAGTTGCGCCCGATAGAATCCCTCGCCCAGTTCGTTGATGCGCAGTCGTTCCGCGGGCGCGACAGTCGAGTGGTCCAGCGTATTCACCGTCAGCAGCACGACGGTTTTGTGCATCACCTTGTTGTGCTTGAGATTGTGCAGCAGCGCGGGAGGCGCACCTTCGGAAACGCTGGTAAGAAAAATAGCGGTGCCGGTCACGCGGTTGATGTCGGGCAGCCCCTGCAGGAAAATTTCGATCGGTATCGCGCCATCGCGCAGATGGTTGGCCAGCAGTGCGCGACCGGTGCGCCAGGTCGTGAGCAGCGTGAAGATCACCGTGGCGATGGCCAGCGGGAACCAGCCGCCATGAAACACCTTGAGCGAGTTGGCGGAAAAGAAGGCAGTATCCACGAGAATGAACAGGAGCGCGAAGGCTCCCGGTGAAGTAGCGATTCCATCTCCACGACAGCAGCATCACGACCGTCAGCAGCAGCGAGTCGATCAGCATGGTGCCGGTCACGGCTACACCGTAGGCGGCGGCAAGGTTGCTGGAACTCCCGAAACCGACCACCAGAAACACCACGGCAATGAACAGCATCCAGTTGATAAACGGGATGTAGATCTGGCCCTCTTCGGACGCCGAGGTATGTATCGTCGGAATGCGCGGCAGCAACTGCAGCTGAATAGCTTGCCGCGTCACTGAAAATGCCCCCGAGATAACGGCCTGGGAGGCGATCACTGTGGCACAGGCTGCGAGGATGATCATCGGCAGCAGGCCCCAATCGGGGACCATGCGGTACAGCGGATTGATGATCGTGGCCGGATTCTGCAACACCATGGCACCCTGACCGAAATAATTCAGTACCAGGGCGGGCGCTACAAACGCCGTCCACGCGATGCGGATCGGCCGTTTGCCGAAATGTCCCATATCCGCGTACAGGGCTTCGGCCCCGGTGAGAGCCAGCACTACCGAGCCCAGCGCGATGAAGGCTATGAGCGCATGCTGTTGAAACAGCATGACCGCGTAGACCGGATTGAGCGCCAGCAGGATCGAGGGCATCGACGCAATGTGCCAGATGCCGAGTCCTGCGAGTGTTGCAAACCAAATCGACATCACCGGCCCAAACCAGGCGCCTACTGAGGCCGTGCCATGGCGTTGGATCAGGAACAGTCCCGCCAGAATGCCGAGTGTAAGCGGAATTACGTAATCGCCGAGCGCCGGCGCAATCAGGTTGAGGCCTTCTACTGCGGAGAGCACTGATATTGCCGGTGTCAGCATGCTGTCGCCATAGAACAACGCAGCGGCGAAAATACCGAGCACCGCAATCGTAGGGGAAAACCGACTGTTGCCGGTGATGCGCATCGCGAGTGCCAGCAGCGCCAGGCTGCCGCCCTCACCGCGATTATCAGCTCGCATAATGAAAGTCACGTATTTGAGAGAAACGACCAGCATCACCGACCAGAAGATCAGGGATAGCACGCCGAACACCTCCGGCTGTTGCGGCGTCAGGCCGTGGTCAGCGTGGAAAACTTCCTTGAAGGCATATAACGGACTGGTGCCGATATCACCATAGACAACGCCCATGGCTGCAAGTGTAAGTGCGGATGTGCGTGCTTTAGGCGTGGTCACTAGCGCTTGCCTGGCCAGTCTTCCATCTGGATGAATGGATAGAATGCCAGGCGGATACCCTCCAGCACATTGGTTTCGTTTTCCAGTATATTGTGCCGCCGCACATAGCGTCCGGTGGATGAGCGGCTGTCTATCGCATCCGTGGCTTCGATGCCGCCGCGACTGGAAAACACAGGCTCTAATTCCATGTCATAGATGCTCACTTGCAGGGAGACAACGGCGGCCAGGGTATTCCAGTCAAACTCGGTGCTGACACCGTCGCCCGGCCCCTGCAGGGTGGGCGTGCGGGTCACCCCGTCCCAGCGCGCCACGTGTTTGAGGCCTTCGCTGAAGGCCACTTCGAGTTCCACCAGATCTGTGAATATGAAGGCATCCAGTTTGGTGGATTTGGCCATCTCGTCGCGCACCTGGGTCATGATCAGTGCGAAGGTCTTGCGGTTGAGCTTGCCGCTGGTCGGATCCACCGGGTTGCCAAAGGCGCGCACCGCAGCATTCCAATGTTGCTCGAAGTCACGCTGGGGCAGGACCTTGAAACCGTTCTCCTTGAGATAGCTGGCGACCTGGGCGTCGATGCGTGGCGCTTCCTTGTCCAGATACTTGCGCGATTGCACGCCCAGGTTGACATGGGCGATGACCACGGTTTTGATCGGATGCGCGTCAAGGCGCGCCTGGTTTATCGTGAAGGGAAACGTGGTCGGATTGTAGGTCGGTGTGCTGCTACAGGCGACCAGCAGGGTGCTCAGGATGAAGAGGGCGGCGAGATGGCCAGGGAGAGTAAATCGACGCATGCTGTATTCCGATCCATTGTAATAGCCGCTATGGTAGCAAAATCCATTCTCCGAGACAGCGTTATCTGCCCCCGCTTTCTACGTTTAACGGCTAACAGAAAACAGGTCTACAATTGTAGCGATTTTATCTCGATAAACTCGTGCAAACCCTGGGCTCCCAGCTCGCGTCCATTGCCGGACTGCTTATATCCCCCAAACGGTGCTGCCAGGTTGAACGCGCCGCCGTTAACCGTGACCTGTCCGGTGCGCATCTGGCGGGCCACCCGCTTGGCTCGCTCCGTATCTGCGCCCCACACGGCTCCCGATAAACCAAAGGGACTGTCGTTCGCTATCTGAATGGCTTCCTGTTCTGAATCATAGGCAATGATCGACAATACCGGGCCGAAGATTTCCTCCTGTGCAATAGACATGTCGTTAGTGACATCCGCGAACACGGTCATTTGTACAAAATAGCCTTCGCTCTTGCCGGGTGGCATATCAAGACCGCCGGCAATGAGCGTTGCGCCCTCGTCAATGCCAGCGCGAATATACTTGCGGACAGTTTCCTGCTGCTGTTTGGATACCATGGGTCCCATCGCGGCACCGTCCTCAAAAGCGCCGCCGACAACGATGCTTTCGGCAGCGGCCCTGGCAATGGCGACCACCTGTTCCAGCGCAGCGCGCGGCACCAGAAGCCGGGTCAATGCCGCACAGGTTTGCCCCGTGTTCATGCTCAGACCCATAACGGTTGAAGTCACGGCGGTGGCCAGATCTGCGCCATCCAGCACAATGCAGGCCGACTTGCCGCCCAATTCCTGGGTTACCCTTTTCACCGTGGGCGCCGCCAACTCGGCGACGCGGATGCCGGCCTCGGTTGAGCCGGTGATGGACAGCATATCGACATCCCTGTGCGTGGCCAGGGCTTCTCCCACCACCCGGCCAGCGCCTGTCACCAGATTGAAGACGCCGGGCGGCAGACCTGCCTCATTAATTATTTCGGCGAATAGAAAGGCGTTAAGGGGCGTCTCCGAGCTTGGTTTCAGCACCATGGTGCAACCGGCGGCCAGCGCGGGCGCCACCTTGCCAACAATTTGATGCAGGGGATAGTTCCACGGCGTGATGAAACCACACACTCCGATGGGCTCCCTGATGACCAGTGAATTGCCCACAGTGTCTTCCTTGTCCATCTCCCCGGGCAACGGGATGTAGGACGCCATAACGCCGGTGGGTAAACCAACCTGCACCGCAATAGACCATCCTACAGGCATGCCAAGTTCTTGCGCGATGAGTGCGCCCAGTTCGTCCTTTCTCTCGTCCAGCTTGCCCGTCAATTGGGCAATAAAAGCAGAGCGCTGTGCAGCCGGCGTTGCAGCCCAGGCGGGAAACGCTGCCCTGGCGGCTGCCACAGCCGCATCGACATCCGCAGCGTCGCCCGATGGCACCGAGCCGCAGGGCTGTTCTGTGGTGGGGTCGATAACCTGGATGGTGCCCGTCCCCTTTGGTGCAACCCATTCTCCGTTGATGTAGAACTTCTTGTAGTTATGCATGGTTCACCTTGTAGTCCAGATGTTGCGGGATAACGAGCAGTCGCCACCACGGTGGCTATCGGCTGTGGTTTGTAAATTAAAAACAGGATGTATTGTTTTTTCAAATATAACACCGAGCGAATTCCATAAGCAATTGGCCCGACCGATTAATTCGCACGGATGCCGGCTGGCCTGCCTGCAGTTTGTGCAGTGGCGGTAACAGGAAGTGGTCGCCACAGTAGTTGCGATCGAACGATCACTGTGGCCGCGATTGATTCCCATGCGTGGTAATGTGCTGCATGGAAGCAGTGTCCCCCGGAGGACCGAGAGTTAGATGGCGCCAGATTTGTCTGCGAAACGAACCGGGGAGGGGCCGGCGGTCGTGTTATTGCACGGGCTGTTCGGCACGGGCGGCAACCTGCGCGCCCTGGCCCGCGCCTTACAGGAACAGTTTGCCGTATTTAGCCCGGACCTGCCTAACCACGGCCGCTCCGGTTGGCTGCGCAACCCGGACCTGCCTGCCATGGCGCAGTGCCTGCGCGACTGGATGGATGCGGAAGGCTTGTCCTCGGTCCATCTGGTGGGCCATTCATTGGGTGGCAAGGTCGCCATGCAACTGGCGTTGAGCGATCCCCGGCGTGTGCGGTCATTGGTCGTGGCGGATATCGCCCCCGTGGCCTATGCGGCGCATCACGAGTCGGTATTCGGCGCGTTGCAGGCAGTTGCCGCCGGGCGCTGTCGCAGCCGGGAGGAAGCTGCCACGTTGATGGCCTCTTACCTGCAGGAGGAGGCGGTCATACAGTTTCTGTTAACGAGCCTGCAGCGGGACGGTGAGGGTATAATGCGCTGGCGCTTTGACCTGCAGGGTATCAGGTCCGGCTATGCGTCCCTGCTGGCGGCACCCCGGGCTGGGCAGTCGTATCCGGGCCCGGTGTTGTTCATCAAAGGTGGCTCGTCTGAGTATATTCAGGAACAGCATTGGCCTGCTATCAAGGCATTCTTTCCCGCGGCATCAATCAGGGTGATGCCCGGTTGCGGGCACTGGCTGCATGCGGAGAAACCACAGCTGTTTAACGGTATCGTGGCGCGCTTTCTTGCGGCGCAGGAGCGCTGCAATTTGTTACAGTCAGGCAACGGGAAAGAGGAATAGGGCGCCGTGTATTTCACGCTGGGAGACGCTGTCGCATTGTTTGCATTCGGCTTGCTGTGCCTGCATTTTCTGGCGGCCCTGCGAGTGCGCGAACTGGCAGTACAGGCGGTGGGTCGCGCCAGTGAACGGGACGATTTCCAGTTGCTGGATCAGTCAGTGTACATGCGCCGCATATCGCTGAGCCGGGATGACAGCGGGCGCTGGCGCGTCTGGCGCCAATACCGCTTCGACTACAGTTATGACGGTGTCGAGCGCCGCCAGGGGTTTGTGACCATGCTCGGCAAGCAGTTGCAGTCGATCATGGTGTCCGAACGAGCCCCAACCCTGCATTAAAGAAATTTTGCCAGTGCCTATTTTTTGATCTGTGACTCCAGCATATTCGCGACCTTTTGTCCGTAGGGCGGCAGGGTGCCAGCCAGTTTCGCCATGTCTACAAAGCCTTCGCGGTAGACCCCGCGGGCATGGCTGAAGGTGCGGAAGCCGTCACGGCCGCGATAGTTGCCCATGCCACTGTGGCCGATTCCGCCGAAGGGCATATCATCGCAGGCGACGTGCAGGGCGATAGCATTGACGGCAACGCCGCCGGAGAGCGTCTCGTTGATTACCTTGTCCTGCTCCGCCTTGTCCTTGCCAAAGTAGTACAGGGCCAGAGGGCGTTCGCGTGCGTTGATGAAACTGATCACATCCTGCAGGTTGTCATAGGCCTTGATGTTTAGCATGGCGCCAAAGATTTCATCCTGCATACAGGCCAGGGCATCGTCGGGGTTGACGACCAGGTGTAGCGCGATTTTATGCTGTTTTCGGTCGGAGAACTCTTCACCGGCGGGGCACAGGGGAATGACGCGCGCGCCCTTTGCCGCGGCTTCCTCAATGTAGCCCTTCACGCGATCATAGTGGCGCTCGTTGATACAGGCCACAAAGTCCGGATTGCCCTGCACCGTGGGAAATTGTTCAGCCATCACCGCCCTGCAACGATTGATAAAGGCTTCCAAACGGCTCTGCGGTACAAAGCAGTAATCGGGGCTGACGCACAACTGGCCGCCGTTCATGGCCTTGCCGGTGATGATCCGCTCTGCGGCCTGATGGATATCGCAGCTCTCGCCGACGATAACCGGCGACTTGCCGCCCAGTTCCAGCGTGACCGGTACCATGTTTTCTGCGGCCGCGCGCATTACCAGTCGACCGATGCTGGTTGCACCGGTAAAGATGAGGTGATCCAGTGGCAGGGCGGAAAAAGCGGCGCCGACTTCCGGTCCGCCGGTGATGACCGTGATCTCCGACTGTTCAAAATACTGGGCGAACAACTTGTGCATGATGGCGGCGGTGTGAGGTGTGTACTCCGATGGTTTTATCATGGCCCGGTTGCCGGCGCCCAGCACATCCGCCAGTGGACTGAAGATCATATTCACGGGCACATTCCATGGGGTCATGATGCCGACGACGCCTTTTGGCTGGTAGTGCACGTGCGCTTTGGCGCCGAGGAAGTTCATCGGCATGAAGGGACTGCGCTTTTCCGGCTTCATCCACTTCTTCAGATTTTTTTTCACGAACTTGAGACTGCCCACGGAGTTCATGACATCGGTCATAAGGGTCACGTATTTGGAACGACAGCCGAAGTCCTGGTTCACAGCGTCACAAATGGCTTCCTTGTTATCGACCAGCAGGGCGATGCAGCGATCAATGCGATCGACACGTGTAGCGAGAGCTACGGGACCTTCGGCGCGAAAGGCGCGGCGCTGGTTGTCGAGTATGGCTTGCAGTTCTGCGGCCGCAGAGCTTTCCTTTACAGATGCGTTCATGTTGGTTTCCCCTTTATTCCTTCACTCGGCGGTAGCGGCTGCGGCAGTTTTGCGCGTCTTCCGTCTGGTCTGCTCACTCAGCCCTTCTGGCAGCGTGATTTTCACGCCGGCGTCCTGCAGCAGCATATCGGCACACTTTTCCGCGATCATAATGGCAGCTGCATTGGTGTTGCCCGAGGTCAGGCAGGGCATTATGGAGGCATCAGCCACGCGCAGCTTCCTGATCCCGTGCACCCGCAGGCGATCGTCCACAACAGCCATGGCGTCCGCGCCCATCTTGCAGGTGCCCACCGGATGATAGACCGACTCCGCCTCTGCACGTACATAGTCCAGGATCTGCTCATCGCTCTGGGCCAGCGGCCCTGGGCGCAATTCATTGCCGCGGTATTTTGTCAGGGCAGGGGCCGCGAAAATTTCCCGTACGCGACGAAATGCGGCGACAATTGCCTTGCGGTCGTTCTCGGTGTCCAGGTAATTGGCCCGGATGGCAGGGGGCGCGACAGGGTCCCTGCTGCGAATATGGACGCTGCCGCGACTTTCCGGTCGCAGGTAGCACACCGTGGCGGTGGTGCCGGGTATTGGCTTCAGATTGCCCTTGCTGTCGGGCTCGCTGGCGGCGGGCGCGAAATGAATCTGGGCGTCCGGCCTGTCTACCGCAGCACTGGAGCGAAAGAATACCCCGACCTGTGACGCCGGGTGGGCCAGCAGGCCATCGCCCCGCAGCAGGTACTTGAACAGATTTTTTATCATGGCCAGAGGGCGCGATTCCTCATAGAACGTCGTTGTCCCATGGAGACCCTGCTGAATATTCACGGTCAGGTGATCCTGCAGGTTCTCACCCACGCCGGGCAGATGTTGCCTGACGTCCACGCCCAGCGACCCCAGGTGGTCCCGGTCGCCTATGCCAGACAGTTCCAGCAACTGGGGTGAATTGATGACGCCACCACAGAGAATCACCTCGCCACTGGCGTAGGCGCGCTCAACCCGTGAATTTTTTCCCTTGGTGAGTCGGTATTCAATGCCCACCGCCGCGCCGTTCTCGATCAACACCTGCTGGCACAGGGCGCCCGTAGCAATGGTGAGATTGGGCCGCTTCTTACACTGCTGCAGGAAGGTGCGTGCGGTGCTCTGGCGTCGACCCCTGCGAATGTTGGTTTGGTAGTAACCGGCCCCCTCCTGGGAGGGTCCATTGAAATCCTCGTTGTAGGGCAGTCCAGTCTGCATGCCGGCCTGGATAAAAATATCGGCCAGGTCCAGCTTTTCACTATTGGGAACTTCCTGTACCCACAGCGGGCCACCGTAGCCATGCCACTCATTGCCGCCTTCGGCCTTGTGTTCGGAGCGCTTGAAGTACGGCAGCACCTCATCGTAGGACCAGCCCTGGTTGCCAAGTGCTTGCCAGTGGTCGTAGTCCTCGCGCTGTCCGCGGATATACACCATGCCGTTAATACAACTGGTGCCGCCGAGCACCTTGCCGCGCGGCCAGGAAATGCGTCGGTGGTGCATGTTGGGTTCGGGTTCCGTTTCGTAACACCAGTTGACCTTCGCGTTCTTCATCAGGAAGGCAAAACCCAGCGGAATATGGATCAGTGGCAAACTGTCTTTGCCGCCAGCTTCAAGTAGTAACACCCTGCGACTCGCTTCACGCGACAACCGATAGGCGAGGGCGCACCCGGCGGAACCGGCTCCCACGATGATGTAGTCGTATGTTGGATGGGTTTCGGACATAGCGCTGCAACCTTTCTGTCAGGGCTGTTGTATGGAGCACCCGTGCCTGTCGCGTGAATCGCCGTAGTGCGGGAATAGACAAATGAACAAAAAATGATTATTGTTCATTTTCAGTAAACGGTCAAGGTGACGGTCCTGCAAATGTCGGAAAAACAGTTCAACGCATTGGACTATAGCGATCCGATGGTGGCCAGGATACTGGACGCCGGCGAACAGTGTATTCATCGCTTTGGCATTCGCCGTACCTCTATGGGCGAAGTGGCCCGCGTGGGTAAGCTGTCGCGCGGTTCCATTTACCGGTACTTCACTGACAAGGATTCCCTGGTCGAAGGCATTTTCAGGCGTCGCCAGGAGAGCTTTCTCAACCGCACGGAAGCACAGTTGGTAAAGGAATCCACCCTTGTTGATAAGCTTACCCGGTCCGTGCTGGTCGGTCGCAAGGATATGCGTGAAGGGATATTTCGCCTCCCTGGCGGAGATTGAGCCGGAGACGCTGGCCATGATGTTTCTTGACCCGCGTTTCTACCAGCGCAGTGTTTCCTTCTGGCCACCCCATGTGCGTTTGGCTAAGGCCGCAGGGGAGATTGGTGCCGATGTTGATGTGGGTCTCGCGACGGACCTCATCGTACGCCTGGCGGTGTCACTGGTAATGTTTCCCCGGATGGGCATGGAACTGAAGACGCGGCGGGCATTGCGCACTTATCTGCAGCAAGTGTTCAGCTGTGGCCTTGGTGCGACAAGCCCCCTCTGAACCGCTGCGCTAGCGTCGGGGCGCCAGTACGTGCATATTCCGCAGTCGTTTCCTGTTCGAGAGATTCTGTAACACTCCCAACGCCCATCATTTTTCCACAGATTCTGTGGATAACTCAGTGAGTAAATTGTTCAGCCAGGCCTCAAGTGCGGCAATACTGGCCTTTGTTACAGATTGGTTAAAAAGTAAACAATAAGATAAATATCAATAAATAACAATAAGTTAGATAACTAACTTGAGCTTTTGAATGTAAAGAAAAAGCTAACTGTGTGAAACTGTCATAAGCGACCTCTGATGTGCATAACATTTGTGGTCCTGCTACTTCGGGTAACCTTTGCATTTATTCGGGAAACAGAAAGGGAAGTGATCAGGGATAACATTTTTCACCGCATTCACAGAAGTACTGCATGCGCAGCGTATCTCGGATTCGTCAAGTATTTTTGTATGTGTTACCGACAGCCTGCAATGTGCCGCGCAAACTCATTCGCCCCGGTATATACACCCGCTGGTGCAGGTCTCACGGATCTCAACCTGGCTCAGGAGTGGCAGTCAAGTGGTTTCAGTTTTTTCCATATCCAGCGGGCGACATTTTCGCTTGTCGGGTTGTCCAGTCCGGGAATGTCGTTCAGGTAGTGGTGATCCAGTTGTTCGAGGATGGGTTTGAAGCTGGCCTTGAGTTCGGCGAAGTCCATTACCCATCCGGCGGGCTCCGGAGCATCGCCCTCTGCGCACAGGCGCACATGAAAAGAGTGACCGTGCAGGCGCGCACACTTGTGTCCCTCAGGGACATGGGGCAGGCGATGGGCTGCCTCAAAGTGAAACTCTTTGTAAATTTCCATGATTCGCGCGCTCTGTATTCAGGAACTTTGTCGGTTGCATTTGTCGCCCTGGGAACAGGGTCGGCCCCGCAATGTTCGCACGGTGATTTTACTACTAAAATCAAAGGGTTTTAATATATCCGTTTTTTTTGCTATTTGCCGGACGAGGGATTGACCGAGCAATCAGAATCTCTATAATGCGCGTTCCCGGATTTTGGGGTGGTTAGCTCAGCTGGTAGAGCATCTGCCTTACAAGCAGAGGGTCGGCGGTTCGATCCCGTCACCACCCACCAATTTATCCGAGAGGTTAGTCTGCCGTGGAGCGGTAGTTCAGTTGGTTAGAATACCGGCCTGTCACGCCGGGGGTCGCGGGTTCGA
>CAVXKH010000016.1:0-442596 GCA_963762235.1 uncultured Gammaproteobacteria bacterium | reverse complement strand
CTTCTGGCCGCAGGACCCGGCGAAGCGCAAGGAGCTGAAGGCCAGTTTTACCGCCGCGCTTACCGCAGAAGGGCTCACCGTGCTGGGCTACCGGGACGTCCCGACCCGCCCGGACCACGCCAATCTGGGCCCTGCCGCACGCGATGGCATGCCGTTCATCGAGCAGGTCATTGTCGGTGGCGGCCCCCCCGGCGATCACCACTTCGATCACGCGCTGTATGTGGCAAGGAAGCGGTTTACGCGCGCCGCCAAACAGCGCTACCCGGACGATCTGGTGTACGTGTGCAGCCTCAACTCGAGAATCCTCGTCTATAAAGGCATGCTGACGCCGCTGCAGCTTTTCCCGTTCTACCCGGACCTGGAGGACCAGGACTTCGAAAGCCACCTGGCCATGGTGCACTCGCGGTTCTCGACCAATACCTTCCCGTCCTGGGACCGGGCGCAGCCCAATCGCTTCATGAGCCACAACGGGGAAATCAACACCCTGCGCGGCAACAAGAACTGGATGACCGCCCGCCAGGGCGACGCCAGGAGCGAGCGCTTCGGTGACAAGATCACCGACCTGTTCCCTATCGTGGAGCCGAATTTCTCCGACTCGGGCTCCTTCGACAACGTGCTGGAGTTTCTCCTGATGTCGGGGCGCACGCTGCAGGAATCCATCATGATGATGATTCCCGAGGCCTGGCAGTCCGACAAAAACATGCCGCAGGAAAAGCGCGATTTCTACGAGTACCACTCGGCGCTGATGGAGCCGTGGGACGGCCCCGCCTCCATCGTGTTCACCGACGGCCACTACATCGGCGCGGTGCTCGATCGCAACGGCCTGCGGCCCTCCCGCTATTACCTGACGCATGACGACAAGGTCATCATGGCGTCCGAGGTCGGGGTGCTGCCTATCGCGCCGGAAAACGTGAAGGAAAAGGGCCGGCTGCAGCCGGGCAAGATGTTCCTGGTGGACTTCTTCGCCGGGCGCCTGATCCCGGACGAAGAACTGAAGATGGATTTCGCCAGGCAGCGCCCGTACGGCGAGTGGCTCAAGGCGCAGAAGCTGGAACTGTCCGACCTGCCCAAGGAGCACGCGGAGCTGCATTACGATCCGGAAACGCTGCTGCACCGCATGCAGGCGTTCGGCTACACCGTCGAAACCATGCAGTTCATGTTGCTGCCGCTGGTCAGTGAAGCCCGCGACCCGCTCGGCTCCATGGGCAACGACAGCGCGCTGGCCTGCCTGTCCGATAAATCGCGCATGATCTACGACTACTTCAAGCAGTTGTTCGCGCAGGTCACCAATCCGCCGATCGACTCGATTCGCGAGGAAGTGGTGATGTCCCTCACCTGCTTTATCGGGCCGGAGAAAAACCTGCTGGAGACGACGCCGGAACATGTGCACCGGCTGGAGCTGGAACACCCGATCATCTCCAACGATGAACTGACCAACATCAAGAACATCGAACTCGATGGCTGGAAATCAAAAACCATCGACATCACCTTTGAGAAGGCGGCCGGCGCCGATGGCATGCTGGCTGCCCTCGACCGCATCTGTGATGAAGCCTCCCAGGCCATCAAGGATGGCTTTTCCTTCGTCATCCTGTCGGATCGCAATATCAGTGCCGAGCGCATGGCGCTGAGCTCACTGATCGCCTGCGGCGCGGTACACCACCATCTGGTGGCGCGGCTCGAACGCACCCGCATCGGCCTCATTCTGGAGACGGGTGAGGCGCGCGAAGTGCATCACCACTGCCTGCTCGTGGGCTACGGCGCGGACGCGATCAATCCCTACCTCGCCCTGGAATCCGTCTGGCAGGCAGTGCAGGATGGCCTGCTGGACAAGAAGGCCTTTCCCAACACGGGCTCGATTGTCTATGCCTACAAGAAGGCCGTCGCCAAGAGCATGCTGAAGGTGATGGCCAAGATGGGCATCTCCACGCTGCAGTCCTATAAAGGCGCGCAGATCTTCGAAGCCGTGGGCCTTGCCGATGACATCATCAATCGCTGCTTCGTGGGCACCGCCAGCCGCGTGCAGGGCGTCAATTTCGCCGTGCTGTTTGAAGAGATGAAACAGCGCCACGAGATCGGCTATCCGGTGCGCGACCAGCACCTGATCCCGCTGCTGCCCAATCCCGGCGATTTCCATTGGCGGCGCGGCGGCAACAGCCACATGTGGGACCCGGAAACCATCGCCAACCTGCAGGTCGCGACCCGCACCAACAGCGAAGACGCCTACTGGAAGTTCGCCGACCATGCGAATACGCAATCCACCCGCAGTGCCACACTGCGCGGGCTGATGGAGTTCAAGCAGGGCGTTGAACCCTGTGACATCAGCGAGGTTGAACCGGCGGCAGACATTGTGAAGCGCTTCTGTACCGGCGCGATGAGCTTCGGCTCCATCTCCGCCGAGGCCCATGAAACACTGGCCATCGCGATGAACCGCCTGGGCGGCAAGTCCAACACCGGTGAAGGTGGCGAGGACGCCGCACGTTTTACACCCATGGCCAATGGCGATTCCAAGCGCTCCGCCATCAAGCAGGTCGCCTCGGCCCGCTTCGGCGTGACCATCTGGTACCTGGCCAACGCGGACGAACTGCAGATCAAGATCGTGCAGGGCGCAAAGCCCGGCGAAGGTGGCGAACTGCCCGGCAATAAAGTTGACCAGACCATTGCCACCCTCCGGCACTCGACGCCGGGCGTGGGCCTGATCAGCCCGCCGCCGCACCACGACATTTATTCGATCGAGGATATCGCCCAGCTCATCCACGATCTGAAGAACGCCAACCCGAAGGCGCGCATCAGCGTCAAACTCGGCTCCGAAATCGGCGTGGGCACCATCGCTGCCGGCGTGACCAAGGCGAAAGCCGATCACCTGGTGATCGCCGGGCACGATGGCGGCACCGGCGCGTCGCCCCTGACCTCGATCAAGCATGCCGGCCTGCCCTGGGAACTGGGCATTGCCGAAGCCCACCAGACGCTGGTGAAAAACAACCTGCGCTCGCGTGTGGTGCTGCAGACAGACGGGCAGATCAAGACGGGCCGCGATGTCGCCATGGCGCTGCTGCTGGGCGCCGAGGAAATCGGCTTTGCCACCGCGCCGCTGGTGACGCTGGGCTGCATCATGATGCGCAAGTGCCACCTGAACACCTGCCCGGTCGGCATCGCCACGCAGGACCCGGAACTGCGCAAGAAATTCTCCGGCAGCCCGGAGTACGTGGTGAACTACTTCTTCATGGTCGCGCAGGAACTGCGCCTGATCATGGCCAGCCTCGGTTTGCGCACCATCAATGAAATGGTCGGCCGCGCCGACCTGCTGGAAACGCGCAAGGCGATCGACCACTGGAAAGCGCGCGGTCTCGATTTCAGCAAGATCCTGACGCCGGCGGAAATCGTGTACGAGGGCACGCAGGTGTACCGCACGATCAGCCAGGATCACGGGCTGGAAAAAGCGCTCGACAATGTCCTGATCGAACTGGCGCAACCGGCGCTGCTGCGCGGCGAGAAGGTGCGTATCGAACATCCGGTCATCAACATCAACCGTGTCGTCGGCACCACGCTGTCGCACGAAGTGGCCAAGGCGACGGGGGGCAAGCTGCTGCCCGATGACACCATCCACATCAAGCTCACCGGCACCGCCGGGCAAAGCCTTGGCGCCTGGCTGGCCAAGGGCATTACGCTGGAGGTCGAGGGCGATTGCAACGACTACGTGGGCAAGGGCCTGTCGGGCGGCAAGATCATCGTCTACCCGCCAAAATCCAGCACCTTCAAGGCCGAGGACAACATCCTCATTGGTAACGTCGTGATGTACGGCGCCACCTCCGGCGAATCCTATTTCCGCGGCATCGGCGCCGAGCGTTTCTGTGTGCGCAACAGCGGCGCTACCGCGGTCGTGGAAGGCATTGGCGATCACGGCTGCGAATACATGACCGGCGGGCGCGTGGTGGTGCTGGGCAAGACGGGCCGCAACTTTGGCGCCGGCATGAGCGGCGGCATCGCCTATGTGTGGAACAAGGACGGCAACTTCGAGCGCATGTGCAACACCGAGACGTTTGAACTGGAGCGCATGGAAGTTGCGGAGGACATCAAGGAGCTGCGCACGCTGCTCGAGAATCACCAGAAATACACGGGGTCTACAGTGGCCGGGCACATTCTGGACAACTGGAAAACCGAGCTCGCCCGATTCGTGAAGGTCATGCCGACTGAATACAAGCGCTCACTGGCAGAAATGGCGGGAGCAAAAGTCAGTAACCGCAGCAGTCGGTTCCTAGGAAGATTATTGATTATGGGAAAACCTACCGGATTTAAAGAGTACGAGAGAAAGACCGAGCCCTATCGCGATCCTGCGGTGCGGCTCGTCGATTTCAAGGAAATCTATACGCCGCACAACGAGGCACACCTGCAGACGCAGGGTGCGCGCTGCATGGACTGCGGTGTGCCGTTCTGCCAGTCCAACAACGGCTGCCCCGTCTACAACCTGATCCCGGAGTGGAATGACCTGGTGTACAACGGCCGCTGGCGCGACGCCCTGGACCGCCTGCACGCGACCAATAATTTCCCGGAGTTTACCGGCCGCGTCTGCCCGGCGCCCTGCGAGGGTGCCTGCGTGCTCGGCATCACCAGCCCGGCGGTGACGATCAAGAATATCGAATGCGCGATCATTGATCGCGGCTTCGACGAGGGCTGGGTCACGCCAAAATCGACGGCAGACAGCACCGGCAAGAAGGTCGCCGTCATCGGCTCCGGGCCGTGCGGCCTGGCCGCGGCAGAGCAGTTGAATACCGCCGGCCATAAAGTCACCGTCTACGAACGCGCCGACCGCCTCGGCGGGCTGCTGATGTACGGCATCCCCAACATGAAACTCGAAAAGGCATGTGGTGGAGCGCCGCGTGCAGCTGATGCGCGACGCGGGCGTCGAGTTCATCGTCAATGCCGATGTCGGCCGGAACGTCGATCCGGCGGCACTGCGTCGCACAGAACGACGCCGTGCTGCTCGCCACGGGCGCCACGCTGGCGCGCGACCTCCCGATTCCGGGACGCGACGCCAAGGGCGTGTACATGGCGATGGAGTTCCTGACGGCCAATACGAAAAGCCTGCTGGATTCCGGACTGGAAGACGGCAGTTACATTTCGGCCAAAGACAAGAACGTCATCGTCATCGGCGGTGGCGATACCGGTACCGACTGTATCGGCACCTCCCTGCGCCACGGCTGCAAATCGCTGGTGAATTTTGAGTTGTTGCCCAAGCCCCCGCTGGAGCGCGCCGCCAATAATCCCTGGCCGCTGTGGCCGCGCATCTACCGCGTCGATTACGGCCATGCGGAAGCGGCACAGAAGTTTGGTGACGACCCGCGCGTCTACTCCATCATGAGCAAGGAGTTCCTCAAGGACGACAAGGGCAACCTGACCGGCGTCATCACGGTGAATGTCGATGACAAGCTCAAGGAAATTCCCGGCAGTGAAAAAACCTGGGAAGCCGACCTGATCATGCTCTCCATGGGTTTCCTGCAGCCCGAGCACTACATCAACGAGGCGCTCGGCCTGGACATCGATGAGCGCGGCAACTTCAGGGCCACCAAGCAGGATTACCGCACCAGCGTGGCGAAGGTTTACGCCGCCGCTGATTGCCGGCGCGGCCAGGACCTGGTGGTGCGGGCGATCAATGAAGGCCGCGAAGCGGCGCGTGAAATCGACCGCGACCTGATGGGCAATACCCAGCTACCCTGATGCATAACCTGCAGGTTCCGGCAGTCACGCTGACATTGGGCGCGGTGCTCGATGCGGCGTTCGACAAGGCCGGCCTGCGGGATTTCGGCGACGAGGGTTTTTTCGAGCCCCTGCAGGTGCTGCTGCGCGTCACTGGACGAGGAAGCCAACCTGTCCGCCATCGGTCGCTACGGCCAGTTCACCCGTATCGTCGATCTGCTGGTCAACCGGCTGCGCATCGAGGACTGGCTGCAGCGATACCCCGAGATACTCGATGAGCGCATTGCGCCGCCGGTAGTCATCGCCGGACTGATGCGCACCGGCACCACCATGCTGCACCGCCTCATGGCCTGTGACCGCCGCTTTTATGCGCCGCTCTGGTACGAGGCGCGCTATCCCGCGCCCCTGCCCGGCTACGACTTCGAAGGCGAGGACACGCGTATTCCCGTCGCCAAGGAGGAAGTGCGGCAGATGATAGAGGCCAGCCCGGACCTGGCCGCCATCCACCCGCTCGAGGCCTGCGCGGCGGACGAGGATATCATGCTGCTGGAGCACAGCTTTTACAGCACCGTGCCGGAATCCTTCGCGCACCTCCCCGGCTACGCGCGCTGGCTGGAAGCGCACGACAATACGCCGGGCTATCGCTATCTGCACCGCCTGCTGCAGTTCCTGCAGTGGCAGAAAAAGCGCAAGGGACACAGCGCCGACCGATGGCTGCTCAAAACGCCGCACCACCTGCACCACCTGGACATCCTGCTGGAGGTTTTTCCCGGCGCCACCGTGATCCAGACCCACCGCGATCCACTGCAGACCATCCCCTCCCTGTGCAGCATGAATTACGCGCTGGCCGGCATGGGCAGCGACGCGGTGATGCGCGGACGCTGGGACGTCACTGGTGCGACAAGTTTGCGCGCAGTCTCCAGCGCGCGATCGCGGTGCGTGCGCAGCACCCGAACCAGTTCATTGATGTGCTGTATGCGGATTCCGCGAGCGACCCGATGCGGCACCGTCGAGCGCATCTATGGCCGGCTCGGCATCGCGCTGGACGAGCACACTCGCGCGGCGATGGCGCAGTGGCTGCAGGACAACCGGCGCGAGGACCGCGACCCGCACCTCTATACGCTGGAGCAGTTCGGCTTCACCCGGCAGGGGCTGGAGCGGGACTTTGCCGACTACCGCAGCACCTTCCTGGCCTGACGTAAGGAGTTAAAGTCGTGACCCGTTGCAATGATCGATGAAATCCTATCGATACCGCGCAGCAGCGCGAGCATGAACTGCTCGCGCTGTCGTACTACCGCCATCCCGAGATTCAGGCAGCGAGGGAGGAGATACGCGCCTACTGGCTCGACCTGGCCCAACCGGGCGCCGTGATGCTGCGCTGCTTCGAGGCGAGTTTTGACGAGGTCATGTTCGGCGCGGTGATCTGGGCGCTGAACCAGGATCCGCTGTATCCCAAGGTGATAACGATCAGTCGCCTGCCGCACACGCTGGCAGGTGAAGCAATTCCCGGCAGCCGCTGGGGTATCGACAATCCCGACAGCATCTACCGGGTCATCCCGATCAGTGGCGCTGAGGCCTACCGTATCCACGGCCGCGTCGCCGCCCGGCGGCTGGTGGAAAACTACTTCACGCTGTGGAGCCCGACCATGCAGACGGTGGGCCTGTTGTCCGGCAAGGACCTGCAGGTCGACGACGAAGGCAGGTTCACCATCACCGTGGACAGCTCCCCGGCCAACGGGCGCGCCAACCACATCCAGAGCGGCCCCGAGGCCCACGAGTTCTACATCCGCGATGTCATCCTCGACTGGGACCTGGATCGCGCCAACGAACTGCGCATCGAACGACTGGGCGCAACTCCGTCGCGCCCACCCTTTACCGAGCGCGAGCAACTCGATCGTATCAAGGCCTATATGCACAAGTGGGCGACCAATACCACGCGCTGGAACCAGCAGGCGCTGGGCCGGCCCGTCAACGCGTTCGACTTCGTCATCGACCGCGACAGCGACGGCGCGCTGCGCAACCAGATCTACATCATGGGCCACTTCGCGCTGCCGGACGACAACAGCGCGCTGGTGCTGGACGTGGACATGGGCGGCGCGGACTACTTTATCGCGCCGATCACCAATATCTGGGGCACCACCAACGAGATCGTGACGCGCAACGGCTGCCTGAACAAACACCAGGCCCTGCCCAACGACGACGGCAGTTACACCTTTGTGCTCGCGCTGCGCGATCCGCTCGTGCACAACTGGCTGGACCCCACCGATATGCCCGAGGGCATCCTCACCCTGCGCTGGGCGGAGTTTGCCGGTGGCAAACCCGGTGCCAGTTTTGGTGTCAAATCCCGGCTCACAACACTGGCTGACCTCGCACGTGTGCTGCCACCAGGTTGCCGCAGAATATCGGCGCAGGATCGGCAGCAACAATTAGCGGCGCGCGCGGCCAGTTATGCCTGGCGCCTGGCGCAGGAGGACAACGTATGACGCCGATAACAGAAACGGTCTGGTTGATTACCGGCTGCTCCACCGGCTTCGGACGGGAGATCGCCAACTGCGCCCTGCAGCAGGGCGCGCGGGTAGCCGTGACCGCCCGCCGCAAAGACGCGGTCGCCGATATCTGTGCAGCGCTTTCCCGACCGCGCACTGGCGCTTGAGCTGGATATCACGGACCAGCAGCAACGCGAACGCGCTGTGCAAGCGACGCTCGACCACTTCGGCCAGCTGGATGTGCTGGTCAACAATGCCGGTTACGGCTACGTGGCCGCGATCGAGGAAGGCGACGAGGCGGATTTTCGCGCGATGTTTGAAACCAATTTTTTCGCAACCCTGGCCATGACGCGGCTGGTGCTGCCCTACTTCCGTGAGCGGCGTCGCGGACGCATCCTCAACAACTCCTCCCAGGCGGGCCTGATGGCGAATCCGGGCACCGGCTTTTACAGCGCCTCCAAGCACGCCCTGGAAGGCGTGATGGAAGCGCTGAGCAAGGAAGTGGCGCCGCTGGGTATCGAGGTGGTGACCGTACAGCCGGGCGCGTTTCGCACCGACTGGTCCGGCCGCTCCATGCAGCGCAGCGGGCAGCGCATCGCCGACTACGCGGAAATCGTGGGCAGCCGCCTCGACATGATCGCCGCGATCGACGGCCGACAACCCGGCGACCCGGTGCGCGCGGCGCAAATCTTTGTGGAGCTGGGCACCATGGACCAGCCGCCCGCACAGCTGGTCCTCGGCACGGGGCTGCTGCAGTCCTATCGGGACAAACTCACGGCCATACAGGAGCGCCTGCAGGCCTGGGAGTCGGTGTCGGTGTCGGCGGAATTTCCGGTTTCTCCAGACTGAAGTCGCCTTCGACGGGGATTCGGTAACGCCTGTGTTATTGGGCCCGCACGTGGTGCAGCGCGAGCACCACGGGTTCAGGGCCGGAGTCAGACGCGGGCAGGTCGATGACGAGGCCGTGCCCGATATCACGCCACGACAGTGACTCGCCCGCCATTGTCATCACCCGGGTAGTCGCCGTTGAGCGCACTTCGGTCAGGGTCGCTGATCCCGACGCATTGGCCAGAATAGCGAAAACCGTCTCCCCATGCGCGGTATAGCGCACTGCGTTGCCTTCAGCTGTTAGGTTGCCCGGATAAACCCACGGTCGCGTGCCGAAGAGCGCATCACGGTTGGGACCGACCCACTGCGCCAGCCAGTCCAGCCGCGTCAGTTGCTCATCGGGAATAGTGGCGTCAACACCGCGCGGTCCGACATTGAGCAGCAGGTTGCCGCCCTTGGCCACGATGTCACTCACCAGCCATAACAACTCGTCATGCGCGATAAAGTGTTCGGGGCGCGAACAGGCGTTGTAGCCGAAGCTCTGGTCCATGCCGCGCACGCATTCCCACGGGTGCTGCGGCACGTCCTGGAACGTCACGTACTCCGGCGTGCGGTAGTCAAAATGCGGTGGCAGTGGCGGCACCAGACCCCCGTCGCGCTTTGCCTGACGTCGGGACAGGGCGTCGATGGCGCGGCGCACCGGCGCGAACCGGGCAGCGCCCAGCAGCGGATGCCACGGCACCCAGCGGTCGTTCACGATGCCGTCCGGCACCTGCTGGTAATACCACTCCAGCAGCGGCCAGAGCTTTCCGGCTGTTGCCGGCCAGGCCACGTCATTCCACAGCACACTGGGCTGGTAGCGGGTAATGAGCTCGCGCACCTGCGCCTCGGCATACGCCGGGTAGCTGCCACGCGGGATCGCCGCGAGCACGTCGGCCATGCCCCCGATGGGCCAGGTATTGAAGGTCCAGTCGAAACCCACCGCAGTAGTAAAGGCCAAAGCGCATACCCGCGGCGCGCACTGCTTCCGCCATCTCGCCGACCACATCACGCTGGCAGTGCCAGCCCGGCCGCTGCGGATTGGCGACAGCGGTCGGCCACAGGCAGTAGCCGTCGGAGTGCTTGGCCACGAATACGACGTAGCGGGCACCGGTGGCCGCGAAGCGCGCCGCCCAGGCGTGCGGGTCCCACTGCTCCAGCGCCGCCTCCCAATCGACGGCGAACTGCGCGTAGGGGCGCGTGCCATACACCTCCCGGTGGTGCTGCGCTGCGGGGCTGTCGGGAAAGCGCAGGGAATTTTCGTACCACTCGGCGTACGGCGACGAGGCAAGCGCGTCAGGACGGCTGGACTGCAGCAGCGCGCCGATATCGGCATCGACCGGCGCGAACGCCGGGACGGAAGCGGGCGTCCAGTGCACGAAGATCCCCAGCTTGGCATCGCTCCACCAGTTTGGAACCCGGTGCCGGCGCAGCGCCTGGAGTCGGGAATTTCCCAGTTGCATGTTCCGCCCTCGCTCTGAGCCGCTTTTAGTGTTGTGCCGCGGCTGATAGTGCCATTGCGCCGCACCAAAATGCCAGAATTACCGTGATTTTTGCCTATTTTGACCTGGCAGGCACGAGTTTTTTCCGGACGATGTAGCGCGCGGCGCTATACCCACTCAGTTCGGACTTTTTGCATAAAGTTGAACGTCCTTTTTGGGTTAGAATAGGGCCCGTGGTGCGCTGTGACTGCACCGTTCTGACATCCTGATCTACTGACTTCTAATTGGGTTTCCTATGCCGAGTAAACATTTTTTGAATGTATGCGCAGGTCTGTTGCTTTTTTTGCATGGCACCGCCTTTGCCGCGACACTACTGATAACGCCTGAAGAGGCCGCCCTGCCAGCGGCGGCGGGTGAAGCGTTGACGCGCGGCATCTCGCGTGGACCGGGCGTAGAACTGGTCTCTCCCGAGTGCTGACTTTGGGCCGGTAAAAGCGCCGTTCGAGTTGAAGATCGCGTTTGCGCCGCGCGGCGGCAGTAAAATTGATCCGGCCAGCGTTAAAGTGGTGTACCTGAAATCGCCCTTCATTGACCTGACGCCCAGGCTGCAAAACGCCATTACCGAGACCGGCATTGTGCTGCCTGATGCCGGTGTGCCAGCCGGGGAACATGCCCTGAAAATAACAGTACTGGATACGGATGGCCGCGAAACCAACTCGATAGTGCACCTGGTCGTTGCGCAGTGACAGTGTGCCCGTACTGTTTAAGTGAGGTCGATGAGGCTGCAGTGGTATGTAAAACCTGCACCCGCGACCTGTACTTGTTCAAACCGATGATGGCGCGCATCGCGGAGCTGGAAGCGCAGGTGCGGGAATTGTCCTCGCGCCAGACCCTCGGTGAACAGGCCGATGAGCTGGTTGAACGCGGCGCGGAAGCCGTCAATCGCGCTACCGCAAACCTGGCCGACTCTGCTGGCGACATAGGCCGCTTTATTCTGGCACCACTCATCCTGCTGCTGATCGCACACGCATTGATTACCGTGGTTTACGATTTGAATGTGGTTTACCTGCGCCTGATTTCAATGTTATTGCCGCTGCCGTTTGGCTTCTGGTTATTCCGGGACGAACCGCGGACATTACTGCCATGGTTTGTCGGCACCGCTTTTCTGGCAGTGGCATCGGTAGTTGGCATGAGCGCTATTGTCGGGATGGTCGACCAGACACTCGATATTCCCCCAAAATGCTTTCGAATGGCGTGAGCTGCTTGAATATTCCGCCAGTATCGCGTTCAGTTTTTTAACCGGCATGTTGATCAGCCGGGTGACTGGTGGCAAAGTTGATTCGGGTCACCTGCACGCGCTCTCCGCCAATTTCAAAACAATTGGCGGCTCCATCGCGGCCATTTTAACTACCATTGTATCAATTTATACCGGCTTGAAGAGCGTATTAGGTTGAACCATGATGATACGCGGCTTGTCTAACTCCCCCATTGTCAATTCAGGATCAATTGGATTTATGTCCACACCATTGCGGAATTTGTTCATTCTGCTTTCTATTTGTTTGATTTCGCTGGCGCGGGCTGAAAATGCCCACGCGGCGCGCTATGCGTTACTGATCGGCAATGACAGCTATCAGGAAGTTCCCACATTGCGCAATGCACGCGCAGACGCAGAGGCCATGGGGACGGCGCTACAGAAGGCCGGTTATGCGGTTACGGTAACGAAAGACCGCAATCTCAAGCAGATGAAAGACGATGTGCGTGAGTTCAAGTCGCTCATCAAGGGCGGCGATGAGGTCTTTTTCTTTTACTCCGGGCATGGCGTACAGATTGAAGCCATGAACTACCTGCTCCCGGTCGATGTGCGTGCCGAGAGTGAGGACCAGGTGCGCGATGATGCGCTGGCACTGTCAAACGTATTGAGCGATTTACGGGCGCAGAAGCCCGCCCTCACCCTGGCCGTCGTCGATGCCTGCAGGGACAACCCCTTTAAAGGCACCGGGCGGGCCATCGGCGGCAGGGGCTTGACCGGCGTAGGCGGCGCCAACGGCCAGATGGTGATCTACTCGGCGGGCGAAGGGCAACAGGCCCTGGATCGCCTGAGTGAAGGTGATCCGGTCAAAAACGGCTTGTTTACCCGCGTATTTATGAAGGAAATGGCAGCGCCCCGGCGTGCCCATTGACCAGGTGGCGCGGCAGGTCAGGGCTGAAGTAAACCGCCAGGCGCTTACCGTCAAGCATGAACAGGTACCGGCCATTTACGACCAGGTCATCGGCCAGTTCTATTTTTATGCGCAGAATGATGCGAACGTGGATGAAGTTGAACTGGTGTTCTGGACCAGCATAAAGGACAGCAGCGATCCGGCCGAACTGAAAGCCTATCTGGAGAAATATCCTGACGGGCAGTTTTCCGGACTGGCCCAGGCGCGCATCAAACGTCTGGAGCAGGGCCAGGTCATCCCGGCAAGTAAACCTGTCGCGGACGCCGCCAAACCGACGATCAAGGCAGAAGCGCCCGCGCCAGTGGCGGAAGTGAAAGCGCCTGTTGTAGAAACTGCCGCCCAACAGAGCAGCAGCAACGCCAGCTCCCGCGCCTGTAACGGAAAAGGCTGCTGCGGTTACTGCGCCGGCCCCTCCTCCTGTAGAGGAGGCCAAAACACCCGTGGTAGAGGTGGCGGCAAAGCCTGCAGTGGAAGCCGTACCGCCACCAGCCGCCCCTGTCGTTGAAACACCCGCTGTAGTGCCCGAACCGGCCCCGGCACCTGCCGCAGCGCCCGACGTAAAAGCACCCGATGCAGGGACGACTGCGAATCCCGCACAAGAGAAGCAGCCGACACCACCTGAACCGATTGCGGGAGAGCACACGACATTGACTGAGATTACGCCTGCGACCAATACAAGAACGCAGGGCCCCACTCAATTGGAAGCAGCGCCAGCGCAATTGGAAACCACTCCAGCGCAAGTCGTGCCTGCCCCGGCAGAGCAGCCGACAGCAAAATAGTGTTTATACAGCATGTGAGTACAATTGCGCACGACAGTAGCGCTGCCTGGAGGCAAATCAAGCAATGACCGAATTTCTCAAGTCCCAGAAACTGCACGGCGTACTCTATGATATTCGCGGCCCCGTGCTGGATTACGCCAACCGGCTGGAGGACGAGGGCCACAAAATCATCAAGCTGAATATCGGCAACCCCGGCGCCTTCGGCTTCGACGCGCCGGACGAGATTATTCGCGATGTGATCCACAACATCCGGGACGGCCAGGGTTACTGCCATTCCAAAGGGCTGTTTGCGGCGCGCAAGGCCATCATGCAGCGCTACCAGGTCGAGGGGGTCATGGATGTCGATGTGGAAGACATCATCCTGGGCAACGGCGTCAGCGAGCTGATCGTGATGGCCATGCAGGCATTGCTGAACAGCGGCGATGAAATGCTTATCCCCTCCCCCGATTACCCGCTGTGGACTGCGGCTGTTTCGCTGAGCGGCGGCAAGCCGGTGCATTATCTGTGCGATGAGGCCAATGACTGGCAGCCGGACCTCGACGATATACGCAGCAAAATTACCCCCAACACCCGCGGCATCGTGGTGATCAACCCCAACAATCCCACCGGCGCGGTGTACAGTGAAGACACCCTGGTGAAAATTGTCGAGATTGCCAGGCAGCACAACCTGGTGATCTTCGCCGATGAAATTTACGACCGCATTCTCTACGATGGCGCGCAGCATACGCCGCTGGCCAGGCTGGCCCGCGACGTACTGTGTGTCACCTTCAATGGCCTGTCCAAAACCTATCGCATGTCCGGTTTCCGTTCGGGCTGGATGATGCTCAGCGGCGCCAAGGAGCGGGCCAGGAGTTATATCGAGGGACTGGAGATGCTCGCCTCCATGCGCCTGTGCGCGAATGTGCCGGCGATGCTCGCGGTGCAGACTGCGCTCGGCGGATACCAGAGCATCAACGACCTGATCCTGCCCGGAGGCAGGCTCAAGGAGCAGCGCGACCTCGCCTACGAGCTGATCACCGCGATTCCCGGCGTGAGCTGCGTCAAGCCCAGGGCGGCGATGTACCTGTTCCCAAAACTTGATCCCGATATCTACCCGATTGAGGACGACCAGAAGCTGGTGCTGCAGCTGCTCAAGGAAGAGCATATGCTGCTGGTGCAGGGCACGGCCTTCAACTGGGCCGACAAGCAGCACTTTCGGATCGTGTTTCTTCCCGACCGCGACCAGCTGATCGAGGCCATCGGCAGGTTCAGCCGGTTCCTGGAGCGGTTGCGGGGTTAGAACCCTGTTACGGGTTGTGCCCGGTTAACTTCTCCAGATTCGGAAGAACCAGCCCTGTTGTTGGCATACTGTTCATTTAAATGAATGGCTTCCGGAAATTCCCTCCCGGCGGGCGTATCTGACTCCAAACTTGCTGCACAGTGTCGGATGGACTCGTGGCTGACTGTGATGCCGCGTTCGGCGAGGAAATCTTCTGCGGAAACAAATCAAGCAGGCTGTAACAATAGCCCGGTTTGAGCGTCTATATTATTACGAGCATCAATAGACAGTTGATGCGATTACTTATCCCTGAGGAGAGCCCTATGAAAGCCGTCACAACCGACACTCTGGACCGTCGACGTGTCCTTCAACATCTGGCCGCATGGATCGCAGGCGCCAGCCTGTTATCCTTCAGCAAAATCAGCCTCGCCGCCGCCACCTTACAAAAATCCAAAGCCGAATGGAAGCAGCTGTTGCCGAAGGAAAGCTATCAAGTGTTGTTTGAAGAAGCCACGGAAGCGCCTGCAGCAGCGCCTTGAATAATGAAAAACGTAAAGGCACTTTTATTTGTGCGGCTTGTTTTCTTCCCTTGTTTGATAGCACGTTCAAATTTGACAGCGGCACTGGATGGCCCAGCTTTTTTGATGTGTTACCAGGGGCCATTGGCAAACGCAAGGACAAAAAATTATTTATAACACGCACTGAATATCATTGCGCGCGTTGCGGCGGGCATCAAGGTCACGTCTTTGACGACGGCCCGCAGCCGACGGGTTTGCGTTACTGCAACAACGGCGTCGCTTTGCAATTTGTTTCTGCTGAAGTAGCGTTACCAGAGTTAAGATGACGACCGCTTTTGTCCTGGCAGGTGGCGGAAGTCTCGGGGCCGTCGAGGGACGTAGTCTCGGTCACTCTTGATCCCCGGTTTCACCGACATAACTACCATCGGGTGCCATAATTGGCTTACCACCAACATAACTCCCATCCGGGGCCATTTCCGCCTAGCCGCCCACATAGGTTCCATCGGGGGCCATACTGCATTCGGTGCCGCCGACATAACTGCCGTCCGGGCAAAGAGTTTGGCTAACAGCCATATTTGCTAAAAGCAGGATCGTTGCTCCTGGCAATACTTTGTATTTCTTACCCATTCGCATCAGGACTCTCCTGTTCATCGCCAGCGCACTATTCTGGATTCATTTGTCACAAATCAAAAGTTACTTTATGGATACAGATGATACGAGACCCGTGGAATCCAGGCTTTCCCGTAAGGATAACGGATTCACCCTCGGAGGAACGGAGCCTGCCTGAAATGGCGACAGACAGGCAGGCCACTCATTGATCTTCTGGTCGATGGCCCTATAATAGGTCCCAGCATCAAGAGAGGGCTCACGCCCCGCCAACCTGCCTACCTGGGCAAGGTGGTTGACTCTACCGAGTGATGTGGCCAACCAGGCAACCAATCAGGTCATCCTGCTGTACGGCTCTCTCTTCCTGCAAAACCTTTGAGGAGAGTACCTATGCACCCTGAAACCATTCCGTCCAGCACAGCCCACATAGTCGGGCGCCATGAAGACGTTTCGACAGTAAACGACCACACCATTGATGCAGAATTGGGAAAACCGCTTGCCCGGGACGCCTTCGCCGCCGTTGGCGCGTATGGATTTCATCGCTCCCAGATTGCCATCCTGGCGTCGCTCGTCACCGAGGACCCGCTGCTGTTGATCGGCCGCAGCGGTACCGGTAAAACCTATCTGCTGAACAGCATCAGCGAGGCGCTTGGCCTGGCGCACCGCCACTACAACGCGAGTCTCATCGCGTTTGACGACCTCGTAGGCTTCCCCTATCCGGACGACGCCCGCGAGAGCGTGCGGTTTCTGCAGACGCCTGCCACGATCTGGGGCGCCGAGTCGGTGCTCGTCGATGAGATCAGCCGTTGCAAACCCGAACACCAGAACCGCCTGTTCTCCCTTATTCACGAACGGCGTATCCAGGGTATTGCGTTGGAAACGCTGCGTTACCGCTGGGCGGCGATGAACCCCAGTGGTGCCGATCAGGATGGCAGCGATGCGTATCTCGGCAGTGAGCCACTGGATCCGGCGCTGGCAGACCGGTTTGCACTCATTGTCGAGGTAGGCGATTGGGAACAACTCAGTACACGGCAGAAGCAACAAATCTGCGATCCCGGAGGCGAAGGACTTGCCGCGGACGATGGCGGGCAGTTGCGTAGCGATATGGTAGCGTGGCGTAAACTGTTTCTGGCCTTGCTGTCAAAGTGCCCGCGCTATGTGACCGAGTACGCTCGAATCATCACTGACGAACTGAATACTTCGGGTGTGCGGATTTCGCCCAGGCGAGCCCGACTGCTGTCGCGCAGCCTGCTGGCGGCGACGGTCATAGAAGGCGGGCCGGTAGAAGCATCGTATCGAACCGTACTGGAATCGAGCCTGCCGCAGCGTGCCTCGGGCGAGGCGCCCGATCCGGCAAAAATTATGGCGGCCCATCGGCTGGCCTGGGATGCGAACCTCCTCGTCGGCGAAGACAAGTGGGTGAATTCGTTTCATCTGAAGCGAACGCTGCTGGGTAAAGTGCGGTGTCTTGCCGAACATTGCCCCAGCCAGGATGCGGGTACGCTGGCTATTGAGCAGTTGCTGGCCAATGAGGCGCCGGAACGGGCGGCAGCATTCGCGCTGGCGGTCTATCCGGCGGCGATACAGGGGAAGTTGCCCATCGGGGCGGATGGCCTCACCGACCTGGGACTCCTTGCCGCAGAGTTGTTGTCGGTTGATGGCGAACTGAGCTGGCAGGAGCGTCTGGGTGGTCAAACATCCTCCCACCCCGGGCTCACTGAACTGTCCGTGGTTCTGGACCAGATTCCATCGGACCGTCGGCGTTCCCGTGCGCAGCAGCTGTTCTACTGGGCATTGCTGAAGAAAATACCGCTTGAGAATCCCAGGAAACTTGAAATGGAATTGCATGCTGCGGTGGAGTATCTCTGCGAGCGGGGTGCGTGATGCAGGCCGCGACTGCTATACGCACGGACTTACAGCACGAGTGCAACTCGGGTGCTCCAATGAGTCGGACACGCAACGAGCGTATTCAGTCCACCCTGCTGGGCGCATCCAAGGATCGTGTCGGACTGCCACGCGTCCTGAGTGTTGCATTGAATTTTGAGGCGTTCGATCCGCTGGACACTGTTTACCACTTGCTTGCGTCATTGGGGATCGAGGACCCGGAGGCGTTGCGGGTCCGCTATGCGCTGCCCGACGAACCTTGCATTTGTCATCCCTCAACAAACCTGAAACCGCTTCGGGTATCGACGGCAGAGCCCGATGAGGTGCTGCGGCAGGTAGCGTTGCTGGGGCTGTGCTCTGCAATTCACTACGACCCGCGCCGCCCCGTGTTACTGACGCGTGCCAGCCTGACACGCCGGATGGTGTTGTATTCAGGCAGGGGGTACTACGCGTGAACGAGCAACATTTTCGAGCCATTGTCGCGGAACTGATTGACGAGAATTCCTTCGCCTGTCGCGCCCTGCTGAAGATTCTGTCGATTGAATTTACCGAGCAGGTGCCTACGCTTGCTGTAACAACCGGCAATGAACCCCGCCTGCTCGTCAACCTGGCGTTCGTGCAGGAGCACTGCAAGACCGAGTGCCATGTGAAAGCCGTCATCTGCCATGAGTTCCTGCACGTGCTGTTGCGCCACACCGATCGCATCGCGCCTGTTACGGAGGCGGACCACCTGGCCCTGGATGCGGTCATTAACGCCATGATTCATCGCGAGCTGGGCACACAGTACAGCGACTTCATGCAGACGTACTACGCCAACGTGAGGGGCTTGCATCGTTTGCTGCGGCCATGGTTTCACGGTGAAATACAGGAATATGGAGCCCAGCGTGATCAACGGGACCGCATCTGGCTTGCGCTGTACCAGGGAAAACTGGTTGCCGACGATATCCGGGATTTGGCCAGGGACCTGCAGCCGTCCGGGCGCATGAAGCCCCCGAAGGGCGGCTGGCTGGGCAATCATGCCGGGCAGGGAGTCGCTGGCTCAGGTGCAGCAGAAGGTGATGAGGATGGCGCAGGCACCCTGTCGCCGATAGTGGTGGAGGCGCTGAACCGGGCATTGAAAGCGATGAACGGCGAGGGCATCTGGCGCGCACCAAAAAGCCACGGCATTGGCGCCCATGCGTACGCCAACCGGGTGCGGGCGCTGGATGCGGGTGTCGCGTTGTGGCAGCGTCATACCTGGAACGTGCTGCGCAAACACCTGGTGCCTGACCCTCGCGCACCCCGGACCGAAAACGCGCTCGCTGAATGTCAGCTGCCCGTGCTGAGCCCGGGTGACCGGCGCAGCTTTGCCCGCGCCCTGTGGAGTCCGTTGCTACCGGAAGCCATTTGGGCATCCCCGCGCCGAATAAGTCGGGGCACTGCGCAGGTGTATCTCGATGTGAGCGGCTCCATGAGCGCCGAAATGCCGCTCATCGTGACCTTGCTCGCCCGCCTGGGAAAGCACATCCGTCGACCGTTCTGGGCCTTCAGTGATGTGGTGGCGCCAGCGATTATCAAAAACAACCAGTTACAGGCCGACACCACGGGCGGCACAAGTATCAGCTGTGTCCTTGAGCATATCGCCACTACCCGACCAGATTCAGCGGTCATTCTCACCGACGGCTATATCGAAGCAGTCGACGCACAGTTGATAAAGAAAACTTCAGGCACCCGGTTGCATGCCATCGTCACCCGGGATGGTTCGCCGCACGCTCTGGCCAGGGTGGGCATTCCTTACACACAACTTGGACGACTTCCCCAATGATCAGAGTTTCGGAGATGGTATTGCCGGGTCACCCGGACAAATTTTGCGACCAGGTGGCCGATGCCATCGTAGAGCAGTGTTATCGGGTTGATTCCCATGCTTATTGCCAGGTGGAAATGAGCTGCTGGAGCGATGAAATATTCCTGACGGGCGCCATCGTCACGGAACAACCACTGGCGCGGTCGCTGGAGGATATTGTGCGGCAGGTGGGTCGCCAGATTGGTTACGTTGAGGGCAACGCAATCGATGTGAGTCGCTACAGGATTCACAACAGCGTCTGCCAGAATATCGGTCGCCCCGACGAATGGACGCGTTTCGTGAACGACCAGAACATCTCCATTGGCTGGGCCGGCTACGATGAAAAGGTGGCCTGGTTGCCACCGGAGCACTATCTGGCGCATTGTTTTCGCGAGGCGCTGACCAGCAGTTTTCAAGCCGGTCGCCTCAAGGGCGAGGGACCCGATGGCAAGCTGGTGGTGCGACTGCGGGAGAACACCGACGAGTGGGTGCTCGAGCACCTACTGGTAACGATTCAGCATCGTGACGAAACATCAATGGTCGACGTGTGCGCGGCCGTGCACGCTGAACTTCAGCTGGCCTACAACCAGTTGCGAAAACGTGATCGCCGTTGGGCAGCGCCCTGGCAAGAGATCGAGCTACTCATTAACCCCAACGGCCCCCTGATTAAGCGGCGGCAGTGACGGCGACAACGGCCAGACCGGCCGCAAGCTGGCCGTGGACTATTATGGCCCGAGGGTTCCCATCGGTGGCGGCGCTTTATCGGGCAAGGACCTGGCCCACATCGATCGGGCCGCGGCGTATGCCCTGCGCCAGGCCGCCGTCCACGCGGTACAGGGAGGGGCGAAAGAATGCCAGGTTACCGGTGTCTGGGCGCCCAACATGGGCGAGCCATTGGATGTCATCTGGCAGATGTCGGGCTCCGGACCACGTTTGCCACACGACTGGTTTGCCCATGAATTGATGTTCACACGGCGCGATGTCAAGGCGGTTAATCGTGATCTGGCCAGGGGCAGGCATTTTTTTGATGGCAATCTATCGTGGAACCAACGGATCGGCTAAATTCCAGGCAAACCCACCGGCTGCGCAAACTGGCTTTCCTGGCACCCGATATCATGGAGAGAATCATCGCCGGGGATGTTCCCGAAACCCTAACGCTGGAGCGTCTGAAAAGAGACTTTCCGCTCGACTGGCGCGCCCAACGAGCGCACTTCGGCCTCACCCAAAACGCCCACTAGTGACTGGCGAAATCGCGGTTGGAGAAAAACCGGATAATCGCCTTCAAATCGCGTCTCCACGGTCCACTAAACAAAAACCCTGAAATGCAAAAAGCCCGCGTTTTGCGGGCTTTGCGGCGTTTCTGCGGGTAGTCTGGCTGGAGAATCTCCAACCCGCAGACTGTGTGGCGGTAGGGGCAGTCCCAGCAGGGATTGTCTCCGCAGATATACCCTGTTCTAGGGGAATATACAGCGTAATTTCCGCTTTTCATCGCCTTTCTCCATCTCTGTCGCGCAATAACCCCTAGTATTTACTACCCCTTTCCCACATTGGCTGCTTTCAACCCAAAATTAACAGGGAATTATCGGGGAACACCTGAGCGTCGCTTTTTATCAGCCGCTGGGATGTCGCCATCAAGGACAAGGTCCCGCAAGACCTTCGCAATCGCCTCGGTAACGCCATGCGCACCTACGCCACCTACCGCGAGCTGCTGGCCTCTACCCGTTGGCAAAAATTGGTCGACGCCGGCGCGCGACCGCAACGCCTGTTGTGGGCCAGCGCCGGCACCAAGGACCCCGGCGCTGCGGATACCCTCTATCTCATTGCATTGCGTCAAACCTCGCCGCACCCAAGCACACCATCGTGACGAGCACGCTCAGCGAGGAGATCCGAATCATGTGATATCGGGTGATTCGGAACGTCCAGTATGGCCGGGGAAGGCCATAAGCCACAGAGGCTTGAGGCCTTCCAGCGCGACCAGAACGAGAATCCCGGCAGCCGGCGGGATCACAAGGGCTGAAACATCGAGCGCCCCGAAGCCGAACATGCCGCGTGCGTAGGGCCAGAAAAGCGTCACGGCGAGCAATGTGCCGACGATCGGGAGCACGATAGCCAGTGCCCGGTTTGGTCGCCGTATGGCCGTCATGATCGATGCGCCCGTTGACCGATTGACCAGGATCAGCGCGACGATTGACATCACCAGCGATGCAAACGTCACGGCCCGCACCTGATCATCGGCAAGTCCGTGTTGCATTGTCAGGACAAAGATAGCGGCAGCCAGGCCGAACACCAGGGTGCCCTGCAGCAGGCTCCAGCTGATCGTGAGCACGGAGAACAGCGGCTCCGTTGCGGAGCGCGGCGGGCGGCGCATCTGCCCCTCCTCCTCGGTTTCAGCCTCGAACACCAGTGAGCAGGCCGGGTCGATCACCATCTCGAGAAATGCAATGTGCATCGGACCGAACAGAATCGGTAAACCAAAGATCAGGGGCATCAACGCCAGGCCCGCGATTGGAATGTGGACGGCCAGGATAAAGCCCATTGCCTTGCGAAGATTGGTGTAAATTCGGCGGCCCAGCCGGATCGTGTTGACGATCGAGCCGAAATCGTCATCGAGCAGGACGATTGACGATGCCTCGCGCGCCACGTCTGTACCACGACCACCCATCGCCACACCGATATGCGCGGCTTTGAGGGACGGCGCGTCGTTTACCCCGTCTCCAGTCATCGCGACGATCTCCCCGTTCGCCTTGAGAGCATTGACGATACGCAGCTTCTGTTCGGGCATGATGCGGGCAAAGATGGTGACCGTCCGCACGCGGGAGGCAAGCTCGTCATCGGTGAGTTTTTCGAGCTCATCGCCGCGCATCAGGTCATCTCCGCTCAGACCCGCCGCAGCCGCGACCGCGCGCGCAGTGGCCGGGTAGTCGCCAGTAATCATGATCACCCGGATGCCAGCGTTGCGGCATTCTGTGATGGCCGTTGGCACGCTTTCGCGCAACGGATCGGCAAGACCCACAAGGCCCGCAAACCGGAAATCGAAATCCCGCTGGGAACGCGGCAGGTCGGCGCCGGCGAAGGAGGCCTGCGCTACGCCAAGCACGCGCAGGCCTGTTTTTGCCATTTCATCGACGGCCAGCGTTACGGCAGCGCGAGCCGCAGCATCGAGGCGGCACAATTCGGCAATGGCCTCGGGCGCGCCTTTCGCGGCCACCAGAAGCTCGTGCTTGGGGTCTTTCCACACCCGGGTCATGGCCAGCAGATCGGGGCTGAGTGCGTAGGTCTGGACCAAGGTCTGTCCGGCCCCGGGTGCCACTGTCAGTTCGCTTTCAGAGAGCGCGTGGAAGGCTTTCTCCATGGGGTCGAAGGGCTCCGGCGCACTGGCCAGGACTCCCAGTGACGCCAGGTCCCGGAACGGTTGCGGCATCCGCGTATCCATGGCACCAACCCTGAATGTACTCCCCTCGGGCAGACGCAGTTCGCCAATGGTCATGCGGTTCTCGGTCAACGTGCCGGTCTTGTCGGTACATAGCACAGTCGCCGCGCCGAGGGTCTCGATAGCCGAGGCGCGGCGGGTGAGCACCCGCACCTGCGAGATCCGCCAGGCCCCCATCGCCATGAAAACGGTCAGCACCACCGGAAATTCTTCCGGCAGCATTGACATGCCCACGGCGATGCCGGCCAGCAGCGCGTCGAGCCAACCGCCGCGAAATATACCGTAAAGCAGCACGACGACTGCGCTGACCACCGCACCCACCAGTGCGAAAACGAATACAATTCTTCGAGTCTGGCGTTGCAGATGCGGAGCCTCGACCTCAAGCAGACTCAACGATTTGCCGATCTTGCCAATTTCGCTTTTGGCGCCGGTGGCGACGACCTCGGCGACACCGGCGCCGCGCACGATCAACGCCCCGGAAAATACAAATGCAAGATCGTCGCCACCCGGACGAGGCGGCGGATGTGGTCCATCAATACCTGCCGTCTTGCGCACAGGCATGGATTCGCCTGTAAGCAGGGATTCGTCAGCCTGTAGATCTTCTGCGGTGAGCACCCGCGCATCGGCGGGCACCCGATCACCCTCGGCCAGCACGACCTGGTCGCCCCGCACTACCTCACGTCCGGCAATGCGCAGACGTTCTCCATCCCGAATCACCAGCGCCCGCGGACTCGTCAGGTCGCGCAGCGCTTCCATGACCCGCTCCGTGCGGGTCTCCTGCACGACGGTAATCACCACAGAGAGACAGGCGAAGGCGAGCAGGACGGCCGCTTCCCGGGCACTGCCAAGCGCCAGATATACCACGCCGCCGCCAATCAACAGCGCCAGCATGGGTTCACGAATGACCTCCAGGATGATGCGCAGCGGCGTACGCCGGTGCGCCTGAGGAAGCTCATTGAACCCTTCGCTTTGAAGTCGGGCAGCAGCATCTGCGGCACTCAGACCGCGCAATTCTGGTGCTCCTGATAGCGTAGTACGCATGGAGTTTCTCGCATTGGGGTGGTCGCCATTAGCTTAGCCAATTTGCACCAGATGCGCTCGCGCCCCCAAACAAGGAGGTTCGGGAGTGTTACGACGCCATCAGGCACTTCATCAAAGAACGCCTACAAATCTTTGATGGCTGGCCGCACTTATGCACCGACGTATTGCCAGTCCGCTGCCAGGATGGTTGGTACAATATCGAAGAAACCTATGCACTGTGGCGTTATTTGGCTGAGGAACACGCAAGGCTCTAAAATCAGTATAGAGTATTAAAGATAGACTTCGTGAAAAGAGAATCGAAAGAATACATTACAAATGTTCAGAACCAGTAGTCTTATCGATTTCGAGATGTATCAGTGTGATACGCGGGACTAACAGTAGGTATCTCGTTCACCCTGGATTATCGAGAATAGACGGGTGAGATTTTTATTTGACGGTCTATATGACGGTCTGTCTTACGAGTAAAAACAAAAAAGCCTTGTTAAACAAGGCTTACATCGATTTAGATGGCGGTGGTGGCAGTCTCAGCAGGGATTGTATCCCTGAGTAGGAGACGATTTCGAGTGTAGATGGATGGCGGAGAGCGAGGGATTCGAACCCTCGATAGGGTATTAACCTATACACCCTTAGCAGGGGTGCGCCTTCAGCCACTCGGCCAGCTCTCCGTGGGAGTCATGTGGCCTACAATCAGGCCGTATCCACAGGCGCGGCATAATACCACAATCGCTGCGGAATCAAAGTCATACGGGGGGGATGGGCGGATTTATTCCTTGTCTTGCGCGGGCGGCTGGTCGCCGTCGTGGATGCGGCTGTAAATTTCCTCGCGGTGTACTTCCACGTCCTTGGGCGCATTGATGCCAATGCGAACCTGGTTGCCCTTGACACCCAACACTGTCACGGTGACCTCGTTGCCTATCATCAACGATTCACCAACCCTGCGGGTTAAAATCAACATACTTCCTGCTCCCCAGTCCAGTGTCTGTGGTGAGGCCACGACAACACTCGACAGTTCCTTCAAGGCCCCTTGTGGGCCCAACCCATTTAATCATACACCTGTAATTACTAGCTGAAATTGCCGTAAACGCAATGTTATGAAACGCTACTTCATTACACGGAGCGCATGATACCTGCCTTGCTTAGTCCGCGTTCTCATCCTTCGGTTCCTTGTCCAGACCAAACGAGGAATGCAGGGCACGCACCGCCAGCTCCAGGAATTTTTCCTCAATGATGACGGAGATCTTGATTTCGGAGGTGGTGATCATCTGGATATTGATCCCATGCTCCGCCAGGCAGGCAAACATCTGGCTGGCGACGCCCGCGTGGGAACGCATGCCCACACCCACCACCGACACCTTGGCGATCCTGTTGTCGCTGGTGACGCGTTCGGCCTTGATTTCCTTGGCGACCTTGTTGAGCACTTCTTCGGCTCGCGGCAGGTCATTGCGCCCGACGGTGAAGGTAAAGTCAGCGGTTTTGTCGTGGCTGACGTTTTGCACGATGACGTCCACCTCGATATTGGCTTCACCAATCGGGCCCAGAATCCGGTAGGCCACACCCGGTATGTCGGGAACGCCCTCTATGGTGAGCTTGGCCTCATCGCGGTTGAACGCGATGCCCGCAATTGTCGGCGCTTCCATCTCGCTATCATCCTCCATTGTGATCAGGGTACCGGGGCCGTCCTTGAAGCTGTGCAGCACCCGCAGCGGCACATTGTATTTTCCCGCGAACTCCACCGAGCGAATCTGCAGTACTTTGGAGCCCATGCTGGCCATTTCCAGCATTTCCTCAAAGGTAATCTTGGACAGGCGACGGGCGCCATCCACTACGCGCGGGTCGGTGGTGTACACGCCATCCACATCGGTATAGATCTGGCATTCATCGGCTTTCAGCGCGGCAGCCAGCGCCACGGCGGTGGTATCGGAACCGCCGCGGCCCAGTGTCGTGATATTGCCGTTCTCATCCACGCCCTGGAAACCGGCCACCACAATCACATAGCCCTCTTGCAGGTCGCGGTGCAGGCGCTCGTCGTCAATTTCCCGGATGCGGGCCTTGGTATGCGCATTATCCGTGAGGATGCGGACCTGGGTGCCCGTGTAGGACCTGGCCTTCACCCCGCGCTCGTTCAACGCCATGCTCAGCAGCGCGGTCGTCACCTGCTCCCCGGTGGAAAGCAGCGACATCCAGCTCCCGCGGCACGGGTCGCTCCTGCATCTCGTTGGCCATGGCGAGCAGGCGGTTGGTTTCACCACTCATGGCGGAGACGACCACCACCAGGTCGTGACCAGCGGCGCGAAAGCCGGCCACCTTGTCCGCTACCTGCCCGATACGCTCGAGGTCGCCGACCGAGGTGCCACCAAATTTTTGGACGAGGAGACTCATTGGTTATTGGGCTGCCTGCAGAAGCACGTTGCGGACACCTCTGGCAGGTGTCCTCGAAAGGGCGCTATTAAACAACAAAGTGGCCAATTTTTAAACAGCGCGCGAACAGAATCCATACCGCCTGGATCAACCGAGCTGCGTCGCCACCCACTCGGGCACGGCCTTCAGTACCTCGGGCAGGGCCCGCACATCAGTGCCACCGCCCTGGGCCATATCCGGCTTGCCGCCACCCTTACCGCCCAGGCGTTCGGCGAATTCACGCATCAGATCGCCAGCCTTGATCCGGCCGGTCAGGTCTTTGGTGACGCCTGCCGTCAGGGTGATTTTATCCTCGCTGACAGCCGACAACAGGATCACGGCGCTGCCCAGCTTGTTCTTGCACTGGTCGAGGGTGTCGCGCAGTGTTTTGGCATCGGCACCCTCCACATTGGCAGCCAGTACCTTGATGCCCTGCACTTCCACCACCGCCGCGGTGAGGTCGCTACCGGTCGGATGACGCCAGTTTTTGCTTGAGGCGGGAGATCTCTTTTTCCAGCTCGCGATTTTCAGCTGCGCAACGCCGCGACCTTGGCCGCCACGGTGTCCGTGTTGCCCTTGACCACGTCACACACCGCCGCCAGCTGCTGCTCATTCTGGTCGATCAGCGCCAGCGCGCCGCTGCCCGTCACGCCTTCTATACGGCGCACGCCAGAGGCGACCCCGGATTCGGACACAATGCGCAACAAGCCGATATCACCGGTGCGCGCCACGTGGGTGCCACCGCACAATTCCACCGAGAAATCGTCCTCGCCCATGGACAGCACCCGCACCTCGTCACCGTATTTTTCGCCGAACAAGGCCATCGCGCCGGACGCGACCGCGTCATCCATGGACATCAGGCGGGTGCTGCACTGCGGTGTTGGCGCGAATCTGCGCGTTTACCAGGGTTTCGATTGTCTTCAACTGCTGTGCGCTCACGCCCTCCGGATGGGAGAAGTCAAAGCGCAGGCGCTGCGAGTCCACCAGTGAGCCCTTCTGCTGCACATGCTCGCCCAACACCCGGCGCAGCGCCGCATGCAACAAATGCGTGGCGCTGTGATTGAGGCGCGTGCGCTGGCGCACCGCCGCATCGACCTCGGCCGTGAGCTGATCACCGCATTTTACGCTGCCCTTGCAGTACCTTCACGTGATGCAGGTGCTGGTCCGCGGCCTTGCTGGTATTGGACACTTCCAGGCGCACGGCAGCACCGCTGAGATAGCCTGTATCGCCCACCTGCCCGCCGGACTCGCCATAAAAAGGCGTGCGATCCAGCACCAGCACACCGGATTCATCCGTGTTGAGCGCCGTAACTTCTACACCGTCGCGCAACAAAGCAGTGACCGACACCCGCGCCTGCCAGGCTGTCGTAGCCGGTGAACTCGGTACTGCCTTCGAGTTTCAGCACATTGCTGTAGTCCACCTTGAAACTGCCACTCTCCTGCGAACGCAGGCGCTGCTCAGCCATGGCGGCCTCGTAGCCTGCAATATCCAGCGTGAGATTGCGTTCGCGGGCGATGTCGTTGGTCAGGTCGGTGGGAAAGCCGTAGGTATCGTAAAGCTTGAACACCACATCGCCGGGAATTTCAGTGCCCTTGATACCCGCCAGCGCCTCCTCCAGGATTTGCATCCCGTTGTCCAGGGTCCGCGCAAATTGTTCTTCCTCGGTCAACAGCGCTTTCTCGACGTGGGCCAGCTGTTTCACCAGTTCGGGATAGGCATCGCCCATCTGCGCGGCCAGCGTGGCCGCCAGTTTATGGAAGAAGGGTTTATCCGGCGCCGAGCTTGTTGCCGTGGCGGATAGCGCGGCGAATGATGCGGCGCAACACGTAGCCGCGCCCTTCATTGCCCGGCAGCACGCCGTCGACGATGAGAAAGGCGCAGGAGCGGATGTGGTCGGCAATCACGCGCAGCGAGCTGTGCTGCAGATCCTGCACCTGCAACACCTTTGCGGCGGACTTGATCAGCGCCTGGAACAGGTCGATCTCGTAGTTGCTGTGTACCCCCTGCATCACCGCGGCGATGCGCTCCAGACCCATGCCGGTATCCACCGAGGGACTGGGCAGCGCGTGCAGCTCGCCGCTCTGGTCGCGATTGAATTGCATGAACACCAGGTTCCAGATTTCGATGTAGCGGTCCAGGTGATCGTCCTTGCTCCCCGGTGGCCCGCCCGGGACGTCTGCGCCATGATCGTAGAAAATCTCGCTGCACGGGCCGCAGGGGCCGGTGTCGCCCATCTGCCAGAAGTTGTCCTCGTCGAGGCGCGAGATGCGCGCCTTGGGGAAACCGATATCCTCGATCCAGATCCGCTCCGCCTCATCGTCGGACACATGCACGGTCACCCACAGTTTTTCCGGCGGCAGGCCGAGCGTCCCGGTGAGAAACTCCCAGGCGTAGCGGATGGCCTCACGCTTGAAGTAATCGCCGAAACTGAAATTGCCCAGCATCTCGAAGAAGGTGTGGTGACGGGCGGTGTAACCGACATTTTCCAGATCGTTGTGCTTGCCGCCGGCGCGCACACAGCGCTGGCTGCTGGTGGCGCGGACATAGGCGCGCGGGTCGGTGCCCAGGAAGGTATCCTTGAACTGGTTCATGCCCGCATTGGTGAACAGCAGGGTCGGGTCATTGACCGGCACCAGCGAACTGCTCGCCACACGGGTGTGCCCGTGCTGTTCAAAATAGGCCAGGAAGGCCTCGCGTATTTCTACGGTCTTCATACGTGATCCCGGTTATGCGGTGCAAAATGCAGGCTGTAATCAGCCCGCCATATGGCCTTCGGCGAACTCCCTGCCGCCAATGATATGCAGGTGCAGGTGAAAAACGGTCTGGCCGGCGTTGGCGCCATTATTGACCACCAGGCGAAAGGCCTCGCCCACACCCAGTTGCTCGGCCAGCTTGCCGGCGACCAGCATCAGGTGTCCCAGCAGGGCCTGGTCGCTCGCCTGCGCATCCACCAGCCGGGGAATGCCGCGCTTGGGAATTACCAGCACATGGACAGGCGCCTGCGGCCGGATGTCGTTGATGGCGATGCAGTGCTCGTCCTCGTAGAGGAACTCACTGGGAATATCGCCCCTGATGATCTTGCCGAATATGGTGTCTGACATGCCAGGCCTCCTGTCTACCCAAGTTTCTCGTCTGCAGTGAGTTGCCGCGCCTCGCTTTCCAGCATGACCGGAATGCCGTCGCGCACCGGATAGGCCAGGCCTGACGCCCTGCAGATGAGTTCGTCCTTTTCCTTGTCGTATTCCACCGGCGCCTTGCTTACCGGACAGACCAGGATACTCAGTAGTCTCTTGTCGATCATTACCGTCTCACGATGCTAAAGAGGGCCTGCATTATACGGGCTTTTTCAGGGCTTTGGCATGGGTGGCGCGAGCAATTGTGGGTCGATGCGCTGGTCGCGCCAGTTCATCCGCCAGTCCAGGTGCGCGCCGCTGGCGCGACCCGTGGCGCCCACCTCGCCTATCACGTCACCGGTCTTTACCTCCTGCCCCACTGCCACCAATATCTTGCTCATGTGCAGGAAGGCCGAGGACAGGCGAAACCCGTGGTCCAGGATAATCGTGCCGCCGGAAAAAAACAGGTCCGGTTCCGCCAGTGTGACGATCCCTGCCGCAGGAGCGTGCACCGGGGTGCCGGTCGGCACCGCCATATCCACACCGTAATGGGGGTTGCCCGCCGCGCCGTTATAGTAACGCTGGCTGCCGTAGACACCCGAAATAGGGCCCGGTGCCGGCCACTGGAAACCGGCCAGTGCGCCGTGCAGCAAATCGGGGCGCGGCAAGCGCCGGGCCTTGGCGGCGTCGACGAGCGCCTGTTCCCGGCGAATGCGCTCCATCTGTTCCGGCGGCGGGGTCACCGTTTGCTGCGGTACGCCCGTGACCCGCTGCACGTTGTACTCCCGGCGCGCAATGTGCAGCGTCTGCCGGCACGAGTCGCCGCCTTCCACCAGCAACTGCGCAGTGGCAGGGGCATCGCGACCGAAACCGGCAAAGGTCGTACCGTCCTCCAGCACATCCAGGGCCATGCCATCCAGGCTCACCAGGCTGCCCGGGGACACCTTGCCCCATACCAGGCCGCCCTGCGTGAGACTACCTTGCAGCTCCATGCAATTGGCCATGGCGCTGTGCGGCAGCAAGGCTGTCACACCAGCACTGAAAAGGCTTATTGCCAGCGTTAAGCCGAAGCGCCATTGTCCCGCCATACACTATCCCTTACCGATATCCGTTATGCTGGCCTTTCTAACAGCCAGGACCGAGGGAGTCCAGCGGCATTTTGTTACGCAGCATCAGCCGCTAAACTACTGCTATGGGACGCTACCGACCACCGCGCCCGCGCGGCTCCAGCTACATTACTCCCGAGGGCGAGCAGGCCCTGCGGGACGAATTGCATCAACTGTGGAAAGTCGAACGGCCGGTCGTCACCAATGCAGTACACGAGGCTGCCAAGAACGGCGACCGCTCCGAAAACGGCGATTACATCTACGGCAAACGCCGGCTGCGCGAGATCGACTCACGCGTGCGCTTTCTCAACAAGCGCCTCGACGAAGTGGAGGTGGTGCAACGTACCCCTGACGATACACAGAAAATTTTCTTCGGCGCATGGGTCACACTGGAGGATGCCAGCGGCGCGGAGCAACGCTGGCGCGTTGTCGGCCCTGATGAGTTTGATCTGGCCTGCGGCAAGCTCAGCATGGATTCTCCCCTGGCGCGCGCCTTGCTGGGCAAACGCCTGGACGATGAAATCCGGGTGCAAAGTCCTTCGGGTGAACAGGTTTACTACGTGATCGACATCCGCTATCAGGTCAGCTGAGACCTGCCGCCACCCCGGTGCCGACGCCGCCGGTGCAGCCACCACATCGCGATGCCGCTCACGGCGAGACCGGCCAATAGCACGCCCACTCCGTCCACCCACAATACACCGATGCGGCCAAACACGCGGCCACTGTGCATGTCCAGCAGCAGACGCTCCCAACTGAGCCATTGCTCCGGTGCGGGAATGTTCGCGCGGATAGCCTCCGGCAACCGGTCCGGAACCAGCTGCTGAATTACTGCGCCCGCCGCGGGTGCACGATGACTGAAATCCATCAGGTCCAGATCGGCCAGCCACCAGGTCCCGGCGGCCTGCAGCACGACCTGCTATCGATGAGCCCAACGGCCTGCACCGGCACCGGCAGGCCGGTGCTGGCATTGATGGACTCGATCAATTCGCCGCCGCCGGTAAGCAACAGCAGCTCCTCGGCACAGCCGGCATACAGCAGCTCGCCCGAGGCCACGGCACCGACGAGCTTGCCGCTGCAGGGCGCGACCTCACGCGCATCGAAGTAAACACGGCCATTGGCCGCGCGCGACAACCAGTGCCCGCCCAACTGGAACGCAGGCAGGTCGCCCGAGCCATCACCGTAGGCCTGGCTCAGCCAGGGCCAGTCGACAAAGCGGCGATCCAGTTCCAACTCTGCAGAGTGGTTGAGCACAATGCCGGTAGTCGCCAGTACCAGCGCAAAGAATGCGGCCAGCACACCCAGGCGCCGGTGCCAGCGCCACAGCAGACCCACCGGTCGCGGACGGCGGCGCATTAGCCGTGCACCTGTGCATCCAGCCACAGGGCCAGCCGCGCCACTCGTTCGACCGCGCGCACCGACAGGGTTGCGCCGGTAATCCCGTCGACGGGTTGTGATAAATAGCCGTCAGGGGCCAGTGTCAGCCCGCTGAACTGACTGGTAAAAAAGGGGTAGCGAATCTCCCAGCCGCGGCTTTCGCGAAAGGCCAGTACCTCCACGCGCTCGATCCGCGCCGCGACAATCACGACTCCGAGGGTGATCGGCTTATCCTTGCCGATGTCCTCGAGTATCCAGGCGGTGCGCTCGCCCGCCTGCCAATAGCGCAAACGCAGCGCACCGGGGACCCAGCCGACTGCGGTTTTAGCGGCTGTACGCGTGCTCTTCGGTGAGCCACAGTGTATGCATCTCGGGTTGTTGGCTGCCGAACGCCAGACCCAGGAATGCATCGCGTGTGAGGTACTCCTCGCTATAAGCAGAAAAGGCCGCCATCATCACGACGGCAGCCAGTCCAATGCGGCAGAGGCCGCAGGCGATGGCGGATTGTCGCCACTAAAAACTCCAGCCGACCCCCAGGTTCAGGCCCTCCAGTTCTTTCTGGTCGGATGGCGCATCCTGGAACTGGTAGTCCAGTTTGAATACGACGTGCTCTTCCAGCCAGTAATTCAGGCCCATGTCCCATTCGCTGAACTGCCCATCCCCGCCACCGCCGGCCTGGTTATCCCACTCGCTGTAGCGGGCAAAAATGCCCAGGTCGCGCCGCAGCAGCCAGGACGGTTCGATATACCAGCCTTCCTGTGTATCAGCACCGGCCTGAATGTTGTTGATAGCATTGTCGATATCCCAGCTCGCGGCCACGGCACGCAGGCCGAAGGGACCTTCGCGCCAGGCCACATGCGCGGAGTACAATACAGCGTCGATGTCGTCCAGGTAGTCGCCCTGGTAAATGTCCACCTGGTACTGCAAGGTCGCGCCCACCTCCAGGCCGGCGATTCCGGTGTATTTCATGTTGGCCGTGTAGGCCGGATCCGATGCGTCGGCTTCAGACACCTCCTGGCGCCCATCGCGAATCATGAACTGACCCTCGTCCGCGTCGAGCTTCAGGCCGGAGGTAAAAGCTGTTTCATAACTCCAGCCAGGCGCGATTTCGCCGTTCAATGCCAGGCCGCCCTCCCACCAGGTCGTGGGTATGATGTTACGCTCCACATTATTGCGCTCGACGCCGTAGAACGTATCCGGTTCATGGGTCTGGTTGAGAATGCCGACGGGAATCAGGAACAGGCCAGCCTTCATGTGCATAGTGCTGTTCAGGTCGTGTTCAATGTAAGCCTGCTCCAGTTCGACCTCGCCGTTCTCGCCGTCGCCCGACACCGCGTGCTCCAGTTCCACCTCCGAGAACATGCGCGTGGTGTCACTGAACTCATGGCCGAGATAGAACACGAAACGGTGGAAATCCAGTTCGTCCTTGTCGCCGCCAGTGTCATTTTTGTCGGTCAGGTTGTTGTAGTGCATCTCGCCATAGCTGCCGATCTGCGTGCGCTCGGCCCAGCTCGAGGCCAGCGCTTCACCGCCCGCTGTTATCCCCTCTTCGACCCTGCTTGCGGTGGCATCAACCTTGACGCTCGTCTCCTTGATCTCCTCATCCGCCGAGGCGATCTGCGCCTTGAGCTGGGTAATCTCGGCCTGTTGCTGTTGAATGATGGCCCACATCTCTTCCATGGTGGGTGTGGGCGTGGATGCTGCCGCCACTTGCAGGGTAAACAGGCCAAACACGAGGCCCGCCGTCACTTTTTTCATTATCGTTACTCCCTTCACTGGCAATGCGCCTTTTGGTGAAGGGGATGTTATTAGGAATTTTTCCTATTTACAATATGTAATGATAATATTTCTCATTTAAGTCCACGACATAACGACATACCGGTGCCAGCAGATCAGCTACTGCAGCGCTGCATAGACAATGTTTTCCAGCTGTCCCCTGAAATTGAAGGTCCGGGACGGAATCAGCTGGGTCATGAAAATCACTACCAGTTCCTCAAGCGGGTCCACCCAGAACAGGGTGCTGGCCAGACCGCCCCAGAAGAAGCTACCCGTCGAACCCGGGAAGCCGTTGCGCACCGCGTCCAGCTTAGTGGCAAAACCCAGGCCGAAACCCACGCCTTCAAGGGATGATTCACTGAAGCCGCCGGTGGCAAGTTGCGCCAGATCCACGCCGCCGGGCAGGTGGTTGCGGGTCATGAACGCCAGGGTGCGCGAACCGATAATGCGCGTGCCGTCAATGCTGCCGCCACCGAGCAACATCTGGCAGAAGCGGTAGTAGTCACCCACGGTCGAAATAAGACCGCCGCCGCCGGAATAGAAACTGCGATTGGCGAAACGGCTGGCCTGCCCATCATCGTTCAAGACCATTTGCTTATTAGGATTGCGCTCGTAACAGGAGGCGAAACGCGCCGTCTTTTCCGGTGCAATTTCGAAACTGGTGTCCACCATACCCAGAGGCTCGAAAATAGCGGTGTGCAGATACTCGGGCAGACTCTGTCCGCTGATGACTTCCACCAGATAACCCAGTACATCAGTAGCCACTGAGTAATTCCAGCGTTCTCCGGGCGAAAACTCCAGCGGCAGCGTCGACAGCTGGTCAATCATACTCTGCAGGGTATAACCGGGCTGTGGGTTGCCCACCTGCAATTTGCGATAGGCGTAATCAATATTGGATGCACGCAGGAAATCGTAGGTCAGTCCAGAGGTGTGCATCAGCAGGTCGCGAATGGTCATGGGACGTTGCGGCGGCACGGTCGCGAACAGCGGATAGGAACCTGCAGTCCACACCCCCAGCTTGCGCCAGGCAGGAATGAATCGGTGCACCGGGTCATCCAGCGAAAACAGGCCCCGCTCCAGGAGGGTCATCATGGCCAGCGAGGTGATCGGCTTGGACATGGAGTAGATGCGCACGATAGTGTCCTCGGTCATGGGCGCGGCGCGCTCCACATCGCGGTAACCCTGCACATCCAGATAGCAGGCCTGTCCGCGCCGCGCGACCAGCGTAATGCTGCCGGGTATCTTGCCGGGGCCGACATAACGCGTGCGCAGATGCTCGCTCACGCGGGACAGTTGCCCGCTATCAAGTCCAACCGATTCGGGCGTAACAATTTGCAACACAGATTATTCCTCGCACGCTATACGTATCCAGTGATACCTGCCCGGAGGACAAAACGCAAGTGCACTGCGGCAATCACGCCCACAACAGCGCCAGGCGCTCGCGCAGGGCCGGTAGCACCTCGTGCTCGAACCAGGGATTGCGCCGCAGCCACAATGTATTGCGCGGCGATGGATGCGGCAACGGGAAGTAACGTGGCCCGAAGTCGGACCAGCGCCGGACCCGCTCGGTCAGCGTTGCCGCGGAGCGGCCCAGATAGTGGTTCTGCGCGTAACTGCCCACCAGCAGGACCAGTTCCACTTGCGGCATGTGCTTGAGCAGGCGGGCGTGCCATAGCGGCGCGCAATCGGGAGGCGGCGGCAGATCGCCCGACTTGCCCCGGCCCGGATAGCAAAATCCCATGGGCACAATCGCGACATGCGATTCATCGTAGAACTGCTGTGGCGCCAGGCACAGCCACTGGCGCAAACGATCACCACTGGGATCATCCCAGGGCACGCCGCTGGCGTGCACCCGGGTACCAGGCGCCTGCCCCACAATCAGCAGGCGCGCAGTAGGGCTCGCACGCAGCACCGGCCTGGGGCCCAGGGGCAAAAAGTCCGCGCAGTGTCGGCAACTGCGAATCTCCCGCAGCAGGTCGCGCAGTGGCATGTCGCCCGCTGTCGTTTTTTTTGCCATGGACAGGTTCTCGGCAGGCAGTCGCTATCATGGCGTCGCTGCCGTACAAATTATTGCCGGTCGGTAGCCTCTCTTGCTACCATCACAGCTTCGTAGTTCGTCCGTTTTCTCACCATTATTTTGCAACCCACGGAGCACCCATGAGCCGTCCGTCCCTGTTTGACCTGGAAAACCATTCCGATTTTATCCAACGCCATATCGGACCGACGGCGCAACAACAAACAGACATGGCCCGCACAATTGGCTACGACTCGCTGGACGCACTGATCGATGACACCGTGCCCACTGCCATCCGCCGCCAACACCCCATGCAACTGCCCGGCGCACAGACCGAACAGCAGGTCATCGCGCGCCTGCGCGAGCTGGCCGGTCGCAATATCGTCAACCGCTCCTTCATCGGCACAGGCTACCACGATACCATTACACCCGGAGTCATCCAGCGCAATGTGCTGGAGAACCCGGGCTGGTACACCGCCTACACGCCCTATCAGCCGGAAATCTCCCAGGGCCGACTGGAAGCGCTGCTGACCTTCCAGCAGATGATCCTGGACCTGACCGGGATGGATCTGGCCAATGCCTCCATGCTGGATGAAGGCACCGCTGCCGCCGAGGCCATGACCCTGCTGCAACGGGTAAACAAGAAAAACCAGAGTACGGCCTTCCTGATTGCGGACGATTGCCACCCGCAGACGATCGCCGTGGTCAAAACCCGCGCCGAGGCGCTGGATATCGAGGTGGTGGTCGGCAACCCTGCAGAACTGCTGGCCCACACTGATGCGTTTGGCCTGCTGCTGCAATACCCCGGCACCTACGGCCATCTGGAAGATATTTCACCGCTGGTGGCAAAAGCCCACGCGGCCAATACGCTGGTGGCAGTCGCCGCAGACATCATGGCCCTGCTGTTGGTGCAATCACCCGGCGCCATGGGCGCAGATGTGGTGGTGGGCAACACCCAGCGCTTCGGTGTACCCATGGGCTTCGGCGGTCCGCATGCGGCCTACTTCGCCACCCGCGATGCCTACAAACGTTCCACCCCCGGGCGCATCATCGGGGTGTCGATAGACCGGCGCGGCAACCAGGCCCTGCGCATGGCCATGCAGACCCGGGAGCAACACATTCGTCGGGAGAAGGCGACCAGCAATATCTGCACCGCGCAGGCGCTGCTGGCCATCATGGCCACGTTTTACGCCATGTATCACGGGCCGCAGGGACTGCGCCGCATCGCCACCCGCATCCAGCGTCTCGCCTGTATTCTGGCCAAGGGCCTGGAAGATGCGGGCTTCACATCCGATAACGCCACTTTTTTTGACACCCTCAGCTACACCGTGGGTGCGAAACAACAGGCCATCGTGGAGCGCGCCCTGGCCAGCGGCTTGAACCTGCGCATTATCGGCACTGACCGCCTTGGCATCGCGCTGGATGAAACGACCTCCGCACAGGATATCGCCGCACTGTGGAGTGCGTTTACCGGTGACAGCACGCTGCCCGCAGTGGCACACGTCGATCCGCAGGTGCGCGAGAACGCCGGGATTCCCGACGCGTTACTGCGCCCGCTTAAACTACCTGCAACACCCGCTGTTCAACAACTACCATTCGGAAACGGAGATGCTGCGCTACATGCGCTACCTTGAGGACAAGGACATCGCCCTCAATCGCTCGATGATCCCGCTGGGCAGTTGCACCATGAAGCTCAACGCCACCACCGAGATGCTGCCGGTGACCTGGCCGGAATTTGCCGGTCTGCACCCCTTCGCGCCTGCCGCACAGACTGCCGGCTACCAGGCCATGCTGGCGGAACTGGAGCGGATGCTGGTGGAGTGCACGGGCTACGATGCCATCTCCCTGCAACCCAATGCCGGCTCGCAGGGCGAGTACGCCGGCTTGCTGGTTATCCGCCGCTACCACGAAAGCCGCGGCGACACGCAGCGCGATGTGTGCCTGATCCCCTCCTCCGCGCACGGCACCAATCCCGCCAGCGCCGCACTGGCCGGCATGCGGGTGGTCATCGTGGACTGCGATGCGCTGGGCAATATCGACATGGCGGACCTGCGCGCCAAGGCGGAGCGCCACACGGAAGACCTGGCCTGCATCATGGTCACCTACCCCTCCACCCACGGCGTATTCGAGGAATCCATTATTGACGTGTGCGAGGTCGTGCATCAGCACGGCGGCCAGGTGTATGTGGACGGCGCCAACCTGAACGCCCTGGTGGGGATCGCGGCACCGGGCAAGTTCGGCGCCGATGTCTCGCACCTCAACCTGCACAAGACCTTCTGTATTCCGCACGGCGGCGGTGGCCCGGGCATGGGCCCGATCGGTGTCGGTGCGCATCTGCAGCCGTTCCTGCCCAGCCATCCGGTCGCGCCGATCGCGGGATTGGCGGCCACCAACGACGTGGTGTCCTCTGCCCCCTACGGCAGCGCGTCCATCCTGCCGATCTCCTGGGCCTATATCGCCCTGATGGGTGGCGAGGGCTTGGCACAGGCGACCAGGGTGGCGATTCTCAGCGCCAACTACATCGCCCATCGCCTCAAGGAGCACTACCCGGTTCTTTACACCGGAGCCAGCGGCAACGTGGCCCACGAATGCATCCTGGATATCCGTCCGATCAAGGAGGAGAGCGGCATATCGGAGGAAGACATTGCCAAGCGCATGATCGACTACGGCTTTCACGCCCCGACCATGTCGTTCCCGGTCGCCGGCACGCTGATGGTGGAGCCCACCGAGTCGGAATCACTGGCGGAACTGGATCGTTTCTGTGATGCGCTGATCGCCATCCGCGCGGAAATCCGCGCTGTACAAAGCGGTGTGCTGGACGCGACGGACAATCCGCTGACCAACGCGCCGCACACGCTGGCCGATGTTGCCGCAAGCCAATGGGATCATCCCTACGACCGCGAGCAGGCCGCCTATCCGGTATCATCCCTGCGGCGCTACAAATACTGGGCGCCGGTCAACCGCGTCGACAATGTCTACGGCGACCGCAACCTGTTTTGCGCCTGCCCGGCGATTGACAGTTACCGTGAGGAACGTGAGGCCGCCGACTCGTGAGCACCCGCATCCTCGCGGAGCCCGTGACGCTCCCGTGCGGCGCGATCATACCCAACCGTATCGCCAAGGCTGCCATGACGGAGGGGCTGGCCAACCCGGCCGGAATACCCACGCCGGAACTGGAGCGGCTGTACGGCCTGTGGAGTGACGGCGGCGCCGGCCTGCTGCTGACCGGCAATATCATCATCGATGGCGCACACCTGGAGCGCCCGGGCAACGTGGTGATTGAGCGCGCACCCGATGCCCCGATGCACGCGGCGCTTTCGCGCTGGGCCAGGGCAGCCACCCGCAACGGCAATCACTGCTGGGCGCAGATCAGCCACGCTGGCAGACAGACGCAGAAAAACGTCAATCCACATCCCAAAGCGCCCTCCGCCGTGAAAATCGGCCTGCCCGGCGGACAGTTCGGCCAGCCGGTTGCACTCACGGTGCCGGAGATAGAGGACCTTGTGCGTCGTTTTGGCGTGTGCGCCGCCGCCGTCAAGGCCGCCGGCTTTACCGGTGTGCAGGTGCACGCCGCGCACGGCTATCTGCTGTCCCAGTTCCTCAGCCCCCGCAGCAACCTGCGCACAGACCTGTACGGTGGCGCCCTGGCCAATCGCGCCCGCGCGCTACTGGATGTCGTAAAAACGGTGCGCGCGGCGGTCGGGCCGGATTTTCCCGTGGCGGTCAAACTCAACAGCGCCGATTTCCAGAAGGGCGGTTTTGACTTTGCCGACAGTTTACAAGTGGCGCAGTGGCTGGAAGCGGCGGGCATCGACCTGCTGGAAATTTCCGGCGGCACCTACGAGCAACCCAAATTGCTGGGCGTCGAGGGACTGGAGGAAGAGGAACAGCAACAGGTTGCGCCCTCCACCCTGATGCGCGAGGCCTATTTCGTTGACTTTGCACTGGCCATGCAGGACAAGGTGTCGATGCCGCTGATGGTGACGGGAGGGTTCCGGCGGCGCGCCGCCATGGAGCAGGCGATCAGCGCTGGCGGCGCCGAGCTGATCGGCCTCGGGCGACCCATGTGTGTGGTCACGGATGCTCCGGCCCGCTTGCTGGCGGGCCAGACTGAACTGCCGCGCTATGAAGCGGAGCTGGCGCTGTTTCCACCCTGGCTCACGTTTCTCAACCGCTCCAAAACCCTGCGTACGCTGGCCAGCTTTGGCGTGCAGTACTGGTACTACGCGCAGCTGGACCTGCTGGGACGCACTGGCACAACTGATCCCGCGATGTCCGTGTTCGCGGCCACGCGCGCGGTGATGTCACAGCAAAAGCGGTGGCTAGCCGCGCGCCGAAGACTGTAATTGCAAGGGATGCTGACGTTTGACATCGGCGTACGCGGCCAGCGCCGCGAGCCTGGCGTCGCGGTGATCCACGATCGGAAGTGGATAGGTTTCGCCCAAGCTCCACACCAGCCTCGCGCAGTACCTCCGCGGGCGCCGTCCAGGGTTGCTGCAGGAATTTGTCCGGCAATGCCGCAAGCTCGGGCAGCCAGCGCCGGATATAGTCACCCGCCTTGTCAAACTTCAGCCCCTGCGTCGTCGGGTTGAATATCCTGAAGTACGGAGAGGCGTCGGCACCGCTGCCGGCCACCCACTGCCAGCCACAGGCATTATTGGCCAGATCCGCATCCACTAGCGTATCCCAGAACCAGCGCTGCCCGGCGCGCCAGTCCACCAGCAGGTGCTTGCACAGGAATGACGCCGCCACCATGCGCACACGGTTGTGCATATGACCGGTCTGCCACAGTTCCCGCATGCCCGCATCGACGATCGGATACCCTGTTTTTCCCTGTTGCCACGCGCGCAGTTCCCGCGCACCGCCCACCCAGGGAAAGGATGAAAAATCTGCCTTGAATGCCTGCTCCGGCAGCGCCGGGAAATGGCACAACAGGTGATAGGAAAACTCGCGCCAGCCTATTTCACTGAGGAACTTGTCCGTCTCCTTTTCCAGCGCGGGACTACTCGCACCTGCCTGTCGCGCCGCGTGAAAAACCCTGGCAGGCGCAATCTCGCCAAAATGCAGGTGTGGCGACAAGCGCGATGTCGCTTTGCGCGCCGGGTAATCCCTGCCCTCGTCGTACTGTGCAACGGCGCCGCTGCAGGAACGCTTCGAGCCTGATCGCTGCCCCCTGCTCGCCGGGCTGCCACCATTGCTCCCAGCCCTGCGCCCAGTTCGGCCTGTGTGGCAGGAGTTCCCAGTCGCGCAACTGAACCGCAGGCTTGAGGTCCCGATACCATGTGCCGCAGTTGGCGTGCAGGGACGACACGGGGGCCAGTGGCAAACTGCGGCATTTGCGCCAGAAGGGTGTGAACACCTTGAACGGCTGGCCCGCCTGGTTTTGCACCGTTTCGGGCTCAAACAGCAGAGACCCGGGATAACGTTTCAGCTCTACACCCTTGCTCCCCAGCGACACATGCAGCTGCGCTTCCAACTGGCGGGCCCACGGTTCGTACTGCCGGGAGCAGCAGACAAGATCGGCACCGGTGCTTTCAGCAAGGTCCGCAAGAATCCTGTCGGGGCGACCGCGCGCCAGGTACAGTTGGCCACCGACAGCAGCAATATCCCTGGCCAGGGCGGCCAGACTGTGGTGCAACCACCAGCGACTGGCGCCACCCATTTGCCACTGGCCGGGGCTCTCTTCATCGAGGATGTAGCAGGCCAACACGGGTCTGCCCGTGGCCAGGGCAGCACTGAGGCCGGGCAGGTCGCGCAGCCTGAGGTCCTGGCGAAACCAGTAGATGACCGGACTGGTCATCGCAGCTGCCACACGGCGTCAGTCAAGCGCACGACGCTGCGCCGGCATCCACGCCTGCAGGGGATCGCCAGGACTACTCAGGCGGGCAGCAACTATCAGTAACAGTGGAAAGACAACGGCCCACAGTGCCCCGAGAATGAAAGGACCCCACAGCGGCGAACCGAATTCGATGTCAGTAAGACGCACACCGGCGGTATATGACAGCGCCCCACCCAGTGCCCCGAGCACGACGGCCAGCACAACCCTGTTCTGCAAACCGGCAAATGTGTGCATCAGGGTGGTCGCGAAAACAGGCCACAGGCAGGCCAACCACAATGGCGCAAGGGCGGACTGCCCGGCGAGGTTGAACACACCGATTCGAAACAGCAGCTGATCGACGACGGCCCCGCATAAGGTCACCGCAGCGATCAGGCGCAGTTCTGCGGTGCCTTTGCCCATGCAACGAAAGTGTACCAACAGGTGTACAACGACAATGGCCACAGCAATGAGCGACGAGTGGGTCAGCACAATCGCAAACCAGCTGAGATTGAACAGGATGCCGTTAACGAATCTGGCCGGCGCGGGGGCCGGCCAGTAGCGTGCTCTGAGTAACGTCATGCGCCTCTCCCTGCTGCCCTGCCTCAGGACAAAAACTCGCCTCGCGTGCGCGCATCGACCTTGAACTGGCCACCCAATGCGGTGGTGCGGGTGCGCGAGTTGGCATCCATCACGCCCCTGGCTTTGACACAGTAGTGGACGGCGTTAATGGTAACGGCCACGTCCTCTGTCTCGAGCAGCGTTTGCAGCGCTACCAGCACCTGCTGGGTCAGCCGCTCCTGCACCTGGGGCCGCTGGGCGAAGAACCGGACAATACGGTTTATCTTGGACAGACCAATAATCCTGCCCGCCGGGATATAGGCCACGCTGGCCACACCATCGATGGTAATAAAGTGGTGCTCACAGGTACTGACGACCGAGATATCATCGATGCGCACCATTTCCTCCACGCCCATCTTGTTGGCAATGGCAGTGGCCTTCGGAAAGCGTGTGTAATCCAGGCCTGAAAATAGCTCGTCGACATACATCTTCGCGATACGTTTGGGTGTATCGCACAGGCTGTCATCGGCCAGATCCAGTCCGAGGGTGCGGGCAATATCAGCAAAAGACTCGCGAATGCGCTCGTACTTCTGGTCACGGCTGAGGCCGTTTTCGATAAGCGGTGTCTCCAGTCCGCGCTCTATCAGCACGTCGCGCACTCTCCTGGCGTCCTCGCCAATGAGGGGCTGGGAAGCGACCACGGTTTTCATCAGGGCTGGTTCCATGTCTCTGCTCTCGTAGTGTAAGCGCTGGATTAATTACGCGAACGACCGGTGTTCAGATCTGTCCTGCCGGCATTTTCTATTCACCCACCCCGACAGTGGCATTGGCAAAGCGGTAGCCGGGCTTGGCAAAGGCCATCTGCACCGTACTGATGATGCGCTCACGGAAACCACCTTCGCAGTAGCACAGGTAGAATTCCCACATGCGCACAAACTCCTCGCTGAATCCCATGGACCGCACAGCATCCAGGTTGGCCAGAAAGCGTTCCCGCCAATGCGCCAGCGTGGTGGCGTAGTCGTGCGTGATATCGCGCAGGTGCACAATCTGCATATCGGTGTCTGTGGCAATGTGGTCTGCCATCACGGCAACGGAAGGCAGGCAGCCGCCGGGGAAAATATAGCGCTGGATAAAATCGACCGAGTCGCGCGCCGCCTTGTAGCGCTGGTCAGCGACCGTGATCGCCTGTATCACCATCTTCCCGTCATGCTTGAGCAGACCGGCACAGGCCTGAAAGTAGTTCTGGTAAAACTCGTGACCCACCGCCTCGATCATCTCAATGGACACCAGCTTGTCGTAGTGCCCGGTGAGATTGCGATAATCTTCACACAACAGGGTGATCCTGTGCTCCAGTCCTTCCTCCCTGACCCTGGCGCAGGCGTAGGCATACTGTTCCCGCGATATCGTCGTGGTGGTGACCCGGCAACCGTAATGCTTCGCCGCGTGAATGGCCATCCCGCCCCAGCCGGTGCCGATTTCCAGCAAGTGATCGTCCGGGCGCAGTTCGAGCTGCCGGCACAGTTCATCCAGCTTGGTCTCCGATGCAGCCTCCAGGCTGGTCAGGTGATCGGGAAATATGGCTGACGAATACATCATGGTCGGATCGAGGAACAGCTGGAAAAACTCGTTGCCCAGATCGTAGTGCGCGGCAATGTTATCCTGCGAGCCCCTGCGGGTATTGCGGTTGAAGCGGTGCGCGAACTTCAGCGCCAGCTTTACCAGCCAGGACTGGCCTGCTTCGAAGCTGTCCAGTACCGCGAGGTTGGCGCTGAACAGCCGGGTCACCTCCACCGGTGCGGGTGAGGACCAAAGCCCCTTGATATAAGCTTCACCGGCGGCAATGGATCCGCCGGTCAGCATCTGTCCGTACACGGCAGGGTCGTGAATGTGCACTTCCGCCTGGGGTTCCTGCACCTTGCCGACGCTGCCGAAATGGTGGCTCTGCGGGCCCTCGTGCAGGGTCAGCGACCCGATCTGCAGCTTGCCCAGCAGCCTGAATAGCGCGTCCCTGGCAACTCTCTCGCCCATCCTTGCGCTGCGCGCCTGGGGTATACGCAGCGCGCCTATGCTGACTTCATTCATTCCTTGCTCCTGTTGCATGGTTTCCCGGGTGGGTATGGACCGGCACCCCTTTCAAAAACAGCCGCAGGGCCTGCCAGTAAATGGCAAGGCCCACTTTGGCCGTCATAAACGGGTAGCGGAATAGTAATTTATTGAGATTGGCGCCGGTCATGGGCCGGGCTGACAGCGACAGCGTGGCATCGAATACCTTTTCACCGTCCGCGCTGTTCTCCATGTGCAGCACCAGGCGGCGGTCGGGCGTATTGCTGCGCCAGTGATAGCGCATCGCCATGGGGTTGAACGGCGAGACATGGAACTGCTTGTCAAAAGCGGTGTTCAGCCAGCGGCCCGCAGCAGGCCCGGCCAGCACATAACTGTGACGCTCGTTCCAGGGCGTGTTATTGACCTCGGCGACAACATACTCCAGGCGCGTCTCGTCATCATTAAAGCAGTAGTAGCAGGCAATCGGGTTCATCACATAACCGAAGTAGCGCAGGTTGGCCAGCAGGTAGATCGGCCCTGTCTGCGATGCGCCGGTCTCTTCGCGAATGCGCCGCCGCACTTCGTCCTGCAGCGGCCGTGCCGGGTCGCCCAGAAAGTCGCTGCGCCGGAACCGGGCCGGGGCCGCTTTGCTGGCGGACCAGAAACGCGTCGTGGCAAAAATGTCGGGCAACTCATCCAGGCACAGATAAGGCATGGCGACCTTGTACTGGAACTCGTGCTGCCGCGGCGACACCCGCCGGTGCCGCAACACACCCTCGTAAATGCGTGACCTCACGCGGCAGCCCTCGCCCTCTGACACAAGGCATTGGCCACGCGCAGCGCACTGACCACGCCGTCTTCATGAAATCCGTTATGCCAGTAGGCCCCGCAGTACCAGGTGTTGGCTGACCCCGTTGATTTCCTCCCAGCGCTGTTGGGCGGCCATACCGGCCAGCGAAAACACCGGGTGCTCATACTGGAACTGGCCGAGGATTTTATGCGGATTGATCGCGGCAGTATTATTGAGGGTGACGCAGAACGTTTCCGGGGCTTCAATGCCCTGCAAGATATTCATGTTATACGTCACGACAGCGCGCTGCTGATGCTCGCCCAGGGTGTAGTTCCAGCTGGACCAGGTCTTGGTGTTGCGCGGCAGCATGCGGGTGTCGGTATGCAATACCACGTCGTTCGTCTGGTAGGGAATAGCGCCCAGAATGCTGCGCTCCGCCGGGGATGGCTGATACAGCAGCGCCAGCGCCTGGTCCGAGTGCGTCGCCAATACCACCTGGTCGAACTGCAGTCGCTGGCCGTCCGCCATGCGCAGCGTTACGCCGCGTCCCGCATGCCGGATGACACTGTCCACCGCGTTGCCAGTAGAAATTCGCTGCGCAAAGCGCGCGCACAGCGGCTTCAAATACTCCCTGGAGCCACCCTTGATCACCCGCCACTGCGGCCGGTCCTTAACCGACAACAAGCCATGATTCCTGAAGAAGCGCAGGAAAAAACTGACCGGGAAATCCAGGATCGTGGCACAGTCAGCCGACCAGATGGCCGAGCCCATCGCCGCCAGGTACTGCCGGATGAACTTGTCACCGTAGGCATTGCGTGCGAGATAGGCGCCCAGTGTTTCGCTGTCGTCAATCGCGCCTGCATCGAGGTCATCAACCGCCGCCTGGTTGAACCGCAGGATATCGCGAATCATGCCGATGAATGGCAGGGACAACAGGTTGCGGCGCTGGGCAAACAGCGTATCGAGGTTCGTGCCGGAATATTCCAGGCCCGATTGCGGATCGCGCACGCTGAAGCCCATGGCGGTCGGTTTACTGGCGACGCCCAGCTCGTCCATCAGGGCGATGAAATTGGGGTAGGTCCAGTCGTTGAAGACAATAAAACCGGTATCAATGGCATAGCGCCGGGTGCCGAGTTGCACATCCACCGTTGCGGTGTGGCCGCCGACCTTGCGATTCGCCTCGTAGACCCACACCTCGTGTTCCCTACTGAGGTAATGCGCACAGGACAGGCCCGCTATGCCGGAACCGATAACCGCGATTTTCATGCCTGTAGTCCCCTCCATAACCGGTCGTATGGGCCGCTCAGCCCGCTTGTCAGGAAATACGACGCGTGGCGCATTCTGGATCAGTTGCTGACAAAATCCGGGGAGTTGCCCTGCAGCACAGCACCACTCAGACAGCTTCTAGCCAACTTCCTGTCAAATCAAGTGATCCATCTCCAATTTCCTGCGTATACTCTCCAAACCACAGGGAACCAGAGTATGTTTATCGTGGCAGATAACTTTGACGGGGAGTCCGGCTCACCGGTTGAGCCTGGCGGGCTGCGCACCGACGAATGGAGCGAGTGCCTCAGCCTGATCGCGCGGCACCAGGACCGGGCGGCGTTTACGCGCCTGTTCCGCCATTTTGCCCCGCTGATGAAGGCGTTTGCCCTGTCCGGCTCTACCCTGTCCGCCAATCACGCCGATGAACTGGTGCAGGAAGTCATGCTCAAGGTCTGGCAGAAAGCAGGCGCCTTCGATGCCGAAAGAGCGGCGGCCAGTACCTGGATTTATACGATAGCCCGCAACTGCCGGACCGATTTGTACCGGCGGCTGCAGAAGTTCGATACCCCCCTGTCGGCCGATGACGTATCCGGTGCGGAAGAAAGTGAAGAAGCGTTTATGGTATTGCATCAAAAACGCAGCAGGGATCGCATTCGTGCGCTGATCAAGGATCTGCCCAACGACCAGGCACAAATTCTCGCCAAGGTATACATGGAAGGGAAGTCCCACACAGAAGTGGCCGGGGAACTGGACCTCCCACTGGGTACGGTGAAATCACGCGTGCGCCTGGCGCTGCAGAAACTACAAATTCAACTTGAAAGATGATAATGCTATGACGAATTTTCATCCAGACCTCGACCTCATCACTGAATACGCCGCAGGCTGCCTGCCCCTGGCGCAGTCGGCCTGTGTCTCCCTGCATGTCACCCACTGCGGACGCTGCCAACGCATTGCCGGGGAGCTTTGCAACCTTGGCGCTAGCCTGTTCGAAGCGCTGGCGCCGGTACCCGTAGGCGATACCCAGTTGCATGCCGTGCTGGCCAGGCTGGACGAGGAAATACCGCTTGCCTACGCCAACAGAAAGAGCAATGCCAGCGCTACGCCAGCGATACTGCAGCGCCTCATGCGCGGTGATTTCAGCGACCTCACCTGGAAGAACATTGGTTCCACGCTGCGCATCAGCTACCTGAACACCGGCGACCCGCACAGTGAAGTTGCCCTGTACCACATCCGCGCCGGTGGTCGCATTCCCGAGCACACCCATCGCGGCAGTGAAATGACCCTCGTCCTGGAGGGCGGTTTCTCCGACGCGAACGGCAGCTATCACAAGGGCGATTTTCTGCTGCGTCAGCCGGGTGATGTGCACGCACCGACGGCCCTGCAGTCGGAGGACTGTATCTGCCTGGCCGTGCTGGACGCACCCCTGAAGTTCACTGACTGGAAGTTCCGCTGGATGAATCCCTTCCTGAAGCTGCGCACCGCCTGAAACGGCGGCGCTCAGTTGCCGTAGGCCGCGCCGCCATCTACCTTGATGATCGCGCCATTGGTGTAGCGTGAAGCATCCGATGCCAGGTACAGCGCGGCACCAACGATTTCCTCCGGTTGCCCCGCCCGCCCCAGCGGCACGAGGGCGCCGAGGGACTTCTTCACCTCATCACTCCAGGCCGCAGAGATATCGGTAAGAAAGGGGCCGGGCATGATGCAATTGCAGCGCACTTTCGGCCCAAAGGTATTTGCCAGTCCCTGGGTCAGGTTGTTCAGCCCCGCTTTGGCAGCAGCGTAGGGTAATTCCGAGGCGCTGGGCGCGACGGCGGCGATACTGCTGACATTGATGATCGAGCCCCCTGCCCCACGCGCCATCTGTTCCCCGACAATGGCAGACAACCTGAAGGGCCCTGCCAGATTGACGCCGATCACCTTGTCAAACAACTCGCGGGTGACAGTGGCTGGCGATGCGTAGATAGGCGACATGCCCGCATTGTTCACCAGCACATCGATACGGTCGTATTTTTCATAAACCGTTTCCACCAGCGCATCACAGGCATTCCAGTCCCCCACATGGCAGGCGACGGGCAGACACGCCCGACCGGTGTCCCGCTCGATCAGTTCGGCTGCAAGACTACAGCTATCGGCCTTGCGCGAACTGATCACCACGGTGGCGCCCGCCTCGGCAAAGGCCCTGGACATCTCAAAGCCCAGGCCGCGGCTGCCGCCGGTCACCAGGATCACCTTGTCAGTCAGATCAAAATAGCGGGCAATTATCTCTACATGCATGGCGTTCTCCCCTCAGGGTCTGGAAATAAATGGTGAATTCGCAGTTCACGAAGCCTACCGCATTTGCGCGCAGACAGAATACGAGTTTGCGCACGCGCTGTCAGCCCGCCCTGGCGTACTGGCAGCCGCCAACTGGACTGCATGCCCGAGCGTGCTATAAGCTCTTGTGCAATCGTCATATGTAAAACTGGTCAGCCTGGCACGTTGTACAGGCGAAGTTGATAAACCGCCGGAATTTTCATGAGTATAAAATTTGTTATTGTCGGTGCGCCACGTACCGGCAGCACCCTGCTGGTCAAGACGCTCAACAGCCTCGATGGCGTGTGCTGCCATGGCGAGCTGCTGGGTCCGGAAAATGTGCGCGGCTATGAAGACGGCTTCGACCTGGTCAAGGCCAGCAAAAGTGACAGAGAGGCCAGAAGCCAGCGCCTGCGGCTGCAAAGAAATAGCGACCCGGTGGGCTTCATCGATAGAACCCTGACGACCGACCATGCGGCAACCGGGTTCAAGGCACTCTACAGCGCATTTCTCAGTCCCCAGTGGCGCGATGTCATCACTTTCCTGCAATCCACTCCCGACATCAGGTTCATTCACCTCACACGGAAAAATGCTCTCAGGCGTTATATTTCCGAACAGATATTGCTGGAGGGCGGACCCAATCACTCAGGAGCCGGTGGCAAAAGCGAGATTCCGCTAACAGTGCGGGTCGATATCGACGCCTTCCTGCGCAATTCGGCCCAAATTGAAACACAGGGGAAGGAACTCGGCTCACTGCTGTCGAAGCAGCCTGTGCTGGATGTCACCTATGAGGAGCTCTCCGCCGATACGGCGGCAACGGTGACCCGGGTGTGCCGGTTTCTCGGCCTGCAAATCATGCCGTCGGATATCCAGCCCGCACTGCAAAAAGTGGGCGCCGCGAACCTGAGCGACTCGGTGAGCAATTACCAGGAGCTGCTGGATAACCCTGTCACCCGCGCCCTGGCATTAACAGACTAGGCCGGGCCGCGCTACCGCGATCGGCTCTGGCCGGGAAGGCCTTTTCGCCTGCTTCCCCTATGCGGGCCACCCGATACTCGCATACGAAAAGGCCTTCCCGGCCAGAGCCTTAACCGTGTTGCCCGCATGGAACATCGGTCCAGGTGATAGCACTGAAAGAGGGTTCGGGTGTCGGGTGTGCAATTCGTTGGCGAGTATCGGGGAAGCCCGGCGAATTGCACACCCGGCGCCCGAACACGCTAGGCTCAAAGATCCGCCAGCCCATGCAACGATCCCGCCGGGCCGTCACCCTTCACGCATTGCGAATGGTCAGGCCGCCATCCACCACCAGCGTGGCGCCGGTGATAAATCCCGCCGCGGGCAATACCAGGCTGAGCGTGGCATGGGCGACTTCCTCGGGCTCGCCGTAGCGGCGCAGTACCGTGCGCCGCTTGGCGAACGTGGCCTTGTCCTCCTCCGGAATCTGCTGCGTAATGGCCGTGCGAATGGGTCCGGGGCAAACACAATTAACGGTGATGCCTTCCTTGCCGAGGTCCACCGCCATGGCGCGGGTCAATCCCACACTGGCGTGTTTGGCCACGCTGTAGGCGCTGCCGAAGCGCGTTGCACCCAGCGCTTCGGTGGACGCGATATTGACAATACGCGGATGCGGAGACTGGCGCAGGCTGGGCAGCGCGGCGCGAATCGCCCAGGCCTGCGCACCGGCCATCACGGCCAGTGAAGTATCCCAGGCGGCAGCGAAGTTGTCCGCATCCACGGTCGTGGGAATCACCAGCCCGGCGTTGTTAACCAGGATATCAATCGCGCCAAAGTGCGCGGCGACCGCCAGCACCGCCTGTTCCACCGCGTCCCGTGAGGACAGATCCGCGGTCAATGCCAGCACCTCACCCCCGACCGCACGGATTTCCTCGGCGACTGCCTCCAGTCCCTCCCCGTTGATATCCAGAATTCCCAGCCGTGCGCCTTCATCGGCAAACAGGTGGGCTGTCGCGCGACCCATGCCACTGGCGGCGCCAGTGACGATCGCCACACTGCCGGCAATGGAGCGGCTCAGCTGACTCAATTTTTTCATCAATCCCCCGGAATTCCAGTCGGTAAAATTAGCTGCGAGAGGCATCCTAGCACAGGCACTGGCGGGCTAAGTTGTTGAACTTTTGTCGGGTATCGGGTATCGCTCCCTGTCGGACCCGATACACTGCCCTATGATGTCGGGCAGTCAACGCCACCCCACCCCCTACACGATTCGGAGAATCTGACTTGACCGGCACGCCGCTGAGGAAAAACTGGTCCACTGGCTGCAAGCGCAGCGCCCTGGCGCCAGCGACCTGTCCATCTCCGCCTTCAGTGCGCCGGCTGCCGGCGCCTCCAACGAAACCCTGCTGTTCGACCTGAGCTGGCAACAGGATGGACAGCGCTGCGAACAATCCCTCGTGGCGCGCTTACAGCCCGGCGGGCCGGGCGTGTTTCCTGAATACGATCTGGACCAACAGTACCGGGCCATGTCATTGCTGGCACATACCGATGTACCGGTGCCTGTGCTCAGCGGATTCGAACCTGACCCCGCGGTACTCGGTACGCCCTTTTACCTGATGGAGCGCATCGCGGGCAAGGTCATCACGGAAAATCCGCCCTATCATATGGAAGGCTGGTTCTTTGACCTGTCACCACAGCAACGCGCTACCGTCTGGCGCAACGGTATCCGCGCAGCCGCCAGCGTCAACCGGCAGGACTGGCGGGCGCTGGGCTTTGGCTATCTCGACCGGCCCGAGTTGGGCGCCACGCCGCTGCAGCAGCAGTTCGCCTTCTATCGCCGTTTTCTCACCTACGCGGAAGCGCGCGGCAGGCCGTACCCGAAACTGCGCGCCGTGCAGGCATGGCTGGAGGCGAACCAGCCGGAGCATGAACCCGTTGCCCTGTGCTGGGGTGATGCCAAGGCCGCGAATCTTCTTCTGGTCGGCACCGAGGTAGCAGGCGTACTGGACTGGGAGATGGTGCACCTGGGCAATCCGGTCGACGACCTGGCCTGGTGGATGACGCTGGATGACAGCATGAGTGAGGGTCTGGAAATCATGGTGGGGACCGAAGTTCCCAAACTGCCGGGCCTGCCTGACCGCACTGCCATGGTTGAACTGTGGGAGCGCGAGAGCGGCTACAGTGCCGATCAGCTCGACTATTACCTGCTGTTCGGCGCTTACAAGTTTGGCATCATCATGGCCAGCATCGGCAACAAATATACCAGCGAAGGCCTGGTGCCCGCCGCGATGGAAATGGACATCAACAATACCTGCACCGCCGTGCTGGACCGTCACATGGCGGTGTATGGTATTACCGTTAAAATAGCCGTTTAAGAATAGCCTAAGCAGCGCTCAAACACACAGCCAAGACAAGGAGCGCAATATGCCCAACCCGGTTGGCCCCCTGCTTCCATCGGATGAGAATTTCACGCACCAGGTAGTGGAGACCTTCGCGTCGGTGGGCACCTCTGATCCCGCCTGGACGGAAAAAGTCTGCGCGATGGCCATGGCCAATGACGGCAGCCTGCAGATCGGTTTCGGCCTGGGCAAATACACCAATCGCAATATCATGGACGGCTACGCGGCCCTGTCCCGCGGCGTTGAGCAAGTGACGGTGCGGGCGAGCAGGCGCCTGAGTCCGCTGCCGGATGTCACCGCCGTGGGACCTATCCATTACGAGGTCGTGGAGCCGCTCAAGGCCGTGCGCTTCCGGCTGGATGCAAACGAGGCGCAGCCACTGGCCTTCGACTGGCTGTTTGAAGGTATCGTGCCGCCGTTTACCGAAGAGCGCACCCACCTGATGCGCGACTACCGGGTGATGTCAGAACTGGTGCGCTACCACCAGATCGGCACTGCCACAGGCTGGATCGAACTCGACGGCCAGCGCCACGCAATGACGCCGGACACCTGGACCTCCACCCGCGATCACTCCTGGGGCGTGCGCTACGATGTTGGTATTCCGCCCGTGGATGTGGAGCCCAGCGAGGGCATTCCCGCCGGCGCCGGTTTCATGATGATCTGGTGCCCGCTGCGCATGACCCGCAGTGATGGCAGCCAGTACGGCATGCACCTGCATTTCACCTGGTTCAGCATGCCGGGCTTCGAGCAGAAGATGGTCAGCTCGCGCATTGAGTTTGACAACGGCGCGCAACAGGCCATCACCGAACTGGTACCGCGCCTGCAGTTCAATCCGCGCAACCGGCGCCTGCTCGGCGGCGAACTCGATTGCACCCTGGCCGATGGCAGCAAACGCACGCTGACGCTGGAGGTGCTGGGTGATACCGGCATTCAACTCGGCGCCGGACTGTACTTCGGTTTTGATGGCAACCACCACGGGCAGTGGCGCGGCGACCTGCATGTCGAAGGCGAGCGCATTGTCGATTGCAGTACGCCGGAGCAGGCGCGGCGACTGCACCAGATCAGGGATACAGTAGTGCGGGTCAGCGATCCCGCAGCGGGCGCCGTGGGCATCGGCAACTGCCAGCCTATCGCGTACGGACCCTGGCCGGACCTGGGCCTGGATAACGATCCCTGGATGTGAGTGGAGTCCGACGATGACAAAATCCATCAACAAGCTGCCTGCCGCCGACATCGACCGCAAGCTGGCCGCGCTGCCAGGCTGGAGCCTCAACGAGTGACAAACTGTATCGCCGGTTTGTGTTTGCGGATTTTGTCGAGGCCTTTGGCTTTATGAGCCGGGTGGCGCTGCTGGCGGAAGCATGGACCACCACCCGGAATGGTCAAACGTGTATAACCGTGTGGAAATCCACCTCACCACCCACGACGCCGGTGGCATCACCGAGCGGGACTTCGATCTCGCGCAGCGCATAAGCCGCCTGCTGGCAGGCAAGGCCCCGCAACCGCAGTAGCGACAACAGCCAATCGGGTTGCCCGGTCAGCCGTGTAGCGCGCCTACTCTGCCGGTTTTGGTGCGGAACCCTGCTCAGGACTAGCGGCAGGTTTCGGTTTCTGGCCTGGGCCCTGGTGCTGGCTGCGCATCGCGTCGAATTTGGCCTGCTGCTCGGGCGTCAGCACCGCACGCATTTCTTCGCGCGAACCACCCTGCTTGCGGATCTCCGCCATTTTAGTTTTCTGCTCATCGCTCAGGCCCAGATGCTCCTGCATGCGCGCTTTACGCTCCTCGCGTTCACCCTTGTGCTCTTTGCGCAATCCAGCCGCCTTGGCCCGCTGTTCCGGGGTGAGCACCGCTTGCATGTCTGCCCTGCTGCCGCCCTGATCGCGGATTTCACGCATTTTTTTCACCTGCTCATCCGTCAGGTCCAGATTATTTTTTATGCGTTCGATGGGTGGTCGCTTGCCATCACCTTTGGGTCCACCCGGGGGCGCGCCCGCTGGTTGTGCCAGCGCCATGCTGGAAACCAATGCCAAACTCAGTGCCATGATCAGTGTTTTCATGTTAGTTCTCCTTTGTTGCGTCCAGTTTCAATTTTATGCAAGCAGCCATCACTCACGGCTCCAGCACCACCTTGATCGCGCCGGCCTTGCGATTGGCGGCAATGGCAAAGGCTTCTGCGGCGGCGTCCAGGGGCAACCGGTGGGTGATCATGATCCCCGGCAGTTCCGGACGCTGGGCCATCAACTGCGCGGCCATTTCCACATCGCGTACCAGCCCATGGCGACCGTAGAGAAATGAAGCATAAATCTTCAGCCCTTTCATGGACACCTCAAACGCCGGCAAGTTCACGCCCTCCCAGTAGGTGGCCAGCAGCAAAATGGTGGCGCCGGGTTTGCACAATCGAGCGGCCTGCGCCAGCGCTGCGGAATTGCCCGCGCATTCCACCACCGCATCGTACTCGCCGTGCGGGTCCAGTGCTGCACCGAGGCGCTCTGCGGCCTCCTTCTGCGCGTTGTGCCGGGCCGCAATATCTACCGTGGCGACAAAGGGCGTCAGTATCGCGGCAGCGGCAAGCCCCACGGCGCCGGCGCCAATGATGGCGACCCGGCTGCTGGGCTTGAGGTCCAGCATGCGTAGGCCGTGCGCCGCTACCGCCAGCGGCTCGACCAGGCAGGCGTCCGCCGCGCTGACATTGTTGGGCAGCGGCACGATGCAGCGCGCCGGCACGATGATGTACTCGGCCATGCCACCGTCCCGACCGATACCGTGCACCATGGCGGCGCTGAGCCGGCACAGGCCGTAATCACCCTGCACACACATGTCGCAGTGCCCGCAGGGCGCGATCGGCTCCAGCGCCACCGCGCGACCATCACTCAGGGTGCCCGCGACCTCATGGCCCAGGGTCGAGGGAATGTCATAGCCCGCGTTGACCATGTGCAGGTCCGAGCCGCAGATGCCCGCCGAGCGCACCTTCACCACCACGCCCTCCCCCTGTGGTGCCGGAACATCGACCACGTGGACATGCTTGTCGCAACAGCGCACTGCTTTCATACGTCTTTCCTTGTTTCTTGCATTACCCGCGGCCCGGTGGCGCACAGGGTGCGGGCTCGGAAGGCCAAGATACTCGCCCCGCACCCTGTGCGCCACCGGGCCTTGCAGCTGATTATCGGCAGGACATGCCACCGCAGGGCCTTTCGGGTGTCGGCTCCTGTTATTGCATGGAACATTGATTCGTCTGGTAGCACGAATCGGGGTTAAGCGTCGGGTGCGCAATTGCAGTACCCGGCGACCGCGAAGCCCGATAACCTTAACGATCTCAAGCCCGCTTCCTGAATCGATCCGCCTCTAATGCGACGCGAGGAAGTCGCGCAGCCAGCCGGCATAATCCACCCGCTGCACCGCCGCCACGGCACGCTGCAGTATCTCCGCCATCAACTCATCCTGCTCCGCGTTCAGCGCGCCGAAGCCGATGGAGACGATGATGGTCATCAGGGTATGGAAGGTGAAGCTGCGGTACTCCTGCCAGGTCTGTTGCAGGTCTATCGCGGCGCCGTAATGCGCGCGGCGCTGCACATAGTAGGCCACCAGTTCCCGCTCGTGGGCCGCCAGTGTTGTCGACGGGCAGCGAGTCGATCAGGAAATACTGCACGTCGCGGATGCCCTTGCCCCAGTGGGCGGCCTGCCAGTCCAGCATGCCCATCTCGTCCCCGGACACAAAAAAATTGCCCAGGTGGCTGTCGCCATGCAGCAGCGACAGGGGGCCGGAAAACCAGTACTGCAAGCAGGGCGTCCCAATTGTTCATGGCGAGCTGGTAGGCCTGCGCCACCGCCGTCGGTATCGCGCCCGGCAGCTTCTTCATGCACGGGTTGCAGCGCGAGACGATTCAGCATGCGCGACACCGGCCCCATGGCGGGGGACAGGAACAGGTGGTATTGCAGCGGCAGTATCTTCTCGCGCTCCTGCGGCGCCCAGGCCGTAATGGCAGGCGTGCAGGCGGGCGAAGGTGTCCAGGCAGCGGTGCACCAGTTCCAGTGAGGGACCGACCATCATATCGGGGTTGGTAAACAGTTCGACGCCGGGATCCTCGTGCAGGTTTTCCTGCACCAGGTAAAAGCGCGTCCCCTGGCTGCGGGTGGCGTAGGTGATCGGCGTGCGCAGCGGCAGCGTGTGCGCCACATGGCGAAAAAAATGCGACTCCAGGCGCCAGGCATTGATGATGCTGAAAAACCAGCGGGTGGCCAGCGATTCCATGGGCACCTTGACGAACAGGCTGCGCGGCAATGTCGGCTCGCCCGCCTGCTCGATGGTCAATACCAGGTTTTGGCAATTGCTGCTGACGGAGGGTATCGGCTGGCGCTGCACGGCGCTGATCACGCACCGGTTTACGCGCTCCGGCTGCAGTGTTCCGGTATTGATCAGCCTGGACAGCTACCGCGGTGTGGCGATGTCCTGTGCCCTGAACGGCATACTGCTGCCGGTCAGGTCGCCGAGGGCGTCACCCGCCAGCCGCCCTCCGCTCGCTGGCCGCCACCCAGGCCATTTTTGCTGTATCCACCGCACTCATGCCAACCCCCTGTGAGCAGGCTGATTATGCGAACTTCACCCGCTTGCCGCTGTCGGACATTTTGAATAATATGTCCCAGAATGAGGGTATACAAGCGACCGCCTCAAACGTGGAGCGTACGGTATGGACCAAGCACACTGAACAGCACTCCCGCAGCACGCCGAGCACATCAACAACCCAGCAACTTCGACTGCATCATCGTGGGCGCTGGCCACAACGGCCTGGCCACGGCGCTGGTGCTGGCGCGCAACGGGCGCCGGGTACTGGTGCTGGAAAAGAACGACTATGTCGGCGGCATGGGCGCCACGCGGGAGATCCTCAAGGGCTGTCGCAACGAGGTCGGCGCCAGCTGCCTGTTTCCCCTGTCCGCCGAGGTCAAACACTATTTCGATTTCGAGGCCCACGGGGTGGAACTGATTCCCCTGCCAGTGATGGCCGTCAACCTGACCGGCGCCGATGGCCGCCCGTTCGTCATTTATAAAAACCCGCTGCGGCTGTCGTTCAACCTCCTGCGCAGCTTCGGCATTAGCGGCATGCTCGGTTTCATTCGCCTGATGAAATTCTGCCAGTACCCGGCGCGGGTGCTGGACCGCTTCACCGCACGCAAGGCGCCGCGCAAACTGGAAGACCTGATCGCCGAGGCAGAAACGCCAGAGCAGCGCGAACACCTGGAACTGGCCTTCAAGGGCTCGGCCATGGACATCCTCGACAGGTTTTTCCCGGACCCGGTCAAACACCGCGAACTGCGCGCCAGTATGGCCTTCGCTGCGGTGCAGGCTACCTACAAGGGACCCTATACGCCCGGCTCCGGCCTGTGCCTGATCTACACCATGGCGCAGGAAGGGTCCGAGGGCCTCATGCAGCGCGTGAAGGGCGGCATCGGTCGCCTCTCTGACTGTCTGGCCGAGCAGATCGAGGCGCTGGGTGGCGAAGTGCGGCTGAAGCAGAACGTGGCACGCATCCTGGTGCAGGATAACCGCGCCGTGGGTGTGGAACTCAAAAACGGGGAACAGCTATACGCCGACACCATTATTTCCAACCTGGACAAGCAGGCGACTTTCAACCACCTGCTCGCCGACTATACCCTCGCGGCGCCGGACCAGCAGAAAGTGGACGCGTTTATGCACCGCGGCGCCTTCGTGCATATGCTGTTCAAATTGCAGGGATTGCCGACCTACTCCGCCCACCTGGACAAACTCAACCAGTATCCCGGGAGCGCACTTCGGCGGCGCCATGGTGCTGGAACCAAGGCAGTTACAGGAAAGCTATGAAACCTGCCTGCGCGGCGAACTGCCGGAGCACATACCACTGGCGTTCCAGGTGCCAACGGTGGCGGACAGCAGCCTGGCGCCGCCGGGTTACCATATCGCCACCGCCTACGGCTTTTATTTCCCCTGCGAGGCGGAGAAAGCCAGGCGCGGCAAACTCCGGGACCAGATGGCGGAAAAAATTATTGACCACATCTGCGTGCACATGCCCAACTTCCGCTCGCTGATTGTCGACCAGGCCATCTTTTCCTCGGACCACTTCGCCAGCATGCAGGGCGTCACCAATGGCGACTGGACCCACGGCCTGCTGCACCCCGACCAGATGATCGGCGAGCGCTGCCTGATCGACGGCACCGGGCACACCACGCCTGTGGCGAATCTGTACCTGTGCGGCTCGTCCTGCCACCCCGGCCCTGGCGTCACCTTTCTGCCGGGCTATAACTGCGCACACGAAATCATGGCGGCCAGCGTGGTGCACGGTGACCGCTACTTCAACAGCACCGGCACCAGCAGCGCATGCAGCGTAGCGCGCAATTGCGCATCACTCCTGACCCAGTTGCTCGGCAGCGTGAGGAATGACAACAGCAGGCGGTACACCCACTCCACCAGTATCTCCGGGCGCACCGCATCCTGTAACAGGCCGGCGTCGCGGGCGGGACTGATAACATGATCCATCAATTCCTCGCCAAAACTGACGATGACGTCGGAGCTCCAGATGGCGCGGCGCGCGCGACCGTCGTCCTCCGAGGCGAAGACAGCGCGTAACAGCGGTCGTCGCGGTATCTCCTTGATCGCCACGATCAGGCCCTCCACCAGTTGATCGGCAGGATCCGGATACTTTGCCAGTCGTTTGCGAATGCGTGTATTCAACTGCTCCATCTCACCCTTGATGATGGCCACCAGCAGATCGTCGCGGCCCGGGAAATAACGGTACACGGTAGAGCGCGCCACGCCGGCGCTGGCTGCAACGTCCTTCATGCCCGTGGCGGAAATGCCATTGGTGAGGTAGCAACGCCTGGCGGCGTCGAGAATGGTAGCAACAGGATCGGGCCGTGGTTCAGTCATTGGCTAACAATGCCCTTGCGTAGTGCAGTGCGGGAATGGGACATCTTCGACCATATGACCGACAGCGTAAAGCGTCCATGCAGCGCTGACCAGCAGTGTTTTTCCGTCATTGCCATCAAGGACAGGACATAGTGGATAAGAGCACACAACTGAAAGCCACCGATTATCAGCGCGCCCCGATGCGTGTGCTCAACGCCGTGCTGCGCGGCTGCCAATGCGCTGGGGCTGGCGCAGGTTTTCACTGGACCGGGACGCGCTGATCGCCGCCGCGCGCAAGGCCACCGGACTGCGGGATTTCGGCGACGAAAGTTTCCTCGATCCGATGCAGCGCCTGATCACTGCGACTGGAGGAGGAAGCCGACCTGAACCCGGTTGGCCGCTTTATGAATCGCACCAACATCCTGCGCCTGTTGAAACACCGCCTGTACGCGCAGGATCTGCTCACGCGTCATCCCGAGATTCTCGAGCGCCAGATTCCCGACCCGGTGGTCGTGGTCGGGCTGGGACGCTCCGGCACCACGCGCCTGCACCGGCTGCTGGCTTCTGACCCGCGATTCCTGCACCTGGACATCCTGGGAATCGGTCTTTCCGGTACCCTGGCCCGAGTGCTTTGCCGCGCGCGCCGAGGGCCGGACCGACCCGCGCATCACCGCACTGGACCAGGGCCTGAAAGCGGTGCTGTACATGAGTCCCCAGGTCGCCGCGGTCCACCCGCTGGGCACTTTTGAAGTTGAAGAGGAAATCGGCCTGCTGCAGCACGGTTTTTCCAGCCAGATCTTCGAGATCCAGGCCAGGATGCCCTCCTTCGCCGAGTGGCTGATGACGCACGAGCAGCACGCCGCCTACGAGTACATGGTGGTGTTGATGAAAATCATCTCCTGGTTTCGCAACGACCCGCAGGACCAACCCTGGGTGCTCAAGACGCCGCAGCATATGCAGGACCTTGACGCGCTGCTGCACGTATTCCCCAACGCGAAGCTGGTGTGCTCCCACCGCGATCCGGTCAAGGCCGTGGGCTCGGTCTGCTCCACCGCCTGGAATGCCATGGTGCGCGACAGCGACAGTATCGACCCCGCACTGGGTCGGCCGCGAGTGGCTGGACAAGACCGAACGCATGCTGCGCAAAACCCTGCGCATGCGCGAGGAGCAGGTACCAGCGCAGAATCAATACGATATCCAGTATGCCGACATCACCGCCGACTGGCAGGGCGCGATGCAGGGCGTCTACGACTTCCTCGACCTGCCGTTTACCGACGACGGCGCGCAACAGTATGCAGGCCTGGCTGGACCGCAACGGGCAGCACAAGCACGGCGCGCACAAGTACAGCCTGGCGGATTTCGGCCTGGACGCGCAGGACGTGGATCGGCGATTGATGTTCTATCGCGAACGCTTCAATATCCCTTACGAAACCAAAAACCCGCACCTCGCAGCAGCCGCAAACTGAATACCACACGGAGTCATTATGAGCATCGAAACACAAAGTCGCACCGCCCTGGACGAACTGATCGCATTGCTGCAGGAGATTGACACGCGCTGGTCCGGCCCTGAATGGAACCTGCATTCGCCCGAGGATATCGTCGCGCTCGCACCGCTCGCTGATGCATACCCTGGAAACCTGCCTGATCGGCTATTTCGAGCAGGATGCGACCCGGCCCGATTTCCGGCGCATCGTCACGCCCAGCCGCAAACTGACCGGGCGACAACTCGGACGCCATCTACTTCGACGCTCCCGTCAGCGGCGAGCATGCCTACGTCATCCACGGCAGCATGCACGGCGCGGCCTATTTTTCCCTGACCATCGAGGAGGGCGCCGAGGACGGCAAGATGGCGACCAACACCGCCGGTGTCATCAACGACGAACAGCTGGAGATCGACAGCAACGGGCATTTCACCCTCTATCTCGGTGGCAAACCCAGGGCAAAAACTGGCTGGCACTGACGCCGGGCGCGTCGCGCGTGACTACCCGGCACTATTTCGAACAGGCCACTTGCGCCGCGAAAGATCCCGGACTGGAACCGCGCATCCGCATCGAGTGCCTTACCGCGAAGGACATTCCCGCGCCGCCCAACGACGCGAGCGTCGCCGCCGGTATCCGCCGCGTCAGCACCGCGGTGCGCAGCCGCACGCTGGGCATGCCGCCCATGGCCAACGGCCCGCTGCCGCCGTTTCGTGTCGCTGACGCCGAACGCCTTCCCGCCGCCGATACCGCCCGGCGCCTTCGGACTGGCGGCGTTTGATGCCCACTACTCCATGGCGCCGTTTTTTATCGGCCCGGATGAGGCCCTGGTGATCACCGGCCGCTGGCCCGACTGCCGCTTCGGCAATGTGTGCCTGTGGAACCGTTTCCAGCAAACACTCGATTACCGCAGCCGCAGCGTGTCGCTCAACCGCGCCCAGACGCTGCTGGAGAGCGATGGCAGCTTTAAAATGATTCTCGCCCATACCGATCCCGGTCTGCCCAACTGGCTGGACACCGAGGGCAACCTGTTCGGCCTGGTGTTCTGGCGCTTCTTCCTGGTCAAGGGCGAGGTCGAGACGCCGCAGGCGAAAGTGGTGAAGCTCGCCGAGCTGGGCATTTGAAATGAGCAGCAGCACACTCCCGCTTCCCGTGCGCCTGCTCAATCTGGCCGGGCCGCGGCGCCAATGCCATCGGCCTGCAGCCGGTCAACCTGAGCCTGGAAAAACTGCTGCAAACCGCCCGTGACAATACCGGGCTCAGCGATTTTGGCGAGGAGGATTTTCGTCGGCCGCTGGCGCTGCTGCTGGAAGGCCTGGAAAAGGAGGCCGACCTCTCACTGCTCGGGCGCATCATTGCCAAATCGGATCTGGTGCGAACGCTGGAAAACCGCCTGGGTTTTGTGGAACTGTTCAAGCAGCATCCCGAAATCGCGCAGCAGCGTATCGAGCGGCCGATATTTGTCGTCGGCCCGCCCCGCTCCGGCACTACTATCTTCCACGACCTGCTGGTGATGGACCCGGACAACCGCGTACCGCTGACCTGGGAGACCGCGCGCCCGCTGCCGCCGCCGGAAACCGCCACCTATCGCAGCGACCCGCGCATCGCCCAGGCGCAGGCGGACCTGGACAACGTGGACAAACTGCTGCCGCAGTTCAAGACCATGCATCCCATGGGCGCCGAGCGCGCGCAGGAATGCGTGACCATGACCAGCCACGATTTCACCTCCATGATTTACTTCGTGCAATTTTATGTTCCGACCTATGACCGCTTCGTGATCGAGTGCGACATGCGCTCGGCGCTGAAGTGGCACCGGCGCTTTTTGCAGGTGTTGCAGTGGAAAAAGCCGGGCAAGCGCTGGGCGCTGAAATCCCCACAGCACCTGTGGCACCTGCAGCACATTCACCGCGAGTATCCCGACGCGCTGTTCGTGCAAACCCACCGCGACCCGGTAAAGATCGTGATCTCCACCAGCAACCTCGCCGCTCACCTGCAGGGCATGGCCAGCGACCATGTCGACCTGGGCAAGGTCACCCGGTATTTTGCCCAGGCGCTGGCGCGCGGATATAACAACACCGTGGCCTACCGCAAATCGGGCCAGCTGCCGCCAGAACAAGTGGTGGACCTGTACTTTCGCGATTTCATGGCCGACCAGGTCGGCACCGTGCGCCGCGCCTATGAACATTTCGGGCTGGAGTTGTCGGACAGCGCCGCCTCCGCCATGCAGGGTTTTCTCAACGATAACCCGGCAGACAAACACGGCAAGCATTTGTACAGTCTCGCCAATACCGGCATGGAGGAGGCCGAACTGCGCGCGCTGTTCACCGATTACGAAGCGTATTTCGACGTGCCGCGCGAGGCGCTATAGCAATACGCCCTGATCACCACAAAACTGCGGGAGCACGCATGAAATTCTGGCAGGCCATCACCTGGGCCGAAACCGACCAACTGACTCGAGATCGCCCGCTGCGCCGAGGAGTTCGGCTTTCACGGCCTGATGAGCGGCGATCACGCGGTCTATCCCGAATCCATCGCGCCCGATTACCCCTACTCCGATACCGGCCTGCCGCCGATGCAGCCCAGATGATGAGTATCCTGACCAGACCGCCATTTTCGCCGCCATGGCGGCGGTGACGCAGCACACTGCGCTTCACCTGCGGCGTGTATGTGCTGCCGCTGCGCAATCCGCACGAGGTGGCGCGGGCCTGCGCCACGCTGGCCATCCTCAGCGACAATCGCTTTATTCTCGGCGTCGGCGTGGGCTGGATGAAGGAAGAGTTCGATATCTACGGTGTGGATTTTCACCAGCGCGGCAACATCACCGATGAGGCATCGAGGTGCTGCACAAATTGTGGCGCGGCGGGATGATTGAGCATCATGGCACGCATTTCGATTTCCCGCGCGTGCAATTGAGTCCCGCACCGGCTATCCTCCGCCCGATCTACATCGGCGGGTCCAGTGAGGTCGCCCTGCGCCGCGCGGCGCGCGTGGGCTGACGGGCTACATCGGCGCCGGCACCGCGCCGGAAGATGTCGGGCCGTTGCTGCAGCGACTGCACACGCTGCGCCAGGAATACGGCCGCGAGCACCTGCCCTTCGAGGCCATGCTCGGCATTACCGCAGCACCCAGCTCTGGACCTGTACCAACGCCTGGCCGATGATGGACTGCAAAGCACGGTGGCTCCGCCCTTCCAGTATGCGCTGGGCAAAAAACATTCTACTATTGACGAGAAGAAACGTTGTATGGAAGCCTATGCCGAGCGCATCGTGCGCCATTTGGGGTCAGAGTAAAAACCCCGGCAAACTATTTTGAATCGAGGATGGCTGGGTTCAGGGGTTTTTACTCTGACCAATGCCAAATGTCCCAACGCCAGAGGGATTCGTCATGACCAACTCTTTCACTCCCATTGCCCAGTACCGCTGCGCGCCTTTCAGCGCCACCTGCGCCAACGGCACAGCGCATCAGCCATGATGTCTATCGCCGCGGCAGTGGCGCCCCGGTGGTGATCATCCAGGAGCTGCCGGGCATCGGCCCGGAAACCCTGCGCCTGGCCGATGAATTTGTCGACCGGGGTTTTGCCGTCGTACTGCCACATCTGTTCGGCCCACTGGAAAAAACCAGTATCGGCGGCAACCTGCTGCGCGTGTTTTGCATGCGCCGTGAATTCAGCCTGTTTGCAGCGCATCGCTCCAGCCCGATTGTCGACTGGCTGAAGGCGCTGTGCCGGGACATCAAAGAGCAGGGCCAGTGTAAGGGTGTCGGTGTGATCGGCATGTGCCTGACCGGTAACTTTGCCATCTCGCTGATGGGCGATGACAGCGTGCTGGCCGCGGTGAGTTCGCAGCCTTCCATGCCACTGATGAAGGCGTCCCAACTGCATATGTCCGCCGCTGACATCACCGCCATCCGGCAGCGCATCGATGCCACCGCGCCGATGCACGCCTACCGTTTCGATGGCAGACCCCATGTGCAATGCCGCCAAGTTTCGGGCCATTGATGAAACTTTCAACGACGGGGGCATCACGCGCGTGGTCACCCACACGTTGCCCGGCAAGGGACACTCGGTACTGACGCTCGATTTCGTCGATGCGGCAGGCCACCCGACGCGCGCAGCCCTGGACGAGATCCTGGCGTACTTTGCGGCGCAGTTGCAGTGAGTGAGCACGCTGGGCAAAGTCCCACGCGAAGCCCTGCCCTCCTGTTCAAATGAATTTCCTGTACAGCGACCTGCTGTGTTGCCCACTGGATAAACTGGCGCTGCAGCAGGAGAACACCCGGCTGCGCTGCGCGAACGGACACAGTTTTGATATCGCCAGGCAGGGTTATGTGAACCTGCTGGGGCCGGGCGACAAGCGCAGCCGCGATCCCGGTGACAGCAGGGAGATGGTGGCAGCGCGGCGCGCATTTCTCGACACTGGCCAATATCAACCGGTAGCGCACAGGCTTGCCGAACTGGTCAGGCCATTCACCGGCGGTGGACTCAGTCATTGTCGATGCAGGCTGTGGCGAGGGGTACTACCTGGAACAACTGCGAGCGCAGCTTCCAGCGAGCAGGCTTGGCGCCCCCACATTGATTGGCTTTGATATTTCCAGGTCGGCCGTGCAGGCCGCCACGCGCAGGTTTGCCGCCACCTGGCTGGTGGCGAGCAACCGCAATATCCCACTTGCCCCTGCCAGCGCCGACTGCCTGCTCAGCCTGTTTGGCTTCCCGGTATTTGAGACGTTTCTGGCGCTACTGAAGGAAGGCGGCACCCTGCTCGCTGTCAATGCCGGACCGCAACACCTTATCGAACTGCGTGAAATTCTCTACCCCAGTGTCAGGCGCTCCGCATCAATGGTCGCACAACAAGCACGCGCCGCAGGATTTACCATAGGAGAGACCTCGACGCTGCAATTTAGAACGGCGCCACTGGGCCAGTTACAAGTCCATCAACTGCTCAGTATGACACCGCACCTGTTTCGTGCCAGCCGGTCCGGCAAAGAACGCGCGGCGCAACTGGACAATTTTTCCATTACAGTGGATGTCGTATTTCAACTGTTGCACAAACCACCTACAGCTCATCAGGGACGTTGTACAAGTCCTGATAGCGTTTGAACAAAAGCCTGTCGCGGGCCTTGCGCTCATCTACCTCATAACTGTGCTGTCCGAATTTACCCTTGGGTTTCGCGCGCAGGTAATCCTGCATGCGCGATCTTGCGAGCTCCGGCAAGACCATGCCGAAATGCGCGTAGATGCTGGCGATACAGGCCATGGGATCGTCCATCAGGTCCTGGTAGCGGGAATCGGCGATATTGGCCGCAGGCACGATACCCTTCTCGCGCTGCTCCATCACATGCTCCAGCCGCTGGGCCGTGGCAGCACCCATGATGATGTTGTCAAACAGCTGCGCGTTGAACGGCTGGTCGCTGCGCATGAAGTACAGCGTGCCCATCAGGCTGGTGGTGGAGGCCATACACTTGATCGGATCGCGGTGCGTCTGCACAATCCGCGCGTCCGGGTAGACCTGCAACAGGGTATCAAGGTGCACCTGGTGCTCGGGGGCTTTCAGCAGCCAGCGCTGCCGCGGGTTCTGCCACTGCAGAATCTGCAGGATGGACTTGTGGTACCGGTAGACCGGCAGAAAGTCTGCTTCGATACACCAGGCGCTGTAACTGTGGGTCTGGTGCAGGGCGGCGATGTGGTCGCTGATAAATGTTCCCGCCATCAACAGGCCGCACTCGGCGGGGATAGTCGCCGCGCATTTCATGCATGCTGGCGAACTCTGGTGCCACGCGATTCCACTGGGTAAACAGTTTGTCCGCCTGCTCGATGCGCGGATCACTGGTGTAGCTTGCCGCCTGCGGCGGCGGACAGGGTTGCAAGGCCTCCCACATCAGGGGCACGCCCACATCGGGGTCCTGTGACAACAGCTCGAACAGGATGGAGGTACCCGAGCGCGGCAGACCGACAATCACCATGGGCGCGGTGATGTCTTCCTCGAGTATCTGCGGGTATTTTTTCAGCGTGTCAGTGACCTTGAGACGCGTACTGAGCCACAGGATGATATCGCTCCTGGCCATCAGGCGGCCCATCAGCGTCAACTGCGCCTCTTCCTCCAGGGACTTTACCAGCACAGCAAAGGGTTCGCGCCACAGCTCGTCGCCGAAATCGTGCAGGCCGGTTGCCCGGCGCGCATGCTGCAGCAGCGAATCCTCATCCAGCGGCACCACGGCAGGAAGATCGAGGTAGCTGCCCTCCCTGTTCATGGCGCTGAGCCACTCGGGGTGCGGCGGCGGGGTCCACAACGGGCTGTCAGATTTGCTCATGCCGGGTCCCTTGCTAGTAACCAAAGCGCTTTATGGCGCCCCGTCGACGCGCGGCCAACTGCTCCTTGCGCACGCCAGGCTGCAGTTTCTTTACGCCCTCGGGCAGATAAGCGTGCAATGCATCACGGTGTATTTGCACACACTGTGGCACCGGATAATGCGCGGCCCCGATCCAGCGCACCGTGATATAACCCTCCTCATGCCCGGAAGGGTCCAGCCAGTTCGGCACGCCCGGGATCACGATGGGCCACCACCAGAATGAGTTCGCCGTTATCTTCCAGCACCGCATGGTGACAGTTGGTACTGCACAGGCGGTAGCGGTAGTCCATGGTCTCCCACCAGTAGTTGCCGAACTCCACCGCCCAGTAATTGGCCTGCGGCGGCGTCACGCGCACCACCAGCGCCTCGTCTGCGGGTACCCGCCAATAGCAGATCAGCGGTTCCCCGCCGGGCGTGGCATCAATGGCGTTATCGTCGAGCTGGCGGTACGACCGGAAGCAATTGGGCTGCGCCTGCCACTTGTCCAGCATGTTCGCCCAGTAATGTGTGGAGTCACGCACCCAGGCAGCGGCAGCGCCCAGCCCCTGTTCGAGTTGCGCGGGCGTAAACGCCGGATCGTGCTCGAGTTCCCCGAGCCGGTCGATACGGGCGACCATGGGCTGCTCGTTTTCCCAGTCGGCGAAAAACTGTCGCACGGTCACGCGCCAACTGCCGGGGGTGGTTCTGATCCAGTTTCCCGGGTGCTCCTGCGGGCTGAGGATAATGGCAAAACGGCCATCGTCCTCTACCGCAATATCGCTGTCGATCAGGCTTCCTGCCACGGCCCCGCCCCAGGGCGTGGCGCCGTCTTCCAGCACCGTCACGGCGAAGTAGCGGGCGCTGCCGCGTTGGCCACTTATTTTGTAGGTGTGCTCGCCGTTGATCGGCGCGCCCACATACAGGGCGTCGGTATTGTCGCCGCCCTGCTTGCGCAGCGGATCGAAATAGTGCAACAGCTCGGGAAAGTCCGGGTCGTTGTTTTCCAGATGGAATTGCAACCCAAGAGCAATATTGCGCGCCAGCAGGCGGAAACCCTTGGCGCGGTCAATATCCTGTGTCGGCGTGGTATCGCGAAACACCAGGTCGCCGGCACTTTTCAGCTGCTCACAAAAATCATCCCAACTGGCCTTGAGCCGGGCATCATTGGGATTGTCACCGAACATTGGAAGCCCCCTTATCTGTGCGCCTGAGCCAGCTCACTGTCCCCACTTTTTCAGACAGCTCTCATAGCCCTCTGCCTCCCGGGTCGCGGCGACGATGGTTACACCGGCCATATTGTGACATCTCTATTGAAACAGACGGACGCTGCACGATCCGACGACAACGCAAGGCAGTAGAGTATGACAATCGGCTTGAATAAATCAAACAGGGAGACCCGTTCACACCGGCAGTGATAACATGTAGCACTTCCTTCCTGATCGGGACGCAGCATGGACGACCCCCTGAGCAAAGCCTTCTCACCCGCAACCCTGGGCAAACTGCAACTCAGGAATCGCATCCTCAAAGCCGCTACCTATGAGGGGAAAACGCCCGATGGCGTGCCCGGTGACCTGTTGCTCAACTTCCACAAGGGCATTGTGCTGGGCGGCACCGCGATGACCACCATCGGCTACTGCACCACCGAGGCCGACGGGCGCATCAACGACCAGATGATGTGGATGCACGAGGGCATCCGGGACAGCTTGATGCATATGAACAGCGAACTCAAAAGAGTCGCTCCCGAGGTCAAAATCTCCGGCCAGATGACCCACTGCGGCAACTTTTCCAAGAACCGCAAATTGCAGCGCCTGAAGCGGCCGCTGGGTCCCTCGCGCCAGTTCAGTATGCTGGGACTGTCCGCCGGGATGCCCTTTTCCGGCGCCATGTCGGTGACCGACATCGACTACCTGGTGCAAACCTATTTCGATGCCGCGCTATTGATGAAGGACACCGGCTTTGACGCACTGGAAATTCACTTCAGCCACGGCTACGGTCTCAGCCAGTTCATCAGCCCCAAAACCAACCACCGTACCGACGACTACGGCGGCACACTCCGCAACCGCATGCGCCTGCCGCTGCGGGTGCTGGACGCGGTGCGCAAGGCCGTGGGCGACGACTTTCCTGTCCTCGGCAAAATCGGGCTTACCGATGGCATCAAGGATGGCTTGCATATCGAGGAAGCCATCGAAGTTGCCGCCATGCTGGACGCTGGCGGCATCGACGCCCTGATCTGTTCCGGCGGCACCAGCAGTTTCAATCCGATGGTGTACTTCCGCGGCGACACCCTGGAGAAAGGCCTGATCGAGGTGGAAAAAAATCCCATCACGAAGTTGGGCCTGAGAATGATTGGCCCCAGCATGTTCCGCTACTATCCCTACGAGGAACTGTACTTTCTCGAGGACGCAAAGCGCGTGCGTGATCGCGTCAACTGCCAGATGGTGTACATCGGCGGCTGCACGGATGTCGCCAGCATCGAAAAGGTGATGCGGGAAGGTTTCGATTTCATCCAGCTGGGTCGGCCGCTGATCAAGGACCCAAATTTCGTGAACAACGCCAGGGCGGACCGCAACTACAGGAACGGCTGCATTCACTGCAACCGCTGCGCCAGCCTGATCGAGGCGCCCGGCGGTATCTACTGCCCGCTGAATCTGGAAGCAAAGGCCTCGTAGGCTGCATCGCCTGCCACGGCCTGTCCGTGTAGAATCACCGGATCACAACGCGAGGCTCTGTCCCATGGATATAGAACTGTCAGGCTCACCGCAGGGCCCCCTCAAGGGTATCCGCGTGATCGATATCACCTCCATGATCACCGGCCCCCTGTGTGCCCAGCAGCTCGGTGACCTGGGCGCGGATGTCATCAAGATCGAACCCACCCACGGCGAGATATCGCGCTGGATGGCGCCGCCGCAGAAAGCGGGCCTGACCGGTTATTACACACAGATGAACCGCAATAAACGCAGCCTGGCGCTGGACCTGAAAAGTCCCGAGGGCATTGCCATCATCAGGAAACTGGCAGAGAGCGCGGACATCCTGGTGGAAAACTTCCGCGGCGGGGTGTGCGACCGCCTGGGCATCGGCTATGACGCACTGCGCGCGCTCAATGACCGGTTGATCTACGTCTCCATCACCGGCTTCGGCCCCACCGGGCCTTATGCCGACCGTCCCGCCTATGATCCCATTGCCCAGGGACTGGTCGGCATGATGCCCATCCAGGGCAAACCGTTCGGCGGCAAACCGCAACTCATCCAGTCCGCCATTGTCGATAAGACCACAGCGACCACGGCTGCCGGCGTCGCGCTGGCGGCACTCTACGCCCGCGACCGTCCCGGCGGCACCGGCAAGGGACAGCGTGTCGATGTGCCGATGATCGACGCCTGGGCCGCCAACTCCCTGGCCGACATGATGCCGGTAGACAGTTTCATGCCCAACGATATGCAGGACCCGGCACCGCTGGCGGTACTGCGCACTTTTGAAACCGCCGATGGCTTTGTGGTGGGTATGGCACTGCAGGACAATCATTTCCTGGGCCTGTGCCAGGCGCTGGAGTGTCCCGAGCTACTGGAAAGACCGGGCATGCGTAACATGGGCGAACGCGTCAACGACTTCGGTCCCTGGCTGGACGCTATCGGCGAGGTTATGCAGCGCTTCTCTACCCGGGAATTGCTGGCGCGACTCAACGCCGCCGGGGTCCCCTTTGGCCCGGTAAAGACCATTCGCGAATTCGCCGAAGACCCGCAGGCCAGGCACAACCGCACCATCTTCGATGCCGAGCACCCGGAAGCCGGCACAATGCGTTACGTGCGCTATCCGGGGCATTTGTCCGCAACGCCAGCCTGTTTGCACCGGCATCCGCCGCGCCTCGGCGAACACAGCGCGGAAGTACTGCGCGAGGCCGGGTACAGTGATGCGGCGATTGAACGCTTTATAGAGGATAAAGTCGTCGGCACGTATTAGGTAGCTGCGACAATATGTCACTCCCCGTGCCGTAACGCACTTTGCTAGACTGCGCCGCGAATTCATCCCGGACCAGTCAGCCATGCGTAAGAAAATCATTTTGGCAAACACCCTCCTGTTAGCACCCCTCCCCGCCCTGGCGGATCACGCAGCGTTCCAGATCCCCGGCGGCCCCGGTTCGGCCATTACCACCATGGGGGCAGAGACATTGCCCGGCGGACAACAGACGCTCGCACTGCAGTACCAGTATCTGGATATGGATGAGTTGTCAGATAACGAGCTGCAGAACTCCGACGAAGCGCTGCACTCCGTCAACGCCTTCTCGCAGGCCTCCATGGGCTACAGCCTGGGCATCACCGACCGCGTCACATTGAGTGTGGCATTGCCCTATGTCAGCCGCGACGGTTTTCGGGAAGCAGCACATGGCCATGCTGATGAAACAGGTGAACCGGAACAGCACGACGATGAGGCTGTGGGCACCCATCACGAGGGAGAATCGGAACCGGAGGGAGAGGTATTCAGCAGCGATATTTCAGGTTGGGGCGATGTGTCGCTGCTGGGACGCTTTGCGCTGCGTAAGGATCAGCCCGGCAAGCACTACTATGCGCTGCTCGCCGGCCTCAAGGTGCCCACCGGCAATACCAATGAAAAACTCAGCGATGGCGAGAAAGCCGAAGTCGATCACCAGCCCGGCTCGGGTTCCTGGGACCCGCTGCTGGGCGTTGCCTACAGCACGCAACTGGACGGGCAGTGGAGTGTCAGCAGCAATCTGCTGTATCACCTGGGCACGGAGGGCGCGCGGGAGACAACGGTGGGGGACAGACTGATGTATAACGCTGCCATATTGTGGTCGCCCGGCAGCCACAGCCATAGCCACGACCGGAGTCACCACGACGCGAGTCACCACCCTACGGAACACGCCTGGCAGTATGTGCTGGAGTTGAACGGCGAGTGGCACGACAGGACGGAGGTCGACGGCAGCAAAGATGATAATACCGGCGGCGACATCATTTTTGCGTCGACCGGCTTGCGCTGGAGTTACGGCAGTTGGGGCACACACCTCGGTGTGGGCACCCCGGTGTACAAAAATCTTAACGGCATACAGAGTGAGCCCGACTGGCAACTGAGTACCGGCGTCTCGATGGGTTTCTAGGGGTAGATCACCTTCTATCCCGTCGATGCCAGCGCCTTTCTACTCGCAGGCACATTTAGCGGATTGCCCACACGGGGACGCAGAGGCAGCGATACAACTGCCCCTGGACGCGCCTTTGCCAATACACCACGCGTTGCAGTCGAACCTGTCGGGGTGCCCGGTATCGTCGCTGTGGCTGTGGACCACATCGACACCGGGATTGGACTCCACCAATTTCCCATCAGGGAGACAGGCTTCCGCAAATATCCGACCGTTGGGCATACCCTTACTGTCCGTCCCGATGTGGCAGCCCGGCGTGCCAGGATCGACCCCGTCGGTGTCCTTCCACCAGGTAGTCTGGCCCTCCTGCCAGTCAGCCGGTTTGAAATCAAATGTTCCCTCGGCGCCTGCCATGTCCCGCGCCTCGGGCGAGGGTGCATGGGAGGGTGTGGCTACGCATGCCTGCAGCAACCATGGCAAGCAACACAGCAGTGACACCTTGAATAGCCTGAACATACAAAATTCCTTTCTACATTATTTGATCGTGGAATGTCAGTGTACCTGACCCTCGAGCGACTTTAGCAGTTTTTCAGCCTCGGCCCGCTCTGGAAACCCTGCGGCGTCTTTGGCAAGCAGCTCTTGCAACAGCGCAACGGCCTTATCCTTCTCACCCAGGGCAGCATCAATCATTGCCTGATGATAACGCATGGAGGGATTACCGGGCGCTCCGGCCAGCGCACCCTGAATGGCTTGCCTCGCACTCTGGTGGTCGCCACTATGGTACTGAATGACAGCCAGTGTATCGAGTACGGCTGGATTGGCAGGCGCAAGCCTGGCCGCCCGCTGGACATACTCCAGCGCCTTTTTGGGATTTTCGAGCCGGAGGCTCCAGGCCAGATTGTTCAGGGCGCTGATATTGTCAGGTTCCAGCTCCAGCACCGCAAGGTATTGTACCTGGGCTCCCGGCGAGTTACTGCCAAGCTCCAGGTCATTGGCCAGGGCAAGACGCACAGCAACGTCGTTCGGATGGTCTTTAATCCACTGCTGCAGCGCGACGCGAGCATCCCCAGCATTGCCCGCCGCCCTCTGGTAGGCTGTCAACTCCAGGATGGTCTGCGTCGCTGGCGCCTGCCTGAACACACGTTGCGCCAACACCAGCGCTCCGGCTGCATTTCCGTTCTGCGCCTCCGACAGTGCCTGCAGCCGCAACACATCAGTGGAGTCTGGCGCCAACTTAACGAGTGTGGCCAGGTACTGCTCGACCTGCTCCTTTTCGCCATCTCTTAAAGCAAGTCTGCCCAGAGCGAGCAGCGCAGGAACATGATTCGCGTCGAGCCTTAGTGCCTCGGTCAGTTCCTGTCGGGTTTTTTGTTCATCGCCTGTTTTGCCGGCTGCCATCGCCAGCAGAAAGTGGTACTGGGCTGATTCGGGTTTGGCATTGACCAGCTGTTGCAGAGTCGCCAGGGCACTGGCGTTTTCCTGCTGCGCGAGTTGCGCCAGACCGGTCAATTCAAGGACCGAGGGTGACCGTTTCTGCAATTCGTCCAGCGTCGCAAACAAGGGTATGACCTTATCCGGACTACCTGTGCCGATGTAATAGCCAGCAAGCCTCAAACGCGGCTCCAGTGCGGTTGGGTGAGCTTTGCTCGCCTGCTCCAGTCGCGCGACCATGGCCTCTGCATTTTTTTCCCGGGCCTCAATAGCCGCCAGTTGCAACAATGTGGCCAGGTTGTCCGGATCACGCTCCAGAACAGTCCGGTAATACCGGCGTGCAGCGTCTGTATCGTTCGCTGCCAACGCCAATTGGGCCAGATTCAGACTGGCCGATGGATCACCCGGTTTGCGCTTCAGCACCTGCTCAAACACCTTTCTGGCGTCCTCGGGCTGGCCAGCCGCAAGATAGACCCTGCCCAGTACATAGTAGGGTGCGAGACTTTCCAGGTCGCGAAACTGGTAGGATTTGGCTGCCTCTATGGCACCCGCGAAATCCTTTTTCCCCAGAAGATTCAATATCAGCAAAATGTCGGTCTGTGGGAAGTTTGCATCGCTATCCGGCGCAGGCGCAGGGGACTGGCCTGCCTCGGCCCCCGGGCTTGCAGCTATCATGTCCGCCTCCAGTCGCAGCGGCACAATGTGCCACTCGGGATTCAGCTGCGCTATCCGTGCATACAGAACCAGCCCCTTATCCGCCTGGTCATCGAGCAACAGGGCATTGGCCATTATATTCAGCGTACCAACATCATCCGGATTGCTATCCAGTACTGATCGCAGCACATCCTGGGCCTCCTTGACCTTGTTCTGCAGCACCAGGGTTGAGGCATACAACTTCCTGCCGGCGACATCGTCCGGGCTCAGCGCAACGAATTGACTCGCAAACCTGGCAGCCGCATTCACATCCTTCTCGATCAGATAGGCCAGACTCAGGTAATACAGGGTCAACGGATATTGCCTGGCGACCGGCTCTGCGAGGGTCAGCGCCTTGATCGCATCGCGATACTTTTTGTTCTGAACGTGCAGCAATCCCTGTATGTAATTAACGGTAGGGTCCGAGGGAGACAGCTCCAGCAACTCGGAGACCTCAGCCTGCGCGGCTGCATAATCCTGCAACTGCAAGTTGATGAGTGCCCGTGCGGCGCGATCTGTAAAAACAACATCCGAGTGGGCTATGGATTGATCAAATGCGGCTCGAGCATCGTCGAATTTTTGCAGGCTTCAACAGGGCTTGCGCCTTGAGCCTCCACGCCTGACCATTCTCGGGCGCTACTTCCAGTACCGCATCTATCACGGCCAGGGCACCAGTCATGTCGCCCTTTTGCATGAAAATAATCGCCTCCGCCAGTTTTGCGTCGAGTGACTGCGGTTCCTTGTCCAGTGCCAGAACCACCAATTCATGGGCCTTGTCGGCCTGTCCTTGTGCCAGCTGGGCAAACGCCTGACTAACGAGTAGCCCGGAGGCCGCGGAGGCGTTGAGATCCTGGTAATCCAGCTTGAGTACATCGGCGAACTTACCCTGAATCAACGCCGTTTTAGCCAGCGCGGGGCGGACGTCATCGGCCGTCCAGCCGAGGTCCTGTGCCCGCTGCAATTCCTTCTCCGCCGCCAGAATATCACCCGTATCGAGGTAGATTTTGCCCAATAACCAGCGCGCTTCTGCAGAGGCACCATCGAGTTTCAGTGCGTTTTGCAACTCGATCTTTGCGGAGGGGTACTCTGATTCCTTGATGTAGTCCTTCGCCTTGGACAGGTATTGCTCACTTGTTTCGTCAGCGCCACAGGCTGCGAGAATCAGCAGCGCCAAACTAAAGATGATATTTCGCATGAGTGCTCCGTTATCTGGGGCTGGATGAAATTTACCTATCCACGCGACGACTACTGTACAGGAAATAGCAGTTTACGCAGTGCATTTCGATCAATCCTGACGAATGTTGAATAGATAGTTTGCAAGCTCACTACGGTGTTCCACAAATACTCCTGAATGCAGTGTATATGAAAATGGGAGTGGTGAGGTAGCGAGGGGGAGTTGCGACAAACAGTGTTCGAGTATATTGAAGTGGACTATAATCGAACTCACGGAAAAAGTGCCAATGGCTAAGGCAGCGCGGCAGCATTTGAGTCAAAAACGGAACACTCAGCCGATGAAACTGGCCAGCGAAAACCTCGACTTTCTGCGCAGTCTGGCGCGGGCGCTACTTGCCCTGGCGCTCAGTGCTGCGGTTCTGCTAACTCTTTTTATTGCGTACTACCAATTTCAACAGCCGGAAAGAATCAACCCGACTACCAATACAAAGATAGTAGTCAAGCAATTCACAACAACATTGGGTGCCAGTCGACTTGAAAACGATGCGTTACTTATAACAGGCCTTGAGACCAGGGCTGACGAAAATCACGCCCTGATCGCAACACACCTGCCACTTGATGCCCAATACTATCCTTATCTACGCTATAGATTTGATGGACTGCAGGCCGGTCTGCAACTCCAGTTCTTTTGGAGCAAAGTCGAGAATCCCAAAAAAATGTTCGCTGCGGTACTGCCGAGAAACTTTGGCACTACGTCCACATTTAGCCTGGGAGCACAACCCGAATGGCAGGGCACTATTAGCGACATAGCCATACTTATAACTGGGGACTTGCGTGATCAACCACTGAGAATTGCTGAGATTACCCTGGTATCTCGCACTTGGCGCCAGTTGATCGCGGCTGTTTGGTCTGAATGGACGGGGTTCAGGGGATGGTCGGGGTCGTCAATCAACAATCTCCAAGGTATCTCCAGTTACTCTGGCTCAGCGACGGTTTCACCCACCATAGCTATGGCTATCTGGGCAGGATTGGCATTAATTTTTCTGTATCTGATCGATCGCGCCTGGCCCATGACAAACTTCATAGGTTATGGCGCTGCCATCCTGATTCCATGGATTGCCCTGGATCTGCTCTGGCAAAATGAGCTAAGTAACCAGTTGCGGGAAACCAAATACCTTTTTAGCGGCAAGTCCACCCATGAGAAACACCTTGTCGATGTAGATCAGGACATCTACCGCTACACAAAGCGCTTGAAGGAAGCCGTATTACCAACATCATCGTCGAGAATTTTCATACTGCACGACTCACTGAGCCATAACTTCGCAAGACTAAAGACGCAGTACTACCTGCTGCCCCATAACATCTACAATTTCAATCAGTGGCTGCCTTACCAGCATGTACAACCCGGCGACTATATCCTGGCGCTGGGAACAGTACCGGGATTATCGTTTAGTGAAAGAGATCACCAACTGAACTGGGAAGGCACACTCCTGACGGTATCTGTTGCGGATCGGGATCCACACGGCACGCTGTATCGGGTCCCACTTTCTGCAGCTATCCCGGAAAATCCCGACAAGAAGCTGGAACAACCCGATGGATGACCTGATCTACTACCCCGGACTGATCGCTTCGCTGCTCCTGCCCTGGTTCATGGGTGTGGTGTTTGTGCGACTGGTGTTGTGCAGATCAGGCGGCTACAACTGGTTCATCCTCATCGGGCAGGGGTACTTCGCAGGAATTTTTGCCACGACCGTATTGATGCGCCTGAGTGATTGGACCGGCGCGGGCTTACATTTCTGGGGGCTGGCCGCCGTTCTGGCGCTACTGGGCATCATCGGTGTGATTATACAAGTGACTCAGCGTGTATTTGACAACCCGCCGGGCACACCCCCTTCGATACCGCACTGGGAAAAGGCCGTAGTGACATTATTGCTGGCGCTGCTTGCATGGCGCTACCTGACTTTATTGCAGGAATTGCTGCTCAGACCACTTTACGCATGGGACGCATGGATGAACTGGGCGCCGAAGGCGATAGTGTGGTTTCATCTGGGTCATCTCGTGGAGTTTGTTAACCCCGAACAATGGTTATCACTAAGCCCCGGCCTCAATAACTACACCCTGGGCAATTGGCAGGCCTCGCATTATCCACCGGCAGTACCGCTGATACTGCTGTGGAGCATGCTTGGTGCTGAAACCTGGGACCACAGCTACCTCTTTCTGCCCTGGTTCCTCGCGGCGATCAACCTTGGCCTGGCACTGTTTGGGCACCTGAGATTGCGTGGCACTTCCGTGCTCAACGCAACTTTGGCTTGCTATCTGTTGCTGAGCATGCCTTTTTTCAATGTACACACCGCGTTGGCCGGCTATGCTGACATCTGGGTGGCTGCAACCTTCGGGCTGGGAGTTTTCGCTCTGAGCGAGTGGCATTCGAATAGATCTTGGCCATACGGCGTGCTTCTGTTGTTGATGGCGCTTTTTTGTTCGCAACTCAAGGTGCCGGGGATTGTGCTTGCTACGATCCTTATCTGCATTTTCCTTATCTCGATCATAAACGCCGATCACAAAACAGAAATGCTGTTAACTTCCAGCCTTACTGTACTCATCGCATTAGTTTTCTGGTTCGGGTTGGATATAGACATTCCGCACTTTGGGCGCGTGATACTCCGCACAGATCTTATCAGCATACCTGTGCTCGGAAACCTTACGCTTACATTCCATTCCGTCTGGGAGCGATACCTGGAATCGATGTTTGTAATGCTTAACTGGAACATTTTCTGGTATTTACTGGCAGGGCTTCTCCTGACTACGATACTCCGCGGAGATCTGATCAGGCAGGCGACTCCCGATACTATCGCCACCGCAGCAGCGATGGCTTTCATATTTCTTGTTTTTTTCGCGAGGAGCGATTATCAGGGCATCAGTATCCTCACCACCCTTAACCGCGCACTGCTTTACCCGATCCCTGCACTGATTTTTAACCTTTTCAGGATCAGTAGGAAAGAGAAATCGCCTGAGTTCATTTCCGGTCGCTCACTTCAGGCCCCGAATCATGCCTAGATGCGAATTTGGTCTACTGCTGTGCAGCGGGACTGAAATTGAATAGTTTCAGGGCGTTAAGACTCAAACTTGAGGGAACAAGAATTCGCCGTATTTTTTTGGCGGTATCAGACCAAGGCGTAATTAGCCTTGGCAACTTCATTACGGGAATTCTCCTGGCGCGCAATCTCCCCCAATCGGATTATGGTACCTATGCTCTGATTATGGGAATTTTGATTTCTGCCAATGGCTTGCATGCAGCCCTTATTGGCCAGCCGCTTACTGTATATGGTGCGCAGGCTGATGCCAAACGCCTGGGTCAGCTTACTAGCAGTTCGATGATCCTTACACTAGGAATATCACTAATTCTCAATTTTGGCGTCTTTATCGCACTATGGTTCCTGCGCAGACCAGATCTGGCTATCAACATATTTGGCGTATCCCTGCTTTGGCAGTTACAGGAAGTAGTCCGTAGAGGGCTGCTATCCCAATTCAGGCAGGGTGAAGCCCTCTGGGGCGATAGCATTAGTTACCTGGGTCAGGCTGGTTTGGTTTGGTTCTTGATTCAGCAGAAATGGCTGAGTCTGGAATCGGTCTTCATTGCCATGATGCTTACCTCTTTGTTCGCAGCCTGCCTTCAAACGCTACAGATAAAACTTCAATCAGTCAGCTTCAAAATGGTCATGGATTGTGCCGGGTCATTTTGGAGTTTTGGGCGCTGGATTTTATTGATAAACATTATGAACATTATACTGCTACAAATTTCTCCCTGGTCCCTAAGGCTATTCCACGGCCCTGAAGCAACGGCCTCTTTCCAAGTCATATTAAACGTGCTGGGAGTTTCAAATCCAATCATTTTCAGCCTGGGAAACCTGATTATACCTGCGATCACCCAGGCAAATGCTGAAGGAAATCGATCTGATGCGTCGAAAATTGCCTGGGAATATGCGCTACCTTTAGGGAGTATTCTTTTAGTCTATTTCATCTTACTTGTTATCTGTCCTGGAAAAATACTTGCCGTGTTTTATGGCTCAGGCTCTCCCTATCTTTCTATTGGACTGGAAACACCACTACGGATTCTTGTGCTGGCATATACCCTGATATTTTTCTCTGTTGTTTTTCAGTCTGTGCTTTATGGTTTGAAAAACAGTCGGGCGATTTTCCTGGTTAATTTTTTCAGTACATGCCTGGGTTTAGTTCTTGGTATTCCTCTAGTCATTTCCGGTGAGGTTTTGGGGGCTTGTACTGCAATGCTGCTCACTCAGCTCCTTTCACTAGTGATGCTGATTTGGATTTTCAGAAAAATGAAAGTCAGCTAGTCTATTTTCTACGTTTCTTAGCCTCCATCATTGTAGTGATCTCGGCAATTATGTAGTGAGCTATAGCATGAAAGGTATAATGCTGTTTCAGACGTTCCTGGCCAGCGGCAACAATATCGTCAAGTCGTTCAGTGTTCATATTGAGCCAACGTTCAACCTGAGTAACCAGATCGTCCTGGGAGTCGAAATAGATGCACTCGCGACCATGCCGCAGGGGTGCCATTGAACGGATTGGACGATAATTCATGATTGGCAGACTTCCAATGCCGGCGCAAGCCCCTCTCGATAAGATCGATTCCAGGCTATGCCACAGGTTATCGGCTAGTTCACGTTTGAAACACAGGTCGCAGGCTCCAGCCATCCGGCGATCTCTGGGATGGATAGTGCCATGATCGGTCTGATCCAGCACAAAGAGCCCGACACGCGTTCCGCGAGCAGCGAACCTGACTAACCCTTCCCGAGCCCAACCGGCGCAGCACCTGAAAAAATAATGCCACTTTTCAGCTAATGGTGCCTAGCTAACCTGGTAATCGGGAACACTGCTCCGGCGAAACCGGGTGTCTATAAACGTAACCATGTCAGGAAAGACATCGTGGAACAAAGGCTGAAAACCGATTTCCAGAATCCTTGGACAGCGCGGTGATGGATCGAATGAATCATGCAATGTTCTCTCCCCGGTCAGACCTTGTCTCACCCAAAAATCTGTCTTGCTGAATATCCTCAGCTGCTGCTGATTCTAGCAACTTTTAGCTATCGGAGATTGCATAGCAAGATTTGCAAATCCAGACATTGATCGCATTATTAACAGCGTTGTTCTTGATCCGTTGAACCTCGACTTCAGCGAAGCCTGATCCATTAATCAACCGGTAGCCATTGTGGAAAAGATCGCGCAAAATACCACTCTCAATGTGTCTCTCGCACGATTTCAGCGAAATATATTGCCGGAGTTTTATGCCATTACGCGCTGGTAAGTCCTCTACTACTCCCTGTATTAGGGTGCTTGTCATAGGCCAGACACCGCCCCCTTTCCATGGGCAGGCGATTATGATCGATCAATTTGTGCACGGGGAATATCAAAATCTGGAAATTCAACATATCAGGATGGATTTTTCCTCTGAGATTGAAGAGATAGGGAAATTCTCTATAAAAAAAGTGCTCAAACTTTTAACGCTAATCGCAAAGATCTACTACATCGCTGTGCGCGAAGGCAGCGATTATCTCTATTACCCGCCAGCCGGCCCAAACAAGATCCCCATGCTTAGGGACATCGCAGTTCTCTTGAGCTGCAAGTGGCTATTCAAAGGAACTATCTTCCACTTTCATGCCGGCGGCATTTCCACATTGTACCCTCAACTTCCACGCGTACTGCAATATTTCTACAGGCTGGCATATTTCAGGCCTGATCTAACTATAATCCTCTCTACTTTTTGCCCGCGGGATGACCTGTTCCTTCGATCTCTTCGTTCAGTCGAAATTCCTAACAGCATTCCGGATCACTGTGGAAAATTCATAGTTCGCAATAATGCTTACCCGAGAATTCTTTATGTGTCCGCACTCTTTAAATCAAAGGGCATCCTCGATCTGTTAGCTGCCGCATGCCTGCTCAGGAATGCCGGACATAATTTTCGAATTGACGTGCTGGGTGACTTCAATTCAAACGAGTTTAAAAAGCAGTGTCTTTTGTTTTCAGTCGACAACGGACTGCAGGACATTGTATTTTTTCACGGTGTGAAAACTGGTCGACAAAAGTGGGAATTCTACGAAATGGCCGACATATTTTGTTTCCCTTCATACTATGAATCCGAAAGTTATCCGCTAGTGCTATTGGAAGCAATGCAGTTCGGCCTGCCTTCGGTCACTACCCGCTGGAGCGGAATTCAGTCCATTATCGAAGAGGACAACACCGGTTTTCTCGTAACTAGCCAGAACCCGGATGAGCTGGCCGATAAGTTGGCGCTTCTCCTGAACGATGAGAAGTTGCGTAAGTGTATGGGGCATCGGGCCAGGGAGTGTTACGAGCTTAAGTATGGCCTGCAATCCTGGTTCGAACAGATTGAGGCGGCCATTACATCCCTGAATGCCGAGACTGAACGGTCTTAGGCGTAACCCTTGTAAGACACTTTGGCGTATGTTCCGGGACCCTGAGCTCTATCCCAGCCTACCCTTTGGCGGAACACCCTCCACAGATAAGACGGATTCAGAAGCAAGTAGCGTCGCCACAGACGGCGGGGATCCTGGTAGAGCCGGTATAACCATTCCAGGCCATAACGTTGCATATGCGGCGGCGCCTGGGGAACAAGGCCCGCATGAAAGTCGAACGCAGCGCCCACAGCGAGCGTGGGCATGTTCAGCAAATGTCTGTGCTCGTAAACCCAGACTTCCTGTCGAGGGCAGCCCAGGCCGACGAATACAGCACGGGCCCCGGAATCACGAATACGTTTTGCTATCTGTTTCTGCTCATCGGATGTAACCACCCCGAATCTGGAGGCCTTCATCCCGGCTATCTGGAGACCAGGGAAGCGTTTCTGCAGGTTTTGGGATAACTTTTCCAACACTGAATCTGTGCTTCCGTACAGGTAGATCGGCATGCCCGCATCGGCCAGAGCCTTGGCGGAGAATAATGCAAGGTCAGGCCCGTATACACGATCCATCAGGTGAACACCATGCAGCCAGCGCAGCGCCCAGCGCACGGGCTGCCCATCCGGCACCACCAGGTCCAACGCGTTCAGTCGTATCGCGTGCTCCCGATCGAGCGCTCCAGTCATCACACCGTGTACAGCGAGGGCACTGACCGCGTAGGCACGCTTCTCCCGCGCGGCGCTGACAATCTGGTCCACGGCATATTCATAGTCCACCGCATGAATATTGATCCCGATAACGGGGAAACAACCTTCGTTAATCATTCCGTTTGCCACCGGGTCAGGTTGCTCTCGTGAATCTCCGTCAGGATATCAGCTACCGTGTGCTTGATTCTCCAATCGGGGTAATGGGTTTTGAACCTGGAGAGATCACTGATATACCAGATGTGATCCCCAATACGATTCTCTTCCTGATAGATATGCTGCAATTCCCGTCCGCAAATCTCCTGGCACAGCTTGATCGCCTCTAGCATGGAACAGTTGCTCTGCCTGCCACCACCGATATTATAAACTTCCGCGCTCCCAGGATTCTGGAACACCTCATAAAAAGCCTCAATCAGGTCCGCGGAATGAATATTGTCCCTGACCTGTTTTCCCTTGTAGCCAAAAACTGTATAGGGCATACCAGTCATCGTGCACTTCATCAGGTAGGCCAGAAACCCGTGCAACTGCGTACCCGCATGATTGGGTCCGGTAAGGCATCCACCTCGAAATACTGACGTCTTAATGCCAAAGTATCGGCCGTACTCCTGGACAAGGATGTCTGCCGCAATTTTCGATGCGCCAAACAGGGAGTGCGTACTCTGGTCAATGCTCATATTTTCATCTATGCCATTGAAATAAACATGATTCTCATCGATTTCCCAGCGCTCACTCTGCTCTATCAAGGGAAGCCGATTGGGCAGGTCTCCGTACACCTTGTTGGTTGAGGTAAATAGAAATACCGCGTCCGGACAGAAATCCCTCGTCGCCTGCAGCAGATTCAGGGTTCCATTGGCGTTAACGGAAAAATCTGTGAGCGGATCTGAAGCGGCCCAGTCATGGGAGGGCTGTGCAGCCGTATGAATGATGAGCGAAATATTCCTGCCATAATGCCGGAAGATGTCCGAGACTTCCTCGGTACTGCGAATATCCATATTTTTGTGTGTGTATTGCGGTACTTCTTTTTGCAGGCGTTCCCGATTCCACTCCGTCGATGCCTCCTCGCCGAAAAAAAACCGCCGCATATCATTATCAATCCCAACCACCTGCATACCCAGGTTGGCGAAGAAACACACGGATTCAGATCCAATCAGGCCGGCTGATCCGGTGATTAGTGCAATCGACATACTAAGGGCGACCCCGTCTCAGATGCATTTTCTATTCTAGATTGGATGAGCTGTTAGGAACAACTGGGAAAAGCATATTCTGACAAGCTGCAGCCCCGGCTTGTTCAATCTCTACCGCAGCTTGTAGACTGCGTGTGCTCAGGTGGGCTTTGCCAGGACGGATCGTGCTTCAACCCAACATATCCACTTACGTCTTTTGTTGCTATAGCGCCTGTTCTAGAGGATCAAACCAGCAGATGGAATTGACCAAGTTTAGACCTCCGAAGCCAGAGACGGGGAGTGGAGATTCGTTGATGAGGACACGTATCAGCTGCAACTGGTGTTTGTCGCCCAAAACTCGAGTGTATGCATCCCCATTGACTGGAAAATGGCCGGCGAGAAAGCGTTGCAGGGCGTGTGGGGCAATCAGCTATGTCGCCCTGCCGAACTCATCGCAATTGGATGAGTATTACAAGCAGGCCTGGCTCATAGGTAATCAGGGACGGGAAGCCTCGGGAAACTCGGATACGTTGACCGCACGTGAGCTATTGTGGGCGCTTGACTGGCGCGCAAGCTCGGGCTGCACCCTGGATTTTGGAGCCGGCCGGGGGAATCTAACCAGGGAAATCGGCGCGCTCGGAGGCGAGGTTGTCGCCTTTGAGCCCTATGGTGACCCTGTGTTACTTGAATCGGGTGTAAGAGTGGTTAAGTCATTCTCGGAATTTAGCCCGGACGAGCAGTTTGCATGGATCATTTCAATGGAGGTCATTGAGCACCTTACAGATCCGATTGCCGCGTTGACTCAACTTTATTCACTTCTTCGCAAAGATGGCCGCCTGGTTTTGACAACACCGAATGCAAATGGACTAGTGGCGAAGCTGTCCGGAGATGCGTGGCGAGAAGCGGTGAACCCAACGCATCTCAATCTTTTTACTATGAGGTCGCTACGTCTGGCGGCTGCTTCGGCAGGCTTTTCACGAGTAGTGAGGCTCCGAAGACCCTTTTCGTGTGGCAAACATGGTTTAAAAAAGTACGCCTTGTCACTGACTCAGTTACTTGGAATAGATGGTGCATTGCGCGTTGTGTTAACGAAGTAACAGACAGAAAAGAACAGCCGTATTGCATCCATAACTACGCAGGTTGACACGTCCCTGCCCGATGGGTAGCTTCAAGGGTGGACTAAAGAACTCTGTTTAGGCAAGAAATAGAGATAAGCTACTCCGATCATACTCCAGAACCAAATACCGCCCATTGGCCCTTCGAGATAAACATCGACAAATCCATTCACGACATTGGCGAGAATATAAATGAAAAACCAGCCGGCATATGCCTGCTCCTTAGACTGAGTTTGATTCAATGCGTTTTTTAGCAATAAAAAGGCAACGGACAATAGAAAAGTGCACCATAGCACGAGCCCGGGAACTCCTGATCGGGCGAGGATAGTCATAAAGACATTATGTGGACTACGCAGGCTTTCATCGGGATCAGCAGGGATTCCATCATCAACTGCCAGATTAATCCCATAGCCCTTGCCACGCCAGAGATATGGACCGTTAACCGTATAAGAGACGATCTTTTTCCACCAATCCAGGCGCCAATTGATCGTCTCGACCCTGAGTACGGTAGGCTCGGGAGTTGTTATGACAACGCCAGGCTTGGCGATCTTTATCCCTATATTTTGCAAACTCCTTTCCCCGGAACGACCGGTAAGACTTGCGAAGTTGATGGCAATTTGATCGGCGGATACTTCAACTTTTCGCGAGGGATCCGGAATTTTTAAGTGAACGTTCGTGAGCAGTAGCAGCACGACCATTACCATCCCTGAAAGTAGAGGCACGCCCCACTTTTTCATAGGCTGGTAGTTCAACAGCAACAGAATGAACAGCATCACTAGAGGGACAAGCATTGCCGCTCGACTGAGGATTCCATAAACCAACCAGTTCGCCCACCACAATAACCAGATTCCCCACGTTAGCCATCCAGCGCGTTTAATCCCGGCTCTTTCACTCAAGTTAAACAATGTATAAGCCGCGATTCCCGAAAGATGGACCGCTACATCTCCTGACTTCAATTGGAAAATCGGAAAAGCAGGATTGAACGGATTGTGCTTTATGTTGGTAAACCAGTGCAGAAAGAAAGCGAGTATCCACCAAACAAGGAAAAACGGTATGGCATATCCATACCACCTGAAAAAGCGTTCCAGCCATTCCTGACGAATCAGCAATAGAATGAACAAAGTGAATGCGGCATATCCCCAGAGCAAGGCATCGCGAATGGCATACAATTTGTACTTATAAATATAGGGAATGGTGCAGGAAAGGCTCCAGAGCACAAATGCAGCGAGAATCACGACAGAGGGGCGCTTGAGCAAACCGAAATCAATATGCCCCTGAAACCAGGCCAAACAGAATGCCAGCATTCCGAGCAGCAAGCCGATCTCCGAAACATAAATGAATCCAACTCCAATATAAGCAAAAGACTTATCCATAAGCGCATAACCCGCCAGTAGGCAGGCAAGGTAAATTGCAAAAGCGGGGCGCCAGTCAGACTTCACTGATGAATAACTCAATTAGTATTCTGAATAAAAGACTCGTCGTATAGCAAACAAAAGTACGTTCAAGAGATACACGTGTGCTACCGTATCATAAGGAAATTAACAGATATACCAGAGTCAACAAATTGGAGTGATGTGATGAAGTCCTGGACTCCATCAGAACAATATCGCAAGGTGGCTGAGGCGAACCGGGAATACTACGCCCGAACAGCACAAATGTACGATACCTCAGAGACCTGTGTCACCGATAGATATTCACAACACCAACTTGAAAAGGATCTTGACGAAGTTATAGCACTGACCGGTCGACCAAAGGAAACGATTCATGGCTTGGATGCATGCGGTGGAACAGGCAATATTGCGCTAAAGTTACTCAGGCGCGGGCTTGCCGTTACGATTTCTGATATATCGTCAACGCAGCTGGATATATTCAGGAAAAAGTGCGAAGAAAATGCCTTCTCTGCGCAAATTCTGACCGGGGAAATTGGAGAATTATTGGCAGAGAATAAAATTGCCTATGATGTGATTATTTTCTCATCCGCGCTGCATCATCTCGAGAACATCAATGATGTTTTGCAGTTAGCGTTTAATAGTTTGCGGCCAGGAGGGTTGCTGTTCACCATATTCGATCCCACCGCTACCCGAAATTACAAAAAAATTACCAAGGCGATTTTGTGGTGTGACTACTTGCTGTTCAAGACTCTGGAGCAAACCCGTGACCTGCCTTTTGCTGTGGTCCGCCATCTGCGCCGCAGACTAAGTGGCCTGATTCGTCATACATCTTATGACAAGCAGGCTCTACAACTAACAGAAGATAACTTTGGTTTACTAGCCGAATATCATGTAGAGCACGGCATCGACGATTTTGCATTAGTCAAGGATCTCCAACTGATGGGTTATCAGGTGGTATGGCATATCCGATATCCTGATGGTCGATACAGGCTGACACGCCTACTCATTGCTCGGCTAAAGGACGCTACCCAGTTCAAGCTTTTGCTCAAGAAGCCTGAGTAAATTAGATAACAATGGTGTTTATGTTTTTTGGTGGGAATGGAGATGTGGGAGGCGAACCGGCAGTCCGAACCCCGAGCACGACACTCCTGGCGAAAAGCAGCGAACACCGTTATCGCCGAATTGTCGAAGTTGTGGGTTTAGTTCTTCTCTTCCATTTTCGCCCTCAGGTCCGCGAAAGGGTTATAGGTGGCGGCGACCGGTGCTTTATCAGTAGTGCTGCCATAGCGCACGAGATTCTCAAATTTGGTATGCTCTTCATCGTGGCAGTACAGACACAGTAACTCCCAGTTGCTGCCGTCGTTCGGGTTGTTGTCGTGATTATGATCCCGGTGGTGCACCGTCAGTTCAGACAGGTTCCTGCGCTCAAATTCGCGCGCGCAACGGCCACAAATCCACGGGTAAAGTTTGAGTGCGCGCTCCCGATAACCGCTCTCGCGCTTGGCGTTGTATTCAAGCTGCTCAGCGCGTACCTGTTGAAAACTTTTGCCTGGTGGCTTTTGCGTGGACATTACGTTGCGGTTCTCATTGTTGTTCTGCCCAACAGGCCCCGGCCCGATTGCTGCTGGCCGCGCACAGTTGTGCGCTGCGCAACGGGTTCGCATCCAGCCCGTTGGTCAGCAGACAAAATGAGATGCCGCTGACCGGGTCGCCCCAGGCCACCTGCCCGCCGACACCCTGGTGCCCGAAAGCCTGCGGGGATACGTTTGACCCCATGCCCCGGTAGGGCAGGTATTTGCCGCTGCCGGCAATGACCACCCCGAGGCCGCGATTGGCCGGGGCCCCGGTGATGGGGTCGGGAAAATCGACACGCACCCTGCCAATCGCATCCGCCAGTACCGGTGGCGACCAGAGTTCGCCGGGATTATGCAGCAGGGCCTGGTAAAACAGCGCCATGTCCGCCGCTGTGGACACCGCACCACCGCCGGGCACTCCGAGGGCGCGCACCTCGGGCTCGTTGAACTGCAGCAGGGAATCATCCACGGTGTTGGGCCACTCAATGGCAGCACCAAAAAGTGCCTTGAGTTCCTGTGACCCGGGCGGCTCTCCCACCTGCTGCAGCAGGGCGATGTCGCCCTGCTCGGCGAGTGGCACACCCAGTTGCAGCCGGGTGAGGCCCAGCGGTGCGATGATGCCCGACTGGATATACTCCCGGTAGTCCATCCCGGTAAGGCATTCGATCAACTCGGCCAGTACCCAGTGCGCAGAGAGCGGGTGGTATTCCATTCGGCTACCAGGCGCCCAGTTCAGGCGCCACTGACGCATTCTCTCCAATCGCCCCTCCCGCGTCCACCAGTCGGGCGCCGCCATGGGCGCGCGCGGCAGGCCCGCCGTATGGCACAGCACCTGCTCTACCGTCACTTCCTGTTTGCCGTTCTCGGCGAAGCACGCGATATAGTCGGCCACGGGACGACCGATCTCCACCACACCCTCCCCCATCAGGCGCCAGATCGCGGACGCCACCACCGGCTTGGTGCAGGAAAAAATGTTGTAGCGTGTACTGTTATCCGCCGCGCCAAAGGTTTCGAACAGCGCCAGTTTGCCGTTTCTGGCCAGCGCAATCTGGATGGATGGCAGGGGACCCTTGGCGCTGGCGTGCTGCACGCGATTGCGCAGGTCGGCCAGCCGCTCGCGATCCAGACAGGAGCTCATGTTTGCTTAGGGAAAATAAGGCTGCTTGTATCAAATCCAAGTCGTCCGGCCTGCTCGACAAATCGGGCAATCAAGGCCGGATCAACCTCCGGCGTTCTCGACAGCAACCACAGATAGGACGTATCAGGGCCGGCCACAAAAGCATACTGGTAGTGCTCCCTATCCAGCTCAAAGATCACATAGGAGCCATAAAAAGGACCGAAGAACGAGACCTTCAGGTAGCCTTGCTGCGGGCCGTTAACAAAATAGGCTTTGCCCTGCGCTTCCTTCCAACGGTTCTCACCGGGCAAGAATCCACGATTCGTTACGCTGACACCGCCATCCTCGCGCAGTGCGTACTGCGCAGTGACACGGTCCAGACCTCGTTCAAAGGAGTGGTCCAGGCGTGCGATTTCGTACCACGTTCCAAGGTACCTGGAAACGTCAAAATCCTGCACTGGTGTAACGGACTCGGGATGGCCGAGACAGGCCGTCAGCAAGGCAGCGACAAGACCCAAAAATACTTTTCTGATGCTGAATCCTCGTTGTCCCGGGCCACTGTGACAGGAACCGTGCGTAAAGGCCGCGCAAAACTGCCGCCCGCCACTTGATCCACCGGTTTGAGCCTATCACAGGGCGCTCGCACACCTCCAGCGGCATAGTGAACGGACACGGCACGGGCCGGCAGCGCTGGCGGTTCAACTAATTGACTTTCGACACGCTACTTTCCGCTATGGCAGTCCGCTTGGAGCTAATGTGCGTAACGTCTTCCGGAAGCACTGTGCAATGACGGATTCTGGAGGAATCGATGAACATAGCCCTGACCCCTGAGCAGTTGACCTTGCGCGATGAGATTCGCAACTACATGGCCGCCCTGATGACGCCGGCACTGCTTGCTGAATTGGCCGGCGAGCAGCGCGAGGGCGGCGGCCCACTGCATCGCAGGGCCCTGCAGCAGATGGGGTCCGACGGCTGGATCGTGCGCAGTTGGCCGCGTGAATACGGCGGACAGGACGCTGGACCCATAGAGCAGTACATTTTCTGCGACGAGGTGATCCGTGCCGGGTTTCCCTATCCGTTCCTGACCACCGATGGTGTGGGCCCTGTACTGGCCAACGTGGCCAGCGATGAGATACGCCACGCCGTGGTCGATCCCATACTGCGCGGGGAGTGCATCATCGCCATTGGCTACTCCGAACCCGCTGCGGGTACCGATCTCGCTTCGCTGACCACGCGCGCCGAGCGCAACGGCGACAGGTGGTTGATCAATGGCCAGAAAATCTGGACCAGTTACGGCAATGTTGCCGATTATGTGTGGCTCGCCGCGCGCACTGACCCGCATGCCGCCAAGAAACACCATGGCATTTCCATGTTCCTCGTGCCCACCTCCGCGCCGGGCTTCAGCTTCACCCCCATCAATACGCTGGGCGTGCGCACCAATGCCACCTACTACGAAAATATCGAGCTTGAGGCAAAGTGGCAGGTGGGTCCCGCTGAACCAGGGCTGGCAAATGATCACGGCGCAACTCAACCGGGAGCGTCTCAGCCTGGTGAATCATGGTCCCTGCGAGCTGCTCTACGAACGGGTGGCAACCTGGGCGGCGCAAACTGCCGCGGGCGGCGACGGCGGCAAGGTCATTGACCTGCCCTGGGTGCGCAACAACCTGGCGCGGGTCAAATCGGGTCTGGAGATCCTGCGCCTGGTCTGCTTCAAGCAGGCCTGGAGCATGAGTCATGCGAGCCTGGGTATGGCGCAGGCCTCCGCCGCGAAAATCTACGGCTCGGAGTTTTTTGTCGAGGCGTGGCGCCTGCTGCTCGAAATTGTCGGACAGGCCGGTGCCCTGTGCAGCGATTCAGAAGGCGCCGTATTGCAGGGAACCCTGGAGCATCGCTATCGCTCCGGTTCAGTGTTGACATTTGGCGGCGGCACCAACGAGGTGCAGCGCGATATTGTGGCTGCTGCCGGCTTACTGATGCCACGTTACCGTTAAGGGAGATAGACCATGGATTTTTCGCTATCGGAAGAACAGCAGGACGTACAGAAACTGGCCGCTCAGATTCTGGCGCGGGAGGTCACGGTTGATCGCCTCAAGGCCATTGAGGCGAGCGCGGAGCGCTTTGACGCACAACTGTGGCAGCAACTGGCCGAGGCGGGCCTGTTGGGCACCGCCATCGCCGAGGCCTATGGCGGCATGGGCTTTGACTTCGAAACATTGTGCCTGCTGCTCGAGGAGGTCGGCAAAACAGTGGCGGCCGTGCCGGTGGTTCCTGTGCTGGCCAGCGCAGCCCTGGCACTGCAGCAATTCGGCAGCGCAACACAGTGTGAGCAATGGCTGCCCGGTGTCGCCGGTGGCAAGCTGTTCATTACTGCCGCCCTGACCGAACCCGGCTGCGACGACCCCGCGCGCCCCGCGACCCGGTTGGAGCAGGCAGATGGCGGCGCATGGGCCCTGCATGGCCGCAAAAACATGGTCGTCTGCGCAGACCGGGCCAGCGTGGTGTTGCTGTCCGCGCAGCTCGACGGCGAGTTGGTACTGCTGGCGATCAACCCCACGGTAACGGGGGTGAGCGTGGTTCCGCAGCATGTCACCACGGGTGAACCACAGTACAGCCTGCTTTTTGACCGGGTCACAGTAACACCGGGCGACATTATTGCGCGTGGCGCCAACGCCCGCTGTGCGGTGCAGTCAATGGTGCAACACACCCTGGTCGCCAACAGCGTGATGACACTGGGTGTGACCGAAACCATGCTCAGGATGACAGCGGCTTACACCTCTGAACGAGTGCAGTTCGGTCGCCCCATCGCCACCTTCCAGGCTGTTTCGCACCGCGCCGCCGATGCCTATATCGATGTGGAAAACCTGCGCCTCGCCTGCCAACAGGCCGCATCACTGCTGAGCGCGCAGCTCGATGCCAGTGAAGCAGTGCTGATCACCAAAATCTGGGCCGCTGATGTCGCCCATCGGGTCAGCCAGTCCTCGCAGCACCTGCACGGGGGAATCGGGGTCGATCGCGATTATCCCCTGTTCCGCTATTGCCTGTGGGCCAAGCAACTGGAACTGACGCTGGGCGGCGGCAGCGCCTACCTGACCCGGCTGGGCGATCGTATTGCCGAGGATTTTAAAAACAGGGTGACTGCCAACGTGGTCGCATTTCACGCGGCATGAATGAGTAGTCGGTAGCGCCGCAGTACGGCTATACTTCCCTGTAGATGAGTTGGCAACCCCTCTGCACCGCCTTAAGGAGTGCAGAGAATGGGCAATACCCTCGGCCAGTCCTGTAGCGGGAGAACAATAGGTATGTCGTCAGCATTCAACTATGGCTTTGTCTCCGCCGACTCCCACGTCACCGAGCCGCCGGACTGTTACACGGATTACATCGATCCGGCCTATCGCGACCGCGCACCGCATATCCAGCACGACGACAAGCGCGGTGATATCTATATCATTCCGGGACTCAGCAATATGTCCGTGCCCATGGGACTGGTCGCGGCGGCGGGAGAAGAGTCCCACCAGATGACCTTTGCCGGCCGCGATTTCAAGGACTGGCACCGCTCCGGCTGGGACCCCAGCCGTCGGCTGGCGGACCAGGCCCGGGACGGGGTGGCGGCGGAAATGTTATTCGCCACGGTCGGCATGCCGATCTGCGGCCATGAAGACCTGGACTATCGGCACGCCTGCATGGTCGCCTACAACCGCTGGCTGAGCGATTATTGCAGCCATGCACCCGACCGCCTCTACGGCGCCGGTCTCGCCGCCATCAAGAATGCCAGCGCAGGCGCGGCGGAACTGGTGGAAATCAGCAACATGGGTTTCAAGGCCGTGATGATGTCGGGTATGCCCGGCACCGCAGACTACGACGACCCCGCCTACGACAGGCTCTGGGCCACTGCCGTGGAACTGGGACTGCCCCTGTGTTTCCACATCCTCACCAACACCTCCTACAGCGGCCATCGCGGACCAAAAATCAACGCCCTGCTCAATGTCATCCGCAGTTGCCAGGACATCATCGGGATGCTGATCTACTCCGGTGTGTTTGACCGCTTCCCGGCGCTCAAGGTGGTCTGTGTGGAAGCGGATGCTGGCTGGGCGCCACACTACGCCTACCGCATGGACCACATTTACAATCGGCACCGTTTCTGGAACAAGGCACCGGCCCTGCGCAAACTGCCCTCCGAGTACTTTTTCGACAATGTCTACATGACATTCCAGGATGACTGGACTGCGCTGCATATGACAGACCAGCTGAACGTTGAACGTCTCCTGTGGGCCAACGATTTCCCCCACTCCGACTCCACCTGGCCCCTGTCGAAGGAGTTGGTCAACAAGCACATGGCGCATCTCAGTGCACAGCAGTGCCGCCGTATTCTGCGCGACAACTGTGTCGAGCTGTTCGGCATGACGGTGCCCGAGCAGGTCGCCGACCTCGCCCTGGCCAGCTAGTCGCAGGCACTGTCGCGTATGCGCTACGACCTGAAAATCGTCAATGGCACTGTCATCGACGGCAGTGGCGCAGCCGGCGTGCGCGGCGACGTTGGTATTGTCGACGGCCGCATCGTGGCCCTCGGCGCGGCGCCGGATGCTGCCGCACAGACCATTGATGCCACGGGGCGCATCGTGTGCCCCGGCTTTATCGACATCCACACCCACTACGACGCCCAGATCATCTGGGATCGCAGCCTCAGCATCTCGCCCTGGCATGGCGTCACGACAGCCGTGGTCGGCAACTGCGGTTTCGGTATCGCGCCCATGCGTCCCGAGCACCGCAACACCGCCATGCGCACGCTGGAGAAAGTGGAGGGTATGTCCTTCGACGCACTGCATGCCGGCCTCGGCGATGACTGGCCCTTCACCACCTTCCCGGATTACCTGGCGCTATTGGAAGAGAAAGGCAGCGCCATCAACGTCGCCGCCCTGGTGGGCCATACGCCCATCCGCCTGTGGGTGATGGGCGAGGAGGCAACCGAGCGCGAGGCGACTGCAGCAGAAGTACAGGCCATGGCCGACCTGGTGCGCGAGGCGATGGCCGCCGGCGCCATCGGTTTTTCCAGTTCGCAGGCGGCGACGCATCACGGCGACGGGGGCAAACCGGTGCCCAGCCGCCTCGCATCCTTCGCGGAAATTGATGCGCTGGTCGGCGCCATGGCGGAAAGTGGCCGCGGCATTTTCCAGGCAGCCATGGGCAGGAGCCTCACCGACAAGCACTTTGCCGAACTGGCGACCCGCCACGGTATTGCCATCACCTGGACAGCCCTGCTGGCCGACATGGTGGGACCCGGTTCCCACCGGCGCTACCTGGACAGCGCCGCGCAACAACAGGCGGCCGGATTGAACATCGTGCCACAGGTCGCCTGTCGCCCCATCATGTTCGATTTCAATTTCAATGAACCCTACCCCTTCGAATTGCTCGGCCCGTTTAAAGCCATCATGCAGGCAACAACGGCAGGAAAACTCGCCGCCTATGCGGACCCGGACTTTCGCGCCAGCTTCAAAGGTGAATCCACCGTGGACGCCAAAAATGTGAATGCCGGCTGGGCGCAGCGCGCCGAGATTTCCCGCTACGATCCCGACCCGACGCTGGAAAACCGGTCGCTGGCCGCCGTTGCAGCCGCGCGCGGTGTGGACCCGATCGACCTGGCGCTGGATATGGCGATAGAAACGGCGCTACAGAGCCGCATCCGCTTTGGCTTCCTGAACCACAATGAGGCAGGCGTGGAGGAGCTGATCACTGACGAGCACACGGTTATCACACTGTCCGATGCGGGGGCACACGCGGACCAACTCTGTGACGCCTGCTACGGCACCTACCTGCTGGGTTACTGGGTGCGGGACAAAGGCGTGATGACATTACCGCGCGCCATTCATGCGCTGACCCAGCGCCCGGCGCAACTGGTCGGTCTCACTGACCGCGGCCTGCTGGCGCTGGGCCGTCCGGCCGATGTGGTGGTATTCGATCCGGCCGCAGTGGGCGCAGGCCCACTGCGCCGCGTACAGGATCTTCCCGGCGGTGGCGAGCGCCTGATCGCTGACGCCATTGGCATCGACGCCGTGATCGTCAACGGGGTGGTACTGCGCCGCAACGGCAGGGAGCAGAGCGACGCTCACGAACTGCCCGGCAAACTGTTGCGCGGCGGCCGCGCGGCGACGTGAGACAGGGATAAGCACGCAATGCCGCAAGGTACGTTGAGCGCACCGGCACTGCCGACCGCCGAGGAGCGCGCACTGGCGGCAGCGACCGGCATGTCGATCGCCCTGTGGGCGCGCTACACACCGGATGCGCCGGCCATTATTTCTCCCAGCGGCACGCGCAGTTTTTTCGAATTGAACGCCAACGCCAATCGCCTGGCCCGCGCGTTGCAAGCGGGCGGGCTCAAGGTCGGCGATTCAGTCGCAGTGGTCGCCAGCAATCGGCCCGAGTTCGCCGAAATCGTGTTCGCCTGCACCCGCAGCGGCCTGCGCTACACCCCCGTCAATCGTTACCTGAGCGCTGATGAAATCGCCTATATCGTCAATGACTGCCAGGCGCGGGCCTTGATCGGCGATGTGCGCTTCGCGCCCCTGATGGAGCAGACCGCCGGCAGATGTCCCGGGGTCGCGGTCAGCCTGTCACTGGGCGGCGCTATCCCCGGTTTCGCGCCTTACGATGCAGCGCTCGCGCCGCACGACAGCAGTGATATCGATGCGCCACAACTGGGCGCGCGCATGCTGTACACCTCCGGCACCACCGGCAGGCCCAGGGGCGTGGTGCGCCAGCCCAACTATTCGACGCAACTGGAAGCGATCAACTTAGCGCCCCGCTACCAGGCGGGCACCGGCCAGCTCAACCTGTGCACCGGACCTTTCTACCACGGCGGCCCGTTGAGTTTTTCACTGATCATGCCGCTCAGCCAGGGTGTCGGCATTGTCATCATGGAAAAGTGGGACGCACAGCAGGCGCTGCAGTTGATTGAGCAGCATCGCATCACCCACACGCACATGGTGCCCACCATGTTTCATCGCCTGCTGCGCCTGCCGGAGGAAATACGCCGCAGCGCGGACGTGTCCTCCATGCAGTACATCCTGCACGGCGCAGCGCCCTGCCCGGTGGCCACCAAACAGGGCATGATGGACTGGTTCGGGCCAATCCTGTGGGAGTATTTTGCCGCCACCGAGGGCTCCGGCGCCTCCTGCAGCCCGCAGCAATGGTTGCAGAAGCCCGGCACCGTCGGCAAACCGCCAGCGCCCGACCATGTGCGCATCCTCGATGAGAAGGGCCAACCCTGCGCGCCCGGCACGGTTGGCGATATCTACCTCAAAGGCGCGGGTGAACTGGATTTTGCGTACCTCAACGATCCGGACAAAACCGCCAGCGCACGCCGGGACACACATTTCACCGTGGGCGATATCGGCTATCTGGACGAGGACGGCTTTCTGTTTGTCACGGACCGCAGCGCCAACGTTATCATCAGCGGCGGCGTCAACATCTACCCGGCAGAAGTGGAAGCAGTACTGCTGGAGCACCCGGCAGTAAAAGATGTGGCCGTGATCGGCATCCCCAACGAGGAGTGGGGTGAAGAGGTGAAAGCGGTGGTACAGGTGGAACAACTGCCCGACGAACAGGAAGTATTAGTGCAGGCGCTGATCGACTACTGCCGCGACCGCATCGCCCACTTCAAGTGCCCGCGCAGTATCGACCTCGTCACCAGCCTGCCACGCGATGACAACGGCAAACTGTATCGCCGACGGTTGCTTTCATAGCACCAAACCCGCAAAATTTCGCCATGAAAATACTCCCCCGATTCAGCCTCGTACTAGCAGCCTTGCTGTTCGTCTGCTGCCGCGTTCGCCGACAGCGATTACCCACCCAAAGTCAAAGCCATCGTCGAACAGCGCTGCATGGTCTGCCACGGCTGCTATGACGCCCCTGCCAGTTGAAACTGGACGCCTGGGCCGGCGTGCAGCGGGGCGCCAGCAAGGAGATGGTCTACGACGGTGGGCGCCTGACCGCCGCCAGCCCGACGCGTCTGTTCGTGGATGCGCAGACGGTCGAGGAATGGCGCGCCAGGGGCTTTTACCCGGTGCTGAATGAGCAGACGCCCGACCAGGGTGTGCTCGCCCGCATGCTGGCATTGAAACAGCAGCACCCCCTCCCCGCAGGTGAACTGCTGCCGGACACCATTACCCTGGGCCTGGACCGCGAGCAGCAGTGCACCAAGCCCGAGGACTTCGACAAATTTGCTGCAGATCATCCACTGTGGGGCATGCCCTATGGCCTGCCGGGCCTCAGCAAGGATGAACATGCCACACTGACCAACTGGGTGGGCAAAGGCACGCCCGGGGTGCCGATAGCGCAGCCCCCGGCGACAGAAGTGAAGGAAGTGCGGCGCTGGGAGGCCTTTTTCAACGGCGAGAGCCTGAAGCAGCAACTCATGGCGCGCTATATGTACGAGCACCTGTTTATCGGTGACCTGTATTTTTCCGACCTGGGCGAGAACAGCCGCTACTACAACCTGGTGCGCTCACGCACGCCGCCGGGTGAGCCCATCGATATCATTGCCACCCGGCGTCCCTACGATGATCCGGGTGAGGCGGTGTTCTACTATCGCCTGCAAGCCCTGCGCACTGCGGTACTGGACAAGCGGCACATGCCCTACGCGCTGAATGCGGCGCGCATGCAGCGCTGGCAGTCGCTTTTTCTCGATCCCCACTACACCGTCACTGCCCTGCCCTCCTACCAGACGGACGACGCCGCCAATCCTTTTATCATCTTTCGTGAATTGCCCGAGACCGCCCGCTATAAATTCATGCTGGATGAAGCCCAGTTTACGATTATGGGATTCATCAAGGGCCCGGTGTGTCGCGGCCAGGTGGCGCTGAACGTGATCGACGACCACTTCTGGGTCGTCTTCCTCAACCCCGACCGGGAAAGCGCTGTGGACAGCGCCGAATTTCTGGCCCGGGAGAGCAAGAACCTGCGCCTGCCCGACGACAAACCCGATGGTGCGCTGATCTCCATGATCGAGTGGCGCGGGTATTCACGCGAGCAGCTGAAATTCCTCAAGGCCAAGCATGAGTATATCCAGAAGGCGACCGGCACCGGACGGAACCAAAGTAAACCTGGATCTGATCTGGGATGGCGACGGGCGCAATGACAACGCCGCGCTGACCGTGTTCCGGCACGAGGACAGCGCCTCGGTGGTCAAGGGCTTTGTCGGCCAGACGCCCAAAACCGCGTGGGTGATCGATTATTCGCTGCTGGAGCGCATTCACTACCTGCTGGTGGCAGGCTTCGATGTATTCGGCACCGTGACGCACCAGTTGGAAACGCGCCTCTATATGGATTTCCTGCGCATGGAAGGCGAACAGAACTTTCTGTTCTTCCTGCCGCCGAATGAGCGCATCCTCCTGCGCGATTTCTGGTACCGGGATGCAGAGGACGAAGCGAAAAAATTCGTGATGACCGATTCCGTGGCCTTTGACCGCCCCTCGGATATTCAATACAAGACGGCAGATCCCAAGCAGGAACTGCTGGGCATGTTGCAGCAACGCCTGCCGGGCGCCGCGGCGCATCGCTACCTGACACAGCGAACCACGCTTCGACAAACTGCAGACCCTGCAGGGCACGCCGTTCAGCCTGATGCCCGAAGTGTCCTTTCTGGAGGTGCTCGGTACAGGTTCCGGGGAGCACATTTACACCATCGTGCACAACGACGGCTATTCCAACAACGCACAGATCTTCAAGGAGGCGCAGCGACGCATCCCGCAAGAAGACTACCTGACCGTGGTCAAGGGTTTCATCGGCGCCTATCCCAACGCATTTTTCCAGGTGCAGGACCAGGATCTGGATGATTTCGTGCAGGCGATGCAGTCGATGCGCAGCGCAGCGGACTACGCCAACCTGGTATCACGTTACGGCGTACGTCGCACTGACAGCAAGTTCTGGCCGTTGTCCGACAAGTTGCATGCCCACTACCAGAAGTACTACCCGCGCGAAGCGGGTCTATTTGACCTGAACCGCTATGAAAATCGCTGATAGAACAACATGAGGTAGAAGACCGATGCTCGCCTACACCACTCCGCTGCTTGGCGGCCTGTTGATCGGCACGTCTGCCGTGGCTCTGCTGTTGTTTCTGGGCCGCATCGCCGGTATCAGCGGGATAGTCTGGGGCGCGGTGTCCGCGCAACCCGACAACAGCTGGCGCTGGTTGTTTATCCTCGGCCTGCTGCTCGGACCCCTGCTCTATCACACGGTGACGGGTATTCCCTACCCGGCGCCAAGCCCCCTGCAGTGGTGGCACGCAGTTATCGGTGGACTGCTGGTGGGCTTCGGCGTGAAGCTGGGTTCGGGCTGCACCAGTGGCCATGGAGTGTGCGGCATCGGCAGGCATTCTCCACGCTCCATCGTCGCCACCGTGACATTCATGGCCTGCGGTATCGCCACCGTCTATGTGGTGCGCCATGTGCTGGGAGGGCTGTAAATGAGAAACGTGATCGCCCTGCTGTGTGGCCTGGTGTTTGGTGTCGGACTGGCCGTGTCGGGGATGACGGACACGGCGAAGGTTCTCGGTTTTCTGGATGTGTTCGGCAACTGGGTGCCAGACCTGGCCTTTGTGATGGGTGGCGCAGTCTGCGTCACGCTGCTGGCGTTTCCTTTTGTACTGCGCCGCGCGAAGCCGTTACTGTCCGCGAGTTTCTCGCTGCCCCTGAACAAGGCCATCGATGGTCGCCTGCTGGGCGGGGCAGCGATCTTTGGCATCGGCTGGGGAATCTATGGCTACTGCCCCGGCCCGGCGATCTCCGCATTACTGTATCTGGACTGGAAAACCGCTGTATTCGTGACTGCCATGCTAGTGGGCATGGCACTGGCCAACAGGGTTGGCCCCACCTGAGGACATTTTAACAGCAGGCTATGAATTCACATGGAATCTACTGCAACGAAAATTGATGTGCACCACCACATGGTGCCCGGGTTTTATGCGAACCAGCTGAAAAAACTCGGCGTCCATGAAGCAGCAGGCGCTGCACTGCCCGACTGGACACCCGAGAAATCACTCGCGCTCATGGACGCGACCGGCATAGCAAAGGCCTATCTCTCGGTGTCCTGCCCTGGCGTATTCTTTGGTGACCCCGGCGCAGCCTGCGAATTGGCCAGAGCATGTAACGAATATGCCAGTGAGCTAAAAAAAGGCGCTGGTCGCTTTGGTTTTTTCGCAACGCTCTCACAGACACAATCCGACAGCGCTGTAAAAGAAGTGCAACACGCACTGGACGTGCTGGACGCTGACGGCGTCACATTACTTTCCTCGGTTGACGGTCAGTACCTTGGCCATCCTGCTTACTGGCCTTTAATGGAAGAGCTGAATCGGCGCAAGGCGATAGTATTCGTTCACCCTAACCTGCACCGCACCGTAAAGGATATTCAGCTGGAATTGCCCGGGTACATGATTGAGTTTGTATTCGACACCACACGAGCAGTCGCAAATCTCGTTTCGTCGGGGACGATGGATCGCTACCCCGATATCAGGTTTATCCTGTCGCACGCCGGTGGCACGGTGCCCTACATTGCCTGGCGGCTTTCCCTATGCGACTTTGTGCTCGACATGGACAATAAATTCCCGAGGGGAATGTTGCATTACCTTAAACAGTTTTACTACGACACCGCGCTGAGTCCGTCGCCGTATATGTTGGGCAGCGTGCGCGAGTTGGTTGGCGTAGATCGATTGCTGTTTGGTTCTGACTTTCCCTTCGCCCCCGACCTGCTCGTACACGCAGAAGTGGATGGATTGGCTAATCTCGACCTAAGCGATGCGGAGAGAACAGCAGTTGAATCGAATAATGCGAACAAGCTATTCGACACACGCACCGGAACATAACGACCAGCCAGCGGGTTTTCCTGTCAGCACTCCTTGGTAAGGGTTGCCCGCCTTCAGTAAAAAACCCTGCCCATAAAAAAACCCGCCGGCTTGCCCACCGGCGGGTTATCTACTGCCCTGTTAGCAGGATTACTACTTACCCCTCAGAGCGCATAGGGATGGTATCCATTATTTTTGGATGCCTTGCATTGCGCCGGTTGTGCCGCGCCCAACCCTGAGAACACATCGGCTTGCTGCGTATCGAACCGGTTATTGAACTCATCCAGCAGTCCAATACATTCGTTCACGCTCTTGCCTCCCGTGTCCTGTGCAGAGCAGAGCAGGCCAACACCTTCTGCAGCACCACAGCAGTCGGCGAAGTTCTCCTCATCCGCATGTGGGCAACCACCTCCCTCAGCGGCTGACACTGCATGGTTCAAGGCAGCGGCCGTACACTGACGGATCAACTGTGTCACCTGGTCTCCAAGGATTTTGCCATCCTTGCCAACCGAGCACATAGTCTCCGAGGTAGACAGCTCATTTGCCTTCACACTGTTTATAGATTTGCCACAGACCTCTATCGGGAGGTAGTCATCCGTCGTATTCGGACGGTTGCCCCAGAAGCCCGGTGTGCGCGTAATGCAGCCCTCAGCGGCAACGTCGCAGACAACCGGTGCAGCATTTTCTGTCACCGGATCACCCGAGCCGACCTCAGTACACGTTACCGAAGCCGTGTTGCAGGCGTCAGCTGTCAGGGTGGTTAGCGTACCCTCAGACGTCTCGGAAGCACCCGGTGCCAGGCTATACGGACCAGCCGGGTCTACCAACGCAACAGAGGTGCCAGTACCGACTGGCGGGCAGGTTGGGTCGTCCAGGTAGATGGTGTCAGTTGGCGTACAGTTCGTGAAGCCAAGATCACCCGCACTCGCTGAAACCTGGACTGTGACGCTGTCATCTGTACCGTTCTCGTCACTATCGACACAGGTCTTGACGATATCCAGACCGGATTGCGTCTTGCAGGTAACATTCGACTCGTCATACACCACCACGCGGTTTGCTTCCGCACAGTCGGCAATACCGGCAACGTCCTTGGTGCAACACGACAGCGTGACCTTGCCATTGGCGGCCTCTGAAGACTTCGAGGGCCGTACTGCACAGCACCGGATCCGGGTTATGGTCGCAGCATCCACCTTAGGCGTAGCACAACCATTCGCTGGCAGATTGCCCACGGTGATCGGTGCACTGACCTCCGTATTGGCATCCACCAGTGTGACAGTCATACAGCGGCGCCCTGCCGTCGTTACAGGCCTGGTAGCCCCACGTTGACCGGGTTTCCGTCCAGCGTGGTACAGCCGTTGGTGCCGTCCTCATTAGTCACAATCAGTGTCTTGTCAATCGCCGCTTCACCGTTACAGGCGACGTTCCGATCAACCTTCGCGGCCACCGTCAGGCATGCAAAACCAGCCGTGTCGCTCGCTTCTACCGTGCCACCAAACGGCTGTGTTACACGAAATGTCGATCGAGTCCGGCTCGTTCGGGTTTTGCGGATCGCCAAAGGCCGTGGTGCAGAGTGCCGATGCTGGCGTCGTCAGGTTTGTAGTTGCACCGTCAGCGATGTCAAACGGCTCGGCCGGCTGGCCAAAGGCGTTGTTGCTTTCTTCCCAGGTACAGCCTGTCAGCGCACAGCCCGTTCCTGTATTCTGTGCCTGGTAACGCACCTTGATCTGGTCGGTGCTCAGCCCTTTGCAGGCTTCGGTGCCATCGCCATTATTGACTATCAGGCCCTCATCGATCCAGGTGGTGCCACCATCACAGCTCACCTGCTTGTCGACTTTCACGCCGCAGCTATAAGACCGTGGTGAGATCCGAACCAGTACCCGTAGCTGTCTCACCACCGGTAGCTGCCATACTGAATAAACCGCCCTGGGCGGTCTGCTGGCCGGATCCTGCTGAGGCATCCTTGGTGGGAGACTTTATCACATTCACCTCAAAATTTATGGTACATATCTGATTGGCCGCACTGAATGTAATGGCGCTGCTTGGCGTAACCAGAACCTGACCAGCGGCATTTTCGGCGCCAAAATCGAATGTCTTGCCGTTACAGACCTCGTTCGCGCTGCCGCTGCCACCCGCCACGGCCGTGGTATCAACAATTGTCAAAGACGCCAGGATCGGCGTCCGCGACGCAATTCCAGGGGCTCGACTGCGTCCCGCAGCTCATGGTGAACTTGATGGAACCGGCATCCACAGTGGCCGGGAAGGCATCAGAACCGGCACTTGGACCCAGTACCAGCGTGACCGCCAGGTTGGTAGCACCAACTGCGACCGGGGTGGGGAAGGTAGGCGTTGCCGACCCCCCAATCCTGCAAACACACCATTGCTTATTAACAGAAACGGCACTGCCAGCAGTAACCGCCATTCAAATTTTCGTTTTCGCATAACACTTCTCCTTGCGTTGCGGGCACAAAAAAGCCCGCGTCATTTAACTAACGCGGGCTTTTTTGTGCCCATTTTTTAGTACCCGGTTTTCCGTGACCTGAGCACAGGAAAGCCCTGTGCCTACCGGACACGAGAATAAACCGTAGTTTCAAGACTCCTGCCAACATACTGTGCGGCTTCCTGCTTATTGTTGCATGCGCTGACTAGGCCACTGCATACCGGTGACTAGCCCGTGTCTAGGTTTAGTCCAACAATCGAAATTCGTCAAGTTTCTAAATTTGCCTGAATATTGAGGTTATTGGTACCGGGTTAGGTCTATCTCCTACACATACTGATGTTATTAATTGATTCACAACGTTACTTTTTTAAATTACTGATATTCAATGAGTATTTATTTTAGTGATCAGTGCACTTTTCTGGTGTTGAAAAAACCCTCATGACTACCCTGTGCCAGCACCGGGTTTTAAATTGCGCAAAAAAGGGGTATCGCTACCCCCCTTTTGATGTCTTTGCGATGCTGGAGTACAGAAAAATCTATTTCTTTTTAGCCAGCCATCTCGTCAAAAGCCTGTTGGAAAACAGCATATCCCACCGCCCCCCGGATCAACTTCGCACCCTTGACCTCGCTGCCGTCAGCTTCCGTGTAACCAATCACAAAACTGGGCGTGCCACTAATACCGGCTTTCGTGCCATCGTTTATATTCGCGTCGACTCGTTGCTTGTAGCTATTGCTCGCCAGGCAGGCATCGAATTTACCCACGTCTATACCGATGGTCTTCGCATACTCCGGCAGCTTGTCCGGCCCCAGTGCCTGCTGGTTATTAAACAGCAGGTCATGCATTTCCCAGTACTTGCCCTGATCACCTGCACAATGCGCTGCCTCAGCCGCTTTGGACGCATTGTTGTGAAAGGGCAGCGGGAAATCACGCAGGACGTACCGCACCTTGCCGGTATCCACATAATTTTTCTGGATCTCCGGTAACACCGACTTGGCATGACGCGCGCAGTACGGGCATTGATAATCGGTATACTCCACAATCGTCAGCACGGCCGTGTTGCTTCCCTTGGACGGATCGGTTGTAACATTCATCACGTGACTGACATCGCTCACCTGCTGCGGTTTCGGAGGTGGCGTGGCCAGTTTCTTGATTTCCGCAACATCCCTGGCAATTGCCTCCTGACCGGCCTTTAGCTCCTCGATATCGGCCTTCGTTACCCCGGCATCCTGCTTGGGTCGAAGCTGGTCACAGCCTGCAAGCACAACCAGAAAACTCATAATGATAGCGTAGAGATAGTTTTTCATTACTGCTTACTCCACAGTTTAGAGACTGATGATAGTAGACTTGATGTGATGTGCAGCGGTCAAGGCCTGTTTGACTGCGTTTAAAGGACACGGTACGCCGTGTTCTAACGCCTGGCGCACCATGGAGTCGGCTGTTCTTGCCCGCTATATCTTCAGGTTTCTTGTTCTGCGTCATGGTGAGAGAAACTAGCAATATAGTATTTTGCTGACGCGGGATTCACCCTGATACAGGTAAAGGAGAAGTGTCATGACCAAAGCAACATCAAGCAAGCCAAAAAGCAGTAAACGAAAAGCCAGCGCGGAGCCGGGGTTGGCTCGACTGGTGGAAGACATTATAGATAAAGGCGCGAACACCGCGGAGGAGATCAATCGCGCCGTTCTGGACCTTCCTGTCACAGTGCTGGAAAATCTAGGGCTGGGCGACACAGCGGAGCATGTGAAAAAGGTGCAGGACAGCACTATAGGAGCCATCTACACGCTTATCCGGGACATCAATCACAAGGTTGCCGATCTGGCTGAGGATTTGCTCGATCAAAAAAAGGCTAAGAAGAAATAATTTTACCGCACAGCGGCAGTTTCCCGCCATGCGCTTTTCGCTCCGCCGTTGGTTGCCCAAACGGGTATCATAGGCCAACCGGAGGTGAATAGATGATCAAATACCTGCTGGTGGCTGCGGGCTTTCTGTATGTGGCATATGTCAACGCGCAGCCGGTAGCGTACCAGTGCTACATTTACACGCAGCTGCAGGATGAACCTGAGAGCAGCGTGTTTCGCTTTACGGTGGAAGGTTCGCACGCAACATTGTCCTACACGTTCCGTGCAAATCCGGAGCAGGCGCCCAAGCACTTCGAGATCCCGTTAGAGGTGCTGAATAACTCCGTCCGCTCACTGGTACTGGGTGCACTTACCGAGGGTGATGAAGCGCACACTCCCCGCTACGATGTCTGGGTGCTGGACAAGAACAACATGCACCTGAGTTCAGAGGTAACACACGCCACCGATGCCCGCAGCGGGAGACTGGAGCAACGATCCGGCACCTGCATTGTCGAGGAGTAATCTGAATATAACTCCGATTTCCGCTTGTGCCTGTCATGGCTGTCTCAGCGAATCACCTGCAACTAATACCTGCCCCCCTTTTGGGGTAGCCTGACGATTGCAAAATGGCAGAGCTGAACTATGCTAAGTGGACCAGTGACCCTGGCGGCAGCCATGAGAGTGACTTTTTGATGTCCGATCGACGCAAAAATGATAGCGACGCTTATACCAAGTTTCGTCCCAGTCGGTTTGTCAAAGAGGGCGGAAAATGGTATTTCTCGACACGGGAAGGGACCATGGAGGGACCATTTGAGTTGAAGCCTGATGCCGAAGATAGACTCAATTCCTATATAAAAATAATGGCCTCGGGTTTCATGCCACGAGACAGCAAGCTTTCAATCCAGCCGTTCAATGTGCCTAAACTATAAGTTAATACGCTGTCTGTTTGATAACTGATTAGGAATGCCATCCTCACTGAGGATGACGCCAAACTATCCAGGAGCTTTGTATGGGCCTCTATAACATGCGATATCTGGTCATTGGCCTATTTGCAATAGTGGCTGCGGTTTTGGCGCTGCGGTCACACATCCGGGGGTCCACAATAGGGAGCAATGCAAGTACAAAGAAACTTCCTTCCTCAAAAAAACGCGCTTCCAGAACAAGGAATCCATACCGGGCAACGGCGATAGTGGGAAATGAAAACGCTTGCGAAGCGATAAGAGCCATCGAAAACAAAAGATTTCTTGTTTTGGACAAAGAAATACCAGCACTTCCCGTGATCAACTGCGATGTCGCCAGGTGCGACTGCACATATGCTCACTTTGAAGACAGGCGCAACGCAGATGGAGATCGACGGGGACCAGTCGGTTTACATTCCGAACTACACAGGTATCTTGGACAAGTGGAACAACGCGTAAGGCGAGGGCGTCGTGTGGCGGACTGGGCATAGCGGTTTTTTATCCGCTTGCTGCCCCCAGGGTCTCCCACAATTGTTTACCAGACTGAACCCCGGCTAGTCCGGGGTTTTTAATGAACTTTCGATGTGTTCGTTAACCTGTTAAGGTCTTGCCTGTGTGTCAGGGCTTCTCCCACGCGTGTCATGCGGAGGGTCGAATTACAAAAGTATATTATGCGCATCCGAAAATGAACCTTCAACTCGCCCTGCAAAAACGCCTTAAGCGCTTTCGCAAACGACTGCAGCGGTTGCAGAAGAATGCTACGGCAGAAAACATTCACGATTTTCGCATCGCCTGCCGGGAAGTTCTGGCATGCTATCCTTTACTGAAAACCATTGGCCCCGCTAAACGCTGGAAGCCTTTTCTAAAAGATACTTTAGACGCACTGGACCGCCTGCGGGATCTGCAGCAGATGCAGGAATACCTGCTGCTGCAGCAATTTCTGCAGGATTCCGTGGTACACAGCGGCCCTCGAAAAGCCGCTCGGAAGGCGACACAAACGCTGGCTGAACTATGCACCGTCCCTGCAGGCACCCGATCTTTTACTGGCCATTGCCGCCACGGAAAAATCGCTGAAGAGGGGACAACAGTATGTCGGAAAGCTTGCAGGATGCTTTCGAAAAGCACTGGAAAAAAGCCCTGTATCACACCCGAAAATGCCTGTTGGCAGCAGACGCCTCTGATTTTAAAAGCCTGCATCGTTTGCGCATTCGTTACAAAAAGCTCCGTTACCTGCTGGAGTTACTGGAAAACGACATCCCCCTTTCCTTGCACCAGGAGACACTCAAACAATGGCAGGACATGCTGGGCGAAGTGCAGAATTTTCGCGTGATGGCGCGGCTTGCCAGGAAACTGGAACTGCCCGCGACCTTACATCAGAAATTTCTCAGCCGTGCGGATGAACTGGCACGAGACTGTATCGCGCAGCGCGCTACGCTGGCACTATTCCTGATATGCATTGATGATCAAGTGAGGGCCCTGCTATGAGTGAACACACGCTGACTCTGCTACGCCACGCCAAATCCTCGTGGCAAGACCCGGCTCTCGCCGATATGGAACGGCCCCTCAACAAACGCGGACGCCGCAATGCTGCCGCCATGGCCTTGCGACTGAAGGCACGCGGCGCGACATTCAAAACGATTTTCTCAAGCCCCGCCCGCCGTACACGGGAAACGATCACGCGTATGTTGCTTGCACTTCCGGCACAGAATGTACAACTGACCTTCGACCAGCGCTTCTATACCTTCGAGTGCGACGGACTGCTGCAGGCCATCCGGCAACTGGATAATAAACTGAACGACGTGATGATCGTGGGCCACAATCCGGCCATGTGCGAGACCCTGTGCTGGCTGACAGGAGAACCGATCGCCACGTTCCCCACCTGCGCCGCAGCGCAGCTCACTCTCAGCCTGACGCACTGGACTAAAATCCAAAAAGGCACAGCGAAATTGCGGTGGGTTCTGGTGCCTGATCGTTAAAGTCGGCGCCGGTATTTAACGACATTGGGGAACAAGGCTGATGGGCATATTTGAACGTTACCTCACCCTCTGGGTGGGCCTGTGCATACTGGCCGGTGTTGCGCTTGGCAACCTCGCTCCCGGCACGTTTCAATTGATCGCCGGTATCGAATACGCGCACGTCAACCTCGTCGTGGCCTTGCTCATCTGGATCATGATCTACCCCATGATGGTGCAGATCGATTTTTCCGCCGTCAGGGATGTCGGCAAGAAACCCAGGGGCATCATCCTGACCCTGGTGGTGAACTGGTTGATCAAGCCATTCACGATGGCCGCATTGGGCTGGCTCTTTTTCAGAGTGCTCTTTGTGGAGTGGGTCGACCCCCAGTCTGCCACCGAGTACATCGCAGGCATGATCCTGCTGGGCGTTGCGCCCTGCACCGCCATGGTATTTGTGTGGAGTCAACTCACCAGGGGCGACCCCAATTACACGCTGGTGCAGGTGGCGGCGAATGATATCGTGATGATCTTTGCCTTCGCGCCGATTGCGGCGTTCCTGCTGGGAGTGAGCGACATTGAAGTGCCATGGGAGACGCTGCTGTTCTCGGTCGTGCTCTATGTCCTGCTGCCGCTGATTGCGGGAGCATTTACCCGCCATCGATTGGAGGCAGGTGGCGATGGTCACCGCGTGGATGCTTTCGTACACGCACTCAAGCCCTGGTCAGTGATCGGCCTGCTGGGCACTGTGGTGCTGCTGTTTGGCTTCCAGGCCGAGAAAATTATCGGTCAGCCGCAAACCATCCTGCTTATCGCAATACCGCTGCTGATCCAGACCTACGGCATTTTTGCGATAGGCTATGCCGGCGCCAGGGCGCATGCGCTTGCCGCACAATATTGCCGCACCCGCGTGCCTGATCGGCGCGTCCAACTTCTTTGAGCTGGCGGTTGCGGTGGCGATCTCGCTGTTCGGACTCAATTCGGGCGCCGCGTTGGCGACGGTTGTCGGCGTACTGGTAGAGGTTCCGGTGATGTTATCGCTGGTCGCAATGATTAATCGGACCCGTCACTGGTTTTCAGGTCGCGGCCTTGATTAACGCCATTACACCCGTGAACGCCATCTGGATGCCGATGCAGAACACCAGAAAGGACATCATGCGGTTCACCACCTGGCTGCCGTTGGCGCCCAGTTTTCGAACGAGCTTGGTCGCGTTGAAAAAACAAAAATAGGCAATCACCAGAACAACGAGCAGGGACAAGGTAATTGCAGTCATTTTCGGAGAAAACCAATTACCCGTTTGGCTGTGGACGTGGGCGCTCAAAGCGATCAGGGTCGATATGCCGCCCGGACCCAGGGTGAGTGGGAAAGAAAATGGGTAGAAGATACTGTCGTCGATTTTGCTTCCGGAAACCACGTCCGTACTGCTGGCTGCGGCGCTATTGAGTAAATTGAACCCGAGTATCGCGATGACGATACCGCCCGCCGTCTGGGTGGCCGGAATGGAAACACCCATTAACTTCAGCACAAAACTGCCAAGATGCAGCGCGACCAGGCCCATCACGAAGCAGATCAGGACTATACGAAGCACATACCGCCGTCGTGATGCATCATCGAGATTGGAAAAATATGGCTGGATGATAAAAGCCGTGCCAATCGGGTTGATCAGGGGGAACAGGGAGCTGAAACCCAGCAAAAACGTGGGCAGCAATTCTGCCAGTCCTGTACTCATGCCATAACTCCGATCTGGACTCTATCCGCCGTGTGACTACTCCGCCCCGCCGTAGCCGGCGACCACATGAACCCGGCAACGATAAACTACATTTTTTGTAAACTACAGACCTTTGTCTCTACCACATCAAATCGTCGGGAATCTGGTAATCCGCGTAGGGGTCATCCTCATCCACAGTCACCCGTTCATCGCGATTGAGTAACACAATGACGCTCGCATCGCGCTGCATTATTTTTTCCGCGGCCGCCGCGGGCAGTAATTCATAGTCGTTGGCCAATTTTGCGATGGCGAGGCGACCGTTGATCAAATCCTTTTGCAGCTGCTGTGTGACATATATCTTCTTTATGGTGGTGCCATCCTTGAACTGGTAGGCGACATCACCGCGCTCGCGCGCAATTCGGTTCATCTGGATCAGTTGGATAATCTGCGCCTTTATCGGCCTTCCTGTCGGCCTCCGCCTGCTGCTGCTTGTTGAGCTGGCGATCGCGCTCCGTTTTTTCCAGCAGGGCGCGTTTGGCCTGCTCCTTGTTTTCATCGGGCTGCGACTGGCCCTTGTGGCGCACCTTGGCCTCCTTGCGCTGTTCCTTGCCGACTTGCTTCGCCTTCTTTTTATCGACCAGGCCGGCCTGGAGGAGTTGGTCTTGCAGCGATGCCATGGCGTGGACCTGTTGGGTGCCGGTTAGGCTGGTAATTATCGTTAATCGTATCCCTGCTGGCAAACCCGATATTTGTACTGGGCCCCATAGTGCTTGCCCCGCAGAACTTCGGTGCTATGCTTCCGGCTTCTGTCGCGAGGCCTCCTGGAGCCCCCATTGAATAAGAAAAAACTGTTCTGGTCTGTCTTTACGGTAGCGCTGCTGGGCGTCGCGGCCATCCAGTTCGTCCCTGCCCCTGCGCTGGTCATACCAGCCGCATTACCCGCTGAGCAGCGCGAGGCCCATCGCCTGCTCAACTTTGAGGGCATCACCAATTTTCGCGATCTCGGGGGCTATCCCACGGCTGACGGCCGGCAGGTCAAATGGGGAGTGCTGTACCGCGCCGCTACACTGGCGGAGTCATCCAAGGCCGATCTGGCCAGTCTGCAACAACTCAAACTCGCGACCCTGATCGATTTCCGCTCCGCCGCCGAGAAGGAGAAAGAGCCCGATCACCTGCCCGACCCCACCGGGTTCAAGGTGGTGGAGATTCCGACGCTCGATGAGGGCAACAAGGCCATGGTGGGCGAAATTATGGCGCGTATCGAGTCCGGGAATTTCGACGGTTTTGATCCCGACGCACTGATGCTGGAGGCCAACCGCCAGTTCGCCAGCACCTTTACGCCGCAATTCCGCCAGTTTATGCAGACGGTACTGGAGGCCGATGGCGCGCCCATCGCCTGGCACTGCAGCGCCGGCAAGGATCGCACCGGCTTTGCCGCCGCTATCCTGCTGCGCATTCTCGGCGTCCCGCAGGATGTGGTGATGCAGGATTACATGGCCAGCAGGCAGCACGCCCTTGAATCGCGCAGGTCCCAGCTATTGCTGCTGCGCGTGTTCAAGGGTGAGGAGGCCGCTGACAAACTGGCCGTACTGCTGGGCGTGGAGGAAGCCTGGCTGGAGGCGGCCTTCGCGGAAATTGATGCTAAATGGGGCAGCTTTGACAACTATGTGCGCGAGGGGCTGGGGCTTACCGCGGCGGACATTGCGCAATTGAAGGCCACGCTGCTCAGCACACCCGCCACTGCGGGAGTTTAGTGCGCTGGTCCAATTAGTTGAGCCACGAATCCAGCGTGTTTCCCTATAATTGGCGTCCCAAATCCAGCACGCCAGGTAACCCAACATGAATTTCGAGTTCTCCGAAGAACAGCTGTTCATTCGCGACCAGGCCCGCAATTTCCTGCGCCAGGAGTGCACGACCAGCGTCGTGCGCGGTGTGCTGGACTCTGCGGCTGTCCCGTTCGACCGGGAACTGTGGCGGAAAATTGTCGAGCTGGGCTGGACCGCCATGACCATACCGGAAAATTATGGCGGCCTGGGACTGGGCTACCTGGAACTGTGCGTCATTGCCGAGGAACTGGGCCGCGCGCTGGCCCCGGTGCCTTTTTCCTCCAGCGTGTACCTGGCCACCGAGGCGCTCAAAAGCTGGGGCAGCGAGGCACAGAAGCAGCACTACCTGCCCAAACTGGCGGCAGGCGAATTGATCGGCACGCTGGCCATGCATGAAGGCCTGGGCGCGCCGACAGTTGCAGCGTCAGGTCCGCGCAGGCAAGCTCACCGCGACGAAACTACCCGTACCCGATGGCGACAGCGCCGATTTCGCCGTGCTGACCGCCCGCGATGACAACGGTACGGTCCGCCTGTACCTCGCCGGATTGGGAGAGCCTGGCGTAAAGCGCGAGACGCTGAACAGCATGGACCCCAGTCGCTCACAGGCGCGCCTCGTGTTTGACGCTGTGCCAGTGCAGCCGCTGGGTGACAAAGCCAGTCGGGGATACGGAACTGGCGGAGCTGCTGGACCGGGCAGCGGTGCTGCTGGCCTTCGAGCAGATCGGCGGCTGCCAGGCGGCGCTGGACATGGGTATCGCGTACACCAAACAGCGCTATGCCTTCGGCCGGGCCATCGCGTCCTTCCAGTCCATCAAACACAAATTCGCCGACATGTACGTGGCACTGGAACTGGCCCGCGCCAATGCCTATTACGGCGCCTGTGCCCTGGCCAGCGACGCACCCGACCTGCCGCTGGCCGCCGCCACCGCCAGGGTCAGCGCCACCGACGCCTACTACCTGATCAGCAAGGAAAATATCCAGGTCCACGGCGGCATGGGTTTTACCTGGGAGTTTGACTGTCACCTGTACTACCGCCGCGCGCAACTGCTGGCGGGCCTGATCGGCACCCAGCCGCAGTGGAAAGAGCACCTGACCCAACGCCTGTTACAGACCGCCTGAGGACCACGCCATGGACTTTCAAGATACCCCGGAACTGGCTGCCTTTCGCAGTGACGTAAAAGCGTGGCTGGCGGCGAATGCCGAGCGGCGCACCGACAAACTGCACATGGGCATGGAAGGCGAAGCAGCGTTCCTGGAAGCCAAGGAGTGGTACCGTAAAAAAGCCGAGGCCGGCTTCGCCTGCCTGACCTGGCCGAAGGAATACGGCGGCGCGGGACTGACCTCGCTGCACGACGTGGTATGGGCGCAGGAAGTGCAGGACTACAAAACCCGCGACGCCCAGTTCGTCATCGGCATCGGCAACTGCGGCCCCGCCATCATGCATTTCGCCAACGAGGAAGCGCGCCGCGAACTGCTGCCGCGCATGGCCAGCGCAGAGGACGTGTGGTGCCAGTTGTTCAGCGAGCCGGGCGCAGGGTCTGACGTGGCCGGCCTGCGCACCCGTGCGGAGCCCGACGGCGACCACTGGAAAATCAACGGCCAGAAGATCTGGACCTCCGGCGCGCAGTATTCCGACTACGGTGTGGTGCTGACCCGCACCGATCCCACGGTCTCCAAGTATCGGGGGCTCACCATGTTCATGATCGACATGCGCCAGAGCGGCGTCGAGGTGCGCCCGATCAAGCAGATGGACGGCGGCACACACTTCAACGAGGTCTTTTTCCACGATGCCATCGTACCGGACAGTTACCGGCTCGGTGATGTCGGCGGCGGCTGGACCGGCGCCCTCACCGTACTGATGAGCGAGCGCCTGGCGATCAGCGGCATCCAGCCCACGGGCTTTCCGCAGTTCCTGGACCTGGTGAAATCACTGGAACTCAACGGACAGCCCATTGCCGAGGACCCGATCGTGCGCGAGCGGCTGGCCACCTGGTACAGCCAGTACGCGGGACTGCAGGCCGCCAACAAACGCATGATCACCGCCGTGGCGAAAGGCGGCATTGCCGGCGCGGAGGCATCGCTGGGCAAACTGGTCGGCGCCGTCATGAACCAGGAGATTGCCAACTTCGTCTGCCAGCTGCTCGGCCCCGCCGGCATCATCGAGGATGACACCCTGAGCCCACAGCGCGCGCACTTCCAGCAGTCGGTGTTATTCGCTCCGGGCGTGCGCCTGGCGGGCGGCACCGACGAGATCATGCGCAACATTCTGGCGGAACAGGTGCTGGGCCTGCCGCAGGCGCCGCGGGCCGACAAGGGCATGGCGTTCCAGGATATTCCCAGCGGGGCGAACTAGATGAAACGATTCTTATTGCTGTTGCTGGTACTTGGATTTGCGGCCGCGGCCCGGGCCGAAGTCAAGGTCGTCATGGATCAGCTGTTGCAGCAGATATTCATACTCAAGCCATTCATTACCTCTGAAACCAGCTTTAGCGATCCGGCGAACTCCGCTCAGATATCCGATGCCTTGAAAAAAATGGTGGCACTCAGCAAAGAGGTGAATCACGAGGAGAGAATCAATACGACAGGTTTCCAGGTTTCAGCCAATGTATTGACCCAACAACTTGAACAGGTTGAAAAAGTCTTCAGCAACGGCAGTAAGGACTATGCACTCGGGAATTTGCGATCGACACTGGGCGTGTGCATGTCCTGCCATACACAGTTGCCGGCGGTGTCCACCCGCTTCACGACCCTGAACCAAACGCAGACACTGTCCAATCAATTCCAGGAGGCCGAGTTTCTGTTTGTGATTCGCAATTTCGATGATGCGATGAAATTGTATGGGGAACTGATCGCGGGGTATCCGCTCAACAAGGCGGAGATTGACGATCTGGAGAAGGCTGTCTACCGGCAAATTTTCTATTACGTACGGGTCGCCCGGGATTTGAAGGGTCTCTCGGTCGCCTTGCAACGCGACAGCGAAAACCAGCAACTGCCAACGCAATTGCAGAAACAGATCAAAGGTTTTATGGCCGCAGTGGGTGAAATCCAGGACAAAAAATACCCTCAATTTACTGACAAACAGAGCAAAGACTTACGAAAATATGCTGAAGAAGTACTGAATGCAGAAGCTTACGGCGACTTCAGCCTGGATTCACCTCAAAATGTGATCGCGGCGCTAAAACTTTCCAGCGTCCTGTACGAATATCTGAATGCGTATCCGAAAACTCCCCTGAAGCCGGATATTCTCTATTGGCTGTCGCTCGGCGAGCACCGCTACCATTACCAGTCAATGTACTCATTGCCGGATCTCTACCTCAAACAATGTGTCTTTGAATATCCGCAACAATCCGGTGGCGAAGCTGTGCTTTGCCGCATACGAGGAATCTATCACGGTAGCCTTTACGGGATCGGGCGGCACGCATATCCCGGCCGATATCTCGAAAGAGTTGAACATGATGCGGAGTCTCGTAAAAGCAGACTGAAGTTTGGGGTCAGTTAAAAACCGCAGCCATCTCTTTCACTCGACCCAAATAGTCGCTGAAATTCCGCAGATTTTGCTCTGACGCTAAGCATCTTTTTCCCGGCGCTCGCGCAGCAGCTCACGCCACAAATCCGCGTTCCTGATATTCAGCTTATCGGGATCAAACACCGGATCGAGCCCCTGCTTCTTCTGCGCCTCGTAATCGAGCAATGCCTTCAATGCGGGACCTTGCAAGATCAGAATGGCGATGATGTTGAGCCATGCCATCAGGCCCACGCCCATATCCCCCAGGTCCCAGGCGGTGGTGGCGCTGCGCATTGCGCCGTAGCCGACCGAGACCATGATCATGCAGCGGAGCAGGAACGTAACCCAGGGGCGATGTACGTAACGATTGATGTACTGCACATTGGTTTCCGCCATGTAGTAGTAGGCGACGATCGTGGTAAACGCAAAAAACATCAGCGCCAGCGCCACAAAGGTGGCACCGAAACCTGGCAGCACCGTTTCCACGGCGGCCTGTGTGTAAGCAGGGCCGGCCGCTATTCCCGGCAGGTTGTTGACGATCATCGAACCGTCCGGATTCGCCACGTTGTATTTGCCGGTGCACAGAATCATGAAAGCCGTCGCCGAGCACACCAGCAGGGTGTCGACATAGATGGAAAACGCCTGCACATAGCCCTGCTTGGCCGGATGCGAGACTTCTGCGGCGGCCGCGGCATGCGGACCGGTGCCCTGCCCGGCCTCGTTGGAATACACGCCGCGCTTGACGCCCCACTGCACCGCCAGGCCAATCACGGCGCCAAACCCGGCATCCAGACCAAACGCACTTTTCAGGATCAGCGCCAACACACCCGGAAGTCGCTCATAGTTCAGCACCATAATGACCACGGCCATGATGATGTACGCCAGCGCCATAAACGGCACCACGATCTCCGCGAACAGCGCGATGCGCTTGACCCCACCAAAAATAATCAGGCCCAGCGCGATGACGATGCCAGCAGCACTCACTGTGGTGGGAGTACCCCACGCATTGTCGAAACCCGCGGCAATACTGTTGGCCTGCACGCCGGGCAGCAAAAAGCCGGTGGCGATGATGGTGACCACGGCAAAAATCATCGCATACCACTTTTGCCCCATCGCTTTTTCGATGTAGAACGCGGGGCCGCCACGGTACTGGCCCTTGTCGTCCTTTTCCTTGTAGATCTGCCCCAGCGTGGACTCCACATAGGCGGTGGACGCACCGAGAAAAGCCACCAGCCACATCCAGAACACCGCGCCCGGTCCGCCGATGGAAATGGCCGTGGCCACGCCGGCAATATTGCCGGTGCCCACGCGCCCCGACAGCGACATGGTCAGGGCCTGGAACGAGGACACCCCTGCGAATGATTTCTCCCCGACAAACATCAGGCGAATCATCTCGCCAAAACCGCGCACCTGCACAAAGCGCGTGCGAATCGAGAAATAGAGCCCAACGCCGAGGCACAGGTAAATTAACGCCGGACTCCAGATAATGCTGTTCAGGTAGCTGACAATCTCGTTCACGTTATTTTCCTTTCAGTAGTTGTCCCGGTTTACACCACCTGCACCTGTCGCTCAGCCTTGCTCTCCTGCCAATAGGTATGCAGCATCGCCAGGAATGACAATGCCAGCAATATTTCAAACGGTCGAAACGGCGTTGCGTATCTTGGATCCGGGGTGAGCACCGCGTGCAACACCGTCGTATAAACAAAAAGCAGGGTGACAAGGAGCAGGGGACGATCCTTGTCCTGTAGTTGGCGGCGGACAGCCCTGCTGGCGATGACAAGCACACCAGCAAACGCAGCAGACACCAGGAAGACATTGAGAGCAGCACAAATCGACACAATTGCTCGAAAAAATGGCTGCGTCTGGAAAGGCGAAATGAGCACCGGATAGACGTAGATATCCGCGTCCTTATTCAGCATTGACCACTGCCAGAAGCGCATCGGCTTCTGCAATACGTACCATTTCAGGTAATACCCCGGCTGCTGCGCAAGACGACCCAAGATCACCTGCAGCTCGCCAATCTGATTTTCCCGATATCTGTCCAAGCCCTCTAACACCCTCGCGCGCGCCGCCAGCGCTGCAGGCGTATCCACATAACTAAAATCGGGCTCCATGCCCGCCAGTACATTCTCCATCAGACGACCACTCGACGATTTTTCCGCATCCAGCAGCAAGCCACGCATGCCCCATGCCAGCGGAAAGATGACGGTGCAAACGAGGAACAGCAGGGCATATTTACGCTTCGAAAAAAGCAGGAAGGCGCCAATGAGAACTGGAAAAGGCAGAATGGCCGGGTTGATCAGCGCGGCACAGGCAAAGCTAAAGCCGGCCAGCGCATACCAATAACCGCGCCGACTCGACGCGGCCCTGCACAGCAAGTAGGTACTCAGTAATACGGTAAAGCCAAACAACGTTTCCGTCAGGATATAACCGGACAAGGTCACCATGTGCGGCCACACCGCCACCAGTAGACCGGCACCTATTGCATACGGGAAGGCAAGCCAGCGACGCGCAATCAGCATGGTCAGCGCAACGCTGAGTGCGCCCAACACCGCCTGGATCTTGAGCAAGTAGTGATACCACTTCTCGTCTCCCCCTAGCAGCATGGTAAAAGCAACCAGCGCAGGATAACCAGGACCGCGATAGCTATCGGGAGTTGGATCGGCGGCATCGGGGTATGCCATGGAAATCATGCCATGTTTAACAATATTCGATGCGATGCGGACATACTGCCCGGCATCAGCCCTCATCGGCACATCGACTATGGTTGTCGCCTGATACGCCAGGCGAAACCACAGCGCAAAAATGACAACGGCGACTGCCGTAACCCGTTTCGTCCATTTACTCGCTAACACAAATCTCGTTCCTGTTTTGTTATTTTATGATTGTGGAATCTGCATGCTGTTGATGCATGCTATCGAGCAGCGGAATCAGGGTCCTATCGGCCGCGTCGCCTGCGCCAGCCAGTCCCGGTCCGCGCCCTGCAACAGCGGGCCAACAGTCGCCGCCACCCGTTGATGGTAGCGATCAAGCCACGCGATCTCCGCAGCATCCATCAGCGCCAGGTCCAGCATGCGCGTGTCGAAGGGCACCAGGGTCAGCGTTTCAAATTCCAGCATCGGTGTGTCACCCGCGCAGTCCTGCGCAGGGCGCACCACCTGCAGGTTTTCACAGCGCATGCCGAAAGCGCCGTCACGGTAATAGCCCGGTTCGTTGCTGACAATCATGCCGGGGCGCAGCGCCACGCCGTTGTGCGGCTTGGAGATACGCTGCGGACCCTCGTGCACACTGAGAAACACGCCCACGCCGTGGCCCGTGCCGTGGTCGTAGTCAAAGCCCTCGCGCCACAGAAACTGCCGCGCCAGCGCATCCAGTTGCGTGCCGGTGGTGCCGCGCGGGAAGCGCGCCTGCGCCAGGGCGATATGGCCCTTTAACACCAGCGTAAACAGGCGGCGCGCTTCCGGCCCGGGATTGCCGATGGCCACGGTGCGCGTAATGTCGGTGGTGCCATCGGTGTACTGGCCACCGCTGTCGAGCAGGTAGACGCTGTCCATGGCCAGACGCGCGGGCACACCGTTGAGATGGTTGTAATGGCACATGGCGGCATTGGCGCCGGCGGCGGAAATGGTATTGAAGGACACCGCGTGAAAGTGCTCGCCCTGTTGCCGCAGGCTGAGCAGTTTATCCGACAGCACGGCTTCATCGTGCAATCTGCCCGGCCGCCACCTCGGCATCGAGCCAGGCCAGGAAACGGATTTCCGCCACGGCATCGCGCAGATGGGCACTGCGCGTACCCGCCAGCTCCACCGCATTCTTGCACGCCTTGGGAACGACCGCGGGATCTTCGCCCTCGACCAGGATCGCCCCGGCGCGCTCCAGCTCCAGCTGGATCCAGGCGCTCGCATGTTTCGGGTCGGCCAGCACCCTGCGCTTCGCATAGGCCGCCAGTGCACCACTGGCGTCCGTCTCTGCCAGCACGCGCACCCCCTCGCCCACATGCGCGTGAAACCCGTCCGGCAGGCGCCGCGGGTCGACAAACAAGGTCAGCTCTGGCAGTCGCTTCCAGCAGGGCAAAGCCCTGCACGACAGGCAACTGCGGCATATCCGTGCCGCGGATATTCAGCAGCCAGCTGACCGAGTCCGGGGCGAAGATCAGCGCCGCATCGCAGCCGCGCGCCTGCACCTCCAGGGCGATGCGCTGCCGCTTGGCGCTGCTGGATTCGCCGGTGAAGGCCTCGTCCAGCAGCAGCGCGGGATTGCACACCGGCTGCGGGCCGGTCGTGCCAGCAGCGGTCGACCAGATTGTCCGTATCGGCGACCAGTTCCACGCCGGCAGCGGCCAGCGTGTTCTTGGTCTCGCGATACCACTGCAGGCTGTGCAGGCGCGGATCGCAGGCCACCCGGGCGCCGCGCGGCAGTGCTCGCGCCAGCCACTGCGCCTGTGGCTCATCGACCAGGTGGTGGTATTCAAACTGATCGGCGGGCAACCTCCGCGCGCACCTGCACGGTGTAGCGGCCATCGACGAAAATCGCCGCCCGGTCCGCGCAGCACCAGCGCCACGCCGGCAGAGCCGGTGAAGCCGCTGATCCAGCGCAGGCGCTCCTTGTGCAGGGGAATGTACTCGCCCAGGTACTCGTCGGCGCGCGGCACTACCAGCGCAGCGTAGCGCGCACGGGCCATCAGCTCGCGCACGGCCGCCAGGCGCGAATCAAATACTACTCCAGTACAGGTCGAATTCTGACTTGGATATCCCGCAATCCGGGCACTCCCAGTCTTCGGGGATATCCTTCCAGAGTGTGCCCGGCGGAATGCCGTCCTCGGGTATGCCCTCCGCCTCATCGTAGATGTAGCCGCAGATCACACACTCGTATTTTTTATAACCGGAATCACTCATTGTTGCCCATCTCTCACAGTGGATTTAATTAATGTATCTAACCTGACTACGGCTGAAAATTATACGTCACTCTGGCGCCTGAGGGTGCCGCCGCAGTCAGCAGATCTATACCAATTCCTAGAAGTCGCCCTTCACGCTGATGCGATAGCCCGCATCCTCCGGCAACGGCAATCAGGGACAGCATTTGCTGCAACTGTGCGTCCAGGGCGGCTTCGCTGGCGAGCAGAATATCCACCGCGTAGTGCCGCGCCTGCAATTGCAGCGTACCGTTGGCCTGCAACGGCCCCGACAGGGTAATCACCTGTCCCTGCAGGGCTTCTCCCGCCGCCTGCCGGACGTCCATCGCATACGAGCCCAGTGGCACCTGGCCGCGCGGCGACCGCCAGCCAGCGTCCTGCCATACCAGGCGACCCGGCAGCGCTGTGCGGCAAGCCATCGCGCAACTGCAGCGATTGCATTTGCAGGTTGAACATGCCGTCCAGGGCGACCGGCGCAAAGTGACTCAGCAAATTGGCGGCCACCTGCGCATCCAGGTTGGCCACATCCAGATCCCGCTGGCCGCGCAACACCAGCTCGCCCTTCAGGGTCTGGTTGCCCCACTCGCTGCTGAAAGCTAATATGCGGCGCCAGCAGTCAACAGCGACAGCGGCCGCAGCGACCAGTGCACCGCGCCCAGCTGCAAATACCCCTGGGGCAGGCGCAACATCACACTGCCGGCACTGCCGTGCCACACGGTGCCGGCCAGGCCGTGCAGTAACAGCTGCTGGCCGGGCAGCGCCAGGTTCAGCAGGCGCGCGGGTGCGGAAACGACCAGATTGACCAGCAGCAACAGGGCCAGCAGCGCAGCCCAGACAAGGCGGGACTTCTTCACGTCACCCCGCCTCTGCAATGCGCACTGTGACGTTAACGCGACCGGCGGAATTGGCCTGGGTCACTGACACCTCGCGCACCAGCAGGCCCTCGCCATACTCCATCTCGTGCAGCCACTTCAGGACGTCGTCAAACGACGCATTTTCCACCCGCACCTGGATTTCGCCACGACTATTGGGCTGCAGGCGCATGACCGGCAACTGGAAGCGACCGGTGGACTCATTGATCACGGAGGTGAGGTTGCGCTGGGTACCCGTCTTGGCGCCGCCTCGCGCAGCTGCAACAATTGCGACACCATGGCATCGACCCGCACCTGGGATTCAGCGATGGCAGTGTTCTGCAGCGCCAGTTGCTCGCGTCGCGTGTCCAGGGGTGACCAGACGAACATATACAGCAGGTACAGGACCAACGCCAACGCCAGCACCAGCAGGCTCACCTGCTCGCGTTGGTTGAGCTGGGCAAACCACTCTTTCATGACCGCTCCGTCACCCGCAGGCGGGCGCTGACACGGGTGCCCTGTGTGCTGCTGCTTTCCGTGATCGCTTCCAGGCCGGCCTCGTTAATGCGACTGCGCAATTGCTCTACACCCTCAAAGTCTGCGGCGACAATATTCAGGCGCATTTCGTTGCCCTTGTCGTTGTAGTTGATACTGGCGATGGTGGTGCCGGGCATGCCGGCAATCGCGCCGCCCACGCGGTCCATCAGGCCGACAAAACCGCTGCGCTGGCCACTGCCGCCCAGCGTGTCCAGCTGGCGCCGCAACTGCTTCTCCGCGTCCACCACCGCGCCCTGCGGAAACGCCCTGCGATAGCTCTCCTGCACCGCGCCGCGCAGTGCCAGGTTCTGCGCCGACAGGCTGCGATATTCGGCATAGGCGGCAACCAGTTGCAGGACAAATACTGCGGCAAACACCGCGGCAACCGCGCGCCACTGACGCCACCACCGACCCAGCGGCAAGCGCGGGGTAAAGTCGCCCTGCAGCAGGTTGAGATTCAGCTCCCCGGCGTCACTCAGCAGCAGTGCGGCGCACAGATTGCCGCGCCGCCATTGCACCCGGTCGCGCAACTCGGCCGGCAGCAGTTCGGTATCCGCTGCCTGGTCACTGCCGTACACGATCACGGCCTGTGGCGCCCCGGACTCGCGCAATACGCCCTGCAACAGCGGCATCCACCAGGTTGCGTTCGACGCTGAAGCCCTCGCAGCGGCCGACGCGAATGATCGCGCTGTCGCCCTCCAGCACCAGGCACCATTCACCGGCCTGCCAGGGCAACAGCAGCGGTTCCGGCAACCACTGCCGGATGCCCGGAAAATCGGCGAGCAGTGACTGCCACTCCTCCATCTTCGCCTGCGCGGTAATGGCGACGGCAAAGGTATCGTTTTCCAGCGGGCAATAGGCGAAATGCAATTTGTCGACATCCACCGCGACCTGCTCCTCCAGCATGAAGGGCAGCGATTTGCTCGAGATGTTTTTTTTCCTCGGGCGCAACCGTCAGTGTGGTCACGCGCGCGTCTGCGCCCGGCACCGCAAAGCACACCTTGACGCGACGCTGGGCCAGCGTCGCGCGCAGTCTATCCGCGGCACTGTCATCGTCCAGCCACTGCGGCTCCACACTGGCACCGGGCGGGTACCAGGCCAGTCGGTCTTCGACCAGACGTACTACGGCGGTGTTGCGCAAAACGGTCTCTTCTCCACTGTGTACTTTCCCGATGTATATCGCCGCTTGCTGCCAGTGTCCATCTACAGGCTGCCGCCGGCCCTGGCGATGGCGCTGATCTTGCGATTACTGCGCTGCAGCACACTGTACAAGCGCATGTTCCTGCCGGCAACCTCCACCTCCGCCTGCAACAGAAAGTAGGAGGAATTCTGCCCCAGCAGCTCCTTGATGCCTGTCATGTTTTCACCCTTCCCGGCAAAGACCGGGTTGGCAAGAAATTCGTCCTTGTCCGTGAAGCCCGCTTCAGGGCGGGACTCCAACAGAGACTCCCCCTCCGCCTCACTGAGGGGACTGAGATCCTTGTCGGCATTGATGCTGCGCAGCACCATCGCCGGCGCCGTGTTGATATTCAGTGTCGCCAGGCTCCTGCGGCCAGACCGTCACCCAGGGTAATAGCGCCCGGTAGATTTCCGGCGTCATGTGGGCCACCGCGCGCAGTTCGCTGACACTGGACATGGGGCGGTTGGCCGCACGGTAGGCGGGTGTCTGCGCAGCGTAGTACTCGTCCTCCGCGCCCTCCATGGACTGGATCGGCATCGGCATCCAGCCAGTCGCTCACGGACTCGGTGATCGAGGATGGCGTCCTGCTCACTCACCTGCGGCTCCCCCAGCGCCTGCAACAAGCGAATAAACTGTTCCTGGGCCGGCGTAAAACGGCTCGCTGCAGCGCCCTCTCCGAGCCTCCACCCGCTCGGCCAGCGCATTGAGGTTAAAGCGCCCCTGCAGGTCCTCCAGCGTACCGCGCATCCAGCCCATGTCGTCCAGCGCGATAGTCGGCGGCGGCGGCTGTGGCCCAACAATTCCTGCCAGATCATCGCGCTGCAGTCCCTCTGGCTTTATCCTGGTCGTAATCGGCGAGCAGCACCAGACTGGCGAGATCCTCCGCTCCGCGCAGATAGGCCTGGGCCTGCTCCTCCAACAGGATATTGGCACTGCGCTGGTAGAAGCGCTCGAACTCACTCTTCATCGCCACCACCAGTGCCGTGGCCAGCGCGAACACCAGCATGGCCACGATCAGGGCAGCGCCGCGCTGCTGGCGCAAAGCGCCGGGGCTGTTACAGCGGCGGCAATGCATACAAGCGCCTCATCTCTCCCCAGTTCGCCAGCTGCAGGCGAATTTCAATGGCGGCCGGCGGCGCCAGCACAGCCCCCGGGGCACTGCTATCGCTCACCCAGTTTTCCGCCCAGTTGCTGGTGTCCAGTGCGGCCCTGCCGGATTGGGTTTGCAGTGCTTCCAGGGAGCTGAGAAATGTCACTTTCAAGCTCTCCACCCCCTCCAACAGCAGTACGCTGTCCGGCTCCGTATCCGCCGTACGATCCAGCACCGGGTACGTGTCGCGCCACAGGCCATCGTCCTCCAGGCGGTAATTGACGCGCTGCAGAGTGCTGCGCGGGAGATTGTTGGGATTATGCCAGCCGGTGCGGGTAAAACTCAGGGCGAAACGCGCCAGTTCACCACCAGTGAAGGCCGGCTCAATCTCACCGAATTCGTCGCGTACGGGCCTGGCGGTAAACTGGCGCAGGTCCCGCGACAGAATCATGAAGGCGCGGTTGACCTCGTAGATGCGGTCGGTGTTGTCGCGCAGGCGCTCCACACCCGTCATCACCGTGGACAGGCTGGTGTACGCGATGAGTGACACAAACGCGGTAATCGCCAGCGCGATCAACACTTCCACCAGGGTAAAACCGGCAAGCTTTTTCCTACTCATCAGGCGCGCTGTCCACCGGCAGCTCCTGGGACACATCCACGCCTGCATCCGCGCCATCACCGGCTCCTGCACCGCTGTCCTCCGGGGGTTTTTCACCACTTCCATCCGGTCCGCCCAAACCCTCGGGATCGATGCGCAGGTCACCGGACATAAAGGCCGTCAACATATACAGCGGCTGCGCCTGCCGCTCCTCTGCCAGCGCCACCCTGATTTCGATGCGGAAGAATTTCGGCGCCTCGGCGGGTTTGGTTTCCACCCACCAGTGCCACTCACGATCTGCCATCGGGGCGACGCCGCTGTCCTTGCCGGCATTGAGGACCCGTGTCGAGGCAATCACGAGGCGTATCTCTGCCAGCTTGTTGGCCGCCACCATCTGGGCAATCGTCTTGTCGCGCAGGTAGGCGGTGTCATCAATCTGCTGGTACAGCGACACCAGCACCGCCGGCAGGGCAATCGCCACGATCGCCAGTGCGACCATCACCTCCACCAGTGTAAAGCCCCTGGCACGCACTAGTTTTCCTGTTCCTCTTCCTCATCAGCCAGGCCCCGGCGCAGCACGTCGAAGTGACCTAACAAGTCCCACTGGACGCGCCACAGCAGGTCATCCTTGCCCTGCAAGCGCACATTGATCGCACCCACCGTCGTCTCGCCACTGGCGTAGAAAACCACCTGCGGCGTGATCTTTTCCTCTTCGTCCTTCTTCTCGTCCAGCGACAGCTCGACCACTGGCGCATCCTCGAGTTCCAGCTCCAACAAAACACCCGGCGGCAGCTGTTGCCGCGCGAACACATCCTTGCCGCTGACGGGCTCACCCCAGCCGTCCACATGGCGCTCCAGCCAGCGGTAGCTGTAGCTGGTCTCCCCCGCCTCCTGTTCCTCCTCTATCAGCAGCCCGTAGTCCACACCGGTCATCTGCGCTTCATCCAGCGCGTAACTGCCGACATCGGCCAGATTGCGCACCATCGATTCCAGCTGTATGTCCTGCCCGCCGGAATTGACGGTAAGGTTCGCCAGGGTGGTCACCAGCACGATGACCATGAGCGCGACAAGCAGCTCCAGCAGGCTGAAACCGTGCTGGCGCAAGCGCGCCGTGGCGATCACCGGCCTGCCGGTCAGCGCCACGGAGGAGTTACGCACGGGGTATCAGTCCTTGTCTTTCCAGTTGCCGAGGTCGTGGCTCTGGTCCTCACCGCCGGACAGGCCATCGGCGCCCAGCGAATAAATATCCACCTCGCCGTGCTCGCCCGGGCTCAGGTAGAGATAGGGCCGGCCCCAGGGATCGAGCGGCACTTCCTCGAGATAGCCGCCCTCCTTGAAGTTGCGCGGCTCGGGATCCAGTGTGCTGGGTTCAACCAGCGCTTCCAGGCCCTGCTCGGTGGTCGGGTAGACGTAGTTATCCAGCCGGTAGATCTTCAGGGCGGTCTCGATGTTTTTGAAATCCGCCAGCACCTTCCCCACCCGCGCCTCGTCCGCACGATTGAGGACTGTGGGCGCTACCACACTGATCAGCAACCCCATAATCACCAGCACGACCAGGATTTCCACCAGGGAGAATCCCGCATTGTTTCTCGTTTTCATCGTTTACTTCACCATTGTATTGAGATCGAAAATGGGCAACAGGATGGCGAGGACGATGGTGAGGACCATGCCCCCCATGAACACCACCATCAGCGGTTCAAACAGGCTCATCATGGTACCCATGGTCATTTCCAGCTCGCGCTCCTGATTGGTCGCCGAGCGTTCCAGCATGGTTTCCAGCTCGCCGCTGGCCTCGCCGCTGGCCACCATGTGCACCATCATGGGCGGAAAGCGGCCACTTTGCCGCAACGCCCGGTTCAGGCTGCTGCCTTCCTGCACGCGTTCCGCCACCGCTTCACTGTCCTCGCGCAGTACCAGGTTGGTCAACACCTGCCCGGCGATGCGCAGGGATTCCAGCAATGGTACACCACTGGCCATGAGGATACTGAGCGTGGATGCAAAACGGGCGGTATCCATGGCGATCAGCACCCGCGCTATGCCGGGCACGCGCAGCAGCGCGCGGTGCCAGCGTTTCCTGCGCCGGGGACTGCGCAGCAGGCGCCGGAACAGGAAAAACAGCACCGCCAATCCCAGCAGCAGCCAGACGCCGTAGTGCTGGAAAAAATCACTGGTGGCGATGAGGCCGCGCGTCAACGCGGGCAGCTCGCGGTGACTGTGGGCGAAGATGCCCACCAGTTCCGGCACCACGAAAATCAACAACAGCAGCACCACGGCAATCGCCACGCCGACCAGGATAAAGGGATAGATCATGGCCATTTTCAGTTTCTGGCCGGTGTACTGGCGCTGCTCCGTGTAATCCGCCAGCTGCTGCAATACCGGGCCCAGGTAGCCCGCGTGCTCCCCGGCATTGACCATGGCGCGATACATTTCATTGAATACCCGGGGAAACTCGCCCATGGCATAGGCCAGCGTGTGGCCCTCAGCCACCCGCGAGCGCACCTGCAACAGCATGCCCTTGATGCCGCTGCTGCGACTCTGCTCGGCGGCAGCCTGCAGCGCCTCATCCAGCGGCAGGTTCGCCTCCACCAGCGTGGCAAGCTGGCGCGTGATCAAGGCCAGGTCACCGACACTGACACGGGACAAAATCAGCGAGGGGCGCCAACTGGATTTGCCGGATTCCGCCTTGTTGGCCACCGCGACTTCCACGGGGCGCAGGTCCTGGCCGCGCAACTGGGAGCGTATCTGCCGCTCGGAGTCACCCTCGAGCACACCCTTGACGAGTTTCCCGGTGGAGTTAAGCGCCCGGTAGCGATACGCAGTCACACTTCAACCATCCGCAATCAGGCGATGGAAGTCACGCGCATGACTTCCTCAATACTGGTCTCGCCCGCCAGTATGCGGCGCCGGCCGTCGCTTTCGATTCCCGGGTAGTGCAGCCGCGCCACCTTCAAAATATCCTGCTCATTGGCGTTCTCGTAGATCATCTGGCGCATCTGGTCATCGATCTCGATAATTTCATAGATACCGGTACGGCCGCGATAGCCGGTGTATTTACAGCGCTCGCAGCCCTTGGGTCGATGGATGCTCGCCCCGTGCTCGGCGGGCAGCCAGGCGCAACAGCTCGCGCTCGGCGGGATTGGGCTCGGCCTGCTCCTTGCAATCGTTGCACAGCAGGCGCACCAGGCGCTGCGACATCACGGCCACCAGGCTGGAGGACAACAGGAAGGGTTCGATGCCCATGTCCTTCAGGCGGGTGATCGCGCCGATCGCCGTATTGGTGTGCAGTGTGGACAACACCAGGTGACCGGTGAGCGATGCCTGCACCGCAATTTCCGCCGTCTCCAGGTCGCGAATCTCGCCCACCATCACCACGTCCGGGTCCTGGCGCAGGATCGCGCGCAGGCCGCGCGCAAAGGTCATGTCGACCTTGGGATTGACCTGGGTCTGGCCGATACCCGGCAACATATATTCGACCGGATCTTCAATGGTGAGGATATTGCGCGTGGTCTCGTTGATTTCCGCCAGCCCGGCATACAGCGTCGTGGTTTTACCCGATCCGGTGGGGCCGGTCACCAGGATGATGCCGTGCGGGCTGTGCAGGTGTTTTTTGTAGGCCGCCAGCACCTGCTCGTTCATGGCCAGCTGCGTCAGGTGCAACTGCCCCGCCGCCGTGTCCAGCAGACGCAGCACCACCCGCTCGCCGTGCGCGGAGGGGATGGTCGACATGCGGATATCCACCGCATGCCCGGCGATCCGCACTGAAATCCTGCCGTCCTGGGGCACGCGCTTCTCGGCGATATCCAGCCTCGCCATCACCTTTAAGCGCGACACCAGCAGCGGCGCCAGCATGCGCTTGGGCGACAGCACTTCCGCCAGTACCCCGTCGATGCGATAGCGCACGCTGAGGCGATCCTCAAACGTTTCGATATGAATATCCGATGCCTGCTCGCGCACGGCCTGTGACAGGATGGCATTGATCAGGCGGATGATGGGCGCATCGTCCTCGGTGTCCATCAGGTCGCCCGACTCGGGAATTTCGTCGGCCAGGCGACTGAGATCGACATCGGCGCCGATGTCCTCGGCCATCTGCACGGCCTCGTTGTTATTGCGCTGGTATGCCAGCGTCAGGCGCCGTTTGAAGTCGCTCTCCGACACGCCCTGCAGGCGCGAATGGTGTGCCCAGCAAACGGCGCAACTCAGTCAGCACCTGCACCCGCGGCTGCCCCGTATGCACCACCACTGGCGCTGCCGCCGTCCACGGTGTCCAACAGCACTCCATACTGCTGGGCAAAGGTGAACGGCAGGCCCGGCCGGGCAGCAGCGCTCGCGATGGGCGCGTCCGCAGGCGCAACAGGCTCAACGCGCGCGCTCACCGGCCGTCTACCGGAGGGGCAGGCGCGCCCGGGGCCATCCGCACCAGCCTCCGCCTCCTGGATGGTTTCCAGCTGCTTCAAATCATCCTCCCACTCAGACAGCACCGGCAGGCTGGCATCGTCCAGATACGTCAGCCCCTTCTCCCTGCGCAGCGCCTGCTGGTCGCGAATGTAGCGGTACTTCTGGGCGCTGGCGCCGGCCAGCTGCTGGTTGTCGCGGATAATCGTGGTGCGTATGAACACCATCAAATTGGATTTTGTCACCTTCTCCGCCGTCGGAGCGGAACAGCCTGCCCAGGTAGGGGATATCCCCCAGCAGCGGCACTTTCTGCTGCGCATCCTGCACGTCGTCCTTGATCAGGCCGCCCAGTACGACCACGCGACCGTCCACCGCCAGCACCTTGGTCTGGATTTTGCGCTCGTTGGTGATGATGTCCGACGCCGTTTGCGTGACGGACAGTCCACTGAGGCTGGAGACCTCCTGCTCGATATCCAGCACAATCGCATCGCCTTCATTGATATGCGGGGTCACGGTCAGGGTAATACCGACATTCTCCCGCTCAATGGTCTGGAACGGGTTTTGCGCGCCGTCGCCACCGCCGGAATTGGTGAAGGAGCCGGTCACAAAGGGCACGTTCTGGCCGACGGTGATAAAGGCCTCCTGGTTGTCCAGCGTCAGCAGGCTGGGCGTGGACAGGATATTGGCGTTCTTTGTTTCCTTGAGCGCACTGAGAATCACCGCCATGTTCAAATTGTCGTCCAGCTGGCCCCAGCCCAGCGACAGGCCACCGGTGGACGCCAGCGCACCCGCCAGGTCGCCAAGGCTGGCTTCCGCTGGATTCGCCATTCGCATCGTTGGGCGGCAGCACGGCCTCGGCGATATTGCGCGCCCGCGCGTCCTGGGCATTGATGTTGCTGCCGAAGGCGCCACTGCTATCGGCGAACAGCCACTGCAACCCGAGGTCCTGGCCGTCGATGACTTCCATTTCCACGATGATGGCTTCCACCAGTACCTGCGCCCGGCGAATATCCAGGCGGCCGATTACCGCCTCCAGGGCGGCCATCTCATCCGTGTCAGCGGTAATGATCAGCGCGTTGGTGCCCTCATCGGCCTCGATGGTGGATGGTCTTGCCCGAGCTTTTCCCTGGCTTGGCGCCCTCGGTGGTGTCCATCTCACTGATATTCTTCATCACCTTGGTCAACACCTCGGCGGTTTCCTTGGCCTCGGCGTATTCCAGGTACACCACCTTGACGTTGCCGCTCTGCTCCAGCGGGGTATCCAGGTAATCGATCAATTGGCGCATCCTGGCCCGCTCCAGTTCATCGCCACTGATCAGCACGCTGTTGGTGCGCGTCATCCGCCACCAGCAGGGTCTCCTGCTCACCGCCGGCCGCTTTCGCCTCGGACTTGTTGAGCTGGTCCAGCATCTTCACCACGTCTGCGGCCACGGCGTAGCGCAGCTTGATAACATCCGTCTGCTGTACCGCGGATTTATCCATGCGCTCGATGATGTCGCGGATCTTGTCGATATTGGCGGAGACATCGGAAATAATAATGGCGTTGCTGGGCGCGTAAGCGGCCATATGCGCCTGCTGCGGCACCAGCGGCCGCAGGACCGGGATCAACTTGGCGGCCGATATATTATCCAGCCGGATGACCGCAGTGATATATTCATCAGTGGTGATAATGGCCCGGCCGTCACTGACACCAACGGGGGCCGAGCGGGCATCCTTGTTCTGTATCACACGCACGACATCACCGGACAGCACGGCGGTGAAGCCGTGCACTTCCAGAATTGACAGGAACAGCTCATACAGCTCACTGGCTGATATAGGCTTGGACGAAACCACCCTGACCTTGCCCTTGACCGCGGGGTCGACCACGATGGTCTTGCCGGTGGCGTCCGCCACAAATTTGATCAGTTCCTGAATATCCGTGTCCTTCAGGTTGACCGTGAAATCCTGTGCCTGAAGCGGGACGCTCCCCAGTAGCAGGGCGAGCAGCAATACCAGCGTGGTGGCGATGTGAAACCGGGTTGTGACTCTCACTAACACTTCATCCTTTGGCAGAATTTCACTCAGTCGCCCCACTGTCCAGGTTCACGCTGAGGCTCAGTTGCTGATTGTCCACGCTGCAATTCAAATACCGCCTCACCGGCATCGCGCATGGTATTGTACAGGACCATGGTATTGGCGGGGTTATCAAGGCTTATACCATTAACTGATGTCACCAGGTCACCGGGTTTGAACCCCAACCTCTCAAATTGTTCCTGATCCTTGCCCGGGCTAACCCGGTAGCCCAGCAGCGCGGCACCCTCACGCACCGCGCTGACGTTGACCACATTCGCCAGCGACTGCGGGTTCTGGTACAGCCGCTCCCGATAACTCTGGGCCAGGCTGGTGGTCTCGGCATCGCTGCGCCTGTCGACCTGCTTCGGGCGGTTGCGGCTGGGGCTGGCACGGGAGTGGATGCCGTCATGGCGCCCATGCTGGATTCTTCAAACAACACCAGCAACTCGTAGGTGCCGCCATTGTCCAGCACGACCTGCTGCGGCATCACCTTGGCCAGCTTCACCTGGCCCGCAACCGGCAACTTGTCACCCACCGCATACACAGCCTCCTGGTTCTTGCTTTCGATGATGGCGTGCCCGAGGCCATCCCCGGTGGACGCCACAATACCGCGTCAACTTGAGTTGCAGCCGGGTTTCCTGCGCGCCATCCTCAATACCCGCCAGCGCTTTGGTCTGGGCCGCTGCATCCGGTTCGGTCGCTACCGGGGCCGTCGCGCCGACTTCGCCAAACAGGTGCCAGGCTACCATGCGATCGATATCAACAGGCGTTGCGGCCACACTGGCACGACCGGTGGATACCGGATTGATGACCTTGGGGGGCGCGGCAACGGTGGGCTCAGCGCCAGGCACCAGCGCCCACAGCAGCCTGGTCGAGAGCCAGCACCCCCCACAATGCCAGCACGCACAGGAGAACCTGGCGCAGCCGACGGGCATTGGCGGGCTGGGCCATCGCATTCAGCGCTCCGGACAGGGCCGCGCCGACGCGTGCCGACATCGCACTGGAATTACTGAGCCACTGGGCAGGCACCAACTACTCCCCTGAATTTCCGGTCGCAACTAACGCGCCAGGTTTTATGATGTCCCGATTATAGGGTGCGCCGATGAAAGTTGAAACCGCTGTCTCTGCCGGTATGACCGCCGGGCGGGCCATAGGTTCCCTACTGGTCCGGTCTTAGCCTGGCCGTCCTTGACTGTATCCCGGCGGGTAGACTACTTTGAGTCCTCTCTGGAAAAGGCCTTCGCGGTCACTTCGATAACTATAAGGATTCTTCTGGAAGAACTGCGCATTGCAAGGCACCCCTGCGACGGGCGCCGCTTTACTGCCGCGCTACTCCTGGTCGTGGCAGCAGGCGGCGCACACGCCCAGCAACCCGTGCTGGAAGAGGTGATAGTCACCGCCCAGAAACGGGTCGAGAACATACAGGATGTGCCCGATCACCATTAATGTGGTGACGGGCGAAATGCTCGATAATTTCAGTATTCGCGATGCCAATGACCTGGCGGATGCCGTGCCGGGACTGGTCATCCAGGAAACACCGCAGAACCTGTCGCAGATCACAGTACGCGGGCTGGGGACCGGTGCCGGCGGTGAAAGCCTGGATCAATCCATAGGCCTGTTCATTGATGGCATCTGGGCCGGGCGCATACGCGAGTTCCAGGCGGCGCTGTTCGACGTGGAGCGTATCGAAGTCATCAAGGGTAGCCAGACCACCCTGCTGGGTAAAAACACCAGTCTCGGCGCCATCAGTATTATCTCCCGGCGTCCGGGAGACGCGTTGGGCGGCTACGTGCAGGGCGACTACGAGTTTGAGTATGGCAGCACCTATCTTAACGGCGCCGTGGATATTCCAACCGGGTTCGGCAACTATCGCATCGCCGTCAACGATGTGACCGAGGAGGGCTACGTGGACAATCACGCCACCGGCAACGAGGTGCCCAAGCGTGAGCAGTCCACGGTGCGCACCAGCGCCCTGTATGACGTGACGCGAGAACAGCAACCTGCTGCTCAGCTACCAGTACGACGACCTCAGTATCCTTGGCGATACCTTCCAGCCTGACAATGATGCCACAGGCTTTCTGGAGCGAATGGATCCCGGCGCGGATATCGGCATTGACCAGGACAAAAACAGCTGGACCTCCTTTACCGCCTCCGGGGACGCCGAGGACGACCAGGACTCCCAGCGCGCTATCGCGCAATACCAGTATGACGCTGGGCGAGTACCAGCTCACTTCTCTCACCGGTTGGACCTGGTACGACAACAAACGCTTCGTCGATTCCGACTTCCTGGCAGTGGACTACCTCAATACGGCCTATGACAGCGGTAATGAGCAGTACAGTCAGGAGTTTCGTATCGCCTCCCCGGCGGATGCGCGCATTGAATACGTCGCAGGGCTCTTTTTTCTGGATGCCGAGCCTGAACTACTCCGCCATCACCGATCTGCGATTTCCCCAGGACAATCCGGAGTACACTTTCGGCGTACTCCCCCTGGACGGTGCCAACCAGCTCAACTATGACCAGGATACCGATGTATGGTCGTCCTTCGGCCAGGGCACCCTGCATATTAATGAGCGCTGGCGCACCACCCTGGGCCTGCGCTATACCGATGAACAGAAAAAAGCGCACTGGGAACGACTCCAGACGCGCTCCGGCGGCCCTCTGGCCGACATCGTGGCAGACCTGCTGGCACCGGCGACGCCGGATACACCACTCAATCGCTCCGAGGACAACCTCGATGGCTCCATCAACGTCCAGTACGATATCCAGGACGATGTGATGGGCTATGTGTCCTGGGCGCGCGGCAGCAAGAGCGGAGGCTTTACCACCGAGGTGGCGCTACCCGAGGACGCGGAGTTTGATACTGAACAGGCCGATACCGCAGAACTGGGTGCAAAAATGAATCTCGCGGACGACGCCGTGCAACTGAACCTCTCCGCATTTCATACCAAAATCGACAACTTCCAGATTGTGTCCTTTGTCGGCCTGGGTTTTCTGACCGAGACGGTACCCGCCAAAACGCAAGGTCTGGAATTTGAAGGCCGCTGGGCGGCAACTGACCGCCTCACCCTCGGCAGCAGTGCCACCTACAGCGATGCCACGGAAGACGACAGCGGCGAGCGCCTGCCCTATGCGCCGAAATTGTCGGCAGCGCTGGATGCCCACTACGAACACCCCTGGGCCGCCGCCAATCTGCAGTGGCGCGTCGATGGCATGCTCAACTACCGCGATGAACAGTACATGCAACGCGGCGAACGCAGCCCGGATGGCCCACTGACCCTGTTTGACCTGCGCATTGCGCTGGCCTCCGCCGATGACAACTGGGAGCTGGCACTGCTGGGCCGCAACCTGCTCGACCAAACGACGTCTTTCGGCTTTGACTTTCCCGATCTTCGGGGGACGTACCATAGCGGAAGGCGAAGCGACCATCGGCAGCCTGAACCGGCCGCGCACCATCGCCCTGCAGGCGCGTTATACTTTCTGACGCCCGCTTAAACAGAGATCCTGGCCATGATGAATTTTGATATCCCTGAGCACCTGGCAACGTACCTGCAGGAACTGGATGATTTTATCGAGACACAGATCCTGCCGCTGCAGATGCAGGATGACAACAACCGTTTCTTCGATTACCGCCGCGAAGACGCGCGCACCGACTGGGAGCGCGACGGACTGCCCAACGAAGAGTGGGAAGAGCTGTTGCTGGAAGCCAAGCGCCGCGCCGATGCCGCCGGCCACTTCCGCTTTTCCTCGCCAAAGGAATACGGCGGCAAGGACGGCAGCAACCTGGACATGGCGATCATCCGCGAACACCTTGCCGCGAGGGGGCTGGGCCTGCACAACGACCTGCAGAATGAACACTCCATCGTCGGCAACAATGTCGGCCTGCTGCTGATGATTCACTACGGCACCGAGCAGCAGAAAGCCGAGTGGATTGACGACCTGTCGGAATGTCGTCGCTACTTTACCGTGGGCATTACCGAGACCGCCCACGGCTCGGACGCGACGCATATGGAAACGGCTGCCACGCGCAAGCGGCGACACCTGGACCATCAACGGCGAAAAGTCCTGGAATACCGGCATTCATCGCGCCAGCCATATCCTGGTCATTGCGCGCACCAGCGGCAAGGCGGGCGATGCGGCGGGCCTGACCGCCTTTCTCGTGCCGACGACCACGCCCGGATTCAAACTCGAGGAAATGCTGTGGACCTTCAACATGCCCACCGATCACGGCCGGGTATCGTTCACCAATATGCAGGTGCCCGACAGTTGTATCCTCGGCGGCGAGGGCAAGGCGCTGCAGGTGGTGCAGCATTTCTTCAATGAGAACCGCATACGCCAGGCGGCGTCTTCGCTGGGCGCGGCGCAGTACTGCATCAATGAATCGGTGCAATATGCGCTCAAGCGCGCGCCCTTCGGCAAACCGCTGTCCAGCAACCAGGGCATCCAGTTTCCGCTGGTCGAACTACAGACGCAGGCGGAAATGCTGCGCGCGCTGATCCACAAGACAGCCTGGCAGATGGATACCTACGGCGCATTTTCCGTGTCGGACAAAATCTCCATGTGCAATTTTGTCGCCAACAAACTGTGCTGCGACGCCGCCGACCAGGCCATGCAGGTGCACGGCGGCCTGGGCTACTCGCGCCACGCCCCGTTCGAGCACATCTACCGCCACCACCGCCGCTACCGCATCACCGAGGGTACCGAGGAGATACAGAAGCGGCGCATAGCCGGTTATATGTTTGGCTTTATGGATCGCAAAGCGCCGAAGGGCGTCAGCACCTAACGCGAACTTGAGTCGCGAACGACCCGCGAACTACAGCAGAATCTCGCTCTGCGCCAGGCGTTGTCGCGGGTTCCGGTCGCGCGCCGCATAAGCCTCGGGAATATGCTCAGCCTTGCCCTGATAGCCTATCGCCAGCGCCGTCAGGGGTTTGATGTCCGGGCCCGGCGCAAAGGTCGCGATGACCTTGTCCGGATCGATGCCGATCATCTGGTGCACACACAGTCCGCGCGACACCGCTTCCAGCGTCAGGAAGGCCGAGGCCGCGCCGAGGTCGTGTTCGGCGGCGCTGTTGGGTTTGCCGTTGTGGGCGAAGGTCGTTTTGACCAGACCCAGCACCAGTACCGGCGCGTTTTTGGCCCACGGCTGGTTACCCTCCACCAGGCAGTCGTGCACTTTTTGCCAGGTCGTGGTGCCGTCGTCCCGGATGCCGACGATGTAGCGCCACGGCTGCGCGTTATAGGAGGACATGGTCCAGCGCGCCGCCTCGAACAGGGCATGCACGGTCGCGGCGTCCACCGGTCGCGCCGGGTCGAACGCGTAGGGACTGTGGCGATTGATGAACAACTCGTGGATCGGGTAATCGGTTTTTGCTGCTCTGCTCATGTGTTTCTCCATTGCGTGTAGTAAAAAGTTATCAGCCCATATCGAACAAAAGCACTTCGGATTCCGAAGTGGCCTGTAATTCCAGTGTGGGCGTGTCGCGCAGGGACAGGCCATCGCCCGCCTGCAGGGACAGGCCATTGGCAGTGAGCGTACCGCGCACCACCTGCAGCCAGCCGAGTCGGCCCGCTGCGAATTCATGGGTGAGACTCACGCCGCTCTCCAGCAGGCCGGCATGGATATCCGCATCCCGATGGATGCTGACCGAACCATCGCGCCCATCGCGCGACACCACCAGGCGCAAGCGGTTGGTTTTTTCGGCCGCGCTGAACGCCTTCTGTTCATAGCCGGGCGGCAGGTTCAGCGCCTCGGGCTCGATCCAGATTTGCAGGAAGTGCGCATCCTCTTCGTCGGAGGCGTTGTACTCGCTGTGCCTGACCCCGGTTCCCGCCGTCATGCGCTGCACGTCGCCGGGACGAATGACGGAGACGTTGCCCATGCTGTCTTCATGGCGCAGGGCGCCGCTGATCACATAGGAAATGATTTCCATGTCGCGGTGTCCGTGGGTATCGAAACCGCGCGCCGGCTGCACGTGGTCTTCATTGATCACACGCAAGGGGCCAAACCCCATGAAGCGCGGGTCGTGGTAATGACCGAAAGAGAAGGTGTGGCGGCTGTCCAGCCAGCCAAAATTGGCGGCGCCGCGCTCGTTGCTGTGTCGTACTGTTTGCATCGCTGGCCTCCTGTGCCTGTTAATTGCCGTCAGCTCAGTATCCATTGTTGCCATAATGGAAACAATTAGTCATATTGATTACATTATGTAAGCAATTTGGAGACAATCTCATGAATCTCTTCGACGGCATGCGGGCTTTCACCCGGGTTGTGGAGGCCGGCGGTTTTGCGGCGGCGGCCCGCGACATGGGCCTGGCCCGCTCAGTGGTGCACAAGCACGTGCTCAAGCTGGAAGATACGCTCGGCACCCAGTTGCTGCGGCGCAGCACGCGCCAGGTCTCGACCACAGAGACCGGACAGGCCTTCTACCTGCGCTGTGTGCAGATACTGGAGGAAACAGATGCCGCCATCGCGCAGGTGACGGAACTGCACGACGAACCCCGCGGCGCACTGCGCATCAACGCCCCGATGTCCTTCGGCACCCTGCAACTGGCGCCGCTCATGGGCGAGTTCATGGCGCGCTACCCTGATGTGCATGTGGAGCTGGCCCTCAACGACCGCTTCGTGGACCCGATTGAAGAGGGCTTCGATATCTCCATCCGCATCAGTGCCCCGCGCACGTTTACCAGCCTGGTCACACGGGAGGTCTGCCCGGCGCGCCTGGTGCTCTGCGCCTCCAGCACCTACCTTGCGGCCAACGCTGAACCCACCGCGCCGGAAGACCTGCTGCAGCACCGCTGCCTGCACTACGGCTACCAGGAATCCGGTGTGCGCTGGCTGCTGACGCGCGCGGGACAGGACATCTCGGTACCGATCAACTGCGCCATGTGGTCGAACAACGGTGAAGTGCTGGCACAGGCGGCCTTGCGCCACCAGGGCATCGCCCTGTTACCCACGTTTATTGTCGGTGCCTGGTTGCAAAGCGGAGAGCTGCGCACTGTGCTCACGGAGTATGCCCCGGCGCCACTGCAGGTGACCGCCCTGTACCCGCGCCACCGCCACCTGTCGTCCAAGGTCGTCATGTTCCTGGATTTACTGGAGAGCCACCTGGGACGTAACCCGCACTGGGATCTGGTGGGCTAGCAGATGTGCAAACAATGTAGCAGGCTGATCAGCTGATACTTGCCGGAAACCCTGATAGAGTGCATAACGCTATACACTTTAACTGCACCGAAGTGCCTGCCCAAAAAGCGCCACACGGCTCTCACCGAACGCGAGCATAGTCAGGATAAAAGCGAACCAACTGGTCGGTATGTTGTTTATACGCATCTTGTTCATATTGGCGCTCGCGGCGACGGTGCGCTTTCTCAACCTTGGCGATGCAGCACTGTGGCTGGACGAGCTCGCGACGGTGAAAATTGCCCAGATGCCCTGGGACGTTCTCTGGATCAGTGCGTATGATCCATCGCCGCCGCTGTTCTATACGATCGAGCGACTGATGCTGAATCTTGGCCAAGGCGAGTTTCTGCTACGGTTGCCAAGTGCGATTTTTGGAACACTCACGGTGGGGGTGGTGTACGCAATTGGCCAGAGCCTTGCAGGGCCGCGTGCCGCTGTTCCGGCAGCATTGCTCATCGCACTCTCATGGTCCAACGTTGAATACAGCCAGGAAGCCCGCGCCTATGCGCTGGTGAGCCTGTGCGTCAGCCTTTCGGCACTTGGCCTTATCCAGTTGTCGCGCGCCGCGAATGACACCGCGCAGTTGTCCCTTCCCTCCTTTCTCCGCCGCGGCGGGATGCTTTATGCCGTGTCTCTGTTAGCGGCACTGTATTCACACAACACTGCGGTATTCTTTTGGCTGGCTGCCAATGCGTATTTCGTGCTGCACTGGTCAACCCTGGGCGGAAAGTCGCTCCGCCTTGCATCGTTCTGGATAATCACTAATGCGTTGGTACTCCTCTCCTGGTTACCCTGGTTCGCGGCAACGATAGATATCTCCTCGTCGGGCATGTTCAATTGGCTCCAGCAAGCAGACGCGGCGAAGGCTGCCCGAACCTTTATCGCCGTTCATGGTTTTCGTTATGGTGCACCACTTGAGCTGCCTTTATTCATGGTGCTGCTGGTGCTCGGTCTGTTTGGTCTCGTTCATATGTACAAGAACTCGTCCCACTGGGCGTTGCTGCTGTTCGCGCTGCTGGCTTCGTCGCTCGGCGTTTGGTTGTATGGTTTTGTATCCACGCCTGTTTACATGGCCAGGACAATTCTCTGGGGAACTGTGTTCAGTTCAGTCCTCGTCGGTATCGGGATCGCTGCGCTGCCCAGGGCGCTCTACTGGTTGAGCTTTGGATTCATTATTGTCGTGTCAGCGCTAGGCATGGTGCATTACTCACAGTCCAACGCAGCAGAAAACGAAAACTGGGGCTCAGCGGCAAGTACGCTACAAAACTATGCCCGGACTGCCGACATACTATTGTTTTGTCAGGCCCATCAGGCCGATCCGCTGGCCAACGCCGTGCTCGGACAGGCTACCACTTGGCAGGTCTTCGCAATGAGAAAAAACACTCTGCTAACAACAACGTTCAGTTCTTTTAACCCCTGGCGCAACCGTTGGCTTGAGTGGAAAGAAACCGGCGCCGATGTCCCCGCTGCACTCGGTACAGAGCTTTCAGTTGCCGATTCAAAGCAGCTCTGGTTGGTGGACTCGCATTGCGAGGAGGACGGGAGCGATGTTGCCTCGCGGGCCATGCTGAAGTCTGCAGGGTGGCGACATGAAGAGGCCTTCCAGTTTCGCGGCATCACGCTCGAACGCTACCTGCGCCCGTGAGTAGATCCAGAGTCGATGCACGTAGAGCGCCCGCAGGACCGCACCGACGGGTGGCGTGCTATGGCAGTGTGGCCCCATGCCAGAGAGAGAACAAACAACCACTGCGGTCTCGGGACCGCACTCCGTCATGATTCGACCCCGCGAGGCGTCGGGAGCCTAGTGGAGTGCGTCCGTTTCATTCAGTCAATCACTGGTTACACCCTGTCTCGGGAACGTAGACCGGGTGGTTACTGCAGATGTTGGTGCCGACACGGCGAGTCGAACGCCGGACCTACGCATTACGAATGCGTTGCTCTACCAGCTGAGCTATGTCGGCTAAATGTCGCGGGAATAATATATCCGGGGTCCAACTACTTCAAGCACCGATGCAGTACCATGAGAAATTCCCGCTCCCTGGGCGACAGGTCGGGTGCCAGCAGTCCACCAATAGCACCACCCTGCGCCGTTCTCCGCTGTGCACAACTTCGTGCTCAAACGAATCGTCTATCACCAGGCACTTACCCTCCTGCCAGCTGCACCACTCACCGCCAACCCGGATCCGTGCACCGTCAGCCGATTCCAGGCACAGCTGGTGACGCAGCTTGATGTTAGTCGTGCCGAAATGCGGCCGCAGCCTGGTGCCGGGCACCAACGACGAAAAAGTCACCATATCAACCACGGGTAATCAGATATTCGGCATGGATGTCCCGCCAGCGGGATTCCAGCAGCTCACAGGTGGCCGGCGAAATCGGAAAGGGATGCGCATCCAGGTGGGGGACGTAAATATCGTAGGGCCGTTGGTTGCCAATGCGGTAGCGATGGCGGGTACCCAGTAGTTGGCGCAACCACTGCACAGGCTCCGAGAACACATTGAGTGGCAGCCAATGTATATAACAGCGGGACACCAGCCGCAGTTCGGGATCGTTCCTTACCCGATAGAGATACGCACTGGCTGCGATGAAGCGCCTGACAGGCTGCCAGAAACTTTGCCACAAGCCATACAGTGAATGCGCGACGCCATGCATCAATCATCAACCCTTTATGCTTTACCCGTGTTGAATATCCCCATATCCACGCCACCCGTGCCTCCGAGTAGCGATGCAAGATAACGGGATAGCAGAGACTGGTCGTTGGCCAACTCCGCAAAACCCATCGCCGCATACGCTGGCGGAGTCCAGCTATGATGCAACGCCACCAGTGCGCCGCCGTGCCGGGTCACCGCGCTGAGCGGCAGATGCCGGTCAAACCAGAAGCTTTCATACCGCTCGCGGGCGTTCAGCTTATCCTGCCGGCGATAATCGTACTCGGCAATAAAGCCGCTTTTACGCGGATCGAGCTGGGCGATGTAGTGCTGGCCGGTGAATTTCAGCATCCGGTATCTTTGCCATTTTCGTAACAACCTGACGGCTTTGGTGGGAGACTCACCAGGTAGCGCGCGCTTGCCGGTGGCCAGTTCGTTACGCAACAACTCGAAGCTATAGTTGCCCAACTCGGTGTAGCTCAATCCAGTGGCGGATAGCAGTTGCTCCCGCGGCAACGCAAGCGTCTGTTGCAACAACTCGTGCCAACGCCTGGCGACTTTTGACCCTCGCCTGGCTCCCACAACCGCCACATGAAAACCATAGAGCGCAATCTCACAGTCGGCCAGTGCCTGCTGAATAGCAACAGGCGGAGCGCAGCAGATGGTATCGATATCGAAAAAAAGACCACCATAATGGGCCAGAATCGCTACTTCGATGGCATCCTTGCGCTGGGCTACCGGATAGTCCTGCAGAGCGACCAGATTCACTTCACCGTCGGGGATCCAGTCATGCAAATTAGCATCCGTAATCAGACAAACCTCATCGATGCCACCGTGAACCTGCCATGTGGCCATACAGAGCTGCAGGTAGGCAGGCATGCTCGCGGGCTGGTCCCAATAGGCAAAGATTCTCAAACAACGATTTCCATCATGTGGCGATGCACGCGTTCACGCGTTGCCCGCTGGCGAGTATGGTGCAGCATTAACGGTGCTGCCCTCTTCCAGCAGTGCGCGCGCTGCCGCCAGTAGTACCTGAGTGTGCGCAACGATCTTGGGAGAATTTCGCTCACCTGTTGCACATCCCATTTGCCCATCAGGTAGCCCGGCAGGTACACGATTGCCCGGCCAGTGGAGAATGCAGCGCCCAGTTCACCGCGATAACGCTGCCAGCGCCGCGCGAGGCGTCCGCGAAACGTCATCGCGGACGCTTCCGTTATCCCGGCCTGCACAGGCTCGCTGCGTTCCGCCTCCCGCTCACCAGCGCTGGCACCTGATATCGCGCTGACAGGCGACAGGCTGGCAACGGTATCCACAAAAGGACTGTCGCGCAGCTGCAACTGCGCCAGGAGACAGCGCCAGCCGTCATGCTCCGGCGCCTTTTCCAGCAGCAACAGGGCGCGTGACAGGCGGCAGAAGTCACTGCCCATGCCCGGCCCGCCGAGCAGAAAGCGGATGCTCTGCACCGTATCGAGACTGCGCATCGCCCGGCCGTGCAGCTCATGCGCAGCCTCTCCACCATCGACGGATCGCGGGGCTTCGGCCCACTGCAGGTCCAGCGTCATTCCGTCGTGATGGCGCAGGTGGATGCGGCTGGTGGCAGCAATATAGCCTGGCAAACTCCAGCGCGGCACACCGTTGGCGACACAGCCCAACCCGCAGCGCACAGCAGGCGGATCACACCCTGGGCATCCTTGCGGGCCATCCGATACGCGATCGGAGTAGCAGGTTCCAGGGCGGTACTGCGGTCGCGCAGCAGCAGCGAACACGGTGGCAGCAGTACCGCCACAATGCAACTCGTATCCAGTACTCCCGCGACACGTCCCAGCGCAGCCAGGGTCGCAGCATTGGCCGCCCAGTTGCGTTTCACGACGCCCTTGAGCCGCCTGAACAATGCGTCGTCCACGCCGCGCCCGCCAAGATTATGGTAGACCCGCGGCAGCAGCAGGTAGGCGTCGAAATCCAGATGGTGCTGCCAGCCCGAGTCCGCCCGCCACTGCGCCCAGGCGGGAACAGCCCGGTGCGGTTGGGCAAATGCCGCCAGCAATAGCTGTGCCTGCAGGCTCACCGGGTCGCTCATCGGCCGGCGAATTGCCTGGCGGCGAGCCGGTAGAGACTGGCGTAATGGCCAGCCGCAGCCATTAATTGCTCATGCGTTCCCGACTCTATGATCTGGCCCTGATCGATCACGAGAATCCGGTCGGCCATGCTGACTGACGAAAAGCGATGGGAGATCAGCAGGGCGGTGCGGCCGCTGGCGAGGCGCTTCAATCCCTGGAACAGCTCGAATTCCGCCTCCACGTCCAGGTTGGCGGTGGGTTCGTCCAGCACCAGCACCGGTGCGTTCCGGGCCATCATCCGGGCAATCGCCAATTGCTGCCACTGTCCACCGGAGAGTTGGTAATCACTGAAATCCCTGCCCAGGACGGTGTTATAGCCTGCGGGCATCGCGCGGATCATCTCGTCCACGCCCGCCCTGCGGGCAATGGCTTCTACCTCTGCGCGGTCGCCCTGCAAGCGCTGCCAATCCCCGAACGCGATATTGTCCGCGGCACTGACCGCGTAGCGACCGAAATGCTGGGGTATCATGGACACCACCTTGCCGTAAGCTTCCTCGTTCCACGTGCGGCTGTTGACTCCGCCAATAAGGATGTCCCCGGAGTCGGGCTGGTAGAAGCCGGCCAGCAGCTTGGCCACCGTACTCTTGCCAGCGCCGTTGCGGCCCACCAGGGCGACCATTTCACCCGCGGCAATGTTAAGGTTCATTCCCCGGATCACGCTCGCAGGCGCGCCGGGATAGCCGAAACTGACAGCGCGAAATTCAATATCCCCCGCCAGCACCGCCGGGCCGCTGCTTGCGGCCAGCCGCGGCGCTATCGGAATAGCCAGAAATTCGCGCAGCCGCCGCACATGCAACAGTTGCCAGCGGCTGCTGGCAATCAGTTTCACGCCGTGTTCCACGAGCGAACGCAGCTGGCCGGCGGCGCTTCCGAAGATGGCCAGGTCACCGATAGTCAAGCGCCCATTCACGATATGAAAGGCCGCGAGCCCAAGGGCGGCGTAGACAGCGCCGATCGATAACAGGGAGAACAGCGTCTTGCCGGCAAACTCCAGGTTGTGGCTGCGCAACATCAGCGCGCGGAATTCGGCCATGATAGCGACATAGCGCCGGCGCAGCTCGGGGCCCAGGCCCAGCACCTTGATCTCGCCGAACTGCTCCAGGCTGGACAGCAAGCCCCGGTAGTACCCCATCCTGCGCTGGCTGCGTATCAGTTTGTCGACCTCGTCGAACTGGCGCCGCGACATGCGCCACTGAAATACCAGATAGGGAATTCCCAGCGGCAGCAGCAACGCGAACAGCAGGGGCTCAATCACCACCAGAATCGCAACCAGTGACAGCCCCTGGACGAACTTGGCGACCAACTCAAGGGTGAAGGCGCAGAGCTGTTCCACTGCGACCTCGGGCGCATCCTGCGCCCTGGCCAGGCTGTCCCGATAGGACTGCTGCTCGAATTGCGCGTAGGACGCCAGGCCCTGTTGCTGCAGGATCATGTTCACTCAACAGGGGCCGCAGTTCCAGCTGAAAGCGCCGCCCCAGGTAACTGTTGATGGAAAAGCTGAGAGCTGCGCCGAGTGTCATGGCAAAACCCAGCGACAGCCACAGCAGTGTGACGGTACTGTCCAACTGCCCTGCTTGCAGGCCGGCACTGACCGCATTGACCAGGCCCCGCACCGACAGGGCGATACCGGCCGGAAACACGGTACTCACCAGCGTATTGATCCAGTACAAGCGGAACAGACGCGGACTGGCCATCGCGACCTGCTGATACGACCAGCGAATGTCAGCCCACAGCCGCGCCAGCCGCGCCCGGTAGTTGCGCGTCATCGGGCACCCGCCGTGAGGCGTGCCATCACATCCAGATAGTGCTGCAACATACTGTCTTCCCGAAACAACGCCTGCGCACGACGCCTGGCGGCCTGCCCCAGGCGCGCGCGCGCCTGCCCGTCCGCTGCCAGCGAGCATACCGCATCGGCAATTTCCTGTGGCAGGTCAGTGGCTGTGTGGGGGGCATTGAGTAACAGGCCCGTATCGCCCAGCGCCTCCGGAATGCCGCTCACGCCGGTGGCGACCACCGGCAGGCCCCGCGCCATGGCCTCCAGGATCACCAGGGGCATGCCCTCGAACTGCGCGGCATGCACCAGCATATCCGCTGCGGCCATCAGCCGGGCAATATCCGGATGCTCCTCGTAGTGCGTAATCCTGTTGCGCGCCAACAACCGGGCCAGGCCCACCAGCCGCTTCCGCTGTGTCCCGGTGCCAATCCACAGAAAGTGCAGCGCGGGCCAGCAGGCGCAGCCCGACATCTTCCGCAGGGCTTCAAGTTGATACTGAAAACCCTTCACCCACTCCATGCGCCCGATGCTCAGGCAGAGGATGCTATCCGCGCCAAGGCCCAGGTCGCTGCGCAACTGCGCACGTTCCGCGCCGTCGACCGGGGCAAAATATTTATCCGGGCGGCCATTGTAGATGACACGTCCCTTGTCGCCTGCCAGTCCGAAACCGCTGCGCAACAGCGCCAGGTTATCCCCGGACACCGCAATCACCTCCAGCGCCGCCCGATAACACGCGGCCAGTGTAGCTAAATGTGCGGCATAGTCGCGCTGCCAGCCATCAAAGACACAGTGCACCAGCGCCGCGAACGGTATGCCCTGTCGCCAACAATAGTCCTTGGCTGCGAGACTGGACAGCGGACACCCATCGGCGAACAGCACCAGGTCGGGGACTGCGTGGCTGAGGATCGCCCTGGCAGGCCCGGCGTCGCGCAGACTGGGCGCCTCTGCACCCAGGTCATACAACTGCTCCTGCGGCAGCCAGTGGTGCGTGACGCCCTGCGCCTCGCGTTCACGTATCAGTGCATGAGCGGCGCGGGGCTGGGCGAAGGAAACGCGATAGCCAGCAGCCCGCAAGCCCATGGCGAGACTGTGATTGACCTGCTCGGCCCCGTGCATGCCGGCACAATCGGAATAGATCAGCAGGTGTTTCACAGTAAGCCGTACACCTCGCTGTCGACCATCTGCTGCCTGAACGTGTCGCCTCCCAATAACTGGCGCCGGGGATTGTCCAGCAGGTGCTGGTGGGCCGCGCGCAGCCGCTGCACATCAAGCACTTTTTCCGCCGCCTGCTGCAAGGTGTCGTAGTACAGCGGGTAATCCTGGCCCAGGTATTCCCTGACCGCGGGCAGCGGATTGACCAGCAGTGGCGTGCCGCGGGCAATACACTCTATCACCGTGTTATTGGCGCTCGCGTCGTAGAGCTGGATAAAAACAATATTGCGCGACAGCAGCAGGTCGTACTCCTCATCCGGCAGGTGGTGGCATTCCCGGGTATTGTCCAGCGCCGCCTGCGCTCCTGCCGCCGGCTCCCGTGCTTCACTGGCCATCAGGTTCTTCAGGTACTGGTCGGCGTGCGGGATAAATTCCGGCACCAGTCGCAGCTTGCCAAAACCCAGGGCGTTATCCGCTGCTACCGGCAAGGCGTAGATGGCGCTCAACCGACGCAACCACCAACCCACCTGCACAATTTGCTTACTTTCGTTATCCAGAAAGGCGTCGAAGTCGAACAGTGTATCGGGTATCTCGGTGGGATGAATCAGCGAGGATACCGGCTTGCCGGTGGCATCGCGCAACCATTGTGCGCAATACTCCGACAGCGTGAAGAGTCCCACGCAGCTCTGCAGACTTTGCCGCCACACTGCCTTGCCCATGATCACCTGGGGTGTCTCCTGCGGATGAAAGCCCGCCGGCATGTGCGGCGGGTTGTGCAAAATTCCGGTCCAGGGCTCGACGATAGGTAGTATGCCTGTTTCCTCTGAGTTGAGCGGCGCGTTGTGATCCTGGCTCATAAGCGCCTGCAGGATACTCGCTCCGCTGCGGATACCGCAGTGCCGGTGCTGCCAGGCGAACGGATCCTCGAGGAAATCTTCAAAGCGCACGGCATTGTCATTGTGCAGGGGATAGAGCGCATTGACCGCGTAGCGCCAGCCGCTGCGGTGGTGTGTGCGCTCGTAACGCTGCCGGAAACGCAGTTTGCCCGCCGCATTGCTCACCAGCCCGGGGCCGGGGTCTCTCGGGCCAGCGCCTGCAATTGCTGTACTTCCCACTGCAACAGCGCATCACCCGGGTTGCGCGCACTCGCCTCGCGCATCGCAGCCAGCGCGGCGGGGTATGCCTGCGCCCTGAGTTGCATATACGCGAGGTAGCGGTACGCCTGGGGCTGCTCAGGCCACAGCGCTATGGCCTTTTGCAGGTGCGGCAGCGCGCGATCATCACGCCCTTTTTCAAACCAGCCGCGACCCAGCAGCAGCGCGCCGCGGGCCTCTTTCTGTTCAGGCGTTAAACTCATCGTTTCTTCCCAACAGCACCTGCCTGAGAATCCGCTGGGCGCGTGGCGAATCGCTGCACTGCACCGCCGCCTGCAGATTGGCCAGCGCCGCTGCCGTATCCTCTTTCTCCAGGTAACGCCGCGCCACGTTGAGGGCATAGGCCGCCAACTGCTCCCGGGCCTTGTGACTCCACGGTTGCGCCTTGTCTGTTGGCAGATAGCGCTCGGTAATAGCGATGGTCGCCAAGCCGTGCAGTACCTGCTCCCCGGAGCGGATCAGTCGTGATGTCTCCGCAGACGCATCGCGGCCAATACCGACCAGTACCTCCGGCACAAAGATTACGGGATAGTGCACGGCGATGCGTTTCCACATTTCCCAGTCCATGGTGGACAAGGCCTCGGCACAGAAACCGCCCAGCGTCTCATAGGTCTGCCGCTTGACGGTCATCGCTGAAAACTGCACGCGACACTCCAGCACGATGCGCTGCATCCACTCTTCGAGAATGCCCGGCCGGCTGGCTTCCAGCCATGAGTTCCAGTGGCTGTCCTCGCCACCGGAAGATTCCACAATCCGGTGCTGGGTAAAGGCCGCCCCCGCCTGCGGGGCCGCGGCGATCTGCTCCTCCAGGGCCTGGTAAAACCCGGGTTCCACCCAGTCATCGTCGTGCAGGATATGCACCCACTGCCCGCGGGCGCGCGCAATCGCGAGATTGAAAATATGGGGATGGCCCAAGTGTTCCCCGCATGCGTAAAAGCCGACAGCATCACCACCGATCTCTGCAACCAGCGCCTGAAGCTCGCGCTGCCGCGCCGCATCGGCCCCGTCACAGACAACCTCAATCTGCATGGCAGCGGTCGCCTGAGCCAGCACGCTCTCCAATACACGCTGCAGCGTGTCCGTGCGCCGATACACCGTGATCATCACCGACCAGAACGGCCGCGCATCGTCAGCCGGAGGCAGTGGCGCGACCGGCGGGAAAACCGGCAGCGGTGGCGCGGGAAGCGGCGGATCGATAATCCCCAGCGCCTGCAGCTGCGCAACGCCTTCGTACCTGACAGACAGCGCAGGGTCGTACAGCGTCAGCGCAGCATCACGTTTAAAGCCCTGGTCGTAGGCCTTGTACTGTTGTCCCGCCATGGCGTGAATCTCGCGCCGGGCTTCCGAGTGGGCGTAGTGCAGCATGGAAGAGAAGAATTTGAAATGCAGTAAGACCATCTGGTTGTGCAACAGGTTGGCCGCGGGAATATTGGTCAGATGCTGGCCGCCGTCCAGCACCACAAAGGGCTGGTATTTCAACAGCGCCACTTTGCTCAGCAGGTAATCGTTCCTGGCCGGAAACACACGCTGGCGCGGCCCGCCGAACAGCAGGCGCTGGTTGCGATACTGCCCGCCCATTTCATAGCGGCGGTGATAGCTTTCACGGTCGAAGAAGGGACAGACCTGCAGCGGATCCTGTCCCGGGCGATACCGCGCCTCGCTGACCGGACCGGCGCTGTACATATCCAGTAACTGCCCGGTCATTGCGCGCAGGTCCTGCCGGTCCATCTCCCGGCACAGTTCCTTAAGGTTTTTGGCTGGCGCATCCCGATACACCAGGAACTCATCCGTATCCACCGTCAGGCACCAGTGGCCGACACCGTAGCGGCGCAGCAGCAACTCGAACCAGGAAGAACCAAAATTGGCCTCTGTAAATGGCAGGCACGAATGCCACAGCAGCACGTCTTCTTGTTGTAGCAAAAACTCGCGACCGCCGTCCGTCGAGTCGTTGTCAACCATCAGGAAGCGATCGACACCCAGTGTGCGGTAGTATTCCAGAAAATACGGGAGGCGCTGGTTTTCATTGCGCAAGGTCACGCAACACAGGATTTCATCGGCGGCGATAGCCGAGTCGCGCTGGTCTATGCGGCGCAGGTCGTAGTGGGCAAACGCGGCGTCCAGCGAGTCCAGCGCCTCGTACGCCGTGATCATCATCTTGTGCACCTGGGCGATAGGTGAAAACCGGTGCAATCCCGCTCGACAGTGATCCAGCAGGTCACTCCACCGGGACAATTGAAAGTAGATACTGCCGATTTCCAAAAACGGGTTGATATACAGCGGGTCTACCGCAATCGCCCGGTAAAAACACTCGAGCGCGTTTTGCAAGCGATCGCGTTTTATCCAGCCCAAGCCCATGGCGTGATGCCCGCGCGCGCGCCGATCCACTGTGCGCTCAAACCATTTGATGTCGTCGATCTGGTTCATGCCATCTCCGTGGCCAGAAATTCCGCTAATGCGCGCTGGTGCGGTTGATACCACTGTCGCAGCCGCAGTTCAAGTTCGGGGGACAGCGGCGGGTAACTGCCGACATTGCTGCGCGCAGTGGAGGTAAGCTGATGCGGCGGCAGGCCAAGGAATTTATAGGCGCTATTTACAGTCCCCGATACATCCCTGGACAGATCTTCATTACGCAGGATCAGGAATTGCTCCGCGGGGAAATACTGCAGCCATCTTTTCAGGAATGGCAGCACGGTACCGCTTACCAGTAAACTCTCATCATTGTAAAACCGGGGCAACTCGTCGGGCTCCAGCGGGCACTGCGGAAACGTGTCCAGCTCCTGCGCAATGCGCTCTTCCCATTTAAGCATTTCCTCACCATGACGCCTGCGCATATGGTAATCCGAGTAGGCGCGCGCCACCGGATCCCTGACGATCAACAGCAGTTTCATATCCTTGCGGAAGGCGGCCAACCTGGGTGGAACCTCCTGGTGCCAAAAACTGTGGATACTGCCCTCACCAGTAATGTGCGGGGCTGTGACGGGTATCGGCATAAAGCAGGAACGATACCATTGGTAGCCATAACTGTAGTACCGGCTCCAGAAATTCACTTCCTTCACCACTGCGGGACAAATCAGCGGGTGATCGATAAGGTAGTCATATAACGCGGTAGAGCCCCCCTTGGCTGTCCCGATAATCATGAACTCGGGATCCTTGCCGGGCACACCTGCAGCGTCGACAGTATTGTAACCGCGCTGCCAGGCTCGCCTCATGCGCTTTGAGAGTTGCTCAGCTGCCTCCCGCACCTGGCCCAGGTAATTGTTCATACTGATTATCAGCAGCCCGGCCTCCTCCGAGCCGGGGTAACGAGCTACCACCCGGCGCATCTTCTCCAGCTGCTCAGCCCCATAGCGCGCTTGATCTGTCCACCACAGATCAGGACGCATGGGTAATTCCGGCATCACTGGCGCCGCCAGTACCGCATCCATCCATGTGGTAAGCGCCACGTCCTGTCCAAGCCTGGACCGCTGTGCTTCAAAGAGATGGAAATACGACCAGGGGTCGGCATTATTTAACCCTATGGTTCTTTGAAAAAATGGTTCCGCCTCTGGCAACCGGCCTTGCTGCAGCATCAGCTCACCAAGAGCCTTGTACGACCACCAGGCCCAGGGCTTGCGCTCAACCGCTTGCAGCAAGCTCGCCTCCGCTTCCGGATAGCGCCCCAGCGCGGCCAGCGCAATGCCCCGGTGATGGTAGAGGGTTGGGTCGCGCAGCCTGCCGCTGGCAAGCGCACGGTCGTAATAACGCACCGCTTCCTGTTGATCGCCAGCAGCAGCATGGACCTCGCCCAAACAATGGTTGGCCGAAACAGCCATGAACGGGATGCGGGCAAGCGCCGCAAGTGCATGGTGTGTGAGTCGTGTCCGGCCGGTGCGCGGGCCCCCGCGCCGGATTCGATCCAGCCAGCGCCGCCAGAGGGCATGGCGCCAGCGCCGGATCAACGATTCCGCTCCTGCCCCTGCAGAAACTTTCGAATCACGCCGGGAATGGCAGCAATGTCGCGGCCCAGCGCTATCTCGTAGGAAGGCAGTGCCCGCACCAGGTTGGCCATCGCGCAGAATTCTCCCTACACGTTGCCGGCAACTGAAACAGGGTGCTGGGCATGATGGCCTTGAACACATGACTGGCCGAGGCCGGCGTAATCACCGTTTCCTCCTGGTCCGCCACGCGCAGCACCAGGATGGCGCGCAACGCACTCCTCGGCAGTAACTGCTCGGGAAAGAAACGCTGCAGGAAGATCATCGCCTTCTCCCCGTTTTCCGCATCATCAATCCGTTCGAGATTTTCGATACAGGATTTCAGGTGGGCAAAGCGCACCACATCCTGGGAGCCCTTCAGCTTTATGGTGTTGTAGACGCTGTAGGCCAGCAATTGCTCGGGGTCGATGACACAATAATCATCGCCGCTCAGCGCGAGTCCGGAGTCCAGGCAGGCCAGCGTGGTAGTGGACTTGCCGCTGCCGCCCTTGCCCGTCAGCAGTACCGATCCATCCTGCGTGCCAAAGCAGGCGGCATGCACAAAAAACCGGTTGCGCCTGCCGAACCACCAGTTCAGCAGCACGGTCAGCGGATAGCCGGTTTCGTAATAGGGAATATCTGCGGCGTTTTCCACCCAGTACACGGCGTGGTTTTCGTCCTGGTCCAGTACGCTGAGTATATCGGGGCCCAGATGAAAGACGCTGCGGATGCGCTCGCCATTCATGCCGTCGATTTCGCGCCGGTTGCCGAGCTGCTCCCACCAGCGCAGGCGCACCAGCTCGACGAAGCGGCCGAGCAGAAAGGGCAAGGGGGTTGCCGTGGAGGTCGCATCAAACAGGTCGATGGTGAGGTCCGGCGCAGCCGCCTCCGCCATACGCAGGTGTTCCAGCGCCGGCGTGATCGGTTCAAGCAGCGCCGGACCCGCAAAGCGCAGTAAGACTGTACACTGCGCGATACGGTAATAGCGCTCGATAATGCCGCTGGCTGCGCTCGCGCGGCGAAACCCTTCACGGGCGGATTGCGCGAAAGCCAGTTGATCGTCCGATGCTGCAGAATGCACGACTACTCCAGATGCGACTTGCGATAAACCGGAAGAGACCCGTTACTTCACGTTGGGCCAGCCGTCGGGCTCCACTTCATGGATGGGGTCGGCCAATAGCAGGGCTTCCATATCGGTGTACTTGTTCAACTGCGGCGCCACGAATTCGGCCGCGGGCTCTTCCATGGCTGCGGCAGGGGCGAATGCGGCGGCGTCCTCGGCCACCACGATCAGTGCCTCGTCCAATAACTGTGCGAGAAAGCTCTCCACCGCCGCGCTGATTTCCTGGACAGGGGCATGAAAGCGCGGCTCGAGTTCCACAACCAGCTGTTCCTGACTGGCGCCGTCCTGGCTCAGCCGGTCCCAGATATACTCACCGCTGCCATCGAATGCGTAGTAGGCGCCACTGTCCAGGTTGACGATGACCACCTCACCGTCGATGGTTTCGTGCATGATGTCCTGCGAGTTGACGCGGTAAAATTGACTCACTGTCCTGTTGCTCCCTGAGTGTGATCCGCCGACGCCTGCAAGGCGCGGCGGCGGTCCAGCATGTTTTTCAAAATGTACAAGCGCTCTGACTGCTCGCCGGCGCAGCGCAGGTTGGTATTGGTGCGGTGGATACGCCGGCGCAACAACACCTGCGCCAGCATGCGGTAGTGCAGACCGCTCTCTTGCATCCGCGCGTACCAATCCATGTCGACACCCACTTCAGTGCCTGGTCCCACGGCCCGACCCGGTCGTAAGCGGTGCGCCTGATCAGGGTGGTACTCGCCAGGGGGGCGGGGATCACCGCGGCCGTCTGCCCCCGAATGCCCTGCGCGAAGTCCACCGGCAACTCCGGGCTGACAAACTGCTGCATATGGCCCTGCACACAATCCAGCGCCGGCTCGTCATCAAAGGCGGACATTTGCAGGCGCAAACGCCCCGGCGTATACACATCGTCGGCGTCCAGGAACGCGATGAAATCGCCCCTTGCGAGCCGATAACCGGCGTTGCGCGCGCCGGCAATACCCGCATTCTCCTGGTACTGCCAGGTCAGGCTGTCCGCGCAAGCATCAAGCAGCTGCCTTGTATCATCCGTGGAGCCATCATCGATAACGATCAGCTCGATATTGGGATAGTCCTGCGCCAGCACACTCTGGATGGCCTCGAGGAGGTACTGTCCATTGTTGTAGGCGGGGATAATGACACTGATAAGTGGGCTTGGCATGGAGCGAATCTTTGCGTATTGGGGAGTCGGTAGCACGTCACCTACCAGCGCCAGACAAGATACCGCATCGGCGCGGTGAGTGTCCACCAGGCGAGGTAGTAAGCGGTCGACACCGGCTGCAGCCGGGCCACCCACAGGCGATTGGCCGGATGCCTGGGGCGGCGCTCCAGCAGCGCCTGCAACTCCGGCGCGGAACAGGGCACAGCCTGCGACCAGTGATCCAGGGCCCGCTGCAAGGCGGGAAACGCATCACCACAACGCAGCGCATGGCAGGTGAGCGCCAGCATGGCGACCACTATTCGTTCCACACCCTGCTGCTGCGCCGCCTGAAAAAACGCGTCCCAGTCAGCGACCACATCAGCGCGGAGCATCAGGTAAATATCCCAGAATTTGCGGTAGTTGGGCTCGGCCCGCTCCACATCCTCGGCGATACCCAGCAGCAGCATCAACAGGGTATCCTCGCCGCTGAGGACCGGGTACCGCACACCGTTGAACACCCAGGTGCCACGGCGCCGCCAGATCGCGGCATAATCCACGCGGTGCCCCGGCCGCGGGCGAAATATCCAGTGCAAATCCACCGCCACACCCTGCCCGGTAAACTCCTGCGCATGACTGAAGCGGCGCAACAGGCGCGGGGCCAGCACACTGGCATGTGCGGTTTGGTAACCCGCCTGCTGTAAAGCGCGCACGGCACCGTGCAGGTGTTCAGGCTCGACCAGTAAATCCAGGTCCCAGGTGAAGCGGTTCTCGACGCCGCCCCAGTACTGGTCGGCGAGGTGCAGGCCCTTGGTGAGGATAAAGTCCACGCCCGCCCTGGCAAACTCGCCATGCAGCGACTCCAGCGCCGCCACCAGCGCCGCCCGCTTCCCGTCCTGGGCATCGCGCTGCCAGTGCAGTTTTTCCCGGAAGCCGGCCGGGAACAGCTTGATGAGCTGCAATACCTCCAACTGGTGGGCGAAGTACAGGCCCAACTGCTGGCCTTCGAGAAAATCAGCCAGCGCCTGAAAATCGACCTCGCGGGACAGCACGCAGGACGCCACCTGCTGGCGCTCTCCCGCCGCCAGCAGTTTCAGCAGCTCGATTTCTCTGGCGAATGGCATTGGCGAGTATATTCAATGGCATGCGGGAGGTAGCAACCCGGCCTGTAAAACCTTGGGCGCAGCCCCCTTTTGATTCCCCGCAAGGCGCTTTCATGGTACTTATACTTCCGGCAAATCAGGCGCCCGCGCCGCTCAGGCCAATGCAATAACAAGGAGCCCCATGGCAAGGACCAAAAAAGCCGATTCTTCCGCCAACCTCGGCTTCGAGGCCAAGCTCTGGCTCACCGCCGACAAGCTGCGCAACAACATGGACGCGGCGGAATACAAGCACGTCGTCCTCGGCCTGATCTTCCTCAAATACATCTCCGACACCTTCGAGGAACACCGCGCCAAGCTCCTCGCCGGCTAGGGCGACTACGCCGGCGCGAACCCCGAGGACCCCGACGAATACAAGGCCGAGAAGGTGAATCGCCTCGGATTTACAGGAGGAGGCGGTAAAGACGGTGCTGGCGCAGGCGGAGCTGCTGTGTGCTGAGTGGGTTTAAAATAGCTTACGGCCAGTATATTTAATGGTATGCGTGGTCAGGTACCAGCCTGGAATCTACGTCGCGTGGTGACTTTTGATGTTCACGAGAGGGAATTTTGGTAGTTATACTCCTATAGGATCTAGCGCCTGAACCACTGACTACTCAATCGCACAATACCCTGAGGAACCCCATGGCAAGGACGACGAAAATCGACACTTTCGCCAACCTGGTCTTCGAAACCGGCTTCGTAAACTGTTTGTGTGTGCAACCGTAACGCTGATGGCTTTTGTCTATATTGCGCCTCTTTCTGATCGCTCGGCCTTCAAAGTAGGCAAGGCGATCGCGCCATCCTCTCGCCTGAGCCAATTGCTTCGCTACTACGACTTCAACACAAGCCAAATACTTATCGTAGACTGCAAGACCGCGGATAAGGCATTTGGATTAGAATCAATTCTGCATAAAGCATGCGAAGGAATGCGTGTCATTATGCCGCAGGACGGAGGCACGGAATTTTTCTCTCACAGACTATTCAATGATACTGTCTGTATTGCTCAAGCTGTCTCCCGCATCAATGATTTTCAAACGATTCCTTTTATCGGGGAACGCGAGAAAAATCCGATTGATGAAACGCACCTCATAGTCGAGGCATTCTCAAACAAGATCCGCGCAAGGCGGCTTGAGCTAAATCTCTCACAGGCAGAGGTGGCAAATCTCGCGGGGGTAGGCCTGAGGACTATCCAGAGAATCGAGATCCGTGGTCAGTCAACATTCCACAACATGGTCGCGGTATTGGGCGTCTTAAACCTTGAGCATTTGCTCTCCAGCCTCGAAATCAATGTGCCATTGAGGCAGCGATCCTCGCGATTAAAGAACACATAAACCTCGAAATATATTAAAGATTCTTTTGTGATGCATTGATTGACTTTTTATCATTAAAACATCATATTTGATGCACTATGAAGATAACAATACACTCGACAGACGAGGCCATCCTTGAGGAATTAGGGAAGCGGTTGGCCGCAGCCAGATTGGAGCGGAATCTCACGCAGTTCGATCTGGCTGAACAGGCTGGCGTTTCAAAAAGCACGGTGCAGCGGCTGGAACTGGGCGCGGCGGCGACGCAGTTGTCCGGATTCATCCGCGTGTGCCGGGTGCTCGGCCTGGTGGAGCATCTCGACGCGTTTATCCCGGAGCCGGCGGTGAGCCCGATGGCGCAACTGAAACAGCAGGGCCGGAAGCGGCAGCGGGCCAGCGGCAAAAAGGCGGCGGCGGGGACAGCCGAAGAAATGGACCTGGGGTGAGCCGGCATGATCGCGAAGGTCCAGCTGTGGGGCCGGACGATCGGCGCGGTGTCGCTCGACGAAGGGGCGCGACGTGGCGGCGTTTCAATACGACCCGGAGTTCGCGCGCAGCGGCATCGAGCTTTCGCCGCTGACGATGCCGTTGAGCGAGCGGGTGTATGAATTCCCGGCGCTGCCGCGCACATACCTTCCACGGTCTGCCGGGCCTGCTGGCGGATTCGCTGCCGGACAAATTCGGCAACGCGCTGATCGATGCGTGGCTGGCCACGCAGGGCCGCACGCCGGAGAGTTTCAACGCGGTGGAGCGCCTTTGCTACACCGGCACGCGCGGCATGGGGGCGCTGGAGTTTGCGCCGGTGCTGGGGCCGAAGCCGCGCAAGGCGACGAAGATCGAGATCGACGCGCTGGTGCGGCTGGCGGGCGAGGTGCTGACGCATCGCGGCAATTTGCAGGGGCATTTTCACGAGGCGGGCAAGGAGAAGGCGCTGCGCGACATCCTGCGCGTGGGCACCTCCGCCGGCGGCGCGCGGGCCAAGGCGGTGATCGCGTGGAATCGCGCGACGAACGAGGTGCGCTCCGGGCAGATCGCGGCGGGCGAGGGTTTCGAGTACTGGCTGCTGAAATTCGACGGCGTGGCGGGCAACAAGGACAAGGAACTGGAAGACCCGAAGGGCTACGGCGCCATCGAGTATGCCTATCACCTGATGGCGAAGGCGGCGGGCATCGCGATGAGCGAGTGCCGGCTGCTGGAGGAAAACGGCCGGCGGCATTTCATGACGCGGCGCTTCGACCGGCTGGCGGGCGGGGAGAAGCTGCACATGCAGTCGCTCTGCGCGCTGGCGCATTTCGATTTCAACCAGGCCGGCGCCTACGCCTACGAGCAGGCGCTGCTGACGATCCGCCAGCTGCAGCTGCCGATGGCGGCGGTGGAGGAGCAGTTCCGGCGGATGGTGTTCAACATCGTGGCGCGCAATCAGGACGACCACGTGAAGAACATCGCGTTCCTGATGGACAAGCAGGGCGAGTGGTCGCTCGCGCCGGCCTTCGACGTGACCTACAGCTACAATCCCTCCGGCGCCTGGACCGCCACGCACCAGATGACGCTGAACGGCAAACGGGACGGCTTCACGCGGGAGGATTTCGAGGCGTGCGCGAAAGCGGCGCTGATGAAGCGGGGCCGCGCCGCGACGATCATCGGGGAAGTGCAGGCGGCGGTGCAGCGCTGGCCGGAGTTTGCGGCCGAGGCGCGGCTCGCGGACGAATGTGCGCGACAAAATCCAGACAACGCACCGGCTGGACTTTCCCGGAAAAAAAGCCGCAACGAGGCAGTCGTCGGAGCCCACACGCCGGGGTTAGCCAGGTGGTGCGCTAGCCGAACAGCGCTCTGGCCTGCTGCAGGCCGGAATACTTCGGATTATCGATGGCAATTGACAGCAGTGTCCGTTGCTGCAGATAAGAGAGAACCCGCTCGTCCGCCACCAGCGTGCCATCGCGCAGTGCGAGCGCGATTTGTTGCGTGACAGCACCTGCCCGTGCATCGAGTCCGAGGGTCGCGGCGATCTGCGCATCGAGTTCCGCCAGCCCCGCTCCCATCTGCATTTCCCGGGCGACAATGCCCAGCGCATTGGCCGCCACGCGGGTATTGTAGGCTTTGAAGCCGTCCAGTTCGGGCAGTACTTCCTGTCGCAAAAACTGCCTGACGGCTTCAAGCAGTTCCACGCCCTGCGTCCCACTCATGGCATTTCTCCTTCCAGTAGTACCAGCAGATCGATCTCCGCCTCCGACAGGCGCCGCCCCACTGCGGCCCGCTCCAGGCTGGCATCGCGGCCGCTGCGGTACATGTCCAGCATGAGCAGGCACACCATGCCCCAGGACAGGGCCGCGTGCACCTGCCAGTAGTGTATGTCCTGCATCGATGGGCTGCGGCCAGTGACAGACGCATAGCCCGCCAGCAGGTCGGCGTACTCACCAAAACCGCCCACCGGTTGCGCCGCGCCAAAGCGCCACACGTTGGCGCTGATATAGCCAAGGTCCTGCACGGGATCACCCAGGTGCGCCAGCTCCCAGTCCAGCACGGCGACCAGGCCATTTTCATCCACCAGTAAATTGCCGTTGCGAAAATCGCCATGCACCAGCGTGCGTTGGGGCTTTGGTCGTGGATGGTCGCGCAGCCAGTTGAGGCCCAGCTGCAACACCGGCGAGCCGTTGCCGTGATTATCCAGCAGTAACTGGGCGCGCTGGAACAGGAGCGCGCCGCTGTGATCCGCCAGGGCGGTCGGCAGCTCTGACAGCGGAATCTGGTGGATGCGGCCCAGTGTCTGGCCGCATTGGAACGCGAGTTTTTCGCGCGCGCTGCGATAGCGCTCATCCGCCAGCAGCCGAAACGGCAGGGCCTCGCCCTGTTCGCGGCTCATGATATAACCGTGGCCCAGTGCATGTTCGCCGCTCAGTACCAGGCGCACGGCGGGAACGGGTACACCATGATTTCCCGCGATGGCGATCAGCGCCGCTTCATCGGCCAGGCTGAGTTCGCCGACGGCATGTTCCGAATCATTATTCATTACAGCACCACCGGGCAGGCGGCGCAGAATCAGCGGCTCTGTTGCGCCAGCCGTCACCCGATCGAACGACCAGGTTTCCATATTCGCGCCGCCGGAGAGGCGCTGCAGGCCGACGATGTCGGCACGCTTGCCGACTGCGCCTTGCGCGGTATCCGTAAGTGCCGCGCGCAGGCGCTGCGCCATACATTCGAGGTCCGTCGTGCCGGAGGGCAAATTTTCCTGTGCCATCAGCCGATAACTCCCTGCGTCTTCAGCGCCTCGATTTCCATGTCGCTCAGGCCCAGCAGTTCAGCCATCACAGTATCGGTATCGCCGCCGAGCAGCGGTGCCGCGCTGAAACTCTCCTCGCTGGTGCGCGACAACTTGATCGGGTTGCCCGGACCCATTGTGCTGCGCCCGTCGGGGTGGCGCAACTCCACCACCATGTTGCGGTGCAGCACCTGCGGGTCGGACAGGGCCTGGCTGAAGCTGTTGACCGCCGAGCAGGGAATGCGCTGCTCCTCCAGCTTGCCCAGCCAATAGGCGCAGCTGTTGCCGCCGAGAATCTCGTTCAGCCGCCGGTTGATGTGCTCGCGACCCGCCCAGCGCCCCGGCTGCGTGTCGTAGCGCGGATCATCGAACTCCGGGCAGGCCACCACCTGCTTCAGGTTCTGCCAGAAATTATCGGTGATCACGGCGATGACAATAAAGCCATCGCTGCAGCGAAACGTATCGTAGGGCACATGCACGAAATGCGCGTTGCCGATGGGGTAGGGATCTTTGCCGGAGAGAAAATGCATGGTCGCCATGTAGTTGAGCATCGATATCTGGCAATCGACCATGGCGATATCGACGTGCTGGCCGAGGCCGCTGCGCTCGCGTTCATACAGTGCGGCGAGAATGCCCATGACGCCAAACATGCCGCCACCGAGATCGCCTATCGGAATTCCCGCACGCACCGGATGTTCACGGTCCGGCCCGGTGATCGACATGCCGCCACCGGCGGCCTGGGCAACCTGGTCGAAGGCGGGGCGATCGGCCCCCGGCCCTTCTGAGCCATAGCCCGTCACCGTGCAGGTAATGATGCGCGGATTGACGCGACTCAACGCGGCGAAATCCAGGCCCAGGCGCTGTGGCACCCCGGCGGCAAAATTACTCAGCACGATGTCGGCTTTTTCCACCAGGCGCTGGAACACGGCCATACCGCGTGCCGATTTCAGATCGATCGCCACGCTTTTCTTGTTGCGATTAAGGGTGAGGTAGTAGGCGCCCATGCCACCCAGGGAATTCTCCGGATCGCTGGCCAGCAGCGTGCGCGTGCCCTCGCCCTGCAGCGGCTCCACCTTGATCGTCTCCGCGCCCAGGTCGGCGAGGATCATTCCGGCATACGGCCCGGACAACATATGTGTCAGGTCCAGTACGCGCACGCCAGCCAGTGGTTTGTTCATCTTATCGTCTCAGGGAAACCCAGCAGTCATTGAATATCGAGCAGCATACCTTATGCCATTTTAATTGCACCGGAAATGCACTGCTGGTTGCCTTAATGATTATTCTGACATAATCTATGCCACAATAAGACAATAATGAACCAAAGGTCAGCCCGCATGAAACAGTCCATACCGTTTGCACTCGCCACTGTCCTTATGGCCACCGGCACCGGAGCGTTTGCCCAACTCGAGGAAGTGATTGTCACGGCCACCAAGCGGGCCGAGAATTTGCAGGACATTCCCGTCTCGGTGACCGCCCTGTCGGAAACGACGTTGCGGGAGGCCGGCGTGGAGAACATAGAAGACGTTGCACGGTTAGTCCCCTCGCTGACCGTGAATACCAATATCAACCCCTTTGCCGCCGGCGTGCGCATCCGCGGTTTCGGTACCCAGCAGAATGACCCCTCGCTGGAAGCCTCCGTCGCCTTTATTCTCGACGGTGTGTACATGGGCCGCTCTGGCCTGGGCATGTCCGACCTGACCGATGTGGAGCGCATTGAAGTGCTGCAGGGCCCGCAGGGCACGCTGTACGGCAAGAACAGCAACGCCGGCGTAGTCAGCGTGATTACCAAGGACCCCAATACCGAGGAGAACGAGGGTTTTGTCGAGGGCACCCTCGGCGACTATGACAATCAACGCTATGTGGCATCGAGCAGCGGGCCGATAAACGACGAACTGGCCTACCGTCTTTCCGGCAGCTGGCATGACCAGAATGGCTGGCTGGAAAATCCCGGCGGCGATGACCTGAACGCGGCCACTGACTGGAACGCCCGGGGCAAGCTCCTGTGGCAGGCGAATGATGCGCTCAGCGTACTGCTGACCGGCAGCCACGTTGACCGCGACACCAGTTGTTGCGCGGCGGACGCTACCCAGACAGCGGCGATCACTGATCAATTGGCCGCACAGGGCCTGCCCATCCCGAAAAATGACGCCTTCGACTGGAAAAACAGCGTCAATGTGGACTCCAAATTTGACCTGAACGCGGACCAGCTCAGCGCCAAACTCGACTACGACCTGGAGTGGGGAATGATCACCTCCCTCAGCGCCTGGAACCAGTACGACTACACCACCGATACCGACGGCGATCGCTCCCAGCTGGATGTGCTGGCCGTTGTTGATGACAAATACTCCGGTAACGCCTGGTCCGAGGAACTGCGCCTGACCAGCGAGCTCGATGGCCCGCTGCAGTACGTGGCCGGTCTTTACGCTGCGCATGAAAAAAATACGCGCGGCGACGGCAGCTCGTTTACCGTTATCGGCAAGGATGTTCTCAGCGTTGCCAAAGCAGCGTTACCCCCGCCGCAAAACGGTCTGGTGCGATTAGTGGTGCAACCCGGTGATTATGTCACCATCGATAACACCTGGGAGACCGACACGCTGGCGCTGTTCGGGCAGACCACCTACAACTTTACCGAACAGTGGGCGCTGACCCTGGGCGGGCGCTACAGCAATGAAAACAAGGATGCGGATTTTCTGGTGACGACGTATTCCAGCTCCGTGGCGGGACAGGATCCCTCCTTCCCGTCATCTCCCCTGGTAGACCAGGCTTACGCTCCCATCGATCAGGACTTCAACCGCGGCGATGACGGTTTTACCGGCCTCGCCAACCTGAGTTATTTCGTCGCGCCGGAGATCATGATTTTCACCTCGGTGACCAGCGGCACCAAGTCGGGCGGCTTTAACGGCGTGGCCGGCGAGGGCGCTCCGCGGGAATTTGAACCCGAGGACAGCACCAACTACGAGTTGGGCATCAAGTCACGCATGTTGGAGGATCGCCTGCAACTCAACGCCACTGCCTTTTACACCGAGTTCACGGACCTGCAGTTTATCGCGCAGAATCCAGTGGGGACCGGTTTCTACGTGAGCAATGCTGCCGAAGGGACCAGCCAGGGTGTCGACCTGAATGTTTCCGCGACGCCACTGGCCAACCTGATACTGGATGGCGGCCTGCAGTACCTGGATGCGCAGTACACCAAGGGCCAGCTAGAGGAATTCGATGTGCCGTTTGCTCCCACGTGGAGCGGCAACCTGTCGGCTACCCTGCTGCTGCCGCTGGCAGATGGCATGACCTACCTGCGCGGCGACTACAGCTTCATGGGCGATCACTTTGCCAACAACACCTACCAGCCGCCCGAGACGGAGCAGGATAAAGCACTGTTGAATGCGCGCCTCGGGTGGCGCAACGACAACTGGGACGCTGCGCTGTGGATGAAAAACATCACTGATGAGGCCTACTCCGCGCAAACGGCGGCACCGCTTACCTTCACCGGCACGGAGGCGGAGTTTCTCGAGGCCCCGCGCACCTACGGCGTAACCGTCCGTTATACCTTCTAGGGACTGGTCATATAGTGATTCACCAGCGACAACACCAGCAGCAGCCCTACCAGGGGCACCAGCCAGCGTTGCAGCTGGCGCAAGCGCTGCGGGTCTGCGGGTTGCGCAAACCGCTCACCCAGCACCACCATCACCGCCACACCGCCAAAAATCAGTAACAGCACCAGCAACAAAGTATTCATCCGCTACTCCCTTCGCAGACGCTGTGGCGACATTGCGTTGACTACAATGCCCGCCCGACGGCGTGTGCGCTGTGTATGGCGCCCTCGATATAGGACACCCCGGCGCAGTCGCCCGCCACGTGGGTTTCAAAACCCAGCTCACGGCTCAGGTCGGCCAGGGCCAGATCGCCCGTGGCGCCGCTGGCCAGAATGACGGTGTCGGCGTCAATTGCCACTTCATCGCCATCGCATTGCAATACCACGGACCGGGTCTCGATGCTCGACACGCGGGTCTTGTTAATCATCACCACGCCAAGGTGCTGCAGGTCCTCCAGCACCCGCCAACGCCGCACGATGGCCAGTTCAGTACCGAACTTCTCACCCTCCTCGATCACCGTGACCTGGCGACCCCGCTCGGCCAGGAACTCGGCCAACTCCAGGCCGACGAGTCCGCCGCCGATGATACTCACCTGCTTGCCCACCGGCATCCACGCGTAACTGAGACGACGCAACCAGTGCGCATTGCGTGTGATTCCCAGCAGCCCGGCGAGGCGCAGCAGCACACCCTGCCACCAGCGCAGCTTGCCGCTGACCATAGCAGGGTCGCTGCCGGTCATCAGGGCGCGCAACTCGTCGCCACTGAACACATGCGCCTGACCGGTGCCGGGGATGGGTGGTGCATCGCGCCGCGCGCCTGTCGCCACCACTACCGCGGCGGGTGCCAGCCCCAGCAGGAATTCTTTGGTGACCCGCGTGCGCAGTCGCACATCGACTCCCAGTTGCCGCAATTGCCCTGCGAGGTATGTGATGAGCTTGCCATTTTCCGGGTACACGATGGAGGAAAAAAACACCGTGCCCCCGAGGTCGGCGCCCTGTTCTGCCAGCGTCACCCGATGGCCGCGCAGGGCGGCCACCCGGGCCACCTCCATACCGGCAGGACCGCCACCCACCACCAGCACATGGCGGGGCTGCGCCGCAGGCAGAATCACCACATCCTGTTCATGACCGGTGCGGGCATTCACGGCGCAGCGCACATGATCGTTGACAAAGATGCGACTGACGCAGGTATAACAATAGATACACGGACGAATGCTCTCGATCGCGCCGCGCAGCAGTTTATTCGGCAGCTCCGCGTCGGCCAGCAGTTTGCGACCCATGGCGATAAAGTCGGCATCACCGCGTCGCAGCACCTGCTCGGCCACTTCCGGCTCGATCCGTCCCACGGCTATCACGGGGATACGCAGCCCGGCCTTGATGGTGGCGGCAAATGACAGGTAGCCACCGGGACGGTGCACCAGCGGGGCCTCGGTGAAGGCCGCACCGGAGGACGGGTTGGCGTAAGCGCTGACGTGAATCGCATCGGCGCCGGCGGCTTCAGCCAACACCGCTGTGGCCGCCGCATCAGCGAGGCAAATGCCGCCCTCCGTCCTGTACTCCATGGAGTCGATGCGACACCACACGGGAAAGTCGCCGCCGGCCCTGGCCTTGACTGCCCGAATCACCTCGACCAGCAGGCGTGCGCGATTCTCAAGGCAGCCGCCGTATTCGTCATCCCGGCGGTTAACGTGGGGAGACAGAAACTCGGACAGGATATAACCGTGCCCCGCGTGCAGTTCCACGCCGTCGAAGCCAGCGCGCCGGGCGCGCTCGGCGGCCTCGGCAAACCGCTCAATCAATGCATGAATATCGTCCCTGTCAGCCACCTTGTACTCGACCCGCGCGCCCTTTTTGGTATAGGACTTGACGAATGCGGCCATTTCTTCCGGCGTCAGCGCGGCACTCATTTCATCGCGCGAATTATGGGGAATGGAGGGCACCAACATGGGGCGGCCCGCGGCGATATCGCACACCGCGACCTTGCCGGCGTGCTGCAATTGAATTGCCGCGCGCGCGCCATGCTGTTTGATCCGTGCTGCAAGTGCTTGCAGCCCGGGCAGAAAGTCATCCGATGAAATCGCCACCTGGTTGGGATTGCACGCACCCGACGGCCAGGCAATCGATGCCACACCGACAATGAGCATACCCGCGCCGCCTTTTGCGCGAGCCTCGTAGTAGGCCTGTATGCGCTCACCGCAGTGGCCGTCCGCCTCGGACAGGTTGGTGCCCATGGGCGTCATGATGATGCGGTTGCGCAGCTCCAGGGAGCCGATGCGTCCGCTGGACAATAGATGCTCAAAATTCAAAGGCGCCACCTGTGGTCATGATTGCCAGCCCGCCACTTAACCCGCCTGCTGGCTCGGATCGTCCAGTTCCACCGGTGCCGCTGCACCGGCGAAGATCACCCGCGCCAGCCCTTCGGACAGGTCGAATATCTGGGTGGACGATACCTCGTAGTACGACCGGGTGATGCGCCACTGGGCGTCACGGCGGGCATAGGCATCGTCGTAAAAACCGGCCAGCTGCGTTACGGTCTGCCGCCGGGTGTCGATCAGGTAATAGTATAGACCCCAGATGCCGGTGGCGTGGTCTGCATCATGCACCTCGATGCGGGGATTCTGGCCGTGGTGCATCTCCACAATGTGCTGCTGGCAGGCCAGTTCGGTAAAGACTGCCAGCATCTGCTCGCGGTCACTGAAATTACCGATTCGTCCATAGCGCAAGTCGATCTGCCCTGCGGCGAAACACTCCCGCACCACCTCTGGTTGTTTGTGATCACAGGCATGGAAGTAGCGCGCCTTCAGCTGCCTGATGGCCTCGATGGCTTCCAGTCGGGACAGGCGTTGTTCCAGCGTCATTTCAGCGCCTTGCGGCATTCAGGGCATGACGCGGTAGGCGTCGGGAATTTGATCTGCTCGATGCACAGTGCAGTCGAGATCCTTCAGCAGACCGTCCTTGAGGCTGTATACCCAGCCATGTACCGCCAGTTGCTGGCCGCGCTGCCAGGCATTCTGCACGATGGTGGTGTGACAGACATTGGCCACCTGGGTGATGACGTTGAGTTCACACAACAGATCCAGGCGTGCTTCCTTGTCCTCTATCGCCTCGATCCGCGCCCGGTAGCGGTGTTGCACATCCTTGATATTGCGCAGCCAGTTATCGATCAGTCCGTTATCGGCGTTTTCATAGGCCGCGACAACCCCGCCACAGCCGTAGTGACCTACCACCATGACGTGCTTGACCTTCAATACATCGACCGCGTACTGCAATACGGTGAGGCAGTTGAAATCCGTGTGCACTACCATATTGGCCACGTTGCGATGCACGAACACCTCGCCGGGCATCAGACCGACGATCTGGTTGGCCGGCACGCGACTGTCGGAGCAGCCTATCCACAGGTACTCAGGATTTTGCTGGGCAGCGAGCTTCTCAAAAAACAGGGGATCGCTGGTTTTGACGCTCTGCGCCCACGCCCGGTTACTTGCAAACAGCGCATCAAGCTTATTCACCGCACGTCCTTAGAGAATCATGGTACTGAGGCGGGATTGCGCCACACAATTGCCGCCCCGGGCCTTGGCATCTTCCAGCGCCTTGTTGCCTACGACTTCCATCTGCCGGGCCAGTTGCGGCATATCCACGGCGGGGAACTGCAGCGGCTCCCAGGTGACCAGCCCGATACTGATACAAACCTGCAATACTGCACCGCGGCCGTCATCAATAGAAAAATCTTCTATATCCTTGCGCATTCGTTCGGCGATGTCCTGGCCCACCATCTCGCCGCTACCGGGAAGCAGCACCGCAAACTTCGGCCTCCCCAGCCGCGCGATTGAATCAGTCGCGCGCAAGTCAGAGGAAAGTCTTTCAGCGACCTTCTTTATCACAAACTGGCCGCGACGTTCACCGTAGTTCTGGTAGAGGTCTTCGAATTCATCTATTTCCATCAGCAGCACGGTAACGGGCTTCGCCGCGCGCCTGGCCCGGGAAATTTCCCGGGCGATATCTTTCTCAAAGCCGCGCAGATTGCCGATTTGGGTAAGCGAATCCAGCAGTGTCAACGCGGTGACTTGCTGCCGATTCACCGCAGCCCTGAAGCAGGAGGAGATGATCGCCGCCAGGTGCGCCAGCAGATGTTCTTCCGCCTCGCCCAACTCCAGTGAGTCATCCTGTAAGCCCAGGTGCAGGCTGCCAATCGATGCGACCGGAATCCAGCAACGGCATCAACAGTGCGTAATCGATACCGTGCTCGGACTTGAGTACCTGGAACATACGGGAATCGGTAGCATCGATCAGAGCAATATCGGGCTCCAGGTCATACAACTCCTGCATGGGGAAAACGTCCTGCAATAACTGCAGGCTGTGGCCGTAACGCTGTGCGCCCACCAGGATGTTGGCCAGGATGTCCTCGGGGTCGTACAACCACAATTCCGAAACGCGGAAAGCGAAATGCCGGGGCAGGCTTACCAGCAGGATTTCGAACAGGGACTGCAGGTCCGCAGCGTCCAGCAACATGTGTTCCATTTGCTGGGTTTGCTGGTACAGGTAGCGGTTGATCGTGAGAGTTTCAGTCAGCCTGCTTTCACTGAGTTCTGCACGCGATAGCACCGGGGGAGCGCCCTGTATCTCCTCTGCCTGCCCTCCGCCCGAACCAGAATCTTCTACCATTCACTGTACCCACATTGCATCCGACTGAAGCACAGCCCGAAGCCTGTTCTTATTGGATAAGGAGTGTAAGCGTCCTATACTTGCGATGCAATCCTGAGGGGCAATGCCCATGGCTTTCGCACTGCCGCGCAATATCCAGCTGAAGCTCGAGCAGACCCTCGCACAGTGGCCCCAGTGGCACTGCGCCCCTGCCCTCACCCGCGCCCCTGTCGTGGTAAGGGTCCTGACCCCCGGCATCAGCAATTTCAGCGTGCTGGTCGAAGCCGGACAACTCTTCGTGGTGCGCATGGACGGGCTCAACCCGTCGGCCCACGGGCTGAGTCGCCAGACTGAATGGCGCACCCTCGAGGCGGCCCACGGGGCGGGCCTGGCGCCTCATCCGCGCTACTTCAACCCGGAACTGGGCAGCCTGGTGTGTGACTACCTGGCACCCGACGATGCACAGGTTCCACAAATTGCAGATGTCGCGCGATTGCTGCGCGCTATACACCAACTGCCCGCCAGGCATCACCGCCTGGACCTGGCAGAGCGCATACTGCGCTATGAAAAGCAGCTTGAACACCGGGGCCGGGTGCTGGGCGACGACCTGCTGTATTACCGGGTAAAAGTGGCGCAGCTGCTGCGTGCTCTCAGCGGGCAACCCTCCGATACGGTGTTGTGCCACAACGACCTGTTGCGCGCCAACCGCATTGTCAGCGCCGGTCGGCTGTGGGCGATCGATTGGGAATACTGCGCGATGGCAAGTCCCTGGTATGACATTGCCGTGGTGATAAACGGCGATTCACTGTCGGCGCCGGAGGCCGATGCCCTGCTTAACGCCTACCTGGGCAGAGCGCCGGACGCCAGCGAGCGCGACGCGCTGCATCAATACGGCTGCATCTACCGTTACCTGGAATTGCTTTGGTACCTGGCGCTGGACAACCCGGTGCTGGAGCCGGCCGCGCGCGAGGAAAAGTCTGCCGCGTTGGCGACCATGCTGGCGCAGCGCACGTTCTAGTCGCGAAAATTGGTGAACTGCAGGGGCGGTCCGGACTCCTGCTGGCGCAACAATGCCATGACCTGCTGCAGATCGTCGCGTTTCTTTCCCGTCACCCGCACCTGATCACCCTGGATCTGGGCCTGGACTTTCATCTTCGCGTCCTTGATCTGCTTGACGATGGACTTGCACTGGGCGCTGTCCAGGCCGTGGCGCAACACCACCGTCTGGCGCACCACTTTACCGGAGGTTTGAATTTCACCACAGTCCATGGCGCCGGGATCAATGTCACACTTGATCAGTGCGCTGCGCAGCATGTCTTCCATCTGGGCCACCTGGAATTCCGCTTCTGCAGTGAGTACCACACTGCGCTCGTCGCGCTCAAAGGATGCATTGACACCCTTGAAATCGAACCGGTTGCCGACAATCCTCGCGGCCTGGTCCACCGCATTGGTCAACTGGTGCAGATCCACTTCCGAAACAACATCAAACGATGGCATAGTGTGTAATCCCCTAAGCGCTGAAGACAGGAGTGACATAGTAATGCGCTGCCACCAGTTTTCAATCCCATACCAGGCGATTTGAACGTGGCAGAGCCACACTGGCACATACTGGGCGCAGGCGCTATGGGCTGCCTTTACGCCCACGCGCTGGCCCGCAGCGGCTGCCAGACCACTCTGGTGATGCGCCAGGGCACGCCGCAGAAGTCACTGCCGCTGGTGGTGGAGCGCGGCGGTACGCGCAGCGAACAGCAGGTGCGCGTAATTACACCCGACGACCCGGAGGTGATCTCGCATCTGCTGGTAACCACCAAGGCCTACGATGTGCGTGCGGCGGTGGCAGGCATTGCGCACCTGCTGCCGCCAGACTGTGTGGTGCTGCTGCTCGTCAACGGCATGGGCGTGGCTGAGCAGTTGCGCGCGGACTGGCCACACCTGGAAATTTATTGCGGCACCAGCACCGAGGGCGCTTACACGGTCGCCCCGCAACACATACACCACGCCGGTCGCGGGACAACCCGTATCGGGCGCGAGGGGCAGCAGCAGCCACCCCACTGGTTTGGGCAATGGGCCGCTGCCATCGAACCGTGTATCTGGGACATGCATATCACGACGGCGCTGTGGTCGAAACTGGCGGTCAACTGCATCATCAATCCGCTGACCGCCGTCCACGGTTGTGCGAACGGTGCACTGGCCCAGCGCCGGGAGTTGGCAGCTGAAGTTGCTGCGCTGTGTGATGAAGTCGCGCTTATCAGCCGTGCGGCGGGCTTCGCCGAAGTCGCTGCGACACTGCAGCAAAACGTGGCGGACGTGATTGCGGGAACCGCGGGCAACCGCTCCTCCATGCTGCAGGATGTACAGCAGGGGCGGCGCACGGAAATTGACTATATCACCGGCTACCTGCTACAAGTGGCCGACCAGCACGGCATCGATGCCCCGCACAACAGGGCGCTACTGGAGAGTATAAAAAAACGTGTTCACTGACGCCCTGCCGCTGGCAAGCGTACTGCCCCCCGCCATACTGTCCGGCATCGCAGTACTCGCCCTCGTGTTCTGTGATTTTCGACAGTACCGGAGCGGGCGCTATATTTTCAAGCCCCTGGCTGCAGCCGCCTTCGTCTGGCTCGCCGTGGCCCTGGATGCGACCAGCACACCGTATGGCAGTTGGCTGCTGGCCGCCCTGCTGCTGTGCATGGTGGGCGACCTGTTGTTGATGCCCGATGACGAACGCAGCTTTCTGGCTGGACTCACCGCCTTTCTGTGCGGTCACCTGCTGTTCGCCGTGGCTTTCCTGCAACTGCCGCCGCATCCCGTGGGCCTGGCCCTCAGCAGCCTGCCGGCACTCGGATTGCTGGTTGTCGTATGGCGCTGGCTGCTACCCCACGTCAATAAGGATATGAAGCTGCCGGTGACGCTGTACATCCTGGTGATCACCGCCATGCTGCTGTGCGCCGGACTTACCGCAGGTCAACCGGCCTCGTTGCTGATCATCGGCGGCGCCTGGGGTTTTGCCTGCTCTGACCTGGCGGTGGCGCGGCGCCAGTTTATACAGCCCGCCTCGCGATGGAATGGCGTGTGGGGTACCCCGCTGTATTTCCTGTCCCAGATGGTGTTGGCCTGTTCGGTGGCGCTGGTGTGACTCAGGGATAGAGTGCCAGCGTGGTGCTGTGCACAATATCCCGCCACTGCTGCAGCGACATATCGGGAAATAGCACGCTCTGCTGATGGAAGCGCTCGCCCGCCTGCTCACGGCTGATCGCAAACACGCACAAGCCTTCAACGCAGCGCAGGGCCATCCGGAACACCTGCTCCGGTGACTCGCGCCAGGGCTTTGGCTCTCCGCCGGAATACAGCGTGGTTCTGGGTGCCGCCCCCACCGGACCGACCACCCGCAGATTGGCGAAGCGCCCGTTGAGCGCCTGCTTCACCTCCGCCACCATCCAGCGGCGGGAGATTTCCAGCGGCAGTTCAAGCTCCGGGCCGACGGCAGTTACCGGCTGCGCAAATCGCACCGGAGTCACCGTACTCTGCACGGCTGTCACCAGCGACACAGCGACCATGGCCATCAACGCAAAGGCCGCAGCGATGCGGGCGGGCCACCCGAGCGCCTTCACCCGATGCCAGAACCGCGCGCTGCGCGTGCCGGAGGGCCGCAAGGCAGATCGCCCCTGCTGCCCAAGATCCGCGGGTATCAGCGGCGGTATGTCCTCGGGCGACTCGCGCCGAAAACAGGGTCGCGCTTCACGCAACAGGCTACTGCCCGACGACATCGGGAGGCTGCGCAGGACCGTGTGCAACACCTGGCGCACCGGACGCGTGCTGTCGGGTCTGCACTGTGGATCCTTTTCCAGCAGCGCCGCGACCATATCAAGCAACGGCTCGGGCAACTCCACCTCAGCGCCGACAACGTCCCGGAGCGGTCGGGGGGAACGCTTTAACAGCATATCCGGGTCCAGCACGCCATCGCGAAAAAAGGGTTGTTCACCGCTCAACATCCGGTACAACAAACTGCCCAGGGCAAACAGGTCTGCGCGCTCGTCCAGCGGCTCGCCCAGAAATTGCTCTGGCGACAGCGCGGAAAAACTCCCCGCTGCCCACTGCTGTGGCGCGCCGGCACCGGAGATTCTGGAAATCCCGAAGTCGGTAAGCTTGGCCCGGCCCGACCCGGTAATCAACACATTGCCCGCTTTCACGTCGCCGTGCACGATATGCTGCTGCCGGGCGAGCGCCAGCGCCCCCGCAATATCCACGCCGACGGTCACCACACTGGCCAGGGAGGGCCGCACCGCCGCCAGCAATTCTTCCAGGTTACAACCGGGCACATACTCCATGACCAGTGCCAGATGGAGGCTGGACTCGATCACATCGTAGATTTGTACCACCTTGGGACTCTGGATACTGGCCACCACTTGCGCTTCCCGCAACAGTTGCTTGCGCGCGCGACGGGTGGGGGGGAGCGAGTAAATCTTGATCGCCACCCTGCGCTGCAAGCGTTTGTCATAACCCAGGTAGACACTGCCCTGCCCGCCCCGATTGATCAGGCGTACAATGCGATAGGGTCCCACAAAGTTGTCCACGGCGTGCGCTCAGCCCTGGGCCACAGGCAATTTACGCAACTGGCTGCGCAAGCTGTTGATGGACACACGCAGGTGCCGGGCGACTGCCACGCTATCACCCCCGTGCTCCGTCAACACGCACTGCAACTCGTCTGATGGAATCTCACTGGCCAGGCGATAGTGGGGCGACACTTCGATACGGCGGTACACGGCGGCCCGGGAAACACCCAGTTGCCGGGCCACCCGCAGCGGTTCACAGCCATTGGACACCATAGCCTGGTCGAACAGGTCATCGCTGATGTCCTGCATCTTGCGACGCGGGGAGTGCCCCGCAGCGGCAGGCGCATTACCACACACCATCGCCAGGGCCGCCTGCAGATTGTCATTCAGGATCGGAGTCTGCTCACTGGCCAGCACAATCTGTTGGGCGAAGTTGGCCAGTTCCCGCACATTGCCGGGCCAGTGGTAACACAGGAAGCTGAAAAACAGCACCGCCCAGGCCGCAATGTCGGTCGCCGGACTCTGCGCGTGCGGCAGCATTGCAGTGCGCCCGATCTCCGCCGCACTCCTGTGCAGGAAATGCAACAGCAACTCGCCGATATCTTCCGGGTGCTCGCACAGCGGCGGCAGCAGTATCTCGCAGGCCCCCAGACGATGGCGCAATGCCGCTTTAAAATCGCTACTGTCACCGTCCAGGGTGGCGTCCGTGGCCGAAACCACGCGTACATCAACACGCCGTATAGCTCCGCCCACTGCCTGGATTTCGCGCTGCTGCAGGGCGCGCAGCAACTGCGGCTGCACCTCCGCCGATGCGTCCCCGATCTCGTCCAGAAACAGCGTGCCGCCCTGGGCCTGCTCAAAGTAACCCGGGACCGTGCGGTCCGCGCCGGTGAAAGCGCCGCGCGCGCTGCCAAACAGCGCTGCCGCGGCCAGCTCGCCCGGAATAGCTGCCATATTGACACTCACCAGGGGCGCTGCCGCGCGGCGACTGGCCCGGTGAATGGCGGTGGCCACCAACTCCTTGCCGGTGCCGGTGGCGCCGCGAATAAGAACATCGAGGTCGCTGGCGGCAGCCCGGGCAACCTGCTCCCTGATGAGCGCCATGCAGGTACTGCTGCCGCGCAACGGATGGTCACCGTCGGACCCGGTGGCGGCAGGCGCACTGCTGTGTCCCAGTCGCAGCAGCAGCACGATGCTGTGACCCAACAACAGTGGCACGCCCGTGCGCAACTGTTCCCACTCCAGATCTACACTCTCGCGCAACTCGCTGGCTCCCACCCGACAGCGACTGGACGCTTCGCAGCGGCTGATGGTCAGGCGCTTGCCCCGGACAGTAAATTGCAGCGCGCTGCGGCTGATATGGGGGTCTGCAAGGGGCAGCGGATTTCCCCCGTCAAGGCCGCTGAAGGCGGGACCGTAACGTCCCAGTACCAACGGGACGTTACCTGCCTGCCGGGGCAGTACAGCCCGGTGGCCGATGCGGGACGATGTCGGGGTGAAAGACAATGGTGAGCACCAGTTCCTGCACAGCGTAGTTACCCGTCAGGGAGGCAATGATAGAAGGCAAGGTCAGATCAGCGTCAGTAGGCATCAGCATGGAGTTCGTCATCCAGTGTGCTATTGCAAAAATGTCAGGTATTTGCCGTAAAGCTTAGCAGCTCAGGCGAAATGTGCCCTTACGGCATGAAAAAAACGGCGCTGCAGGGTCACTCCTGTAATTGCCGTCGATAGCGCGCCCAGTCAAAGGCCGGCCCCGGATCCGTTTTGCGCCCCGGTGCGATATCGCTGTGACCGACGATTTTATGCGCGGCGCATGGCCGGGTAGTGCGCCATCAACACGGCCGTTACCGCTGACAGAACCGCGTATTGCGCATCGGTGTAGGGTTCATCATCCGACCCTTCAAGCTCTATGCCGATACTGAAATCATTGCAGTTATCGCGGCCCTCGTAGCAGGACTGACCCGCATGCCAGGCGCGCTCGCCAAAACTGACGAATTGCAGCAACTCGCCGCTGCGCTGTATCAACAGGTGCGCAGACACCTCGACGCCCCGGATCTCCTCGAAGTAGGGGTGCTCGTCCCAATCCAGTTGATTGGTGAAAAACCGCTCGACGCAATCACCGCCATAACAGCGCGGCGGCAGCGAGATATTGTGAATAACCAGTAACTCCGGATCGCAGGATGTTGGCCGCGGCCCGCAATTCGGCGAGGGCACCCTGCGCGCCTGCTGCAACCAGCCATCTTCGAGTGTGTAGTGCATGCCTGCGGTTATTCCTGCTGCTACCGGGGTGCGACATTGCCAGGCCCACAGTCTAACCTGATTTCGTCCCGGGCTGGAGGCTGCAATCTCCGGCGACACCGGGATTACCAGTGGCCGTGGCTAGCTGCTACAATCGCCTCACGCTTTTTTGATACATGCAGGCCTATGCGCCACTCCAAATCTGCAATAACCGCCCCCGACCCCGCCGTGGTGCTGCGCAATGTCCGCGCTGCCCTGGCTGAAGATGTGGGCAGTGGTGATATCACAGCCGCGCTCATCGCGCCTGGGTCGCGGGCGACCGGGCGTGTTATCACACGGGAGGACGGGGTGCTCTGTGGCCAGGCGTGGGCTGATGCGGTGTTTGCAGAGCTCGATGCGGGCGTGAGCATTGAGTGGCATTGCCAGGACGGGCAGGCTATCAGCGCGGGGGATGTGTTGTTCACCGTCCATGGTCCCGCTGCCAGTTTATTAACCGGTGAGCGCTGCGCCCTGAACTTTCTGCAGTTATTGTCAGGCACCGCAACGACGTGCCGTCGCTACGCCGATCTGGTGTCCGGCACGCCAGTGCGCTTGCTCGATACGCGCAAAACCATCCCGGGATTGCGCGACGCGCAGAAATACGCGGTGCGCTGCGGAGGTTGCCACAATCACCGCATCGGACTGTATGACGCCTTCCTGATCAAGGAAAACCACATCGCCGCCTGCGGCACCATAGCGGCAGCCGTGGCAGCCGCCAGAAAATACGCGCCGGGCAAGCCCGTGGAAGTGGAAGTGGAGAGCCTCGCGGAACTGGAGCAGGCGCTGGCCACGGCCTGCGACCGGGTGATGCTGGATAATTTTTCCCTGCAGCAGATCACGGCCGCCGTTACCCTCGCAGGGGGGCGCGTTGAGCTGGAGGTTTCCGGCAACGTCACCGAGAGCACCCTGTTGGCGATCGCACAAACGGGCGTGGATTTTATTTCCATCGGCGCCCTGACCAAGGACTGCAAGGCGCTGGATCTGTCCATGCGCCTGCTGTAGGCGATATAGCATCAGCCACAATATAAGCGTCTACAGCAGCGATCGCTTGCTCACGATCACACCATTGTTGTCGGCATAGACATAATCACCGGGGGCAATCACCACGCCGCCGATATGCAGGTCTATATCACGCTGCCCCACGCCCAGTTTTTCCGTCTTGATCGGACAGCTGCCCAAGGCCTGCACCCCCAGCGGCGTGCGGCCGATCTCATCCACATCGCGTATCACGCCATTGATGACCAGTCCCGCCCAGCCATTGGCCGCCGCCTTCTCCGCCAGCATATCCCCCAGCAGGGCGCGACGCCGTGAGCCGCCGCCGTCCACCACGATCACACGACCCTGCCCCGGCTCCTCCACACAGTGTTTCACCAGCGAGTTGTCCTCGTGGCATTTGATGGTGACGGCCCGGCCGCCGAATTGCCTGATTTGTCCGAAGTTGACGAACGGCAACTCGATGGCGCCCACCTCGGGGGCGGCATCCGCCAGGTCAGGGGTAGAAATAGTGGTCATGGCAACTCCAAAAGGCCGGTGAGGGTGGAGAGTATACTGCAGCGCCGGCTCCAGGCGGACTGACACGCCGCCATCAGTTGCTGCGCTCAACCCCCGGGAACCTCCATACAAGATTGGCATTCGCGACATTGTGCGTATAATTCTGTTGGCCAATGCTTGAGATTTTTGTCATTCACAGAGTGAATACGGAGTGGCCTATGAAAGTGAATCGGATCGATCTGAACCTGCTGATCTATCTGGATGCGCTGCTGCGTGAACGCAACGTTACCCGGGCCGCCAACCAGCTCAACCTGTCACAACCCGCCATGAGTAATGGCCTGCGCCGTCTGCGCGAGCTGTTCAACGACCCGCTGCTGGTCAGGACCAGTGAGGGTATGACGCCCACGGAACGCGCCCTGGAGCTGGAACCCGTGCTGCGCGAGGTGCTCAGTAAAATCGATCAGGCGGTACAGCCGCGCGGCGATTTTGATGCCGCCAGCGCGCAGCGCGTGTTCCGCATCATGGCCAGTGATTATGCAGAGTCCACCCTGCTGCCCAGCGTACTGGGAAAACTGCGCACCCTGGCGCCGGGCCTGACGCTCGATATCATGACACCCTCTGATGTGAGTTTTCTGGATGTGGAGCGCGGCAAGGTGGATATGGTCATCAACCGTTTCGACTCCATGCCGCAGTCTTTCCACCAGATCCACCTGTGGAACGACAGCTTCACCTGTGTGCTCAGCCCCCACAACCCGGTACTGGAAGATTTCACCCTGGACAACTACCTCAAGGCCAACCACGTCTGGGTCTCCAAGACCGGCATGGGCGTCGGCGTCGGGGTGGACCCGGGAGACGTGCAACGACTGGGCTGGGTCGACGTCGCACTGAACAAGCTGGGCAAGAAGCGCCAGATACGGGTGTTCACCCGGCACTACCAGGCGGCCATGACCCTGGCCGAACAGAATGACCTGATCGTCACGCTGCCAACCCGGGCCGCGCAACTCAATCGGAACAACCCGCGGGTGGTATTGCGCGAGCCGCCACTGGCCATTCCGCCGCTGGAACTGAAGATGGCATGGAGTCCATTACTGCAACACAACCCCGGTAACAAATGGCTGCGCAAATTGATTGCTGACACCGCCAGGAAACTCGACGGGCAGCCGGCAACCGTGTAACCGCATTCAGGGTTATAATGCCGGCGGTAGAAGTGATTAATTAGCCAAATCTGAGCCTGCCACTTAAAATCATCCACGTTACGCCACGGGCTTGGCCGTGGCCGTCGTTAAACAAGAGGTCCCACCATGACTGATCGCGTCCAGCAGGGCGGCTTGCAGATTGCTCCAGTACTTCACCAACTTCTGGAAAAGGACATAGCACCCGGAACTGGCGTTACGCCAGAGCGGTTCTGGCAGGGACTGGCAACGCTGGTCAACACACTAGGTCCGCGCAACCGCGAGTTGCTGCACACACGAGAGGACCTGCAGGCCCGCATCGACACATGGCATCAGGCTAACCCGGGACCCGACTACGACCGCGCCGCCTACAAGGCTTTTCTGCAGGACATCGGCTACCTGCTGCCAGAGGGGCCGGACTTCCAGATCACCACCACCGGGGTAGACGAGGAAGTCTCAATGCTCGCCGGGCCGCAGCTGGTCGTGCCCGTGATGAACGCGCGCTACGCGCTCAATGCGGCCAATGCGCGCTGGGGCAGCCTCTACGATGCCCTGTACGGCACCGATGTCATTCCCGAGCACGACGGGGCGCAACGCGCCGGTGCCTACAACCCGGTGCGTGGCGACAAGGTAATCGCCTACGCCAGGAATTTCCTCGACCAGCACTGCCCACTCACCGCGGGCAGCCACGCCGAGGCCAAGGCCTACACGGTAGCCAACAACTCCCTGCAGGTCACTCTCAGCAACGGCGCGAGCAGCACGCTGCGCGAGCCGGCGCAACTGCGCGGCTATAGCGGGCAGGCGACCGCACCTGCCAGCATCCTGCTGCGCCATAACGGCCTGCACATTGAGATACAGATCGACCCCGCCAGCCCCATCGGCGCCACCGATATTGCCGGCGTGAAAGACGTGGTGCTGGAGGCGGCCCTGACGACCATCCAGGATTGCGAGGACTCCGTCGCAGCGGTGGACGCCGAGGACAAGGCAGTCGTCTACGCCAACTGGCTGGGCCTGATGCGCGGCGATCTCGAAGACCGCTTTGCTAAGGGCGGCAGGACCATGACCCGTCGCCTGCACGCCGATCGCAGCTTCACCGCGCCCGATGGCACCACACTGCTGCTGCCCGGTCGCAGCCTGATGTTCGTGCGCAACGTGGGCCACCTGATGACCACGCCGGCCATACTCGATGCCGATGGTGCGGAAATTCCCGAGGGCATCATGGACGGCATGTTTACCGCGATGATCGCCCTGCACGACCTCAACAAGGCGCAGGGGGCCGCGCGCAACTCACGCCATGGCAGCGTCTACATTGTAAAACCCAAAATGCACGGCCCGGATGAAGTCGCCTTCACCTGCGAGTTGTTCGACCGTATCGAAGACGCGCTGGGCATGGCGCGTAACACGCTGAAAGTGGGCATCATGGACGAGGAACGCCGCACCACGGTCAATCTGAAGGAGTGCATTCGCGCGGCACGTGAGCGCCTTGTGTTCATCAACACCGGGTTTCTCGACCGCACCGGCGACGAGATACACACCAGCATGAAAGCGGGGGCCATGACACCCAAGGGCGCCATGAAGCAGGAGCCGTGGATCAATGCCTACGAGGACTGGAATGTCGACACGGGCCTGCGCTGCGGCCTGGTGGGCAAGGCACAGATCGGCAAGGGCATGTGGGCCATGCCCGACCTGATGGCAGACATGATGCAAAACAAGATCGCGCATCCGCGCGCCGGGCGCCAGTACTGCCTGGGTTCCCTCCCCCACGGCGGCGACGCTGCACGCCATGCACTATCATGAGGTGAATGTAGCCGAGCGACAGGCAGCGTTGCAGGGACAGCGCCGCGCCTCACTGGACGACATCCTGTGTATTCCACTCAAGGGCGCTGCTGGCCTGAGTGCGCACGATATACAGCGGGAGCTGGATAACAATGCCCAGGGCATTCTCGGCTATGTGGTGCGCTGGATCGACCAGGGCGTGGGCTGCTCCAAGGTTCCCGACATCAATCACGTGGGCCTGATGGAAGACCGCGCCACCCTGCGCATCTCCAGTCAGCACATCGCCAACTGGCTGCACCATGGCGTGTGTACGCAAGAGCAGGTCCGCGCCACGCTCAGACGCATGGCCACGGTGGTGGATGAGCAGAACGCCGCAGATCCCCTGTATCGCAATATGGCACCCGATTTTGACGCCAGTATCGCCTTTCAGGCGGCCTGCGACCTGGTCTTCCTCGGCGAGCAGCAACCCAGCGGTTACACTGAACCCGTGTTGCATGCACGACGCAGGGAAGCCAAGGCGAGGTAGGCTCTTGGCCTATTCGAAAAGAGACTACATACCGGTCGACTCGGCGGTTGACCGCCGGCCAATCGCCATGGGCGACCGGACGCCCCGGCGCACTGCAACACGGCCTGGTTATTGGCGTCCAGTTGATCACTACTGTTCTTCTTTATACGCAAACACGGGCCTTCGACTACGTCTATTTTGATGACTCCGAATACGTGCTCAAAAACCCGGCGGTACGCGCTGGCCTGACACTGGATGGTGTCCGCTGGGCGTTCACCAGTTTTTATATGAGCAATTGGCATCCGCTGACCTGGCTTTCACATATGCTGGATGTGTCACTGTTCGGCGTCGATTCCGGGTGGGCCCACATTCACAACGCGCTGCTCCATGGCATAAACAGCCTTCTCGTCTACCTATTACTGCTGCGACTGTCTGGAAATTGGGGCAAGACCTGCCTGCTATCCCTGATCTTTCTCGTTCATCCACTCCATGTGGAATCCGTCGCGTGGATCGCAGAGCGCAAGGACCTCGTGTGCGCGTTCTTCTTTTTGCTTGGACTGATACTCTACGACAGCTATCGCGCACAACCCGGCAAACTGCGCTACGCAGGCGTATTGCTCGCTTTCATCCTTTCCCTGCTCGCAAAACCCATGGCGGTAACTTTTCCTGTTGTACTGCTGATACTCGACCTTTTTGTGTATCGCAACTTTTTACTGTTCGACAGCGGGCCTGACAGCGGAGCTAAAATCAATTACAGACGAGCCATTTTGGAAAAGCTGCCTTTTCTCCTGCTGGCAGTCGCATCCAGCGCGGTCACGATAGCGGCCCAGGACGCCGGCAATGCGGTGGCGTACCTTGAAGCGCATTCATTCAGCTCCAGGTGGAACACCGCGACCACTGCCTATCTGGTCTATCTCAAGCAGGCAATATTGCCTGTAGACCTTGTCGCCTTCTACCCGATAAGTATGTCGGTTTCAACTTCCATTCTTTTTCTACCTGGCGCTATTGTGGCGTCCTTGCTGGCCCTTTCTCTTATCCTCGCTGCAAGGTATCCACTGATTCCCGCGGGAATATGCTGGTACCTGGTGACGCTGCTACCCGTTATTGGCCTGCTGCAGGTTGGCAGTCAGGCGCATGCGGACCGCTATATGTATTTGCCCTCTATCGGCCTTTTACTCGCCTGCGTTTCCTTATTACCATCACGTGACTCCGGGAACTGGCGGTCTGGCAACCGTTATTTTGACCATCTTTGTAGTCTTCCTCTCCGCGATCTGCTTTTGGCAAGTGAGCTACTGGCGAAATCAACACATCCTCTTTAGTCGGGTATTAGCCATCTCCGGCCCTACTTACATGGCCCACATGCATCTGGCTGACGACTACATCCAGCGTGGCATGCTGAAGGAAGCCCGGGAACACGGCCTTGCGGCCATGGAACTGCGCCCCGATGTCGCCGACTCCTACCAGGCCATAGGGAATGTTGCGCTGGGCGAGAAAAAATTTGCGGAAGCGGAAAAATACTTTCGACTCGCCTTGTCCAAAGGACCGGCACAGGCCAATGTAGTAAATAATCTTGGCATTTCACTGGCCCAGCAGGGCAATATCGCCGCAGGCATCAAGGCCTTTGAAAGCGCCCTCGAGCTTGATCCCACTATGCTTGAAGCGCAAAAAAATCTCCTTCACTACAAAACCAAACTGCAGCAGGGAAGCGCACCGTGAACCGTGAGGTATTCAGGTATATCATCGCGGGCGGTCTGGCCTTTCTTGTGGACTTCACAGTCCTGTATATCTGCACAGAATTCCTCGCAATGCATTACCTGGTTTCGAATCTCTTCGGGTACATTTCGGGACTGGCCTTGACCTACGCATTGAATACCCGCTGGGTCTTCAGTTACCGACGATACAAAAAGACCTGGCTGGAGTTTTCAATATTCAACCTTATCGTGCTAGCCGGCCTCGGCATAAACGAGGGCATGATGGCATTACTGGTCGGCGCATGGGGATTGCACTACCTCCATGCGAAAATTGTCACCAGCTTTTTTGTCATGGTTTACAACTACATTGCAAAGAAATACATTCTTTTTCATCCCGGCCCGAAATCGGCGCAAGCTTCTTCGTGAATGACGTATGCCACAACTGTGGCCATTCCGCTCGTGAATTCCTGTTTCGCGCGCCGGCATTTGATTCCTGCCTTAACCCGGGACTGTCCGAGCTGGGATTAGCGCGCTGCCATGCCTGTTGTATCGTCAACACAACTGGAGTAAACACCGATGAGGTAGCTCGCGCGTACACACGCGAATATTATGGCTCAGGGTCCCGCAAATTTATGCCCCTCATCGACTGGGGCGTGTCACTGGCTACCCGACTACAGGCCGCAAGAATTCTGCGGGGCTGGCAGCGGCAGCAGTCAACAAGCAAATCACCCTCCGTGCTGGATATTGGTTGTGGCCGGGGGCATTTGCTGCGATCGCTGCAAATCAAGGGAGCCTCGGTCCTGGGCCTGGAACGGGCGGAATTTCCAGGGCTACGAACGACCCGGCGATTTTGTACATGTGGGGTCCATCACTGACCCCGAGTACGCTGGCAGACGATTCGACATTATCATCCTGCAACATGTGCTTGAGCACCTTGAGCAACCCGAGAAAGTGCTGGATCACATCACCGAACACCTGAGCGAGAATGGGCAGTTGATTATTGCCGTACCCAATTATTCGAGCCTGCAACAGCGACTTTTTGCAAAATACTGGTTCCACCTCGACTTGCCACGCCATCTGGTGCACTTCGAATCGCAGTGGTTACTGCAACGCCTGTCAGATCGCGGTTACACCATAGTGTCGGTTGATTACACGGACTGGCTACAGAATATCTATGGATTTATCCAGTCGGCCCTGAACGTGATCGCACCTCGCCAGCTTAACCAATTCTACAACCTGCTCAAGTATGGGCGCTCGCGGAACAATGACACATTGATACCCATGATCAAATGGAGCCTGCTGTCATTGCTTTTGCTACCCCTTGCGATCATGGAAAGTATTGTTGGCGCCGTGCTGCACAAGGGAGCCACCGTGCAGGTCGTCGTGAAGCCCGGGGAAATCAATGATAAATGACAGAAAGATAGTTATTGTGATGCCGGCCTACAATGCGGCGCAGACGCTGGAAAAAACCTACAAGGAGATTCCCTTCGACGTCGTCGATGAGGTGATTCTGGTGGATGATGCAAGTCCCGACAATACTCTTGAAATTGCAAGATCGCTGAACATTCAGCACATACTTGTGCACGACAGGAATCTTGGCTATGGCGGCAACCAGAAAACCTGTTACCAGCACGCGCTTGCCCTTGGCGCCGACATTGTCATCATGGTGCACCCGGACTATCAGTACACACCAAAACTCATACGCACGTATGGCAGCAATGCTCGCAGATGATGTCTTCGACTGCGCTCTCGGCTCAAGAATTCTTGGTGTTGGCGCACTGAAAGGCGGCATGCCTGTGCACAAGTACATCGCTAACCGACTGCTCACGCTGTTGCAGAACCTGCTGGTGGGATACAAATTATCGGAATACCACACCGGTTACCGCGCATTCTCGAGAAAAATCCTGACCTCGCTGCCGCTCGAACTCAATTCAAACGATTTCATCTTTGATAACCAGATGCTGCTGCAGATTATTGCCAGCGGCTTTACCATTGGCGAGGTCACCTGCCCGACACGGTACACTGCCGATGCATCATCCATCGCTGGCTGGCCTGTAATCCGCTACGGCTGGGGCGTACTGGTCGAGTCGGTGAAGTACCGACTGACAAAATGCGGGATGATGAAGAGTATTTACAGCCCGCAATTGATCACCCCTCGCGCTGATCACCAGCATGATGTGTCCTTGAATTGGAGATTGGTCAACTGTTCCGAGAGCAAGCCGATGAAGAACATGATTGCCCCGGTGAGAACCAACAGTGAGGTACCGTTGGTAAATCTATAGCCGCTATTGATTATCGTCAGCACATAATTGAGAACGCCGAGGCCGGTGGTTATTACTGCTGCCGGGAAATACACTTTCAGCGGGGAGTACAGCGTACCCACCTTGAAAATAATCAACAAAAAACGCACCCCGTCCTTTAGCAGACTGATATGGCTTTTGCCCAGCCTCTTGGATACGGTAATGGGCACAAATCCAACAGAATAACCAACCCGAAAAAACGCCATGGTCGACGTTGTGGGATAACTGAATCCGTTAGGCAAAAGATACAGAAAGCTCAGGAATTTGCGGCGATGGACGCAGCGAAAACCCGATGTCAGGTCGTCAATCCTTTGATTGACCATCCAACTGGCGAATCCATTATAGATGGCGTTGGCGCTCCAGCGTGCGACACTGGCCTGTGAATCTCTGCCACTGCGGGCTCCCACCACGAGATCATACCCTTCCCCAGCCTTTGCCAACAGCCTGCCCACATCAGCAGCGCAGTGCTGGCCGTCACCATCCATAAATACCAGGTAATCGCCTTTAGCAACGCGAGCCCCGGATTTCACCGCCGCGCCATTGCCCTTGGCATAGGGATGCGTAACCACCGTCACCCCCGCCTGCCTGCAAACCTGCGCCGTGTTGTCCGTGGAGCCATCGTTCACCACGATAATTTCAGCGTCAGGATACGCCCGCGAAAGTTCCGGCAACAGGACCGCCAGGCCCTGTTCTTCATTCTTCGCCGGTATAACTATGGACAATTTCAATCGCTACTTCTCCAGATACAACGCCAGGTTCTGCTGTTCACCCACGGTCAACTCACCGCGCCTATCCATCGCCTGTAAAGTGGCAATGACCTCCTTGGCCGCTTCAGCCTTGCCCAGCGCGGTGGCAAAATGCAGTTTCATCAACAGGCCGCGTTTATGGCCCGGCGACATGGCAAGAAACTGTTCCACATAAGCGTAGGCATAATCATACCTTTCCAACGCGTTCTCCAGAACCGCCAGATTGGAATATATATTGGCGGCCGCCCTGGTCCGAAAATCGTCGACCAGAAAAATCTCCGCCATACGGTCGGCAAAGCGTATTCGGTCGAACCCCGGGCATGCGTTGTCCTGCAACATGCGCACCATGGTCAACAAGGTCACGACCGAGCTCAACGGCCTGCCGGGATCCTTTTTACCCAGATTATCGATGAGTCCGGGGGGCGAGGGTTTGTTCGCGATACAGCTGAGGGCGAGGTTGCGTACTTCGTAATCACCGCTGCGCTCCGGCGCGCTGACCCCATTGGCGCTCGCCTCGAACGCCAGTTTTGAGTAGTGGAAGGCCGCGTCCGCCGCGCCCAGACGCGCCAGTTCCACAGCCATGTCGATATTGGCCCGCGGGGAGTTGGGGTGGGCGTTGAGGTGATTGATGATCAGCAGGGAGCGATTGGACCAAATCTGCACCTGGGAACTGGTTTGTGCTGTTAACACCACCACAGCCAGTCCCAGGCACACCAGCAAGGGCGCGGCGGGTTCCGGCCATTTCCTGACGATGACGGAATAGATTCCGCCGAGGGCCAACACCAGGCCTATCGCGGGAAAGTAGTTGCGGTGTTCAAAATACAACTCCAGTGCCAGCACTGTCGACTCAACACTGTGCCCCAGCACAAACCAGCCGATACCAAGCACCACCCAGCGCCCCGCTTGCCAACGCAATAACACGCCGCAAACAACAACCAGCAACACCCAGGCGAGCACGGCATACAGGGTGGAAACAGGCTCAAACAGGGTGCGGGACAGAACCACATCATCGTGATACAGCCCCATTCTCGCGACCTGGGGGTAAAACCACTGCAGGACATAATCCCAGACAATTCGGCTTTCCGTAAGCAGGCGCTCCACCAGCGAAAATGGTCTTCTGGACAGGCGCGCCGCCAGCCTATCCCACTTGAATAGCAGTATCGCCAGCAGTCCAATCGATCCGCTGGCAATCAATCCATAGGTCAGCCATTGCAAACCTTTGAGGGTAGTTCCGGCGCACCCCCTGCACTGAAACCACAGGGCCTCCAGCAGCAACAGTGTGGGCACCAGAACGATAGCGTTTTCCTTGGCGAGCAGTGCGATAACGAGGAGGGCGGGCACCGGCAGAAATCGCAGCAGGCCGGGCTTGCCATCAATCAGGGCAAGTCGCCAGTACACATAGCTGATCAGCGCCAGCAGCATAAAAAACGTGGCCAGCATAGCCATCCGCTGCACGACATAGAGCACCGTGCTGACCAATAGCGGGTGCAGCAGCCAACCCGCACCCAGCAGCACTGCCAGCCAGCGGTAACCGGGTACAGTCAGGAAACGGAACAGCAGCCAGAGCAGCCAGATCACCAGTCCGCCATTGACTGTGTGCAGGATGATATTGATTTTTTTGCCGCCGGCGATGCCTTCATCGAGATAAAGCTTCTCGAGCACAAAGCTCGCCACGGACACGGTGCGCCCGAGGGGCCCGGATTTATCTCCGAAGACATAGTCGAGCGCCAGTTCCGGCTTGCTTTGCAGGTCCCCGATAATCATCACACTGGTGCGGTCATCGAGCAGATCCGGTCCTGCAATGCCCGGCCAGTAGACCCAAACGCCAAACAGCAGTAGCAGCAACGCCAACAGCAACGGGCCCAAGGTTGCCGTGCGCGAGGCAGACACGCCCTGGGACGTCGGCTCAATCAATTCTCGAACGCCTGCCGGATAAGCGGCAATTCCCGCCTGAGTCGATCCTTTCGCATCCATTCACGGATAGCCTCATAGGTGCTGGCGAGATCACCGCTGCCGTGGAACTGGGCCAGGTAGGCAGATGCCTGCTGGCTGTCCGGACTCATGCGCTCGGCGCGTTCCAGCGATGCCAGCAAGGCCTCGCGCTCCATGTCAGTCCCGTCGTAATAGTACCTGAACTTGTGCGCCAGCAGGGTCATGTTCCAGGGATGGCGTTCGACGAGGTCATCCAAAATCGCTCCCACCCGCGCTCGCTCCGGCGCACCGGCGGCGCTTCTGGCAAATCCAAACAGTGCGCCCAGCGCTGTCTGGTCTGACGATTTCAAACGGCGTGTCCTGGCCAGTCTCCGCCATGACGCGCAGCCAGTCATGTTTGGCGGCCAATCCCGGAAAATGCACTGTCTCAAGCTGGTATAACATCACCAGTGCAGCGAAATCCCGCTCATCGAGGCGGTGCATACGCTCGAAATAGCGATGGGATGTGACCGCCAGCGCACGCTGTTCGTCCTCGCGACAGGCCCAATTCCCCGGACTGTGCAAAGCGCTTGAACAGTGCGTTAGCGTAGAAAAAATTTGTCCGCGCCGACTCGGGGTGATTGATCACATCGAACCGGGACAGAGTTAATTCATCGCGCCAGGTATATGCCCGGATGGCCGACAGCACCAGCAGGATACACAGGACGCCGCCCACGACAGTAAGCAGGCGCAGCCTCTTGACCCGGGTGACACCCTGCACGATACCCGCCGCCGCCAACACCGCCAGACCCACGCTGGGCAGATAATTGCGGTGCTCAAATACCAGCTCCAGCGGGAAAATCGTGGATTCCATACTCTGTCCCACGAGATAGAAAAGCAACGCAAAGGCGAACAAGGGATACTTTCTGTGGCACAACAGTGTGAAGACAAGCACGGCCCCCCAGGCCAGCAGCGACAGGGCCGTGGTAATGGGCGACCACAGGCTTCGGGATAGTGGGATATCGTCATGAAAAATGCCCATATCCATGATATTGGGAACCGCCAGCCAGCTCAGGTACTGCCACAGCACCCGGGCCTGGGTCAGCAGGCGCTCCTCCAGCGTGAATTCCCGCGACGCCGTATCGAGCCGTCAGCACCTCGGGGGCGCTGACAGACACCAGCACAACCAGCAGCAGTGGCAGCGCCAGTGCAAGCCAGCCAAAGGCCACCAGCCGGTCGCGCGATTGGCCGCGCCATTGTCCGCGAAACAGGGTGACCTCAACCACCGCGCCAACCAGGGCAGGAGCGCGCCGTTCTCCTTGGATAAAATCGGCGAGCGTTGCCAATATCAGCAAGCCACAGGAACGCCGCCGCCAGCTCACCCGGTCCTGCACCGGACTCCGCCCAGCGCAGGCGGTAGCGGGTGAACAGCAGCAGGCCGGCCAGGGTAAACAACGCCGACAGCTGCGCCATGCGCTGCACCGCATACAACACGGTCGACACATGGATCGGGTGCAGCAACCAGATGGCGGCGGCAAGCATGGCGACCAGCTGGCGCTGCCCAGCGCCCTGCAAGCTGCCACGCAACGCGGGCGTATGCAGCAGGGCCCGGGCCAACCAATACACCAGTGCGGCAACCGCCAGGTGAATAGCCAGGTTGGTCGCTTTCAAGCTGAACGCGGAGAACGCGCCGGACAGCGCATGGTTCAGGGCAAAGCTCAACATGGCGACGGGGCGATGTAGGACCCCGGCGTCGGAACTCAGCGCGGCGATGCGCCACTCGTCAAATGTCCCGCCGACGATCTGTACGCTGGCGTTCTCCAGCAGGTTGGGTACATCGTCAAAAAACAGTGGGCCGTGCAGGGCGCTGCCATAGGCCAACAGGCAACCCAGCAACGCAAAAATCGCGAGCAGGGGTACTGCCCTGTCGCCCATCCTGGTATTCCTGGATCGAAAAGTCGTCAACTCATCCGGCATAGCATGCACAATTGCGGGCTGTCACCACCAATAAAAAAGCCCGGCATGAACCGGGCTTTCGAGTGTCGCTCAAGAGCGATGTGGAAACTAGCCGCGGCAGTTGGCCGGCAGGTACTTCGGTCGACATGGTGCCAGGAATACATTTCCAGGTCATCAGGGCGTCCTGTCCACTGGTGGAGCCGGACAGTATGAAGGTAGCTGTGGCTGGCGGCGGTGCCAGTACACGTGTGCCGTTCCAGTTACAGGCATCGACGTAGGCGACCATGTGAATGGCTTTAGCGTCAGCGGTGCTATCCACAATATCAAGTTTGTCAACGATCATACTGGTGGGACGCAGTGCCGTATTGATACCAAAACTCGTCATATTGGTGGGGAAGCTGCCGTTGGCCGCGACGTACTCAGCAACGGTTGTCTTGGCTTCAGCCAGTGCAGCCAGCGGCTCAGACATCTTGGAACGAACGATATAGTCCTGGTAGGCGGGCAATGCAATTGCCGCCAGAATACCGACGATCGCGATGACGATCATCAGTTCGATAAGGGTAAAACCCTGTTGCGCTTTCTTTTGAATATTCATGATGTTTCTCCACGTTCAGTTTAATAACATGCACTGTTAAGCGACCTCATCCAACAGTGCAAGCCGCTTGCAAGAGTGGTAAAGCAGGTTGCGTGCCAACTTTCAAAAATAATCGAGATAAATACTTTTTCCTATTTAAATCAATGAGTTGATTAACTACTTATTTTTCAGCTGCGCCGTCATCCCGTGTCAGCCCCGCTCCGACGCGGCGCCAAACCCCGTCGCTATGTGACATTTTTTGTCAGCTTTCGTATTGCCTGAGCCACTACCAGTCCACTTACCGCCCATTTACCGTCCACTACCCCAGGCGCAAGCGCCGCAACGTCCGACCGGCAGCACTGACTGCTCGCCGACTCGAATACTCAGGAACGGGCCACGTTGCGACTATAACGTTTAACCGCCACCACACAAGACATGTCGGAGCCCGCGGCAATTCACCCCCGCGCGCAATTGTTTCCGCACGCGAAGCAACGCGCCTTGTCGCCGCAGCAAGAGTAGTTTAGTCTTCCTGTTAACTCACTTTAAACTGGGCCGAGGCATGGACAATCGTCGCAAAACCATTGTTATCAACAAGAAGTTCCAATACCAGTACTCGCTATTGATCGCTGCACTGGCGGTACTGCTGGTCAATGGCTTCATCATTCTGCGCATGCTAGTTCCCGGCGAGCAGCCCGCGTTGGAATTTTCCTCACGGGCAATTATTGGACTGGCGGCGGTGGAATTCATTCTTATTGCCGGCATCTGGTATGGCAGCCTCAAGGCCAGCCATCGTATTGCCGGCCCGGTGTATGTCTTCGCCACGGGAAATCGCCAGGCTGGGCGCGGGTGATCTCAACGCCAGGATTAGTGCTGCGGGACAAGGACATGTTCCAGCGCGAGGCGGAACAGATGAACCAGGGCTTTGCGGCGCTGGGCGCCCGGATCACGGCAGTCAAGGCGCTGTCGGATCAGTTGCAGACAGGCGCAGCTCCACTGGTGGCGATCCCGGCCCTATTCGTGGAAGAATTGGCCGCAGAGTTGTCTGCCTTTACCCTCGGAACAAACACTGAACGATGAAGACCGGGCGTGGGTCGAACCGTCACCAGGGAGACACTGACATGAACCGCAACAAAGGATTTACCGTTATCGAACTGATGGCCGTGGTGGCCATTGTGAGCATCCTGTCGGTCATCGCGATGGCCGCTTACGCCGGATTACATCTGCACATCGCAAAGTCAGTGAGGGCCTGGCGTTCGCCTCCGAAGCCAAAACCTCTGTCACTGGGTACTATTACAACAAGCAGAATGCCACAGAACAACTCGCAGTGCCGGCTTGCCCGATGCAGACACATACGACAAGCATTCGATTACATCAAAAGACTGGAGTATCGACGATCCAGCCCTACGGCACCATCATCATTACCTTCAAAATGCCCGGCACCAGGCAGACAGCAAAGAGCTGCAACTGATACCGGCCACTGCGAGGGGGCATTGTGTCCTGGACCTGCATACCACCGGCCGGTGAACGGCATCAACACTCAACCAGGTGCCCGCCAATTGTCGCGGGTAATACACTGCCATATCCGGGTCGCAACTGTCCCGCCAGGACATTGCGACTTGCTGCCTGAATGCGCAGGGCGGCACATCCCGTAGGCAATTTCGTGCGTATACTCCAATTTTGTATAAATTGCACCTTAATCAGAGGCTGCCCGCAGACTGCCACAGGTGGTTATAATTGATCCTCTCGGTAAAACAATGTGTTGACGCTAACTCCTCGCTGCGACAGGAGCCTGCGATAAATGAACGATAAAGCAATCGGGCAACTCAGCGGTTTGGCTGGACGCCTTGTGGCCGAGTCGTTGATCAGTGCGCAACAGGCCGTCGAAGCGCAGAAAGAAGCCATCGCTGGAGCGCATGCATTTCGTTCAGTATCTGGTAGAGAAGAAAAATATCAACGGCCGACGCGTGGCGGAAGTGGCCTCCCATGAATTCGGCGTGCCCCTGTTCGATATCGAAGCGCTCAATACAGATGCGATCCCCGTCGGGCTGGTAGAGCCCGCGCTGATCACCAAGCACCATGCGCTGCCCCTGTTTCGCCGCGGTAATCGCCTGTTTATCGCGGTCTCGGACCCCACCAACCTGGCGGCACTGGATGAAATCAAATTCCACACCGGTATCAACACCGATGCCGTACTGGTTGAAGAGCGTGCGCTGGGCAAAGCCCTGTCCCGGTGGGTCGAGGCCCAGGATTCCCTCGCCGATGGACTGGAGGGACTGGACACCTCGGAACTCGACGATGTCGACATATCAGTGGACGGCGCGGGTCGCGACGGGGATGACGGCACTGACGCGATCGATGAAACGCCGATTGTGCGCTTTATCAACAAGGTGCTGATAGACGCCATTAAACAAGGCGCGTCAGACATCCATTTCGAACCCTATGAGAAAACCTACCGGGTGCGCTTTCGCACCGACGGCATCCTGCAGGTCGTGGTCAAGCCGCCCCGCAATCTCGCCCCGCGCCTCGCTGCGCGACTCAAGGTCATGTCCCAGATGGATATTTCGGAACGCCGCCTGCCCCAGGACGGCCGCATCCAGATGAAACTTTCCCGCAACCGGGCCATCGATTTTCGGGTCAACACACTCCCGACCCTGTATGGCGAAAAAGTCGTGCTGCGAATTCTGGACCCCGGCAGCGCACAAATGGGCATCGACGCGCTGGGTTATGAACCGGCGCAAAAAGAGATGTACCTGAAGGTCCTCAACCAGCCGCAGGGCATGATTCTGGTCACCGGCCCTACCGGCTCCGGCAAAACCGTTTCGCTCTACACCGGCCTCAATATTCTCAACACCGCCGAGCGCAACATTTCCACCGCTGAAGACCCGGTGGAAATCAACCTCGAAGGCGTCAACCAGGTTCATGTGAACGCCAAGGTGGGGCTGAATTTTGCCGAAGCCTTGCGCTCTTTCCTGCGCCAGGACCCGGATGTCATCATGGTGGGAGAGATTCGCGACCTGGAAACAGCAGAAATCGCGATCAAGGCGGCCCAGACCGGCCACCTTGTGCTATCCACCCTGCACACCAACAGCGCGTCGGAAACCATTACGCGTCTGCTCAATATGGGTGTCCCGGCCTTCAATGTGGCGTCGTCTGTGAACCTGATCATCGCCCAGCGACTGGCCCGGCGACTCTGCAAGCACTGCAGTGTACCGGCAGATTACATCCCCAATGCCACGCTGCTGGAGCAAGGCTTCACCGAGGAAATGCTGGAAGGCGCCTCCATCATGCGCGCGGTGGGTTGCAGTGCGTGCAACAACGGCTATAAGGGTCGCGTGGGAATCTACGAGGTGGTAAAAATAACGCCTTCCATCGCCAAAATCATTATGGAAGAAGGCAACTCACTGCAGATTGGCGCGCAGGCGCGGCTCGAAGGATTCCACGATTTGCGGATGGCCGCTTTGAAAAAAGTCGCCGAGGGCATGACCAGCCTGGAAGAGGCCAACCGAATCACCGTAGACTAGCTGCAACACGGCATAATCAAGACAGGGGCGGACACGACCAATGGCAACAAGTGCAATCAGGAACGATATCTTCACCTGGAGCGGGACAGACAAAGCAGGCCGTCCAAGCAAAGGCGAAATTGAAGCCATCAGTCCGGCCATGGCCAAAGCACAACTGCGGCAGCAGGGTATCAAGCCCAAAAACGTGCGAAGAAAGGCCAAGCCGCTGTTTGGTGGGCAGGGTAAACCCATCAAAGCCGGCTGATATTGCCATTTTTACCCGACAACTGGCGACCATGCTCAAGGCTGGTGTGCCACTGGTACAGAGTTTCGAAATTGTCGAGGATGGCCTGGAAAAGCCCCGCATGAGGGAATTGGTCAAATCCATCAGAAATGATGTGGCATCCGGCAGTGGACTGGCACCCTCCCTGGCCAAATACCCGCGTCACTTCGACGATCTGTATCTGCAGCCTGATCGGCTCCGGTGAGGATTCCGGTACGCTGGAGGTCATGCTGGACCGCGTGGCAACCTACAAGGAAAAAACCGAACAATTAAAGGCCAAGATCAAGAAGGCCATGACCTACCCAACCGCCGTGATCTGTGTCGCGCTCATCGTCTGCGCCATCCTGCTGATCAAGGTGGTGCCGGTGTTCGCCAAAACGTTCCGGAATTTCGGCTCTGAGCTACCCGCCTTCACCCTGTTTGTAATGAACATATCGGACTTTGTCATAGCGTGGTGGTTTATCATTCTGCTGGGCCTTATCGGCACGGTGTTCGCCTTCCGGGAGATCAAACTGCGCTCCGTGAAATTTTCCGAGTGGCTGGATCAGCTCGCATTGAAGGCACCGGTTATCGGCGGCATCGTGCACGACGCTGTTATGGCGCGCTTCTCCCGCACGCTGGCCACCACGTTTGCCGCCGGGGTGCCGCTGGTGGACGCCCTGAATTCCACCGCCGGCGCGGCGGGCAACTCGGTATACGCCAAAGCCATACGCCGTGTCCGCGATGATGTCACCACCGGCACCACCCTGTACAACTCCATCAAAGCCACCGGCCTGTTCCCCAACATGCTGCTGCAAATGGTTTCCATCGGCGAGGAGTCCGGCGCCCTGGACGATATGCTGGACAAGGTCGCCACCCACTACGAAGAAGCCGTGGACAATGCGGTAGACAGCCTCAGCTCTCTGATGGAACCGATCATCATGTCCATCCTTGGCGTGCTGGTGGGTGGTTTGATGATTGCCATGTACCTGCCCATCTTCATGCTGGGATCGGTCATCTAGCTTCTGCTGCCCCCGCAGAGGCGATTACTCCATGCCGGAAACCGTCGTGCCATGGGGCCTGCTCTGCCTGGGCCTGTTGTGCCTGGGCCTGGTCGTGGGCAGCTTCCTCAACGTGGTCATCTACCGCCTGCCGCTGATGATGGAAACCCGCTGGCGACGGGATTGCTGCGAACTACTGGAGGTCGCGCAGGAAAAACCGGAGGCCCGCCTCACGCTGGCCACGCCCAACTCCCACTGCCCGCAATGCAAGACGGCCATTAAACCCTGGCAGAATATTCCCGTACTCAGCTACCTGCTGCTGGGTGGAAAATGCGGCAACTGCGCAACGCCAATCTCGCCGCGTTATCCCGCCGTAGAATTGGTCACGGGCCTGATGACACTGGCCCTGGCCTGGTTTTTCGACCTGTCTCCCGCGCTGCTCGGTGCCGCCCTGCTGACCTGGTCGTTGATCGCCCTGACCATGATAGACATAGACCACCAGCTGCTGCCCGACGACATCACCCTGCCCCTGATGTGGCTGGGCTTATTGTTTAACCTGGCCGCAACCTACGTCAGCCTGCCCGACGCGGTTATCGGCGCCATGGCGGGCTACCTCATCCTGTGGAGTATTTACTGGGCATTCAAGTTACTCACCGGCAAGGAGGGCATGGGCTATGGTGATTTCAAACTGCTCGCCGCGCTGGGGGCGTGGATGGGCTGGCAGGCGCTGCCCCTGATTATATTGCTGTCATCCCTGGTGGGCGCCGTTTGCGGTATCGCGCTGATGATCATCAAGCGCCGCGGCAAGGAAATCCCGATTCCCTTCGGTCCGTATCTGGCCATGGCCGGCTGGATCGCTTTGCTCTGGGGTGACGTCACTTATGTCCAGCTATCTGGGCACTCCGGGAGGCAACTGAGATGTCGCTGGTCGTGGGCATCACCGGCGGCATCGGCAGCGGCAAATCCGCGGTCACCCGCTGCTTCGAACAGCGCGGCATTACCGTGGTGGATGCGGATGTGGTCGCCAGGCTCATCGTCGAACCCGGCACGCCCGCCCTGGCCGCCATCACCGCACATTTCGGCGCCGCTATCCTCCAGGCGGATGGCAGCCTGGACAGGGCGGCGCTGCGCAGCCGGGTGTTTTCCAACGATGATGAAAGGCGTTGGCTGGAACAGCTGACCCACCCGCTGATCGGGCAGGAAATACTGAATCAGATCAGCGCCTCGCGCAGCCCCTACACCATTCTCAGTTCACCGCTGCTGCTGGATACCAGCCAGAAAGCTTTAGTCGATTGCGTGGTCGTTGTGGATGCGCCTGAAGCACTGCAGTTGCAGCGAACGGTGCAGCGCGACAACAACGATGAGGCGCAGGTCAGGCGCATCATGGCAGCGCAGATGAGTCGCGCCGACCGGCTGGAACGCGCAGACATTGTGATCGATAACAGCCGCTCCATGGACGAGTTGGACTGCCAGGTCGAGGAGTTACACAAGGAGTTTCTACTGCGCGCGGAGAGCGCCCACTAGCGAAGAACGATCAGGGTGTGAGCAATTTTGTGACCGCGGCGACGATCGGCATATTCGCCGCCGGAAAAACGTACCGGGCCAGATCCTCTGGCGCCACCCAGGCCAGGGGTTGATCCTCCAGGCCGACTGCCTCGCCGCTGAACTCCCACACCACATGCACATCCAGCAACACCGACTTGTCGCCGTAATCGTGGTGCACTTGCAACAATGCACTGGTGCGGCCGAGCACAATACCGAGTTCCTCCCGCAACTCCCGTGTCAGCGCAACCAGGAGCGATTCGCCCGCCTCCACCTTGCCGCCGGGGAACTCCCACAAACCGCCCTGATGGGCATGTTGCGCGCGCCGCGTAATCAGGACTTTGCGATCCGCATCCAGAACGACACCCACCGCCACATGCACCAATGCCATTCAGGAGCGGTATTCGGCATTGATGCGCACATAGTCGTAGGAAAAGTCAGTGGTCCACACCACCGCGCCAGCCTCGCCGCGACCGAGTTCGACCCGGATGACGATCTCCTCGGGCGCCATCGCGGCCACGCCCTGCTCCTCCGTATAGCTCGCGGCGCGGCAACCTCCTTCCGCGATCAGCACGTCGTTGAGATAGAGTCCCACCAGTTCGACCTGCAGCTCCGGCAAACCGGCCCGGCCAATGGCGGCCAGCAATCGCCCCCAGTTGGGGTCACTGGCGAACAGCGCAGTTTTCACCAGAGGTGAGTGGGCGATGGTGAAGGCGACATCCAGGCACTCACTTTCACTGCGTCCGCCATTGACGCGCACCGTCACGAATTTGCTGGCACCCTCGCCGTCACGCACAATGCTCTGGGCGAGGCTGATACACACTTCTTCCACCGCTTCGCGCAAGGCCTTGTACAATGCCGATGTCCGGTCACGCACCGGGACATTACCCGCTTCTCCGGTTGCGAGTAACAGGCAGGCATCATTGGTGGAAGTATCACCGTCCACGGTAATGCGGTTAAAGGAAATATCCACCAGCTCCGCCAACATCTGCTGCAACAGCGCCTGCTCCACCGCCATATCGGTGGCGATAAAAGCCAGCATGGTCGCCATATTCGGGCGAATCATGCCTGAGCCCTTGGCGATCCCCGTCACCACATAATCGCGGCCGTCACAGCTGAAACGGACGGAGCAGCGCCTTGGGGCGGGTATCGGTGGTGAGTATACCGCGCGGCGGCGGCGGACCAACCGTCGGCGGACAGGGCTGCAAAGGCGGCCGGTATCGCCTGTTCAAGGCGCTGCACTGGCAGTGGCTCTCCGATGACTCCGGTGGAAAAGGGCAGCACACTGTGGGGCGCTACGCCCGCAACCAAAGCCACAGCCTCCACACAGGACTGGGCTGCAGCAATTCCGGCGGTCCCCGTTCCTGCGTTGGCATTGCCGGTATTGATCAGCAGGTAGCGGGGCTGGTGGGCGCAGGAGCGCAGGTTCTCCCTGGCCACAGTTACCGGCGCGGCGCAAAACGCATTGCGGGTGAACACGGCGGCACAATGGGTATTGGCGGTGACTTCAATCAGCACCAGATCCTTGCGACCCGGCGTCTTTATCCCCGCAGAAACAGTGCCCAGCCGCACACCGGGCACGGCTTGCAACTGGCCTGGATTGTCTGCGCCAACCGCCATCTCAACTACACCCCCGAACACTGGGAAAGTACGCCGGCTCACAGTTTGCCATGGCACTGCTTGTACTTCTTGCCACTGCCGCAGGGACAGGGCTCGTTGCGCCCCACCTTGGGCTGCTCACGGGTATAGGTCTGCGGCAGCGCTGGCTCCTCCGACCCGGACTCATTCGCCTCGCCGTCCATAGAGGGGGCCTGGGCATGCTGAAATGCCAGATGCTCACGCGCGGCGGCTTCGCGACGCTGCTGCTCTATCGCCGCCGCTTCGTCGCGGCGCTGTATCTGCACATGACTGAGAAACTTCACCACCTCGTACTTGAGACTGACCAGCAACTGCTCAAACAACTGGAAGGACTCGCGCTTGTATTCCTGCTTGGGATTCTTCTGCGCATAGGCGCGCAGGTGAATACCCTGGCGCAGGTGATCCATCGTGGCGAGATGCTCCTTCCACAGGGTGTCCAGTACCTGCAGCATAATCTGCTTCTCGATCCTGCGCATGTCCGGGCCAACATCGGCGCACTTGCGGTCATAGGCTGACTGGGCCGCCTCGAAAATTTTCTCGCGCAGGACTTCCTCGTGCAGCTTGTCGTCCTCCTCCAGCCATTGCTGCAACGGCAGCGAGATGGCGAACTCGGCCTCCAGTTGTTTTTCCAGCCCCGGGACATTCCACTGTTCCTCCACGCTCATGGGCGGAATGTAGCTGTCGATAGCGTCCGCCACCACATCGCGCCGAATGGCGGTAATGGTGTCGGAGATATCTGCCTCACTCAGCAGGTCATCGCGCTGCTGGTAGATGATCTGGCGCTGATCATTGGCGACGTCATCATATTCCAGCAACTGCTTGCGGATATCGAAGTTGCGGCCCTCAACCTTGCGCTGGGCTTTTTCGATGGCGTTGGTCACCATGCGGTGCTCTATAGCCTCGCCCTTCTCCATGCCCAGGGCCTGCATGAAGCCCTTGACCCGATCAGAAGCGAAGATACGCATCAGGTTGTCTTCCATGGAGAGGTAGAAGCGGGATACACCCGGATCGCCCTGGCGGCCCGCGCGTCCGCGCAACTGGTTGTCGATGCGGCGCGATTCGTGGCGCTCCGAGCCGAGGATGTGCAGGCCGCCTGCCGCCAGCACCTGCTTCATGACGCTGCTGCCAGGCCGCGCGCACTCGTGCTTTTTCCGCCTCGTCTACATCCCCCAGCGCATGCAGTTCCGCTTCCAGGTTACCGCCCAGCACGATGTCGGTACCGCGCCCGGCCATATTGGTGGCGATGGTAACCACGCCCGGACGACCGGCCTGGGCGATAATCTCCGCCTCCTGCTCATGGTATTTGGCGTTCAGCACCTTGTGCTCGATTTTGGCCTTGCGAAAACGCTCGGACATCGCCTCAGAGGTTTCCACGGAAGCAGTGCCCACCAGCACCGGCGCGCCCTTGGCCATACACTCCTTGACATCGGCCAGGATAGCGTCGAATTTTTCTTCCACGCTGAGGTAGACCAGGTCGTTCAGGTCCTTGCGCTGTTGCGGCACATTGGTGGGAATGACCAGGACTTCCAGGCCGTAGATCTGGCGGAACTCAAATGCTTCGGTGTCGGCCGTACCGGTCATACCGGCAAGCTTGTTATACAGGCGAAAGTAGTTCTGGAAGGTGGTAGATGCCAGAGTCTGGCTTTCGCTCTGGATTGACGACGCCTTCCTTGGCCTCAATCGCCTGGTGCAGTCCTTCAGACAGGCGCCGCCCCGGCATGGTGCGACCGGTGTGCTCATCGATAAGCACCACCTGCCCGTTCTGCACGATGTACTCGACATCCCGATGGTACAGGGCATGAGCGCGCATGCCCGAATAGACGTGGTGCAACAAATTGAGATTGGTGGCGCCGTACAGATTATCCCCTTCCGCCAGCAACCCCTCGCTTATCATCAGTTCCTCGATAAACTCGTGCCCGGCTTCCGTCAGTTCCACCTGGCGCTGTTTCTCGTCGATGGTGTAATGTCCGGCTTCGCCCTCGGTGTCCAGGCGCAGGGACGGTATCATACGGTTGATGCGCCGGTAGAGCTCCGAGCTGTCCTCGGATGCGCCGGAAATAATCAGCGGCGTGCGCGCCTCGTCGATCAAAATGGAGTCCACCTCGTCGACGATGGCAAAACTCAGGCCGCGCTGCATTCGCTCTTGCAGGGAAAAAGCCATATTGTCCCGCAGGTAGTCGAAACCGAACTCATTATTGGTACCGTAGACAATATCTGCCGCGTAGGCGTGCGATTTTCTCCTGGGTTGTCTGGCCGGAGCGGATCACCCCGAATGATACGCCGAGGAAGTTGTAGAGTGGTCCCATCCAGTGGGCGTCCCGATTGGCCAGATAATCATTTACCGTAATCAGGTGTACGCTGTTGCCGGTGAGCGCATTGAGATACGCCGGCAGGGTCGCGACCAGGGTCTTGCCCTCGCCAGTGCGCATTTCGGCGATTTTGCCCTCGTGCAGCGCCATACCCCCTATAAGTTGCACATCGAAATGACGCAGACCGAGCACCCTTTCGCCCGCCTCACGCACCACGGCAAAGGCCTCGGGAAGAATGGTGTCAAGGCTGTCCCCATTCGCCAGACGCCCCTTGAACTCAGCCGTTTTGGCCGCCAGTTGCGCATCGTCCAGCGCCTTTATCTGGTCCGCAAGCGCATTGATCTGCTTGACCACTTTACCCATGCGCTTCAGCTCGCGACTATTGCGGGTGCCGAAAATGTTTCTAATAGTTTTGCTTATCATTGCGTTTCATCGTATTCAAAATAGAGAAGCCCGTCCGGAGCGAACCGGAGGGGAGCATAGAGCGTAACAGGGTGTGACTCAGGGCTGGGTGCGCGCCACGTAGCTTGCAGGGTCGACCGAACGGCCGTTTTTGTACACTTCGTAATGCACATGGTGACCCGGTGGAGCGACCACTGGAACCCATCAGCGCGATGGTGTCGCCCTTGCGCACGACGTCGCCGGGATGGACAAGGTTTTGCTTGTTGTGGGCATAACGCGTAACCAGATCGTCCCCGTGGGACACTTCCACCATATTGCCGTATCCCGCCTCCTTACCGGTCCAGGTTACGACGCCGGAGGCCACAGCCACGACCTCGGAGCCCGCTTTTCCGGCAAAATCGAGGCCGTTATGCAGGGCCGGCTTGCCATTGATGGGGTCTGTACGCCAGCCGTAGCGGGATGACATATACCCTTTTTTAACCGGGTAGCCCGACACTGAACCCTGATCTTCCAGCTTGCGGTTGGTCAGCATGGACTCCAGAATTTCCAATTGCTGTTCGCGATCGTCAAGGCGCGCCTCAAAGCGATCCAGTTCCCCATCGAGGCCCCTGGTAGTGAAATCCGCTTCGGCATTGCCAATCATGGGCCACCCAGGGCGGGCGGCTCACTGAAATCAAACTCCCCCTCCTCCAGATGGGCCATCGCCGTGAGATGCTGCCCCAGCGCATCCAGCCGGGTCATCCTGGCCTCCAGTTCCGCCAGGTTAATCGTCATGGCCTGCACCTGGCGCTCGGTCAGATCCCTCCAAGCTCTCCCAATTCTCCGGACTGCTGTTGCAACTCATCCTGCAGCGCGTCCAGGGTCTCGCCGCGCAGGGCCCGCGCACCACTCTCCTGACCAGCGAGGTAACCTGAGGCCGCCAGGCCGAGCGGCAACCCCAGACAACACAAGGATAACAGAGCACGAGACCAGCGGCCCAGTTCAATGGAACGGGAACCGCCGTGCTTGCGACTAATAAAAATTACTTTCATTTATTGACTGACAGGCACGATGAAGATGTGAATTATGCACGGAACTATGCCACAAAACGCAGCGAAATGCCAAGTCAGGGATGCATCGGTGGTGGTCCGACCAGCACGATCGTCATAGTGCAAGACACGCCAGGTGCTGGCATGGTCCTGCATTTACCGGGTCGCAATCGACCCGGTGAAATGCTGATACCGCTAGCGCCGGCGCGGGAACAGTGCCGGCAGGGATTGTCTAATCCGCCTGGCGCCGCAAAAACGCAGGAATATCGAAATACTCCTCGCCGCCATTGCCTGGCGCCGCCGCAACCTGCCCACTGCTGACCGGCGTGGATTACGCATTGCCGGCGGCAGATCATACATCTGTAGTCCCCTCGCATATCGGCGGTCACTGGGTTTGGGCAGGGCTTCCACGATCTGCAACGCGCACCCGTGACACCCCGCCGCCCAGGCCAGTAGCCACTACGGTCACCTTGATTTCTTCCTTCATGTTCGGGTCGATCACGGTACCCACCACCACCGTCGCTTCTTCGGAAGCGAACTCCTCGATGGTCTCGCCAACCTCGGAAAATTCGCCCAGTGACAGGTCAAAACCGGCAGTGATATTCACCAGGATACCGCGCGCACCAGCCAGGTTGATATCGTCCAGCAGCGGGCTGCTGATCGCCTTCTCGGCCGCCTTGCGGGCGCGATTCTCACCCTTGGCATAGCCAGTACCCATCATTGCCATGCCCATTTCAGACATCACGGTGCGCACGTCAGCAAAGTCGACGTTGATCATGCCGGGGCGAATAATCAGGTCCGCGATACCCTGCACCGCGCCCAACAGGACGTCGTTGGCCTCCCTGAAGGCTTCCAGCAGGCTGCAGTTCTTGCCCAACACCTCCAGCAATTTTTCGTTGGGAATAGTGATCAGTGAATCGACATGCTGCGCCAGTTCGGCCAGACCTTCAAGGGCGATATTCAAACGCTTCTTGCCCTCGAACGCGAAGGGCCGGGTGACCACCGCAACGGTCAGGATACCCAGTTCCCGTGGCGACTTCCGCTACCACGGGAGCACCGCCGGTACCGGTACCACCGCCCATGCCGGCAGTAATAAACACCATGTCGGCACCGCGCAGGGCATCGGCGATACGCTCGCGGTCCTCCATCGCTGCCGCCCGGCCGATTTCCGGATTGGCACCTGCACCCAGCCCCTTGGTGATATCACCACCCAGCTGCAGAACTGTCTTGGATGCAATATCCGAGAGCGCCTGGGCATCGGTATTGGCGCAGATAAAATCCACGCCCTCCACATTGTTTTCGATCATGTGCTTGACAGCATTGCCGCCGCCGCCCCCACCCCGATCACTTTGATAACTGCATTTGATGGAACAGTATCGATTAGTTCAAACATGGTCTTACTCCCCTTTTATATTAATCTGCCGCGCTCGCACGCAACGCTCTACAACAACACTACAACTACCAAAAATCGTTAAAAATTGCTTTGCAGCCACGCCTTGGCCCGACCCCAGAAACCCTCGGCGGAACCACCCGACTTGGCCGATGACGCCGATCCGCTATCCGGGCGATGCAGCATTCCGTAGTGCAGCAAACCCACACTGGTGGCATAGATCGGGTTGCGCACGATATCGTTGAGGCCCCGCACCGTCTGCGGATATCCCACGCGCACCGGCATATGAAAGATCTCCTCCGCCAGCTCCACCACCCCTTCCATCTTGGAGGTGCCACCGGTCAGGACGATGCCCGCCGGCACCATGTCCTCAAAGCCGCTGCGCCGCAGCTCCGCCTGCACCAGCGTGAACAGTTCGTCGTAGCGCGGTTCCACAACCTCTGCCAGCGACTGCCTGGACAGGTCCCGGGGAGGGCGATCGCCGACACTGGGCACCTTGATGGTGTCATCCGCGCCGGCCAGCTGGGTCAGCGCACAGGCATACTTGATTTTGATTTCCTCGGCGTGCTGGGTGGGAGTGCGCAGGGCCATGGCGATGTCGTTCGTGACCTGGTCGCCGGCAATAGGGATCACCCCGGTGTGGCGAATCGAGCCCTCGGTAAAAATCGCGATGTCCGTGGTACCGCCGCCGATGTCGACCAGACAAACACCCAGTTCACGCTCGTCGTCGGTGAGTACCGAATAGCTGGACGCCAGCTGCTCGAGAATGATTTCCTCAACTTCCAGGCCGCAGCGGCGTATACATTTTTCGATATTCTGTGCAGCATTCACCGCACAGGTGACAAGATGCACCTTGGCTTCCAGGCGCACGCCCGACATGCCCAACGGCTCCTTGATGCCCTCCTGGTTATCAATGATGTATTCCTGCGGCAGGATGTGCAGAATCTTCTGGTCGGCAGGAATGGCAACGGCCTGGGCGGCATCGATGACCCGCTCCAGATCCGCGCGGTACACCTCCTTGTCCTTGATCGCCACGATGCCGTGTGAATTGAGGCTGCGAATATGGCTGCCGGCAATACCCACATAGACCGAGTGTATCTGGCAGCCCGCCATCAGTTCGGCCTCCTCTACCGCGCGCTGAATCGATTGCACTGTGGACTCGATATTGACCACCACTCCCTTCTTCATGCCCCTGGATGGATTGGAACCGATTCCCACGATTTCTATGCTGCCGTCCAGACCGATCTCACCGACTATCGCCACCACCTTGGAGGTGCCGATATCGAGGCCGACGATCAATTTTTTATCCTGCACGCTGCCCATGGCAGTGTCTCCCCTTGACATCCTGATGCATTCCTACAATCCCGCAACTTGTGACGATCGCTTTGAACGCCACAGCGATACCGCTCTCATAACGTAAATCCACCCGTACAACCTCTGCTGCCCGCGCGGCCAGCTCGGTGCGATAAATCCCCACAAAGCGATGCATGCGGCCCAGAAAATCCTCACTGCCCAGATTCAACTGCATACCGCCGGCCAACACCGCCTCCATTTGTCCCCGTTCATCCACGGCGAGCTGCTCCACCGAGAGGTTCAGCGGTGCCAGGATTTCCACCAGTCGCTGATATTTCGCCACCAGCGACTGGGCAGAACCCTCCGGGCCAAGCAGTAGCGGCAGGGAGTTCCAGTCCCCGCTCTTGCCCGAGTGAAATACCTCACCCTCGTGATTGAGAAAGCCGTCATGGCCCCAGCGGGCGATAGGCATTTCCTCCACCACATGTATTTCCAGTGCGTTGGGCCATTTGCGACGCACGGTGGCCTCATAGATCCAGGGCAATCCCTCCAGTTGATGTCGAATCTGTTGCAGGTCAGCATTGAGAAAGCCGCCAGCGAGGCAGGGCTGCACCATGTCCTGCACCGCCTGCGCCTGCGTATGCTCCAACTCACCGGTAACGCTGATGCGTTGTACCGGCAGGCTCTCCACAGTAATGATGGCCTTGGTAGCGGCAGCCAGCACTACCGCCGCACCGAGCAGGATCAATAACCGATTGAGCCAGGCCGACGACCAGCCCGCACTTTCGACTACCGCGACGCTATTGCGCGTGGCGCCCTGCGCCGCGCGCCGACCGGAACGCTTCAGCGCGTGCCCTTTTGGCGCAGGCCTCTTGCCAGGGCGACCCCCGCCGGGGTGCGCGTTCGCGCCAGGCCTGTCCATTATCCCGAGCCATGCTACTGTCCCTCCTGAAGACTCAATTCCACGATCCGCTGCACCAGAGCAGGTATTTTCATGCCGGACGCTGCCGCAGCCATGGGTACCAGGCTGTGGGAAGTCATACCCGGCACAGTGTTCACTTCCAGCACAAAAAACTGACCCGCCTTATCGCGCATCACATCCACCCGGCCCCACACAGAACACCCCAATGAGCGGAAAGCGCGCAATGACAGCGCGGCGATTTCCGCCTCTTCGCGCGCGGTCAGGCCGCTCGGGCAGTGGTAGCGAGTCTCGTCGGAGACATACTTCGCCTCGTAATCATAAAATTCGCTATCGGTTTCCAGTCGTATCGAAGGCAGGGCATTATCGCCAAGCACTGCCACGGTGTATTCGGGGCCGTCGATAAACTGCTCTGCCAATACCTCGCCCGCATATTGACTGGCCAATTCGAAAGACTGGCGCAGTGCGTTCGCGCTGTCGGCGCTACTCATACCGATACTGGAACCCTGGCAGGCGGGCTTGACGAACACCTTGCCAAAGCGATCTATCACGCCCTGCCAGTCGGTGTCCCGGGTGAGGGTGACGAAGCCACCGGTCGCCAGACCAATACCCTGCCACAACTGCTTGCTGCGCTTTTTGTCCATGGCCAGCGCAGAACCCAGCACACCCGATCCCGTGTAGGGGATACCCAGCGTCTGCAGTGCACCCTGCATACTGCCGTCCTCACCGCCGGGGCCGTGCAGGGCGATAAATGCGAGGCTCACCCCGTGCAGTTGTGCGACCCAGTCCGGCCCAGCCGGATCCACCGCGAGCACATCCAATCCCAGCGACTGCAACGCGTTTACCACGGTCTGGCCACTGTGCAGCGAAACGTCACGCTCCGCCGAGTTGCCTCCCAGCAATACCGCAATCCTGCCCTGACGCAATTGAGCCAGACTCACAGGAGCCTCCCCTGCTTGACATACATCGTGCGCAGATCCTGTGCCAGGCGAGATACATTGCCCGCGCCCTGGGTGACGATCACGTCGCCATCAATGACCAGTGAGCTCAGCAGCTCGGGAACATCTTCGATGCGCTCTGCGAATATCGGTTCCACCTGGCCGCGCTGGCGTATGCTGCGCGTCAGGCTGCGACTATCGGCGCCGGGAATGGCGGCTTCTCCCGCCGGATATACATCCAGCAGCACCAGCACATCGCAACCGGACAACACCGCGACGAAATCCTCGTACAAATCCCGCGTGCGGGTGTAGCGATGCGGCTGGTAGACCATCACCACCCTGCGCTGTGGCCAGGCCTGGCGCACCGACTCCAGCGTGGCCCGCACCTCGGTGGGATGATGGCCATAATCGTCAACCAACTGCGCCGTGCCACCGGGAAAGGCGATTTCACCGAGGCGGGTAAAGCGTCGGCCAACCCCGGCAAAACCTGCCAGCCCCTGTTGGATGGCGGCGTCCTGCAAGCCCTCGTCACACGCTACGACCACAGCGGCAGTGGCATTGAGTACGTTGTGTGCTCCCGGCATATTCAGGTGAATGGCCAGCGGCGTAGCATCGCCCGGTCTTTGCACTACAAACGCAGTGGTCAGGCCATTGCGACGCATATCGCTAATTCGATAATCCGCATCATCCGCAAAGCCGTAGGTAATGACCTGTCGCGAAATTTCCGGCAACAGGCTGCGCACCACGGGATCGTCAATGCACAGCACAGCAACGCCATAGAAGGGCAGGTTGTGGAGAAATTCCAGAAAGGTACGCCGCAGCACGGCAAAGTCGCCGCCGTAGGTTTCCATATGATCCGCTTCGATGTTGGTAACCACCGTGACCATGGGCTGCAGGTGCAAAAAGGACGCGTCGCTCTCATCGGCCTCGGCAATCAGAATACGACCCGCGCCCAGCTGCGCGTTGCTGCCAACGCTGTTCACCAGTCCACCAATGATGAAAGTGGGATCCAGGCCCGCCTCGCCAAAGATCGCAGCGATGAGGCTGGTGGTGGTAGTCTTGCCGTGCGTACCCGCCACCGCGATGCCATGGCGATAGCGCATGAGCTCGGCCAACATCTCCGCGCGCGGCACCACCGGAATTCTCGCGTTGCGGGCGGCGATCACCTCCGGATTCTGCTCATCGACTGCGCTGGAACTCACCACCACATCAGCGCGGCCAATGTTTTCTGCCGCATGACCGATAAACACGTCGACACCGCGCTGCACCAGACGCTCGGTGACAGCGCTGGCGCGCAGGTCGGATCCCGCAACCTTATAGCCCAGATTCACCAGCACTTCGGCAATACCGCTCATGCCGGAGCCGCCGACCCCTATCATGTGAATACGTCGAATGCGGCGCATCTCGGGGAGACTGTAGGCACTCCTGTTGTCAGGCATACAGCAGCTCCTCACAACAGTCGCTGACGCGTTCTGCCGCATCCGGCGTCGCTGCAGCGAAAGCCGCCATCGCCATGGCGGACAAACGCTGCGGGTTGGCCAGGAAATCCTGCAACAAGTCGTGCACGGACTGCTCACTCATATCACTCTGGCGTAATAACGTGGCCGCGCCGCAGTCTGTCAGTGCATGCGCATTGGCCGTCTGGTGATCATCGATGGCGTGGGGCAACGGCACCAGAATCGACGGGCGTCCCATAATGGCCAACTCGGCAATCGTCAGTGCACCGCAGCGACACAGCACCAGGTCCGCCCAGGCATAAGCCCCCGCCATATCTTCTATGAAGGGTGCAACCCGCACGCCCTGCGCCAACAATCGCCCGTAGCGACGGCGCACCTCCTCGTCGTGTCCCGCGCCCGTCTGGTGCCAGACTTCAATGACGTTGCCCCTGGCCTGCAGCAGCCTATTGCACCGCGCCGGGCATCACCTCATTGATGGGACGCGCACCGAGGCTGCCGCCCAATACCAGCAGGTGCAGTGGGCGCTGGCCGACGTAGTCGTAAGTACTGGCCGCCGCTCTTGCCATCACCAGCTGGCGACGCACAGGATTGCCCGTCACGGTGCACGCAATTGCCGCGCCGAAAGCGCCGGGAAATCCGGCCACAATCCTGGTCGCCAGTGGCGCCAGCATGCGGTTGGTGGTACCAGCAACCGCATTCTGCTCATGGATCAACAGCGGTTTGCGCAACAGCCACGCAGCCACGCCGGCAGGACCGGCGACATAACCGCCCATACCGATCACACAACCGGGAGCACGCCGAAATACCAGCCACAGCGCTTGCAGCAAGGCCAGCATCAGAAATAACAGGGCGAGCACTTTGTGCAGGACGTTTTTTCCGCGCACGCCGCGCACTGGCAGGCAGTGCAGTACAATACCGGCGGCGGGTACCACCCGATGTTCCAGGCCGCGTGCAGTGCCGACCCACTCCACCGAATAACCGCGGGAGAGCAACTCAGTGGCAACCGCCAGCGCGGGATACACGTGACCGCCAGTGCCACCCGCCATCATCATGACCAACGGTTTTCGCACAGCGCATCATGCGGGACTCCTGCGCTGTGCCAGCAGGCGGGTGTCACTCTCGATGCGCAGCACCAGGCCCAACATGGCGCAACATACGATCAGGCTGGTGCCACCGTAGCTGACGAAAGGCAGGGTCAAACCCTTGGTGGGTAACAGACCCGAGCTCACCCCCATGTTGACAAAGGCCTGACCGGAAAATACCAGGGCGACGCCGTAACAGATGTACGCCCCGAAGTCGTTGCCCGCCACTAGCGCCCTGCGTCCTGTCCACAGGATTCGGCCAATCAGGGCCGCAAACAATCCGATCACAGCAACCGCGCCGATGAAACCGGTTTCCTCCGCCCAGATAGAGAAGACAAAGTCGGTGTGCGCCTCAGGCAGGTAAAACAATTTCTGCACGCTGTTGCCGAGGCCAACGCCCAGCCACTCCCCCCGCCCGAAGGCGATCAGCGACTGGGTCAGCTGGAAACCGGTGTCGTAGGGGTCCGCCCAGGGATCGGTGTAGGCCGTCAATCGCTTGACCCGGTAGGGCTCGGAGATCACCAGCACCAGCAGAGCACCCAGTGCGCCCAGCAGCACCACCATAAAGTGCCCGACCTTGACCCCGGCCAGGAACAACATACCGAATGCGGTCGCCGCAACAATCACGGTGGCGCCAAAATCCGGCTCAATCAACAGCAACAGGGTGGTAGCAAACAATACGGCCATGGGCTTGAGAAAGCCCTGCCACTGGTGGCGCATTTCATGTTCACGGCGCACCATATAGCCGGCCAGGTACACCACCACAGCGAGCTTGGCAAACTCCGATGGCTGCAGCGTGAAGGGCCCCAGCGGCAGCCAGCGCTGGCTGCCATTTACCTCACGTCCGATACCAGGTATCAGCACCACTATCAGCAGCGCCAACGCCCCGAACAACCACCACCATCCCGTAGACTGCCAATACTCCGTCCGCACACAATAGCTGGCCACCGCCGCAGCAATACCTGCCAGCAGGTAGATGAGGTGCCGCTCGCTGTGATACCAGGGATTCTGGAAATGCCATTCGGCGTATTCGATCGACGCGGAGCTGATCGCCACCAGTCCCACCAGCAACAGGGCCAGCGCCAACAGGACCAGCGTCATATCGGGCGCATCAACAGCAGTGGCCTGGGTGCCAGCGAATTTCATTGCAGCGTCTCCGACAGCCGCCTGACCAAGGCACAGAACGCTTCCCCGCGCTGCATGTACCCACTGAACATATCGAAGCTGGCGCAGGCCGGCGACAGCAACACGACGTCACCCGGCTGCGCCTGCGTCGCCGCCACGCTGACCGCCTCCTCAAGCGAGGACACCATAATCACCGGAACACTGGATGACAGTGCCTGCTGTAGCAGCGGCGCGTCCTCGCCCATCAATATGAGTAACTTACAATGGCGCGCCACCGCCTGTTGCAGTTGGGAAAAATCCGCGCCCTTGCCCTGGCCACCGGCAATCAACAGGATATCGCGCTCCCCGCCCAGGCCGCGCAGCGCGGCTTCGGTAGCGCCGATATTGGTTCCCTTGGAATCGTTGACGTAACGTACGCCGTCTATCTCCGCGACCAGTTCACAGCGATGGGGCAGCCCCCTGAAGGTATGCAGGGTGGTCTTCATGGCGGTCATTGGCAGACCCGCGCTGTAACCCAGGGCGAGTGCCGCCAGTGCATTGGCGACATTGTGGCGCCCCGCCAGGCTCAGCTGCGCCACTGGCAGCAAAATGTCCGCACCGTGACACAGGTATTCCACGCCATCTTGCAGGCGCAGACCGAAACCATGCAATTCAGGCTCCGCCATACGCCAACTGACAATGTCGACTGCAGGGCCTCGCAGGGGAATGGTAAGTGGATCATCGCGATTCACGACCACCTTTTTACAACCCCGAAAGATGCGGTGCTTGGCCTGGCGGTAGCCCGGCATCGAACCGTGCCGGTCCAGGTGGTCCGCGCTGATATTCAAAACCGTGGCCACCTGCAGATTCAATTGCCCGGCGCGCTCCAACTGAAAACTGGAAAGCTCCAGCACATAGAGATCGCGCTCCGGCGCCAGCAAATCCAGTGCGGGCGTACCGAGGTTGCCACCCACTCCGACATTCAACCGCGCGTCCCGCGCCATCTGCCCCAGCAATTCAGTCACTGTGGACTTGGCATTGGAACCCGTGATGCCCACCACCGGCGCTGCGGCCTCGCGCATAAAGAGATCGATGTCCCCGATTACTTCTACACCCGCCGCGCGGGCCTGGGTGACAATGGGTGCGTCCATGGCAATACCGGGACTCACCACCAGTTCGCTGGCACCAGTGATCAGCTCCTCGGGATACTCGCCGGCATAAACCTCGACATCCGGCATTTCGCGACGCAGTGCAGCAAGACCTGGCGGCTGCGTACGCGTATCCACGACGGTAAAGGACAGGCCCCGCTTGCAGAAATATCGAGCACAGGACAGACCGGTGGCACCCAGGCCTACCACTACCCTGTTCTCACTGCGCGCTAGCATCTCCGGGGCCAATTTCATTCTCACCTAACGCAACTTCAACGTCGCCAGCCCGAACAGGACCAGCATTACCGTGATGATCCAGAAGCGCACAATGACGCGCGGCTCCGGCCAACCTTTCAATTCAAAATGATGGTGAATGGGGGCCATACGAAAAATTCGCTTGCCCGTCAATTTAAAGGAGGCCACCTGGAGAATCACCGATACGGTCTCCAGCACAAAGATGCCGCCCATGATGAAAAAAACAATCTCGTGGCGGATGATCACTGCCACCGTCCCCAGTGCTGCGCCCAGGGCAAGCGCGCCCACGTCACCCATGAATACCTGGGCCGGATAAGTGTTGAACCACAGGAAGCCAAGTCCGGCACCCGCGATACTGCCGCAGAACACGGCCAACTCACCGCTGCCCGCGATATACGGAATATGCAGGTAGTTGGCGATAGTCCACGCGGCCTGTGAGATAGGCAATGATGCCCAGCGCGGTCCCCACCAGCACGGTCGGCAGAATCGCCAGGCCATCCAGGCCATCGGTCAGGTTCACCGCATTGCTCGCGCCCACAATCACAAAATAGGCCAGCAGGATGAAAGACGGCCCCATGCTCCAGGCGAAATCCTTGAAGAACGGGACGAACAACTGGGTCGTGGCCGGGGTATCGAAGGCAAGATAGAGATAGAGCGCAGCGGCCAGTCCCGCCAGGGATTGCCAGAAATATTTCCAGCGCGCCGGCAGACCGCGGGAGTTGCGCTCAACGACCTTGCGATAATCATCCACCCAGCCCACGGCGCCAAACACCGCTGTTACCAACATGGCAAGCCAGAGGTACGGGTTGCGCAAGTCTCCCCACAATAAACAGGAAGTGGCGATTCCCACCAGCAGCAGCGCGCCGCCCATGGTCGGCGTACCTGCCTTGCTCAGGTGGCTCTGGGGGCCGTCATTGCGTATCGACTGTCCCATCTGGTAAAACTTCAGGCGGCGAATCATGACCGGCCCCACCAGCAGCGAGATGGTAAGGGCTGTACCGGCCGCCAGAATTCCGCGCAGCGTCAGGTACTGAAATACGCGAAAGGCAGCTTTGCAAATTGGGTGAGGTATTCCGCCAGCAGCAGTAACATGACTCAGTGCTCCTGTGCCTTGAGGTCTGGCAGCAGCGCGTGCAATACCTGCTCCATACCTGCGCCGCGTGAGCCCTTGACCAGCACCGTGTCTCCCGGGCCAAACTCTCCCTGCAGGGCGGAAACGGCGGCGGCGCGATCTTCGAAGAAGCGGCCATTGGCGCCGAAGGCGTTGACACACAGCTCCAGCTCCGGGCCCACTCCCCACAACTGGTCGATACCGGCGGCTGCGTGCATACTCGCCCACTTCCCGGTGCAGGGCGCTGCTGTTCGCGCCCAACTCAAGCATCGCGCCCAGCACCAGCGTGCGCCGACCCGGACACGCGGCCAGCATGTCAATTGCCGCACGCACTGAACCGGGGTTGGCGTTGTAGCAGTCGTCAATAACCACGACGCCCTGCGGCGAGCGCATCGAGCGCAGCCGACCGTCCACAGGCTGCAATGATTCCAGGCCATCGCGAATGTCTGTCAGGGAGAGCTCACAGGCCAGGCCCACCGCCACCGCAGCCAGCGCATTAGCCACGTTGTGCATACCCGGCAGCGTCAGGCGCATCGCCATATCACCTATCGGAGTAGACGCGGTAAAACTGATGCCCTCCACGCCCCTGCTGTGAATATCCCTGGCGCTGATGGCCGCCGGTTGCTGCAGACCGAAATCCAGCACGCTGGCTGGAGCGGCGCGCTTGCGCCACTGCCTGGCCCAGGGCTGGTCCGCATTGATGACAGCGACATCGCGCCGCGCCCAGGCGATCGAAAATCTCGCCCTTGGCCGCCGCCACTCCGTCGACGCTGCCAAATCCCTCCAGATGTGCCGGCATGGCATTGAGTAACAGTGCTACGGTCGGGCGCGCCAACTCGCACAGCCAGTCGATATCCCCCGCTTTCGCCGCACCCATTTCCACCACGGCGAATTCAACTCCCGGATCGCAAGCGCAGCAGAGTTAGTGGTACGCCGATTTCATTGTTGAAGTTGCCCTCGGTGGCCAGAGTTTCACCGCGCCGGGAAAGCACGGCCTGCACCATATTCTTGACCGTGGTTTTACCGCTGCTGCCGGTGATGGCGACCAGTGGCCCGCTGTACAACTGGCGGTTGTAAGCACCGAGCAGACCCAGCGCCCGCTGCGTATCGACCACCTGTAGCTGGGGCAGCGAGCTCGCAACGGGCGCACTGACCAGTGCTGCGGCGGCGCCTTCGATCCCCACTTGCGGCACATAGTCATGGCCGTCAAAGTCTCGCTCCGCGCAGCGCCACGAACAAATCACCGTGGCGCAGTGTGCGACTGTCGGTGGATACGCCCAGAATGTCGCAGTCTGCACCGTGCAATTGCGCTGCCAGTGGCATCTGCAGTTCTGACAGCCGCATAATCCGCATCACGATGCCGCCCTCCGCGCCAGCGCGTCGCGCGCCTGGGCCTCATCGCTGAAATACGAACGCGCACCATCTATCAGTTGGTAGTCCTCGTGACCCTTGCCCGCAATCACCACGCAATCACCGGCACCGGCATCGGCCACTGCCGTCGCGATGGCCGTGGCACGGTCCGCCACCAGGGTATATTTGCCGCTGCAACCCGATTCAATATCGCGCATGATCTGCAACGGGTCTTCACTGCGCGGGTTATCACTGGTAACCACTACGCGGTCAGACAGAGCGCAGGCGACTCGTCCCATCACTTGCCGCTTTTCCCTGTCGCGGTCGCCGCCGCAACCAAACACCGTGACCAGGGAGCCGCTGACATGGGGCCTTATCGCCTTCAGTACCTGCTCCAGCGCATGCGGGGTGTGTGCGTAATCCACGATCACCTGCAGACCGAGTGTGTTGGGGATGGCCTGCATGCGACCGGGGACCGGATGCAAATGGGCCACTGCCGCCAGTACCGCCAGCAAATCCTCTCCGCGCCAACACCAGAGCCGCCACCGCCGCCGCCAGGTTCGCCAGATTGAAGTCGCCAGGCAGCGGGCTGAAAAATTCCGCCACACCCCACGGGCTGTGCAGTTCGCCGCGCACACCGTCAGCCTGGAACCGGGCGTTCTCGACCCGCACATCCGCCGCTGCACCGCTGGCGGAATAGGTCACAACCTGTACGCCCTTGGCCACTGCTGCGCGCACCTGGCTGGCGAATTGGTCGTCCGCATTGATCACCGCGTGACGCAAACCATCGAGGGCAAACAGACGCAACTTGGCGCGACCGTAGGCGTCCATGCTGCCGTGATAATCAAGGTGATCGTGGGACAGATTGGTATAGACTGCTGTTGCAAACTCCACACCGGTTACCCGACCCTGCACCAGCGCATGGGAGGACACTTCCATGCTGACGGCAAGGACGCCCTGCGCTAACCACTGTGCCAGTTGACGCTGCAGCGCCAGCGGGTCCGGCGTGGTGTTATCCGCTGCGCCTACATCGTCTTTCAGTGTGGCGCCCAGAGTGCCAATGACACCACATGGCTTGCCCAGGGCACGGGTCAGTTGCGCGATAATGCGGCTGGTCGTGGTCTTGCCATTAGTGCCGGTAATCCCCACCACATGCATCGCGTGACTGGGGTTGCGGTAGAACCGGGCGGCTAGCACGCCCGGCCTCAAAGCGCAGCTCGGGCACCTCCACCAACGGCACCGGAAGCGCATCGACAAAGCCCGTGACCGGCGCCTCCGCCACCACAGCCGCAGCGCCGTTGGCCACCGCCTGCTCAATGAACTGGCGGCCGTCATGCTGTCTCCCCCGGCAGCGCCAGAAACAAATCCCCTGGCCGCACCCTGCGACTGTCCAGTTGCATACCCCGTATCATGATGTCGGCATAGGCGCCGTTGGGGTCGCCCAAGCAATTCCGGCAGAGGCATTGCCGACGCTTCAAAGTGGTGTGCCGCCGACATCACGCTGCACCTCCCGGCGTGGACTGACCCGTCTTGCTGTCAGTGACAACAGTGGAAGGAGGCACATTGAGTATGCGCAAGCTATCGCGAGTCATTTCCGAAAATGCCGGCGCTGCTGCGGTACCGCCGTGATTCACCGTGCCCTTGGGCTCATCGATCAACACCATGGTGACAATGCGCGGATCGTCGATCGGTGCGATCCCGACGAACAGCGCCACATATTTATTGGCGTCGTATCCCGCACGGCCCACCTTATGTACCGTGCCTGTTTTTCCGCCCACCTCGTACCCTGGAACACGCGCTCTTTTGCCAGTGCCCTCATCGGCAGTGACCGCGTGCAGCATACCGAGAATCTGGTCGGCGACATGACGGGAAATTATCTGTTTACCCGCTGGCGGCACGCCTTCGAGCGCCAGCAAAGAGACAGGCAACTGCACCCCGTGATTGGCAAATACCGAGTAGGCACTGGCCAGTTGCAGCGGCGTGGCGCTGATGCCGTAGCCAAACGCCAGCGTCACTTTATCCGTCGCGTACCAGCGCGGTCGATTCGGCAAACTGCCAGCGCTCTCGCCCGGAAAGCCGGTACCGGGCGCCTTGCCGATACCAAACCGATTGAATACCTCCCAGATCGGTTCATGTCCGAGGTTCAGCGCAATCTTGGTGACACCGACCTGACTCGATTTCTGCAAGACGCGAGTCAAGCTGCACAGCCCATAATTGACTGGATCGGGAAACACCTTTGGACCCACCCGGATGCGGCCTGGGTTGGTGTCAATCATAGTCTCGGGTGTAAAGCGCCCACTTTCCAGCGCCGCCACCATGGTGAGCGCTTTCATGGTGGAGCCAGGCTCATACATATCCGTTATGGCCCGATTGCGCATACTGTCGGGACTGCCCGCCTTATCGCCATTCGGGTTATAGACCGGGTAGTTGACCATCGCCAGGACTTCACCCGTATGACTGTCCAGTGTCACGACTGTACCCGAGGCGGCCCCGAGCGCGGTAACTGCACGCTGCAGCTCGCGTTGCTGCAGATACTGCAGGCGCAGGTCGATACTCAGCTTGAGATCCTTACCCGGTTGTGCCGGTTGCAGCACACCGATATCGCGCACTACCTCGCCATGCAGATCCTTGATGTACTGCTTCTTGCCCGGTTTGCCCTGCAACCAGTCGTTATAGGACAGCTCCAGGCCGGCGATCCCTTGACCGTCGAGGTTGGTAAATCCAACCAGCTGCGCAGCCACTTCACCTGCAGGGTAGAAGCGGCGGTATTCCCGCTCACCGAACACGCCCGCGATTCGTTTATCCAGAATAGCGCGCGCGTCGGCAGGTACCTGGTGACGCAGCAGGTACATAAACTGCTTACCCTCATAATGCGCCAGTTTGTCCTGTAGCACGGGCAATTCCATGCCCAGGGCCTGCGCCAACTCTCCCATGCGTGGCGAATCCTTGAGCATTGTCGGATTCGCCCAGATTGATACCACTGGAGTACTCACTGCCAGCGGCTCACCACGACGATCAGAAATCACCCCGCGATACGCCGGTATCTCCGCCGTGCGCACCGTGCGCATCATGCCCTGGTCCTGTAAGAATTCGTGGCCGTGCTCCAGATCGAGTATTTGCAGGGACAGCACCCGCCACACCAGCAGGGCCAATAAACAGCAGAGCACCCCCACGACCAGGTAAAAGCGCCACACGGACAACGGCTGCCTATCCAGCCGCTTCATTGTGGTATCACCTTGTACTGTGCGAGGTTCGGAGCGCCCATGCCCAGATCACTGCGGGCTACTTTTTCCACCCGGTAGTGTGAGGCCCAGGTACTCTGCTCCAGCAACAGGCGCCCGTAATCTTCCTGTAAATACCACTGGGAAGATTCCAGTACCTGCAGTTGTGTATACAAGGCGCGACAGGCGTGTGTGGAATAAATCGTGGCAAATGCGGACACCAGGATCAGCACCAACAGGGCGGCATTGAAGGTGAGCAATGCCCTGCCTGCCTGCTGTTTTCGCTGTATGGTGCTTGCGCTTATCATTCTTCTTTTGCCACCCTATTTAACCCAAACCCCGGCTTAACTGATCTTTTCCGCGACGCGCATCACCGCGCTGCGCGCACGAACATTGCCCGCCACCTCCTCCGCACTGGCCCTGACCGCTCTGCCGAGCAGCCGCATGCGCCGGTTGAGCGCGCTCTCGGTTACCGGCACGCCGCGGGGCAGTGAATCCCCCCGCGCCATATCGCGCATATAGCGCTTTACCATGCGATCCTCCAGCGAGTGAAAACTGATCACCACCAGACGGCCGCCAACTCGCAATATATCCAGCGCGACGGACAGAAACTCCTGAAGGTCTTCCAGCTCGCGATTCACCTTGATACGAATCGCCTGGAATGAACGGGTGGCGGGATGCTTATGCTTTTCCCAGCGTGGATGAGCCGCACTGACCACCCGGGCCAGCTGACTGGTAGTCTCAATCGGAGATTCCTCTCGCGCGGCAATGATTGCAGAGGCAATGCGACGGGCGAAACGCTCCTCCCCATACTCCTTCAACACCCCGGCAATATCCTGCAGATCGGCGTATGACAACCATTGGGCCGCGGTTTCACCGCGACTGGTGTCCATGCGCATATCGAGTGGACCGTCATGCATAAAGCTGAATCCGCGATCACCGCTATCCAACTGCGGGCTGGAAACACCGAGATCCAACAGGATGCCGTCAACTGCATCAATCCCCATCAGGCGCAGTTGATGGGGAAGCTGAGCAAATGATCCGTGAAAAAACTCAAACCGCGGCTCACTTTCTGCCAACTCATGCGCCACTGCCTGGGCAGCCAGATCCTTATCAACGCCTAACACGCGGCCTTTGTCATTGAGGCATTGCAGCAGATAACGACTGTGGCCGCCGCGACCGAAGGTGCCGTCCACATAAAAGCCGTCGGGTAGCGTCACCAGAGCATCAACAGCCTCGCGCAACAAAACTGTTTGATGCATAGCGGCCACCTAGAGCGTCAGCGACATCAATTCGTCGGGCAATTCGGCCTCAGGGCCGGAATCCCGCAGCGCCTGGTCGCGCTCCGCCAGCCACAGCGCCTCAGACCACAATTCCAATTTATTGCCCTGGCCCACGAGCACGAGCTTCTTTTCCAGCTGCGCATGATCGCGCAGCGGCTGGGGCAGCAGCAGGCGGCCGTTGCCATCCAGCTCGAGGTCGGTGGCGTAACCCAGCATCAGGCGCTGGAAACGTTTTACCGCGGGCTTGAGTGTCGGCAGGCTCTGAATGTCCTTCTCAATGCGCTCCCACTCCGGTAAGGCATAGATCACCAGACAGGGGGACTGGGTATCGATGGTGACGACTACCTGACCTGCCGATTGGGAGACCAATGGCTCGCGCTGACGGGCTGGCATGGCCAACCGCCCCTTGGCGTCCATATTGATGTGCTGTACTCCGCGAAACACGGCCGTTTCCCCACTCAAATTTGACTTTTAAACCCACAAAAAGCCAAAAAATCCCACTTATTTCCACTTTTCAACACTATAGGTCCGCAATTGAGACAGTGTCAAGTGAGCGAGGCCGAAAAAACGTTGTGATTTCAGCGAATTAGCGTGGCTTTGAGGGGGTATGGTGCGGGTTTGGCGGCAAAACTTACGAAGAATTATGCTTTAAAACATATCTATAAGTAAATTTCCTGATGATCTACATTAAGTTAAAGGCTTTGTAGTCATATTAATAAAAATTTTTAGTCGATAAAAATCTAGTAGGTATCGACTTGCTGCAATTGACTGGCTGTCACTGGAGATTGCGGACGGGAACCTGGTGAAGTTTGCATCTGGGAGTGGTGAAATCGCCCGTCCCGCTGATGCCGGACGGGCGATTGTTAAAAAAGAGTCGGTCGATAAGCCGGGTTCTGTCGAGGACGATCATTCATCTGCGACAGGTGTCACCACCTGCCTGTAGCGACCTACCCGAATCCACTGCGGGCCGCAGCTAACGGATTCCTATTTGGTCTTGCTCCGAGTGGGGTTTACCATCGCCGCGCCTGTTACCAGCCGCGCGGTGCGCTCTTACCGCACCATTTCACCCTTACCTGGCGAACCAGGCGGTATACTCTCTGTTGCACTTTCCGTAGGCTCGCGCCCCCCAGGTGTTACCTGGCACTCTGCCCTATGGAGCCCGGACTTTCCTCCCCCCAACCGCGTAAACGCGGCTGAAAAGCGATCGCCTGACCGACTCGGCGCCAAGACTACGCCCTGCCGCTGGCAAGAGCAAGTAAGCCGGGCTCTACTTCATGCCCCGCCCTGCTCTCGTTTTATGGACAGCAGATGCTCATAGAGTAATTTCTTGCGCAGGCCGGTGCAGTCCGCCACCACAGCGGCGGCCCGTTTGGCAGGAAGATCCTGTGACAAGCGCAACAAGAGCGCTGCAATGTCGGCACTCACGTCCTGCTCCATCTTGGCCCTGCCCGCCACCAGCAACACGATTTCCCCCTTCTGCTGATTACTGTCGCCGCGCACAAACTGCGCTAACTCTGACAATGTGCCGCGCTTTATAGTCTCGAAAATCTTGGTGATTTCCCGAGCCAGGACTGCCTGCCGCGCACCGCCGAACACCTGGATCATCGATTCCAACGAAGCGGCAATCCGATGGGGTGCCTCATAGAAAATCAGCGTCACCGTCTCTGCAGCCAGCGCACTCAGGCGGTTAACCCTTGCCCCCTCCCGGGCGGGCAGGAAACCCTCAAACAGGAACCGGTCCGTGGGCAGGCCCGACACACTCAGGGCGGCAATGGCGGCACAGGCGCCGGGTATCGGGTAGACAGTGAAGTCCCGGTCCTGCACATAGCGCACCAGGCGATAGCCGGGGTCGGAAATCAGTGGCGTGCCGGCATCTGAAACCAGCGCTACGCTGCCGCCACCTTCCAGACAGCTGCCGATGCGATGCAAGGCCCGCTCATCGCTGTGGTCGTGATAGGACGTCACAGGGGTATCGATCGCGAAAAACTGCAGCAGCCGCAGGCTGTGCCGGGTATCCTCCGCCGCAATGAGGTCCACGTTCTGCAGCACCTGTACAGCGCGCTGTGACATATCACCAAAGTTACCTATAGGCGTCGCCACAACATAGAGGCCGGAATCCACAATTTCCCCTTATACTATCTGCACGTTGTAAGTTCAGGACAAGCGAGACCTACTGACTCGTCGGTGCAGCATAGCATGAGAGACATCCATTCCAGGCAACACCGCCGGGCCAGGTCGATGGCACTGATCCTGCTGGCCCTCGTCCTGTGGGGCTGCGCCGACAAACCACAGAAAAAAGTAGTGGAGCCGGCAACGCCGCCGCCAGAAAAACGACAGCCCGCTTCGGAACACGGTAGTTTACTGGCGCCACCGACCAGTCCTTACAGCACCGCATTCAACAGTTCGGAACAAGCACTCGCCAAGTTTGACTGGATGCAGGCCAGCGTAATCCTGCAGGAGATTCCCGCCGACGGACTGGCGCCGAATGACACTACCTATCTGGGTTATCTGCAGGCACGTATCAGCTATATCCGCGGCGATCAGGCACAGGCCCTGGCGCAACTCGAGCAGTTAAATAATCCGGGTATAAACCCCGCTCTGCGCTACCGCATCCTCAGCTTCAAGCACCACATACTGGAAACGCAGGGAGACTCACTCGCCAGCGCCCAACTTGCTGATCAGATTCTGCGCGAGGCGCCGCGGGACACTACCGCTGCATGGAAGCGCAGCGTGTGGCGCAATCTGGAAAGAACAGACCGGAAGCAATTGGTGGAAGCCCTGCCCCGCGCCAGCGATCAACAGTGGCGCGGCTGGATAGAACTTGCTCTGATCAATCGCGAAGACAACGCTAACCCGTCAAATCAATTGTCCCGCTGGCGCGGCGACAATCCCACACATCCCGCTGCCAACCCGCTCCCCGGAGGCCTGGATTACCTGCTGAAGTCCGGCCCACAGAGCGGCAAGGTGGCGCTCCTGTTACCGCTCAGTGGAGAACTGGCACCGGCCGGCAAAGCCGTCCTGAACGGTTTTCTGGCGGCATACTATGCCAGCCGCGCGACTGGTGGTGCCGCCAATGAACTGCTGGTGATGGACCTGGATAAATATCCATCTTCCAGTAGCGCTTATGAAGAGGCAGTGCGTCAGAAGGTCAACCTGGTCGTGGGACCTCTCAGCAAGGAGGCGTTGGCCGATCTGGCAACCCGCCTGGAGCGACCGGTTCCCATATTGGCACTCAACCGCATCGACCAGGTATTGCCGGCATCAGGAAGCGCCCTGGTACAACTGTCACTGTCGCCGGAAGACGAAGCCGTCAGTGTAGCCGCACTCGCTTTTGGAGCGGGCGCGCGCCGGGCTTTGATCATAAGTCCAGCCGGGGACTGGGGAAGCAAGGTGGAAACCGCGCTGCGGGAGCGCTGGACCGACCTGGGCGGCACGGTAGCCAGCAGCAGCACCTACGGCAATAACGATGAATACTCCAGCAACGTAAAGTCCGCACTGTCACTGGACTCCAGCGAGCAGAGGGCGCGCGACCTTCGCACCTTGCTGGGCACCAATATCGATTTCACACCCCGTCGCCGCCAGGACATAGATGTCGTCTTCCTGTTGAGCCGCAGCGGCGCTGAGGCGCGCTCAATCAAACCACTGCTGGCATTTCACTATGCGGGAAATCTTCCTGTCTACGCACTCCCTGGCATCTACGGCGGCGCTCCCGATGAGCGCAACCAGGACCTGAATGGCATTCATCTGGTTGAGCTACCCTGGCTATTGGGTGCCAGTCCAGACCTGCGGGTGACCCTCGCTGCGGGTGATGCCGACAATGGCAACTACACGCAGCTGAATGCGCTGGGGGCAGACGCCTTTCTCATACAATCCAATTTCATCCGCCTGCAGAGCGGAGCGGACGCCTTGTTCCGCGCAAACACCGGCCTACTCACCATGGATCCCAACCTGCGCATCCAGCGGGAACTGTCTGCAGCCACATTTGATGGGGGCGTCCTGACGGCACAATAGCTAAACTAAGTGCTTCAAAGTAGGGTACAAAAACACACTGCGACAATGAAAGCGCTGGGAGACTCATTACGAAGACATGGCGATAGCCCTGCTAGAGGACAGGGGCCTGCGCTTGCTGGAACGCAACTTCAGTGGCAAGACCGGCGAGATTGACATCATCGCGCAGGACGGCGCCCAACTGGTCTTTGTGGAGGTCAGAGCACGCAGCAACCGCTTCTTCGAAAGCGCCGCCGGCTCAGTAGACGCACGCAAACAACAACGCATTGTACGCACTGCGCAGCTTTTCCTGCAGCGTCGGCCGCACTGGGCAAACATGCCCTGCCGATTTGACGTGATTGCCTTCGAACCCCCACAATCCGGCACCTGCCCCCGGATTGATTGGATTCGCGGCGCATTCACCGCCTGACCTACCCGATCCGGAATAACCTGCATGAACTACTACCAAATCATAGCCGCTAATTTCCAGAGCACGATCGAGACTATCGCCATGTCCGTGGACACCCTGGCGGAAACGATAGAGCGAGGCAGCCAACTGATAGCCAGCGCCTTGTTGGCAGATCGTAAAATCATCGCGTGTGGCAATGGCGTGGACGCTGCCCTGACCCAGTTGTTCGCATGCAACCTACTCAACCGTTTTGAAGAGGATCGCCCCGCTCTCCCCGCCCTGACCCTCGGCGCGGATAATGCCTGCGTTACTGCAATCGCCCAATCCAGCAGTATCAATGATATTTTTTCGCGTCAGTTACGCGCACTGGGTCAAGCCGAGGATATTTTACTGTGCATAAACAGCTCCCGGGCTGCGGGCAACCTGTTGCGGGCCGTACAAACAGCCCAGGAGCGGAACATGGGGGTCATTGTGCTGTCAAACTCGCGGGACGGCGAACTCGGCGCTCTTATGCGGCCCGAAGACGTGTATCTGCAGGTCCCCGCCACGCGCCAAGCGCGTATTGTGGAGATGCACACCATGATTATTCACAGCTTTTGTGAACTGATCGATCACAACCTGTTTGGAAACTATAACCGGGACTAGAATATGCGGCCGATTTTCGCACTCCTTCTCGCCTGCTGCATACTCGGGCTGTCCGGCTGCGGTAGTTTCCTGGCCAGCATGCAAATGGACACCATAGACGACCAACCGAACGAACGCACGATGGCTCAGATGCTTGAAGACAACAATATCGAAACCAAAATCACAGTGAACATTCATGCGGAGAACGAGGCCTACCGCGACGCTCATCTGGTGGTAGTCAGCTATAACGGTTATGTGCTGCTGGCGGGGCAGGTCAACGACGATGTGCTGAAAAGCGAGGCCACAAATATCGTGCACAAGATTAAGGGAGTGCGCAGGATATACAATGAGTTGGAGGTCGGCCCACCCAGTTCCGCCATCACGCGCGCCAGCGATGCATGGATCACCACCAGGATAAAGTCCGGACTGTATGCCAGCAGCGATACACAGGGCACGCTAGTTAAGGTCGTCACGGAAAACGGTGTGGTCTATCTCATGGGCCTTGTCACGCAAGAAGAAGCTGACCGCATTTCCAATAAGGCCGCGAGTGTATCCGGCGTGCGCCGGGTGGTGCGCATATTCGAGCCAGTGGATTAGTGTTCCGACCTGGTCCAGTGACGCAGCAGTCGCCGGTCTGTCGCCGTGATGAACGTCCTACCTAACGATTTTTAGAGAGGGCCTCTTCTCGGGCTTATCAGGCTCTGGCGGCTTATCATCCGGCGGACTCACAGCCTCTTCAGGATCAAACACCATACCCTGACCGTTTTCTCTCGCGTAGATACCCACGACAGCTGATATAGGCACGAAGACGTCTGTTGCGATGCCGCCGAAACGGCCATTAAAAGTGACAGCCTGATTGGATATGCTCAAGTCAACCACGGCATCGGGAGAAATGTTCAGGACAATCTGGTTGTCCTTCACAAATTGCTGGGGCACCATGACATCCGCCATCGAAGCGTCAACAAGCACGTAGGGAGTGAAATCATTGTCCACAATCCACTCGTAGAGCGCGCGCATGATATAGGGGCGACTGGAATTCATGGTCAACTGTGCCACTCCAGGAAGCAGTAGACGCCTACCTTACAGGCGCATTTCCCGCTCCTGCTCAGTCAGGCTCTCCTGAAAAGACTCCCGGTTAAACAAAGTATCCATATAAGTGTGCAGGGGCTTGGTCTGCTTGCTGGCGCGAATTTCCACGCCCAGATAGGGAAGACGCCACAAAATTGGCGCGATACAACAATCTACCAGCGTGAATTCATCACTCATGAAGAACGGCTTTTCGGCGAAGATGGGCGCTATGCCCACAATACTTTCGCGCAATTCCTTGATCGATTTCTTGATCACATTGTCACTGCGCGTGTGCTGGATGGCATCCACCAGTACGCTCCAGTCCTTCTCTATGCGGTGAATGAAGAGGCGGCTTTCTGCGCGCGCCACCGGATACACCGGCAACAGCGGAGGATGCGGAAATCGCTCGTCCAGATATTCCATCATGACCTTGGACTCGTAAAGCACCAAGTCCCGGTCTACCAAGGTCGGCAGGCTATTGTAGGGATTCAGATCAGCCAGTTCCGCCGGAGGGTGAGTCGCATCGGATTCAACCAGATCCACCGTGACGCCTTTCTCAGCCAGAACGATTCGCACCCGGTGACTGTAGTGACTGGTACTATCAGAAAAAAATGTCATTGAAGACCGCTTTGCCACAACACCCATCAGGGATTCCTCAGTTGTTTCCTATAGAGAACTATGCGGCGCAGGAACCCGGTCCCCGCGCCACCGCTGTCAATTGCACGCGATCAGTGCACGTCTTTCCAGTACTCACGATTCAGCAACCATGCGAAGACGGTAAATAAAGCTATGAAGAGCAACGTGAACATGCCTATTCGGTGACGGTCGGCGAGCATCGGCTCCGCCTCATAGGCAAGAAAGTTTACCAGATCGTGCACCGCCCCATCGAACTCCTGGGGCGTCATTGCTCCAGCGACGGGAATTGTAAACTGGCCGCAGGGATCTTCGAGTATATCCTCACCGGTCAGGGGGTCGCGCTTGACGCCACCGTTGTGGGCTTTAACAGGTCCGGGAGCGCACTCCTGCAAGCCCTGCAATTCCAACAACACGTGGGGCATACCCACATCCTTGAACACCTTGTTGTTAACGCCATAGGGGCGGCTGTCGTCGCGGTAGAACGTGCGCAAATAGGTATACAGCCACTCTGGCTGGCGCGCGCGGGAGACCAGCGTCAGGTCGGGTGGCGCCACACCAAACCACTTTTTAGCGTTGCCTTTATCCATGGCGTTATGCATCAAGGCGCCGATTTTGACATTCGGGTCAAACATCAAATTGGCCTGGAAAAGGTCTTCAGGGATACCGAGATCCGCAGCGACCCGGTTATAGCGCGAGTACTGCAGGGAGTGACACCCCATGCAATAGTTCATATACATTTGGGCACCACGCTGTAGCGAGGCTTTATCCCCGGGATTGGCGACAAACTCATCACACGGCATGGTCCCGCACTCGTACTCGGCACCCGCTGCCACTGCCTTTAATGGCAGAATGGTCAAGGCCAGAATCAGCAGCAGGGCGCCGATACTGCCCCAGAAGCCGATACCGCCGTCCATGGTGACCCGCTCAGGCACAGGCTTGGTCTTGTCAATGGCGGTCCAGAAAGGCATCAACAGGAAGAATGCAAAGTAGATGATGGAGCAAATCCTGGCCAGCATTGTCCGGGCTTCGGTAGGGGACCAGACACCCAGTACACCAAGAATCAGGAACGACGCCACGAAAACCACCAGCATGACCTTGGTGATATTGCCGCGATAGCGCCAGGATTTCACCGGGCTGCGGTCTACCCAAGGCAACACAAACGGTATCGCCACCGATGCGGCAAAAGCGATAAAGCCCCAGAACTTGTCCGGCACCGCGCGCAGTACAGAGTAGAATGGCGTGAAATACCAGACAGGGGCAATGTGCGCCGGCGTCTTCAGATTGTTGGCTTCTTCAAAATTGGGATGCTCAAGAAAGTAACCGCCCATCTCCGGCAGGAAGAATATGACGCCGCAAAAAATGAACAGAAATACGCCGATTGCCTGCAGGTCATGCACCGTGTAGTACGGGTGGAAAGCCACACCGTCCAGAGGCACACCCGCCTTGTCTTTGTGCTTCTTGATATCAACCCCATCCGGGTTGTTAGAGCCAACTTCATGCAGGGCCAGCAGGTGCAGCACTACCAGCGCCAACAAAACGATGGGCAGGGCCACCACATGCAGGGCAAAGAAGCGATTCAGTGTGATACCGGAAATCAGATAGTCACCGCGAATCCAGGTCACGATGTCCTCGCCGACGACAGGAATGGCACCGAACAGGGAGATGATGACCTGAGCGCCCCAGTAGGACATCTGGCCCCAGGGCAGCACGTAGCCGACGAAGGCCTCGGCCATCAGCGCCACAAAAATCAGCATGCCAAAGATCCAGATCAATTCCCGGGGTTTCTGGTAGGAACCGTACAACAGGGCACGGAACATGTGCAGATAAACCACCACGAAAAATGCCGAGGCGCCGGTGGAGTGCATGTAGCGCAATATCCAGCCGAAGTCGACGTCCCGCATGATGTACTCAACCGATGCGAAAGCACCCTCCTGGCTGGGGGTGTAGCTCATCGTAAGCCAGATACCCGTCAGCAACTGGTTGACCAGCACCAGCAGGGACAGCACTCCGAAGAAATACCAGAAATTGAAGTTTTTGGGCGCGTAGTACTTGCCCATATGGGTGTTCCACGCCTTCATGATGGGGAGGCGCGCATCGACCCAGTCGCGTAATCCAATCAGCATATTAATCATCAGACTCCCTCCGGATTCACGCCGATTACCAGAACCTTGTCACCCTCAAAAGAATAAGGGGGAACTAACAAATTGGCTGAGGCTGGCACCCCCTCGAAAACACGGCCGGATAAATCAAACTTGGAGCCATGGCAAGGACAGAAGAAACCACCTACCCACTTAGCGCCGCCGAGATCCGCCACGCCAACTTCCGGAACAAATTTGGGAGCACAACCGAGGTGAGTACAAAGCCCTACAACTACGAGTAGATTCGGCTTGATTGAACGGTCAATACCGGTGATATAGGGAGGTTGCTGATCGGCATTCGTGGAGTCTGGATCTTTCAGTTGCCCATTGAGACCGGGCAGAGCTTCAAGCTGGGCATCGGTGCGATTTACAACATAGACCGGTTGACCGCGCCACTCGACGATTACCATTTGGCCGGGCTCCAGTTTGCTGATGTCAGCCTTTACCGGCGCACCGGCCGCCTTGGCCTTGGCCGACGGATTCCAGGAACCCACAAAGGGCACCGCCACACCAACTAAGCCGGCAACCCCTACTGCGCTCGTCGCAGCCGTCAGGAATTTCCTCCTTCCGGAGTTAACGCCATCGCTACTCATGCTTCTCTCCCCAGATTACAGATCAGTTTGTGGCCGGACGGCAATAGTGCAGACCGCAGATCTCAAAAAAGGTGCAAATGGTAATGATTTTGCTGCGCTCTTACAAGGAAAACACTTTGATTTTACTGCGTTTTCAGCAGAACCTTGCTCTAACGCAAGTCAACAACCACTTGCTTTTGTCAGGCTCAAAAAAACGCCCGGTATGCACAGCATCCGGGCGTTTTTGATTGTGTCCGTATCCCCGCCAAGATTGGGGATAAATACCACCAGCTTAACGCTTGGAAAACTGGGGACGCTTACGAGCCTTGCGCAACCCGACTTTCTTACGCTCCACCTCGCGCGCGTCACGGGTGACATACCCGGCGCTTCGCAACGTGCCACGCAGGGACTCATCATATTCCATCAGGGCGCGCGTAATACCATGGCGAATCGCGCCGGCCTGGCCAAAGCTACCGCCACCGGCAACGGTCACATTGATATCAAATTTTCCTGTTAAATCAACGAGCTCCAAGGGTTGGCGCACGATCATGCGAGCAACTTCGCGACCAAAATACTGGTCCAGCGGGCGTTTGTTGACGGTGATACTGCCAGCGCCGCTTTTCAGAAAAACGCGAGCGGTGGATGTCTTGCGACGGCCGGTTCCATAATATTGAGTAGCTGCCATAAAGGTTGTCCGTTAGATGTTCAGTACTTGGGGCTGTTGCGCTGCGTGTGGATGCTCAGTCCCGGCATACACTTTCAACTTCCTGAACATGGCTCGACCCAGCGTGTTCTTCGGCAACATACCCTTCACCGCCGTCTGGATTGCCCGCTCTGGAGCCTTATCTATTAATTTCTCAAAGGAGATGGATTTCAAACCGCCGGGGTAACCCGTGTGGTGATGATACATTTTGTCCGTTGACTTGGCACCCGTGACGCGTATTTTCTCGGCATTCACTACCACAATGTAATCGCCAGTATCCACATGGGGGGTAAATTCAGCCTTGTGCTTGCCGCGCAAGCGGTGTGCTATCTGGCTGGCGAGGCGTCCCAGTGTCTTGCCGGAGGCATCCACCACGAACCAGTCGCGAGCGACATCTTCCGCTTTGGCACTAAAAGTTTTCATGAATAACCGCCTCTTGGAGGAGTCCAATTTCGAGAGGGCGCATACTACTCAATGGACCCCCCTATTTCAAGCAGATAATGCAACAAATTTCGCAGGCCCTTCGATTCCAGGAAGACTGGGACCCATAGTTGGTGGGGCATTGTACAGGCCTACCGGAGACCAGAGTGCACAAGCATAAAACATATTCGTCGCCTATGGCCGATGTTCCCGGGCAAGGTACTCGTAAGACTGCATCTCCTGCAAGCGGGAAATGGTCCGCTGGAACTCGAACTCCAGCCGCCCACCTGCGTACAACTCCAGCAGCGGTTTCGCCGCCGCCAACACCAGCTTGACATTGCGGTCGTAGAATTCGTCCACAAGATTGATAAAGCGGCGGGCCTGGTCGTCGTTGTCCGGGAGAAACTCCGGCACCCCTGAGATCAGTACCGCGTGGAAAATACGGGCCAGTTCGATGTAATCGTTCTGGGAGCGAGGTCCGGCGCACAGTTCAGCGAAGTCAAACCAGGCCACATCATCGGCCACACAGCGACAGGTCAGGTAACGATTATTGATTTGCAGGCGCTCCCAGTACTTGCCGGGCTCCGGTGCAAGACGGGTGAAACTGTCCAGCAGACTCCTGTCAGCCCCTTCATCAAGCGGAAAATGATACAGCTCGGCTTGTTGCAGGGTGCGCAACCGGTAATCGACACCGGCATCCACTTTAACGACCCTGGTGTATTTTTCCAGGAGTGCAATAACGGGCAGGAAGCGCTGCCGTTGCAGGCCATTCTCATAAAGCCGCCCGGGTTCAATATTCGAGGTCGCCACCAGTGTCACCCCGCGGGCGAACAGCGCCTTCATCAACCCCCCCAGGATCATGGCATCCCCGATATCGGTCACAAAAAACTCATCAAAGCATAGAACACGGGCCTCCTGAGACAATTTGTCCGCGACAATTTCCAGTGGGTTCTTTTCTCCCTCAAGACTGGTCAGTTCTGCGTGAACCCGCTGCATGAAACGGTGGAAATGTACGCGTAATTTGTGACTAAAGGGCAGGCATTCAAAGAAGGTATCAACCAGATAGGTTTTACCCCTCCCAACGCCGCCCCAAAAATAGAGGCCGATCTGGGGTTCAAGCTCCACTCCACGGAGTTTGCGCACCCATGCCTTGAAACCACTGTCATGCTCTCCGGCAGTCGCCACAAGACGTTCGTAAAGGTCTTGCAGCAGCAGGACAGCCTGCTCCTGGGCGGAGTCGTAGGAAAATCCCTCACGCTGCAGGTCAGCTTGATAGCGTTGCCAGGGTGTCATCATGTCTGGGGCTGCCCAATCCCGCTCTGCTTGCAAACGGCACACTTTAACCACCGGATCAGCGCTTGGCAACGTCACCACCAGTGAGCGCCCAACGCTACTGCCAGTGGATCATTCGAGGTATACTCCCCTCTGCTTTTTTGCTCGCTCGAGGAATCTTCTGTGGAATCACCTGCATATAGCTTGGGAATACTGCTGGCTGTTGGAGCCGCACTGGCTATCTTGGGCTTGTTGCTGGGCTGGGCGATTGGCCGTCGCACATCTGCAGCGGCAAAAAAATACCGGGATATTGCGCTCAAGCTGGATCAGGTAATGCAGGACAAAAAGGCCTATGAGGACGAGGTGGTTGAACACTTTACGGAAACCGCAAAACTTCTCAATAATCTTACCGAGAGCTACAGGGATGTTCACAATCATCTGGCGCAAGGCGCTGCAAATCTGTGCCATGGCGAAGGTCCGGTTTCCCTTGAGCGCCTGGAGGGCAGGCGCGATCCGTCGGAAATTCCAGCCCATCTGGCCCACATCCAGCCTCCGCTGGACTACGCTCCAAAGCATTCACCGGACGAAAAGGGCATGCTCAATGAGGAGTTTGGCCTGGAGCGTGAAGCGCTGACATCCGCGTCCGAAAAATTTTAGTGAGGCCTGATCGCCTGCTGCCCTATACCGGGTTGTCTATGTCAATAAACCGGTGTTCCAGCGAAAACTGCGCCGCCAGATGGTCGCCCAGAGCTTGCACGCCGTAGCGCTCCGTGGCGTGATGGCCCGCTGCGACAAAGTGAATACCCTCCTCCCTGGCCGTGTGCACGGTCTGCTCTGAAGCCTCTCCGGTCACAAACAGATCAGCGCCGGCCGCCACTGCCGCTTCGATGTAATTCTGGGCAGCGCCCGTGCACCAGGCGATGCGCCGCACCAGAGCTTCCGGATCACCTACATGTAAAGGCCTGCGTCCAGTTATTCGCGTCCAGTCTGGCGACTAATTCGGCGGCGGGAATAGCCCCCGGCAGACTGCCAATATTGCCCAGGCCGCTTCCAATTCCGGGCTGCAGTGGCTCCTGAACATCCGCATCGAAACCCATCAAACGACCCAGACAGGCGTTGTTCCCGAACTGAGGATGCGCATCCAGCGGCAAGTGATAGGCCAGCAGACTGACCTCGCTGCCCAGCAGCGCAGCCAGTCGCCGCCGTTTCATGCCCACCACCTGCGGTGCCTCGCCGCGCCAGAAATAACCGTGATGCACCAGCAGGGCGTCAGCTCCCCACTGCTATCGCCTCATCCACAAAACGCTGGCAGGCGGTGACACCGGTGGCGAGTCGGACAACCCGGGGCCGACCTTCTACCTGCAGGCCGTTGGGGCAGTAATCCTGAAACAGCTCTGGTCGCAAACACTGATCCAGGTAATGGCTGAGTTCGGTAAGGGCTACGCTCATATCACTACTACCCATCGTTTGCGGATGTTGCACTACCAACTTGGCATGCCTGGGCACGCATCATATACAATGCAATTGTAAACAACACACCCGGTCCTCGCATGAAACAAAACCTGACATTCATTATCTGGCCAGCAATCGCAGGGGTGCTCGCCGCACTACTGATCCTCGACCGCTGGGTACTACCCGGCAGTCCGACTGCAGCAGTAGCTCAGCAGGAGCCTGTCAGTTATGCCACGGCGGTGCATGAGGCCACCCCGTCCGTGGTCAATATCTATACCGCCAAACTGGTTACACAGCGACGTAATCCCCTGCTGGATAACTCCTATTTCGACCGATTCGTCCAAGCCCCTTCTCAGCGTCAGCGCATCGAACGCTCACTTGGCTCCGGTGTCATCATGACCAAGCAGGGCCACATACTGACCAATAATCACGTAATTGCCGGAGCAGATGCAATCCAGGTAATGCTTTACGACGGTCGTTCAGCCAATGCCGTAGTGATCGGCACCGACTCAGCCACCGATCTTGCGGTACTGCAGATTGAGTTGCCAGACCTGCAGCCGATAACGCTTGGGGATTCCGACGCGGCCAGGGTCGGCGATGTGGTGCTTGCCATAGGTAACCCGCTGGGCTTCGGACACTCGGTAACGCAGGGAATCGTTTCCGCCCTGGGGCGCTTTGGCCTGCAATTGAGCCCGTATGAGGACTACATCCAGACTGACGCTATTATTCACCTGGGCAACTCGGGCGGCGCGTTAATCGATACACGAGGGCGTCTCCTGGGTATCAATACCCTGATCTATACCGGCAACAACCAGACGCAAAACGCCACCACTGGCATCGGCATCAGTCTGGCAATACCCGTAAATCTCGCCGTGTTTGTCATGCAGGACCTGATTGATTTTGGTGAGGTAATCCGCGGCTGGCTGGGCGTGAGCGTAGAGCCGATAGGCGCGACCGCGACATCGGGAGGCAAACACCAGGCACTGGCTGTGGTGGATGTAGCCGCCGACAGCCCGGCACAAAAAGCCGGCGTGCAAGTGGGCGATATCATCACCCACATAGACGGTGAAGCGGTGCAGGATGGCAGACTGACCGTGCACCGTATTGCCATGCTCAAGCCCGGAGAATCAGTGGCGATTTCGGTGCAGCGCAATCAGCAGAGCCTGGAATTGAGCGCAGTTGTGGGCGTGTTGAACCAGTCGACCGGTCCCGCAACTGGTCGTTAGGTCGGCCGCTTTTCATCCAGTCGCATCTCAACACTGCGTGCATGAGCCGTCAATGACTCACCCCTGGCCAGCACAGACGCCACTGCACCCAACTCCCTTACTCCGCGCTCGCTGCACCTGATAACCGAACTGCGCTTTTGAAAATCGTAGACCCCCAGTGGCGAGGAAAAACGCGCGCTGCGCGACGTCGGCAGAACATGATTGGGGCCCGCGCAGTAGTCGCCAATGGCTTCGGAAGTAAACGGGCCCATAAAAATCGCACCGGCATGCCTTACCAGTGGCAGCAGGCTTTCAGGATCGGCCACCGACAACTCCAGATGTTCCGGCGCGAGACGATTACTCACAGCTACGGCTTCAGCGAGATCGCGTGTGACTATCATGGCTCCGCGAGCCGCAAGGGATGCCCGGATAATGTCCGCTCTTTCCATAGCCGGCAGCAGGCGTTCCATACTGGCCTGTACGGCATCGAGGTAGCGGCTGTCGGGGCATAGCAAAAGTGACTGGGCATTCTCGTCATGTTCTGCCTGGGAGAAAAGATCCATCGCCACCCAGTCCGGATCGGTACCCCCGTCACAGATGATCAGAATCTCCGACGGACCGGCCACCATATCGATACCCACGCGCCCGAACACCTGGCGCTTGGCCGTGGCCACGTAGATATTGCCAGGGCCGACAATCTTGTCCACTGCAGGTACTGTGGCGGTACCGCTGGCAAGGGCCGCAATGGCCTGGGCGCCACCAATGGTAAAAATCCGATCCACACCGGAGATATAGGCCGCAGCAAGAACCAGGTCATTGATTTCGCCGCCCGGAGCCGGCACCACCATAATGACTTCCTCCACACCAGCCACTTTGGCGGGCAGGGTGTTCATCAAAACGGAAGAGGGATAACTGGCCTTGCCACCGGGAACATATACGCCCACCCGTTCCAACGGCAGTAACCCGCTGACCCAACAGGTTGCCAGCGTCGTCATGATACTGCCAGCTCTGCTGTAACTGGTGCTGGTGAAAACTGCGCACTCGCTGCGCGGCATATTCCAGCGCCTCGCGCTGCACCGGGTCGATCCTGTTAAGTGCCGCGAGTTGCCGCTCCCGGGACACTTCCAACTGCGCTACCGAGCCCGCTTCCAGTCGATCAAAACGCGCGGTATATTCCAGCAGCGCCTCATCACCACGCGCCCCGATATCAGCAATGATGGCCGCGACCGTATTGCTCACGGCGGCGTCGATCCCCGCTTCCCAGGTCGTTAACTGCGCCAGTGAACGATCAAAATCCGCGCTGGCGGTGTCAAGCCGTCGCATCCCCCGCCTCCCCTACCACCGCTGTCAGGTCCTCAATAATCCGCGTGATGGCAGCGTATCGGGAGCGCAGGGCCGCCTTGTTCACGACGAGACGCGAGCTTATGACGGCGATTTCCTGCAGCGGCTCCATGCCGTTTGCGCGCAGGGTGCTACCGGTGTCGACGATATCGACAATCAGGTCAGCCAAATTCATGATCGGCGCAAGCTCCAGTGCGCCATAGAGCTTGATCAGGTCCGCGTGTACTCCCTGGCGGGCAAAATACTCCCGGGTGATGTTGACGAACTTGGTCGCCACCCTGATGCGGGCACCGTTGCTCTGCCAGCCCACCCTTCCTGCAGTCATCAGACGGCAGCGAGCAATGCCCAAATCCAGCGGCTCGTAAAGACCCTCGGCACCCTGTTCCATCAGTATGTCCTTGCCAACGACACCCATATCCGCAGCGCCGTGGCGTACATACGTAGGGACATCCGTGCCACGCAGGACTACCAGCTGGACATCGCGACGATTGGTTTCGAACACCAGTTTGCGACTGGTGTTGATGTCTTCCAGCGACGCAATGCCCGCGCGCGCCAGCAGCGGAAGTGTTTCTTTCAGGATACGCCCTTTGGTAAGGGCTATGGTCAGCTTTGCATTCATAGTAACTACCATACCGCGCTCTGGGGGACCGCAATCAGCCGCGACGGCCATCGTATCTCCCCATGAATTCCAATCAGCGATCGCACCGCAGCCCTCAAACTTGTGCTTGTGCCCGCACCTGCCACTCCGCCGGAGTATATGTGCGGATATTCACTGCGTGAATGCTGCCGTCGGCGATATGGTCTCTCAAGGCCGCATAAACCAGCTGCTGCTTTTGCACCGGTCGCAAACCCTCAAACACAGCGCCGATCGCCGCTATGTCGTAATGACTGCCCTCCCCCGACACGTGAAACTCACACTCCTGCATGTAATCCTGCAACAATGCCTTGACTGTGACTGCGTCCATTTGACACTCCCGGGATACCCAATTCAGCCCACGTGCTGGGAATTATGTGCAAAGATTGACCTGGCGTGTCCTGCGACACCGGTCACTCACGAAAAGGACCGTAGTCTAAGAGAAAAGCAGGCAGATAGCGACCGCTTGCGCGATTTCCTGTGGCTGGCACACCCTTGTAACACTGTTAGTGTCTGCCTATGCGCTGTATGATTATTCTCTTCACATAACCGCGCAGGCCAAGGAAAGATTTATGCCGGAGCAGAGCGCCATAAGTTACACCGCCTCGGCGCAGCGCACCATCCGCATGGAAGCCGCTGCCGTCGCCGCGCTCGAGGAGCGTATCGGAGCTGACTTTGATAGCGCCTGCGAACTGCTGCTGCGGGTTCGTGGCAGGATCATTGTCACCGGCATGGGCAAATCAGGCCATATCGCCCGCAAGATTGCCGCCACGCTGGCCAGCACCGGATCTCCCGCTTTTTTTGTCCACCCTGGCGAGGCCAGTCACGGAGACATGGGGATGATAACCGCGGAGGACGCGGTTATCGCTCTCTCTAACAGTGGTGCCGTACCGGAAATCCTGACCCTGTTGCCCCTGCTGAAGCGTCTGGGCATTCCGCTGGTGAGCATGACCGGGAATGCAGAATCTCCGCTGGGTCAATCCTCTGACGTGCACTTGGATACGGGCGTGGAAACCGAGGCCTGCCCCCTGGACCTGGCGCCAACCTCCAGTACCACCACGGCGCTGGTCATGGGAGACGCTCTGGCTATAGCCCTATTGGAGGCTCGCGGCTTTACCGCAGCTGATTTTGCATTCTCTCACCCGGGCGGAACACTGGGCAGACAACTCCTGCTTAAAGTGCAGGACGTGATGAAATCCGGCGACGACATTCCCGTGGTGACCGAGGATATCAAACTGTCCGAGGCTCTGCTGGAAATCAGCAATAAGGGCATGGGCATGACGACGGTAGTGGACAATGAGGGTAACCTTGCTGGAGTGTTTACCGACGGGGATTTACGTCGGGCTCTGGATGCGCGCATCGATATCAATGAGACCGCTATCGGGAAATTGATGAGCACCGGCGCCAAGACGATAGACCCCGACATGCTGGCGGCTGCAGCCTTACGCATCATGGAAGAAAATGAGATCAGCTCGCTGGTTGTGCTGGACGACGACAACGCCCTCACCGGGGTCCTCCATCTGAAGGACCTGCTGCATGCAGGCATTGCCTGATGCCGGGTCAGGTTAACCGATTCTTGCCGAAACCCCATGTGGAGTGCATCTATGTATAGCTATGGCCGTGATCAGTACGCCAGGTTGCTCAAATCCTGCGCGCGAATGCTGTTACTGCTCCTGAGTCTCCACGCAATCCTGACTCAGGCCCTGCCCGATGACCGCAACCAGCCCATCAATATCACCGCGGACAAGGCTCTGCGCGATGAAATAAAGGGGGTCACTATCTACAGCGGTCATGTAAAACTGGTGCAAGGCAGTATGGAGCTGGAGGCAGACAAACTCACCATTTACCACACTTCCCAGGAAGCTGAGGAGATCATAGCCGAGGGACACCCCGCCAAAATGCGCCAGCAGCCAGAGGTAGGCAAGGGCATCGTCAATGCGCACGCCGAGGTCATCCATTACTTCAGAAACGAGGAGCGGGTACTTCTGCAAACGGATGCCCGTATCGAACAGGATGGCGCAGTCGTTGCAGGGAATTCCATCGAATACCTGATCGCCAAGCAAGTAATCACGGCAGAATCTGACCCATCGAATACAGGCGGTCCGGTGGTGGTCGTGATACCGCCCAGCATGCAACAGAAAGAGGGTGGCAGTGGCGCAACTAAGAGCGAATAATCTGGCCAAGACCTATCGCGGCCTGGCGGTGGTGCAGGATGTGTCACTGGTAATAGACAGTGGCCAGGTCGTCGGGCTGCTAGGACCGAACGGCGCGGGTAAGACCACCTGCTTTTACATGATTATCGGGATCATCCCGGCTGACCGCGGCAGCATCACTGTCAATGGTGAGGATATCACCGCACTCACCATGCACGAGCGGGCGCGCCGTGGCATTGGCTACCTGCCCCAGGAGGCCTCGATATTCCGTAAGCTAACCGTGGGCGACAACATTCTGGCCATACTGCAAACCCGCTCCGATCTCAATAAAAAGCAACGCCTGGCGCGACGCGATGAATTGCTGGAGGAATTTCATGTCCAGCATCTGCGTGAGAGCCTGGGCCAATCCCTCTCCGGCGGAGAACGGCGGCGCATTGAAATCGCACGCGCGCTGGCCACGGAGCCCGATTTTATTATGCTGGATGAACCCTTCGCGGGTGTGGACCCCATCTCGGTCACCGATATCAAACAGATCATTACCCATCTGCGCGACCGTGGTATCGGCGTGCTCATCACCGACCACAATGTGCGTGACACCCTGGATATCTGCGAAAAAGCCTACATCGTCGGCGAGGGGCGCATCATCGCCTCCGGGACGACCGAGGAGGTGCTAAACAATGCACTTGTACGCCAGGTTTACCTGGGAGAACAGTTCCGTATGTAGGCAGTGCAGCCGCAGTGCATCGTGCAGGTATCGACGACTGCGGCGGCGCCCCGAAAAAACAAGCAATTTTCACGCCAAGCTGTTGCCTCGCACCGGAGCCGAGGATACACTGGTTTTTTTAACCCTGATCACAGGGATCGCTGCGGGCGCAAGCTATAGGATGATCCAGGCTTTCTAATGAAGCAGTCACTCCAGCTCAAACTGGGCCAACAGCTGACGATGACACCGCAGCTGCAACAGGCCATCCGGTTATTGCAGTTGTCCACCCTGGATCTCCAACAGGAAATACAACTCGCTCTGGACAGCAATCCACTTCTGGAATTGGCGGAAGAAGATACTTTCGAGCCCGGAGATGATCGATCCGACGAATTGGAGGCCGCTTCCAGTGCCGGTTCGATGCAAAACCTTGAGCAGACTGCCTCCGGGGGGCTCGATGATGGCTCCGAATGGACCTCGAGTGACTCCAATGAGCCCACTACAATGCCCGATGATCTTCCTGTCGATATACAGTGGGAAGATCTACTGCCTTCAGCGTCCGCTCCAGCGCCACAGGGCGATGAGTACTTTGATGGCGATATAGCCTCGCGCAATTCCGCCACTGAATCACTGCGCGAGCGCCTGCTGTGGCAACTTGGCCTGACGCGACTTTCTGACACCGATCGCCTCATCGCCCTGTCGATTATTGACGCGACGGATTCCAACGGGCGACTCATGTCGAGCCTGGAGGACATTCATGAGTCATTGCTGAGCGATCTGGACATTGACCTTGACGAGGTAGTTGCCGTACTACATCGCCTGCAGCAGTTCGAACCCCCCGGGGTTTGCGCTCGCGACCTCCAGGAGTGCCTGCAGGTGCAACTGAACCAATTGTCGCCCACCACACCCTGGCTGGATCAGGCCAAGTTGATCATCAGTCGCCACATGAACCAACTGGCCAGCAGCGACTACAGCCAGATTCTAAGGCGGACCCGACTGCAGGAAGGCGAACTCAAAGAAGTGCTCGCGCTGATCCAATCGCTGGATCCCAACCCAGGCCATACGGCCGTGCCCGAGGAAATCGAGTACATCGTGCCAGATGTCTTCGTCAGCAAAAAGAATGGTCGCTGGCTGGTAGAGCTAAACCCGGACATTGCCCCCAAGCTGCGTATCAATAGCGACTACGCAAGTTTGATCAAGCGGGCCGATAACAGCGTCGACAACACCTATTTGCGGGATAACCTGCAGGAGGCGCGCTGGTTCCTGAAGAGCCTGCACAGCCGCAATGAGACCCTGATGAAGGTAGCGTGCAAAATCGTCGAGCACCAGCGGAATTTCCTCGAGTATGGCGCAGAGGCCATGAAGCCGCTGGTGCTGCATGATATTGCCGAGGCGGTTGAGATGCACGAATCCACTATCTCCAGAGCTACCACAAACAAATATATGCACACCCCCCGGGGTATTTTTGAGCTCAAATATTTCTTCTCCAGCCATGTGGCGACCACCACCGGTGGCGAGTGTTCGTCGACAGCCATCCGGGCCATGGTTAAAAAGCTGGTGGCAGCAGAGAACCCGCGCCGACCGCTGAGCGATAACAAGATTACTCTGTTGCTGAAGGAACAGGGCATTGAAGTCGCCAGGCGCACCATCGCCAAATACCGTGACACGCTTTTTATACCACCGTCCAACGAGCGTAAACGTTTGGTCTAGAATCAATATATCGGTATCCGGCCTTGCCGGTGTCGGACGCCGTCCATGTCAACCGCGTAAAGGGAGCTATCCATGCAACTCACAATCACTGGTCACCATCTTGAAATCACTACCCCCCTTAAGGAATATGTTGAAAACAAGTTAGAGCGCTTGCAACGCCATTTCGACCAGATCACCACAATCCATGTCATCCTCACCGTGGAGAAAGTGGTGCAGCGAGCCGAGGCAACCATCCACATATCGGGGGGGGACCTGTTTGCACATGCGGAATCGGAAGACATGTACGCCGCCATCGATGCTCTCGCCGATAAACTGGACCGCCAGTTAATCAAACACAAGCAAAAACACAGGGGACACTGAAAAGACCACTATGCACACCCTGCCTGTGCGATTGATCATCATCAGCGGCCGCTCTGGCTCGGGCAAAAGTACCGCCCTGCACCAGTTGGAGGACGAGGGATTCTACTGCATCGACAACCTCCCGGTATCGCTGTTGCCTGCACTAATGGAGAAGACCGGCGGCGAGGAGTTTCACTTTTTTCAGGGCACAGCGGTGTGTATTGATGCCCGCAATGCGTGGAAAGACCTGGAAAACTTCCCGTCAATTCTCGACTCACTGCCCTCGTCGGTAGACACACAGGTCCTGTTTCTGGACGCGCAGGAGATGACCCTGCTGCAGCGCTTTGGTGAAACGAGACGTCGTCACCCGCTGAGTACGGGTTCCATCCCGCTGGCGGAGGCTATCGACAGGGAGCGCAAATTACTGGAACCGATCTCCAGTAACGCATCTCTGGTGCTGGACACCAGCCAGATGACCGTTTACGAATTGCGTGATGCTATCAAGCAGCGACTGCTGGGCACCAGCGTTGGAAGCATGTCGATCCTCGTACAATCGTTCGGGTTCAAACGCGGAGTGCCCGCCGATGCGGACCTCGTATTCGATGTAAGGATGTTACCCAACCCTCACTGGGTAAAAGAGTTGCGGCTAAAGAGCGGTCTTGACGCCGAAGTGCGGGAGTTCCTCGAAAGCCAGCCGATGACTACGGAACTGTATCGCGATATCTGCCACTATCTGGATAACTGGCTGCCGCGCTACCGGGAGGGTAATCGCAGCTATATGAATATCGCGCTGGGTTGTACCGGAGGCCAACATCGGTCAGTATATTTGGCCAATCGACTGTTCCAGCACTACAAGGAGCAGTATCCGACCATCCATGTGAGACACAGGGAACTACTGTAGACAGGTCAGCATGTGATCCGGACTAAACTAACAATAATCAATAAACTCGGTTTGCACGCGCGGGCTGCGGCTAAATTTGTGGCCTGTACCTCGTCCTTTTCCAGCCGCATACAAACAGGCAAGGACGGTCAACTCGTTGACGGCAAGAGTATCATGTCGGTCATGATGCTGGCTGCGGGCAAAGGCACTGTGCTGGATTTTGAAATCGAGGGCCGCGATGAGCAGGACGCTCTGGCCGCTCTGCAGACCCTCATTGAAAATCGCTTCGACGAGCCCGAATAAGCGACAAATCTGTAACTAATCACGTTGTTGCACGCGTAACTTATCCGGATAATCCACCAGGCAGCGGGTCTGGCCTGAGGGTTTTATCCGGGAGATAAAATGGTTCAGAATCAAGTAGCATCCCAGCAAACTCTCGACAGACTGTCCACAGCCCTGGACAGCGGCACCTTCGTCGATGTGCGCCGGATGCTCAATGGGCTATCACCTGCCGACGTCGCCCATCTGCTGGAATCCTCGCCACCCAAATTCAGACACATCCTGTGGCAAATGGTGGAAGTCGACCGCGAGGGCGAAGTCCTTGGCGAACTGGGCGATGATCTACAGGCACAGTTCCTCGGCGCTATGGACGCCAAGGAAGTGGCGCTACTTACCGAAGGGCTGGAAGACGACGACATCGCCGACATCCTGCAGCAATTGCCCGGTCACGTCACGCAGGAAGTTCTCACCGCCATGGATCATCAGGACCGGGCGCGCCTTGAGCGGGTGATGCATTATCCGGATGACGTCGCCGGCGGCCTGATGAACACCGACACGATTACCATCCGGGCCAGGTTAACGCTGGATGTGGTGCTGCGCTACCTGCGACGTCACGACGAAATTCCCGAGATGACGGACAACCTGATCGTGGTCAACCGTGCCGATCAGTTCATCGGCCTGTTGCCCCTGCGTACCTTACTGGTGTCGGACCCGAATGCCTCCGTCCGGGAGATGATGGTCACCGATGTGGAACCTATTCTGGTCAATACACCTGACACTGAGGTGGCGCGCCTGTTCGAGCGCAACGACTGGGTATCGGCGCCCGTGGTTGATGAGCATGGAAAACTGCTGGGTCGTATCACCATTGACGACGTTGTGGATGTCATCCGCGAGGATGCCGATCGCTCTCTCATGTCCATGGCCGGCCTGGACGAGGATGCAGACACCTTCGCCTCTTTCACGCGTGCCGCGCCCCGCCGCGCCATCTGGCTGGGCATCAACCTGATTACCGCGTTCATCGCTGCCTCGGTCATCAACCTCTTTCAGGGCACCATTGAGAAGGTTGTCGCCCTGGCGGTGCTGATGCCTATAGTAGCCTCCATGGGTGGCGTCGCCGGCACGCAAACACTGACCCTGGTGGTGCGAGGTATTGCCTTGGGACAGGTGGTCAGGAATAACCAGGCCTGGCTGCTAAACCGGGAATTGATGATCGGACTGATGAACGGCATGCTATGGGCTGCCGTGGTGGCCGTCTCTGCGTCCCTCTGGTTTGAGGATTGGAACTTGGGCATGATCATCGCCGCAGCCATGGTCATCAACCTGGTGATGGCTGCCCTGATGGGCGTGGTGCTGCCGCTATTAATGACCCGGGTAAATATCGATCCGGCGCTTGCCGGGGGCGTGGTACTAACTACAGTGACCGACGTAGTGGGCTTTTTCGCCTTTCTCGGACTGGCGACACTGTTCTATGCCTGAACACACAGATTACGATGCCTATGGCGCGGAAGAGCCGCCCAGCAAAAGCGCACGCAAGCGACACATGCTCGGCTTGCAGGCGACCGGAGAATCGCTGGTGGCATTGAATGACAAGCAACTCTCTAAAATGCCTATCGACGACGAACAGCTACTCACAGCCATCCGTGAGTGCCGGCAGATGCGCAGCAATAGCGCCCGTAAACGCCACCTGCAATTTATCGGTAAACTCATGCGCAATATCGACCCGGCGCCGATAGAGCAGGCGCTGCTGTCGCTGCACAGATCCTCGCAACAAAATACGGCGGCATTTCACCAACTGGAGCAATTGCGCGCGGATATCCTGGCCGTGGGACTGGATGGAGTAGAGCTGGCCATGACGCACTTTCCCCAGGCTGACAGGCAACAATTGCGGCAACTGGTGTTGCAGTATCAACGCGAATTACAGCGCAATAAGCCGCCCGCAGCCAGTCGCAAGCTGTTCCACTATCTGAAGGAGTTACAAGAAGCCTACGGTGACCCTGACTGAGCGGGAGCGGGTAGCGTGACTGCTGGCTGTATAGTATCGTCAAAGACGCGGTCAAATTTCACCTGCGGATCATTCCAGGAACCTCCGATGGTATAGACAGCACTGGACAGGATCTTCAGTTGCCCTTCGAAGACCTTGCTGACCACATATACGCCCGCTGCCACAGGCAAACTGGCGGCCAGGGCAGCTATCCACGGTAAATTGCGCGCAACCGGCAGGGTCGCCACCAGCTCACCATGCAGGCTTTTTTTCTCGACATCAGAAACACCACTGAAATGAAAGCTGGAACTACCCTTTACATCCATCCGTGCAACTTCCAGCATGCCGCCATGTAAATCGACTTCACCATCAACGCTGTCGAAGGGAATGCCAGATTCAAACATTTGAGACAGGCTCAGGCGCCGTACAAGATCTGCAAGGTTCAGAATGCTGACGACACGCAATGCTCCGCTGGCTCCCGGGGTGGCTTCCAGAAAACTTCCCTGACCGATCTTGAGCTGTATGGCACCCTGCGCCTCGTGCAATGCAAAATCCTGCGGTGCACCCGGCCAGCGCAGATCGACATCAAAATTTCCGTGCACAGTTTCCACTATGCGCTGGTAGCCAAAATACTCCAGCGTTTGACCCAAATCATCGAAATCGAGACCGGCCTGCAAGTCGGTATGGCCATCCTCACCCCGATGCCACGCCAGTCGGCCGGGGCTGTCTGCGCGCAAGCGGAGATTGGCCAGTTCTCCGGTAATCCTGTCTGCAGTGAATACACCACCCTGACCGTACAGCTCAAAGCTCAGCTCGCCCAGTCGCTGTCCGGACTGGAACAGGTTTCTCAATGTCACTCCGACCACAGGTAAATCCTGCGCGGACTCACTGTCATGGTCGGGCAGCTTGAAATCTGGCAGACGGTCGAGATCCAGATACTCAATCTGCAGACGAGACGCACCACCGTCACGGACCACTGACAATTCTCCGCGCAACCAATCCGACGCAAGGGATACGCTCCAACGAGCGCGTTCAAGCACCATACCGAAAACCACGTCCTGCAGCTCCTGCTGCAGGATCACCAGAGCGTCCGCCTGCAACTCGTCTATCACCAGTTCAAGCGGTGCGGCTGGCAGACCCTCCGCTCGATCGCCGGAGCCAGTGGCAGGCGATTCACCCGCCACCACGTCGGCCGCAGGTAGCGCGTCCGGCGGTGCCGGCGCGTCCGGTGCTCCCGTGCCAAAATACCTTGTAGCGAAGTCAAGCCATTCGTCCCCCTGTATCAACGACGTGTGGCCAGTGACTCGCAGGACACCCTCCGATACAGGTGGCGGCTCCACATTAATCCCCAGCACGCCGCCACGCACCACACCATCGGCAAGATCCAGCCGGAATTTGAGTTGCTCCCCAAGGTCCAGTGACAGGGGCATGCCACTGCGCGCCAGAGGCATCTCCAGATACAGGTGACGCGACTCATCCGCAGCCTTTTGCCAGGGCCGGGGAAGATCAAGGCTAACGCCCTGCAGTTCACTGTTCACTGTGAGTAGCGGAGGCTCGCCGCGCGCGAGCCGGATGCCCACCTCAGCCGTGGTTTGTCCACTGGCAAATGCCAGCGGTTCCAGTTGCAGCCAGCGCCGCACATCGGCCATATCCACCTGGCTGGCCAGCTTGATGTCCACCACCGAGGTAGCGGGATCATAGGCCTCCCCTCCCGCGCGTTGACGTTGCTCCACACTGGCACTGACCGTTTTACCCCAGAGTTCGCCCGCCAGCGCGGTGGATCTGAATCCCCGGGAGGTGCTGTAATCAAACTCCCCATGCACTGCTTGCACGGTTAGATTCCCCGGCATAACCAGCAGGTCCACATCACGCCAACGGGTCGCGACATCCACCCGGGGCGCAATGGATTTGTCGCTGAGGTTCATGCGCAGCGCAACGTCCGTTTCCAAACTACCGGTGGCCGTCCAATCGGCAAAGGCCGGACCCACAACTTCGGCCAGGGCCGACTCATTCAGCAGCTTCAGACCGTCGGCAGCAGGCCCGAGCACTGCACCTTCGAGAGCCAGCGTGATCTGGCCCTGCGCATTCAGCCGGGTTTCAACCGACAGGCGCTCCACCGTGGATTCGAACAGTCGGGCGCGGTCAGCCCAGACACTGACTGCGCTATCGTCGATAATGACGATGCCCTGCTGTACCAACACGGCTGGCCACTGCGGATGGTAGCGCAGCTCTGTGTCCGCGATATTGAATGCCAACTGGATCGTGTGCAGTGGTGCCGCATCGTGCCTGAGGCTGCCGCGCCAGAGGAAGGCGCCCTGCTCGATACGGCCCTCACCAATGCTGTCGGACAACCAGCTCCGCAGAGAGGGATCCAGCACGTAGGGAATGTACTTGACCCGATGCATGGGCTGCGAATCCTGCAGACCTACCAGCAAATCCATTTCGATACCGATGTCGTTGGGTACCAGGGGAATATTCAGGCCAAACAGCACCTTTGCCGTACCTTCCTCGCCCTGCGTGGTAAGCAGGCCGCTGGCGAGCCTGAAGGTGTCGGCATCCCAATCCAGATGCAATGTGCCGTGCAGGTCATCAAAGCGCAGTGCCTCGTGATAAATAGCCGGAAAGTCCAGGGTCAAACAACTGGCTGTCGAGTACGACAAAGCCGCTGCCCGGTGTGATCTGCGTATAACCGGTAGCTGCGGTTACGCCGGGTGCACCATTGAGTGAATCCACGGCGACCGCCGTCAAAATTCGCCTCCACCTTCCAATCATTTTTCGGTTGATGAATGTCGCCGATACTCACCTGCAGGGAGGACAGCTGACCCCGCGGATGCAATGCGGCAAATACCTTGCGCAGAGTTTCCGGAACGGCCTGCCTGGTCAGAGACGATGGCATTGATCGGTTCCAGCGGCACATCGGACGCACGGATTTCCAGGGCATTATCCAATTTTTCCAGTTGCAGCCTCGGCAGTACCAACTCGACATCGCCCTGCTTCACCCGCAGATCCGCGATGAAGAGCGACCAGCGATTCTCCCTGTTTAGCAGGTGCGCGTCCAGGGCCACATCGATCCAGCGGCATCTGCCAGGAACGAGTCCCGTCCCGCGACAAGCAGGTCGCGGCCCTCAAGTCGTGGCCTCCACTGACGGCGTTCCCTTGTCCCAGTTAACCAAAGCTGCAGATCCACAGCACCATCGGCCCACACCGGTAGCGAGCCGTCAGGCAACAGATCCTTTACCGCACCCAGGTCCGTGGTCTGAATATTGAGGTAGACCTGCCCCGAGAACAGTTCAGGCCGAAAGGGGTCGCCCATGCCCTGCGCAAGAACGGCTATGTGCGCGCCTCTGGTGGAAGACAATTTCGCTTCCACGCGCCGCAGACTCCCCTGACGCGACAGCTGTAAATCCAGTCCCAGATCGCGCACTTCGCCACTGGGCATGGTTAGAATTAACCGATTGTTGCGCAGGGTGATCAACTCGACATTCAACAAAAATGCCCGCAGTTGCTCTGCAGCCTCCCCTGCGCCACCACCAAAGCCAGTCAGGCGCAGCCCACCCTCGCGGGACAGCTCGCCACGCAGGCTCAAGTCGTTGAGCACCAGGCGGGTCATTTGCAGTGACCGTGTAAGCAGACTGTTCAGTACATCCAGGCCGATGCGCCCCTCGGACAGCTCCAGGGGCGGATTCGAACTGCCGGGAATACTGATACGCAAGCCTGTCAAAACGATAACCGGTGTGAATGACTGCCACTCGCCACTCACCTGTCGCGCCTCGACCTTAAACGGCACGCGCGCATTCAGCTGCCTGCAAAATTTCCGTGCGAAAAGCCGGCCACGTTGGCGGTGAGCATGCGCCCTACGCTGACATAGATCGCCAGCATCACAATCAGGATGACAATGCCACCCCAAAGTGCGCTGGCCAGTCTGTTGAAAAGAGGATTCTCCAAGAATCAATTCCGCGAGTACTAATAATCCGGGTGCTTGGCGCCAGTCGCAACTGGCCCCCGCCCACTGCTTCAACCCAATCTAGAGCAAGATGATGTCAAAGTGTTCCTGACTGTAGCCTGGCTCCGCCCGCAAGCTGATCGTCTTGCCAATAAACTCTTCCAGATCGGCAAGATGCGCCGACTCCTCATCCAGCAGGCGATCCACCACAGCCTGTGCAGCGAGCACCATCAGCGTAGCATTTTCATAAGCCCGGGCGTCGCGCATGATTTCACGAAAAATTTCGTAGCAAACAGTCTCCGCTGTCTTCACCACACCCCGTCCCTGGCAAACTGGGCAGCCCTCACACAGCATGCGCTCCAGACTTTCCCGGGTGCGCTTGCGGGTCATTTCCACCAATCCCAGCTCCGAAACCCCGGTAATCTGGTTGCGCGCAGGGTCGCGCTGCATGAGTTTTTCCAACGTTCGATGCACCTGCCGACGATGCTCAGCGTCATCCATGTCAATAAAATCAATAATTATAATGCCCCCGAGATTGCGCACCCGCAATTGTCGGGCAAGTGCAGCAGCGGCTTCCAGATTGGTCTTGAGTATGGTCTCAGCCTGGTTGCGCTTGCCGACGAATGACCCGGTGTTTACATCGATGGTGGTCATGGCTTCCGTCTGATCGATAATCAGGTAGCCACCCGACTTGAGTTCCACCCGGCGACCCAGTGCCCGCTGGATCTCATCCTCCACACCGTGCAGATCGAACAGCGGGCGCTCGCCGCTGTAATGCTCCAGCAATCCCGCCACTTCCGGGACATAGTCGCCGCAAAATTCCTGCAGCGCCGCAAAGCACTCCCGGCTATCGATAAAAATGCGCTCTACCGAAGGCCGCGCCAGATCTCGGACAATGCGCAAATGAAGTGGCAGGTCTGCATACAGCAATTCGGCCTTCGTGGCAGCCTTGGCGCGTCGTGATACAGCGAGCCACAGGCGTTTGAGATAGCGCAAATCCGCCGCAATTTCTTCAGCCCCAACGCCCTCTGCGGCAGTGCGCAGGATGAAGCCCCCGGCATCGCACATATCTTCTGCCGCCAGCGCCTGCGTCAGCGCCTGCTGCAGACGGGCGCGCTCGAGCGGATCCTCAATCAATTGCGAGACACCGATGTGGTCCGTTTGCGGCAGCAGCACCAGATAGCGCGTTGACACGGACAACTGCATGGTAAGACGCGCACCCTTCGTACCCAGGGGATCCCTGGTTACCTGCACTATGATTTTCTTGCCATCATGCAGGTGGTCAACGATATTTTCAGGAGTGCGGCTCTGGTCTTCCCGGCCACGGTCGTCAGTGACAATGATATCCGAGACATGGATGAAGCTGGTGCGCTCTACGCCGATATCGACAAAGGCTGCTTGCATACCGGGCAAGACTCGCACCACCTTACCCGCGTATATATTGCCGACGATGCCACGATTGACCGAGCGTTCAATGTGAATATCCTGGGTGGAACCGTTATCCACCAGCGCCACCCGTGTTTCCATCGGAGTGAAATTGACCAGAATTTCTTCACTCACCGGTTCACCCCGTGAATCAGGCTGACGCTGCTGTTTTCAGCGCGGTTGCTATGCCGTTAGCGCTCAGTAGATGCCAGGTTTCACACAGAGGCAGACCGACCACGTTACTGTAGCTGCCCTCGAATTGAGCGCACGAATGCACCGCCCAATCCCTGAATCCCATATGCCCCGGCCTTGTCCCAGGGTTCCCCGGTGGACAGGTAATCCTCGCAGACATCACGGCTCAACGCTATAAACTCCACCTCGGTTTCCACTAACTCACCGTGCATGCCGGAGGCACTCCAAAGGCATACTGCCGTGAGCACAGCATGCCTGCGACCGCTGAGGCGCGCCAGCATGCCCAGCGCATCAACCCTATCCTGCGGCTTGCCCAGTACTGTACCGTCGATTACCACCGAGGTATCGGCAGCCAGCACCGCATACTGGCTAACCGGATAGCGGGAGGCAACCGCCAGCACCTTTTCCTGTGCCATACGTTGTACGTAGTCTGACGGCCTTTCACCGACGCGTTGCGATTCATCTATATCAGCCGGATCGCAGGTATATTTTACTCCGAGTTGGTCCAGCAACTCCCTGCGACGCGGTGACGCCGAGGCCAGGATCAAGCGGATGGCACTCATATCAGCTGACCCGGTAATGGCGGCGCAAGCCGCGCAAGATGTGCAACACAACCGGCCACAATAGTGCACTGGAAAAAGCAGGCAGCAAAAACATGCTGGGCAGGGCACTAATCGCTTCCAGATTCTGTACCCACTGGCAAATCAACTGGTTAATACCGACCAGCAAGAACACCACGCCCGCCTGCTGCCACAGGCTGTAGACTCTGCAGGCGTTGGTAAAGGATCAGGGACAGCAGCGCCACCACTATCAGGGCCAGGGCATTTTGCCCGAGTAACGAGCCCTCCAGCACATCGAGACCCACACCCAGCACCAGTCCCGGTGGCGATGCCGACCCGCTGTGGCAGGGCGATACACCAGTAAATCAGCGTCAGCGCCACCCACTCGGGCCGCCCCCACTGCAACCACGCAGGGAGTGGCAGAACCGCCAACACGTAGGCCACCAGAAAGGTCAGGATAATGACACCGTAGCCGCGACCCTGCCGGTCCACCACGGGTCAATGTTCCTGGCTTTGATCGGTGGTGAATACCAGCAATACATGACGGGTACGATCCAGCGCTGCACTGGGAACGGCCACTACGCGGGCAAAGGCTTCACCCGTGTCCCGCTCGACCTCCTTTACCACGGCCACCGGATAGCCCTCGGGAAATCGCCCCCCAAGACCCGAGGTTACCAACAGGTCGCCCGGCTGGATGTCGGTATTCGACGACACATTGCGAATTTCCAGCGAGCCGAGGGCGCCGGTGCCCTCGGCAATCGCCCGCACGCCATTGCGATTGACCTGCACAGGAACAGAATGTGTCACATCGGTAATCAGCAGCGCCCGCGCAGTGTTGCTACTAACCTCCACAACCTGCCCCATCAGGCCGTCGGCATCAATCAGGGGTTGTCCCACAAAGACACCATCGTTTTCGCCCTTGTTCAATATCAGCTGGAGCCGCTCAGGGTCTGGCGACACACCGATCAGTTCTGCCACCAACACATCGTCGCGCAACAACGCGCTGGAATTCAGCAGGGCTCGCAGCCGCACGTTCTCGGCCTGCAGTGAAGCCATCTGCTGAGAGCGGCCCTGCAGAATCAGGTTCTCCCTTTGCAGGCGCTCATTATCCTCCAGCAGTTGGGTTCTCGATTGCAGGTGGGTCTGGGTCCAATCAAAGAAACGCGTGGGCAGATTCGCCGCCCAAAATATCGGGGACGCGATAGTTTCGAGCGCCGCTCGACCAGTTTGCAGGTTATTGTAACGCAGGTCCGCCGTGATCAGGCCGACAACGACCAGGATCGCGAGCAACGCCCGCAACACCAGGGAGGATTCTTTGACAAATAATGGCTTGATGTCGGCTCCTCAGTTGCCCTGATCGGCACACATCGCCGAACGAACGCCTCCTACCGAACTCGGCGTATTCCAGGCTCTGCGGACACTCGCACAGCACCACTTCCACCAGGGCGCGTTACTCGGTAGACAACAAATCTATGGTGCGCCGGTCCATTCGTTCCATGGCAATACCACCGCCACGGGCAACGCAGGTCAGAGGATCATCCGCCACGATGACCGGCAGGCCGGTTTGATCGGAAATCAGGCGATCCAGGTCGCGCAACAGGGCGCCGCCGCCAGTCAACACAATACCGCTTTCGGCGATATCCGCAGCCAGTTCCGGCGGCGACTGCTCCAGCGCAGATTTTACCGCCTGTACAATGAGATTCAGCGGATCCTGCAGGGATTCGAGTATCTCATCGCTGTTCAGCGTGAAACTGCGTGGTACGCCTTCTGCCAGATTGCGGCCGCGCACATCAATCTCGCGCAATGCACTGCCGGCGAAGGCACAACCCACCTCCATCTTGATGCGCTCGGCGGTCGCATCACCAATCAGGCTGCCGTAGCGGCGGCGCACATGCGAGATGATGGCCTCATCGAAGCGGTCACCCCCAACGCGCACGGAATCCCGGTATACCACCCCATTGAGGGAAATGATGGCTACCTCTGTAGTACCACCACCGACATCCACCACCATACATCCGGTGGCCTCGTCCACACTGAGTCCGGCGCCTATCGCAGCCGCCATCGGCTCCTCGATCAGGCGCACATCCCGGGCACCGGCGCTGAGTGCCGACTCGCGGATCGCGCGGCGCTCTACCTGTGTCGACATACAGGGTACGCACACCAACACCCGCGGGCTGGGACGAATAAACTTGCTCTCATGCACCTTGGCGATGAAGTGCTGCAACATCTTCTCGGTCACCAGGAAGTCGGCAATCACGCCGTCCTTCAACGGGCGAATGGCAGTGATATTGCCGGGTGTACGGCCCAGCATACGCTTGGCCTCAGTGCCGACCGCCTCGATGGTTTTCTGACCATTGTGGATGCGAATCGCGACCACCGAAGGCTCGTTCAGCACAATGCCCTTATCGCGCACGTAGATCAGCGTATTGGCCGTACCAAGATCAATGGAGAGGTCACTGGAGAACACTCCGCGAAGCTTTTTAAACATGAATTCCTGCTACCCTGTGAATACAACGGGGAACCCCGTGTTAGAGTTTTTTGTATATCTCTAATTATCGGCATTCGCGGCTGAAAAAAGCATCGCAGAGCCGATTTTATTGGGAGTTGGCTTAATTGTGCAACTGTACCAACCACAGGGATTTTGGGCAAGGCGCAAATGTGATAAGTTTACGCCCCCTGCTGCCCTGAGGGCGGCTTCCTGCGATTTTATCACCATGGCTATCAAGCAAGACGACATTGAAAAGATTGCGGAATTGGCCCGTATTCGCCTGTCTGACGAAGAAATTGGCCAGGTCACGGCGCGCATCACGGAAATATTGCAAATGGTGGACCGGTTGCAGGTCGTGGATACCCGCAACATAGAGCCCATGGCCAATCCCCTCGACGCCATCCAATGCCTGCGCCCGGATGAAGTCACCCAGGGCAACCGCCGCGATGCCTTTCAGGCCATTGCCCCCGCCGTCGAAAATGGCCTCTATCTGGTTCCCCGGGTTATCGAATAGGCGGCTGGTGCCGCATCAGGACTGCCACAATGCACACTAAATCTGTCGCCCAGCTGGTAAAAGGGCTACGCGAACGCCAGTTTTCCAGCGTCGAAGTGACGCGAACCTACCTGGATCGGATCGCCGCGCTGGATAGTCAATACAACAGTTTTATCACCGTCGATGAGACGGCCGCCCTGACTGCAGCGACGGCCGCCGATAAACGCCTGGCTGCCGGTGACAGCAACGCCCTGACGGGCGTTCCCATCGCACACAAGGATATATTTTGCACTGACGGCGTACGCACCAGCTGCGGTTCACGCATGCTGGACAACTTCGTGCCGCCCTACGACGCCACTGTCATCCAACGCTTCAAGTCGGCAGGGGCTGTGCTGCTGGGCAAGACCAACATGGACGAGTTTGCCATGGGCTCCTCCACCGAGAGCAGCTTTTACGGTCCGGCCCGCAACCCATGGGATACGGATCTGGTACCGGGCGGCTCCTCAGGCGGCTCAGCAGCGGCCGTCGCCGGGCTATTGGCGCCCGCTGCTACCGGAACCGATACGGGAGGCTCGATTCGCCAACCGGCCGCCTTTTGCGGCATTACCGGCCTGAAGCCCACCTATGGTCGCGTGTCCCGCCTGGGCATGGTGGCCTTCGCCTCCAGTCTGGACCAGGCAGGCCCCATGGCGCGCAGCGCTGAGGACTGCGCCTTACTACTCAATACCATGGCCGGGCACGACCCGCTGGATTCCACGTCATCGACCACGGCCACCGTAGACTACTGCGCCACACTCGGCGCCAGTCTGGCAGGGCTGCGTATTGGCCTGCCCAGTGAATACTTCAGCGACGGTCTGGATATGGCCACGGGCAAGTGCATCAAAAACGCCCTGCAGGAACTTGAGGCACTGGGCGCAGAACTGGTCGAGGTGTCACTGCCGCACAGCGCGCTGACCATTCCCACCTACTACATCATTGCCCCGGCGGAGGCCTCCACCAACCTGTCCCGCTTCGATGGTGTACGCTACGGCTACCGCTGCGCCAATCCCGTCGACCTGCACGATCTCTATACCCGCACCCGGCAGGAGGGCTTTGGTGACGAAGTCAAACGGCGCATCCTGGTGGGCACCTATGCCTTGTCCGCCGGCTACTACGACGCCTATTACAAGAAGGCCCAGCAGATCCGGCGCCTGATCAAACAGGATTTCATGGACTGCTTTGAGCGGGTGGATATCATCGCCGGCCCCACCACGCCAGGTCCGGCCTTTGCCCTCGGCGCCAAAACGAACGACCCCATCGCGATGTATCTGGAAGACGTGTACACCCTCGCCGTCAATCTCGCCGGCCTGCCGGGCATGTCAGTGCCCGCTGGTTTTGTTGATAACAAACCCGTGGGATTGCAGTTGATTGGCCGTCACTTTGACGAGGCGCGCCTGCTCAATGTGGCGCATCGTTTCCAACAGGTCACCGGGTGGCACCTGCGCACACCTGACTCCGCCAAAGGAGGGCACCAGTGATGCAGTGGGAAAGTGTTATCGGCCTGGAAGTACACCTGCAACTGGCTACAAAATCGAAGATATTCTCCGGTTCGCCCACCACCTTTGGTGCCGAGCCCAACACCCAGGCCAGCGCGGTCGATCTGGCAATGCCGGGCATGCTGCCGGTACTCAACGAAAAGGCCGTGTGCTATGCGGTCAAGTTCGGCCTGGGCATTGGCGCCCGCATCGGCAAGCGCTCCGTGTTCGATCGCAAAAACTACTTTTACCCGGACCTGCCCAAGGGTTACCAGATCAGCCAGTTCGAGTCTCCCATCGTCGGCCAGGGCAGCTTCGAGATTCTGCTGGAGGATGGCAATACCCGCACTATCGGCATCACCCGGGCCCACCTGGAGGAGGATGCGGGCAAATCGCTGCACGAGGACTTCCACGGACAGACCGGGATAGACCTCAACCGCGCAGGCACACCGCTGCTGGAAATTGTATCCGAACCTGACATTCGCAATGCCGCCGAAGCCGTGGCCTATCTCAAGGCCCTGCACAGCCTGGTAACGTATCTGGGCATTTCGGACGGCAACATGGCAGAGGGCTCGATGCGCTGCGATGTCAATATCTCACTGCGCCCTGTCGGCTCCGATATCCTCGGTACCCGGGCGGAAATCAAGAATGTCAACTCCTTCCGCTTTGTGGAGAAAGCCATTCGCCATGAAATCGAACGGCAGTCGGCGATTCTGGAAGATGGCGGCAAGGTGGTGCAGGAAACCCGCCTGTATGATGCCGAACGGGATGAAACGCGCCCCATGCGCAGCAAGGAGGTCGCCAACGACTACCGCTACTTCCCCGAGCCGGACCTGCTGCCAGTGGTTATCGATGACGCCTATATTGACGCGATTCGCAGCACCCTGCCCGAATTGCCTGCAGACAAACGTCACCGTTTCCTCACGCAGTATGGCCTCAGCAAGTACGACGCCAATGTCCTGTCCGACAGTCGCGCGCTGGCCGATTACTTCGAGACGGTTGCCGCGGGCTGTGGCGATGCCAAGATCGCCGCCAACTGGGTCCAGGTGGAACTGCTGGGCCAACTCAACCGTGATGAGCGAAGCCTCGACAACTGCCCGGTGTCCGCCGCCGACCTGGGGAGCCTGATCCGTCGCATCCTAGACCACAGCATATCCGGAAAAATTGCCAAGCAGGTATTTGAGGCGATGTGGCAGGGCGCAGGCAGCGCGGATGAAATTATTGCGGCGCGCGGCTTACAGCAGGTCAGCGACAGCGGCGCACTGGAAACCATCGTGGATGACGTCATCGCCGCCAACGCGGCGCAGGTACAACAGTATCTGGGCGCTGACGAGGCCAAGCGCAAAAAACTGCTAGGTTTTTTTGTGGGCCAGGTGATGAAATTATCCAGCGGCCAGGCGAACCCGCAAATGGTCAATGACCTGCTCGCGAAAAAGTTGATATAGGGGAAGCAGCACCATGCGCAAAGACAAGAAAACGGTTCTCGACGAGGTGTGGACCGAGGACCACGTGAAGAGCTTCCTGAAAGTTAAGTCGCACGATGGCTCGGCGGAGGATTTCCACATGCTGCTGAAAGCCTACCAGAGCATGCGCGCTTCCGATTTTGAACTGTTTGTGTCGTTCTTCTGTAACGACGGCCGGAACCTGAACGCCATCGGCAAGGATGGGCGAACCGTGCTGGAGATTATCTCTACGCACCGGCATGGGGTCGAGTACGCTGATATCCTGAAGGCTGCGGGGGCGGTTTAGTCTGGATCGATAGATCACCGGTCAGTGTCCGAGCGAATCCGGGTTCGCTCCTGCCATCCCACCGGCTCGGGCCGGATGTCTACACCCCCTGTTCATGCCTGCCATCAACTCCGGCCGGATATCCACATACCCTGTTCATGCCTGCCATCGGTTTCGGCCGGGAAGGTCTTTTCGCCTGCTTCCCCTGTGCGGGCCACCCGATACTCGCATTCGAAAAGACCTTCCCGGCCGAATCCTTACTCCTGCTACCCGCATGGAACATTGATTCGTGTGTTCACATAAACCATTGGTTAGCTTGATAGCATGGAAGGAGGGTTTGGGCGTCGGGTGTGCAATTCGTCAGCGAGTATCGGGGAAGCTGGCGAAGTGCACACCCGACACCCGAACCCGCGAGTGCCGGTCATCCGCAGCGAATCGATATGGCGGATCGTTCTGTGAACAAGCAGATGGGGTTACGCAGCTAGGAATCGTAAGGTACTCGCCCTTTCGAGAACTTCTCGCGATTCTCGCGCTTTTTCTCCTCACTTTTACGCAATAATACATACGCCGCGCCAGTGCCACCGTGCTGCGGCTGGGCACTGTGAAACGCCTGCACGATCTCCAGTTCCCGCAGCCACTGGTCAACACAGCCCTTGAGAATCGAGCTGCGCTCCCTGTCCGCGCTGCTTGCGCCTTTGCCGTGAATCACCAGCACACTGCGCAGACCGAGTTGCCGGGACTCTTCAATAAAATCGAAAATTTCCCTGCGAGCGACCTCGACCGTCATGCGGTGCAGGTCAAGCCTCGACTGGGTCTCGTAGCGGCCCTGTTTGAGTTTGCGAAAAACGCCGTTCTGCACGCCGGGGCGCTTGAAGGCGAGCACGAACCAGGCGTCCAGCGGCGCGATCGCTTTATCGGTCAGCTGGTTGCGGTCCTGCTCCGGTAACTGTGCTGCCGCCCGCCGGCGGTGTTCGAGGGACGGGTCCCTGGCAGGCGGTGTCTTGCGGGCAAGGTCGACCCTGGGTTCGCGATTCAGTCGCACCACATCGGACATTTCCTGTGAAAAAACCTTGTCGCTGTCACTGCTCATCATTACCCACCCCGCCTGCAGTCCGGTATTATAGCGCCTCGGCACGGCTGAAAATGGCAGACAAATGACCGAATCAAAGCAAGCGGCAGCGATATGCCCGCTGTGTGGGAGCGACAACCAATGCGCGATAGCCGCGGGACAGCCTGCGGCAAGCTGCTGGTGCCAGACCGTCACCATCAGTGCCGATGCCAGGGCGAGGGCAGCGGACACCGCCGGCGAACGCTGCCTGTGCCCTGCCTGCGGCCAACCCACAGGAGATACCCGGGATGAAGGGTAATATCGCACACGGGGCCGGCTATCTGACGCGCGGCGCACGACTGCTGAACCATCCCTCGCTGCGCCCGTTTGTGCTCATACCCCTGGTGCTCAATATACTGATCTTCGGTTCCCTGATCGGCATTGGTTTGAGCTATATGAGCGATCTCATGGACTGGATGCTGTCGCGCATTCCCGACTGGCTGGACTTTATCGAATGGATTTTGTGGCCGCTCATCGGCATCACCGTGAGCCTGATCACCGGCTACCTGTTCACCGCGGTAGCACTGATTATCGCTTCGCCCTTCAATGCGTTACTGGCTGAGAAAGCTGAGGAGCTGATTACCGGCCGGCAGGTCGGCTCCCTGGAGGGAGTAGGTGCGGCGTTGCTGGCAGTACCGAGAGGTGTCCTGCGGGAAATCATGAAGCTGTTGTACTACATCCCCATGGCACTTTTTGTCCTGTTGATCTCCTTCATTCCAGGGGTAGGCGCTGTGGCCTGGCTCTTACTGGGCGCCTGGATGATGAGCATTCAATTCGTGGACTATCCCATGGACAATCACCAGCTGAGTTTTGCCAGGGTCAAGGCAGCCGTGCGTTCCCGCCGGCTCAGCAGCATGGGCTTCGGCGGCATGGTGGCACTGTGCACCGGCATACCGCTGGTCAACTTCTTTGTGGTGCCTGCCGCCGTAGTGGGTGCCACCCTGCTGTGGTGCGAGGAACTAGATCAGTAGTTCCTCAGGCGGGTGCGTACACTCCAGCTTGGACCCCAACAGCGCTTCCAGGTCCGGCAGCAGGAACGCATCATCCTCGCTGGCGAAGCTGATAGAGGTACCTGTGGCTCCGGCGCGCCCGGTGCGGCCGATACGGTGCACATAATCCTCCGGATCATCCGGCAGGTTGTAGTTCACCACATGGCTCACACCCTCAACATGGATGCCGCGCCCGGCCACGTCAGTAGCCACCAGCACCTTGATTTCACCCTGTTTGAACTGCTCCAGGGTGCGGGTTCGTTTCGCCTGGGGAATTTCTCCGGACAATATGCCGGCAGAGATTCCTGATTTGCACAGGCGCTCGTGCAATCGACGCACCTGATCACGCCTGTTGGCAAAGACAATCACGCTGGTGCAGCCGTCACTGCGCAACAGGTTCTTGAGCACCTTGTAACGCTGCTCACTGCTGACCAGATAGACTTTCTGATCAACGGCGCTGGCGGCGATGCTCTCCGGCTCAATTTCCACCTTGATCGGCTGATAGGTCCATTGCTCGGACAGGTTGATAATGTCCTGGGTAAACGTGGCGGAGAACAACAACGTCTGCCGGTTTTCCTTCGGCGGAGTCGCGCGCACAATTCGTTTGACCTGCGGGATAAAACCCATGTCCAGCATGCGATCAGCTTCGTCCAACACCAGGATTTCGACATGATCCAGGTATAAATCGCGGCGCCCCATAAAATCGAGCAGACGGCCCGGTGTCGCCACCACCAGGTCCACCACGTTATTGGTGAGCCGATTGAGTTGCTTCTGGTAATCCATGCCACCGATCAGGGTCGCCACCTGCAGGCCCGTGTATTTGCCCAGTTCCTCTGCATCGGCGGCAATCTGCATCACCAGTTCCCGGGTGGGCGCAATGACCAGGGCGCGAGGCTCACCCACGAAGCGCTCGCCCTCCAGTGGATGGCACAGCTGGTCGTTGAAAATAGTGATGAGAAAAGCGGCCGTTTTTCCGGTACCCGTCTGGGCCTTGCCAATCGCATCGTGGCCCTGCAGGGTATGCGGCAGTATGGCTCCCTGGATAGGCGAACAATAGTGAAAACCCAGATCGGCGATGCCGTGCATCAGCTCGTCGCGCAAATCCAGATCGTGGAAGCGGCTCTCGCCCTCCCTGGGCTCAACAGTGAACTCGTCCAGAGACCAGGAGACTGCCGCGGCAGCGGACTTGCGTGAGCGACGGCGCTTGCGTCGCTTGTCCGTGGATTCCTCCTGATCATCCTCGCGCTGTTTATCGGACACAGGGGATTTGTGGGAGGGCTCCTGGCGGGGCGGTTGACCGTGGCCAGATGAGGCGATATTGGGGTTCCGGGGGACTTCGTTCTTATTCGCCATACGATTGACTAAACTCTTGATCAACTCTGCTTACCCTTTAGGTGCTCAAAAAACGCGCTAGTCTACCACTTCCCGTCGTGAATAGGGGGGACTGGCGACAATACGTGCGGCCAACAAGCATCAGGTTCTATCGGGCCACAGCCTGGAGAGAAAGTAATCCACGCTGGTGAAGCGTCCGCCGCCAGTGAACAACAGGCTCAACAGCATCAATAGATAGGTCACGCCGAATTCAATGCCGCTATTGAAGATCACAAACTGGCCTTTTTCTGTAAGCCACGAATAATTGCCGTGCTCCTGCAGAATATCCCTCGCCGCGCCCAGGCGCTGCGCGATCTCGGGGGCATTGGAATTGGCAATCGCAGCCCAACCTTGTGGCCAGTGCACGGCAAAAATTGCCACCAGCATGGTGATCATGAGCGGCACTGATATCCAGCGAGTGGCCAATCCCAGCAGTAACAGCAGCGCACCAATCGCCTCGGTATAGGCTGCCAGATGTGCCATCAGCGCCGGAAACGGCAGGCCCAGTGTGGTTCCAAACCACTCGATGGTGTGCTCCATTGCGGCGATTTTCTGCGTTCCCGCCATCCAGAACACCGGGACGAGATAGAGGCGCAGGGCCAGCGGTGCCAGTCCGTCCAGATACTTCAGGCGCGAAAAAATGGCGTTGTGTATGATGTAATACCCCTGCGCTAATGCCTGCATAGAAAATATCCCATGATGATCGTTCCGTTGTGACAACAAAAAGAGTGAAAAGGTTGCGCCGACCAGACGCCCGCCGCTGTTCATCTGCACTGGCCTGACCTATCACTATGAAAAGTAGCAGAATACCTGACTATATCGGTGAGTGTCGTGCGTTGCTGGCCATCGCCTGGCCGATGCTTATCGCCCAACTCGCGCAAGTCGGAACCGGGGTCGTCGATACGATCATGGCAGGGCGCTACAACGCGGATGACCTGGCCGCCATCGCAATTGGGTATAACATCTGGCTACCGATCTATCTGGTATTCACCGGGGTCATGCTGGGCGCGACCACGATCATCGCTCAGGATTTTGGTGCCGGGCGCCTGCAACATATACGTGATTCGCTGCCCCAGGCGCTTGTGGTTGGCGCTGTTGCTGGGACTGGTGGCAGGCCCCCTGTGCTACTTTACCAATCCGCTGCTCAGTCTGTTGCACCTGGACGCCGACACCCAGCGCAAGAGCCATGACTACCTGCAGGCGATCGCCTTTGGCATGCCGGCAGCAGCGCTGTTCCAGGCCCTGCGCTGCCACACCCAGGGCATTGGCATTATGCGCCCCTTTGCAGTGGCCAGTATCATCGGGTTTATCGCCAATATCCCGCTGAATTACGCCTTTATATACGGCAAATGGGGCGCGCCGGAACTGGGCGCCGCCGGCTGCGGCTGGGCGACAGCGATCGCCATGTGGCTGAGCCCGATTCTCATCAGCCTGTATATGGTCAGGGCCAACACGCTAAAACCCTTCCTGCCGCCGCTCAGACTTGTCGCACCCAATATCCAGGCGCTGCGCGAGATATGCCGACTGGGCCTGCCCATGGGCCTCTCCTTTTTCCTGGAGATGGCTGCGTTTTCCACCATTGCCCTCCTTATCGCCACGCTGGGAAACACCGCCATGGCCTCTCACCAGATTGCCTTCAATGTGTGGGATGCGACCTACATGCTGCTGGTCAGTATCGGCGCGTCCCTGGCCACACGGGTGGGCCACGCCGTTGGCGCCGGCGACCGGGCTCGAGTGAGACTGGCCATTAGCTGCGGGGCGTCCATTACACTGCTGGTCGGCCTGGCCTGCATGATACTGCTGCTGTCCGCTCCCGGCCTGATCATTGCCGCCTACACCGATAATGAGGCCATCCACAGCATGGCCAGCACACTGATCCGAATGGCCGCACTGTTTATTGTTCTCGATGCCGTGCAAATCACCGCGACATTCTCGCTGCGGGCGTTCAAGGACACGCGCTTTCCCTTTATCGTGCTGTGCTGCGCCTACTGGCTGATCACACTCCCGCTGGGTTACTGGTTGGGCATAGTCGTGGCGCAAAACCCCCTGCAGGGCACGACCGGCTTCTGGAAAAGCATGATTACCGGTATTGCCCTGAGCGGCATCGTGCTCAGTTGGCGACTGATGAAGACACTAAAGACTTTTTCCGCACCCCGGTAGTTCGCTTCGAAATGCCGGGGCGCCGAAAAACCGGAGCGTCACCTGCGGGAGGCGAGGCCGCCGCTGGCAAACCATTGTGCGCTAAATTTTTTTCCAGCCAACCGGTATATCGAAATGCTCCTGGGAAATCGGCGCCACAGTCCAGTTCGTCACTTCGGAGGTAATGCGAAATGCCGTGACCTGCCCTCCGGCTGCTTTAGCCTGTGGCTCTGGCGCAGCAGCTTCTTGCTCATTCTTTTTGAACATACCTGACAGGCCGCCAATCAGTTCTCCAGCAGCAGCACCCACGGCTGCGCCTCCTATGGACCCCGCCAGGCTACCGCCAAGAGTCTCCCCCGCCGCGCGCCCGACCGCGCTTCCCGCCTCAGCACCGGTCTGATCGATGGCCGCGTTATAAGCTGCAGTAGAAGCGTCCGCCCAAACCTCGTCCGTGGTGATAGGCTTGCCCGCAGCCGTGGTGCATTGCTCCCCGCCAATTCCCATCTGCATAACTGTGCGCAGCGGGTATCCCTGGAGCTTTTTGAACTCGTTTCCGACGTCTTCCCAGTTGCTGCCAAACATGGCCAGCAGACTCTGCCCGGCCTCACTCTGGTGCACTATGTCTCCGAATCCCATCGCTTTGGCATAGTCCAGCTGAAACTTCCTGACTTCCTGTTCCCCTGGCATCTCCTTTGCCAACCAGGTTTCCATCAGCCAGGTAATATCACAGGTTTTAGAGGTGGTCGGGTCGGTGCAGGATTGCTGCTTTCGAATAATGTGCTTCTGGGTGGTGAATCCGGCAATTTCCTCTGTGCCAGTCGGGTGCTCGACGTGTACTTCACCATCGGTCCACTTGCAGCCCTCGGCTGAAACAGGCAGGGTACCGCCGGTCTGGCCCTGGGCCTGGGCATCTTTCATGGCCTGCCGCGCCTGGTCCATCTGCGCCTTTACCTGCGCGAAAGTTAATTCCGAATACTGCTGTTGGTCAGGGAACAACGTCCATGTGAGTGCCTTGTCCAGGCGCACAATGTTGCCGCTCTTGCCGCTGCCGGCGAACATGGATACGAGCTTGGATTTCATTGTCATGGTACTTTCTGTGCGGGATCTATCCGAGGAAACAAGGTTGACCACACTCCCCTCCGAGGCAGCCATCGACATAGCACCGGCTGCTTCAACTTTGAAATGCTCGGCATAATTCACATCCGCATGCGTCGATGATGAGCCAATAACATGATTGCGAAGACGGTAAGGCAAGACCTGGTTCCCATTATAAACCTCCTGACACAACGGCCATGGTGAGTATCGATAAGTGCACGGGCTGCCGACCAGTCTAGCAACTCCCGGGGAAAAGAAATACGCGCACCGCCCCGCATCAGGTATGAAGGTGCGAGCAGGCCGGACAATCCGCACGCGCACGAAGCTCCAACTGGCGAAACTCCATGCTGCGCAAATCGAGCAGCAGCAGCTTGCCGCGCAGTGGCTCACCGTAGCCCGTGAGAATCTTTAGCGCCTCCATGGCCTGCAGGGAACCGATCACGCCCACCACCGGCGCCAGCACGCCGCTCTCGCTGCAAGCGAGCGCGGTATGCGCATCCCCTTCTGCATACAGGCAGCGATAACACGGCCCGCCGCGCAGCGGGTCAAAGACCGCCAGTTGCCCCTCACTGCGCACGGCAGCTGCGGACACCAGTGGTACGCCGGCGGCGATGCAGGCGCGATTCAGGGCAAAGCGCACCGGATAGTTGTCCGTGGCGTCCAGCACCAGGTCGACGCGGGCCAGCAGCGCCGGCATGGCGCTTTCGGTCAGTTGCTGCTCGATTACCTCGAGCTTTACTTCGGAATTAAGAGCAGTGATGGCGGCAGCCGCCGAGCGGGCCTTGTTGGCACCGATATCACTATCGGTATGCGCGATCTGGCGCTGCAGGTTACTCAGCTCCACCTCGTCCCCGTCGACCAGCACCAGTGTGCCGATACCGGCCGCCGCCAGGTACAGCGCCGCGGGGCAGCCAAGGCCGCCGAGGCCAACAACCAGTACCCGGGACTGTTGCAGTCGCTGCTGCCCTGCAATATCAAAATCGTGCAGCAAGATCTGTCGGTTATAGCGCATGAGCTGCGCGTCAGTCAGCATGCCAGCAACCCCCGGTAATCCGCTCCTGTCCCGCCAGGTCCCGGCGCGTGCTCACCTGGCAAAAACCGGCGTGAAGCAACATTCCGCGCACGGCATCCGCCTGCTCAAAACCGTGTTCCAGCAACAGCCAGCCACCATCGAGTAATTGTGCCGCCGCTCCCGTTACCAGCAGGTCAAGGTCCGCAAGACCGCCATGGGCAGAGACCAGTGCCGATCGTGGCTCGAAGCGCACATCGCCGCAGGCCAGATGAGGATCGTTACCATCGATATAGGGCGGGTTGGCCAGCAACAGGTCGAAGCGTTGGCCGCTGACCGCCTCGTACCAGTTTGATTGCAGGAAGGACACCCGCTGCAGACCTGCTCTGACGGCATTGGCCCGGGCGACCAGCAGGGCCTGTGCGCTAACATCCAGCGCAGTCACCTGCCAGTGCGGCCTTTCGCTCGCCACCGCCAGTGCGATAGCGCCCGAGCCCGTGCCCAGATCCAGCACACACGCGGCATCCGGCAAGGGCAATTCCAGCGCCCAGGCCACCAGGGTTTCGGTTTCAGGGCGGGGAATCAGGGTGGCGCTGTTCACTGCCAACTGCAGTGACCAGAACTCCCGCTCGCCCGTGATATAAGCGACCGGCAGGCCTGTCCTGCGCCGCTGCAACAACTGCCTGAAGTGTTGTGCACAGTCCGGGGACACCTCTTTCTCCGGCCAGGTATACAGCCAGACCCGGGGCTTGCCCAGGCAGTAGCACAACAGAATTTCAGTATCGCGCCGGGCGCTATCGGTCGGCAGATCGTCCCCCGAGCGCAGCAGTTCCTGCACGGTCACCATCAGTTGTCGGACAGCGCCGCCAGCTGGTCTGCCTGGTACTCCTGCCGCAGGGGGCCGACGATCGCGTCCAGCGCACCTTCCATGATTTCGTCCAGTTTGTAGAGCGTCAGGTTGATGCGGTGGTCGGTCATGCGTCCCTGGGGGAAATTGTAGGTGCGGATGCGATCGGAACGATCCCCCGTACCCACCAGATTGCGCCGCGTCTCAGCCTGTTCGCTGGCCTGTTTGTCCTGGGCGTTGCGCAGCAGTTTGGCCTGCAGCAGGGACATGGCTCTGGCGCGGTTCTTGTGCTGGGAGCGCTCGTCCTGGCACTCCACCACGACACCGGTGGGGATATGGGTAATGCGTATCGCGGAATCGGTCTTGTTCACGTGCTGCCCGCCCGCACCCGAGGCGCGGAACGTGTCGATGCGCAGATCGGCCTTGTTGATGTCGATTTCCTCTACATCATCCACCTCCGGCATTACCGCCACCGTACAGGCCGACGTGTGAATGCGGCCCTGGGATTCGGTGTCAGGCACCCGCTGCACACGGTGGGCTCCGGATTCAAACTTGAGCTGGGCGTAGACATCGCGACCTTCAACGCGGGTGATGATTTCCTTATAGCCGCCATGCTCCCCGGGGCGCTCCGACAATACTTCTACTTTCCAGCCCTGGTTTTCCGCATAGCGGGAGTACATACGGAACAGGTCGCCGGAAAAGATCGCCGCCTCGTCACCACCGGTGCCGGCGCGAATCTCCAGAAAAACGTTGTGGGAGTCGCGCGGATCACGCGGCAGCAGCAGGGTTTGCAGCTCTGCCTCCAGACCGGACAGGCGCTCGCCGCCGCTTGCCAGTTCCTCGCGGGCCATGTCCCGCACCTCAGGATCGGCGTCATCCAACATTTGTCGCGCCTCATCCAGATCGGCCTTCACCTGGCTGTACCGGGCGTAGCAGGCGACCACCGGCTCCAGTTCGGAGTACTCTCGTGACAGATCGCGGAACTTGTTCTGGTTGGCAATGGTCTGGCTATCGCTGAGCAGCGCCGATACTTCCTCGTGCCGGTCAGTAAGCGTTTCCAGCTTGGTGAGAAGTGATGCCTTCATTGCAATGTGCGTCGGGTGGTGTCCAGCGCTGGCGAGGACAGGTCCGGTTCTGCCTGTTGCTCTTCATCATCTGTCGCCGGCTGTGGCGCCTGGCCCTCCAGTCCCAATAGTTTGCGGGCATTGTTTATCAGGTCCTGGCGACCATCCACGCTGGCCTGCTTGAGCCCGGTGGTCGGTGCGTGAATCAGCTTGTTGGTGATAGCGCGGGACAACTGGGCCAGGATTTGTCGCGGGTCATCGCCCCGGGCCAGGGCGCGCTGGGCGCGCTGCAGTTCCCGCTCGCGCAATTGCTCCGCCATAGACCGGTACTCCTTGACCGTGTCCACCGCGGCGAGACTGCGCACTTCTTCCATGTAGAGGCGCACACCCTCATCAATCAGGAGGTCGGCCTTGCGCGCTTCGCTGCTGCGGCTGCGCCGGTTCTGGTCAACGATCTCGCGCAAATCATCGATGCTATAAAGATAGACATCAGGCAACTCACCGACCTGGGATTCAATATCCCTCGGCACGGCAATATCGATCATCAGGTAGGGGCGATGCTTGCGCGCTTTGAGTGCTTGTTCCACTGCACCCTTGCCCAGAATAGGCAATTGGCTGGCGGTGGACGTAATAACAATATCCGCATCCGTCAACTGCTGGGGGATCTCGGCAAGTAATACCGCTTCGGCACTGAATTTCTGCGCCAGCTCCCGCGCCCTGCCCAGGGTGCGATTGGCAATAACAATTTTACTCACACCGGCCCCGATAAGATGACGGGCCACCAGTTCGATGGTTTCCCCCGCACCCACCAACAGCGCGCTACACTGACTTAAATCGGAAAAAATATGGCCCGCCAGGTCCACCGCCGCATACGCCACTGACACGGGGTTTTCGCCAATGGCGGTGTCGGTGCGCACCCGCTTGGCAATCGAGAATATGCGCGGAAACAGGCGGCCTAACTCACAGCCCACGGTACCCGCTTCCATCGCCACCGCATACGCGGACTTCAGTTGCCCGAATATTTGCGGCTCTCCCAGGACCATCGAATCCAGTCCGCTGGCGACCTGCACCAGATGCCGCAGGGCCTGTCCCCCTTCGTGGTGGTAGGCGCAGTCGCGCAATTCCCGCGCCGACAGGTGGTGGTAGTTGGCGACCCAGTCGATCAACTCCAGCGCCTTGTCACCCAGGCTGACGCCCTCAGGCACCACGGCATAGAGCTCGGTGCGATTACAGGTCGACAGAATGACGACCTCATCAACCCCGGCCGCCGCACAGGCATCTGCCAGTGCTTCACCCACCTGCTCCGGCGCAAACGCAACCCGCTCGCGCACTTCCACGGCGGCCGAGTTATGATTTATTCCCAAAGCGATCAAATTCATGGCAACTGCAACTGGCTCCACAGCATTGCATAGCAGGGCTCATCCGACAGGCCTACAGCCTCCCGAAATCGGGCGCACCTTAGCACAATTTGCAAAAAACTCTCCCGATTTTAACCAGTTAGCGGCTAAATGACAGCGCTCTTAAAGTACCACGACAGTGGCCCTGCGGCGACACGTACGGCCGCGCAGTGGGTTTCACACGCCGTCTGTGTCATCATAGCACCTGTCTAATCGCTGGATTGCCTCGCTGTAAACCACCATGTCGCGACTCGTTGCCCTCGCTATCACCTGTGCGCTGCTCACTGCCTGTGCCGCTCAACACACCTGTCCCGGAGCAGGATGCCGTGACCACGCCCGAAAAGACCGCGAAAGCGCCGGAGCGGGCGTTCCCCAATGACAGCCTGTACGAACTGCTTGTTGCGGAATTTGCCCTGCGCAGGCAAGCCTATGACGTAACGCTGGAGCAGTACATGGAGCAGGCCGCCGTGTTGCGCGACCCGGGCGTCAGCGCGCACACCACACATCTCGCCCAATTCCTGCAACGCGAGGACGAGGCGCTACAGGCAGCGCAACTGTGGGTGGAACTGGAACCGGAAAATACTGAAGCCAACAACACACTGGCGGGGCTGCTGGCTCACAAGGGGCGGACCATGGAAGCCCTGCCCTACCTCGTCATAGTGGAGCGCCAGACCGGGTCTGCCAATTTTCCCATGCTGCTGAATGGCTTTGGGCAATTGAGCGATGCACAGCGCACGGAACTGGTGCAGAGCATCAATACACTGGCCGCCGAGTTTCCGCAAAATACCCGCCTGCTGCTAACCCAGGCGCTGGTTCACACAGAATTTCATCAATATGACCTGGCTCTGGATGATCTCGATAAGCTGTTGCAGCTGGAACCCGAACAACCCCAGGCCATCCTGCTGGAAGCCAGAATCCTGCTGGAGCAGAAGGCGGAGAATCCCTATGCGCGGTTGCAACGGGTCCTGCAGGAACATCCGGACGCCAGACAGCTGCGACTGCAATACGCCCGCCTGCTGACCGCCACCGATATGACTGCGGCTCGCGCACAGTTTGAGATCCTCCTGGAACAGTCGCCGCAGGATGGCGATCTGTTGTTTGCGCTCGCCCTTATCAACCGCGAGGTCGGCAACCCCGTGGCAGCCCGAGCGTACCTGCGCCAGGCCATAGCGCTGGACCAGCGGGTGGATGAGGCGTACTACTACCTGGGGCGCATGGCCGAGGACGACAATGAGCCCGAAGAGGCAATTGCCAATTATATGCAGGTAGGGGATAGCCAGGAGTACCTGCCGGCCAATAGCCGTATCGGGCAAATCCTGGTTGCAGGGGGGCAACTGGATCGCAGTCACACCTGGTTTGATGACCAGCGGGACGAATACCCTCAACTGGGCGACCAGCTCTACGGCCTGGAAGCGGACATCCTGGCCCAGGCCGGCGCCGCCAAAGAGGCAATGCGGCTACTCAACCAGGCTCTTGCAGCAGCGCCGGACAGCACATCACTGCGCTATGCGCGGGCGATGCTCAGCGAACAGCAGGACGACCTGGTCTCGATGGAAAAGGATTTGCGCACCATTCTCGCCGCCGACCCGGACAACGCCACCGCCCTCAATGCCCTGGGCTATACGCTGGCTGATCGCACCACACGTTATACGGAAGCGCTGGAACTGGTTACCCGCGCGCTGGCGCTGCAACCCAACGAACCCGCCATCCTGGACAGCATGGGCTGGGTGTTGTTTCGCACCAAGCGCTATGAGGAGTCTGTACAATACCTGAGCCGTGCCTACGCCGGTTTCCCCGATCCGGAGGTGGCATCCCATCTGGGCGAGGTGCTGTGGGTTAAAGGAGATACCGACGCCGCCATGGCAGTCTGGCAGGGCGCATTATTGCGCGACCCGGGCCACCCCGCGCTACTGGGAACACTGAATCGTCTGGGGGTGGACGTTCCCGCCGTGACGCCAGTCGTTGACTCTCCCGCAGAGAACCAACGCTAGCATGCTCGCTGGCAGGCACCTGACACTTTGGCTATTACCAGTGCTCCTGGCAGGCTGTACCGGGTTGGAAGAGCGCGAACCCACATCCGTTGGCTGGAAAGCTCACAGCCAGCAGTTGGCAATGCTGCAGCAGTGGACGGCCAGCGGCAAACTGGCCGTACGCACCGCCGATGCGTCGGAGTCCGCCGGCCTGGTATGGCAGCAGCACGATCAGGCTACGCACCTGCAACTGAGCGGCCCGCTGGGTGTTGGTGCCACCACGATTGACAGCGACGGTCGGCGGCTGGATATTCGCCAGGGCGATGAGCATAGTACGCTGGACATCTCCACACCTGAGGCCATCGCCGCGAATACCGGCTGGGACCTGCCCCTCCTCGCCCTTGCCTATTGGCTCAAGGGCGTCCCCTCGCCCGACTCCAAAGTGCAACGGCTCGAGCTTGACCCGCAGACAGAGCTACTGCAAAGTCTGCAGCAGGACGACTGGGAGGTTCACTACGAGCAGTATGAGCAGTTTCAGGAGTTCACCCTGCCCACGCGATTGCAGATCCAGCGCGGTGCGACGCGAGCCAAGGTAATCATTTCACACTGGCATACTGCGCCAAGCTGATGTCCCTCACCCTCTCCATCCTGTCGCCAGCCAAACTGAATCTGTTCCTGCACATCACAGGCCGCCGCCCCGACGGCTACCATGAGCTGCAAACGCTGTTCCAGTTGCTGGACTGGGGTGACCAGTTGCTGTTTACCACCAATGACAGCGGCCTTATCACGCTGGACAGCAACGCAACCGGAGTCCCGTTCGAGGACAACCTCATTGTGCGCGCCGCGCGACTGCTGCAACAGGAATCGCTGGGCGTGCATATTGTGCTGCAAAAACGTATACCCACAGGGGCTGGCCTGGGCGGTGGCAGTTCCAACGCAGCCACCACACTGCTGGCCCTCAACTACCTGTGGGACCTGCACCTGCCACGCGCCACGCTACAGGCAATGGGCGGACAGTTGGGTGCCGATGTACCCGTATTCGTGGGTGCACGCACCGCGTGGGCGGAAGGCGTTGGCGACATTCTCACTCCGCTCGAGCTGCCCGAGCGCTGGTACCTGATCCTGGTGCCGCATTGCCATGTGTCGACCGCCGAAATATTTTCCCACCGGCAATTGACACGTAACAGCATCCCCATCAAAATGGCGACCTTTTTTGGGGAACACTCCCGCAACGATTGCCAGCAACTTGTCAGGGACCTCTATCCCGAGGTCGATAAGGCATTGAAAGTTTTGGATAATTTCGGAGAGGCCAGATTGACCGGCACGGGGGCCTGTGCATTCATCACTTTCGATAATGCAGCCCAGGCCAGCAGGGCCCGAGAACAGTTGCCGGGCGAGTGGACCAGCATTCTCGCCCGAGGCGTAAACGCAGCGCCTTTACCAAAAGAATTGGTGTAATCCAACAGATAGTTTGGGGTGTCGCCAAGCGGCAAGGCACCGGGTTTTGATCCCGGCATTCGGAGGTTCGAATCCTCCCACCCCAGCCATACAGGCGGCGCCATATGCCAAGAGGGTATGGCACTGTTTTTATTTACCGAAGTTTTTCGTGAGAAACCTTAAGGTAGAGTGCCGTGTCCTCAAAAATGATGGTCTTTACGGGTAACGCCAACCCGGAACTGGCCCAGAAAGTAGCCAGTCGATTGTACCTGGCTTTGGGTAAGGCAGATGTCGGCAAGTTCAGTGACGGTGAAACGGCCGTTGAGTTGAACGAGAATGTGCGAGGCAAGGATGTTTTTGTCCTGCAATCCACTTGCGCACCGACCAATGACAACCTGATAGAACTGGTCGTCATGATCGACGCTCTGCGCAGGGCATCGGCTTCGCGTATCACTGCTGTAGTGCCCTACTTCGGCTACGCGCGCCAGGACAGGCGTGTGCGCTCCGCCCGCGTACCGATCTCCGCCAAGGTCGTGGCGGACATGATGGTTACCGTAGGAGTTGATCGGGTGTTAACCGTCGACCTGCATGCGGAACAGATCCAGGGCTTTTTTAAATGTCCGGTGGACAACATCTACGGGTCACCGGTGCTCATTGAAGACATTGAGGCCTGCAACTACGACAACCTGATTGTTGTTTCTCCGGATATAGGCGGCGTGGTCAGGGCACGGGCAATCGCCAAGCAATTGAATGAAGCTGACCTGGCTATTATTGATAAACGACGCCCCAAGGCAAATGAGGCGCAGGTAATGAACCTGATTGGCGAGGTGGATGGCCGCACCTGCCTGCTGGTAGACGATATGGTCGATACTGCCGGCACGCTGTGCAAGGCCGCTGACGCCCTCAAAGACAGGGGCGCAGCCAAAGTCGTCTCCTATTGTACCCACGCGGTACTATCGGGCAACGCCCTGCAGAATATTGAGAACTCCCAGCTCGATGAGTTGGTGGTAACAGACACGATTCCGTTAAGTGCCGAGGCGAGGACCATTAAAAAGATCCGCCAACTCACTATTGCCGACCTGCTCGCCGAGTCCATGCGAAGGGTCGCCAACGAGGAATCAATCAGCGCGCTGTTTCAGTAGAGACAGCGTATACACCCACTCATTACCGCACTGGTCGCAGGTGCTGTAATGACTCATCAAAGGAGTCACGACAATGTCTGACCAATTTGAATTAACCGCAGAAGTGCGAACTGACCTGGGGAAAGGTGCGAGCCGCCGCCTGCGTCGTTTCGAAGAACGGGTCCCGGCCATCATCTACGGTGGCGACAAGGCCCCGCAACCGCTTAGCCTCATCCGCAAGGATCTGGAAAAGGCGCTGGAAAATGAGGCTTTCTTCTCCCACGTCCTGATCGTCAATGTCGGCAAGGACAAGGAGAAGGCTATTCTCAAGGACCTGCAGCGCCACCCTGCCAAGAATCGCGTCACGCATGTGGATTTCATGCGCATCGACGATAATGTGGCCATCAGGGTTCACGTGCCCATTCACTTCATCAACGAAACCACCTGCTATGGCGTAAAAACGCAGGGTGGCATGATCCAGCACCAGGCTACCGACATCGAAGTGCAGTGTCTGCCCGCCAATATTCCCTCGTTCATCGAAGTGGATATGCTCAAGGTGGAAACCGGCCAGATTATTCACCTCTCCGACGTTAACCTGCCTGCAGGCGTAACCTCCGTAGCCCTGGCCCTTGGCGAGGATCATGACCTGGCAATCGCCTCTGTCATCGCGCCCAAGGGCGGTGATGATGGACTGGATGTCGATGCTCCTGCGGCCGCTAAAGACAGCGGGGCTGGAGAAGGCAACAGCGAGGACTAATCCCCTCGCTGCGGCGCTCACCACAGCGGTATTCGCATTGACTGCCATAAAGCTCATTGCGGGACTGGGCAACCCCGGTAACGAATACCGGGGCACTCGCCACAATGCCGGCGCCGATTTCGTCGCTGCCCTCGCAAGGCAGTGCGGTTGTTCGTTACAGGCGGAATCCAGGTTTTACGGCCTGACCGGACGGCTTACCCTGTCCGGACACGACGTGCGCCTGCTCATTCCCACTACCTTCATGAATCGCAGCGGCATGGCAGTCGCGGCAATGGCGGGATTTTACAAGATCGCACCTGAGCACATTCTCATCGCCCATGATGAACTGGATATACCAGCTGGCTGTGCGCGCTTCAAGCAGGGTGGCGGGCACGGAGGCCACAATGGATTACGGGATATTATTCCAGCCCTGGGCAACAACCAGGATTTCCATCGCCTGCGCATCGGCATCGGCCACCCGGGTCACGCCTCCCGCGTCACCGGCTACGTGTTGGGCGCCCCTTCACAGGCCGAGCGCGAGCGCATCGATGCGTGCATCGACGAGGCCATTGCCGCCCTGCCCCTGCTGCTGGATGGAGACGGCACCAAGGCGATGACCCGATTACACAGTTTTAGTGCAGCCTGAGCTGCCTACAGAGACAGGAACCATCTATGGGCTTCAATTGCGGAATCGTCGGCCTGCCAAATGTCGGTAAGTCCACCCTGTTCAATGCCCTGACCAATGCGGGTATTGGCGCAGAAAACTTTCCCTTCTGCACTATCGAGCCGAACGCCGGTATCGTACCGGTACCGGATCCGCGACAGCGCAGGATCGCGGACATCATCAAACCGCAGAAGGAAATCGCGACCACCATGGAGTTCGTCGATATCGCGGGACTTGTAGCAGGTGCCTCCAAGGGCGAGGGCCTGGGCAACCAGTTTCTGGCCAATATTCGCGAGACCGACGCCATCGCCCATGTGGTGCGCTGCTTTGCAGACGACAATGTCATTCATGTGTCGAATAAAATCGACCCGCGGGCCGACATCGAAACTATTAACACGGAGTTGGCTCTGGCGGATCTCGAAAGCTGCGAAAAACAACTTCAGCGGGTAATCCGCAACGCCAAGGGCGGCGACAAGGACGCGATGGCCATGAAGGCCCTGCTGGAAAACAAGCTCCTGCCACACCTCAATGAAGCCCGGCCCGTTCGCTCCCTTAACCTCAGTGAAGATGAACGGGCGCTCGCCAGGCAACTGTTCCTGCTAACCGGCAAGCCCACCATGTATATCGCCAACGTCGATGAAAATGGTTTTGAGGACAACCCGTACCTGGATGTGGTGAAGGAAATCGCGGCACAGGAAAACGCCATGGTCGTTGCCATCTGCAACAAGCTGGAAGCGGAAATCGCAGAACTCGCAGACGAGGAGCGTCTGGAGTTTCTCCGCGAGTTGGGGATGGAGGAGCCGGGACTGGACCGCGTGATTCGCGCCGGTTATGAACTACTGCAGTTACAGACCTACTTCACTGCCGGCGTAAAGGAAGTGCGCGCATGGACGGTGAAAGTCGGTGCCACCGCCCCGGAAGCCGCCGGAGTCATCCACACCGACTTTCAGAAAGGCTTCATCCGCGCCGAAGTCATCAGCTATGAGGACTTCATCAAGTACAATGGCGAACAGGGCGCCAAGGACGCCGGCCGCTGGCGTCTGGAGGGCAAGGACTACGTGGTGCAGGACGGTGACGTCATTCATTTTCGCTTTAATGTCTAGCGAGCGCAGGGCCGCCTGAAATCTTGACTTGCCCGGACAAAATGCGGAAAATGCGCGGCTCTTCGGGACCACTGGTCCCCACAACTGATTATGGCTACGTAGCTCAGCTGGTTAGAGCACAGCATTCATAATGCTGGGGTCGGTGGTTCAAGTCCACCCGTAGCTACCAAATACCCTTCCAGCATTATCCAACAATGTCCATAAAGCGCCGGGAACAGAGACCCCGATACCACATTGGCCGTGGCGCGCAAGGTGCACCAGGCCTCACGTTTTCATCCAAATGTTCGGTGCACTCCTACAGCTTCAACCCGGCCTGCGCAGGATTCCATCTGGCCAGCTCCACCTGCGCCGACCCCATACCCAGTCCCCTGACCCACTTCGCAGCCGAGTCAAGCGAACGCCAGGTCTTGGGCGTACCCTTCAGCGTCAGTGCGGCGATGGCGCCATTTGGCGTATCCGCCTCGACATGGAATAACGCCCCCTCCCCGATGATACGCACGCGCTTAACGGCTCCGGCGTCTACGAGGGCTTTTAGTGTCTTCTCGTCCATCTTCTTCGTCCTCGGCAAACAGTGATTGTTGATCCGGAATGGCGATGCCTACTTCCGCGCAATGACGCCGGATCAGTACCTCGATCATATTGGCTATGCTGCGCTGCTCAAGGTTAGCCGCAATTTTCGCGGCCTCTTTCAACATCGGGTCAATCCGCAGGTTCAGTGTCGCTGACTTCTTCGGACCCACACTTCGCGCTCCACGATCATTCATTCGTTACAATGTAACGCATATGTGGTACTTTGCAAGTTTTATGGCAGACGACCTGTGCAGGATATTCAGTCTGGCGAGTGAGTTGACGGATATGAGAGGCATACGGTGTCGATTCCATGGACTGATCTGGACTGCGATAAATTTAACGGCAGCGTTCGTTTTTTTCGTTTGAGACACAGGCAAGTCCTGCCGGGAATTGAAACTCGCGCCTGTTTGTAGCCGTTCGGCTGCGAACAGGGAACGGTCGATATCACACGCAGTTCCGTTCAAGCGGGTCGCGTGCTACCTATCCCATTCACCGTCATTGTCCAGGTCCCGATCTGTGCCGCCGTTGTCGGAATCCCATTCGCCATCATTATCGAGGTCTCGATCAGTACCGCCACGACTGGAGTCCCACTGGCCGTCATTATCCAGGTCCCTATCCGTTCCTCCACGATTGGAATCCCACTGGCCATCGTTGTCGATATCCCTGTCTGTGCCTCCCAGATCAGAATCCCACTGGCCGTCATTGTCCAGGTCTCTGTCAGTACCCCCTCGGTCATAATCCCATTGGCCATCATTATCGATGTCCCTATCGGTCTGCGCGTGGGCGATTGACGATAAGAGAGCAATAAGAACTGCCATCAGAGTCCTGTTCATTTGATTATTTTCACGCCATTCTCGTCCCAGTAAGTAGTCGTAACAGGCTTCCCATCGACATAATTTGCCTCCCATTTCTTCTGGCCATTCTCATACCAGAATTCTGCCTTCCCCTGGGATTTCCCATGCACAGCGTTTATTACTGACCTCATCTGGCCGCTTTTATACCAGGTGGTTGCCTTACCTTGTCGTAGACCATCAACAAAGGGTGCCTCTGACCTGATCTGGCCGTTTTCATACCAGGTGGTTGCCGTACCCTGCAGTGCACCTTCGACAAAGTTTTCCTCAGACTGCTTCTGGCCGTTTTCATACCAGGTAGTTGCCTTCCCGTGCTTTGCGTCATTGGCATAGTGTGTCTCCGACTTCATCTGGCCATTTTCATACCAGGTGATTGCCTTGCCGTGCTGCTTGCCATGAACGAAGTCTTCCTCATAGTGTTTTTTCCCGCTGCCCGCGTACCACGACGTTTTCTTCCCCTGCTTTGAGCCATCTACATAGTTTGCCTCTGACTTGATCTGGCCGCTTGCATACCAGTTGGTTGCCTTGCCTTGCAGCGCACCATGAACAAAATCTCCTTCAAAACTCTTGTTCCCGCCCTTTTCGTACCAGGACGTTTTCCTCCCCTGTTTCAAGCCGCCTGCGTAGGTTGCCTCTGACTTGATTTGACCGCCTTTATACCAGGTGATCGCCTTACCTTCCCGCAGGCCATCCACATAATTGAACGATTCCCTCCTCTGCCCATTTTCGTACCAATTCTCTCTCTTTCCGTGGAGCTTGCCAGCCACATAGTTGGACTCTTCCTTTTTCTGGCCATTCTCATACCAGGATTCTTTCTTCCCGTGTTGTTTCCCATTCACATAGTTGAACTCGTCTTTCTTCTGGCCCGTCTCATACCAATGTTTTGCCTTCCCGTGAGGCCTCCCATCGACATAGTTATACTCGTCTTTCTTATGGCCATTCTCAAACCAATGTGCGGTCGTGCCATACAATTTTCCATCGACATAGTTGAGCTCGTCTTTCTTCCGGCCACTCGCATACCGCGATTCTGTTTTACCGCTATAGGGTTTGGTGTCACCAATCTCGTAATAGATCCCCGCCCTTTTCTGCAACTGATCAGGATCGATGGATCTGGCACACCCAACCAGCAACACAGCTGCAAGCAGAGCGACTACTTTTGTATTCAGTTTCATAGTGCTCATAATGCAGTTGTCGGAAGTTCAAGTCCACTCACAGCTACAAGCGGCTGAAGTGCTCAGGGATGGTTAAATGGCCATACCGGACATGGTATGGTATGCAGGAATTGAGGCGAGGGATAACCAAATGTGGACGACAGTAGTCGAAGTGGGAGTGGTACTGCTTCACCTTGCGTTCATGGGGCGGGCGATCCTGCGCCCGCACCGCGACCCGGAGTCGCGCATCGCCTGGGTGGTCGCCATCGCCGTGATACCGATAGTAGGAATCGGGGCCTACATTTTATTTGGCGAAACCAATATTGGCCGCAAACGGGCGGAACGGGCAGCGATAGCACTGGCCACCATGCCGCCGGCGATCCCCGCGCAGTCATGGCACAACAGCTGGATGCTTCCGCATATACCGGAGCGCTGCGAACCCTTATTTCGACAGGGTGAAACCATCAACGGGTTTGCGCCGGTAGGAGGTAACTCGGCGCAGCTGATGGCAGACTCCAACAGTGCGATAGACGCCATTGTGGCGGATATGGATGCAGCCACGGACCATATCCACCTGATTTTCTATATCTGGCTCGAAGACAATAACGGGCGCAAGGTGGTTGACGCACTCAAGCGCGCTGCTGCCCGCGGCGTAAGCTGCCGCGCCATGGCGGATGGCCTGGGGTCGCGCGCCATGATTCGCTCGAAGAGCTGGAAGGAGATGCGCGATGCCGGTGTACAGGTAGCCGAGGCACTACGCATCGGTCATCTGCTGATGCGCGTGGTACGCGGCCGCATCGACCTGCGCAATCATCGCAAAATCGTCGTAATCGACAACCGGATCACCTACTGCGGCAGCCAGAATTGTGCTGACCCGGAATTCCGGGTAAAACCGAAGTTCGCGCCCTGGGTTGACGCGCTGATACGTTTTGAGGGACCGATCGCCAGGCAGAACCAGCACATTTTCATCGGCGACTGGATGACCAGCGTAGTAGACGAGGATATCCGCGACATTCTTGAGCAGGCTATTCACGTCACTGGTCCGGGGTTCCCCGCACAGGTGATCGCCACGGGGCCGACGGTGCGCGACTCCGCCATGCCGGAAACGTTTGAGACCCTGATGCATGCAGCGCGCCGTACGCTGACCATCACCACTCCCTACTTCGTCCCCAAGGAATCCATGCAGGCAGCGCTGTGTGCAGCCGCGCACCGCGGCGTCGCTACCACCCTCATCCTCCCGGCACGCAACGATTCCTGGCAGGTAGCAGCCACCAGCCGCAGCTATTACGAGGAACTGCTGGAAGCCGGGGTAAACCTGTATGAGTTCGAAGGCGGCTTGCTGCACACCAAGTCAGTGACCGTGGACGAAGACATCACGCTGATCGGCTCGGCAAACATGGACCGGCGAAGTTTCGATCTGAACTATGAGAACAACATTCTGTTCTTCGACAAGGTATTGACCGGCGCAGATGCAAAACCGGCAGCAGTCCTATCTTGCCGCATCACGGCGAGTGAGTATCACAGATGTGGCAGCCTGGTCGCTGGGGCGTCGTCTGTGGAATAACATGGTGGGCATGATGAGCCCGCTGCTGTGACGCAGGGTATTCCCATGCCGTCCTACCTGTTTGTGCTCTGTCCACCCTATTCCGGCTCGACCCTGCTGTGGAAGTTACTGGGAACGTCGCAGAATGTGTCGACTCTGCCCGACGAGGGACAGTTCCTGCCCGAGCTTGCCGATATCATGCGCGATAAACCCTGGGACCCCGACCACGTATTGCCCTGGCCTGAAATCAAGGCAGTCTGGGAATCCTACTGGGATATGGGCAAACCCGTGCTGCTGGAAAAGAGCCCGCCCAACCTTATCCGCACACAGGACATTCTGGCGCACTTTCAACCGGTGAAGTTTGTCGTGATGGTCAGAAATCCCTATGCGCAGAGCGAGGGACTGATGCGGCGTAACCACTGGAACGTCAACCGCGCCGCGAATTTTTCCATGATGTGTTTGCGCACACAGCTCAGGAACGCCCGTGACCTGGATAACGCACTGGTGCTGACCTACGAATCACTGGTGCAGAATCCGGCGCGGGCCTGCCAGCAACTGGCGGCATTCATGCCGGAGCTGGGTGACATGGACCACGCAGCCAGCTTTGAGGTTCATTCCATCGATGGCACGCTCAATCGTCCCATCACCGACCTGAATACCAAAAAAATCGCCGCGTTACCTGCTGACACCGTTGCAGCAATGAATGAGGTATTCGTGCAGCACCGGGAAACAATAGAGGCCTGGGACTATGAGCTACTGGTTCCGGGTGAAAGCGCTTGACAGCGCTTCGCCAGACGTTATTCAGTAGCGAACAAGGGAAACACAGAACAGGAAACAGACTGTAATGAAAGCAAGCGCCGGCCTGCTCATGTGCATTGTGGCGATGACGACCGCCTGCAGTGATTCCAATGATTCACACATCACCCTGACACCGCTGTCTGATCGCTATGAACTCAGCAGTGACGACAGCGTTCCGGAGGGCGTCGCGTTTGATCCCCAGGAGCGCGCCTTCTATACGACCAGCCTGCAGGGGGGCGGCATTGTGCGCATCAATGCTGCGGGTGAGGAAACCATTTTTCGCACTGCCGATAGGCGCGCGCGACTGGTCGGCGCCAAGGTCGACGCCCGGCAGCGGCGCCTGTGGGTCTGCGCACAGCAGGTCGATGGGGCAGACAACCGTGTGTGGGTGTTCAACCTGGCGACGGCGCAGCTGGACAGGGAGTTTTTGCTGGGCGCGCTGACTGCCAACGGTTCCTGTAATGACCTGGTGCTGGACAGTGCGGGCGTGGCCTATGTGACCGACCCCGCCAACCCCTACCTCTACCGACTGGATCCGGCAACGGGTACCGGCAGCATCCTGGCCACCGACCCGCTATTTGACGATATCACTGGCGCCGGTCTCGGGTTGAACGGCATCGCCCTCAGCCCCGATGGGAGTGCGCTGATCGTCGGCAAGTTCGTGCCGGCCTCACTGCTGCGCGTCAGCCTTCCCGATGCCGAGAGCATAGAACCCATCGCACTGACAGGTGACACCCTGCCCTCACCGGACGGTCTCGCTGTATTGGACGGCGACCTGTACGCCGTGTCCGCTGACAGTGTCAGCCGTGTGCGCGCCAATGCGAACTTTACTGCGGGGAGCGTGGTGACAGTGGCACAGAAGAAGGGCCTGTCCACCGCGACCGTTGCCGAGTCACGGCTCTACGTGATCAAAAGCGAGGTCCTGAATTTTGTGCTCAACCGGCCGCTGAATACACCGTTCGAGATTTTTCGTGTTGATAGCGGCGCGTTCGACCAATAAATGACCGGCTCGTTTTCCCCGCTGCACACCGGTTGCGCCAGATCAACGGTCTGGCCCGGTCCCGTTATATGATCAACGCAGTTCTGTCTTGCCTACCTGAGGAGCCCCTGTGAGAAAACTGGCCAACTATCGCGATGACTTTTACCAACGGCTGTTCAGGACAGTGGCGGTGCCTGACGATCTGGCGTCCGTGACGGATATCGACACCGCAGCGGAAGTTGATCCGCGCAGTGCAGACCTCGATCCGGCCGCGGTGGATGCCATCTGGGATGCGTGCCAGAACCTGTATCGCAGCGGCGTCTACCCGCTGCTGTCGCTGTGCCTGCGACGCCGGGGCAAGATCGTGCTCAACCGCAGCCTGGGTCACTACCGGGAGGGTGAGGTCGCCTCGGTCACCACACCGATTTGCCTTTTTTCCGCCTCCAAGGCCGTCACTGCGGTGCTGGTGCATTTGCTGGCGGAACAGGGCGAGGTCAACCTGCTGAACCCCGTGAGCTACTATATACCGGCCTTCGCCGCTAAAGGTAAGGGCAGTATCACCCTGCTGCAGCTGCTTACCCACAGGGGCGGCATTGCGGACGTACCCGACGATATCGAACTGGAGTTGCTGTACGACCACGATGCAGCGCTGCAGTTGATCTGCGAGGCACAGCCGACCGATCACCAGGGCCGCGTCCAGGCCTACCACGCCATCACCACGGGCTTCATCTTCAATGAGCTGATCAAGGTAACCACCGGGCTCGACGCCCAGCAGTACCTGGACCGCTATATTCGCAAACCCATGGGTATGCGCTATTTCCGTTATGGCCTGACCAAGCGCGACCAGGCCCGCGTTGCAATCAACACCTGCACCGGGCTGGACAGTGCGCTGATCAACCGTGCGCTCGCAGGCATACTGGGCGCGCATCCCGACCAGGCGGTGGCCATGACCAATGACCCGCGCTTCTACCGCGCCGTGATACCGTCGGCCAATCTGTTTGGCACTGCCGAGGAGGTCAGCCGCTTCTACCAGATGCTGTTGAACCACGGCCAGTGGCAGGGCAAACAGATTCTCGATCCCCTGACGGTGCACCGGGCGACCCGCTCACTCGGAACGTTTGCGCTGGACAAGACACTCAAGCTGCCCATGCGCTACAGCGCCGGCTTCATGCTGGGCGGCTCGCCTGTAGGCATCTACGGCATGGACACGCAATACGCCTACGGCCACCTGGGCTACGCCAATATCTTCTGCTGGGCTGATCCGCAGCGGGATATCGCCGTCAGCCTGATGAACACCGGCAAACTCGCGGTCGGGCCGCACCTGAAAGCCCTGCCCGTTCTGCTGGGGGCAATATCGGCACAATGCCATCCGGTGGTCGACATGGAAAGTGATGTGCCTTCCTACCACCGACACATGAAGGCCAGATGAGACAAGCGGCATGAATACAGCACGGCACAACCAGCATATCCTGCTTGCGGCGCGACCCAGCGGTAAAATCAGGCCGGAGGATTTCCAGGTGGTCGATGTACCCATGCCAGTGCCGGCGGCGGGTGAGGTGCTGGTAGAAGTCCGCTACCTGGCGGTGGAACCGGCTATGAAGGGCTGGATGGAAGCGCGGGTGGATTATGTCGCGCCGCTGCAGATTGGCGACGTGATGCGCGGCCAGGGCGCGGGTGTGGTACTGCAGTCAGACAACCCCGCACTACCTGCGGGTACGCTGGTCACCGGGGCCTTCGGCTGGCGACGCTATCTGGTCAGTGACGGTCGCTCTGTACCGTTGAGAAAGGTCCCGGAGGCAGTGTCCCCCGCCACCGCCCTGAACGTGCTCGGCATAACGGGGCTCACCGCGTGGTTTGGCATGCTGGAGATTGGCCGGCCGCAGGCGGGCGACACCGTGCTGGTGTCCGGCGCCGCCGGCGCTACCGGCTCGATTGCCGGGCAACTGGCGCGCATCGCCGGTGCGCGGGTTGTCGGACTCGCCGGAGGGAAAGACAAATGTGCGTGGCTGGTGGAGGAGCTGGGCTTTGACGCCGCCATCGACTACAAATCCGAAGATACCGCGCAGCGGGTTGCCGAATTGTGTCCCGCTGGCCTGAACGTCTACTTTGATAACGTCGGTGGTGAGATTCTCGATATCGCCCTGGACAACCTCGCGGACCATGCCCGTGTGGTGCTGTGTGGCGGCATCTCCCGCTACAATGCGACCGGCCCGGTCGCCGGGCCGGTGAATTATTTCAACCTCGTCTACCGCCGGGCCCGCATGGAGGGATTCATTGTCCTGGACTACGCCGCGCGCTTCCCCGAGGCCATTGCGTCACTGGTAAAGCACCTCAACAGTGGCGAATTGCGCCATCATGAAACTGTATTACAAGGCTTCGAGCAATTGCCGCTGGCGCTGCAGAACCTGTTCAGTGGCGCCAACAGGGGCAAGCAGTTGGTAGCCGTTGATATCTGAGTCCCGCCCATGAGCATCATCAATTACAGCGCACCAAAGCGCTTACTGGCTGTCGCGCGCGGCCACCCCTATGAGCGTGAGGCGTTTGCCGGACTGCTGCAGGGGCTGGATGAATTCGATGTGTGCCATGTGGAGCAACCCGCCGCACAGCGCTTGTTCGGGCCGCAGGCGGCGCGCGATTACGATGCCATCCTGTGCTATGACATGCCCGGTATCGATTTTACCGCCGCCGATGCCCCGCGCCTGGTAACACCGGACACTGACTTTGTTCGCGATTACCTCGCCATGCTGGAAGCAGGGGTGGGCGTGGTCTTCATGCACCACGCCATAGCCGCCTGGCCGGCCTGGCCGGAGTACGCGGAGATTGTCGGCGGTCGCTTTCACTATCGCCCCGCGTCCTTGCGCGGCCGGCAGTGGCCGGATTCCGGCTATCGTCACCAGGTGAGCCACACGGTGCGTAAAGTCGCCTCGCATCCGGTGACGGAGGGCATTCCCGGACACTTCAATATCACCGATGAACTCTACCTGTGCCCCGTCTTTGAAGAGGATGTTGTGCCGCTGCTGCGCAGTGATTACGACTTCCAGGACAATAATTTTTATTCCGCCGCCAGAGCAGTCGCCGGAGAAATGCATTCCCGTGCCGGCTGGAGCCACCCCGCAGGTTCCAACCTGGTGGGCTGGGCGAAACGCCGGGGCAACAGCCCTATCGTTTACCTGCAGGGCGGTGACGATGCCGCGGCCATGGCCAACGCACACTTTCGCCGACTGGTGCATAACGCCATACGCTGGGTGAGCAGCGCTGCCGCCCATGCGTGGGCCAGCGAAAAAACGCGAGATTGACGCGGCGCGACAACGAAGCCTCCGACTAAGTGCGCAAGGGCTGCCACCAGGCGGCGGCGGTAATCGGAAAGCGCTGTGCCTGCTCCTGGACCGCCTGCGACTCACCCGGCGGTAACTGGCCCTCGAGAGTGGGCGGCAGTGGTGAGGCCTGCTGCACCGGATCGATGACCTCCAGATCGAGCGCCGCAATACAGTCCGCAAAACGCTGCATCTCGCCCTCGTGGTGGTCGCTGGCCTGATGCCGCCAGAACGTCACCGCATCGCGAAATGACAGCAGGCAGTAGTAGAACCCCGGTTCCCGTCCACGCCAGTACTCATAGCGCAGCACACCCTCCTCCGAGCCGTGGGTTTGTCGGTACATATAGGCCATCACGTCCTCGAACTCGGCTTCCTTGCCCGGGTGAATCTGAATTTTCGCCAGCAGACTGCTCATGCGCACGAGCCCTTTGATGTTCGTCAGAGTGAGACGCTAACAGGGACGATGGCCCAGGTCCAGAACGACCGGCACGGCCGTCAAAAACGGTGACTTGCCTACGCCACGTCAGTGGCATAACGTGGCCAACGAAAAGCCGCCAGCCGAGGAAGAGACACATGCATGAAGCTGACTACAATAGTCTGAAGCTCGCAGGGTGAATGGCTCTGCGACGTCGAGCTGGTGCCGTCAGCGGACAGCCCCGGCACCATTGACTCGCCCTGGGGCGCGACCAGCATCGGCTATATCGCCAGCGGCGAATTCCGCGGCCCGCTGCTCAACGGGCGTGTCCTGCCCGGTGGAGGCGACTGGCCCGCGCTGTCCATCGATGGCGAGAATTCCTACCAGGTCAACGTGCGTGCCGTGTGGGAAACGCATGACGGCGCGCGCATCTACGTGCAGTACTACGGCTTTATCGCCGTGCCGCCACAACTGGCGAGCGACCGCGAATCCCTGGCACGGCTTGATCCGTCTACCTATTATTTTCGCACGGCACCTACTTTCCGCACCGGCGATGCGCGCTATCTCTGGCTCAATAAAATTCTCGCGGTGGGTATCGGGCGTTTTACCGACAGCGGCCTCGGCTATCGCATCTACCAGATCAACTAGGCCGAGCGACGAAAACGCAGTTTGAGTGCGAGCGTACCCAGCATGATGCCCGGCTGGTGCTCGAAGGTATTGCCCGGCGCGTATTCAAGGCCATCCAGCCGCGTGAACAAGCGCTCCCAGGCGATAATCTGTTCCAGCCGTGAAATGCCCGCGCCCGGACAGGTGCGCGGACCCTGCGAAAAGGTGAGGTGGTTACCCAGAGCCTTGCGCTCCAGGTCCAGCTGATAGGGACAGTCGTACTGCTGCGGGTCGACGTTGCCGGCGCCAAAGCGGATATGCAGGATAGACCCCGCCGGTACCCGCACGCCCTGGAATTCCTCGTCGCGCGTGGTGACGCGGGTCGACAGGCCCTGGGTGGGCGCGCGCAGGCGCATGGCCTCCTCGGTAAAGGCCCGTATTTTGTCCGGACTGGCCTTGATTGCGTCGAACAGCGCCGGTTGGTCACAGAGCAACTGCGCCTCTTCCTCCAGCGCGTATTGCGTGGTTTCCAGCCCGCCCAACACCATGAAGTAGACGATGCCGTAGACTTCCTCATCGGTCAGCTTGCGGTCCAGCGCGGTGTAACGAATCTGCGTCAGGGCGCTGATCATGTCGTCCTGCGGATTCTTGCGCTTGCGGGCAACCTGATCCGCCAGATAGTCGGCGAAACCGTCCAGTCGCTGTGCCTGCAGCGCAGTCTCTTCCTCACTCAGTTGGTTGAGATGACCCTTGCCATAAACGTACTGCATCACCTGGGCCGAACCCCAGGCCGCCAGCTGGTCAACATCCTCCAGCGGGAAGCCCAACACCCTGGCCGTAACCCTCTGCGGTAAAGGCCGGGCAAATTCCTGAATGAACTCCAGCGTACCCTTGCCGTCACCGTCGTCGCGCGCAATCCAGCGATCAATCAGGTCGTCGGTGACCTCGGTGATCATCTGCGTGTGGCGCCTGGCGCCCGGCCCCACCCAGGGGTCGGTCAGTTCCTGGCGATGGGCGCGCCACAATTCGATGGTGGGACGCAAGGTACGCACCGAGTCCAGGGCCAGATTGAAACGCGAGGCATCCCGCGGGGGTTGCTCGCCCCGATCAAGTAGCGCCTGCAATTCCTGGACCCGCAGGCTCATCACCGGGGTGTAGCGCTGCGGGTCCTTCACCACCCGCTCGATGTCCTCGTAGCGGTTCAGCACGAAGGCATCGCTGATACCATCGGGTCCCTGACCCGGCAGCACCAGCACCGGCGCTTCCCGGTGCAGTATCGGATAGGCCTCATACCAGTGCTCCTGCGCGCCGGGGCCGAATAAATCCACATCCGCCAGGGTCACCGGGCAGGACATGGGGCTGAGCTGGTGGTTGGGTGTTTTCTCGCCCACTACTGGCTAAGCTCCACACCGCGGCGCTCTGACTTTTCCCACATCCGCAGGTAGCCCTCGGCAGATTTGAATAACGGCTCCAGCTCCTTATCCGTCACGCCGTCGCGTCGCACGTCTTCAATCAGTTCTGCGACCAGTCCCAGGTGCACCATGCCCTCGGTATTGAAGTCCAGTGTGCGATTGCCGACCACCGGCTGCTCCAGGGTGACATCGCCCGCGTAGGATTTGAACGGATAGGTGATGCCCTCATCGGTTTGCGGGTCGGGGCAATCGCTGCGCGGACCGAACCTGGGGCCCGGAGCGCCGGCAAAGCCGTTGAGGTCAAAACCGAAACCCTCCGCCGGGAACGCCCCCATATCACGCAGCAACTGGATGCGCGTTCTGGAAGCCATCGTCCATGTCGGCGGCTTAGTCGCGGAGCGACAGCGACCGAAATTGGATTTTGACACGCCCCCCAGTTTGTACAGCAGGCCATTATTGTTGCGCCCGTGACTGCCCACGGCCGGATAATCATTTTCCACCAGCAACTCGTAGGCGCGCTTATAGGTCTTCCTGGGCATGTGATCGACTTCGATCACCATGCCGCGCTTCATCATTTGCAGCATCAGGAATTCACCCAGGTCGGTGAGTCCGTGATTCTGGCAGTACTCGCCCTCCAGTGGTCCGCCACTGAGCAGGCCGATATGCGGTAACAGGGCTGCTATGGGTTTCGCGTCGAAGCCGCTCATATCAAACGGGGGCGGGGAATCGTACACGTCGCGGGGCTGGTTAAGATTGGCGAAGTTCAGGCCCCCAGAGTCAAAACCACCGGGAAACGTCAGCAGATCCTCGGGGCATTTCACGAAGTTGGAGTAATGCCCCGTGTGGCCGAAATTGCCGATATCGCTGACCCGCCGGTCGCCATCACCGGCGGAAAAGGCGTTGTCGAATTTGTGCACCGGGAACAGTACCCGCACGCCCCGGGCATGATAATCATCCAGCTTCGCGACCACATCTGCCTCGGTGCACTTGCTGAATTTACCAAAGGGCACCAGGAAGCAGTCGAACAGGTCCGAAGTTTCAATTCCCAGCACCACTGCCAGCTTGCCGGCCTTGATCTGCTCGCGGGCCTGCGCCGGACTGAACACAATGCGGAACCAACCCTTGCCGGGGCCCCCGGAGAGTGCATCGATATAACGCTCGAGACCATAGGTCGCCTCGATGATGCGGTCCACCGCAACCATGTCATTGCAATCGTAGCGCTTGGGGTTGGCGCCGATGCCGGTTACCAGCTGGCACAACACCTGGTTGGTGGTGGCATCCTGCACCAGTAAGCGCAAACCGGACAGCCAGGCGCGCTCGATCCACTTGTAGTACTGCACCTGGTGCGTGGCGCTGCGCGGTGCGTCCGGCCAGGACGTAAATTCCGGGTAGCCCTGGGTATCGTGATCCTTTTCCGGCAGTTCACCGGCCAGAATCGCCGGCAGCAGATCGTTAAAGTCGCCCACGCCGGCGTTAAACGTCGCACCCATGAAATCCTTGCGCCCCTCTTCACCGTGATTCAGGTCGCAGTCGCCCAGTGCGTGCTCCACCCCCAGCGGATGGAACGGCGCACCATGAAAAACGCCGCCGCCGCCAAAACCGAGATTGGTGAACAGATGGGCGTGCGTCTCCACGAAGCCAAACACCGAACCGTCTGCAAATTCCGTGACAGAGATGTTCCCCGTCGCATCGACGGATAGCTCGGGAAATACAGCACAGGCGGTTTGCCCGGTGAATGACAGCTCGGCGGCCTGTGCTGCCGCCACCATGGCGCCGTGCTGTCCGATATACATTCCGGTCTTGATGTGTTGCAACAGGAAACGGCCATTCGCAGCAGCCAGCAACTGCCACTCACCCTCCGACTGCAGGCGGTCCTGTACCACCACCTTGCCGTTGACGTCACTGATGTCGGAGGTGAGCGCTGCCTGGCGCTGCAGCGTCAGGCCATCGGACACCAGATAGCCCCGGTTTTCATCATAGAGCAGGTATTTACCCAGATCGGATGGCCGCAGCAAAAAGCGGCTGGCATCTTCTGCGCGAACAGCACTCAGGTCATAGCTATCCCCGGCAGTGGTGGCAGTAATGAAGCTCCCCCTGGAGTCTGGCGAAATCGCAAAGCAGCCGTTGGCGACCGTAAAGACGGCGGCGTCATCGGGCGCCACACTCAGACCATTGTCGCTGCCGTCGCTGCATCCGAGCAGCGCCAGGCCCAGCACACCCACACACGCCAGTTTGGAAAAAATACGCATCGCTTCGCTGCTCTTATTGGTTTTTTAGGGCCCTATCATAACTGCGTATGGGCCGAAACGCACTGTACGCTGCTGCGTCACCGCAGGCCGGGTGCAGTGGAGCGCGTTGCCCGTCAATAACCCGGTCTACGGGTCATACATTGAACCAGGGCGTAATCATGAAATTGAGTGGCCCATCATATTTCAGCACATGCCTGGGCCGGGTCTCGGTGAACCGGGCCCAGTGGGTCTGATCATCAATACTGACATCGTCTGGCGCCACAATGCGTACCGGCACATCGATCATGTTCGCATCGTAATAGGACCGATCACATATGCCGTTACGCCAGTAGATATAATCATTGGCCGCTATCCACTCGGTGGCGATCCGGGCGCGGGGATGATTCTCATGCAAGGTAATATTGGCGCGAAATAACTGCCCTTCATTCGAGGCCACCAGTGAGCGAACTGCTGTGGCCGACATGGTGTGTTCCACCCGCCCCCTTGCAGTGACAATATCCACCGGGTCCATGGAGTACTCACTGGAGCGCGCCTCCAGCACCATGTAGCGCGGCCGGCCCTCGCTGTCCGCAATATAGGTTGACCACTCCGCCCGCATGCCGCGCACAATGCCGGTCACCTCGTATATATTCAGGGTCAGCAGCAGTTCAGCCTCCTCATCTGCCAGGCAACTGACGGGGGCAAGTGACAGGCCCCCGGCGAGATTGATGTAACGCACGAACTCATCGCGGCATTCCGGTCGAATGCGAAAATTGAAATATACCGAACAGGGATCGGCTTTTACCGTGAAGGGAATGCTGGGCTGTGCTTTGCCAAACAGAATAAGGAAGGCGTCACGCAAGGCCAGTTGCGAATACAGGATGCGCTTCAGAATACGCCTGCCGGTGCGAGAAGTGCTGGTTGCGGGTAACACTTTCTACAAACTCCTCTGATAGCGCAGGCAAGCGAGCGTGGCCATCATAAACCCCGCATGTTACTGCGCGCAAACAACAAGCCTGATCCGGATCAGACTTACAGTCTGGCCCCCACGACAGCGTTGTGAGCTTGCACTGGTGGTCGGCTCGAGCAGCAAAGCCTGTGAACTTTTTCACAGACTGCATTCTTTGATTGACCCGTGAAACACACCAGCGCATTATGCACCGGTGCCAAATGGCACATTTATTTTTTCCAACGACACAAGTGAACCCGATGACCACCGTATTCATGTCACAGGCAAGCACCACCAAGCGCCACGGCTCGTTTGCCGTGATTGCTGTGTGCCTGTGGGCAAACAGCGTGGTTTCAGGAAGCACTTGAAGTAAATATTCTTTAAAGAGGCCTCCGGGAACACTGAATCCGGAGGCCTTTTTTTATTCCCTTAAGAACTACCTCCGCTTTTCAGGCTCCCGGACCAACAGGGACAAGAAAAGTGAACAGCTCATTGCACAACAATATCCGTACCATTTATCTGTTGGGATTCTTCAACAGCTTTATGGTGGTGAATCCCGTATTCGTGCCGTTGCTGCAGGGTCATGGCCTGTCCATGAACCAGGTAATGCAGACGCAGGCGCTGTTCGCCCTGACCATCGCGCTGCTGGAAGTCCCCTCCGGTTACCTCGCTGACATCTGGGGCAGGCGCGGCACTATCGTGGTGGGCGCGGCATTTTTCGCGCTTGGCTTCCTGTGCCTGCTGTGGGCGGATAGCTTCGTCGATTTCCTGGCCTACGAAGTCATCCTGGGCATTGGCTTCAGCCTGATTTCCGGTGCCGACCTTGCATTGCTGTATGACACGGAACTGTATCTGCAGGAGCGTGGCCAGGCCGGTGGTGCAGGCGCGGGAAAATCACTCAGTCGTTTGATTTCCGTGGAGGCAGCTGCCTCGGGTATCGCCGGCGTGGCCGCCAGCCTGTTGCTGCTGTGGTCTCTGGATGCCGTGATCGTGGCGCAGGCGGTTATCGGACTGGCGCCACTGGTGTTGGCGTTTGCACTGGTGGAGGTACCAAAGCCAAAACAGGAGGTCAGCCATCAGGGCAACGCGCGCAGCATTATCGAATTGCTGTTATTCGGCAAACCCGTGGTGTTGTGGACCGCCTTCGCGATCACTGTATTTGGACTGCTGGCTGTCTACGTGTTCTGGATCTACCAGAAATACTGGGAGGTGCAGCAGATACCCATCGACTACTACGGCTACATCTGGGCGGGACTGGCACTCACGGTGGCTGTCTCAGCCAGGTACGCCGGTGCGCTGGAACAACGACTCGGCACGCGCAAGTTGTTGTTCCTGATCGGGGCATTGCCATTGCTGGGCTTATTGGGGATGGCGCTGGGGACAGGCTGGATCGGAGTAATGTTCGGCTTTGCGCTGCAGTTGTCCAGAGGTTTGAGTATGAGTTTGTTCTACGAGGCGTTGAATCGACGGGTGCCAGGGAATTTCCGCGCCACCGTCAATTCGCTGGTCAGCCTTGCGGTGCGGGCGATTTTCATCGGCACCGGGCCGCTGCTGGGCCAGGCCCTGGACAGACTGGGTGTGAACTCAACCCTGCTGTTACTGGCGGCGATCTTCACGCCAGTGATCGCCATAGTACTGGTACCCCTGGTCGTGCGCATACGCCGGGAAGAAGCGAACGACAGTCCCCAGGTCGTTCCCGCCAACTAGGGCGGGAACATTCCGGCCCTGCCAGCTCCTGTCAATGGCGCTGGCAGGGCCGCTTTTTTTAAACGTATTGACGCCATTGCTCATGCACGTATGCTGGACGCTGGATTCATTCACCCAAAGAGATTCGCATGCAACAGTTATCCGGACAGGACGCCATGTTCCTGCACGCCGAGTTGGACGGCCTGCCGCAACACATCGGGGGCGTCAACATCTACGATCAATCCACCGCGCCCAATGGCACGGTGCGCTTCAAACAGATCCTGAACATGCTTGAGAGTCGTGTGCATCTCTCGCCGATTTTCCGGCGCAAGCTGGCCTTTGTGCCGTACAACCTGGGCAGACCCTACTGGGTCGAGGACCCCGATTTTGACATGGAATATCATGTGCGCCACATCGCCCTGCCCAAGCCGGGTGACTGGCGCCAGCTGTGCATACTGACGGCCCGCATTCACTCCCAGCCACTGCGTCGCGACAAACCGATGTGGGAAATCTACGTCATCGAGGGGCTCAACAACATCGAGGGCTACCCACCGAAGTGTTTCGCCCTGCTGATGAAGGTCCACCACTGCGCCATGGACGGTGCTACCGGCACCCAGTTCATGAATATCGTACACGACCTCACGCCCGAAACCCGGGATGTGGGTGCTGCACCACCGTGGCTCGTGGAGCGACCTTCCGTCGCCAGAATGCTAGGACAGGCCTACTTCGACGCCTGGCGCAAACCCGGCCAGCTGGTGGATATGCTCAAGGAAGCCGGACCCACATTCATGCGCCTGCGCAAGGGCCGGCAGGAAAAGCACTTCCACAACCTGGAGGATAAACCGAAGACCCGCTTCCAGGGACGGATTTCGCGGCACCGGGTGGTGGAGGGACGCAGATTCGATTTCGAGGTGGTGCGGGCCATCAAGAACACGCAGCCCGGCACTACTATCAACGACGTTATGCTGACTATCGTGGCCGGCGGCCTGCGCAAATACCTCGACAGCAAAGGCGAACTGCCGACGCAGAGCCTCGTGAGCGGCTGCCCGATCGATGTGCGCTCGGCACAGGAGCGCGCCGCAGGCGGCAACATGGTGGGATTTATGAACGTGGCCCTGCGCACGGATATCGCTGATCCCTGCGAACGACTGTCAGCAGTACACGAGGAGGCCCTGTCCGCCAAGGCCTATGCCGAAGCCCTGGGCCCGCGCTTCGCCGTGGACCTGACCGACGTGATGCCGGGCAACGTACTGTCACTGGCAATACGCACTGCGAGCGCCACGGGCCTGGCCGAGGCCAGTGTCGTGTTCAATACTATCGTCACCAACGTGCCGGGCGCGCCGTTCCAGCTCTACATGTGCGGCGCCGCGCTGATCGATACCATCAGCCTCGGTCCGCTGCTGCCCAATGTGGGCTTGTTCCACATCGTGTACAGCTCCGTGCAGGAAAAAAAGGGGACGATCAACCTGTCCTTTACCGCTTGCAGGGATATGCTGCCGGACCCGGCGTTTTACGCCGATTGCCTGCAGGCCTCATTCGAGGAACTGCGCGACGCTGCGCTGTCCAAAAAAGAGAAGCAGAAGAAATCGCGCCGCAAATAGCGCGAGGAATGCGGCTCAGGCCAGCCAGCGCCGCATCAGTTGATGCACGTTAACCCGGGCCTTGAGCCGGCTGGCCAGCATGAACATACCGCCAATCTTGCGGTGAAAATACACCGCATCCGTGGGCGGGGCCTGCCAGAAATCCCGGTAACTGCCAATGTCTTCCGCCAGTTTCGACATGTTGCGCGCCATATCGGAGCGGGCAAAATCGTAGGCCACATCGGTGCACACGGGTTCCAGCGCCAGCGCCAGCAGCTGTAGCACCAGTGCCCGGTAGGCGCTGTCCGCATCGCCCATTGAGTAACCCAGCCGCTGTGCCGCTGCAGCCAGTTTGTCTTCATCCCCGGCAATGGCAGCACGCACCAGCTTCCTGTAGTTATTGACGAAGGCGGCCTTGAAGCGGCGCGTCGCCCCAAAATCCAGTAACACGATTTCACCGGTCTTGCGGCGGTACTGGTAGTTGGCGAAATTGGGGTCGGTCTGCGCCATCCGGAGTTCGAAAAATTCCAGCAGCATCAACTCAATCAGGGCGGACATCACGCGATCCCGTTCCGCCTGCGGCAGGTCAATGATGGTATCAATGGGCCCACCGCTGACATAGGTCATTGCCAGTACATTGCGGTGCGTCAATTCCGGCAGCACTTCGGGCAGTACAAAGCGCTTGTCCTTGCGCAGCAAGCGGCCGAAGGCCTGCAAAAATTCCGCCTCCTTGAGATAGTCGGCCTCGTCGTGCAGCTGGCGTTTGGCATCGTCCAGCAGCGGCTGTATATCCAAGCCGGCCGGCAACAGGCCCGACAGCCGCAGCAGGGTGGCAATATTGTCCACATCGCTGTCGATGCTGTCCGCGACACCGGGATACTGCACCTTTAACACGATCTCGCGACCGTCCGGGGAGATCGCCCTGTGCACCTGGCCAATAGACGCCGCTGCCAGTGGCTTCATGTCAAAACCGTAGAATACGGTCTCCCACTCGGACCCGTAGGCGTTGCGCATCACCTGCTGCAACTGCGCGGGCGGCATGTTCCTGGCATCGTCACGCAGGCGCGCCAGAATATCGGTCAGTTCCCGTGGCAGGAACTCGCCCGTATCCATGGAGAGAATCTGCCCCACCTTCATCGCGGCACCGCGCATGGTGGCCAGTTGCTCCGCCACGCGGCGGGCGTTGCCCGGCGTCAGCAGCATATCCCTGGCGGAGAGTCGTTTGCCGGCGCGCAACTGGCGCGTACCCTCTGCCAGCATGCCGCCGGCGACACCACCGGCCATGCGTGCCATGCGCGCAAAGCGGCCCGCCCTGGAAGTGGGTACGGACCGTGTATCGTCATCCTTGCCCTTATCTTTATCTTTATTTTTTTTTATCTTTATCTTTTCGCGGCACGTCGCTCTCTCTCCCGCCAGCGACGGATATGCGACTCCACCATCGCGTGGGCGTTAAACTCCGCGTCCAGTGCCGCGATGAAATTAAACAATCCCGTCAGCTTGCGCGCAATCAGCGCAAAATCGCGGGACGGCGCGGTAAAGTGACGACTGGTAGCTGAGAGCGCGGCCTGTTTTCCCGCCCGTCGCATCAGCTGGGATTTACCCCAGCAGTATTCACCACTGGCGTTGAGGTACTGGGCAGGCAACTGCGCCGGTGGCCGCAATGGCTCCAGCAGGTGCAGGCAAAAATCGGCAAACAATTGGCGCCCCTCGGCACTGGCATCGGGCTGCAGGCAGCCCAGGCCAATAAGGCCATCCACCAGGCGCGGCGCGTCCTGCTGCTGCCCGGCAGCTATGGTCTGGCGCAGGTGGTGCAGAAAATTCTCATCGCAATCCAGCACGGAACCAAAATCGAGCAGCACCAGTTCATCGTGCGCGATTTTCTTACGCCGATCATCCAGTCGCAGCAGGTAGTTGCCAAAATTGGGATCCGTTTGCAGCAGGCCCCATTCGTAAAGCTCGTAGAAAAACAGCTCCAGCATGCCTTTGGCCAGTGCGTTGCGACGCTCCAGGGACAGGCTCGCCACGGCCGGGTCGACCACCGAGACACCCTCGATGATACTCCATTGCCAGCAGCGCGTCGGTACAGTACTGCGGATAGAGTTGCGGCACGTGGTAGCTGACCTGTGCGCTGCGTACGCCATCTACCAGCTCACCCATTCTCGTGGTGAAGGCGGCCTCGCGCCGGTAATCGATCTCGTTGTGCAGGTGGGCGCGCATGGATTCGAGCCAGTCGTCCAGCTCGCGTCCCGCCTTCACCCAGCGCGCCAGCAGCAGCATGCGCACGACCGCATCAAAATCCGCGTCGATTACCTGCGCCAGCCCAGGGTACTGTATTTTCAGGCAGATCCAGTCGCCGCTGGCGCGAATCCTGGCCAGGTGTACCTGGGCCAGTGACGCAGCGGCTATCGCCTGCGGGTCGATGTCCAGTTCCCGGTAGCGCGCACCCAGGCTGTCGCGCACCGCGGATTCAAGCGCATCCCAATGCAGCGGCTCGGTCTGGTCTGACAGGTCGCGCAGCGCCTCCACCAATACCCGTGGCAGAAACTGCTCGCCGAACAGCGCCAGCATCTGGCCGATCTTGATATAGGTGCCCTTGAGCTTGCCCAGTTCCCGCACAAAGAGGCGTGCTTCGCGGCGGGCGAACTCAGAATCCTCGTCGTCGGGACCGCGGCCCATGATGCGCTGCACCACGCTATCCACCGCGAGCGCGCTGCCCGCCCGAATCCCGGCCAGTGACGCGGAAAGGGTGCGGGGCAGGGTGTTGGCTTTCAGACCACGGTGCTTTTTTGCCATGCTCGCCCGTCAATCCAGCAGCAGCGTCGCCAGTCGCTTGCGATGGTGCTGGGCGTCGCCAAACTGCTGCTGGCTCCACTGGGCGCGGCGAATATACAACTGCGCGTCGCAGTCGTAGGTAAAACCCATACCGCCGTGAAACTGTACGGCCCGGTCCGCGGCGTACAACAGGGTCTGGCTGGCATGGGCCTTGGCCATGCGACAGGCGATTTCCGCATCGGTGTCCAGCGCATCATCCCCCACCAGCGTGGCTGCGTGGTAGATAAACGAGCGCGCCGAATCGGTCGCGGTGAGAATGTCCACGGTCGGATGCTTCAGGGCCTGGTAGGAGCCGATCAGCTTGCCGAACTGCTTGCGGGTCTTGAGGTAGTCCACGATGGTATCGAGGCAGGCCGCGGCGCTGCCGGTCGCTTCAGCGGCCACCAGCAGCGCGCCCAGCAGGCGGATATCGCGCAGCGCAGCAGCAACGCCGGGGCCGGCGATGACATTGTTGTCATCGACGCGCACACCGCTGAAGTCGACATTGGCGGAGCGCTTGGTCTGGTCGATCAGGGTATTGGGGCGCACTGCTCCAGCGCCGAGTTGCTCCGCGCGCACCACCGCCAGTGCCGCGCTGCCGCGCTAGCTTACGGACACCACGATACAGGCTGGCGACGGCCGCATCGGGCACGAATTTCTTGGCGCCGCGCAACACGCGCTGTTCATCCAGCACCAGTGTCACGCCCGTCATCGCCCCAGTCGCCGTTATCCAGCAGGGCCAGGGTGGCCGGGGCACCCGCCGCGATCGCGGGCAACAGCCGCTCGACCTGCTCGCTGTTAGCCGGCGCGCAGCAGTAGCTGTCCGGCCAGCGCGCTGCTGATCAGCGGCGTACCCAGCATGGCGCGGCCCATGGCTTCAACCACCGGCACCAGCGCAGCGATGCCCAGCCCGGAGCCGCCGCAGGATTCCGGCAGGCGCGATACCCGCCCAGCCCAGCGCCACCATCTCATCCCACAGCGCCGGATCAAAACCGGTCGTCGGTTTCCAGTTGCGCGCGCACTGCGCGATCGGCGATTTGTCCCGGCAAAATTCCCTGGCCACATCCAGCAGCATGGCCTGCTCCTCGCTGAAGCTGAGGGTCGTATTTCCAAGCACTGACATAATTCGACTCCCTACTTCGGCAAACCGAGGACATGTTCCGCCACGATATTGGCCTGCACCTGGCTGGTGCCGCCGCCGATCGTCGCGGAAAAACTGTTGAAATACGCGCGCTGCCAGAAGCCGCCCTGGCGCGCCTCGTCGTCACCGACATACAGCGCGCCCTCGCGCACCCTGCAGGTTGATGGCCAGCTGGCGCATGCGCCGGCTCATCTCGCTGACGCGCAGTTTGTTGGACAGCGGCAGGGAGCCGGGATAGTCCGTGGTCAGGTGACCGATATGCGCGCGCCTGTCGCCCAGCGACAAATGCCTTCTCCTCCATAATGGCCTGCACCAGCTGGTCGCGCACCACCGGATCCTGAGCACCGGCTCACCGTCGCGGCTTACGCCCGTGCAACTGGCTGATCATGTCATCGACCGTGACGCGCACCATGGCCAGTCCGCCGGCGGCGCCCGCTTCGGCGCCGCGCTCGTACTGCAGCGTCTGCATGGCGATCTTCCAGCCCTGCCCCTCCTCGCCCATCAGGCAATCCGCGGGTATGCGCGCATCGGTAAAAAAGGTTTCCGTGAAGCCGTATTCGCCGGTGATCTTGCGGATCGGACGCGTCTCGATCCCCGGCACATGCATGGGCGACAGGAAGTAGGACAGGCCGTCGTACTTGCGCGGCGCGTCGGGATTGGTGCGCGCCAGCAGGATCATGTATTTGGCGAAGTTGCCCATGGTGGTCCAGATTTTCTGGCCGTTGATCACGTACTCATCGCCGTCGCGCACCGCGCGCGTCTGGGCGTTGCCCAGATCGGAGCCGTGCTCGGGCTCGGAGAAACCCTGGCACCAGACATCCTCCGCGCTGAGGATGCCCTTGAGGTATTTGGCCTTTTCCGCTTCCGTGCCGATATCGTTGATCAGCGGCCCGGCCCAACCGAGGCCGATCACATTGAAGCAGATCGGCACGCCGGCGCGGCGCATCTCCTGGTCGGCGATGCTCTGGAACACGGCATCCACCCCGCCGCCGCCGTACTGCTTCGGCCACGCCATGCCGAGGTAGCCGGCGGACCACACCTTGTGCTGCCACTCGCGCAGGAATTCCAGCTGCCGCTCATCGCCCACTTCCATGAAGGTCTGCGGCAGCAGGAAGCCGGGGTCGGCGGGATTGTTGTCTTTCATCCAGGCGGCGACCTCGGCCCGGAACTTTTCAATTCCTGCTCACTGGCGCTCATCGTTTTTATCCTCTGCTCGGGAGCTGCAAGGGCTCCCCCTGTGCCTCAGCACGCTGGAATGCAGGCCTTGCCATAAGGCGCTGCAGGTAGGCGGCCGTCTGCGGTTGGTAGTGCTGGTCGAAGTGCAGTGCCCGGCCCAGGTACAGGGCATAGCTCACTGCGATATCGGCGATGGTAAAGCGGTTGTCCACCAGGTACTCGTGGGTCTCCAGGTGGTGATCCAGGCGGCGCAGCCGGGACGATATACCACTTGCCGTAATCATCGGCCACCGCCTGCTTCTCCGGCGTCGGCTCCAGATAGTAGTAGCGCATGGCAATAGTCTGCGGAAAGGTCAGCGTGGCATCCGCGTGGTGCAGCCAGTTCAGGTAGGCGCCATACTCGGGATGCGCCGGTTGCAGGCCAAAGTCAAAACGCTGGTAGCGATCCACCAGATACTGGCAGATCCCCACCGACTCCGTCATCTCCGTGGTGCCGTCGACGAAGAAGGGCACCGTGCCCAGGCTGTTGACCTTTAGATACTCGCGCTGGAATACACGCGGCGGAAAGGGCAGGATTTCCAGTTCGTACTCCAGCCCCATTTCCTCCAGTGCCCACAGGGGGCGCAGGGAGCGCGCGCTGGCGCAATGCCACAGTTTCATACCTACACTACCCGTACTGGCGCGCGGCCAGGTCGCGCATGATTTCCTCGGAGCCGCCGCCGATGGCGTTGACCCGCACCTCGCGGTAGATACGCTCTACCCGGCTGCCGCGCATATAGCCGCTACCCCCCAGAATCTGCATCGCCTCGCGCGCGCAGAACTCCATGGTTTCGCTGGCCTGCACCTTGAGCAGGGCGATATCACCCGGGTTGGCGTGGCCCGCCGCGATGGCCTCGTAGCATATCCGGATATAGGCCTGGGTGGCATTCAGTTTTTGTTTCATTTGCGCGATCTTGTGGCGAATGACCTGGTGGTCGGCGAGGCGCTTGCCGAACGTCTTGCGCTCCCGCGCCCACGCCACGGCCTCCTCCAGGCAGACCCGACCCAGCGCCTCCATGGAGGCCGCCATGCCCATGCGCTCGCCATTGAAGTTGGTCATGATGACCAGAAAACCCTGATTCTCCTCACCGATGAGGTTCGTCACCGGCACGCGCACATTGTCGAAGTACAGCGTGGCGGTATCGGACGCCCACCAGCCCTGCTTTTTATCCAGGTGGGTGCGGCTGAAACCCGGTGCATCAGTGGGAATCAGCAACATGGAGACGCCCCTGGCACCCGGCCCGCCCGTGCGCACCGCCGTGGATACCCAGTTGGCGCGCATGCCGCCGGTGATGTAGGTCTTGGAACCGTTCACGATGTAATGGTCCCCGTCGCGCACCGCCGTGGTGGTCAACTGCGCCACATCGGAGCCGCCGCCCGGCTCGGTAATGCCCAGGGCGATATGCCGGGTGCCCGCCAGTACCGGTGGCGCCACCATCTCCTTCAGCGCCTGCGAACCCCAGTTAATGACCGGCGGCAGGCCAATGCCATGCACCATCAGGCTGGCGGCGATACCGCCGACGCCCATGCGCGCCAGCTCCTCGCTGGCGATCCACTGGTGCCAGCAGTCAATGCCCTCCTGCACGCCGCCGAACTCCTCGGGATAGCCCAGCCCGAGCAAACCGACCGCAGCCGCCTTGGGCCACAGTTCGATGGGGATATGGCAGGCCTCATCCCAGTCTTCGGCATGGGGCATGATCTCGGTGTCGATAAACCGGCGCAGTTGCGTGCGCCATTCATGGTGCTCTTCGCGCAGGTGGGGGTTGGGCAGGCGGGCGCTGTCAAAATCCAGTGACATGGGCTGATCTCGCGGCGAGTGAACATTGTCGGGGCACTCATAGTAATGGAGCGTGCGCACAAGTGAAATTGGGGTCAGAGTAAAAATACCTGCAGATTTCTTGATAGTTTGGCAATTGCTCAAGGTATTTTTACTCTGACCCCAATTTCTGCCGAGTTCCCCTGCCAGGCTGCATGGGATACCCTCTGTACCGGACTTGCAGGCACGACGGAAAATTCCATGCAGCGTATTCAAACCGCGACAACCGCCAGTCCGCCAGCGCTGTGGCAGCTGGCATTCCGGGCGGGCTTCCTGCTCGCCGGCAGTTTCGCGGTGCTGGGTATGGGCCGCTGGTTGTACTGGATGTGGTGGCCCGAGCGCTGGGATTTCACACTGTCGCCCCCCTGGTGGCACGCGCACGAGATGGTGTTCGGCTTTGCCCTGCCGGTGGTGGCCGGTTTCCTGCTGACGGCGGTCGCAACGTGGACCGGCCTGCCCGGGACCCGCGGCTGGCGCCTGCAACTCCTGTTCGGCCTGTGGCTCGCCGCACGCTGCGTACTGTGGCTGCTGCCGGGGCAACTTTTATTCGCCTGGCTGGCGGAGATGCTGTTTATCGCGCTGCTGCTCTACGAGCTCACCCAACGGGTATGGGCGGTGCGCCAGTGGCGCAATATGCTGTTCCCGCCGGTGCTGCTTGCGTTGGCCCTGTTGAATAGCGCCAGCTACTGGCACGCGGATGATCCGGTCCTCAGCATGCGCCTGCACTATGGCGCAATCTGGATGATCACTGTGCTGATCGTGATCATCGGCGGCCGTGTCATCCCCCTGTTCACCGGCAACCGCCTGGGACTGAGGATTACGCCAGCACCCGCCTGGTTCGATTACCTGGCTATCGGCAGCATCGCCCTCGTCGGACTGGTCATGGCACTGTGGCCCGCGCCGCAAGGCAATCAGGGACTCGCGCTGCTGTGCCTGGCCGCGGGCGTCATCCACAGCATGCGGCTTGCCCATTGGCAGGGCTGGAAAACGTGGGGCGTCCCGTTGCTGTGGTCCATGCACCTGAGCTACCTGTGCATCCCGCTGGCGCTGTTCGGTCTGGCCATCACCGGCGGCGACCCCGCCGCCAGTAAAAACGTGATTCACCTGCTGGCTATCGGCGGCATCGGCGGCATGATTCTCGCCATGATGTCGCGGGTGTCGCTGGGGCATACAGGAAGGCCGCTGGAGGTTCCCGCCTACCTGTCAGTGGCTTTCGCACTGGTATTCGCAGCAGCCATTATTCGCGCCTTCGCGCCGCTGCTGGATATTGCGCTTACCCTGTGGGCCTGGCGGCTCGCGGCGGTGTTGTGGATGGTCGCGTTCTCACTGTTCCTGGTGCGCTATATTCCTGTTCTCTTAAGACCAAGGGTGGACGGCAAGCCCGGTTGATGGGTAGGTCGGGGCCGCCACCAGGAAGCGGCAGGTAGTGAACCCCCCGGTCCCGAATCCTATTCGGCGGTTGTCGGATCTATCATTGTGCGAACTTCAGATACCTTGTTGGCAGGAAAGCCGCCCTGGGTGGCATGCTCTCGCACCAGCGCTTCATTCGGCGCGATATATACGCAGTAAATCTTGTCATCGGTCACGTAGCTCTCGACCCATTGAATCGTCGGACCGAGGTTGCGCAATACGCCGCAGGATGTTGCTGAGATCCCTTGCAGTTCTTCAGTGGTCAGCTTGCCTGCGCCGGGAATCTCACGTTCGATTACATATTTGGGCATGGTCACCTCCTGGTGTCGGTTGTGCGTAATCAGGTACTCTCAATTTACTCCCAAAGGGTAGTCTACCTGAGCCAAAATTCAACAAACGAAGCCGGCATCGCCATACCGAAACGCAGCGATAGGCAGGCAAATATCATTTTCAACTGCCCCTGAACATAACAGGGCTCTGACCCGGGTATTTCTCATTCACCATATCCGCACCCGTTGCTGCGGCGCGCGCCACATCGGGTCGCCCTGTGCGGTATGAAACGCCTCATGGAATTCATCCAGCTGCTGCAGCGGGCCGACAGCGCGGTTGGGGGCAATGGCGTGGTAGTCGTTCGACGCCAGATACTGCAGCCGCTCCACACGCGCCTTGTACGCCCACATCTGCGCCCACGCCACGAAACAGCGCTGATCGGCGCTCATGCCGTCAATATCCGGCAGTGGGTGGTCGGCAAGATGGCGTTGCAGTGCGGCATGCGCCAGCGTGATGCCGCCCAGGTCCGCCGTATTTTCGGTGAGGGTCAAGGTGCCGTTTTGCTTGATGCCCGGCAGGATATCGAACTGGTTGTACTGCTCGACCAGCACTGCGGTGCGCCTGGTAAATTCTGCGCTCGCCTGTGGCGTCCACCAGTCGTGCATATCACCGCCGGGGCCGAACTGGCGCCCGTAGGTGTCGAAGCCGTGCGTCAACTCATGCCCGATCACCGCGCCAATGGTGCAGTAGTTGACGGCGGCATCGGCACCGGGTTTGAAAAATGGCGGCTGCGCGATGGCGGCGGTGATGTCGATATTGTTGTACTGCGGGTTATAGGCTGCATTCACCGCGATAGGTGTGGTCACGTTGGGCGAGGCAAAGCGATCGATCACCACCGGCTTGCCCAGCATGGCGAAGTCGCGGCGCAGCAGAAACTCGCCAGCGCGCTGTATGTTGCCAAAATAGTCGTCCGGTTTGATCAGCACGCCGCTGAAGTCGATCCATTTTTCCGGGTAACCGACGGCAATGTCGACCTTGTCCAGTTTCTGCAACGCTGCCGTGCGGGTCGCAGTGTCGAGCCAGGGATTGCTGCGCAGGCGCTGTTCGAACTCAGCGCGAATCTGACCCACCATCTCGGCAATCTCGCGGTGTGTGCTCTCGGGAAAGTACGTTTCGACGTACAACTGCGACAGGGGATGGAACAGGTATGTCGCGATGGCCTTGGTCACTTCACGCTCACGCGGTTCCGACGTCTTCAGGCCCAGGCGCTGGCGCGTAAACTCCTGCTGCAATCCATACCAGGGCTGCCCCAACCGCCCGGCCCTGGCCGACAACACGTGCCAGCGCAGCAGGGTGTGCAGATCGGCTGCTGGCCGCTGGCCCAGCAGCTTCTGCAGCGCGCGCAGGCCATTCGGGTCAGGCACCTGCAGGGTATCGGGCGGCGTCATGCCGAGGCTGGTGATCATGGCGCGCAGATCCAGCGCCGGCAGCAGCGCCTGGGCATCTGCCAGGCTGAGTATGTTGTAGGTCAGCTGCGGATCGATTTCCTGCTGCGGGGTCAACTCAGCGCCGGCCAGTTCCGTCTCCATGGCCAGCACTATCGCGGCATTGGCCCGGGCGACCTCTGCCGGGTCGCCAGCGCTCTGGAACATGTGGGTGATGTAGTCCAGATACAAATCGCGGATGCGCTGGCCATCGGGCTTGGTGTATTCATCCTGACTCAGCGCCCTGGAACCGGTATTCGAGCAGCAGTATGGTCATGGTGCTCTGCCTGGCATCGGGCGTGGTGAAGGCGTTGACCAGAGGTGAGGCGCCAAAGCGCAGTTGCAGGGCGGCAGTCAACTCTCCCAATGCGACCGGCCCGTCGAGATTATCCAGCCGCTGCAGATCCGCCGCCAGTGGCGTCAGGCCCAGGGCATCCAGCCGGGTCAAATCCATCGCCGCGCGGTAGAAATCGCCGATCTGCTGCCGCCCACTGCCCGGAGCGCCCGGAGGTGCTGCGACAGCTGCCTGAATAATGTCCAGCAGCGTGCCGTCGAGGTTTTTGCTTAACAGCGAGAAACCACCCACACTGGTTTCATCGTCGGGTATCTCGGTATGCTGCAACCAGTTACCTGCCGCGTACTGGTAAAAGTTCTGGCGCGGATCGGCCCGGGTGTCCATGTTGGCGGTGGAGTAACCGAGCACTGGTGTTTCGGCAGCGAGCGCGTCGTTCATGGCAAGTGGCATGAGCGCGTTAACTGTCGTCACAATGCCGATAAAGCGCCAAATGCGGGCCTTCGTAGTAGGTTGGTTCATCAAATCCTCTGTCAATGATCGCTAGGCGCGACCCTTTCGCGCGTATTGCAAAACTACATCCGCCGAGGCCCTGGCCACGCCACCCATCTGCGAGGGGCTTGGCATAACCGGCGCAACGGGCGTGCTGAACTCAAAATTTTGCAGCAGCAGTGACAACAACACCTTGCACATATTGTGGGAAAACTTTTGCGCCGGGCAGGCGTGCCTGCCGTGACCAAAGGTACTGATGGTTTCCTTACCTTGCACAATCAGTGACGGAGCAATTTTCCTGCCCAGGTAATGGTCGGGGTCAAAGCGGGCCAACTCGGGCGTTTGCGTATTGATGACGGACAGCATGGTGGTGATATAGACACCCGGCTGTATCGTATAGACCGTATTGCCGCAGTCGAACTGAATCTCCTTCATCACTTTTCTGAGCGTGATCGAGCGCTGCGCCAGGCGCACACTCTCCATCAGCAGTTGTTCGCAGAAGCGCATGCTATCTAAAGCTTCCTGTGACTCGTGGAAATTTTCCCCGAAGCGGGCCCGCGTGACGGCAATCTCAGCTTCCAACCGCTGCTGCGTATCCGGGTGCTGCTTGAGATTGATCAGCGACCAGGCCAGCGCCGCATACAAATTGGACAGGAATCCCTGGTTGGCATTGATAATATTGTGCGTGACTTTCCTGAGGGTGACCTGCGCATCCTCTGACCTGAAGCGCTGATACAGAAACGTCAGAGTGTCATCGGGCCATGCTTGAGCGGCCTCGCGCCGCGCAATGATATTGCCCATCAGCGCCATGATGTGCGCGACCGCCTGTTTCTCTTTGGCCTTGCCCGAAGTCAGGGTTTCCAGTGTCTGCTGTGGGCTGACAAAGGCGTTCTCCTGCGACAACACATCAAAATGTGTTTTGAATTGCTGCCAGACGCCATCCTGTGTCGCTTCCTCGCCAATCCAGACCTTGAAGCCGACACGCTGTTCCAGCGTGCGTATCGAGTCAAAGACATCGATAGAACCGCTCTCGCCCCAGCTCGCAATAACCTGTGCAATCACCTGCGAGAAATCCTTAACGTAGGCCGCCACCTTGTCGGGCAACAGCAGGTCGTAGAACAAGTCGATATCCGCGTCCATAAAAATGTCCAGCGGCGTCTTGAAACCCAGCATGTCGAAGGTGGCCATGCCAAAACTGGCTTCATCCTCCGCCGCCGCGTAAAGACTTTTCAGGCCCTCGGGAGAAAACACACAGAACAGTTTGTAACCGAACACGTCGACCAGAAAGGTGTCGCCATACTCCTTGCGCATCTGCGTCAGGAAGTTGGTTGGACTTTGGGAGAAGCGCAGTCCCGCGCCAATATGCGCCAGCTCGTCGCGCACAAGCGCTGGCTTGGGGCTTACAAGATACTTTTGATTGCGATTGATATCCATCTCGTTTTACATGCTGCCTGGAATTCGACTCGGGAACGGACGCCAGAGAAGTATAGGCTTTATAGAAGATCTTTTGCGGGGAAATCTATCGCACTGTCTGATCATACAGCCCACGCTGTACACGTTAAATGGGAAACAAAAACTTTACGGTAAAGTTTAACGTCCATTCGGGTGTCACGTAGTCATCGGCCAAATTGTACTCATAAGAACCGACAAACTGCACCGGCAGACCACCGAATTTTACCAACTTGGCCAGCTTCATCCCCACGGGCAGCGCAGTCCAGTCGTCGCTGCTCCCAGTCGTAAACCAGATTCATTTCCGAGGTGCCGATCGACCATTTGTCGGGCAGCGAATAGTTAAGGATCGGTTGCAAAATACTGAGGTTTACCTCCTGTTCACCGCCACCGGAGAAGGAAAACAGATTCTGGTTGAACAATCCCCACAGCAGCCCGGGCTGGCGCGCGGTGAACCCGACGGCGGGACCTGCGGCCCACTGGTCTGCGGTCAGATCATCAGCACCAAGGGGCACCAACAACACCGGTCCCGCACCCCATCGCCCCCAGCTCTGGTTGAACGCGGCCAGATCAAACACCGTCAGGTCGCCCACCCCACTACCGTTGGGACCGTCGGTGACGACAGGGAGCGTTACCCGCGCGATATTATCGATACCGAATGCCTGAAACGGGATGGCCGAGCGCAGCTGCACTGTATTGCTGCTTTCATTATCGAGATTGTAGTAGTCGCCCGAGTAGAGGTTTTGTACCTGCACCGACATCAAGGACGCCGTCGGGTCGCTGGCAGCCTGCTCCAGCGACTGCCCTTCTAACGCCGGGTCACCGCTTTGGGCTTCCTCGGCTGCGGCGGGCAGGCTACCTGTCAGTGCAACGCCAAGGACAAGCACCGCCACAAAAGGGGATAGTTTGCTAGCAACCATGGACCTGTTCCTGTCTGTTACGTGATTATGGCGCAATCAGATGCAGGTCAACGCGAACACCCTCAATCTGGCCGTCAAACCTGAACGGCCTGCGATCGAAGTAATCGATTGATACCGACGAACCCAGATCGACACCGACATCGAAAGTCTCGCTGGGAGAGAATGCCGCAGGCACCGTGCGCGCGACCGTGGTGCGCGCCACTTCCTGCCCGTCCACCTGCACCACCACTTCGGCCGGCGCCATCGGTTTCGGGCTTTGCAGCGTGCGTCGTCACCACGATCTGGTGCTTGCCTGCGGGCACCACCTGGGCCGAGCGCGCAATGTAACGCTCGATGATCATCATGTTGTACTCATAGACCAGATGCCCCTTGTCCATGTACAGCACAAGCCCGCCGCCCGAGCCACCGAGGGCATACAGCACGCCGGACGCGTTGGCGCCGAGCTCGGCGTCAATAGTGACCGTGCTGCTCTCGCGACCCAGGCCAGGCGCGGAGAACTCCGGCATGCGCGTGGTGGTCGCGTCGAACTGCCAGCTGGTGTAGGGCGACTTGATCCGATCCTCGGGATGCAGGCGCAGCCAGATGCCCGCGCCGAGCGGGTAGACCTGGTTGGCTATAGCCTGCTCGTCGAACGTTTTTTGCAGTTGCGCCAGCCGTTTCGGGTCTTTCGCGGCCAGGTCATTGGCCTCGGAGAAGTCCTTCGTAATGTCATACAACTCCCAGGTATCCTTGGCCGAATCCCACTCGGCCAGACCGGGCGCACCCGGCAGCCACGGCACCAGCGGACCAAACGTGGCAGCGACCCAGCCATTGTCGTAAATCGCGCGGCTGCCATTGTTATCGAAGTACTGCACCTTCTTGCGCGTCGGCGCCAGCGCATCGTTGAAAGTGTAGGCCAGGCTCACCCCATCCATCGGGTCCTGCTTGAAGCCATCGACCACCTGCGGCGGCGTGATGCCGATCACCTCGTAGAGCGTCGGCACGATATCGTTGACATGGCCGAACTGGGCGCGCGGCGTTTTATCCGGCTTGATGCCCCTGGGCCACGAAATCACCATCGGATTGCGCGTGCCGCCAAAGTGCGAGGCCACCAGCTTGGTGTTCTTGAACGGGGTGTTGCCCGCCCAGGCCCAGCCCGCGTGGTACATGCTGTCGGTCACGGCGGTACCGAGCGCATCGAGGCCGCCGATTTTGTCGAGCGCCACTAGTTGCTGCTCGACGGTGTTGGGAATACCGTTCTGCGCCAACAGCTCGCTGATGGTGCCGTTCTGGCCTTCGGCGCTGGCGCCGTTGTCGCCGAAAATGTAAATCACGATGGTGTTGTCGCGGATGCCCTGGCGCTCGAGTTCGGCAATCACCCTGCCCGCCTGCACGTCCACGTGCTCAACGAAACCGGCGAAGACTTCCATCAGGCGCGTCTGGAATGCGCGCTGCTCCTCGGGAATGCTATCCCACCCCGGCATGGTCGGGTTGCGCGGCGTCAGCTGGGTATCAGCCGGTATCCAGCCGAGTTGTTTCTGGCGCGCGAACACGCGTTCGCGATAGGCATCCCAACCGTCGTTGAATTTGCCCTTGTATTTTTCTGACCACTCCTTGCCGACCTGGTGCGGCCCATGCCCTGCACCGGGCGCCCAGTAGAGTAGAAACGGCTGGTCGGGCGCGAAGGCCTGGCGCTTGCGCAGCCAGTCAATGGCGCGCTGCGCCAGGTCTTCGCTGAGGTGATAGCTCTCATCATGGGGCGGCTCAATCGCAGTGAGGTTTTCGAACAGCCGGGGTTCCCACTGCGACGTTTCGCCGGCCAGAAAGCCGTAGAAGTAGTCAAAGCCGATACCCTCGCCCGTGGGCCACAGGGTGAATGGACCCATGGCGGTGGTCTGGTCGGCTGGCGTGTTATGCCATTTGCCGAACGCGGCCGTCTTGTAGCCATAGTCGCCCAGCACTTTCGCCAGCGTGGCGGAGGTGCGCGGTATCACGCCGGTGTAGCCGTCCCAATCCACCGCACGTTCGGCAATGGTGCCGCTGCCAACGCGCTGGTGATTGCGGCCGGTGAGCAGGGCGGCGCGCGTCGGCGAGCAGATCGCGGTCGTATGGAAGGTGTTGTAGCTGATGCCCTCGTCCGCCAGTTTGGACAGTGTGGGGGTATTGATTTCGCCGCCGAAGGTGGACGCCTGGCCGAAGCCGACATCGTCGAGCAGAATAATCAACACATTGGGCGCATCCGCCCTGAGGTGCTGCGGCTGGGCGCGGCGCGTATGCACTGAGTCCTGCAAGCGCGGCTTGGCGACGCTGGCCGATGGCACCGACGGAAATGGCAGCACCGAGCCGTCGTCGACTGGTGTAGCCGCTTGTGCGGTAAAAACCCATACGGCGGCAAGGCCGCCAAGCAACCAGTTGCGGATCATCATTAACACACTCCTTATTGTTATAAGCGGCGACCCGATCGGTACAGCACTCAATCAGACTTTCAATTCACCGCTTTTTTCACTTTCTCAACCGGCGAATCGTTCTTGCTGGTAGCCTTCTTGAGCGGACCCTTGTCCTCGACGCCGGCCACCTTTTTGCCTGTATCCTTGGCGGCCTCGGCGGGCGAACAGCGTCCGCCCACGCCAACGGTTGCTTTGGCGGCGGCACTCTTGGCCGCCTTCTCGGCGGTGCAATCCGGATTCACGACGCCGGCCAGGGCGACACTGGTTTGCAGGACTGAGGCGCAGATTAACAAGCTTAGTGCGATTTTTTTCATGTCAAATCTCCCTGGGTGAGTAAAAGTATTAACGGCTCAAATTGTCGCCGCGAACGCCGACTGACCAGGCGCTGGCAAGTGGCACACTACTTCTTCGCATAGGCGACCTTCGTCGTGCCAATTTTCCCGGTAAAGGGGAACGGCGCCTGCTCATAGTAGTCCAGTGACACCGGTGAAAAAGTATCGCTGCCGAAATCCAGTGACTCATTCGTCGTGAAGTGCAGGGAAATAGCCCTCGGTACCTGCCCCTGCCCCACCACCTTGCCATTGGCTTTCAGGGTGATGTCCATGGCGCCGCCGACTTTGTCGACCAGCTTCGATTCGACTTCGATCTTCACCTTGCCGGTCGGGAGTTTGCCCCTGGACTGGATTTTCGTGCGCAAGACCTCGAACTGGTTGTACTCATAATTCAATACGCCGTTCTTCACATACAGTGCCAGTCCGCCGGAGAAACCGCCCAGCGCATACAGCACGCCGTTGGCATTCGCGGGCATGTCCACGTCCATGCTCACCACGGTATCGACAATCCCCAGTTTGGGTGCGGCGGATTCCGACATCCCGGTCATGGGGCCCTCGAAGGTCCATTCGGTGACGGACGAGCGCGGTGCATCCTCCGGATGGTACATGGCGGTTGACCACAGGCCACCGCCGATGGGCATGTTCTTGTTCTTCTCGGATTCCTCAATAAAGAGTGCTTTCATCTCTTCGAGTTTCTGCGGCTGACTGGCGGCGAGGTCGTTGGCCTGGCTCCAGTCCTCATCGATGTTGTAGAGCTCCCATTTGTCAGTGAGCGGCGACCACTCCTTGATGCCCTTCGGCAGCCCCCCCACCCACGGCTCGCGCAGACCCGGAGCACTGGCGAACCAGCCCTCGTGATAGATGCCACGACTGGCCATGATGTCGAAGAACTGGGTCGTGCGACGACCCCGCGCTGCGGCATCGGCGAAGGCATATACCATGCTGACACCATCGAACGAATCCTGCTCGAAACCATTCACCATCCGCGGCGGGGTGATCCCGATCACTTCATAGATGGTCGGCACGATGTCAATGACATGGTGGAACTGTGGCCGTGCGGTCGGACTCGCCTTGATGCCACGGGGCCAGGAGACGGCCAGCGGATTGCGTGTGCCGCCAAAGTAGGCTCCCATGAGTTTGGTGCCCTGATAGGGCGTGCCGCCCGCCCAGGCCCAGCCGGCGTGATACATATTGTCGGTCTGCGGACCGCCGAGGGCATCGAGTCCGCCCAGTTCGTCCAGTGCCTTGAGGTGTTGCGGGATCGTGGTCGGAATCCCGTTCTGTGCGAGCTGCTCACTGATAGTGCCGTTCAGGCCCTCGGCGGAGGAACCGTTGTCACCCCAGATGTAAAAGATGAGCGTGTTATCCAGTTTACCCTGGCGCTCGATTTCGGCGATGACGCGCCCCGCGTTGTAGTCGGCGTGCTCGGTGAATCCCGCATAGACTTCCATCAGACGGCGCTGGAAGGGCTTTTCCGACTCGGGAATCGAATCCCATGCAGCCATGGAGGCAGGGCGCGGCGTGAGTTGCGCGTTCTCGGGAATCCACCCTTTCGCCTTGGCGTTGGCAAACGCGCGCTCGCGGTACTTGTCCCAGCCGTCGTCGAACTTGCCTTTATATTTATCCGCCCACTCCTTCATGACCTGGTGCGGACCATGCACGGCACCCGGCGCCCAGTACATGAAAAACGGCTTGTCCGGCGCGTAGGCCTGCTGCTCACGCAGCCACTTGATGGCGTCCGTCGCGATATCCTCGGTGAGGTGATAGCCCTTGCGTTCGATCTCGTGCGGATTCACTGCCGCGGTGTTGCGCACCATTTGCGGCTCATACTGCGAGGCTTCGCCGGCCATAAAGCCGTAGAAATACTGGAAGCCGTAACTGGTCGGCCAGTAATCGAACGGCCCCATGCTGGTGACATCCTCCTCGGGCGTGTTATGCCACTTGCCCCAGGCACCGGTGCTGTAGCCGTAATTTTTCAGCACTTCGGCGATGGTCGCCGATGTCTTCGGAATCACTCCGCTGAAACCATCAAAATCGTTGGCCAGCGCGGCGATCTGGCCGTTGCCGACGCGCGTGTGGTTGCGCCCGGTCAACAGTGCGGCCCGTGTGGGCGAACACATCGCTGTGGTATGAAACCGGTTGAAGGACACCCCCGTTTTCGCGACGCGGTCGAGTGTCGGCGTGTTGATCTCGCCGCCGTACGTCGCAGCAGTCGCCGGCCCGATATCATCCATCAGGATGATCAGGATGTTCGGCGCATCCTCGGGCAGGCGCCTGGGCTCGACGCGCTTCTTGTACGTGGAGTCCTGTATGGTCAAGCCCGGCGTGGAAGCGGACGGCGTGGGTGGAAACGGCAGCACTTCCTGCGCGATGGCTGCGACAGCAAACAAGCGTGCCGAGCAAGCCGCCAAGGCAGCGCGAGTATTTCCAGCGTCGTGAGCAAGGATAAATAGTCATGTTGATTCCTTTGCTACTGTTAAAATTATGGTCGACGTAACCTCAAAGCAGTCAAAACTTGTAGACTGCCCTAAGCCAGGTGTAATCACCCTCAAGTCGATTTTTAGTATCCAGTTCCGCCAGCCATTTCAATTCAACAACCAGCGTTTGCTCGCCAAGCGGCTTGATATAGCCCAACACAGGGCCGATCCCCGATGTCCTGCCTTCAAAGCAACCAAGCACGGCGCCGGAACCGCTGTCGCAGTTCACCTGGTCAAAATAGAAGGCTTCGGCGCCTAGTGCAAATACGCCCTCTCCTGCTGGAATCAACTGCTCGACCGAGCCTTCGACATGCAATATTGATCCACTCTCGTAGTTTGTGGCGTTATTTTCAGTATTGATCGCATAACCCATGCGAAACAGGGCGTTGAATCCGGATTCCTTTCCGTTGTAGGCGATACCGACGTTGGGATCAAAGGTCCAGTAATTCAGCGATGGATTGCCAATCCTGCCCTCTTCATAACTGCCCGTTGGAATATATACCGGCACCATGGCATCGATCTGCCACTCGCCGGTCTTCCAGGCCAGCATGATCGGGACCACGGTCATGTCACCAAAATCCGAAACGGTTGTTGAACGACTCACTGGGCCGCCAGGCCGCTGTACGTTGGCGGACAAGTCCAACCAGGTATAAGGCAGAAAGGCGACGACGGAGTAATAAGCGCCCAAAACAGGTGTCTCAAAGGTGTGTCCACCACCGAGTACTAACGTATCAACCGAGACATCGAGGTCTGCCACCAGGCCCGCAGCGGTTGGCGTCAGAGCGGACGCATTACCACTGTAATGGAGAAACATTGGCTTGAAAAACGAGCCGGGAGTTGCTGGCGGCAGATCAATCAGGGTTGCAGTGGCGCCAGGAAGAACGTGCGAACTACCGCCTTCTCCGGCGGAAGCAACCAATGGTAAGGCTGCTATCAACAGTGCCGACAAAATACTTTTGTTCAGGGACATATACAGATTTCCTTTTCAAATCACCGCACGGTCACGGTTGCTTCGAGCGGGGTATTGGCGGAAGAATTTCCAACCAGAATTTCATAGGTGCCGGGTTTTACTACCCAGTTGTGCGTAACTGTATCCCAGATCGCCAGTGCGCGAGCGTCAAGGGTAATATCCACCATTTTCGATTCGCCAGGTTGCAGCGCAGCCTTGTGAAAGGCGCGCAGCTGCTTCGGCGGCTCACCCAGTTCCGCAGGGTAGGAAACATACACCTGCACCACCTCGGCCCCGTCGCGCTCGCCGGTATTGCTTACGCGCACCTGCAAGGCGAGAGTGTCTCCGGCAGACACCTCGGTCGCCGCAAGCGAGAGGTCGGTCATACTGAAGCTTGTGTACGATAAACCAAAGCCGAATGGAAACAATGGCACAATATTCTGCGCCTGGTACCAGCGATACCCTATTTTCAGCCCCTCGTCATAAAATACTTTGCCATCGACTCCCGGGTAGCGCTCGGGCGTGTTCGCAGGTCCGTCCAATTGCGCCACGGGGAAGGTAATCGGCAGCTTCCCTGACGGATAGGCATCGCCAAACAGTATCGCGGCAGTGGTCTCACCATCCTCACCTCCCGGATACCAGCCCTCGACAATCGCGGCCACGTCTTCGACCCAGGGCATGAGAACCGGTGAGCCGGCGTGCAAAAAAACAATAGTGCGCGGGTTGGCGGCGGCGATTGCGGCGACCAATTCATCCTGACCATCGGGTAATGACATATTCTCCCGATCAGAAGCCTCTTTTTCAAAGCTGCCAACCACGACGACGGCGATATCCGCTGCGCCTGCCAGTTGCGCGGCCACCGCCGGTGTGGCGTTCGCGTCAACGGTGAGCTGCACGTTAGTGCCCTCAACCCTGCGCGCGATAATCTCGGCAGGTGTTACAGCACGAATCGGGTTGACGTGGGAACTGCCTCCACCACCGGTTGCGGACTTCGTCGCCCACGGACCCAACAGCGCCACCCGCAGTGGCTGTGTTGCATCGAGCGGCAACAGCTTGCCCTCGTTGCGCAGCAGCACTGAGCCGGCCGCGCCGATCTTGCGAGCGATTTTTGCGTGCTCCTCCACCGGAATTGGCGATACGGTCGGCGTACGGTCGAACAGCCCGAACCGGAACATCTCGCTATAGCGGCGCACCAGCATGTCATCGATGCGCGACTCCTGCACCGATCCCGCAGTGACTGCTGCGAGCAGCGGTGCACCATAGAACTCGGGCTCCGGCATCTCCAGATCCATGCCGGCATTGGCCGCTTTGACCGTGGACTTCATAGCGAAGAAGTCCGACTGCACGAACCCGCGAAAACCCCATTCCTCCTTGAGGATGTGAGTGAGTATCTCCTCATTTTCGCAGCTGAACGCGCCATTGACCGAGTTGTAGGAGCACATCACTGAGGCGACATTCGCCTCGCGCACTGCGGCTTCGAACGGCTGCATATAGAGCTCGCGCAACGCTCGTTCACCGACCTGCACATCGATCACACTGCGGTCAGTCTCCTGATTGTTCACGATGAAGTGCTTGACCATGGCGATGATGTCATGGGACTGGATCGCCTGGATGTTTGCCACTGCAATGCGCGATACGAGCCAGGGATCCTCGCCATACGCTTCGAACGTGCGCCCGTTCACTGGCACCCGGGCGAGGTCCACATCCGGGGCCTCCAGCAAATTGCGTCCGATCGCAAGCATCTCGGTGCCCTGTACATTGCCGTACTCCTGCGCCATCAGTGGATCCCAGGTTGAAGCCAGCAGCAGGGGCGACGGTAGCGCGGTAGCCGGAACATTGTTCAGTATCTGTGGTCCGGGCCCCACGCCCGCCGGCCCGTTTGTCACTGTAAGGCTCGGGATGCACAGTTCACTGACTCCCAACACCACGCGAAAATCTTCCTTGGGCTCATGCCCATGCGTCTGGTCGATTTTCTGTTCCAGCGTCATGGCCGCCACCAGCGCCTGTGCGCGCGCTTCAGGCTGGAGGCTCGTATCCATCCACGGGGCGCAAGGCCCGCCAGGAGTATCGTTATCGTTGTTGTCGTTCGAGCATCCGGCTGTTATCAGGCCAATACCAAGAATTACTAACAGAAGCCTTGTTCTCATCAGATTACCCCTGCTACATACACGCAGTCTCCGCCCTACACGAAGGGAACACTTCACTCCCCGCTGGGCGCGCCGCAAACATAGGCCGATTCTGCTCGCCAAACTTGATATCCAGTGCCAAATAGTTGCGAATTCGACGACAGCACCGACAGGCGCTTACCTGATATGGATTTGATGCGTTTTTCCGCCATCCGGATCGCCTGAACGCGAAGCGACCTACGCGCAGTAGGCGGCCGTTACTGCGCTGTACACAACTCCTGCTTCTTCCATTCCCTGGGTGACATGCCAAAACGGATTCTGAAAGCATTTGAAAACGCGCTCAGTTCCGAATAGCAGAGCATATCGGCCAGGGTCGTCAGCGAGCCGCCTGATTCCCGCAGGTAGCGCCGCGCCAAATCGAAGCGCACTTCCTCAAGCAGCGCCTTGTAACTTGTATCGTGTTCCCGAAGTTGCCGCTGCAATGTTCGTTTGTTCACGGCAAGGAAGTCTGCCACACGTTCTATTGAACAGTCGCCGGCTGCCATGGCTTGCTGGATTAAATATCGGACCTGGCTGCAGTAATCGTCGGGAAAGGTTTGCTTGAGGTTGTTCAAATAGTCCTGAAGTATGCGGTGCAGGTCATGGTTGGACGCACTGATAGGCGCATCGAGAAGGGCCGCATCGAAGGTCATGAGGGTGGTGTACCAGGAAAAAAATACCGGGCAGTTAAAACGCAGCTTGTAGGGACGCGTGTCCCTGGTGGATGCATGGGCCAGGTAGAGGGCGTGGGGACGCCAATCATGTTTGCACAGCAGTCGCAGCAGATTTAGTCCGACGCCTGCTGCCAGGTCCTCCTGTTGCCAGGTGGGCGCGTTGCCCTGCAGTTTGCAGGTAAAGCTCCAGTGGGCCAGTCCGTCCGCCTCGCTTAGTGACACCAGCGCCCCCTGGTTGTGGTGGCTGAAATATTTCGTCAACGCCTCGATGGCGGTGCGTAAATCGGGTGCCTGCTGCATCACGAAGCCAATCGTTCCAAGCATGCCGATGCCCTGGTGGCGCGAAAGCTGCAGGCCAAAATGCGGGCATGCGGTCATCTGGCGAGCATCCTCTAGCAACACCAGGAACTTACGGTAGGAAATCCAGGATGCCGGATCCTCAAGAGCGTCCAGCAACCCGGCGCGCTGGAGCAGGAGATCAGCATCTGCATTCAGTTCCTGCATGGTTTCACGGAAGCCCTGTAGCGCGGACGCCCGCAGCAGGTAGTCAGTCATCGGCTTCCTCTGCCAGTTCTTTGTCGTCAAACATCAAATAGGTCCCTCTCCCTGTCAAGCGCGCCCTAGTACTTCAAGCGCCAGGCTTCATAACCGCCGTCCACACTGTAAACCTCTTTGTAGCCCTGGCTGAAAAAATAGTCGGCCGCGCCCTTGCTGGAATGGCCGTGGTAACAGTAGACGATCAGTGGCTTGTCTTTATCGGCAGTCGCTAAAAACTCGTCGACATTGTCCTGCTGGATATTGATTGCGTTTTCGATACTGCTGGCAAGAAACGCGCCGGCGTCTCTTACATCCGCAATGGTGGCACCGCCCTGGTCGATAAGCACTTTGGCTTCGTCGATTGATATGCATTTGTACGGCATGATTGTCTCCTCAACGTCGAATTATAGTAGCATGGCCGCTCAGTTGAATGCAGCCCGGATACCCACCCCTGAAAAGCGAGTCGATATGCTGAAGTCCATACTGTGTGCTGGTCTGGTCATGTGTTTGCCACTGGGTATCGCTGCCTGCTCAAATGGCAGCGATAACCCGAATAATGCTCCTCAAACCTACAGCTACGACGAGATGGGCCCCTATCCGGTCGGCAACCAGACGATCACCGTCATGAACGCAGCTGAAGGCCGGGTGCTGAATGTTGAAATCTGGTATCCCGCAGCCAGCGCGCAGGACACGCAATCGATCCTCGATTTTGCGATCGACGAAGCCGAACGCGATGCATTGACCGCACTGTTGGGAAATGTTCCACCGCAGTGTACGCGGCGTGATACTTCCTCCAGTCGGGCGCCGCAGCCTGCGTCCAGCCCGGCCAAGTGGCCGCTGGTTGTGTTCTCGCATTGCTATGAGTGCACGCGCTATTCGTCTTTTTCCCTGGCCGAGCGCCTGGCGAGCCATGGCATCGCCGTGGCGGCACCGGACCACGCGCGCAATACACTGTTTGATACGGGCGCTATGCTGAATGTGGAATACCTGGCCACGCGGGCCAGTGACGTCTCGGCAGTGCTGGATGAATTACTCACGGATAATTCGCAGGCACTGCCAGAATCGTTGCAAGGGCGATTTGATGCAGCACGGGTTGCAGTTGCGGGGCACAGTTATGGCGCGGTTACCGCAGGCAAGATCCTGCAGGATGACCCGCGTTTTAAGGCAGGGTTAATCATTGCCGCACCAGTCGAGAATCCTGTATTCCCTGGTGTTGCTGTCGCCAAAATTGCAGAACCGATGTTGTTTATGGTGGCCAAGGAAGACAACAGTATCGGCACCTTGGGTAATGTATTTATGCGTGCGAACTTTGCAGCGGCAGCGGGTCCCGCGTGGAAGATCGAAATCGCCGATGCAGGACATTGGTCATTTTCTGATATCGCGGGCATCGTTCCCCAATTCAATGCCGGCTGCGGTAATGGTGTGCGCCAGACGGTAACTGGCGAGCCATTTACGTATATCGACAATGCACTGGCGCGCGATATCACCGCCACTTACGGCATGCTTTTTTTTGCGTCCGAACTACTGGGTGATCAGGCTGCCCGGGAGGCGTTGGCAACCTCGATACTTCCAGACATCGTTGCTGTGCAAGTGAAATGAACTTGCCAGAGAAAATTCAGTTTAATGGTCTGCGCAATGTTGTATTTCCACCGTAACGTGGACGATATCCAGTTGCGGTGGAATCTGCGATTTATAATAGTCAGGTGTTCTGGGTTCGTCACTGACGATGGCGATCTCTGCCGCGAAGATGCCATGCCCGATACTCCACAGGTGCAGATCGGTGATCCGGTCTGCCGAGCTGCCTTCGATCGCTGCGCGCACCACAGCCAGCTTCGCGTCATCGGCCTGCCGGTCCAGCAACACCTGCGCCGTGTCGCGAATAAGGCCCCATGACCAGCGCGCGACCAGTGCCGCGCCCACGATACCCATAGCGGGATCCAGCCAGCCGGCGCCCATATACTTGCCCGCCAGCAGCGCCACAATCGCCAGCAGCGAGGTCAGCGCATCCGCCAGTACATGCAGGTAGGCGGCGCGCAGGTTGTGATCATGCCCGTGGTGAGTATGCCCGTGGTCATGGTCGTGGTCGTGGTCGTGCGCATGATCGTGCTCGTGCGGGGTCGACATCAGTACCCAGGCACTGACGGCATTCACCACGAGACCAACGACGGCCACAATCAACGCCTGGTCAAAGGAAATGGCCAGCGGATTGATCAGGCGGTCGGTACTCTCGATCGCCATGACCAATGCGAAACCCATCAGCATCACCGCACTGGCAAACCCGGCCAGGCTATTGAATTTGCCGACCCCGAACGTGAAGCGCCGGTCAGCGGCCAGGCGCCTTGACACTACATAGGCGAAGACGGCAATCCCCAGCGCGGTGGCATGGGACGCCATGTGCAGGCCGTCCGCCAGCAGCGCCATGGAGCTGTAAATCACACCGGCGGCTATTTCAACGACCATCATCATGGCAGTGAGAACAACAATGACGATGGTGCGCTTCTCGCCCGCACGCTGTTCGTCCTGGCTGAACACGTGGTCATGCGTCCAGTTGCTCAACTGTTGCGTATGCATGACAACTTCCCTCGTCTGGAATGCAGTACGGAAATTGCCAACGCCATTAAAAATGGCAATTATTCCGTTTGAATGCGTGCGAACAGAATAGCCCACAGGCCTGTAAATGTCCCCAAGTGTAAGTAACATCCATGGCCGTAAGCTGGACAGTCCAAAAGCACTCGCGCCATCGGCACGGCTGTTAACAATTGACTGCAATGCTCGCAGTCACTGTCCAAGTTGGGTAGTCTTACACTATCGGAACGTGACGTTGCGCGGTACACCCACGCATAACAAAGTGTCAGCCACGAAGGAAAACCGCCAGACCATGATTGACGTAAAGATGTGGGGCCGCGCCCTGGACCAGATGCCCAAGCTGTCGCACAGCGAGTGGCAGACGCTGGATCCGGTGGCCAAGTGGCTGATCGCCTGCCGGGCCTCCGTGCTGTTCATGACGTTTACTGCGGCGGCGCTGGGCGGGCTCATGGCCTGGCGCTCAGGCGTCTTTCAATGGAACCTGTGGCTGGCCACCTTACTGGGCCTGCTGTTCGCGCACGCAACCAACAACCTGCTCAACGACTATACCGACTCCCGGCGCGGTATCGACAAGGACAACTACTATCGCAACCAGTACGGCGTGCACGTGCTGGAAGACGGCCTGATGAGTCCACGGCAGTTCTGGCGCTACCTGGGTGTGACCGCCGGCATTGCGCTGGCCCTGGGCGGCTGGCTCATTTTCCAGCGCAGCGGCCTGACCCTGAACCTGATGCTGGCCGGCGCTTTCTTTGTCCTGTTCTACACCTGGCCGCTGAAATACTTCGGCCTGGGCGAGCCCGCGGTCCTGCTGGTGTGGGGTCCGCTGATGGTCGGCGGCACCTACTATGTAATGGCCGGCACGTGGAGCGCCGATGTCACCTGGATCAGTCTCGTGTTCGCCCTGGGGCCCACCACCGTCCTGTTCGGCAAGCACACCGACAAATTGGAGGCGGACCGGCGCAAAGGGGTCAATACCCTTCCAGTCATTATCGGTGAGCATCTGGCGCGCCACGCGGTGGTGGGCATGATCGGCGCGCAGTACCTGCTGTGCATCGCATTGGTACTGACGGGCAGTTTCAGCTGGCCGCTGCTGCTGGTGCTCATCAATGTGCCCGCGCTGCCGCGACTGTTGCGTGTATTCCGACAGGCGAAACCGGCGACGCCGCCGGCCGATTATCCCCCCGATGTCTGGCCACTGTGGTTCTCCGCCCACGCCTTCAGCCATACACGCAGGTTCACCAGCCTGTTCCTCGTCGCAGTGGTGCTGGACACACTCCTCGCCTGAAGAAAAAAATACCTCGCGCGATTGGCAATTCCCTGTCCCAGGCATTAAATTGATGAACCCATAGCATAGTGTGCAGGTTGAAACTGTTGGCCTCACTAGTTCAGGAATGACGGAACGATGTCCGAAACCAAGAAAAAGGGCTGGCTGAAAAAACTGCTGCGTCCGTCTCCCTCGCATTCTATTCTGGCCCTCGTCGGCATCGGCCTGATGCTCGGCATACTGGCAGTGATCGCTTTCGACACAGGCTTGCACGCCATCAGTACCGAGAAATACTGTATCAGCTGCCATGAGATGCGGGACAATCCCTATGCCCAATTGCAAAAGACCGCCCACTTCAACAATGCCAGCGGGGTGCGGCCTACTTGCTCCGACTGCCACGTACCCAAGGAGTTTGTGCCTAGAATAACCCGCAAGGTGATAGCGGCCAGGGAAGTGTGGGGATCGATAATCGGGGTGATAGACACGCCGGAGGAGTATGCGGCCCATCTGCCGGTGATGAAGCAGCGAGAAATTGCCCGTATGCAGGCCAACAAGTCGCAGGAGTGCCGTAACTGCCATCAGCCGGAGCACATGTTGACTGAATTGCAATCCAAAATGGCGCAGAGATTCCACCAGCCCAAGCGTGTTAAAGACAAATCCTGTATCGATTGCCACGAGGGCATAGCACACCCGGACAGTTGAGCGGGAACATTAGCGACTGGCAAGCTTGATCTGGATCAAAAAGCTTTACAGAGGCAGCATCAAGGGCGTGCAAACAGGGCAAATATTAGCCGATACTGAACCAGGTATCGGCGTAAATGATAAGAACTGTACCGCAGGGTAATTCGACGATGTCAGGCAAGCACCTTAAAGCATTGATTATCGCCTGTGCCTGGCTGCTGGCCGACAGCGGCGTATGGGCGCAGGAAGGGCCGGGGTGCCTGGACTGTCACAAGGCGGATGCAGACTCGCCGGTTCACGCCATTTTCAATACTGCGCACAGTTCTCTGCAGGGTGGCGGCGCCGCCGCCTGCACGGCCTGCCACGGTCCCAGTGAGGCGCACGATCGCAGGGGCAAAAAAACTCCGCCCGATGTCAGTTTCGGGCCCCGGTGGCCCTCCGCAGTGGAAACACGCAACGCCAGCTGCCAGGCCTGCCACAAAAATGGCGCTCAGTTGCTCTGGGCGGGCAGCGCGCACCAGCAGGAAAACCTGGGCTGCAACGACTGTCACAAGGCCCACCAGGCGCACGACGCGGCACTGGACGACAGCGCATCGCAACAGCTGTGCCTGACTTGCCATACACAGGTTCGAGCGGAACTGCAGTTGCCTTCGCGCCATCCCATCACTGAGGGCAAAACTGGCTGCACCGACTGCCATAACCCGCACGGCGGTCTGGGTGACGCGGACCTGCACCAGGCCACACTCAACGACAATTGCTTCAGCTGCCACCAGGACAAGCGCGGTCCGTTTCTGTGGGAGCACCCGCCGGCCGCGGAGGACTGCTCCCTGTGCCATCGACCACACGGCTCGGTCAATGCCCGCCTGCTGACCGCCAGAGGCCCGGCGCTGTGCCAGCAGTGCCATGCTGCAGCCTTCCACCCCAGCGTGCCCTACGGCAGCGAGGGCCTGGCGGGAGGCACCGCGAACCAGAATGTCCTGGCCAAGAACTGCCTCAACTGTCACAGCCAGGTGCATGGTTCCAATCATCCGTCAGGGGCGCGTTTGACACGATGAACAACCGCCGCCTGCCCTGGCTTTTGAGCGCCGCCAGCGCCCTGGTGATGGCAACCTGCGCCGCGCTGGCGCAGACAGCCGAAGAGGCGGTCGATGACACCAGCCCCGCCACGCCCCTGGCCCTGGAAAACCGCCCCTTGCCAACCACCTGGAAATCGGACTATTCCGGCACCGCGCAATTCGGCCTGGGCTATACCAGTGACGATAACTACATGTTCGGGGAGTACAACGGGCTCAGCAAGCAGGGCCCCACCCTTATCGGCGACCTGCAATGGCAGGATTTTCACAGCAGCGACAATTACTGGCAGCTGTCCATGTCTAATCTGGGCCTGGATACCCGCGAAGGGAAACTTACCTGGGGCAGGGCAGACCACCTGCGCCTTACCATGGGTTTCGATTCGCAACAGCAGGTGCGTAACGATAGCGGCCAGACGCCCTTTCAGGGCAACGTCAACCAGGTATTGCCGAGGAATTGGGTCAGCGGCCAGACCACGGCTGATTTCGTCACCCTCAACGATTCCCTGCGTGATTTCGACCGCATACTCAATAGGGACAAGGTATTTGTCGGTGTTGACGCCAAACTCAATGACAACTGGCGTATGGACAGCCACCTGTCCTATGAAGAAAAAGAGGGGCATGGCGATACCGGCGCGGCCATTTACCTCAACGGTGCGGCGGCGGATGCGGTGCTGCTGCGCTCACCGGTGGATTACGGCACCACGGAGTTCGACCTGGGCCTGGGTTACGATGATGAGCGACTGCACCTGAACGGGCAATTGGCCTACTCGGATTTCAATAATGACGACAACCTGCTGGTGTGGCAGAACCCCTACAACTCCTATGGCCCCAACGTGGCCTACCCCAATGGCGCCGGCGGACTGGGCCTGGCACCGGACAATGAGCAGGCCAGCGGCCGCCTGAGCGGAAACTACATTTTTTCCGCCAGGGCCCGCCTGCAATTTGACAGCAGCTACGCTCTCGCCTCCCAGGACCAGAGCTATGCGGACTACACCGTCAACGAGGCGCTGCTGGTTACTGTGCCAGTGCCGCAGAACGACTTTAACGGCGAGGTCGCGACCAGCACCGGCAACATCAGCCTGCTGCTGAACCCGATGACCAAACTGAATACCGAAGTGTTCTACAAACTGCGCGACCGCGATTATGACGCTGATCGCAATGGCTATCTCTACGTGCGTGGTGACGGCAGCAACCAGCCGAATTCACCGGAGACGGTGTATAACACCACTCATGACCTGACTTCACAAACTGCAGGGTTTGAAGCCAGCTATCGCCTGCCCCGGCACAGTAAACTGGGCTTTGAATACGCATACGAGGAAGTGGAACGGCGCAATGCCGCCGTCGACAAGACTGAAGAAGATCGCTACACCGTCAAATACCGGGTGCAGCCCTGGCCGAACTTCAGCTCGAATGTGCATGTGGAGTATGCGGACCGGGTCGCAGACACCTACGAATGGGCCCAGGACTACTATGCTCTGCTGGACACGCAGTTGATCAACCTCACGCCCGATGACCAGCGTTATACCAACCACCCCCTGCTGATGCAGTATTACATGGCCAATCGTGAGCGCTGGGAAGGCGGCGCCGATTTGAGCTACCTGCCCAGCGAGCGCTGGAACCTGAACCTCAACCTGCTGTCGCGCGATGACAACTACGACCAGAGCGATCTGGGCCTGACCGAGTCCAACTGGCAACGGGCCCAGTTCAGCGTGAGCTACACCGTGTCGAACAGTCTGTCGGGCAGTGTTTACACCGGCTACGACAACTACCAGGGCGACCAGAGCAGCCGCACGTTTCGCGGCGGGCAGGAAAAAAATGCTTTTGTAATTTATGCGCCGCTGCCCCAGGCCAGCGACCCGCAGCAGGATTGGGATATTAACGCGACCGACACCAGTGTCACCCTCGGGGCCAACATGCAGTGGCAGTGTGCGCCAGACATGGAAGTGAATCTGGACTACAGCTTTGTCGATACCAGGGCTGAGCAGGACATTACGACACAGCCCGGGGCCAGTGCCAGCGCCTCCGACCTGCCCAATGTCAACACGCAATTGCACCACCTGCAGGCCAGCGGCATCTGGCACCTGCAGAACAACCTGTCCCTGCAACTGGATTACCAGTACTACGCTTACACCACCGACGATTGGGCGTGGGAGGGTGTACAGGCAAATACCATCGCCAGGGTACTGACCTTTGGACAGACCAACCCGAACGAAGATATTCATTATGTGGGCGCGTCAGTAATTTATAGCTGGCAGTAAGGCCCGGGAGAAGAAAACAATGCTTACAGTGACACGCAACTGGATTCTGGCAGGCCTCGTAGGTCTCCTTGTCGCCTGTGGCGGCGGAGGTGGCGGCAACAGCGCCCCGGGCGTGCAACCAGGACCGCCACCTCCCGGCCAGCCGATACCCCCGGAACCCATTCCACCGGCGCCTCCGGTGAATCCTTACGCGCAGGCACAGGTGCTTAATGCCTTCATTACCGCCGCCACACTGAACGACGCGAAACAACCTGTCATTGAGTTCCAGCTCAGTGATGCCAATAACATCGCAATTACCGACCTGACGCTCAACGACGTGCGATTCGTCGTGTCCAAACTTGAATCAAGCCCGCTCGGTAACCTGACCGGCACCTGGCAGTCCTATATTAATGTGATCGCTCTAGCCAGGCGTAGGCCCGGGCACTGTGCCGGAGCTGCAGGCCACCTCCGAGCGCAGCGGCGAATTCACCAACCTGGGTAATGGCAAGTACAGCTACCGCTACGCCACCAGCCTGACAGATCTGCCGGCAGACATTCTGGCCCAGGCTCAGGCACAGGGGCTGGATCTCAGCTACAACCCCAATCTCACCCACCGGGTGGCAATCCAGTTCGACAACGCGCCCGGCAAAGCCAACCCCAATTACGACTGGGTACCGGCCACCGGGGCGACTGACAACATCTTCACCATGGATATCGCGGCTACAGCGAACTGTAACCGCTGCCACGACCCGCTCGCCGTGCACGGCGGCGGCCGCCAGGAGGTCAAGTACTGCGTAAGTTGCCACAACGCCGGTTCAGTCGACCCCAACAGCACCAATACAGTCGATTTCAAGGTGATGATCCACAAAATCCACAGGGGCGCCAACCTGCCCAGTGTGCAGGCGGGTGAGCCGTATGTGATCTACGGCTTTCGGGACAGTATCAATGACTTTTCCGATGTACGCTTTCCGCAGGACATCCGCAACTGCGTGAACTGCCATGCGGGCAGTGCCACCGGAGCTGGACTGGATTACCTCACGTTAACCTCCCAGGGCGATAACTGGTCGGTTTACGCCACCCAGGCCGCCTGCGGCAGCTGCCATGATGATGTGGATTTCTCCACCCATGCCGGTGGCCAGACGGATGACTCCAACTGCGCCAGCTGCCATGCACTGGGAGGCATCGCCGGCAGTATCCAGAGCAGCCACAAGATACTTTCGGTCGCAGCCAGCAAGGATTTCATGGCCCAGATTCTGGGAGTGGACAACAGCACGCAGGGTGAAAAACCGGTAATAACCTTCAAGCTCAGCAATCCGCAGACTGGCGAGGATTATGACATCCTGACCGACCCGGTCTTTACCGGCGCCTCGTTGAACGTGCGCATGGCCTGGAACACCCGGGATTACACCAATACCGGCAACGGCGCCGAGGATGCCAGTTCCGTCGCTGCCAATGCACTGAAGGAAGCGGTCCCCAATGGCGATGGCAGCTACAACATCACCATGCCGCTGGCCATCCCCGATGGCAGTCAACGGCCGTTTATACCTGCCACCGGCAGTGGCGCAGCGGTGATCGAGGGACGCCTGGCACTGGCACTGGAGGAAGGCGCAGCGCCCGCGCAGGTACCACTGACCAACGTCCATTCCTTCTTTTCCATCGACGAACCCGATGGCAAGGCAGTACCGCGGCGGACCTCCGTCGAACTGGACAACTGCCTGTCCTGCCACCAGGTGCTCAGCCTGCACGGCAGTAACCGCACCGACGATATCAACAGCTGCGTCACCTGCCACAACCCGCGCAACACGGACCGCGCGGTGCGGGAGATCGCCGCCACCCCACCCACGGATGGCAAGCGGGAGGAGTCCATCGACTTCAAGCGGATGATCCACGGCATACACGCAGCGGGGATACGCGAAAACCCACTGCAGATCGTTGGCTTCCGCGGCCTCAACACTTATATCTTCAATGAAGAGGAAGTCCAATACCCGGGCAACCTGGCCAACTGTGTCGCCTGCCACACAGCTACCGGTTATACCCTGCCACTCGCCTCCGGTGTGCTGGGCAGCAGTATCAACACTGGCGTAGATCTGCAGAGCCCGGTTGACGACACAGTCATCTCGCCAACGACGGCGGTTTGCTCCAGTTGCCACGACGGCGAGGAGGCAGGCGCCCACATGGTTGCCAACGGCGGCAGCTTCAACACCACCCAGGGGGCGCTGGACAGCGGTAAGGTGGTGGAAACCTGCAACGTCTGCCACGCCAGCGGCAGGGTGGCCGATGTGACCGAGGTGCACGCCATACCCTGATTGCCATACCGCAGTGAATCCAACGCTCCCGCCGCTGGCGACGGGAGCGACGCTACTTGGCATTGACCGGGCAAACGTATATCGTGCCCAGCATGAAATATATTGGCACTGAAAATTTCAACCACGAGCAGGCGCCTCGCGTCGGCATCCTGCTCACCAACCTCGGTACGCCCCGGGCCCCTGAAAGGAAAGCACTGCGGGCCTATCTGCAGGAGTTCCTGTCGGACCCCCGCGTGGTGGAAGTGCCGCGGCTGGTTTGGTGGTTTATCCTGCACGGGGTCATCCTCAATATCCGCCCCGCCCGCTCCGCCGCCTCTTATCGCAGTGTCTGGACAGACCGCGGCTCGCCCTTGCTCTTTCATACACAGGACCAGGCCAGACGCACTGCGCGAAACCCTGGCCCGCCAGTTCGGTGACCGGGTGATCGTGGAGTTCGCCATGCGTTACGGCGCACCGTCCATTCCCGATGTGCTGCAGGGGATGTTCCAGCGCGGCGTCCGACAATTGCTGGTCCTGCCACTGTATCCGCAGTACAGCGGGGCCACCACTGGTTCGACCTTCGACGCACTGGCCGCCGATTTCACGCAGCGACGCTGGCTGCCGGAACTGCGTTTTGTCAGTCACTATCACGATCACCCTGCCTATATCAGCGCAGTGGCCGACAGCGTGCGAACCTACCGGATGGCGCACGGCAGCGCCGACAGCTTGTTATTTTCCTATCACGGTGTGCCGCAAAGCTATCTGGATGAGGGTGACCCCTACCACTGCGAGTGCCTGAAGACCTCGCGCCTGGTGGCAGCAGAACTGGGGTTACAGGAGAGCGACTACCAAACTACATTCCAATCGCGTTTTGGCCGACAGGAGTGGCTGAAACCCTACACCGATGTGACCCTCAAAGGCGCTGCCGGCCCAGGGTGTCAAAGCGGTACAGGTGATCTGCCCGGGCTTTGCCGCTGACTGCCTGGAAACATTGGAGGAACTGGCAGTGGAAAACCGCGACTATTTTCTCGCGGCAGGTGGTGAGCGCTATGAGTACATCCCCTGCCTGAACAGCTCACCGCAGCATATTGCCGCTTTGGCCAGCATCGTTACCGCTCATCTGGCGGGGTGGACTGAGACTACTGCGGCAGCAATTCCGCGATAATCAGTCGCAGTTGTTCGTCGGTGAGCGCCTGGTTAGGCTCGTGTCGCTTGTTATCGGGCTTTTTGGCGGCGGCCATAATCTCTTCGACTGTCATTCCCGCCCAGTCCTCGGCAGGTTCATGGCATTCCAGACACCTCGGGGGATCCTGGGCCAGCGCCGGCATTACCGCACCAGCCAGCACCAGAAGGCATAGTCCAGCAACAATTGTCTTATTCATACTCTCTCCCGGATGGTTGAACCAACAGTTGCCCTCGCGCGCCCCACAATGCGACGGTTATGTGCCAGACCTTGCCAGCTTAGACAATTTTACGGCTAAATCCAACGCCTGACGCGGCGACAATAGGCCGGGTACTGCTCCGGAAACAAATCCCGCAGCATCGCTTCTTCGGGCCGAATAAAGCGCATCTCGATGATAGACCGCGAACAGCAGGGGAATAAACAGTGGCACGCTGGCGCCAACTGTTATGGCGCAGCCCAACAGCACGGCCACCATACCGAGGTACATGGGATTGCGCGTATAGCGAAAAATCCCGTCGGTCACCAGCGCGGACACATTCCGAAACGGTATGACGCCCGTTCCCGCGCGGGTAAACAAGCCGTTGGCAAGCACCAGCAACAGCAGTCCGATGATAATGAACACGCCGCCGACAAGCTGTCCCGCCAGGCTGGTAAAACGCGGGCCGGGAAAGTACTCATTGCAAACGAAGATCGCAATCAGGCCCAGCAGCAGCCAGACCGGCGGGTAAATAACGCGTTTAACCATGCTGCACTGCCTCCGACTCCTGCGCGGTGGAGTGGGAACCGGCCGGTTCCACACTGCCAATCCCGTAGGCGACAACAATCCCCAGCAGAAAAGCCAGGGTCAGCTTGGCGCGGTCGTGACTGTGGAAGTGCACCTCGGGCAGCAGGTCACTCAGGGCGATACAGATAAATGCTCCCGCCGAAAAAGCCAGCGCGGCAGCCACCATGTGGTTGCGATTGTCTGCCACCACATCCACGCCGAAGAAAAACAGCAGCGCTCCCAATGGACACATGAGAGCAAATACCAGATTGGCGCGGGACGCGTGCTTGCCTGCTCCAGCCGCCGGCCTCCATCACCGTGACGATGGACATGGCATCCAGTGGTTTGTGCAGGAAAATGGCGAGAAACACACCGATTCCGATCAGGCCGCCCGCCACGCTTCCGGCATGCATCACCGCGCCGAGGGCCACGCCATCGATCAGCGTGTGCACTGCCAGGCCAAGCGCAAGGCCGACCCAACTGAGGCCGTGCACGGGGCTGTCATGCTCATGGTGCTGGTGGTGATGGTCGTGCTGCACCCCTTCTTCCTTACTGAAATCGTGCTGGTGAAAATGGAACACGCGCAGCAGCAGCAACATGACAATCAGGCCGATCATCAACCACCAGACCGTGGTATCCACACCACGTGAACCGCCCACCAGGGCCACACTGTGGGGCAGCAGATGATAGAACGCCACGCCGAGCATCAGTCCCGAAACGAGACTCATCACCACCTGGGTGCGGGTGTGCGTCATCCTGATCAAGGTGGGCAACATGCCGCCCATCAGCGAAAATCCCGCGATGGCCAGACAATAGAATACGAGTAGTAGCGTTGGCGATACCGTCATGCGCGGTGTGACTGCTCAGGGGAAGAAGCCGCGCATTATTCCACAATCGATCACGGTTGTAATGGCAACAGCAGCCAGTCCATGTGTTACAGGCCACCAATCACCTGCCCCGGCTTTAGCGGTAGTGGTCAGTAACCGTGGTCGCGCAAGGCAATAATAAAGTCAGGATTGACTGTTTTATTTTAACATCCCATACTTCCCCTCCACTTTGCTAACGGGGATGAACCGTGACCGCACCCACCGCCAATGACCACCGCGCCCTCGCGGATATGCCGCTGTTTGATACCGCTACGCTGAAATGCCCCTATCACTACGATAAAACCCTGCGCGATGAAGCACCTGTCTACCGCGACCCGGCATCGGGTGTTTACGTGGTCTCCACTTACGACCTGGTGCGCGAAGCGCACAAGAATGATGCGGTGTTCTCCAATGAGTTCACCCTGGCATTGGGCTCGGCCACAGCGCTCGATCCGGATATCAAAGCGGCCATGGCCAAAACCTACAATCTGGGCAAGGGCACACTGCTGACGGTGGACGACCCGGAGCACAAGGCCTACCGCGACATCGTCAGGGATTTCTTCCTGGCCAGGAACATTGAGCAATACAGGCCGTGGGTCAGCGACCTGGCCGAGCGACTGGTGAGCGAAATTCCTGCCGGGCAGCCCTACAACTTTATCGAGAAGTTTTCCCGCCCCCTGCCGCTGTCCATGATCATGCATGTGCTGGGCATACCGCTGGAGCTGTTCAACGAGGCCTTCAGGTGGACCGTGGCCAACGTCACCGTGCTGTCCCAGGTGTCCGACAAACAGGCCCTGCTCAACGCCCATGCCGCGGTAAAAGAAGAGTATGACTGGTTTGTGACGGCGCTGGATGAGCGCCGCGCCAACCCCAGGGACGATTTGCTCAATCTGGTGGCGCACGCCAGTATCAATGGCCGCCCACTGACTATCGAGGAACAGTTGGGCCACTGCACGCAGTTCCTGGTCGCCGGCAATGAAACCACCACCGCGACACTGGCCGAGGGCATCCGGCAGCTCTGCCTTAACCCGGAACAGGAAGCGGCGGTACGCAAGGACCGCTCGCTCATTCCCAATCTGGTGGAGGAGACACTGCGCCTGGCCTCACCGACGTCCAATATGTGGCGCATGACAAAAGTTGACCACACCCTCGGTGGTGTCGATATACCCAGGGGCAGCATGGTATTACTGAAGTACTTCTCGGCCAATCACGACGAAACCCAGTTCGACGCACCGATGGAATTCGACGTGACGCGCGACAATGCCAAGCGCCACATCGCCTTCGGCTATGGCACCCACGTGTGTATAGGCCAGCACCTGTCCCGACTGGAAATGACCGTTGCATGGGAAAAACTGTTTGCCGGCACCACGGCCATGCGCCTGAACTGCGCACCGGAAGCACTGGAGTACATGCCCAATATCCTGTTGCGCGGACTGGAGGAACTTCCCGTTATTTTCGAGAAATGAGAAAGCTACAGGCGACAACAGTCCGGACTCAACGGGCGGGGATTTGGTACATCCCAATCTCGCAACCGTGCAAGAATAGCCAAAAAACGTGTCGGGAATTTTTACACGCCGCTTGAGAGCAGAGAGTGTTGTTGACCTCTAGCCCTCGGCTTCAGTGTCTTTTCTCGTTGTGGCCTGATTATTGCTGGGGAATCACGGCGTGCACTCGTCGCCGGCGGAGCGGGCACGTTACGTTTGAAAACACTTTTGGCAACTTGATAACGTTCGTCTACGCAGAAAACAGTCACAGTCGATGTTGCGCGACACGCCGGAGCAAAATCTGACAACGGGAGGGGCAATGGAACTGCAGCAAAAGGACGAGAAATCGTTACATAACCGGGTCAATGATTACCTGCGCGGCAAACCCACGACCTATGCCGCCGAAGAGTCTGAAGAGGCCACCATTGAGGCCATTTTCGATCAGTTGCACAAAGCCGAGGAGGATCTGAAGACGGTGCAGCAGCGCATAGACCGTCTCAAGTGGGAACTGGCAAAAGCGAAATCGTAAATTGCGCTCGACGCCCCGCAAGCCAGCCTCGATTGTATTCCCAACCCTGCAGGCTGCTCATCAGTTGTTGCTGAACAGCACACCAATCCGTATCTCCCGCCGGGGGGCGTAAAAGCCCACGGCAGTTGCGTAGTTCTCATCCAGCAGGTTGTCCACCGACCACTGCAATTGCCAGGCCGGTGCCAGCTGCCAGTGCAACACCCAGTCCAGACGGTGGTAGTCATCCAGTTGCTCTGTTACCTGGGCGCCCGTGTGGCGGGAGGCTGCCCACTGCTGCCCGCTATACAGGTAGTCCAGCGCGGTATTCCAGTGCGCGGCAATCTGCCACTGGGCCACCACGCTGGCCGTCCACTGGGGACGGCCGGTGAGCACAGTGTCCGCATTTTTGACATCGATATCCGTGTAGGTGGCCTGGCTGCGCAGGCTGAGCGCGGCCAGCGGCTGCCAGTCGGCCTGTAACTCCACGCCGCTGGTCTGCACACTGTTGCGATTCACGTTGCGAAAGCTCTCAATGTCGAGATCTACCAGGTCGCGAAAGTCATTCTCAAACCAGGTGGCCGCCAGGCGCAGCGCATCGCTCGCCTGCCAGGCCGCACCCAGGTCGAGGCTTTCGTTCTGCTCCGGTTGCAGGTCGGGATTGCCCACCAGCGGATGGCCAAGCGCGAAAAAACTGGGCAGTTTATAGGCCTCACCCCAGTTGGCCGCGAGGGAGACACCGCCGCCCACTGCGTATTTCACCCCGGCCTGCGCCGAGGTTTCGCCAGCAAAGCCATCCGGATCGTCATGGCGCAGGCCGCCGTGCAACAACAGTGCTGCCAGCGGTGTGGCGGAGAGATCGGCAAAGACGCCGCGCGTATCGCGATCCAGCTCGAAATCCGTGGGGTTCTGCTCGCCGAAGTACTCGATATAGCCACGGCTCTGGCCATCCTCGTGGCGCATATCCGCTCCCAGGCTCGCCTCGTAGCCCGGGGCAATGTGCAGCGTGTTGAGCCACTGCAGCTGATCACGCGTAAAGTCGGTATCCGCCGCATTGGGGGGCACCTCGAAATACGGGAAGATGCCCGGCGAATGGTAGCGCTCATCCTGCCCAAAGCGACTCCCGGTTACCGTGCTGCGCCAGCGCTCGGACAGCTGCGCGCCCCAGCCCAGTGAAAGGATATCCTCTGTGTAGTTACTGTTATCCAGTGCATCAAACACCGCGTACTGCGGTCCGCCGCCCTGCTCGGGATAGGACGTTCGATCCCCATCAAGATAGCGGTAGCCGGCGCTCAGTTCCTGCCCCGGCACCGGTTGCCAGCGCAGGCGCAGGTTCGCGCTGTCCGTGCGGCGCGTGCTGCCCGGCACCGGCTCGCCGTCATCGCGGCCCGCCAGCGCCACGGTGTAGTCGAAGTCCCCCGCGCTGCCCAGCGCATTGACGCCCACGTCGGCGTAATCATGCTCGCCCCACTCGGCAAAGACATCCTGATGGTGGCCTGCCGGTGGGCGCCGGGTGATGATGTTGATTACACCGGCCAGCGCATCCGAGCCATAAATCGCCGACTGGGCGCCGCGCACCACCTCAATACGATCCACCATGTTCGGGTTGAGGTTGGCGAAGTCAAAGCCGCCGCCGCGCGAGTTGGTGGGATCATTCACCGCCACGCCGTCCACCAACACCAGGGTAAAGTTGGATTCCCCGCCGCGAATGGACACCGCCGTCAAACCGCCGGGGCCACCCTGCTGTTCCACTGAAAGGCCCGGCAAGGTGCGCAGCAGGTCTGCCAGCGTGGTTTTATTGAGGGCTTTTATCTGCCGCGCATCCAGCACGGACACCGACGAGGTCAGGGCGAGTTGGGGCGCAAGGGTACCGGTCACCAGCACCTCCTCGATGCCGGGACTCCGGGGCAGCGCTGACCGCCAGCGCCAGCTGTGCAGCGAGGGTGAAGGTAGCAAACCTGCCGTGCATCAAGCGCAAACGGCGGCTACCCGGTGTCGCAATCCGAACGGTGGCTAGAACCCTTCCACCTGGTGCACCTGCTTCCAGATCAGTCCCGGGAACAGGCGCCGCATGAATACACCGATCTTGGCTTCCCGGGTGGGATACACGAAAAACTTGCCTTTTTTCAGGGCTGCCTCAATGGCATCAATGACCACCCTCGGCGCGATCGGCGCACCCTGGCTCTCCAGCATTTTCGGCCAGACCGTGTCCCTGCCCTGCTGCAGCAGCGGCGTGGCGACCGCTGGCGGACAGACACAGGCGAAGCGAATCCCGGAATTCATATTTTCGTGGTACAGGGTCTCGGTAAAGGCGCGCACAGCATATTTGGATGCCGTGTAGGCGCCCGTATACAACATCGGAATAATCGCTGCCATGGAGGCGAAGCTGACGAAATCGCCATGGCCCCGCTGCAGCATGCCCGGCAGCACCGCCTGGGTGATATTCACCAGACCGCCGTAGTTGATCGCCATCTGTTTGTGGATGACGGCATTCGCCTGTTCCACCAGCAGGCCAAAGGGCATGATGGCGGCGCAGTTGTACAGACGCTCGACCGGGCCAAGTTTTTCCTCCACTGCCCGCACTGCGGCGCACACCGCAGCGAAGTCCGTCATGTCCACGGTCCAGCTGTGAATACTGTCAAAGGTGCCGACGGTCTCCGCCATCCCGGCGGCATTCACGTCAAACAGCGCCACGGTCGCGCCTTCTGCGGCAAAGCGCCGGGCAGCCTCGCGGCCCATGCCGCTGCCGCCGCCGGTAATCAGTACCACGTTCCTGCTATCAGACATCTTGAAAACTCTCCGGGGTGAATTATTGCTTTGGCGGCAGTATAGCTGCTGTCGACAGCAGCGCGTGTGATACTGCTTCCATTTTCTGTCACTAGTTTAATAGACCGTCCAGCTAACCGGGCATCATGCTGCGGGGCTGTACCAGATCGCTGAGCTCCACGCCCGCTCCTGGATAACCGGGCGATGCTCCGCGGCGCAGCAGCCCTCATAGCCTTCACCAATCGTCTCGGGGCGCGCACAGTCCACGGCGGCAGCGACACACATGCGCTGGCTCCAACGACAGGTTGGATTTTCCACTGCGCGCGAGTAGTAGTAGGCGCGCACTGCGGGATCAAACTCCTTATCGACCCACACGGTACACAGGTCGGCAAAGCCGCGCCCGCCGGTCGCGCAGGTTTTTGGATCGACGAAGGCGCCGTTGTCGGCATCGCCCGCGACATCCAGCACGCGTTCGTGACGCAGGCCACCGGCATCAATCCAGCCCTTGATCACCTGCAGCCGCTGTAACGGTGTACCGGGACTGTTTGCAGTACCGACATCCTGGCTGGCCGCGACGAGGAAGGTAGGAAAGCGCTGCGCGTCCTGGCCGTTGGGTAGCATCGAGCCCATCGGGACACCCAGCGCATACGCGCGCTCGATACGATCCGGTGAGGCACACAGATCGGCAGGAAAATTCCACCCGCCGAAGAAGCGGCTGATAATGCGTGGGCCGCTGGTGCCATAGGCCTCCCGGCGGCGCATGGCATCAAACAGCGCGTCGCGGGTGTTTTCCTGCGCCCATAACACGGCGAGACCACCCGGGTTGTACTCCAATTTTTCGGGCAGGCCGGGCGGGACCTCGTCCGCTGCCGGCACGCCGTCGCCGCCATGCCCCAGGAACTCGTCCTCCTGCACGGCGCCGGGTGTTCCCAGATGCGTGTCAGTGCTGGCGACCACTCCAAACTGGTAGGGATTTACGCCCAGGCTCTGCTCCAGCAGGAGCCCATCAGCCAGCACCTTGCGCACGAAGCCGGTGTCGGGAGTCGGCGGATTGTTGAGCCCGGCAATATTGTCCTTCTGCAACTGCTCAAAGGCGCACAGTTCATCCTCGGTGACCCCCGCCTCGAAGTAACATTCAGAGGCGCCCTTGTGCTGCATGATCTCCACCAGTGGCTCGAAGCGTGCGCGCGTGGTCGCATACGCCTTGCTCATGGGCTTGCCATCGTCCGTCAGGCTGTTGAACATGGAGCCGGCACTCATGTTGGAGTTGTGGGGTATTACCAGGGAGTCGCAGCCGCTCCCCCGCCCGTTACAGGTCTCATCCAGCGAGCCCCACAAGGCCTGTGCCGATGGCTCATCAAGGTAACTGGCAGGCAGGTGGGGAACCTCGGCATTGCGAAACACGACATTGCGGTGCAGGTTCCCGCCGTTAGACGGATTCATGCCTGTCCACTCGTAACCCACAAAGGTGGTGAATGTACACTCGCTGCTGCGATCGTAATAGCGCTCTGCGGCCTCCTGCATTTCCTGCCAGGGCTTTAGCGCCGCACGCAGGCAGAGCGCATCATCCTTGCCACACAGGCCCAGGTGCGACTGTCGCATACCGGACATGGTATTGAACAGGTAGAAGGCACCCCGGGGCCAGGCGCGGTACAACTTGCACTCCCAGGCGTTGTAGCCCTCAACTTCCGGGGTATTGCACATACGCACTTCACCGATCAGCTCGGCGTGATCCGACACCATGGCGAAATCCAGCGGCCGCGCCAGTTGCAGGGAGCGCTGCGCCTTGCCCTCCTCTGTCCACGGTTGAATACCGATACGTTGCCCGAGAGCGAACTCGTAGGCCTGCGCCGGTGTAGTGCGCGTGCCCTGGGTGCTGGCATCCAGCGAGTAGCGCGTGTGCACATGCAGGTCACCGAAGAAAGCCTGCTTTAGCGGTGCTACCGTGGTGCAGGGCTCACGCTCCTCCGTGTAGGCAGGTGCTGCGATGGCGCTCTGCACCGACACGACCAGCGTCGCCAGCAATGCCAGCGCTGTGCACATCTGCAAAAAAGCTTGTCGCTGCCCGCCGGTTCTAACCTGATCATTCACCACTGACAAGCGCTCTCGCATCCCTAAAAAATTCCATCATAACCACATCATCAGTTGCTCGACCATCCTCACCATAGGGGCATAGTACCAAGCCACCTCCGGGTCCGCTTCGGGCACATGGTATTGCACACGCAACTTCTGCAGCCTTGTCTTCAGATTCCTGGTGATGTCGTCGTAGCCGGGCTGCCCGTAGAGGTTGACCTGATCCGCCGGGTCCGTCACCAGGTCAAACAATTCCCACTCGTCGTTCTGGTAGTAGTAGATAAGCTTGTAGCGCTCGGTGCGCACGCCATAGTGGCGCGCAACACCGTGGAATCCGGGATTTTCATAAAAGTGATAGTACAGGTCGCGCTGCCACGTTTGCGGCTGCGCTACAAACAGGGGCAGCAGACTGACGCCGTGCATCGGCTTTTCAGGTGTCACGCCCGCCGCCGCCAGCAGGGTCGGCGCAAAGTCGATATTCTGCACCAGTGCCGCCGAGCTCGTACCCGGTTGGATGTGTCCGGGCCATTGCATCAGCAGGGGCACCCGGGAGGAGACCTCATCCATCCAGCGCTTGTCGAACCAGCCGTTCTCGCCCAGGAAAAAGCCCTGGTCCGAGCTGTACACGATGAGGGTGTTTTCCAGCAGGCCATGCTGCTGCAGGTAGTCCAGCAATGTGCCAATCTGCCGGTCCATGCCCTGTACCGAGGCCAGATAGGTCTTGATATAGCGCTGGTACTTCCAGCGCAAAACCTCATCCGCGCTCATGTCGGACGCCTCGAACTGTCGATTGCCCGCGGCAAATGCCTGCTGCCACAGGGCGGCCTGCTCGGGCGTCAGCTTATTACCCATGCTCAACTTGACGTCATTGTCCGTCATGTAATCCGCGATACGCATGCGCGCCTCGCGCCGCGCCCGGGTCAATCCCTCCATGGGGCGCAACAGGGTGTCCGGTTGCTCGACCTTCGCGCCCTCATCCCAATTGCGCAGTTCCTCGGGACCGGGCAGCCAGTCACGGTGCGGCGTCTTGTGGCTGTACAGCAGGAAAAACGGCTTATCCGACTGTCGCGCCTGCTCCAGCCAGGCGATGGCTTTTTCGGTGACCAGGTCAGCCACGTAGCCCGTGGTTTCCTCGATACCGGCAGGACTCCTGAACGCGGGGTTGTAGTAAGTACCCTGCTCCATCACGTTGTCGATAACGTCCCAGTGATCAAATCCGGTAGGTTCACTGTACAAGTGCCACTTGCCGATCACCGCTGTCTGGTAGCCGGCCTTTTGCAACAGTTTGGGAAAAGTCTGCTGCGCGCCGTCAAAGGGGCCTGACCACTCGTTACTGTAAAACCCGTTGGCATGACTGTGCAAACCGGTGAGCAGCGTCGCGCGGCTGGGGCCACAGATCGAGTTGCCCACATAGGCCCGGTCGAAGCGCATGCCGCCGGCCGCGATACGGTCGATATTCGGGGTTTGCACCAGGCTGTCGCCGTAGGCGCTGACAGCACGAACGGCGTGGTCGTCGGACAGGATAAAAACGATATTGGGGCGCCCGGCGGCACCGGCCAGCGCACTACACAACAGCGCCAAAAATGCTGCAACAGCACGCTGTAGTCGCCAATGGTTGATTTTATACATTGCCATAATCCATAGTAACCGCACGCATTCTAATAACACTGTTACATTCAGGTAAGCTTATGCGATTTTTCCGGCTCGCGTGTAACGTCGCCGCACTGGCGCTCGCACTCAGTCCCCTTGTCTTGCGGGCACAGCAACTGGAGGAGGTGATCGTCACCGCCCAGAAGCGGACCGAAAGTCTGCAGACCGTGCCGATATCAGTCGCCGTGATAAGCGGTGTCGAGCTGGCCAACAGGAACAAGACGCAGATCGCGGATCTCACGCGGTTTGTCCCGGGCTTCACCTTTGCCGAAAATACCAGTGACGCCGGGCGCAACATCCTGGTACGCGGCGTGGGCACCAACAGTTTCAGTCGTACGGTGGACCTGTCAGTGGGTACGGTGGTGGATAACGTCGTGTCCGGCAGCCTGTCCGGATCGGTACTGGATTTCAGCGATGTCGAGCGGGTTGAAGTATTGCGCGGCCCGCAGGGTATGTTGTTTGGCAAGAACGCCAGCGCGGGCCTGCTCAACATTTTCAGCCGCAGCCCCACCGAGGCATTGGCGACAGGCTTCGGCGCCAGCTATGGCAGCAAGAATCTGGTGAATCTCAACGGTTATGTATCCGGCCCCATCGTAGAGGACAACCTGCTCGGCCGCCTGTCGCTCTACAGTAACACCAGTGATCCGATCATCGACAACCTGTACCCGGGTGGCGACGATTTCAACGACCGCAATGAGTGGGGCGGTCGCGGCAAGTTGCGCTGGATGGTGACCGACGCACTGGATGCACAGCTCAATTACACGCACTCGCAACGCGACCATACCTGCTGTGTTGCGGCCCTGCGCTCGGTGATCCCGGGCAGCATCGTCGATGAACTGGGCGGACCGGTGGGGCCCAAGAATGACAAGGTGAAGGACAACGACACCTCCAAGGGCGACACCAAGGTGGACATCTACAGCCTGGAGGCGAACTACACCCTGGGCGACTACCTGCTGACTGCCATTTCCTCCTACACCGATGAAAATGTCTTCGGCGCTGCGCGGGCGGATGATTATACGCGCACCGCCCTGCCGCTGAATGACAGTAACGAAAGCTATGAACAGTACACGCAGGAACTGCGCATCACCTCGCCCGCTGACCGAACCCTGGCCTACGTGGCCGGTCTGTATTATTTCGACAAGCAGATCGACCAGCATTTTTTGCGTTATATCGATCTGTACGGTATCGGTTTCACCAAAAAGCCTGATACCGGCGCGCTCTCCACACAAAATGACGCCGATGCCACCAGCGAAAGCATGGCGGTGTTCGGGCAACTGACCTGGAACGTGACGGAGCGCAGCCGATTATCAGTCGGCGCGCGTTATAACGATGATGAGATCAGCCAGGACCAGACTGTCAGCGCTCTCCCCGACACTTTTCCCGAGGCTCCTCCCGGGCACATCAACGCGCAGACCAGCGACCAGGCCGTCTCCTGGCGTGTGATTGCGGAGCAGGATGTCGCGGAGGATGCGATGGCCTATGCCACCGTCGCGCGCGGCTACAAGGGCCCCGGCTCCAATTCGCTGCCCTCCGGCCCCTCCAGCGGCTATGTGTTTGTCGACCCGGAAATACCGACCAATTATGAAGTGGGCCTCAAATCCCAGTGGTTTGACAACCGCCTGCGCGTCAACGCCGCCGCCTACTACACGCAGTTCAAGGACTTCCAGGCATCCGCGCAGGTGGCCGGCGCTTTTCCGCCGATATTTTACCTGACCAATGCGAAAGAACTGGAGACGCAAGGACTTGAACTGGAGGTCAATGCCCAGTTACTGGACAACCTGTCCTTCCAGGGCTCGCTGGCCTATACCGACGCCATCTTCTCCGACTGGGACAATGCGCCGTGTTACGCGCGCCAGACCGCGGCGCAGGGCTGCATCGATGACGCGCAGGACCTCTCGGGTGCCGATATGCCCAACTCGCCGGACTGGGCGTTCTACCTGAGTCCTACCTACTATGTCCCGGTACCGTCCATGCCCTTCGATGGTTTTGTCACCGCCAGTTATTTCTGGCGCGATGAAGTGCAGTTTGATACATCGAATAATCCGCTGCTCACCGGCGATCCCTACGGCACCTTCGATCTGTACACCGGCATCGCTGACCGCGACGGTCGCTACCGGCTGCAGTTTTTTGTGCTGAACCTGTTCGATGAATTCTACCCGGCGGCGATTGGAGGACAGGAGACTGTCGGCGTGGAGGCGGCCCAGATTCTCGACTATACCTACACCCGCCGCTTCGGCGTGTCCTTGCAGATGGACTGGTGAGAACTGGCTGATGGCAAAGGAGTACTGGTACTTCATTAGCGGCGTGCTGGTGGTACTACTGCCGCTGCTGCTGTTTGTGGCGGTAAAGAAGCTGCACCTGCTGGAGGTTCGACCGGACCAGACTATCGTCTACACAATCAACGGTACCGATGCACTCACCCTGCACGCCTTCGCGGCGAAAAACATCGTGGATGACGCGCCTTCGCCTGCCCTGCTGCTGTTTCACGGCGGCAGATGGCTGTACGGCGGACCCGAGGAGCTGTACCCGCAATGCCAGTATTTTGCCGCGCAGGGCTTCAGCTGCTTTTCTGCGCAGTATCGCCTCGGGGCGAACAATCGTCCTGATGTGAATGGCGCAGTGGCGGACGCACGCTCCGCGCTGGATTACCTGATAGCCCATGCAACGGAACTGCACATCAATCCGGACAGGATCGCAGTCGGGGGCGGCTCCGCCGGTGGACACCTGGCCGCCGCGCTCGGGTCAGGTTTGCCTGTGGCGCCCGGTGCAAAATCGTCCAGTGTGCGCAGACCGGCTGCCCAGATTCTCTATAACCCCATGCTGGACCTTGCGCCGGGCACACCGGACCATCATCTGGTGAAGGATTACTGGGAGGACGTCTCGCCTTTCCATCACATTGATAGCGCCGTGCCACCCACGCTGATTCTGGTGGGATCGCAGGACCCGGAGGTGCCCGTGGCAACCGCACAAGCGTTTTGTGCGGCGGTGCAGGCCGCAGGCGGGCACTGTGAGATCGCGCTGTACGCGGGACAGGGCCACGGTTTTTACCACCACCCGGAATACCGGGAGAAAACCAGCCAGCGCATCCTGCAATTCTTGAAGGCTCTGCAGGATTAGTTGTGGTAGTCGGCGCTCAATCTGTGAAGTCCTGCCTGATGGCATAGAAACCGGGTGCCCGCTTACACCCGCGCAGGCAGGAAGTAAGAAACTATGCCAAGCGCTCGTTTAGCGCGCACTCTGCTAATTTAGTGTGGTGATATTCATCTCGTCGATATACACCGTGTCCAGAGCCACGCTGCCGGCAGCACGGTTGCTGTCGCGCACCCGGATCCGGACACTGCCAGCGGTCGCGGCAGGCAGAGCTGCCGAATAGCTTCCCTTCACGGTACCCAGGCTGATCGGCAGGTTCTGGTAGCTCGTGCCGCCATTAACCGAGTAGGCCAACACCATGGTGTCGCCATCGGTCGAGGCCGTGCGTCGGCCAGTTACATTAAAAGTGACGCTGCTACCCGACTGGACGCTGAACAACCAGGTGTGCTCCAGGTAGCTGTAGCGCGATGACTTGCTGCCACTCGAGAGGCGCTCGCGAATCGATTCCTCACTGCCATCGGCGGCCTGTGTCGCTAAATAGGTTCCGGTCATGGTTCCCGCGCCGATCACTTCACCGGTAGCACGCTGCACCAGCACCGGTGGCGCGGCAATCGTGAGTGCAACAGTATCCGTATCCGTGGCGCCCTTGTTGTCCGTGACCGTCAGTGTCGCCGTGACATTACCCGCGGTAGAGTAAGTGTGGCTCGGATTCGCTGTGGTAGCTGTGCCGCCATCCCCGAAATTCCAGGCGTAGCCGGTGATCGAGCCGTCCGGATCGCTGGAACCGCTGCTGCTGAAGGCAACTACCAATGGCGCCGTGCCGCTGGTCTTGTCGGCACTCGCTGCAGCGACAGGCGCCTGGTTCAGCACAGTGATTGCAAGGCTGGCACTGGCCGTCAGTCCATCGTCGTCGGTGACCGTCAGATTGGCGGTATAATTACCGGGGGCATTGTAGGTGTGGTTTACCAATGCGCCGCTGGCGCTGGAGCCATCACCAAAATTCCAGTTCCACGCAACGATTGCGCCATCGGCATCGCTCGATCCTGCCCCGTCAAAACCCACATACAAGGGAGCGTTGCCCGGGGCGTAATCCGGTGCTGACGCCACCGCAACCGGAGCGATCAGACTGCCCGAACCCGGCACCGTACCGGTGACCGTGTAGCGGCCGAGGCTACCGTAGTCGGAGTACCCCGTGGTCAATGGATCACCTTTGCCGATCCCATCGATTGCGAGATAGTAGGTGCCGGCAGCGAGGCTGCCGCTCAGCGCGGCGGGCAGCGTATCGACCGGATTGGAAGTGGCGATCAACGTCCCCGCGCTGTTGTAGAGCTTGGCCTGAATATCGAGGTCGGGGCTGTAGGGCGCCAGATTCACTGCGAGGCTGTAGCTGCCCGCGCCGCTGACAAAGCTGAAATAGTCGATGTCCCCTCTGAGGCCGATCAAGCCTCTGCTGCTCAGCGTGCTGGTGCCGCCATTCGCGGTGGCATCAAGGACCGTGGCGCCAGTCGTAGTATCGCTGTGGTCATCGACCATCAGCGTCGCGCCATAGCTGGGTATCTTCGCGATATCGTCCTCGGTGTTGTTCGCGCCGCTGTATTCGCCCTTACTCCACTGCACCAGCTTCTGGTAATAACCCGCACCCATGATCGGCGCCCAGCCAGTGGCACCGCTGCCGTGACCTTCATAATATGCGGCACCGCCCACAATGCCATCGTGATTGAGGCCGAGATTGTGTCCGACTTCGTGCGAAATGGCCTCGCCTGCGCCAATCAGTGATGTATTGAAAACGAAAGCCGGCTTGTAATAGTCATCGGTGTCATTGAAGGCGGTAAGGTAAGCGAAGCCGCCGCAGCCGCAGGCGGCGAAATTGTCCCGGGTGACCACGACGCGCGTACCGTAGTACTCATCGCCGGTGCCGCTGCGCGTGATCGCGGCGAGGCCCGGATCCTGAGTCGTGACATTGACATCGAAAGGGGCGTAGTCCTCCGCGACCTGCTTCCACATAGTCTGGATATTCTGCAGCTCTGCCGTCGAAAACGCGGGATCGGTGTCGGTCGTGTAGGCCGGGGAAGTGATCAGGCTGCCGTAGGAGGCGTTCCACGCCGTACCGGTCGTCTGGTGCCCGTTGAAATCCAGGTAGATGACGCGCTTCGAGCCGGGGCGACTGTTGAGGGTGAAGGTCTGGTCGAGCGGAAACAGTGCCGGCTGGAGTGGGTCCGTCGGATTGAAGGGTTCCGCCGCTTGTGGTGCCTGTTCGATGTAGAACAGGCGGCCGCCGCGATCAAGCCATGCGGTGGAATCCACCCGGAGCATCCGCGCAAAGTCGGCGGTGCTCATACCGTACCACGCCGCCACCTCGGGCAGGCGGCTGCCAAGTGCGGCAACTGCCTGTTCACCATAAACACGGTCGGGCAATGACAGCTTGGGAAAGGCCCTGTGTGCGGCGGAAATGGTTGCGCCCGGTGCAGTTTCGGGAGGGCCGGCGAATACCATTGCCGGCGCTCATGCTGAGCGCAAGCCCCAAGGTGATTCGGCTCGGTAGTCGCTTCAATGCGCGGGTAACATTCCGGGAAACCATGAGGTGATCCTCCGCTGTCAGCTCTAAACTATCGATAGCTGCATTGTACAGGTAGAAAATGCATTTCGGGCTCAGGAAGACCGATCGTGTGCGTTGCATCACAAAGCTTACAAACTATAGTGGAAATTATCGGGTTGTCGAGAGCCGATTTCGTTAAGGGGCGCGGTTTCCAAGCCTGAAATAGCTAAAAATTGGTCATGTAGCGTCCGGAAATCCTGCTTGCATCATTCGTTTTGCAGACTGTTTTTGCAGAATCCCAGGCAAGAGCGGACATCCGATTTAACCATACCTTTCAGATCGAATGTCGATCACTACAGCTGGTACTCGGGTTGAATCAGGCGCACACCTCAGGCCAGATCCTGCTCCACCATGGCGGCGACATTAAAACCTGAATCGACCGCCTGATGGGTGCCCGCGCCGCGCCCCCCGGCGTCGCAACCGACGATGTACAGGCCGGGCAGCGGCGTGCGCGCATCCGGTTTACTCCTGCCGCACTGCCCCACCACCTGGGCGATACCCACAGCCTCGCCGCCGCAGCCCGGTACCGCCACATCGCGGCTCATGCTCGATATCTGCTTTGCGCCATAGGGCTCCTTGCGCACGATGTGGTTCTTCAGCTCTGGCCACAGCTCGTCGATCACCGCCTCGCAGCGCGCGATCGCCTCATCGACTAACGCAGACTCGGTATCCGCCGGCATGAACACCTGGCAATTCGCCAGTTGGTGGCCGGGAATATCCGACAGGCCCGGGTCGAATTCGGATGGCACGTCAATGGCGATCAGCGGCACGTTGGGCCACTTGCCCTGAAGCATGTCCTGGTAGCGCTCCTCGTTGAGCCAGCTCTCGTCGGAAAAAATCGGGATCAGGGCCGCATCAAAAATGCGCTTGTCCAGCACATAGCGAAAACCGCAGATGGCCCAGCTCGGCTCCAGCGCGGTGATGCGTGCGACATACTCGGCGGGAAAGTGCGCAGCGCCTGCCAGCTTCAATACCGTGGGCTGGATGCCCGCGTTGGAGATCACGGCGCGGGCGCGGATATCGCGCCCGTCGACGCGTACACCAACAGCGCGGCCATCTTCGACCAGAATATTCTGCACGCGGGTTTTGGTCAGGTACAGACCACCGCGTTCCACCACATACTCGGCGCACACTTCAGCCACACGGCCATAGCCGCCGATATGGTAGCGGCCGGCGCCGCCGAGCACCTGGTCGCGCAGAGCAAAAATCATTTCGGACGCGGGCAGCCGGTCCACCGCCACTACAAACAGCGTGTTGAGGTTCATGCAGATCTGGCTGATCAACGGTGTAGCGAGGTTGAAACGTTCCATCCAGGCGTAAGCGCCGGTGTCATCCAGGGCGGCGATGTCCGCGTCACTTAAACTGAGAATCTCGCCGTAGAACGCGCCGAGTGCTTCCAGCTCCGCATCGGTCACCCCGAGCGTGTCCTTCATCGTCGTCATTTCCTGTTCCGAACCCGTCGGCATCAGCGGGTTGTAACTGACCTTCCACTGGCCGTCCTTGTTCAGGTAACGCATGGAGGCGGCGTCGCCCTCGGGTACGACAAACGGCGTTCTCCCGGCGATACCCAGTGTGTCTACCAGTTCGTGAAAGCGGGAGTTGAAAGCGGGGATGCCCACGGCGCCGAACATTTCGAAGCGATAGCCCTTGCGCTCCGTGGTCTGGGTTTTGCCACCGGCGCGGGCAGTTTTCTCCAACAGGGCGACTTTGTAGCCGTCTTTCGCCAGCAGGGCGGCAACGGTGGCGCCGCCATATCCGGCGCCAATCACACAGACGTCATACTCTTCCATCATGCAGCTCCCACACCTGGTTAATTTTGTATTCCTGTATCGATCCAGCGCCCGATCACCCTGCACTCTTCGGGAGTCGCCCCCGAGGGGTGCGCGGGGCCGAAATCAATATCGTTACTGTACTGATCGTCAGTGCGCCCGTCCTGGCGTGAGCCAATGCACTTCCAGTACAGCAGCGAATCCCTGGCAAACTTGGCCACCCACTTGCTGCTGTAAGGACGCGACAGAAAAAACCGATCCGTCATCGCCACCAGGTTGGCACCGGCGCCTTTCGCACTCTTGACACTGACCGCAGTCAGTGGCGCATAACCGTCACCCCCGGCAGCAAGGTGTATGGTGAGTATTTCGCCAGCGGGCCCCACCGCCGCCACTGTACCCGCAGCGCCCCCGGGTTTGAACTGCAAGATTTCACCGGCAGCATAGCCCCTGCCCCGCGCGCCGATACGAACATGCTCCACGCTGCTGTGCTGGCCCTGTCCCGGCTGCAGTTTGGCCCACGGCCAATCCCGCTGCTCAAAATCCTGCGCGACGCGCGAGTACAGCAAACCATCGGCGTTGGTCATGTCCTTGTGGCAACCCGAGCAGCGGTTAACGAGAATGGGCTGTACAGCGGCGAAAGTGACCGGCGGTGTTTGTTGCGGCAGGGGCGGGTTGGTTTTATAGGCCAGTGTGTTTTTAAAGCGCTCGGCCGCGCTCTGGCCAAGTTGCGCGGCGCGCTCCTCGGAATGCCCGTCGTGGCAACCGTGACAGGTTCTGGTTTCGCCCCGGCGCAGTGAGTGCAGCATCGCATCGTGGGCGATCACCAGCCCGTTGGCATCGGTCCCGGCCATGATGATGGGGGTTTCACAGGGCACCCGCATCCTGACGGAACCGTCGGCCTCCAGCGGCTGGGAGCCTAACGTGGCGACAGATTTGTGTCCCGTATTGTTGAGGACATGGGCGTAGGTCTCCTCATTGCCGTCGCTGTAGGTCATGTCCCACATTTTGGGCAGGAATATGGTGAGGTTGGCCATATTGTTGGCGTGAAATCGCGTCATTTTCCGTATTCACCGCACAGCCCTGGAACGCACACTGTTCATACAGGTTGCTTGCCCAGTCGTAATGTTCCGCGCTGGGATACAGCTCCGCCTTGCGCGCATCCACGACCTGCAGATAGCAACCGGCATCCGGATTGAGCGGCGGCGGCTGGTCTGGCAGCGGCTGTCCCTGCAAGCTCTGGTAAGTCGCGATCGCCCTGGCATCCCACGCCTGCCACTGCTCGCCGCCGGCCATGAACTCCAGCTGATTTTTATCAAACGGATCGGTGACCATGGGCACCTTGACCTTGTAAATCGCCTTCTGGCAGGTCGGCTCGCCACGCAGGAAAGCGCGGTTGGCCTGCTCCGGCGGCGTAGCCTCGTAACAGGTGCCCCGGGCGTGTGTCAGCATGAACTCGGTGTCGGTATCGGGCAGCGGCGCCGCATAGCCGGCTTTCCCCAACGGCCTGCCGCGCCCATCCCGGCGCACGGCGTCATCCTGGTCCTGGCCATAAGGCGTGATGGCCCTGAAGGAGCTCGGAACATAGCGCCCGCTTCCCGGCCTGGTGCTATTGCTTTCGCCATCGGGGTAGCAGCGGGCGGTGGAGCAGCCTTCCACATGCGGATCGTCATAATCCAGGCCGTAGATAATGCCCATACTGCCCAGATGATTGGAGCGGTAGTAGTTGGAGATGGCGAGTTTGCCCTTGAATATCTCCGCCACCGAGCGAATAGCGCGCAGTTGTGAGCGCCCCTCACCGCCGGTTGTGCTGGGCGGCAGCCATTCCTGCGTCTTGAGTGTGCCGGACTTGTGCCCGTTCAGGATCACCGTCGTATCGGCGCCATTGCCGTCTGTGCGGCACAGCCACCACTTGTTTTGCACGGTGCCGGCATTGTTGGAGTTGCCGGTAGCTGCATCAAAATTCTTGTTCTCGTGCGCGTTCCAGCAGGAATACAGAATGTCGCCATTACTCATCACAGCCGGTGCCAGCGCATTGTTTTCGTGCGGCGTTATGTTGCGGGCATCGGTGCCGTCAATGTTCATCGTCCACAGCTGCATGGACCGCCCCTCGAGTCCATAGCCGTAGTCCTGCGACACGCAGTAGGGGGCATTGAAACAGCGGCCGCGGCCGAACTGATCGACACCCTGGTGCTCGCCCCACGGAAATTTAAACGGGTAGGTGTTGCCCCGGTTGCTGGCGAAGACGATCTTCCCGTTGTTGAGCCACTCGGGCTGGCGATCAATCGCACGGGGTGGATGATGGGGGATGGGTGCGCTCTTGCCGGTGACCAGGTCGTAGACCCAGAGCTGCGCGTCCGTCAAACCGGGAATTTCAGTGATGCCCAGATTGATGCCCTCGACTGTCACCGGCGCGAGGGTATTGCCAAGGCCTACCGAGTAGACGATTTTTGTCCCGTCCGGACTGACGCGCGCCTCCTGTGCGACGCAAATCTCCTTCGACGTTGTGCAATTGTGAATCACCTTCACGTGGCCGTGCAGGTCATCGATAACGACATCGGCCTCCGCAATGCCACCGTTTATCCTGCCCACATCGGAGGCGTGCTGCCAGTTTGCCGCCTCTTCAACCGGCGTGCCGGGCACCGGCGCAGTGGCCCGGGGTTGACGGGTATAGACGATCTGCCATGCAGGACGCGCAGCAGCAGGCGCCGCGACCGGTCCACTCGCCACGCGAGGGCGATGCCATAACTGCATTTTTCCTGCCCTCAACCATCTGCTGGGCGAATGCAGTCATGGATAGAAATACCAGCGCAAGCGCCAGTGCCCGTCCACTCACGTGCTTTGTCCCTCCCGTCATAATGCGTTCGCAGTGTAGCCTGAGCGGTGCCACTTGGGTATTTTTCCAATTCGGGCGGCAATTCGGGCGGCGGGTGCTTTCGATCGCCCGCGCTGCTATCCTTGCCACCTATAATAACCAGAGGACAATCACCATGCCTGATCCTGCAGCACTGAGACCACTGGAAACCATTCATCACCTGGCCCTGCGCTGTCGCGACGCCGAACAAACGCGCTGGTTTTACGAGGACATCCTGGGACTGAAACTGGCAGCGGCCCTGTCGCTGGAAAAATCGCCCGGCACGGAGAACGACAGACCGTTTTTGCATCTTTTCATGGAACTTGGCGATGGCAATTACATCGCGTTCTTTGACGAGCCGGGCCACGCGAAACCCGAGCACTTTGAGCTGAAGGACAGCTTCGATATCCACATCGCCTTTGAAACTGACAGCGCCGCATCCATGTTGGCCTGGAAAGAAAAAATTGCGGCGGCCGGCGATTTTATTTTTGGTCCCGATCGATCACGATTTTGTGCAGTCGGTGTATTTCTTTGACCCGAACGGCTACGCCCTGGAGATCACGCACAAAACCCCAACACACGACGCCGTACTACTGGAAGAGGAACGCGCAGCGCGGCGGCAAATCGCGGAGTGGACGGCGCGCACCAGAGCGAGAAAGATCGAGCTCTTCGGCGCTGACGCCATTGATTCGCGCTGCACTGCACTCAGGACCCGCCCAAGCCGCGACGAGGACGTCGCGTGTCGGAGCGCGACCTGATGTTTGTCGATGTCGACAAGGGTATTGAAAGAACGCCGTATTTGCTGCTGTTCAAGGAGAAATCGGCGGGCTTCAAGGACGTCTACGGCGGCGTCGATAGGGTGGTGTTGCGCTCGCACCTGATGCGGCCACCGGCATCGAAATCCAGCACCGTAATTATTTTCATGCACCCTATCGGCGGCGGCGAGTACCTGCCCTTACCGATGGCGCTGGCGAAAGCCGGTCACCACGTCATCTATTGCCAGAGCCGCTACCCCAATAACGATACCGCGCTGATCATGGAAAAAGTGGTGGTGGACCTGGGCGAGTGCATCCGGGATGCCAAAGAGCGACTCGGCTACAAGACAGTGATCCTCGCCGGCTGGAGTGGCGGCGGATCGCTGGCGCTGTTTTACCAACGCCAGGCGGAGCACGCCACGGTGACCTGCACGCCCGCCGGCGATCCCCCGAATTTGCAGGAGGAAAATCTCATTCCGGCGGACGGCATGCTGCTGCTGGCCGCCCATGTGAGCCGCGCACTGACACTGACGGAGTGGATGGACGCCTCGATCATGGACGAGTCGAATCCCGAGATCCGCGATCCCGAGCTCGACCTGTACAATCCGGGCAATCCCAACCAGGCGCCCTACAGCGCAGAATTCCAGGCGCGCTACCAGGCAGCGCAGATCGCCCGCAATCGACGCATTACCGCCTGGGTCAGGAACAAGCTTGCCGCACTGCGCGCACAGGGCAGGCCCAATGACGAATTCGCCTTCACGGTCCACGGCACCATGGCAGCGCCGGTGTGGCTGGACAAGACGATCGATCCCAACGAGCGCAAACCCAACAGCTGCTTCCTCGGTGACCCGCAGGTCGTGAACAACGGGCCGGTCGGCCTGGCCCGCTTCACCACGCTGCGCAGCTGGTTGTCGCAGTGGAGTTATGACGAGTCCAACGCCAATGGCATTGCGGATGCCGCCAATATGAGCTTGCCGACGCTGGTTATCAGCAACGGTGCCGACGACGCCTGCACGCCGAGCCATGCACGCAGACTGTTTGAGGCGGTGGCCAATGACAACAAGGAATTCGTTGAGATCAGCGGCGCCACCCATTACTACCTCGGTCAGCACGAGCAGTTGCGTAAGGCGGAGCAAACCTGCACCCAGTGGTTGCGCAGGCAGGGATTGACCGATGTATGATGGGGCTTATCGAACGGGCGCGTAATCCGCTTTCACCTGAAGGTAAATTGAGTATGACACTTCGCAGAATCCTGACGCTGGCCGCAGCCCTGGCATTGTCCAGTACGACCCTGGCCGATGAGCCCATACCCCCGGTCCAGACCGCAACAGTTCATTCTTCGCCGCCTCCGTTCACCCGCACTGAGGAACGCCAACCGTGCAGCAACTACACCGCTGAGCGCCGCCCGCTGTTCGGCGACCTCCATGTACACACCGCCTGGTCATTTGACGCCAGTAGCCAGGACACCCGCAACACACCGGCGGACGCGTACCGCTTTGCCCAGGGCGCGCCCATGGGTATCCAGCCCTACGACGAGAACGACCGCGCCACCCGCACCATACAGCTGGATCGCCCGCTGGATTTTACCGCGGTCACCGATCACTCGGAGTTTCTGGGTGAAGTGCATATGTGCACGACACCGGGGAGAGCCCGGTTACTGGCATCCGGTATGCCTGATCCAACGCTATTTTCCGCGCTACACATTCTGGACGTTTGGCGCCGCAGGCCTGAGCTATAAGCACCGCTGGGGACTGTGTGGTGAAAATAATGCGCTCTGCATTGAGAAGGCGGCAGATATGTGGCGGCAAATCCAGCAGGCTGCCGAAGACGCCTATGACCGCAGCAGCGACTGCAGCTTCACCAGTTTCGTGGGCTACGAGTGGACCGCAGGCGGCGAAACCGGCGAGAACCTGCACCACAACGTGATATTTCGCAATCAACAGGTACCGGACCGCGCCATGAGCTGGCTGGAAACCCCTTCCCAGGTGCAGCTCTGGGACTATCTGGACAAGGAGTGTGTGGCCGGCAAACCCGGCTGCGACGCGGTGGCCATCCCGCACAACTCCAACCTGTCGGGCGGCCTGATGTTCGAAACCGCCCGCATCACCAACAAGGACATTCCCGACTGCACCGGTGACCGCACAGGAAGCCGCGCGCCGCGCGCGCTGGAACACGCTGTTTGAAGTCATGCAGCACAAGGGTGCCTCTGAGTGTGACAGCCGCGTGCCGACCTGGTCAGAGGACGAGTACTGCAACTTCGAGCTGTTGGGCTATGACCGCTTCGGCGGCAAGAATACCGGGGCCATGAAATTTGACGCACTGAGCTGGCTGAGCCCCGTGCTGGGTAAAGATGTGATCCCGGTCACGACGCCGCCCGCGGAGGCCAACTTCCTGCGCTACGCCCTGAAAAAGGGCCTGCAACAGCAGGCCGAGCTGGGCGTCAACAGCTTCAAGTACGGCCTGATTTCCAGCACCGATACGCATATCGCGGCGCCCGGACTCACCATGGAGAAAAATCATCCCGGCCACGGTGGCGCCGGCATGGGCGCGCGGGAGGGAGTGCCGGCGGGACTGCCGGATGAACTGGAATTCGGCCCGGGTGGCCTGGCCGTGCTCTACGCGGAAGAGAACAGCCGCGATGCCCTGTTCAGCGCCATGCAGCGGCGCGAGGCCTATGCCACCAGCGGTACCCGCCCGATACTGCGATTTTTTGGTGGCTGGGATTATCCGGAAACGCTGTGCGAGGCGGGCGATATGGTCGCGCAGGGCTATGCCGGTGGTGTGCCTATGGGCGGGGATCTGCCGCGCGCCAGCGCCACCGGTCGCGCACCGCGCTTCCTGATTTCTGCAAGCCATGGACAACGGCACTGCCGAGTACCCGGGCAGTCCGCTGCAGCGCATCCAGATCATCAAAGGCTGGTATGAGGATGGCGATTTGCACGAGCAGGTGCTGGATGTGGCCGGCGGCGACAACGATGCCAGCGTGGACATCAACACCTGTGAGCCTTCCGGCAGCGGCCACCGCCAGTTGTGCCGTGTGTGGCAGGATAATAATTTCAACCCCAAAGCCCCTGCCTTCTACTACACCCGTGTACTGGAGAACCCCAGCTGCCGCTGGAGCCAGCGCATCTGCGCCGCTGCCGGAGTGCGCTGTGACAATCCGCAGAGTATTCCCAAGGGCATGGAAAACTGTTGCGCCGCCGGGCACCAGAAGGTCATTCAGGAGCGCGCGTGGAGTTCACCGATCTGGTACACACCATCGACCTGATGTACGGGGTGGGATCGAGTGCCCGGAGCTGGCATACTACTGCTGGTGAGTGTCCGATTCACGCCACAAACTGGATACGCCCCCAGGAGAATACTAATGACCCCAAGACAAATTGCCCGCACAGCGGCCCTGCTGCTGTTCCTGCCGCTCGCCAGCGCCCTCGCCCAACCCGACCCTGACACTAACGTGGTGGAGGAGCAAATTACGGATGAGGACGGCGCCATCAAAGTCTGTGGTGAAGGTGATGGTCTTGAGCCCTGCCTTGACGCCAACGGGCAAACCTACGCCGAGCAGGCCAAGGGAGCCAGCATGGCCGATGAATCCGATGACGAACTGGCGGCCGAAGCCGCACGTGTTCGCGCAGAATCACCCGCAAAACTGAACGAGACCATCAGTGACGAGGAGCAGGGTATTAATCCCGATGACCATGCGACCGAGGGGCTGCCAGACTAGCCATGAGCGACGAGATCGCCTGCCATAGCTGCGACCTGCTGGTCCATGTAGGAACACTGCGACATGGCGAGAGCGCGTCCTGCCCGCGCTGCGGATGTTTTCTGACGCGCTATCGCGATGATGCCTACCAGCGGATACTGGCCTTTGCCAGCGCCGGCCTGCTATTTCTGGTTTTGGCCAACAGCTATTCGTTTCTTTCTTTCTCCAGCACCGGCCTGGAAAGTGTTATGACGCTGCGTGAGACCCCCGGTGCGCTGTGGGCCAACGATATGCCCGGGGTGGCCCTGCTGGTAACTGCGTTCATCATCGTAATACCGGCGGTAATACTGCTGCTGCTGCTCGCCCTGAGCAGCGCCCTCATTCAGGGCCTCTATCATCCCTGGCTTGCGCCCATTGCAAAGTGTGTGTTTCTCGCCCAGAACTGGTCCATGGTGGAGGTGTTCATTATTGGCGTCATCGTGTCACTGGTGAAAATCGCCGCGATGGCCACCGTGGTGGTGGGCGCCTCCTTCTGGGCGTATGCGGCATTTGCGATCTGCTTCACCGCAGCGGTGGCGAACCTCGACCGCTACCAGTGCTGGGAACGCATTGAAGTACTGGGGGCAGCATGACGGCACCCACGACGGCTGCCAGTCGCGGCCTGGCATCATGCCATGTGTGTTACAAACTGGCGCCCGCCACAGTGCATCAGTGCCCTCGCTGTGGCACGACGATGCACCTGCGCAAAAACGACAGCATACAGCGCACGCTGGCGCTGTTGGTGACCTCCTGCCTGCTCTACATCCCCGCCAATCTGTACCCGATCATGTATACCGATCAACTCGGCAGCACCGAGGCCAGTACCATTATGGGCGGCGTGATCCTGCTGATTGAGTTGGGCTCGGTGCCCGTGGCCGTGGTCATTTTTATTTTCAGTGTGATGGTGCCATCGGGCAAACTCATGTCGATGTTTTACCTCGTGTGGACAGTGGAGCGACACTCGCCACTGGATCCGCGCCAGCGCTCCATCATGTACCGTATTACCGAATTTATCGGCAAGTGGTCGATGGTGGACGTGTTCGTGGTTTCCATTCTGGTGGCGCTCGTACACCTGGGTGGCCTGCTGGTTATTCGACCGGGTGTTGCGGCCCTGTCTTTCGCGGGCGTGGTGATAGTCACCATGATCGCAGCGGAAAGTTTCGACTCCCGCCTCATCTGGGACAATATGGAAGAAAAAAACAGTGACAACTGAACAAGCTGACATCAGCCAGGGCCGCAAATTCTCCGGCATCTGGTTAATACCCCTGCTGGCTCTGGTGCTCGGCATTTACATGGTCGCGCACAATTGGCTGAACGAGGGCCCGGAGATCGAAATCGCCTTCATGACCGCGGATGGCCTGGAGCAGGGCAAGACCAAGGTCAAGTATCGCAATGTCGATATGGGCGTCGTCGAGGAAGTACGCCTGAACGACGCTTTCGATGGCGTGATAGCCAAAGTGAAACTGGATCGCCAGGCGCTGCCGCTATTGCGCGAGGATACGCGCTTCTGGGTCGTCACCGCACGGGTGGGCGCTGACAACGTCTCCGGACTGGATACGCTGCTGTCCGGCGCTTATATACAGCTGGCACCGGGCACCGGCGAAAGAAGGTGCGCGGAACTTTGTCGGGCTGGAGCAGCCGCCGGAGACCCCTGCGGGCGCTCCCGGATTGCGCTTGCAGCTGACCAGTGAACGCGCATCATCCGTCAGCGCTGGCGACACGGTACTGTTCAAGGGCTACAAGGTCGGGCGCGTTGAAAGCATGCAGTTCAATCCTGTCGACCAGCTCGTACACTACGAGATATTCATCGATGCGCCCTACCACGAACTGGTCAATAGCAGCGTGCGCTTCTGGGATGTCAGCGGCGTATCCCTGAGCGCCGACGCGAGCGGGTTCAAGGTCGAAACCGGCGCAATGGACACCATATTATTTGGCGGTGTCGCTTTCGGCGTGCCGGAGGGCTTTAAAGAGGGGGATAAAGTCGCGCAAAACACCGAGTTCAAATTGCATACGTCCTACGAGGATATACTGGCCAATCCTTTCCACTACGGCACCTACTATGTGGTGTCCTTCGACCAGTCGGTCAAAGGCCTGCTGCCCGGGGCGCCCGTTGAATTCCGCGGCATACAGATCGGCAAGGTGGAGCGGATCATGCTGAAGGAAGGTATGGAGAAAACCAGAAGCCTGGGTGAGCAAGGCAAGGGCATTTCTATTCCCATCCTGATCTATATCGAACCCGGCCGTATGGAATTACCCGACAATGAAGGTTCTATTGCAATCATGCGAAATTCGGTCGAGATCGGGGTAGGCAATGGTTTGCGCGCGACCATGGCGAGCGGCAACCTGATCACCGGGGCAAAGTACATCAGCTTCGATTTCTTCCCCGGCGCCAAGGAGGCCAGCATGGGAACCTTTCATGGAGTACACCACCATCCCGACCATCGACTCGGGACTGGCGCAACTCGATCAAAAAGTGAATGCCCTGCTCGACAAGATCAATGCGCTGCCACTGGCAGACACCGTGGGCAGTGCCAATACCGCGATCACCAGCCTGAACCAGAATCTGGCAAGCTTGCAGTCGATTCTGGAAAACCAGAGCACGCAGCAACTGCCGGCGAACCTGAACGAAACGCTACAGGAACTCAGGGATGCAGTTGAGCAATCTGTCGCCGGATTCGCGGGCCGGTCAAAGCCTGAATTCGAGCCTGTTGTCCCTGAACCGCACCCTGGGCAACCTGGAGTCCCTGACCCGTACGCTGTCCGGGCAACCCAATGCGGTGCTGTTGCCATCCACTCCTGTGCCTGACCCTATTCCAGAGGTGAGTAAATAATGAAAGTCGCCTATGTATTATTGGTGGTGCTGTTGGCCGGCTGCGCCAGCCAGGCTGTCGAACCCAGCTATTACCTGCTGCGCTCGAAGCAGGATTTGTCGTCCAGCACGCTCAGCACATCCAGGGATTTCTCCCTGGGTGCGGTGGAGATCGCGCCCTATCTGGACCAGCCGGGGCTGGTTATGGAAACGGCGGAGGGTGAGATGCGCCCCGCCAGCCAGAACCTGTGGGCCGAGCCTGTCTTCGATGGGGTACGCAACTTCCTCGCCACGGAAATAGCGCAAGCCCATGGGCAGGAGCTGCTGCCGACCAAGCTCACCAGTAATACGACGGTGGTCAATATCCGCATCGATCAGCTGCATGGCACGCTCGATGGCAAGGCGACCATAGTGGCCTACTGGTGGCTGGTCCGCGCCGGTGAGGTGGTCGCGCTCAATCGCTTTTCGCAATCACGCACGCTGGCAGCGAGTGGCTACAGCGCCCTGGTCGACGCCGAAAAAATCCTGCTCGCGGAACTGGCACAAAAGATCGCCGCGTCCCTGGTGACCACAGGACCTAGAGAGGCAGTGGAATAAAGACGCTGGATACCGCGCGCACCGTGCCGGTCACAGTGCGGTTGTCGGCATCGCCGATAATATCTGCCATCATCTCCTGCAGCACGATAATCTCACTGAACAAGCGCTCGAACTCCAGATTATCGACCACGCCCCGGTTTTCATAGGTAATGATCAAGTGCTCGCCATTGGGCTTGCGCGTATTTTTCAATTTCGACTGCAACTCTTCCACATTGTAGGCACTGACCAGCAGCACCTGGGCATCCAGCTCATCGGAAAGAAACACCTCGGGTTGGTAATGGTAGGCCTGCCGCACCATGCTGCCCAGCCCCACGATCAGGGCGAAGACCCGATCACCACTGAAGTTTGGATCGAAGGCAAGATTCAGGGCATTGATATCCTGCTTGTAATCCAGTTCCGCGAACTGCAATTTGTAGCGGTGCACTTTAAGTTGCGCCAACCGACCTTCGACCGTCATGCCGGGTATCTTGCGCAACTGGTCAGGATTGCGTTGATAGAGCAGGACCAACAACTCCAGGATGTCGGAGCGGGTCTTGTCTATGAACTGGTCAGTAACCAGGTCGATATCCGACTTGGCCAGGTTCTTCAACTCATAGCCGGAACAGGCACAGAGCAACAGCGGCAACAACACTATGAGCAGGAAACGCATGGACTGGATACTATCCCGCGACACCGTCCGGGGCGAGCACGCACAATGGCAATTTTCATACTGCACACGGTGCGCTAATGCAGCTTGTTGCCGGAGACGTGCACGGCATTCATCCTCGATATTGCACATTCCGGCCAGGAGAGTGCCATTACATCGATAATAGTTGATAATGTGGGTAATATTGATCCGGTCGACATTGAAATAAAAAAACGCCTAATGCTAAGAATAACAGTCTTGTCGCTGCTGCTGGGTGCACTGGCGTTGATCGCGGGCTTGTCTCTATCGTGGCCACCGTCCACTGTTGCGGGCCGGCAGGTTCCGCCTGTCACCTTGAGCGCCGCCGGTACTGATGCCGTTGAGGCAGGTTTAGGGACTTTAAGCAATGGAGCGTTGCAACTTGAACTCAGCGCGGCAGGTATCGGTGTTGTAAGCCTGTGGCGCGAGCAGATGGAAGCGAGTGACTACCCGTTCCTTCATCTTGCCATTGAGGATGCCCCAAGAGACCCAAAAGTCCTGATTGAATGGAAGAATGGCGATGGGGAGCAAAAAAAGTACAGCTATGCGGTGGAGGATTACTCGCGACAGTCGCTGTGGCTTGCAACGAATGAGTTGAAGGGCTGGACCGGGACTATAAGCTCACTTAGCCTGACCATTGTTGGCCAAGCAGGTAAGGTCGTCCGGATCAGGGATTTTTCGCTTTATCCCGCATCGCCGTCACGCAAGTTACGGGCTATATATTCGGATTTAACCAGCTATGTGCCCTGGAACCGCGCCGAGATGAACAGCCATACCGGCGTCACGCAGGTGTCCTCTTTTTACCCCGTCCCGCTGATCGTCGCTTTTCTCATCCTCAGCCTGCTTGGCTATGGATCGCTCCTCCTGCTGTTTCGGGCAAAGCTGGCGTTCAACTGGCGAGTCGTGGCGCTCATCTTTCTCGCGTGCTGGATCACCCTGGACCTGAGCTGGCAAAACAGGCTGTTGCATCAAGTGGCGGATACCTACCGCACATTTTCCGGCAAGACCACGCCGGAAAAACTTGCCGTCGGACCAGACGCGAAACTGTACAAGTTTATTTCGGCAGCAAAACCGCTTCTGGAACCAAAGGAAGCGCGCATCTTTGTCAGCTCCAGCGATATCTACCGGGGCCAGCGCAGCGCCTATTTTCTTTACCCTTTCAACGTGTACTGGCCGGATCCGGGTAGCGCATTTCCGGACGACAGTTTTTTGCGCAGCGGCGACTATATTGTCATGATCCAGCCCACTGTATTGCTTTTTAACCCTTTTGCAAAAAAGCTGACGGTGCCAGACTGCTGTACGCTCAACGCAGAGCTAATCCTGTCTGACCGTACCGGGATTGTGGTGCGAGTGAATTAGATGGAATTCCTTTTCGCCACATTGGCTCTGGCACTACCGGTACTCCTGGGCGGACTCTGGTTGCACCAGGTGGTGCCGGTGCACAGCGCCGGTCGCATGGCACTGGTCTGGGGCAATGGTGCGCTGCTTGGCCTGCTACTTATTCCCCAGTTCATGCGTGGGCTGGACGCACTGGGAATACCCCTGACTTTCCAGGCTACAGCATCCCTGGCAGGCGCCCTGATAGCGCTGGCACTTGTTACCCAGCTGATCAGGGGCAGGAGAGCGCGGTTAATACCTGCGCCGGCGCGTTACGTTTCCGCTATTCCTGCAGCACACAGGATCCTGTTCGCCTTTCTCCTGTTGCTGGTTGTCGTGCGAGTGACAAGCCTGGGACTGGAAATACTGTGGCGCCCGCTGTTTCCCTGGGACGCGACCATGCACTGGGCGACCAAGGCCAGGGTCTGGTTTGAACACAACAGCATCGTGCCCTTTGTAACGAAGGATGCCTGGTTGGAATTGGGTGGCGCAGGCGTCTTCACCGACCGGCACCCCGACTATCCGATGACCGTTCCCCTGCTGCAGGTGTGGATGAACCTGGCGCTGGGGCACTGGGACGAGAGCCTGATGAACCTGCCCTGGCTGCTCTGCCTGGTTGCCCTGGGGGGCGCCTTTTACGGCCAGTTGCGCGTCGCCAGTGTCGGTCCCGTGATCGCAATGGCGTTCGTCTATCTGCTGCTGTCGCTGCCACTACTCAACATTCATGTGGCACTGGCGGGCTACGCCGACCTTTTTCTGGGCGCCGCCTATTGCGGCGCCTTGATGGCGTTCCATAACTGGGTCTCCACCGGGCAGCGATGGCAGGCCGCACTGGCGCTGGTTTTTGCTGCTCTCCTGTCCATTGATCAAGAACGAGGGCCTGCTCTGGTCGCTGACCTTCATTCCAGCACTGCTGTTCACACTGCTGCCGCGCGGCGATGCCGCCAGGCTCTGTGTGCTTTTCGTGCTGGTCATGATCCTGCTTTGGCTGGTGGTGCCACCGGATCTGCAGATTACTGTGCAAATCGCCGCGCACGGCGCCACGTCGCAATGGCTGCTGCCGCCGCCGGGACTGGAGATTGCCGGCCACCCCCTCGATGAGATGATTCTCGAATACCATGGCGACGGACTGGTCGGTATTATTCAAAGTATCTGGCTGCACGACAACTGGCACCTCATGGGATACCTGTTACTGGCAATCGTACCGGTGGGCCTGATATTGCCGGGAGCCATGACGAGGAGCTATCTGCAGATCAGTGTTGCCCTCGGCACTGCTGTGATGGCGTTCCTGTTCATGTTCCTGTTCACCGGTTTCGGCGTGGCGGCGTCAGACTTCACCGGCGTGGGAAGGATCGGCATCCAGCTCGCACCGGGCCTGCTGTTCTTCAGCGCACTGTTGTGCAATGAACTGCTCACCAGAGACGACTTACAGGTCAAACCGCTCGCGCAGGAACTGTGAAATACCGTCCTGGTCATGGTGACCAATCACTGCTGTGGCAGCAGCCCTGACCTCATCCCTGGCATTGCTCGGCGCATAGCTCTCATCCGCAACGGCGAACATACTCAGGTCGTTGTCGCTATCACCAAAACAAATCACCCGGCTCACTCCCAGGTCCTGCTTGAGTTGCGTCACTGCACCACCCTTACTGGCAGCGCTGTGGTGAATGTCCACCCAGTGCAAGTCGTCACCCTCAAGGGCGGTCCCGGCATAGGCCACCAGGTGTTCCTCGGTTGCAACCAGTTGCACCACCGAGTCTATCGCCTCGCGCGAGCCCAGTGCGCTGATATTGGTAATGTCCGCCGCAGTGGGCATGTCCGCGATGGGCAGCAACTCCAGGCCTCGATCGCGGGCAAAGAGTGTCGCCAGGCGGCGCTCCGCATCGCTGCGCATGGGCGGGTGGTAAACCACGGTGCGGTTTCGCGGCTGCAGGGTAAATACAAAGGGGGTTACCGCCGCGCTCATGAACGCCGCCACCACACGGCGGATTTCCGCGGTGGTCAACAGATTGCTATGGCTGTAATGATCGCTGTCAGGCCGCCAGATCACCACGCCATTCTTGTAGATATGCGGGAGTGTGAAGCTGTGATCCTGCAATAAATCGCGGGCGGCATGCAGCGTGCGACCGGTCGCGACAGTGTAGGCGATACCGCGCCGACGCAACCGTTGCAGCGTATCGCGCGTGTGCGCGGATACCTGTGAATTGGCGTCCAGCAGCGTTCCGTCGAGATCAAAAACGATTAGTTCCATCTCAGGCCCAGATCATGCACCCCAACTCGAACGGGTGGCTCATGGCCGCATGGAAAGGGTACATGCGCAGTTTATAGTACTGCAGCCCCGCAATCTCCGGACTGAGTTCGATCTGGAACTCCGTGCAATCGCCCTCCACCCCGATGGCAACCAGCTCTGCCACCTGCGCGACATCGATGTCACCGTCTGCCACTGCGCGCCCGAACAAACACTCCAGCTTGATATCCGTCGCTGCAAGTCCGTTCAAATTGGCCCGCACCTTGAGCAGAATCTTGTCATCGTGGTAAAGGTGCGCGGGCGGCTGGAACATCAGCTGCATACTCACGCCCGGCCACGCCTGGCGCACCCTCTGCTTCCAGTGGGCCAGGTGGCGGGCGAGTTCTGCGCCATTGGCTTCCAGCTTACGCCGTTGTTTTTGCGCGGGGTGGTACAGCCTGGTGACATAATCGCGCAGCATGCGCTGCGCATTGAAGCGCGGGATCGTGGATTTCATCGACGCCTTGGACAACTGCACCCAGTCCTTGGAATAGCCGCCACTCTCCCAATGGTAATAGGTCGGTATCACCTCGTGCTCAATGATATTAAGCAGGTCGCTGGCCTCCTCCTGATAACGTTGGCCATGATCGAAACGTGAATCGCGCGGCGTAATGGCCCAGCCATTGGCGCCGTTGTAGCCTTCTCCCCACCAGCCGTCCAACACACTGAGATTGACCGCCCCGTTCAGACCCGCTTTCTGTCCCGAGGTGCCGCTGGCCTCGAGCGGATATTCAGGCGTATTCAACCAGACATCCACGCCGGCGACCATCTGCCGGGCCAGTGCCATGTCATAACCCTCCAGCAACAGGATTTTGCCAATGAATTGCGGTTGCATCGAAAAATCATGAATCTGCCTGATCATATTCTGGCCGGGCTCGTCGTGCGGATGCGCCTTGCCGGCAAAAATGATCACCACGGGGCGGTCCGGGTCGTTGAGCAGGCGCGACAGCCGATCGGGATCGGCAAACAACATCAGGGCGCGCTTGTAGGTGGCGAAGCGCCGGGCGAAGCCCATCACCAGCACGTCGGGATCCGAGCCATCCACGTGCCGCACCATGCGCTTGATCAGGGCGTCACTGGCGCCGTTGCGACGCTGTTGATGCAACACCGTTTCGTGTACCAGTTCCAGCAGTTGCTGCTTGAGCGCCTTGTGAATACTCCAGTAATGGTAGTCAGGTATCTCGTCGAGGCGCTCCCAGTACTCCTCGTTCAACAGCTCGTTGTGCCAGTCGTCGAAGCGCAGGTCGAACAGGCTGGCCCACTCCCTGGCCAGGAACGTCTGCAGGTGCACGCCGTTGGTCACGTAGGTAACAGGGTTTTCCCGATAGGGGACTTGCGGCCACAGGCGCGCCTCCATCTGCGCCGCCACCTTGCCATGGATACGACTGACCCCATTGTGAAAGCGGGTGCAGCGCAGCGCCAGGCAGGTCATATTGAAGCCCTCACCGGTATTCAGTCCCAGCGCATAGAGCTGCTCAAAATCCAGGCCCATCGACTCGGCCGTCCGGGACAGGTACTTCCTGACCAGTTCCTTATCGAAAATATCGTGCCCTGCGGGCACCGGTGTGTGCGTGGTGAACACGGTGCCGGCGGCTACCAGTTCCATCGCGCTTTCGAAATCGAGGCCCTCGCGCATACGAAAGGCGCAACGCTCCAGCAGCTGGAATGCGGAATGGCCCTCGTTGATATGCCAGACAGTGGCACGTAACTTCAGCGCGCGCAGGGCGCGAACACCGCCCACTCCCAGCACCAGTTCCTGTTGCAGGCGCATCTCCCGATCGCCGCCATAGAGCTGGTGGGTGATCGCGCGATCCGCTTCGGAGTTGTCCGGTATATTGGTATCGAGCAGGTACAACGTGATATGCCCGGCGCGGGCCGTCCACACCCGCACCTTGAGCATACGCCCCGGGAACTCGATCTCCAGGGTCAGGTGCTGGCCGGACTCGGTGAGGGTTGGCACCACGGGTAAATCGTGCGGGTGTGACTGTGTATGGCTGACCCGCTGCACGCCCTGGCCATCAATCGTCTGGGTAAAATAGCCCATCTGGTAGAGCAGCCCTATGGCGACGAACGGCAGGCCCACATCACTCGCCGCCTTACAGTGATCTCCCGCCAGTATGCCCAGGCCACCCGAGTAGATCGGGAAGCTCTCGTGGAAGCCGAACTCCAGGCAAAAATAGGCGATCAGGTCTGCCTTGGGATCGAACAGCTCCGTCAGTTCGGGTCGTCCACGGTGCTCCCGGTAGGCGTCATAGGCGGACGTTACCCGGCGATAGTCCTCCATGTAGGAGCGATCGGCCACGGCATCATTCAAACGCTGCTGCGACACCCGCCGCAGAAATGCTTTGGGGTTGTGCCCGCACTCCCTCCACAAATCCCGATCCAGGCGCACAAACAGGGAGCGGATGGAGCGGTCCCAGCTGTACATCAGGTCGTTGGCCATCTCCTGCAGGCGCACCAGCTCGGCAGGGATACGGGGTTGAACTTCAAGTGGAAACGTAGACCCAGGCATTGCGGATAATCACCTCATCATTCCAGTGCGGAGCGGTATAGCTCCAGATAACGCTCGGCACTGCGTTGCCAGGAAAAATCCTGGCCCATCGCAGTGTGTTGCACGCCTTGCCAGGCGAGCTGGTCATGCCACAACGCAATGGCGCGCCGCGTGGCCGACAAAAATTCGCTTGCCAGCGGCTGGCGGAAGACAAAACCGGTGGCCGTCCCGGATTGCAGGGCGTAGTCGCTGGCGTCCGTCACCGTATCGGCCAGGCCGCCGACCTCGCGCACCACAGGCAGCGTGCCATAGCGCAAGCTGTACAACTGGTTGAGTCCGCAGGGTTCAAACAGCGAAGGCATCAGGAATATGTCCGCGGCGGCTTCAATCCGGTGGGCCAGGCTTTCGTTATAGGCCAGCACTACAGCCATCGAGTCGGGCCGCTCTGCCGCCAGCGCCTGCAGGGCCTGCTCATAGCGTACTTCACCTGTACCCAGAATGACAATTTGGGCCGGGCTATCGAGTAGTTCCCTGAAGACCGGCAGCATCAACTCCAGCCCTTTCTGCTCCACCAGGCGGCCGACAAAGCCCAGCAGTGGACAATCCCGGCGCACATCGAGTCCCAGTTGACGCTGCAACGCAGTCTTGTTCAGCCCCTTTTTCTGCAGCGACGTAGCGTCATAATTCTGATGCAGGTGGGGGTCGCAGGCAGGGTCCCAGATATCGCTCTGTATGCCGTTGAGGATTCCCGCCAGATGCTCCCTGCGTTGACTGAGCAAGCCCTCCAGCCCCATGCCGCCGGGCGATTGGCAGATTTCCCGCGCGTAGGTGGGACTCACGGTCGTAATCTCATCGGCGTACACCAGCCCACCCTTGATGAAACTGCACTGGCCGTAGTACTCCAGGCCCCGTTCCTGCCAGAAATACTCCGGCAAGCCCAGACGATCAAAGGTCTGCCGGTCGAAAATGCCCATGTGCGCCAGGTTGTGGATGGTGAATACGGTGCGCGGGCGCTGCTCCTGCTGGTGGACCAGGGCAATGGCCGGGCCGGTGTGCCAGTCGTTGCAGTGCAGGATGTCGGGCCGCCAGCCCAGCGCGGTGTCGGCAGTGCTGATGTGCGCCGCCACGCGCGACAACAGCATGAAGCGCTCGGCGTTGTCCGGCCATGGCGCGCCGGCATCATCGTGATAGGGATTGCCGGCGCGCTCGGAGAATATCGGGTGCTCCAATAACCAGGTGCGCAGCCGCGTGCCCGGCAAGCGGCACTCCAGAATACGCACACTGTGCCCTGCCAGTTCCAGTTCATCGATGGCGTCCACCGGTGCGTCAAGGCGGTGCAGCAGATCGGCATAGGCCGGCAGCAACAGGCGCACATCCATACCCTTGTGCCGCAGCACCTCGGGCAGGCTGCCCGCCACATCGGCCAGCCCGCCCGTCTTGACCAGGGGGAACGCCTCGCTCGCGACAAACAGTAATCTCGCCATCTTGCTCAATGTTCCTCGACCAGTCGCAAAACGACTGCCGCCAGCGGCGGCAGGGTAAGCGCGAGTGAATCCCTGCGCCCCATCCAGGACAACGGCTGGCTCGCAAGCAGCAGCGGATTGCCCGTGTCACTGCCGCCATAAAAGCGGGAGTCCGAATTGAATACTTCCGAGTACCTGCCGCCGCGTGGCACCCCGATACGGTAGCCGGTACGCACCACCGGCGTGAAATTGAGCACCACGATAAGGAATTCCTCACCGTCCCTGCGCACATAGCTGAGCACCGATTGGGTGGAATCATGGCAGTCTATCCATTCGAAACCCACCGCAGCAAAATCATTGCGATGCAGGCTCCGCTCGCTGCGGTACAAGCGGTTCAGGTCGCCCACCAGTTGGTATATGCCGCGGTGCGGCGCCTGCTGCAGCAATTCCCAGGACAGCTGGCCGTGATGCCGCCACTCCCCGGGCTCGCCCAGCTCGCAACCCATGAACAGCAGCTTGGTGCCCGGGTAGGTGAACATGTAGGTGTACAGCAGGCGCAGGTTGGCAAAACGCTGCCACTCATCACCGGGCATTTTGGCCAGCAGGGAGTGCTTGCCATGCACGACTTCATCGTGTGAAAACGGCAGCAGGAAATTCTCGGAGAAGGCGTAGATCAGGCCGAAGGTGAGCTGGTCGTGGTGATACTTGCGGTAGATCGGCTGCTGGGCGAAATAATCGAGCGTATCGTGCATCCAGCCCATGTTCCATTTCATGGAAAAGCCGAGACCGCCCACCCAGGTGGGCCGGGTGACCTGGGGCCAGGCGGTGGATTCCTCGGCGATCGTGAGGGTACCGGGATGGCGGCCGTGGGTCAGGGTATTCAGTTCGCGCAGAAAGTCGATGGCTTCCAGATTTTCCCTGCCACCGTACTTGTTCGGCTCCCACTGGCCCGCCTTGCGCGAGTAATCCAGGTACAGCATGGACGCCACCGCATCGACCCGCAGGCCATCCAGGTGGAACTCCTCCAGCCAGTAATTGGCGCTGGCCAGCAGGAAATTCCTGACTTCATTGCGGCCGTAATTGAAAATCAGGGTGCCCCAGTCAGTGTGTTCCCCCCGGCGCGGGTCGGCATGCTCATACAGCGCCGTGCCATCAAAGCGGGCCAGGGCGTGAGCATCCCTGGGAAAATGCGCGGGCACCCAGTCCAGGATGACGCCGATGCCGCGCTCGTGCATCAGGTTCACGAAGAAGCGGAAATCATCGGGACTGCCAAAGCGCTGTGACGGTGCGAAATAGCCGGTGGTCTGGTAGCCCCAGGAGTCATCCAGCGGATGTTCCGTCACCGGCAGCAGCTCGACGTGGGTAAACCCCAGTGGCGTGACATACTCCACCAGTTGCTGCGCCATAGCGCGGAAATTCAGGAAATTACCGGCGTCGTCCCTGCGCCAGGAGCCCGGATGGAACTCGTAGATGGAGATCGGCGCATGTTGCCAGTCCCACTGCGCGCGCTGCGCCAGCCACGGCTGGTCAGTCCAGCGAGAACTGCGTTGGCGGGCATACGATGGCCGCCGTTGCCGGGCGCAGCTCAAAGCAGTTGCCATAGGGATCAGACTTCAGGTGCAAACTGCCGTCCGCGTTACACAGCTCGAATTTGTATTTCTCGCCGGCATCCAGTCCCGGAATAAACAGTTCCCATACACCGCTGAGGCCCCGGGTACGCATGGTATGGCACAGCCCATGCCACTGATTGAAATCGCCGACCACACTGACCCGCCGGGCATTGGGCGCCCACGTGGCAAAGCGCACGCCCGCGACACCCTCATGCTCACAGCAGTGGGCGCCGAGGATGCGGTAGACATGTTCGTGCTTGCCCTGGCCAAACAAATGCAGGTCGAGGTCGCCCACCGTGGGAGCAAAGCGGTAGGGATCATGCCCCTGCCGCCAGTCCCCGTGGCCGGGGCGCCAGCGCAATTGATACTGCGGCGCCTCCTGCTGCGCCAGCCTGCACACAAAGAAATCGGTGTCCGGCAGCCGTTCCATTGGCCTGCTGCTGCCGGCGATAACGACTTCTGCTTCCGCCGTGCCGGGCAACAGGGCACGAATGTGCCACTCATTACCCTGCCGGTGGCAACCGAGCACCTCGAATGGATCATGATGGCGCCCCGCGAGGAGCCGCTGAATGTCCTCTTGCAGGGTCTGTCCGGATGAAATGGCTTTCATTTAGTATCTACTGATTTACATCAACCACAAAAGCAGGAAATATTTGCGCTTAACGTCCACAATGTAATGTGATGGTAATCAAATAAATCCAACCTAACCAGTTTACAGATCAATGAATTGAATATGAGCAATCAGGATTCTGCGCGGTACGTCAGTCGTCTCACCCGCGATACGCTGGCCCTGGTGCTGGCCGGAGGCCGCGGTTCGCGGTTGCAGGAGTTGACCCGTTGGCGGGCCAAGCCGGCCGTGCCGTTTGGCGGGAAGTTCCGGATCATTGATTTCCCCCTGTCCAATTGTGTCAATTCCGGCATCCGCAAGGTGGGCATACTCACCCAGTACAAGGCCCACAGCCTGATTCAACACGTGCAGCGCGGCTGGGGCTTCATGCGCGGGGAACTGGGCGAGTTCGTGGAACTCCTGCCCGCACAACAGCGCATGGAAACGTCCTGGTACGCCGGCACTGCGGACGCAATCTACCAGAATCTGGACATCATCCGCACCCACAATCCGCAATTCGTACTGATCCTGGCGGGTGACCATGTCTACAAGATGGACTACGGCCCCATGCTGGCAGCTCATGTGGAAGCCGAGGCGGACATTACCGTGGGCTGTATCGAGGTCGCGCTGGAGCAGGCCCATGCCTTCGGGGTAATGGCGGTAGACGAATACCAGCGCATCATGGAATTTGCCGAGAAACCGCAACATCCCACGCCCATGTCCGGGAGCAGCGACAAGGCATTGGCCTCCATGGGTATCTACGTGTTCCGCACCGAAGTGCTGATCGAGGAATTATTGCGCGATGCGGACACCGACGGCTCCAGTCGGGATTTTGGCGGCGACATCATCCCGGATGCCCTCAAGCGGCGGCGGGTCACCGCATTTCCGTTTCAGAGCGACCCCAGTGGACGCCGCGCCTACTGGCGCGATGTCGGCACGGTGGACGCATTCTGGGCAGCCAACCTGGAGCTGATCGGGATCAGTCCTGAACTCAATCTGTACGACAGGGACTGGCCCATCTGGACCTACCAGGACCAGGTGCCACCGGCCAAATTCGTGTTCGACGATGACGGGCGCCGCGGCTCTGCAGTGGACTCCATGGTGGCTGGCGGCTGCATCGTATCGGGTTCATCCGTGCGCCACTCCCTGCTGTTCAGCAATGTGAACGTGCACTCCTTTTCAAGCGTGGAGGACTCGGTGCTGTTCCCGGAGGTCGAGATCGGCCGCCACTGCGTGATCAGGAAAGCCATCATCGACAAGGGCTGTGTGATCCCGCCGGATACCAGCATTGGTGTGAACCTCGAGGACGATGCCGCGCGCTTCCATGTCTCCGACGGGCGGCGTGGTGCTGGTCTCGCCGGAAATGCTGGGGCAGAGGCTGCACTATGCCCGATAAGCAACCCATGAGTGTGGTGCTGCTGTGGCACATGCACCAGCCCGAGTACCGGGACTTGCGTACCGGCGCCGTACACCTGCCCTGGACATACCTGCACGCGATCAAGGACTACGTCGATATGGCGGCGCATCTGGAGGCGGTGCCAGAAGCGCGGGCGGTGGTGAATTTTGCCCCCATACTGCTGGAACAGATCGAGGACTATATCGGGCAGATCGTGTCATACCTTCGGGGCGATGGGACCATCCATGACCCGGTACTGGCCGGTCTCGCGGAGCCGGCCCTGCCCGGCAACCAGCAGACGCGACTGCGCCTGATAAGAGACTGCCTGCGCGGCAACAGGGACCACATGATCAACCGCTTCGAGCCGTATAAACGCCTGGCGACCATGGCGGACTGGTACGAGGAGCACCCGCAAAGCCTGATCTACGCCTCCAACCAGTTCCTGGCTGACCTGCTGGTCTGGTATCACCTGAGCTGGATGGCGGAGTCGGTGCAGCGCAGCGACGCTCGTATTGCCTCCCTGCAGGAAAAAGCGTTCAACTTCACCCTGCATGATCGCCGTGAGTTATTGTCGATTATCCTGCAACAGTTGCAGTCAATAGTGCCGCGCTACAGGACGCTGGCCGAGCACGGGCAGGTGGAGTTGTGCATGAGCCCCTACGCGCACCCCATCATTCCCCTGCTGCTGGATATGGATTGCGCCCGGGAGGCCATGCCCGAGGCACATCTGCCAGTGACCACCGACTATCCCGGCGGCGCGGACCGGGCGCAATGGCATATCCAGCACGGGCTGGAAACATTTGCACGCGTGTTCGGCGGCCAACCCGCGGGTATCTGGCCGTCGGAGGGTGGCGTCAGTCAGGCGGCGCTGGCGTTGTTCGCCGCCAATGGCTTTCGCTGGGTGGCGAGCGGCGGCAGTGTATTGCGCAACAGCCATGACGCGCATGACACTTCCTGCAGCCATCGGGTCTACCGCTTTGGCGCTGCGCCCATTGATTGTGTGTTTCGGGACGACGGCTTGTCCGACCTGATTGGCTTCACCTATTCCAACTGGCGCGCCGAGGATGCGGTGGCCAACCTTGTCGGCCACATGGAAAACATCGCCGCCGCCTGTCCGGACCGCGACGACTGCCTCATCACTATCATCCTCGATGGGGAGAATGCCTGGGAGTACTACCCGGAAAACGGTTACCACTTCCTGCATCTGCTCTACACGCGGCTGGCCGAACATCCGCAACTGCGACTCTCCACCATGACGCAATTCCTGGCGGACAAATCACCCAAGCCCGCCCATGGCGAAAAACTGGTCGCGGGCAGCTGGGTCTATGGCACATTCTCTACCTGGATCGGGGATCCGGACAAAAACCGGGCGTGGGAACTGCTGGTCGAGGCCAAGAACACCTTTGATGAACAACTCGCCTCGGGCAAGCTGGAGCCGGAGACCATTGTGGCGGCGGAAAAACAACTGGCGATCTGCGAGGGCTCCGACTGGTTCTGGTGGTTCGGGACCTACAATCCCGCTGCCACGGTCAGCCAGTTCGACCAGCTCTATCGCATGCACCTGGCCAACCTGTACCTGCTGCTCAACGTGGAGGCACCGGCCTACCTGTCCGAGGTCATCTCGCGCGGCGGCGGCACGCCCAGTCACGGCGGGGTCATGCGCCACCACAGCGAAACCGGCGACTCCAGGTGATGACGAACCTCATGGAGTGTCGCCGCGCGGGCGCCCTGCTGCACCCCAGCAGCCTGCCCGGCGACAGTTACTGCGGCAATCTCGGCGCCGACGCCCGGCGTTTCATTGACCTGCTGGCGGCAGCCGGCCTGCAGATATGGCAGGTCCTGCCGCTGGGCCCGACCCATGCAGACGGGTGTCCCTATCAATTGATTTCAGTCCACGCAGGAAGTGCGGACCTGATCGACCTGCAATGGCTCGTAGAACAAGGCTGGCTCACGCAGCGTCAGGCGGATGCCGGGCGTACCACGCCACACGCGAAACATCTGGCCCTCGACCTGGCCAGCACGGTTTTTTATACAGAGCGTGCATCCGCAGTGAATGCCCCGATGGTGGCTGCCTACGATCATTTTCTGCAGCAGGCCGATTACTGGCTGGAAGATTATGTGCGTTTCCAGGCCTTTCGCGATGACCTCGGCCACCAGCCCTGGACAACCTGGCCAGAGGCGCTGCGGCGCTGCGAGCGCACTGCCTGTGACGCAGCGCGCGCGTGAACTGTCCGCACAGCTGGCCGCGTTGCGTTTTCGCCAGTTCGTGTTTCACTGCCAGTGGCACGAACTGCGCCGTTATGCCAATGAGCGCGGCATACTGCTGTTCGGGGACATGCCTATTTATGTGCACCTGGAGAGCGCCGATGTGTGGGCACACCAGTCGCTGTTCAACCTGGATGAACGCGGCCACCCCATTACCGTTACAGGTGTACCGCCGGACTACTTCTGTGCCGAGGGCCAGCTATGGGGCAACCCGCAGTACAACTGGAGTCGCATGGAGCAGTCGGGATTCCAATGGTGGCTGCAGCGCTTCGCCTCGGCGGCACAGCAATTTGATATCGCGCGTATCGACCACTTCCGCGCCCTCGACGCCTATTGGGAAATTCCCGCCAACGCAGTCTCCGCCAGAGACGGTAAATGGGTAGCCGCGCCCGGCAGGGCACTGCTCGCCGCGGTGCACGACAACTATCCCGACCTGTGCCTGGTGGCGGAGAACCTGGGCACCATCGGCCCGGAGGTAGAGGCACTGCGCAGGGACTTCTCCCTCCCCGGCATGCTCATACTGCAGTTCGCGTTTGATGGCAATCCCGAGAACCCCTACCTCAGCCACCGGCATGCACAGGGTGATATCGTCTATACCGGCACCCACGACAACGACACGACACTGGGCTGGTTCGAGAGCCTGGATGCCGGCATGCAGGCGCGTGTCTACCAGTATTTCAACAACCCGCAGGAAGGCATGCCGTGGATGCTGATTCGCCAGGCCATGGCCTCGCCCGCCAACACCGCCATCATCCCCTGGCAGGATTACCTGGGATTGAATGGCCAGCATCGCATGAACACGCCCGGCACGCGGGAGGGCAACTGGCAATGGCGCTTTAGCTGGGATCAGGTGCCGCCGGATATCACAGGGCGCATCCATGAGTTGCTGAGTACGTACGACCGCCTGCCGCCAGCAGTGGGTATCCCCCTTGAAAGCACACCGGGCCGGGCCGTAAATCATGGGTAAGTTGTAATCGTTCAGACTTGACCTGACTCTTGCGGTCAAATCGATGTCTCATTTTTCCGATAGCGGACGTTGGGTGATCTGGAGGAGGAAATGCCGCAGTCGCCTAGATGGTCTTTGGCAGAAAACAAAATTCCGTAATTAATAAACAAAAAGCCGACCCTGAGGCCGGCTTAAATCAGTAGTTTTTCCTAACCAGAGTTTAGCAGCCGGCTGGCACGTAGTCGGGGTCGCACGCATTACCAATACCATCGCCATCGCTATCTAACTGTTTCGCGTTGGCTTTCAACGGGCAGTTGTCAATATTGTCTGGTACACCATCGTTATCGGGGTCGCATGCATCGCCGATGCCGTCCCCATTAGCATCTGCTTGGTCAGGGTTGGATGTAGACGGGCAATTATCCAACGAATCGCCCACTCTATCCCCGTCGATATCAGCGTGATAGGCAGCGTCGTAATTCGGATCGTGACCAGCCATGATCGACTGGGCAATCCCTTTCAAGTCCGTGGTGTAATACGGGCCATAGGAATAAGTGGAAAGGTCCACATCGTAAATAGCATTCAGCCACACCAGTCGGCCCAGGTCCTGCAGGATGTCTCCCGGATGTCCCTTGGCATCCACGAAGATAGCGTCATCACTGGCGCCGGTGAGGACATTGACATCCGGGAGGTTGCCCGTCGCGAACAGGTTACGCAACTCGAGTGCGCTCTGGCCATAGGGTATACAGAAGATATCCACGCCCGGGTAGAGTGCACGCAGGGAGTCGATGAAAGGGTGCCATACCGTCGAGTGCCACAGGAGCCAACCGCTGGCGAACGTCGCGGCGTCGTAGTTCTCGGGGAAATCCGGCCAGGGTAATGCAAGGAAAAAGCGGGTATTGGGGTTCCGTGCCAACGCGTAATCGATCCAGTTTTCATAGCCCTCCGTCGTGGGATACGTGGGCTCGTAGGTCATACCGAATAACTCCACATTACCGGTGTCGAGCACGGCCTGAATCTCAGCACGCTTGGTGGCATTCTCCCACAGCGCCTGCGGTGCCCCGCTCGCTCCACCGGAGAAAACGATGGTCTGGGAATGACCCACAATGCCCGCCGCAGCACTGTAGTTGGGCATACCCTGGGCAAAGGGCCTGAAAAAGCTGTGCCCAATGAACAGTGAGTTGAAGCCCGGGTTGGGGACTTCGGCTGCTGCCCTGTAGGCGGATAGTGCTACACAGAGGAAAGCGGCGAATACGATTTGAAGAGATTTCATGGTCGAGACCTAATAAACAATCAGTAGCTTATTTTGAATTTCAAACATGAAATATTTTATATCATCATACGGCGACTGCAACAGGTGAAGATATTCCTCAAACTGCGATAGGTAGCTGTTAAGCATGAATATTTGGTCCGAGCCACATTTACAGATATGGCCTGTCGCAACCCTTTCTGTTCGCTCTCGGTTTCCCTGCCGATTTTTACCCAGCAATTTGATTAAATTGAGTGTTCGGCTTGAGGTGTTGTGGGTCATCCAATGTGCCCTATTCGACCACATCAAAAGGTCCGCTTTGGGTAAATGCGATCACTGGAGCCACACCTGAGCGTGTGCGGCCTGTCGGATCAGGGTTGAGTGATTACTGGTAATTCAATTTAAAAGTATGCGTATGTATGCTTTCTAAAATATTGCTAACATGTCCCTACACGATATTCGCCACACGGGTGCGAGAAGCCCTGCCCCTGTACTAAGGAGAAAACCATGGCCGAGTTAGCGCAGCACCTGCCCCCGATCGAGGAAGTGTTTAACCCCCATTCCAGGGAGTATCTGGAAAATCCCATCCCGCAGTGCCTGGCGCTGCTCGAGCGTGGGCGATTCGTATGGTACGAACCGTGGCAGGCCTGGATCATCACCCACATGGACGACATCATGGCCTGCTGGAAGACCGAGCCGCTGTCCTCGGACTTCTACGACTGGGAGTTTGCACCGAAGCGGCCGCCCGAGGAGGAGTGGAGTAACTTCGAGCGCGCCCTGATCGGGCACAGCCTGCTGGCGGACCACGACCACCACCGCCTGGTGCGGCGCGTCACGGCCCCTGCGTTCTCGCGCAACGTGGTGGACAAGATCCAGGCCAAGATTGAGCCGGAGGTAAAGAAACTGTTCGACGAGCTGGGCGAGCCCGATGTCTTCGACTACAAGGAGAAAATCGCCTTCCACATCCCCTTCATTTCCATTACCCGCATGGTCGGTATTCCGGAAAAATACTGGCCCGACATCAAACAGGTGATCATGACGTTCACCGAGACCTGGAATCCCACCATCTCCGATGAACAGCGCGAGAGCGCCCGCCAGGACAGCAACCGCGCTATCGATATCATCAAGGAAGTCATTGCCGAGCGCCGCAGCGCGCCCGAGCAGGGTGATTTTCTCAGTACACTGCTGCGCATCGAAGCGGAGAACGAAGGCTTTGAGGAAGGCGATATCATCACGCTGATCCTGGCCCTGATCGGCGCCGGCGCCGACACCACGCTGGTGGCCCAGCAGTGGTCGGTCTACGCCCTGCTCAAGAACGATCGGGACCAGATCGCCAAGGCGCTGGCCACACCGGAGAGCTTCTCCAACGCGTTCTGCGAGATCAATCGCTGGGGTGTCTCGTCCAAGATGGGCTTTGCCCGCTATGCGCCGCGCGATATGGAGTTCATGGGCGAGCATTTGCGCAAGGGTGTCATGGTGCTGATGATGCCGCACCTGAAGGACCACGACCCGAACTACTTCGAGCACCCGGAGAAATTCGACGTGGAGCGGGTGTTCGATCCCGACGCCATGTTCGGCTACGGGCCGCGCTTCTGCATCGGCGCCGCGCTGGCCAAGCGCCAGCTCTACCTGAGTATGACAGAACTGTTCAAGCGCTTCCCCAACGTGGAACTGGCGGAGGAACCTGAAAAAGATGACAGCGACCACAACGCAGTAGTCTTCAAGCGGCTGCTGCTGAAAACCAACTGCCGCTGAGCATGAGAGGGTGCGCGCTACTGTTGGGCCTGTTAATGCTGATGCCCGCATGGGGCGCGTCATTACTCGTAAAGGATGCCAGCGGCAAGCCACTGGCCCAGGCCATGGTAACCCGCACACCGCGGAACAGCCGCCGCAGGACCTCAGCGATGACGGCTACACACCTGATGGGGTGACCAATACCGCGCCCGCCGTGGTCACCCGGTTTACGGATGCCAGCGGCAGGGTCGATTTTGGCGACACCGGCAGACCTGCGCAGTACCGCGTGCGCGCCCAGGGCTACGTGGACAGTTTTTTCACTGACATTCCCACAGAAGTCGCAATGCAAGCGATGACCACGGAGCAGCTGCCTGCCAGCTACCCCTCCAATGTGTGGCTGTCGCAACTGCAGTTCGGCGGCGATGAGGCGCTGAAGAAACGCTTCGAACTGAACTGTGCCTACTGCCACCAACAGGCGTCACCGTTTATGCGCAACGAACGCAGCGAGCAGGAGTGGCTCAATGTCATCGCGCGCATGAACAGCTACGGCGCGCGCCTGCCCGACGCCGATCACCAGCGCGTGGCGCAGTTGCTGCGGCAGGAGTACCGCGCACTGCGCGAGCACCCCGAAACCGTCCCTGCGCCACTGCCGTGGGAAGAGCACCTGTCCAGTGTGGAAATGACCGAATGGCCCATCGGTGACGGCTTCTCGCAGATGCACGACTTTCTCCTGCACCCCAACGGTATGGTCTATATCGGCGACAACCTGTTTGACCGGCTCTATGAACTGGACCCGAAGACAGGCGCGTACACCGTGTACAAGGTGCCGCACGCGCCTGATATGGAACTCGGTGGCATCATGGGCAACCGCTTCAAGGTGTTTCCCAAGATGTACAACTATATGGGTGTGCACTCCCTGGCCTATGCCAAAAAAGACGGCAACATCTTCATCACGCCCTCCATGCAGCAGGCGCTGCTGGAGTTCGATGTTAAAACCAAGCAGTTTACTACCCACACCCTGCCCGGCGGATATTACCCGCACACGATAAGGGCTGACGCGCAGGACCGCCTCTGGTTTACCCTGGCCCTGTCATCACAGGTCGCCATGTTCGATCGCGACACCAAAAAGTTCACCCTGTACGATCTGCCCGCGCGCAGCGCAAAGGAATGGTTCATATTCAAAACCCTGCCGCTGATGTTTCGTATCGATCCGCAGCACCGCCCTACCCCGACGCCCGACTATACATCCACCGGACTACCCATGCCCTACGGCATCGACGTGGCGCCGGATGGCACTGTGTGGGTGGCCAGGCTGTATGCCAACGACCTGGCGCGGATAGATCCGGCAACAGGCGAGGTCACCATGATCGATTTTCCCTACCACGGTCCACGGCGCCTGCGCATCGACGCGCAGGGCAAACTGTGGATTGTCGCGTTCCAGGATTCGCTGCTGGTCAGCTACGATCCGGACAGTGGGAAATTCGAACACTACGCACTACCGGTGATCAATGAAATTCCCTACGCCCTGAATGTGGACCGGGAGCGGGGCGTGGTGTGGGTCAATGGCAACCAGTCCGATACCATGCTGGCCTTTACCATTGCCACCAAAACATGGCGGGTGTTCCCCATGCCGCGCCAGCGCTTTTTCACCCGCGACGTGGAAATAGACGAGGCGGACGGCGCCATCTACACCACCAACTCCCATTTCCCCACGTGGCAGTCGGAGGGTGGCGTGCCCACGCTGTTGCGCCTCCGCCCACTGCCGCAGTAGCGTGGCGATCGGGCCGCGATGAGGAAGTTTATTGCCCTGCTGCTTTTCACGCTGGTCGCAGTCGCGCTGCTGGCAGCCGGTAGTTTGCTGCTCATGGATGCGCCGGGGAAAACACTCGAGTCCCTGGTGATCCGTCACGCCGACAAGCTGCCGCTGGAATACCTCGGCCAGCGCCTGTTCGACCAGCACTGCGCCTCCTGTCACGACAACCCGGCCATGCACGCGCCAACGCGCGAAGCGCTGTCGGGTTTTTCCAAGGAGAGCATCATGATCGCGCTGGAGTTCGGCAAGATGCAACCCATGGCGGCGCAGCTGCGAAAGCAGGAGCGCTTTCTCATTGCCACCTACCTGGCGGGCAGCGCACCGGACATGGACGGCTGGATCGAGCAGCACCGGTGTAGTGCGCCCGATGCGAGCGCAGCCACAGAGTATGTGGCCAACTGGGGACTGGGCACCCACAACCGGCGTTTTGTCGCCAACGAAAACGCCGGCATCAAGCGCGACAACGTGGCGACATTGCAACTGGCGTGGAGCCTGGCCTTTCCCAGGGTGACCGACATGCGCTCGCAGCCCGCGATCATCGGCAATACGCTGTACTTCGGCGACAAAACGGGAAAACTGTACGCCCTGGATCGCAGCACGGGCTGCATCAGGGCCCATACCAAAGTGTTCAGCGGTATTCGCTCGGCCATTACGGTGGCGACGCTCAATGACGGGCAAAAATTACTGGTGTTTGCCGATTCGGTGGCGACCGTGTTCGCAGTGGATCCGGCCAGCCTGGAAATCGTATGGCAAACGTCCGCCCGCCTCTACGATACCTCGGTCATCAGCGGCTCGATCAGCTATGACAACAACCGCCTGTTCGTCCCGGTGTCATCGTACGAGGTCGCCGTCTCCGGCAGCCCCAGCCACATCTGCTGCAAATCCCACGGCGGCGTGATCGCACTTAATGCCCGCAACGGCGAGCAGCTGTGGCAATGGCACGCCACAGCGGAAGCCACACTGCAGGGCCACAACGCGCAGGGGCAGGAGATGTACGGACCCTCCGGCGCCTCGGTCTGGACCACCCCGGCCATCGATGCCAGACGCAATCGCCTCTATATCGGCACCGGTGAGAATCTCACGCACCCGGCGACAGAGACTTCCGATGCCATCATCGCGCTGGAGTATGGACAGCGGGGCCATGGCCTGGCATTTCCAGGCCACGGCCGGCGACGTATGGAACGCGGCCTGCCTGAACGGTGGCGCCAACTGCCCGCACGACCCCGGTGGTGACTTCGACTTCGGGGCATCCGTGATCATCGCCGACCGACCCGACGGTTCCCAGGTGTTGCTGGCCGGGCAGAAATCCGGCGAGGTATTCGCTCTGGACCCGGATGCCGAGCGGCGCTGTGCTGTGGCGCAACCGCATCAGCCTTGGCACCACCAACGGCGGCATCCACTGGGGCATGGCGCTGTCGGGTGAGCGACTGATAGTGCCCGTGGCCGACCCGGAACGGGAGCGGCCGGGCTATACGCCGCGGCCCGGCCTGTATGCGCTGGACGTTAACAGCGGCGCAGTGCTGTGGCAGCAACCGGTGGCGCGCGGCTGTGAGATCGCCGACCAGAACAGGCCTCTGATCGGCCTGGAAAATATGCGCTCTGGTGTGAAGCCTGATCTTGCCCAGCTGTACCAATGCTCGTTCTATTACGGCCTGTCGGCGGCGGCCACGGCCACACCCGAACTCGCCTTCAGCGCCGGCCTCGACGGCACGCTGCGCGCCTATGACATTGCCACCGGCGACATCCTCTGGCAGACGCACACGGCGCAACCCTTCACGGCGAGCAATGGCATCGCGGGCCACGGCGGCGCCATCGACGTCAGCGGGCAGGTGCTGGCGGACGGCTGGCTGTATGTGCAATCCGGCTACTCCATGTTCGGGCAACTGCCCGGCAACGTGCTGCTCGCCTACCGGGTTGCGCAATAAGTGATGCCACACCACGCTGTCACGCCGATGCCCGGTGACCGGGCCGTGTAGTTGGCCTACACTGAACGCGACCCGGGCAAGCAACATCCGGCCAACCAAACTAAAACCTGCTGAGGAGACCTGTTATGGACAAACCCAAACGCGCTGCGGACACACCTTATGGCGTAGTCGTCAAGGCGGACACCACCTACTGGTGGTGCGCCTGCGGATTGAGCGCCAGCCAGCCGTTCTGCGATGGCTCGCACAAGGACACCGGATTTACGCCGGTGCGCTATATCGCGGCCGAGGATGCCAAGGTGTTTTTCTGTGGCTGCAAAGCCACGAAAAATCAGCCGCTGTGCGATGGCAGCCACAAATAGTTGGAGCGTTTCGAACACATTTATCAACGCGCCTGCGCGCGCCACGGCGGCGCTACCGCGCTCGGTAAATTGATGCCGGTGGTGCGCAGTGCGCGGGCGCTGGCCCAGAGTAAAGACGACCGCTGGCTGGCGCAGATGACGCGCTGTATCTTCCAGGCCGGCTTTGTGTGGCGTGTGGTCGACCACAAATGGGATGATTTCGAGGACGTATTTTTCGGCTTTCCGCCAGAGAAGATCATCATGCTCAGCTCCGAGCAGATCGACCGCTTCGCGCAGAACCCGCGCATCATCCGCAATCGCCAGAAAGTATTGAGCGTGCAGGCCAATGCCCGCTTCATTCTGGATATCAGCGCCGCACACGGCAGTTTCGGCAAATTCATCGGCCACTGGCCTGCGCAGGAATTGATCGAGCTGTTCACCCTGCTAAAAACACGCGGCAGTCGCCTGGGCGGCATGACCGGGCAGCGTGTACTGCGCAACATGGGCAAGGATACGTTTATCGTCACCGCCGATGTAGTGCGCTGCCTGCAGCGCAGCGGCCTGGACATCGGCGACAACCCCGGCAGCAAGCGCGAGCTGCGACTCATCCAGGGGGCGTTCAACCAGTGGCACGAAGAGTCCGAATTACCCTACAGTCACCTCAGTCGGATCGCTGCACTGTCAGTTTAGCTTGGACGGTATCCGGGGCCGGACCCGTGCCCCCACTGCGCTCAGACGGCTAAGATATTCGCTCCGTGGGGGCACGGATCAGGCCTCTGGCACATATGTCAGGTGCCCTGTAGCAGCCAATCAGTTCGGGATGGTAGAGGTAATCGAGGCGGAGGTGAGGTGGTACACCGCCGCGGCGAGTATCTTTGCCTTCCGAGCAAGCGGCGGTGTACCACCTCACGTCTGCCGACAATCACGGCACGAATACAAACCCCCAGATTGATCCAGATCAACAAAACTTGAACGCGCAGTTCGCTTAGCCGATTTGGGGTATGAGCCGCCTACAACTGGCGTGCATAGTGATTGCAAGATTCATCAATCACTGCTGAGGACTCGCCATGAACGCCCCCCAACTCACCCGGGCCGAACAGTTGTACAAAGCCGCCCGCAACCTGTTGCCCGCCCTGCGCGCTCGCACCGTGGAAACCGCAAACCTCGGCCACCTGCCCGAAACCACAGTCGCGGCCATGCAGGAGGCGGGCTTTTTCCGTATTATGCAGCCGGCCCGCTACGGCGGTTTTGAACAGGATCCGGAAGTGTTCTTCAGGGTCCAGATGATTCTGGCCGAGGCGTGTATGTCCACCGCCTGGGTACTGGGTGTGGTCGCGATCCACAACTGGCAATTGGGCCTGTTCGACCACCGTGCGCAACAGGATGTGTGGGGTGAGGATGACTCCACCCTGATTTCATCGTCCTATATGCCGGTGGGCAAAGTGGAACATGTGGATGGCGGCTACCGGCTGTCCGGCCACTGGGGCTTCTCCTCCGGCTCCAAACACTGCAAATGGGCCTTTCTCGGCGCCATGGTGCCACCGAAGAGTCCCGGCGAGGCGCCCGACTACCGCACCTTCCTGGTACCGCTGGGCGATTACGAGATCGTCGATAACTGGAACGTCAGCGGCCTGGAAGGTACCGGCAGCCACGACATCGTGGTGCAGGGCGCCTTTGTGCCGGAGTACCGCACCCACCGCTCCCTGCACGGCTTCGAGTGCAACAGCCCGGGCAATGCGGTGAACACCCACTACATCTTCCGCCTGCCCTTCGGCCAGATCTTCGTGCGCGCGGTTTCCTCGTCCGGCATCGGCTGCCTGAAAGGCGTGGTTGATAACTACATCGCGGTAAACAAGGACCGCGTCGGTCTCAACGACGGCAACAAGATCGCCACCGACCCGGACGCCCAGATGGCGCTGGCCGAGGCGGTCGCCACCGTCGATGAATGCCAGACCATCATGTTTCGCAACTTTGACACGATGGTCGAGGCGGCGAAGTCCGGCACTGCGCTATCGATGGAGGAGCGCATCAAGATGCGTTTTGACGCCGCCCTGGTCTCCCGCAAGTGCACGGACGCCATCAACCAGATGTTCATCTCCTGCGGTGCGCAGGGTATTTTCCGCAATCACCCGCTGAACCGGGCCTGGCTGGACATTAACGCCGGCCGCACCCATGTGGCCAATAACCCTTTTAAATTCGGGCGCAACCTGGGCGGCACCATGATGGGCTGTGAGAACGGCGATTTCTTCCTGTAGCACTCTGCGCGACCGCTACGAGGGCCCGGTTCGGCAGACTGAACCGGTCCCTTGATCTGTATCAAGACAATCGCTGAATCCAGCGCTCCTCGTCCAATGGGACTATACCGGGTTGCACCGCCCCGGCTGATAATCAGGCAAGGTGAACATGCCATCCATGGAGAATGACAAATGACCGCTATTGAAAAAGCCAATGAGAGAAAACAGGAACCGTATGTCATCCGGACGGATGATCGCCCCGAGCGCTATGCGCGCGGCTGGTATGTCATCGGCAGTGGCGGCAGTGTCAGCCACAAGCCGCGCCAGCTTGATGTTTTCGGCACCAAACTGGTCGCCTACCGCGGCAAGGTGGACAACGAAGTCCATATTCTGGATGCCTACTGCCCCCATATGGGCGGTGACCTGTGCGGCGGGGAAGTTAAAGGGAATTCCGTCGTCTGTCCCTTCCACCTGTGGAGCTGGGGCAGTGATGGCGTCTGCGACGACATACCCTACGCCAAAAAGATACCGGACAAGGCCGTGATCAAGTCCTGGCCCACGCTGGAAAAGAACGGTCTGGTCTTCGTGTGGCAGGATGCCGAGGGCAACGGCCCGATTCCCGAACAGGAACCGCAGCGCCAGGAGGATTGCTATTCCGGCGAATGGACCGACTGGCAGATGGCTGCCATTCCCATCAAGTCGCTGGGCCGGGAACTGGTTGACAACATGGCGGATATGGCGCATTTCGGCCCGATCCACTATTCAAAAGTGAAGTCTTTCAAGAACACCATGGAAGGGCACAAGTTTGTGCAGTACATGGTCGGGGGCCACCAGATTCTCACAGAGGGAGATGCCGGGCTGATCACCAGTGTGGCGACCTATGAAGGTCCTGCCTACATGACGACCACCATGACCGGGCTGATGGACGGGCATCCCATGACCACGCACCTGCTGGTCAGCCATATCCCGGTGGACATGAACAACTTTATCATCAACTTCGGCGTGATGATGAAGAAGGACCCGAATATCTCCGAGGCCGGGAACAAGGCCATGGTGGAGGAGTATACCGAGAAGAATATCGAGTCATTTCATCAGGATGTCGCCATCTGGAACAACAAGTGCATTATCGACAACCCGCTGATGTGCGACGGTGACGGCCCCATCCACCTGGTGCGCAAGTGGTACAGTCAATTCATGACAAACGTTGCCGACATTCGCGAAGACCAGGTCCGGGCGCGGGAACACGTCACTCTGGAGGGACCCAGTGTGGAGGAAGTTATCGCCTCGATGGGCTGATCTTTGGCGGCGGCACCCGATCTGTGAGCAATTTCACAGATCGGGTGCTTATTCGCTTTAGCCGCCTCATCTACTTAATGCGCTGTAAAACTTTTTCCTGCAGACTATAATCAACGTCCGGCGTATTAAAAGAGGATGCTGTTATGTCTTCAGAACCCATTTCATTTTACTCAAAAGACCCCGCTTCCGGTAACAGTGACAAGCCGGGGGAAATTAAAGATAGTGGCGCCATCACTTCAAAAAAGGCGTCCTTCTACGCCAGGGATCCAGCTCCCTTCACCAGCGGCACCTCGAAATTGACCAAGAAAAAATATATGGGGGAAGAACGGCGCCGGGGCAACCGTCGCAAGGGCCAGAATCGTCGCGGCGATGTGCGCTTTGACCTCACCAAGGCGGACCGGCGTCAGTCCGATGGCCGTCGTGAACACGATGCCACGGTCAGATTCTGGTAACTAGCGGACGTCAACCGTTGGCAGCGCAGTGAAGCGGCTGCTCACTCAACGATTATTGTCTGGCGCCGCTGCACGTGACAGAGGAACACGCGTGGCCGTAAGCAGTAGTACCGCACCACCCTGATGTGCGGCGGCAAGCCATACAGGCACATGCAGCAACAGTGTGCTGATACCCAGGGTCACCTGCAAACACAAGGCCGCGACCAACAATATCGCTCCCAGCTTGCCATGCCCTGTCCGCGCATTTCGATAGACCAGAAAGGCAAACACGTTGAGCGTTACAAACAGCACATACGCAAACATCCGGTGATTGAACTGGATGGTGGTGATGTCTTCAAACATCGCCAGCCATGCGGGTGTAGTCGCGTACAGGCCACGCGGGATGAAGGAATCTCCCATTAACGGCCACGTGGGATAGGCCAGGCCGGCGCGGGTACCGGCCACCAGGCCACCGGAGAGAATCATCACATACACCAGAGCCACCAGCGCCAGTGCCCAGCGCGCATAAGGCCTGTGCTGTGTCGTGGGCGGCTTGCCCTGCGTAAACAACAACTCGAAGGCCAGCCACAACATTCCGGCATAAATAGCAACGGCCACCCCGAGGTGGGCGGTGAGACGGTACTGGCTGACGCGCGGTATATCGACCAGGCCGCTTTTTACCATGTACCAGCCGAGCAGGCCCTGCAGGCCACCCATACAAAACAGCACGACCAGGCCGGGCGCGAGTCCCGGCCGCAGGCGGCGCCGCAAGGCAAAATAGAGCAGGGGCAGCGCGAAGAGCACGCCGATAAGACGGCCCAGCAAGCGGTGCAGGTACTCGTACATGAAGATCGTCTTGAAGCCGTCCAGGCTCATGTCCCGGTTAACTTTCTGGTACTCGGGAAACTGCTGGTACTTCTCGAATGTTGCGAGCCAATCCTGCTCTGTCAGGGGCGGAATCGCACCCAGCAAGGGTTTCCATTCCACTATCGATAATCCCGAGTGCGTGAGCCGGGTGACAGCGCCCAACAAAATCATGCCGAAAATGACGGCCGCGCAAACGATCAGCCACCAGGCGACTTGTCGGTCATAACGCATCTGATCGGAGTTTGTCATAGCTTGATAATCGTAGGTGAGAGCCAGGAATTATACCCGAAAAAATCCGGATTCCCTGCTGGCATGCGCCGCCTAATCGCGCAGTTCCACCCGATTCCGGTACAGTTCCAGCGCCTCGGGATTGGCCAGGGCATCGGTATTCTTAACCGGCCGGCCATGCACCACATTGCGCACCGCCAGTTCCACGATTTTGCCACTGATGGTGCGCGGAATATCCTGCACCTGGAGTATTTTCTCCGGGACATGACGGGGTGTGGTGTTGTCCCTGATCGACTGGCGAATCGTTGCACACAGGCTGTCGCTCAGGGTCAGGCCGTCCCTGAGCACGACAAACAGAATGACCCGCAGATCGCCCTGCCACTCCTGGCCTATGACAATGCTCTCCACCACCTCATCGATGCGTTCTACCTGGCGATAGATCTCCGCCGTGCCGATGCGCACACCGCCGGGATTGAGTACAGTGTCGGAGCGCCCGTGTATGATAAATCCCCCGTGCGCGGTGATCTCACCGTAGTCGCCGTGAGCCCACACATTGGGGTAGCGATCAAAGTAGGCGCCGTGGAACTTACTGCCATCGGCATCATTCCAGAAACCGATGGGGCAGGACGGAAAGGGCTGTGTGCAGACCAACTCGCCTTTCTCTCCACGCAGGGACTGGCCCGCGTCGTCCCAGATAGCAACCGCCATACCCAGGCCCGGCGCCTGAATCTCGCCAGCGTATACCGGCAGTATGGGGCAGCCGCCGACAAAGCAGGACAGAATGTCCGTACCCCCGGATATGCTCGATAGACATACATCCTTTTTAAAATCCCGGTAGATGTAGGCGAAGCTCTCATGGGACAGCGGTGAGCCTGTGGATAGCACGGTTTTCAGGCTATCCAGTCGATGGCTTTGCATGGGTTTGTGGCCGGCCTTTTCCAGTGCCGCGATGTATTTGGCACTGGTGCCAAACACTGAAATACGCTCCGCATCGATAGCGTCCAGCAGTACAGTGCCATCACTGGCGAAGGGCGAGCCGTCGTACAACACCAGTGTCGCCCCAGTGGCGAGGCCCGACACCAGCCAGTTCCACATCATCCAGCCGCAGGTTGTGAAGTAAAAAAACACATCGTCGCGACCCAGGTCCACCAGCAACCGGTGTTCCTTAAGGTGCTGCAGCAGGGTACCGCCGGCGCCGTGAACAATGCACTTGGGCACACCGGTGGTACCGGAAGAATATAGAATATACAGCGGGTGATCGAAGGGCAGTTGCTCGAAGCGCATCGGTGCAGCGTGCTTATCCAGGAAATCACTGAACATTACACTGTCACGAATACCCCCGAGCGCAGGCCGGGGACTGAGCAGAGGCACGACAACCACTTTTTCTATGCTGGGAATCTGTCGCGCTATTTCCGCCAGTCGCTGCAGCGAATCGCAGGTCTTGCCGTTGTAGAAATAACCGTCTGCGGCAAACAACACTTTCGGCCCGATCTGGCCAAAACGATCCACCACACCGCCAATGCCAAAATCGGGTGAACAGGAAGACCACACTGCACCGATACTCGTTGCCGCGAGCATGGCGATCACTGCTTCCGCCACGTTGGGAAGAAAGGCCGCCACACGATCACCGGCGACCACGCCCTGGGCGCGCAGGCTGGCTGCCAATGCGCTCACCTGGGCGTACAGATCGGCATAACTCAGTTCACGGCGCTCGCCATTTTCGAGCAGGCACACCAGGGCCGGGCGCTCGTCGCGGTAGCGCAGCAAATTCTCGGCGAAATTCAGTCGCGCCTGTGGAAACCAGCGCGCACCGGGGAATTTGTGTGCATCCAGCAGGACGTCTTCCCCGCGCACACTGGCGACCACCCCGCAAAAGTCCCAGACTGCCGACCAGAAGTCCCCGGTATTTGCCACTGCCCATGCATGCAAGGAAAAATAGTCCGGCGACACGGACGCGCGGCAGCGCTCGTTAACAAACGTTATAAAGCGTGAAATCTGTGTATTGGCGATGCGCTCGCTGTCCGGCGTCCAAAGCGGGGCCGTCATTCTTTACAGCCTCGCGATCAATGGCGTGCCATCAGACAGCCGGACCACTTTCCACCATTCTGATTTCCAGGGGTTGCGTGGTATCAATGTGGATGTCGCGCTGCGGGAAGGCCACCACAATGCCTGCCTCGTTATAGCGCCGATTGATCTGCAGCCTGAGGCGACTGTCCACCGCCAACACCTGGTCCAACTGATCGATGTAATAGCGCAGAGTGATGCGCAGGCTGCTCTCCCCAAAATCATCAAACGTAATGATTGGTTGCGGGTCTGCCAGCACCAGAGCTTCCTGCCGCGCCACGTCGCTCACAATGGTCATGGCCTGGTCCATATCCGTACCGTAGGCGACTCCAATGTGGATCACCCGGCGCGTCACCGAATCGGTCAGCGACCAGTTAAGGAGCTGACTGGTGATAAATTGCTTGTTGGGAACCAGCAACTCGCGGTTGTCAGGATCGCGAATGGTCGTAGCCCGCATCTGTATCCTGGTCACCTTGCCCGAAATATCTCCCACGGTTACTGTGTCCCCCACCCGAATGGGCTGTTCAAACAGAATGATCAATCCACAGATAAAATTGGCCACGATTTCCTGCAAGCCGAAGCCGATACCCAGACTCAGTGCAGCCACCGCCCACTGCATGGATGACCAACTGCCACCCAGAGCGCCCACCACAAAAATCACCAGCAAGATGGTCGATACGTACTGAAAGACCCTGGTAAAAGCATAGGCGGAGGCCGCGTGCAACTTGACCCGCTGGCGCAGAAAGATTTCCAGCAGTCCGGGAATTCGGCGCACTAACACCCAGCCTACACGCACCCACGATGAGGGCCGTGAACAGGTCGGCGAGGGTGACGGGATCGGCGACCAGCTTCCCGTCCACCAGCGCTGTCTGGTGCCACAATTTCACCGAATCCAATATGCCCAACGCCGGAAAGACCTCGGCCCAGGTCCACGCCACGCCCAGCACAGCACCAAACAGAGTAAGAAGATTCAGCAGTTTGGTGCCCTCGTCATTGAGAAGCTCGGGATCATTCTCCAGAACCTCATCTTCAATGCTGGCCTCACCCTCCTCACTGCTGGTTTTGGCTGTGTTCCTGCCGCACCTTGAACGCCATTCGACGCCGGGCCAGACCCAACCAGCGCAGCCCCAGTTCGTAAAGAATCAGAACACAACTGAGCAGGACGAATGTCTCGATCAACAGCAACGCTATTTCGATTGCACTGAACGTGTATCCGAACAGCACAGCAAGTATTGATGCGATTGGAATCCAGAACAGCAAATTGCGAATCAGCTTTCCCCACAGAGGACTGTCTACTGTTGGCTCTTCACGAAATATCACCTGTATTTTATTTTGCACAAACGGGGGAAGGTTGCGAAAAAAATCCGCAATCGACAGCAGCACCAGAATAACCGCCATCGCACCCAGCGGCCCACCGTCTTCCCTGGGATAAAGGCTCAGGAAGAAGACCACCATAAAAGTTGCGGGAAGAAATACCAGTTCCAGCTTGACTAAATGCCGAGCAATCAGGGAGATGCGGTTGTCGGGCCAGTGAAAATGCATGTCCGCGAGACCTCTGGGCTGCAACGTCATGCGCAGAAACTCCAGTCCCCATAAATACATTGCCGTGCGCACCGAAGCCGCATAAAGCGCCGTGGCCAGCTCTGATTCTTCATCCTGCATTTCAAACAACCAGGCAGTTGCCATCAACAGCAGCGGCCACTTCAATGACAACAACACGGACAAACCCAGGGCCTGCAGGGTACTGATAAAATTATCCAGGCGGACGTAACCAACATGCTTGCCGGTGTCCGCCAATTGTCGCTTGAGACGGGGACTAAAATACATCAGCAGCAATACCAGCAGCAGGATCACCCCGGCCAGCGGCTGCGCCTGCATTTCTGCCGGTATATTCTGCACCACCGTCAGCCAACGGCCGGGCGCGTAAACTTCCCGGGCTTGCTCGATCAGGTCACTCCCCCGAAACAGTGCGAACGTGTCACGGGAGGGAATCCACAGCAATCGCTCCGAGATAAAATCGCGATAGGCATCTACCGCCCCGGCATACCTGCGCAGCGTAAAATCCAGATCTCCCAGCTGCTGGGCATAGGTATTTTCCAGCTCTACCGCTTTTCGTAACAGATCCCGACGGCTGCGTACCAACTCACTGAGATCCTCACTTATCTGCTCTGCCACCTCAGGCTCGACCCCATGCACAAGCTGTTTGACATACTCGGCGCGATTGCGCAGCAGGCGGCGCTCGTCCTCAAGCTCAACCTGCCGCAAGCTGGAATCCCTGATTTCCTCTTCATTGGCAGAGATTTTTTTCGCCGTCTCACGATGCCCCGGCAACTGTGCCTGGCGCTCGCGGAGAATGCCTCCCACCGCGGTACTCATGCCGAGGAGTTCCAGCTTACGCTCGATAGCCGTCAGGTCTGTTTCCAGCTGCTCAGCCTTGCCCCTGGTCAAATCTGCCTGGTGATCTGCTTTCTCAATGTCTGCACTGCGCTCGCCAAACGTTTTGGTAAGCTCGGCATTTCTGCCTGCCAGTTGCTGTATCAGTTCATGCTTGCCCTGCGCTTCCGCCAAAATCAGATCTGCAGCCGCCTGTGCCTGGGCGGCTTCTCCCTGGCGCAACTCGGTGGCCCGCAGCGTCATGGCCCGCGACTTCTTTTCCGCTGCGGCAATATCGAAACTGGCTTGATCCATTTGCGCCTTGAGCAATTCAAGCCGCACGGCCTGGCTGAGCAGTTCCTCATTCAGCGCAGCCTTCTCCGCATTGAGACTGGCGAGCTGGGCGCGCGCCAGCCACATCGCTGCCTCGTCGCTTGAGCCGCTTGCCACTTTTTTATTCAGCAATCCCAGCTGTGCTTTCAGTTCCGCCGACAAGGCGATCTATCTCGGTCACCCGCGCATAAATTTCAGCGGGGCGCTGGGGCATGGCATCGATAGCGGCACTGATATCTGCCAATTGACTTTTCCTGGCATCCAGCTCGGTCTTGTCGATCTGGATGCGTTGCTCCAGTTCCGGAAGGGTCAATGACCGCGACACCTTGTAGTCCTGCTCAGGAGCGTTATGCTGTATAGACCAGTTTCTTCTCTATGGCTGCGGCATCCTTCTGGGCATTGGACCGGGACAGAGCGAAGCTATTGAGCTGTTGGTTAAACTGCTCGAAACTGGCAAGGGCAGCGCGGGTATCCCCATACGACTTGAGCAGCGACACCCGTTGCGGATCATCCGCGGCCAAACTTGCGCTCACACTTTTTTCAGCTGCATCCAGCTGCGCCACTGTCACATCCGGTGCCGCGATCTGGCCCCAGGCATGGGTGGTGGCAAAAAGCACCAACAAGACCAGTACTCTCAACATCAGGTTCTCCCCAACAACGCTCGCCCCTGAGTGCCAGGGTGGGCTTTTATCTGCTGCGGCACACTTTATACCGGTTGCAGGAATGTGGCCAGCGCGTGGCCCGCTGGCGTAGAATGCGCGTCCACAAACTCACTACCGTACCCCATGCCTTTACTACGACTGGACTCAGTTCATCTGCACTACGGCACCCAGGTCCTGCTGGACAATGTCAGCCTGAGCATCACCCGCGGAGAAAAACTGGGCCTGCTGGGGCGCAACGGCGCAGGTAAAACGACTTTACTGAAGCTGTTGGCGGGGAACTGACGCCCGACTCCGGCGAACGCTGGGTGCGGCCCGGCGTGCGCATCGCTCGCCTGCAGCAAACCCTGCCCGAGGCAGACCAGCTCTCGGTCTATGACGTCGTCGCCGCTGGCCTTGCCGATGCGGGCCGCCTGTTGAGTGAATATCACCACCTGATCCAGGCCGACCCGCCGGCGGACATGGCAACGCCTGTCGCGGGTACAGCAACAACTGGAAGCTGCCGATGGCTGGCAATTGCAACTGCGCGTTGAAACCACCATCAGCCAGTTGCAACTCCCGGCGGAAGCCACCATGGGCGAACTGTCCGGTGGCTGGCGCCGCAGGGTCGCGCTGGCACAGGCGCTGGTCAGCCAGCCCGATATCCTGTTGCTGGACGAACCGACCAATCACCTCGATATCCCCGCCATACGCTGGCTGGAAGAACAGCTGGCCAACTTCCCCGGCGCCATCGTCCTTATCACCCACGACCGGCGCTTCCTGCAAAACGTGGCCAACAGTATCGCGGAGCTGGACCGGGGGCATCTCACCCAGTGGCGCGGCGACTACCAGGGCTTCCTGGGCCACCGGGAACAGCAACTGCAGGCCGAGGAGCGGGCCAACGAACTGTTCGACAAGAAACTGGCGCAGGAGGAAGTGTGGATTCGCCAGGGTATCAAGGCCCGGCGCACCCGCAACGAGGGGCGCGTGCGCGCGCTCAAGGCGCTGCGCAACGAGCGCCAGAATCGCCGCGAGCGCACCGGCAGCGCCACCTTCGCGGTTGAAGGCTCCGGGCAATCGGGCAAGATCGTCGCTGAGCTGTAGCACATCGACAAACGCTTCGGCGAGCGGTATGTATTGAAGGATGTCTCCACCATCATCCAGCGCGGCGACCGGGTGGGTATCGTCGGGCCCAACGGTGCCGGCAAGTCCACTCTGGTGAAGATCCTGCTCGGCCAGCTGCAGCCGGACGCCGGCAAGATCACCTTCGGCAGCAAGCTGGAGGTGGCCTACTCCGACCAGCTCAGGGACCAACTCGACCCGCAGAAAAACCTTATCGACAACGTGTGCGGCGGCCAGGACTTTATCGAGATCAACGGCAAGCGCCGCCACGCGATTTCCTACCTGGGGGATTTCCTGTTCAGCCCCGAGCGCGTGCGCACGCCGGTGAAAGCGCTGTCCGGAGGGGAACAGAATCGCGCCATCCTGGCCAAGCTGTTCAGCAAACCCGCCAACCTGCTGGTGCTCGATGAACCCACCAACGACCTGGACATCGAAACGCTGGAGTTGCTGGAGGAGATACTGCTGACCTTCGACGGTACCGTACTGCTGGTCAGCCACGACCGCGATTTTATGGATAACGTGGTCACCAGCCTGCTGGTGCTGGAAGGCGACGGCGTGGTCAGCGAGCACGCGGGCGGCTACAGCGACTGGGAGGCGCGGGGGGGCGGGACAACTGCAAGCCGTGGACAAACCGGCAGCCGCAGCAAAGAGCGCACCGCCCGCGGCCACTGCCGCAATAACCGCCACCGCGCCAAAGCCCAAGCTGTCCTACAAGCTGCAGCGCGAGTTGGACAGCCTGCCCGGCATCATAGAAAAACTGGAACGGCGCCAACAGGAATTGGAAGACACCATTTCCCGACCCGATTTCTACCAGGGGGATCACGCCAGGGTCGAGCAGGTGCTGGGCGAACTGAAGAGCGTGCAGGCCGACATGGAACAGACTTTCGAGCGCTGGGCCGCGCTCGAGGGCGGCGCCGCGTAACCTCCACGATGCGCGCAGGCCTGGACGATCCGCGGCAATTTTTGCTGGCACTATTCCAGACTGCAGTGGCTGCCGCCGATCCACACCGGGTTCTGCCGCCCTGTTTACCCCGCGATACGGATCGCCGCGCGATTGTCATCGGCGCGGGCAAGGCGGCAGCAGCCATGGCCAGCGCCCTGGAAAAAAACTGGGCCGGTGCATTGTCCGGCCTGGTCGTCACGCCCTACGGCCACGGTGAACCCTGCCAACACATCGAGGTGGTCGAGGCATCGCACCCCATCCCGGACGCGCAGGGGGAACAGGCTGCTACTCGCATCCTGGAACTCGTGTCCGACCTCAGCGACGAGGATCTGGTGATCTGCCTGCTCTCCGGCGGCGGCTCCGCACTGCTGTCCCTGCCGGCGCCGGGCATTACACTGGCCGACAAACAGGATATCAATCGACAATTACTGCACTGTGGCGCAGCCATCGCTGACATAAACTGCGTGCGCAAACACCTGTCGGGTATCAAGGGTGGGCGTCTGGCACGGGCTTGCTATCCAGCGCAGCTGATCACATTCGCAATCTCGGACGTGCCCGGTGATGATCCCGCCGTTATCGCCTCCGGACCCACCGTGGCCGATAGCCACCCGCTCCGCCGAGGCGCTGGGGATATTGCGACGCTATGACATTAAAGTGGGGCCGCACGTACTCGAATGGCTGCAAAACTCCGACTCCGAGACGCTGCAAGCGAACGATCCCGCCTTGATCGGCAATCAGTTCCACGTTATCGCTACTGCTCAGGCGTCTCTGCAGGCGGCCGCGCGAGCCGCGCGAGAAGCGGATATCGAGGTACTGCTGCTGGGCGACACTATCGAGGGCGAGGCCCGCGAGGTTGCCCGGGCACAGGCCGCGATGGCGCTCGCGCGGCGCCGTGGCGAAACGGGCCTCCCGCCCTGGCTGATCCTGTCCGGGGGCGAAACAACGGTCACGGTAAATGGCAAGGGCCGCGGCGGCCGCAACACCGAGTTCCTGCTCAGCCTGGCCATCGCGCTGGCGGGCGCACCCGGCATCCATGCGCTGGCAGCGGACACCGACGGCATCGACGGGACACAGGACAATGCCGGCGCGGTACTGACACCGGCGAGTTGGACGCGCGCCCGCGATCTGGGACTGGATGCCGAGGGCATGTTGGCCGACAATGACAGCTACAGTTTTTTTGCCGCACTGGACGACCTGCTGGTCACCGGACCCACCCGCACGAATATCAATGATTTTCGTGCGGTGCTGGTTTTACCTGAATCGTAACCGGCCTTGCGCCAACAGCACGTGCAACGGAGACGCAATGAGCACCTACCTACAACAGATCCACTGCCCCGCCAGCGACCTTGATATGGATTTCTGGAAAGCACCGCAAGGCGTTGCGGTGCCGGATGACGAACTCAGCTTTTTACTCGTCCCGGATGCCGTTGAAGCCATGGCCGTGTTCGAGTTGGCACAGCAGGTACATCGCTACCAGCAGGAGCAGGCAGCAGGCGGCGCGCCCATCACCCGCGCCCTGATGGCCACCATGGGGGGCATGCTACCGGGGATACTGCTGTACGATCACCTGGCCAAGGGCCGACCACCCGGCACGCCGCGCATCGACTTTGGCACCATCGGCGTATCGCTCTACAAGGGACCCAACGAGCGCTACGAGCATCCCCGGGTACAGCAGGATATTTCAATACCGGTTCACGGCGAGGTGGTACTGGTGATCGACGACCTGGGCGATCGGGGCGGCACGCTGCAGTTCCTGGCCCGCTACATTGCAGAGAAAGGCGCGCAACGCGTTTTGACGCTGGCGCTCTTTATGAAACCCATGGCCATGCGCGCCTGTCCGGCGGACTTCTTCTTCGGGACAGTGCCGCAGGACACCTGGATTATCACGCCGCGGGAATGCGTTGAGACCATGGTCAAGCGCGTGCCCGTCTGGCGGGAACGAGGGGCGAACCGCGGCGAATGCCGGCGGCGGCTGGTGGAAATCATCGGCTATCCGGCGCCGCTGGCGGACTACTATCTCGCGCAGCTCTGCGCCGGCGATTAGGCGTATACATTCACTCGGCAGAGTTGGATCATGCGTGGAGACGGGCTCGGCCGCCGGGTGTGCAAATCGCCCGCTTCCCCTTTGCGGGCCACCCGATACTCGCGGACAATTTGCACACCCGACACCCGATCCCTCCCCTTCCGTGCTATCACTCAGACCAATGTTTCATGCAGGTAACAGAAACAAGGCTCCGGTCGGGAAAGCTTTTTCGAATGCGAGTATCGGGGAAGCAGGCGAAAAAGCTTTCCCGGCCGGAGCCGTTAGCAGGAACAAACTCGAATCACCCCCTTGCCGAGTCGATTCTCGGGTGATGTCCCGACGGGTATACCTGCTGAATGACGACAGCTAGAGCACCTTCGACACCGACTCCGCAATGTAGTCGATGTTGCGCGCGTTGACGCCCGCCACGCTGATGCGCGAGGAATCGAGCATATAGACGCCGAACTCCTGGCGCAGGCGCTGCGCCTGATCGGCGCGCAGGCCGAGGAAAGAAAACATGCCTTTCTCGCGCTCGATAAACGCGTAATCGCCACCGCAGCGCGCTTCCAGTGCGTGACGCAATTTGCTGCGCAGACCGTTGATGCGCTCGCACATCGTCTGTAACTCGGCGCGCCAGATCTTCCCAAGGTGCTCGTCCGTCAACACACGCCCGGCCAATAACGCGCCGTGCGCTGGCGGCATGGAATACAGCCGCCGCGCCGCTGCCAGCGTCTGGCTCAGGATCGCACGGGCATTGGCCGCGTCGCGGCACACAAAAATAGCAGCGCCGGTGCGCTCCCGGTACAGGCCGAGATTCTTGGAGCAGGAGACCGCGACAATCACTTCCGGCAGGCGCGCGACCAGCACGCGTAAACCGGCAGCGTCTTCGTCCAGCCCGTTCCCCAGTCCCTGATAGGCTAAATCGACAAACGGCGTGAAGCCCTGTTGCTCGGCCAGATCGGCGATCACGGCCCATTGCGCCAGGGTCAGGTCGGCGCCAGAGGGATTGTGGCAACAGCCGTGCAACAACACGACATCCCCGGCGCGGGCCTCTTTTAGATCCTCCACCATGCCATCGAAGTTCACCCCGTGACTGTCGGGTTCGTAGTAGCGGTAGTTTTTAAATTCGAGACCGACGCTGCCCAGCAGCGGGATATGTACCGGCCATGTGGGATCAGAAACCCACACCCGCGCACCCGGCGCGGCCGCATGGATAATCTCGGCGCCGATACGCAGCGCACCGCAGCCGCCGGGCGTCTGTATGCTACTGACGCGCCCATCCAACAGGGCTGGACTTGCCTCTCCGAGTACCAGGCGCTGTATGCCAAGGTTGAACTGCTCATCACCAGCGGCTGGCAGATAGGCTTTGGTCACCTCCTCATCCACCAGCGCACGCTGCGCCAGTTGCACGGCCTCGAATACCGGGCACACTCCCTGCTCGTTCATGTAGATGCCGACAGCCAGATCGACCTTGAGAGGATTGGGGTCAGCGCGACAGGCGGCCGAAATGCCGAGAATGGGATCGGCGGGCAGTTGTTGAAGTTGTTGCAACATAGTGGATGCTCCGGGATTTATATTTGTAATAGCAGTTCTTTCAGGAACCGCCAGAACGGTTCGACGGTATAATTTGCAGCCGCTCTGTCGGCGAGTGGGCCCCGCGAATGGTGGGCCCGAACGACAGGATGTCCAGATCGGGTTTCTTGCCTTTCAATATACCGCACTCCAGGCCGGCATGGATCGCCTTCACTGCCGGCGCGATCCCAAACAGCTGCTCATGCAGCGCGCAACCTTGAGCGAGCAGCGGGCTGTCCAGATCAGGTTGCCAGCCGGGATAACCAGCAACCGGTTTGACCTCAATGCAAAAATCCTGGCCAGCGCCAGCACCGATTGTTGCAGAGGCAGGCTCTGCGCCTCGTTGAAAAAGCGGTAGCTGGACTCCAGATAAAATTCGCCCTGCTGCAGTCGCACACGCGCCAGGTTGATACTCAGATCCACCAGCGCCGACCCGAGTGCCAGATTGTAGGCCTGCGCACCGTGGGGAAACGCGGCCAGCAGGTCAAGGATGTCAGCGCTGTCCTGCATACTCAGCACCCGATCGACCGGCACGGATTGCAGCACAAACTCCAGTTGCCCATCCGCCTCGGGCAGATAGCCCAGGGCTTGCTCCTTGATCTGCTCCACTCGCGCCGCCAGTCGCGCGCTTGTATCTATCGGAGCAGACGAAACTCACACTGCCCTCGCGGGGAATCACATTGTGCGCCACCCCGACATCGAGAGCGGCGATCTGCACACCGTCCAGATCCTGCAAACACTGGCCCAGCAGCTTGATGGCATTGCCCAACTGCTCGTGAATCTGTATGCCCGAGTGGCCGCCCGCCAGACCCTTGATCGACAGCGTCCAGTGTTGCGCGGCGACTGGCGGCGTGCCGGTGGCAAACGTGCGCGTGAACTCCCAACCCCCGCCGCCGGTACAACCGACATACAACTCCTGCCACTCCTCGGTGTCCAGGTTCAGCATGCGTGTACCGCGCAGCAGTGACGCATCCAGCCGCAGAGCGCCGCCCAGGCCAGTCTCCTCGTCCACCGTGAACAGCAGTTCCAGTGGCGGATGCACCACATCAGGGTCGGTCATCAGCGCGAGCGCCGCCGCGCAGCCCACGCCATTGTCGGCGCCCAGCGTGGTACGGTCCGCGCGCAGCCAGCCGTCCTCGACGGCAAGGTTCAAGGGATCACGGCTGAAATCGTGCTGTTTGTCTGCGGTTTTTACCGTCACCATATCGAGGTGATTCTGGATGATCACCGCCTCGCGATGCTCCAGGCCCGCACTGGCCGCGACCGCCACCACGAGATTGCCCTCTGCGTCCATGCGCCACGAATGGCCGCCCTGCTCCGCCTGTTCGATCACATACTGGCGCACCGCTGCCTCCTGCCTGGAGGGCCTCGGAATCTGCGTGATCGCGTAGAAATGCCGCCACAGATGGGCGGGTGTGGAGGGGTAATTATCCGGCTTCATTGTGGCGCTCCAGGGACAGGCGCGGGATTATAGCCGAACACAACACAAACTCAGCAGGCGGGGACCACCCGCGCCCACGAACGCAGATACTCGCTGCGACACAGTGCCCAGCGCTTGTCAGGTTCCACCAGGTGATTGGCAATCACCGCAAATACCACGGGATTAAACGGGAAAGCCCACGTGGCTGGCGAAAACCGCAACGTTAGTCACGTAACGCGGATCGCCCTGGCATTTCGCGATGCCCGCACCGACGATACCATCGGACTCGCTGTACAGCGCCAGCACCGGGACGCGCAACCTGCCGCCGCTGTAGGTGTGCGCTACCCAGCGCTCCAGCGCCGCCTCCTCGACCTCGTGTTCGTTGAGACTGCCCATGACGCTGTACAGTGCTGTGCCGCGCGGATCACCGTAGGGCGTGCCCAGCGTAATCACCTGCGCGTATCCACTGTGGAAAGCGATGCGCCAGAGCAACGGCATACAATCCGCCCAGACTCCAGCCGATCAGCGTCAGCTTGCGCCCACTGGCCTTGAATTCGCGCTGCACGCGCACCGCAATCGCATCCTCGGTCCGGAGCGATGCGCCAGAAAGTCGTCGATGTGCTGCGAGCGCACTTCTGCTGCGTTGCGCCCCAGGCCCCAGGGAATGGCATGATAGCCACGGCTGTTTAGAAACTTGCGCAACTGCGCGGTGGAACCATCGGCGCCCATAAAACCGGGAATGGTCATGATGGTGTGGCCATCGCCTTGCGGCAGCGTCTTCAGTAACGGGCCGAGCAGGGCAGTGCTGCCCATCTCCAGCACCACGCGACTGAATTCCATCACGCTGTGCCGCAACCGTGGTGGGCGCGACGTCGGGCGTGAAGCGTTGCTGCGAACTCGTCATACGGGCTCCCCGTGAAGGACTTGCGCCGTAATTGTGGCCAGTCTGCCTGCGGGAATACAGCGAAACCTTGGAGCCCCGGTTCAATAAATCATGCTAAAATCTTTCCCGTAACGAGATTTCCCATGCACTTTGACCAATCTTCGGCCCCGTAACCGTCCGTGACTGACCCCCGCGATTCACTCTACGCCGATCCGCTGTCCGAGCACGGCCTGTTTACCTTTGATGACAGCGTGGCGCGCGTGTTCCCGGACATGATCAAACGCTCCGTCCCGGGCTATGCCACGATCGTGTCCATGACCGGCCTGCTGGCGGGAAAATACGCCAGCGCCGGAAGCTCTCTCTATGACCTGGGCTGCTCCCTGGGCGCCTCCACCCTCGCCATGCGCCAGAATATCCAGCAGCCGGACTGTCGCATCATCAGCGTGGATAACTCCGCCGCCATGCTGGAGCGCTGCCAAAGCATTGTCGATACCGACACCCACGATACGCCGGTGACCCTGACCTGTGCCGATGTGCAGGATGTCGTAATACGCAATGCCTCGGTGGTAGTGCTCAACTTCACACTGCAGTTTATCCCCAGGGAACTGCGCGACCAGGTGATCAGCGCTATATACCGCGGCTTGCTGCCCGGCGGCATCATGGTGTTGTCGGAAAAAGTCACCTTCGAGGACCCGCACCTCGACGAGCTGAATATCGAGCTGCATCACCAGTTCAAACGCGCCAACGGCTACAGCGACCTGGAAGTGGCGCGCAAGCGCAGCGCCCTGGAAAACGTGCTGCTGCCCGAAACGCTTAGTCAGCACAAACGACGCATCGCCAGTGCTGGCTTCAATAGCTGCGATGTCTGGTTCCAGTGCTTCAATTTCGCTTCTCTCGTAGCGCTTAAATAATGGATTACCAGCCGTTAATAACGCGCTGGCAAGGCGGCGATCTGGCGCGCTGGGCACGACTGCTCGAACAACAGATCGCGGCGGGCCTGTGCCAGGAGCGCTACGGCGACCTGGCGCGCTGGCTGGCCGCGCTGCAGGACTTGCCGCCGCTGCAGGCCGATCACATTCATCTTGATAGTTCCAGGGTGGGAGCGAGCAGCGCCGACCCACTGACGGCCTCTGTCACAGCGCAGCTGCGCAACGCACTGCGCGAACTGCACCCCTGGCGCAAGGGTCCGTTCGAGTTGTTCGGTGTGCATATTGACACCGAGTGGCGCTCCGACTGGAAATGGGACCGGTTGCACAGGAGTATCGATGCGCTGCGCGGACGGCGCGTCCTGGATGTCGGTTGTGGCAGCGGCTACCACTGCTGGCGCATGCTGGGCGACGGCGCGGCCGAAGTTATCGGCATCGACCCCACACCGCTGTTCGTGGTGCAGTTCTGGGCGCTGCAGAAATATCTGCAGCAGGACAATATCTGGGTGCTGCCGCTGGCCATCGAGCAGGTGCCACCGAAACTGCACGCATTCGATACGGTCTTCTCCATGGGCGTCCTCTATCACCGGCGCTCGCCGCTGGACCACCTGCAGGAATTGAAGGACTGCCTGCGGCCCGGCGGACAACTGGTGCTGGAAACGCTGGTGATCGAGGGTAAATTGGGAGATACGCTGCTGCCCGAGGGTCGCTACGCGCGCATGGGCAACGTGTGGTTCCTGCCAAGCGTCGACACCTTGTTAAGCTGGCTGCGCAAGCTGGGTTTTGTCGATACGCAGCTGCTGGATGTCTGTGTCACCACTACGCAGGAGCAGCGCGCCACCGAGTGGATGACCTTTCATTCACTGGCCAATTTTCTTGATCCCGATGATACGGGCAAGACGATTGAGGGATATCCGGCGCCGCGTCGGGCGATTGTTACTGCGCAGGTGCCGGGAATCTGGTGTCCACTGTAAGTCGGAGTATCCGACTTACTGGCTGATCTGGCGGGCACGATCTCTCGAACTGCGGCAAAAAAAGTAAACACTATGGACTGGGGCATCCGAAGAAATTTGGCGAAATCTATTCCCAATGGATAAAAAAAAATTCACAATCTGGTAAAAAGGCCAAGGGGTTCGTTGTTCATCATCGTCCTGGCTAAAATATAATTACAAGGATAGCTGCAATTTTATGTTAAGCGAACTAAAGGTTCCTGCTAAACTCGTGCGCAATCATCCCAGTATCGGGAGAGCTGGTGTAGTTCGAACGGGAAAGCTCCTCATCGAAAAGACCATTTCTGTATGCGGACTGGAATCTCTTGTGGACCAACGCGTGCTGGATGTCGGTTGCGGCACGCGTTTTACGGCGACCATTATCAACCACAAGTTTCCGATCAAAAGTTACACCGGAGTCGATGTAGATAAATCCATAATCGACTACCTCAAGACCGATGTCGAAGCGCACGACGAACGGTTTAATTATGCCCACTGGGATGTAGTCAATGCTTTGTACAACAAAGGAGGCGGAGCGTTTGACAGCCAGTCCAAATTACCCCTGAACACAGACAGGAAGTTCGACCTGATATGGATGTTCTCGGTGATTACCCATCAGTATCCCGAAGGTTCCGCTGCGCTATTCAAATTACTCAAGAACTATGCGACTCCCGACGGGCGCATGTTCTTTACAGCGTTCGTCGGTGCTCATGTCAAAAAATTCAGGGATGTACTGGAAGATCAGCCGCTGATGATGGCCTATTACCAGCGTGAGTACCTGCTCGAACTTCTGGATGAATCCGGCTGGAAAGTGGACAAGAGTCTGCCGAAAGATCCCGACAACGACCCCCCACTGCATCAGGAATGCTTTCTTTGTTCACTGAAGTAGCAGAGCCGGTGCCTGACAATTCCCACAAGACTGTAGCTGTACTCCCAGAGGCCTTGCCCGCCCGCCAGACCCGCCATAGCAGCGCGCCACCGAGTGGATGGCCTTTCATTCGCTGGCCAATTTTCTCGACCCGAATGATTCGAGCAAGACGATTGAGGGCTACCCGGCGCCGCGTCGCGCTATTGTGACGGCGCGGGTGCCGGGAGATTGGGAGCCACTGTAGATTAGGCTTTTTACAAGTTGTACTACCAATCGCTACATTGACCAGCTCGACCCAGGCATTCGAAGATGGCAAGCGCGACTTTAGTTCAAGCTCGTATCCAAGGCTCCGATTTCTTTCTGCATCTTCGTCAAGTTGAACGAACCGGCTGTCCCGCTGGCTGGATAATCCTTGAAAGTCATCAGGAACTGAGCAACCTTCGCCGTGGCCGGTGTAATGATGTAGACGCGGTCAAGCCACCAATCGTTATAGGTATTCGAGTTGTGTTGGGCTTTCTCAAACGGATCACGGCGCAAGTTGAACAACAACGGCGCGCGCAACTCGACAAACGGCTCTCGCCACAACGCCGCAGTCTCGGCCCGGTTTTCCATGTAGACGACTTTCCAGTCGTTGTAGCGGACGGCAACAATTTCACCGATATCATTCACATAGATGAATTCCTCACGCGGTGACTTTTTCGCCTTACCGGTCAGGTAGTCGAGCTGGTTATAGCCATCGATGTAGTTTTTGTAAGTGCGACCATTGAGCTCTACACCCTTCAAGAGCTTTTCCTTGATGTCGGGTGCGCCGGCAATAGCCGCAAAGGTAGGCAGCCAATCTTCGTGCGCAACGATACCGTTGAGATTTATGCCTGCAGGAATATGACCAGGCCAACGTATAAAAGCTGGGACACGAAAAGCACCTTCCCAGTTAGTATTCTTTTCACTGCGGAACGGCGTAGTGCCGGCATCGGGCCAGGTGTTGTAGTGTGGCCCGTTATCGGTGGAGTACTGAACAACTGTGTTATCAGCAACTCCCAAATCATCCAGCAACTTGAGCAGCTCGCCAACGTGCATGTCGTGTTCGACCATGCCGTCGCTGTATTCATCCTGCCCGGAAATACCGCGATGCTCCGCCTTTACATGGGTACGGAAGTGCATGCGCGTGCCATTCCACCACACGAAGAAGGGCACGCCCGCTTTAACTTTCTCGGTAATAAACTTCTTAGCGGCAGCAACCGTTTCGTCATCAATGGTTTCCATGCGTTTTTTGTTCAGCGGGCCAGTGTCTTCAATCTTCTGTCCACCTTTGCCATCCGCCCAGGAGTGGATTACACCGCGAGGGCCAAACTTCTTAAGAAATTCCGGATTTTTGGGATAATCTTCATTCTCTGGTTCCTCCTGGGCATTCAAATGGTAGAGATTACCGAGGAATTCGTCGAAGCCGTGCATGGTCGGCAGATGCTCATCGCGATCGCCTTCATGATTTTTGCCAAACTGGCCAGTGGCATAGCCCCGACTCTTAAGAATCGTGGCCATGGTTACGTCGGTCTTTTGCCAGCCTTCCTTCGCGCCGGGCAAGCCGACCTTGGTCATGCCATTACGTAAAGGAACGATACCACCGATAAATGCTGCGCGCCCTGCCGTACAGCTTTGCTGACCGTAATAGTCAGTGAAAGCCACGCCTTCTTTAGCGATGCGATCGATATTCGGCGTCTGGTAACCCATCATGCCGCGGTTGTTATGGCTGATGTTCTCAATGCCGATATCGTCGCCCCAGATAACGAGTATGTTGGGCTGTTTGTCCGCCGCTTGTGCGGCAATACTGACGCCAAACAATATCGCCAATACAAGGGCGCAGTGTTTACTGATACTCTGGAACTTCATAGCGTAGTCCTAATTTGGTGCTGGTCTTATTGCGGCCCACGCTAACACAGTAGCCACGAAACTGAAAAGGCCCGCTTTTGGCGGCAGGCCATTTGAATTTGCCCAACGTCAAGCATTAAATATTGCCAACCACAATGTCTTAATGCAGCGACTTATCCACCCGATGCTCATCGAACACAAACTCAAACACCTCGCGATAATTGCGGGCAAAGTGAATATTGATGCCTTCGCGCAGGTAGTCCGGCAATTCCTCGAAATCGCGCCGGTTGGCGAAGGGCAGTATCAGCTCCATGATCCTGCTGCGCCGCGCGGCAATGACTTTCTCGCGAATACCGCCCACCGGCAACACCTGCCCGGTCAGCGTCAGCTCGCCGGTCATCGCCAGCGGACGCTTGATCCGCTCGCGGCGTGCCAGGGACAGCAGCGATGTCGCCATGGTGACGCCGGCGCTGGGCCCATCCTTGGGTGTGGCGCCCTCGGGCACATGCAGGTGCACCATACTCATATCGAAAAAGTCCGGGTCGCAGTCGTAATCCTTTAGATGGGCAACGACATAACTGTAGGCAATTTCCGCTGACTCTTTCATTACCTCACCCAGGCGCCCGGTCAGTTTGAAGCCGCGGTTGAGTGTGTGCACCCTCGATGACTCGATCGGCAGGGTCGCACCACCCATGGCAGTCCACGCCAGGCCGGTAACGACACCCAGCCCACGCAGCGGCCGCTCCGCCTGGAATGGCGGTTTGCCGAGCAACACCTCGATATCCTTCTTGCCCACACGCAGTTTGTCCTCCTTCCCGTCCAGCAGCCGTACGATGGATTTGCGCATAATGCGCGCGAGTTGCTTCTCCAGCGTACGTACGCCCGCTTCGCGGCAATAGGAGTCAATCACATACTTGAGACCGGCATCGTTGATTTTCAGCTGCTCATCGCTGAGTCCATGGCGCGCAAGTTGCTTGGGCCACAGGTGGTCTTTGGCAATGAACAATTTTTCCTCGGCCACATAACCCGACAGGCGCAGTGTTTCCATGCGATCCAGCAGGGGCCCGGGGATCGTATCCAGCTGGTTGGCGGTGCACACAAACAGGACCTTGGACAGGTCGACACGCAGGTCCAGATAGTGATCCAGAAATTCGCTGTTCTGCTCCGGATCCAGTACTTCCAGCAGCGCGGAGGCGGGATCACCCTGGAAGGACGCGCCAATCTTGTCGATTTCATCGAGCATGATCACCGGGTTGGCGACCTGCACTTCCTTCAGGGCCTGTATGAACTTGCCGGGCATGGCGCCGATGTATGTGCGCCGGTGTCCCTTGATTTCCGCCTCGTCGCGCATACCGCCGAGGCTGAAGCGATAGAACTTGCGACCCAAGGCAGCGGCCACCGAGCGACCGATACTGGTTTTGCCGACGCCGGGCGGCCCCACTAACAGGAGAATGGAGCCAGCAATTTCACCTTTAAAGGCGCCCACGGCCAGAAATTCCAGGATGCGGTCTTTCACATCCGCCAGCCCCTCGTGGTGCTCATCCAGCACCGTGCGCGCGTGCTTGAGATCCAGATTGTCCTCGGACAATACGCCCCACGGCACGGACGTCACCCAGTCGAGGTAGTTGCGGGTAACGCCGTATTCCGGTGAGCCGGTCTCCAGCACAGAGAGCTTGCGCATCTCCTCCTGGATGCGCCTGGCGGCGGCCTCCGGCAATTCGAGCTTACTGATCCGCTCCTGGAACATTTCCACATCGGTAGTGCGATCATCCTTGGAGATACCGAGTTCCTTCTGGATGATCTTGAGCTGTTCGCGCAGGAAGAACTCACGCTGCTGCTCTGACACCTTCTCATTGACCTGGCTGGTAATCTGCACCTGCAATTCGGCGACTTCGCGCTCCTTGCGCAGCAGCGCCAGCACCTTTTCCATACGTGGACGCAGTGGCAGGGTGTCCAGAATTTCCTGTAGCTGTTCCCCGGTGGCGGTGGTCAGGGCGGCGGAAAAATCAGCCAGCATACTGGGCTGGCTGGGACTGAAGTTGGCCAGGTATTGTTTCAGCTCCTCACTGTACAGCGGGTTGAGCGGCAGCAGCTCTCTGATCTGCTTTATGAGGGCCATGGCATAGGCCTTGATTTCATCGGAGTCGCGATCGCCCTGGCTGCGCGGGTATTCAACCTGCACCAGATACGGCGGTTTGTCGCTCAGCCAGCGCACAATGCGGAAACGCTTTATGCCCTGCGCCAGAAACTGCCCCGTGTGCTCTGTCGGCATGACTGGGCGATGCAGGCGCACCACACAGCCGATATCGGGAAACTGCCACGGCTCGGCACTGCCTGAATCCGACACATTCACATAGGACAACCCGATCAGGCCGTGGCCGGCATTGCGTACCGCCTCCAGCGTACTCCCCCACTCCCTGGGATTGATGGCGATCGGCTGCACTTGTCCGGGAAAAAAAGGACGATAGGGCACGGGCATCAGGTACAGGGTATCCGGCAGGACATCATCGGCCACCGCAGGGGTCTTACTCACCTCTGTGGAGGACTCTACTTCAACTTCTACCGGCTGTTCTTGCTCATTCATCGCAGTACAGATCCTGTTCCGTCCATGTTCATTAGCGCTCGTCGATCACCCCTTTATATAGGCGGGTGGAGATTTTTCAAGCTTCGTGCCCCGGGAGCATACTGCTTCGCCGCAGTTCCCGTTATACTTGCGCGCAAAATTTCCAACGGCCATCGGGCTGTGTGACATGAGGACAACGCCGTGCCTATCGATCAGCTGTCAGTTGCCGAACTGGCGACACAACTGGATACCCTGCAGCAACAGTACGACGCGCTAAAGGGCCTGAAGCTGGCGCTGGACCTCACCCGGGGCAAGCCCTGTACCGAGCAGGTAGCCCTGTCGGACGCGCTGGACGGCATTCTCGCCGGCAACTACCTCTCTGCGAACGGCACTGACGTGCGCAACTACGGCGGCCTGGACGGACTGCCTGAGGCCAGAGCACTGTTTGCCAGGGTACTGGAGACACCGCCGGAGGAAACGCTGATCGGGGGCAATTCCAGCCTGACACTGATGTACAACACCGTCGACTTTGCACTCACCGAGGGCCTGTCCGGTCCCGCCTCCGCCTGGGGCAACAGCGATACGATAAAATTCCTGTGTCCCGCTCCCGGCTATGACCGCCACTTCGCCATTTGCGAACATCTGGGCATCGAGATGATTACCATACCCATGCTGGACAGCGGGCCCGATATGGACGTCGTTGAAACACTGGTAAAAGAGGATCATGCCATCAAGGGTATGTGGTGTGTACCCCGCTTTTCCAACCCCACCGGCTGTGTTTACAGCGATGCGACCGTTGCGCGCATCGCCCGCCTTGGCCTCATCGCAGCCGATAATTTCATCGTGATGTGGGATAACGCTTACGCAATTCACACCCTGTATGACGATGCCCCGCGCCTGGCGTCAATGCGCGACCTCTGCCAGCAACATGGCACCATGGACAACGTCTTCCAGTTCGGCTCCACGTCCAAGATTACTTTTGCTGGCGCGGGCGTTGCATTCATGGCCAGCAGCGACAGGAATATGGCTGCTCTCAAGCAACATCTGGCCTTCCAGACGATCGGGCCGGACAAGGTGAACCAGCTGCGCCACGTGCGCCTCCTCGCCAATCCCGAAAGTCTGGCAAACCACATGGCGGCGCATGCCGCAATTATCCGGCCGCGCTTTGAGTGTGTACTGGGCACGCTGGCAGCGGAGCTGGCAGGTTCGGGAATGGGCGAGTGGTCGGCGCCGCGCGGCGGCTACTTTATTTCCTTCAACACCTTGCCCGGACTGGCCCGCAAGGTGGTAAAGCTGGCCGATGCCATCGGGGTGAAGCTCACGCCTGCGGGCGCTACATTCCCTTACGGTGAAGATCCGCAGGACAGCAACATCCGCCTGTCGCCCACCTTCCCTGCGCTTGAAGATGTCAGGGCCGCAATCGGGGCCTTTGTTGTCTGCGTGAAACTTGCCTCAGTCCAGGATCGGCTGCAGCGACCTCGTTGAGCGCCTCAGTCCTGACAGCAGGGACTGCTCGCAGGCCTACTCTTCGCCGCCTTTCTGGCCGGGAGGAAAACCCGCAAAGGGGAAACTGGTGACATTGCTCTCAACGGCTGTGACCGAGGACACCTTGCTACTGCCTTCCTTATCCACCTCATCAATGCGAATGATGGCCTGCATCGGAATATAGCTGCGCTTGACCCCGGCGAATTCATTTTTGAGTTTTTCCTCCCCGGGATCCACCAGAATCTGGGAGCGCTCCCCGAAAACAAACTCTTCCACCTCGATAAAACCCCACATATCGCTCTGGTAGATTTGGCGGGCGAAAACCTCGAACACCTGACTGCCGTTCTGGAAAATCACCTTGTATACGGGTTGGTTGGCCATTGCATTCTCGTGTAACGCCTGTCGCGAAGTAACCGACCTGCGGGCAGGCGGTGACAGGGCACCTGATTTTAAAGGGCGGCAATATTACCACCATGGCCGCAGAATACCAGTTTCCAGCGTCGCATGCTTGTCGTGCGGCGGCGCTCATCGTGTCAGTGCATGCATCGCGGTTTTGGGCTGAACGCAACTGAACACAACAACAGCCGTCGTGCGGCGCACTAGGTTTGCCCGCGCCAAATCTGTATACTCCGCAACCCCTTTCAACACAGAGCGAATTCGGCGGCTGCGCCGCTGCGACAGTCCAGTGAGCAAGAAACTCTACATTAAAACCCACGGTTGCCAGATGAATGAATACGATTCGGCCCGTATGCGTGATCTGTTGCTGCAAAGCCATGACATGGTCTCCACGGACACTCCGGAGGACGCCGATGTATTGCTGTTAAATACCTGTTCTATAAGGGAAAAAGCTCAGGAAAAGGTCTTTCACCAACTGGGGCGCTGGAAGCACCTGAAGCAGAAAAATCCCGACCTGATTATTGGCGTGGGCGGTTGTGTGGCCAGTCAGGAAGGGGCGGAAATCGGCCGTCGCGCACCCTACGTCGATCTGGTGTTTGGCCCCCAGACCCTGCATCGACTGCCGGAAATGCTACAACAGCGCGGCGCGGGCGGCACCCTGATCGTGGATATCAGCTTCCCTGAAATCGAGAAATTCGACAATCTGCCCCAACCCAGGGCCGAGGGTCCCTGTGCCTTTGTGTCTGTTATGGAAGGTTGCAGTAAGTACTGCACGTTCTGCGTCGTGCCTTATACCCGTGGCGAGGAGGTCTCCAGACCGCTCGACGATGTGATTGCCGAAATTGCACATCTGGCGGCGGGAGGGGTGCGCGAAGTCAACCTGCTGGGACAAAATGTGAACGCCTATCGCGGTGCCAACCACGAGAGCGAGATCGTCGATTTTGCGGAGCTGCTGCATTTCGTCGCGCGTATTCCCGGTATCGAGCGGATTCGTTACACCACCTCGCACCCGGTGGAATTCTCCGACGCATTGATAGACGCCTACGCTCAAATACCGCAGCTGGTGGATCACCTGCACTTGCCGGTGCAGAGCGGTTCCGACCGCATCCTGGCCGCCATGAAGCGCGGCCACACCGCACTGGAGTACAAATCGAAAATACGCCGTCTGCGCAAGATTCGCCCCGATATCAGCATCTCATCAGACTTCATCATCGGGTTTCCCGGCGAGACTGAGGCGGATTTCGCGGCCACTATGAAACTGATAGAGGACATCGGGTTCGACAGCTCATTCAGCTTCGTGTACAGCGCCCGCCCAGGCACCCCGGCAGCCGATTTGCCGGACCACACCGACGAGGACACCAAAAAGCAGCGTCTGCAAATACTCCAGACACGCATCATCCAGCAGGCCGCAGCAATCAGCCGGCGCATGGTTGGCACCACGCAACGCATCCTGGTTACCGGTATTTCAAAAAAAGACCCAGGGCAACTGCAGGGTCGGACAGAGAACAACCGGGCAGTGAATTTTGCGGCGGCAGACCAGTCCCTGATCGGACAGTTTGTGGATGTGGAGATTGTCGCTGCCCTGCCCAACTCACTGCGCGGCAGGGTATTCGATGGTTGACGCCTGCGAATTCCCGTATATCCTTATCAGTAATTGCATTGCCCATAGCGGCGACAGGATACTTTGAACAGCGAACCTCCCCCCCAGCCGTCACCGCGACAGTTGATTCAACAAAACCTGACTCTGGAACCCGATGACGCGCGTCATCTGGCGATGCTGTGTGGGCACCTGGACGCCCATTTGCGCCAGATCGAGCAGCGCCTGGGCGTCAGCATCAGCGCGCGCGGCAACCAGCTGCAACTGAGTGGTCCCGCCGTGAATGTGTCGACCGCCGAGCACCTGTTGGTGCATCTCTATGCCGAGGTCTGCCAGGGAGTGGGGCTGAGTCCTGAGTCCCTGCACTTGCAGTTGCAGGAAGCAGGCCTGGAACATCTGGTGGAAGCGGGCATGGATTCCTCCATCCAACCCCTCCAGATCATTCGCACCAAACGCATCTCCATCAAGCCCCGCGGCAAAAACCAGCAAGCCTATGTGCGTACCATACAGAAATACGATATCAACTTTGGCATAGGCCCGGCCGGTACGGGCAAGACCTATCTTGCAGTCGCCTGCGGCGTTGAAGCGCTGCTGGAGGAGCGGGTACGCCGTATTCTGTTGGTGCGACCGGCGGTGGAAGCCGGCGAAAAGCTGGGCTTTCTGCCCGGCGATCTCAGCCAGAAAATCGACCCCTATTTGCGCCCACTCTACGACGCCCTGTATGAAATGCTGGGCTTCGAAGCCGTTAACAAGTATATCGAACGCAATGTTATCGAGGTCGCGCCCCTGGCTTTTATGCGCGGGAGAACCCTGAACCATGCCTTCATCATCCTCGATGAGGCACAAAACACCACGCGCGAGCAAATGAAGATGTTCCTGACGCGTATCGGCTTCGGTTCAACGGCTGTTATTACCGGCGATGCTACCCAAATTGACCTGCCGCGCGGCACTCCCTCGGGCCTCACCCATGCGAGCAATATACTGGACGGCGTGGAGGGACTGGGCTTTACCTATTTCGGCAACAAGGATGTGGTGCGCCACCCACTGGTACAGCGCATTGTCGAGGCCTACGACAGCGCTGAAGACAACGCCACACCCCTGGACAAGAGCCGACGGTGAAGTTGAGCGTGGACATCCAGAGGGCCTGTCGTGGACCCGTCCCCGCCGCCGCAGACATACGCCGCTGGATCGCGGCGGCCCTGGCCGGGCGGGCGCGACAGGAGCAGGTGGAAGTCAGCGTGCGTCTGGTAGAGATCGAGGAAATGGCGCAGTTGAACGAGACTTACCGGGGCAGGACGGGCGCCACCAATGTACTGTCCTTCCCCGCCGACCTGCCCGCGGAACTGGCCATACCGCTGCTGGGCGATATCGTTATCTGCGCACCGATAGTCCGGGCCGAGGCGGCGCAGCAGGGCAAGAGCCAGAGCGCCCACTGGGCCCACATGACCGTCCACGGCACCCTGCACCTGTTGGGTTACGATCACATTGAAGAGGAAGAAGCGACAATCATGGAAGCTCTGGAAAGCGCCATTCTGGGCGAGCTGAACTACAGTGGTCCCTACGCGGCTGACGTACCGCACGAGCGCGCATCGTGATGAGCGAAGATCGTTCAGGAAATTACGCCAGTGATCGTTCCTGGATAGACAAAATCGCGCTGTTGTTCAACTCTGAACCGCGCACACGCCAGGACCTTGAAGATGTGCTGAAAGTCGCCGCTGAAAACGAGGTCATCGACCAGGACGCCCGCAGCATCATGGAAGGGGCGATGCAGGTCAGCGACATGCAGGCCCGCGATATCATGATCCCTCGCTCGCAGATGGAGTTTATCAAGGCGGACGCCACGCTGCAGGAGATCCTGCCCCAGATCATTAGCTCCGCCCACTCCCGCTACCCGGTAATTGGAGACAATCCGGACGATATCCTGGGAATCCTGCTGGCCAAGGATCTGCTGCCGCAAATCCTCATCCCGGATAACGGCACGTTCCGCATCGAGGGTCTGCTGCGTCCCACGATGGTGGTGCCGGAGAGCAAGCGCCTCAACGTACTGTTGCGGGAATTCCGTGAAAACCGCAACCACATGGCAATCGTGATTGATGAATATGGCGGTGTCGCCGGCCTGGTCACCATTGAAGATGTGCTGGAAGAAATCGTCGGCGAGATTGAAGACGAGACAGATGAAAAGGCCGACCGCTTCATCCACATGATAGACGACCACGAGTACATGGTGAAGGCGCTCACGCCTATTGAAGAATTCAATGCCTATTTCGGCTCCAGTTTCAGTGATGAGGAATTCGACACCATCGGCGGACTGGTCATCCAGGCGTTCGGGCATATGCCTGCCCGCCATGAGGTAACCACTATTGACGACTTCAAATTCGAGGTGGTCAAAGCCGACCAGCGCAAAATTTACAGCCTGCGTATGTGTCCCCCGCAGCGATAGTTTGTATCAAACGACGCCCTGCCATGCGTTCCGCATTCAGTTCTGATTCCCTGGTTGTCCTGGCGTGGGCCGCTCTGGCTGGCGCCCTGGTCACACTGTCACTGGCGCCCTTCAATATCTGGCCAGCTGGTATTCTCAGTTGTGCCATGTACGCCTATCTGCTGAGTACCTGCAGCGCCCGCCAGGGCCTGTGGCGCGGCTGGCTTTACGGGCTGGGCATGTTTGGCACCGGAGTTTCCTGGGTGTACGTCAGCATCCATGTCCACGGCCACGCCAGTGTTCCCCTGGCCGCGGGGCTGACTGCGCTTTTTTGTGCTGCTCTGGCACTGCTGCATGCACTCTTCGCCTTGTGCTATGTGCAACTTGTGCGCCCCCTGCCCGGTGGCATGCTGGTAGGATTCCCGGCACTTTGGGTGCTGTTCGAGTGGCTGCGCGACTGGCTGTTCACCGGCTTCCCGTGGCTCTATCTGGGCTACGCCCATGTGGATACATGGATTTCGGGCTGGGCACCGATCACTGGCGTATTCGGCCTGTCATTCATCTGCGCGCTCTCCGGCACCTGCCTGTTTCTCGCGTGGCGCAGCCGGAAACCTATCGCATGTGCGACCTATGCGGTGATACTGGTCACGCTGTGGGGCGGCGGCGCAGTGCTCAAACCCACACAGTGGGTCGCCAAAGCCAGCGAAACGCCACTTACAGTGGCCCTGTTCCAGCCCAACGTTGCGCAGGAGCACAAATGGGACCCACAGTGGTACTACCCTATCCTGCAGCAGCTGCGCGAGGCCACTGACCCCGTACTGGGGCGTGACATCGTTATCTGGCCGGAATCGGCGATCCCCAACTACTATCAGCGGGCGCAGGAATTCCTTGAGCCGTTGGCCCAGCGTGCGGCGGCCGCCAACACCACACTGATTACCGGGGCTCCGTTTCGCCCAATCGACAGCAAACTCTACTACAACAGCGTTGTGGCATTAGGCAACGGTGAAGGGATCTACCACAAACAGCGCCTGGTACCTTTTGGCGAGTATGTACCGCTGGAGAGTCTACTGCGAGGCCTGATCGACTTTTTCGATTTGCCGATGTCCGCTTTCAGTGCCGGGCCTGCACAGCAGCAACTCCTGCGCGCCGGTGCCTATCATATCGCTCCCTTTATTTGCTATGAAATCGTCTATGGCGATCTGGTGGCCAGCAGCGCCCGCAATGCCGACCTGTTGATTACCATCAGCAACGATAGCTGGTTCGGTCATTCTATCGGCCCCTGGCAACACCTGCAGATTGCCCAGATGCGTGGGCGCGAGAACGGGCGCTATGTGCTCCGCGCCACCAATAATGGCATCTCTGCGATCATCGACCATCAGGGACGAATCGTTAAACGCACCGAGCAGTTCGTGGCGACCATGCTGACAGGCGAGGCGGAAGTGATGCTGGGCAATACGCCCTTCAGCAGTCTGGGTTCCACTCCGATCATTGCGGGGAGCTTCATCGGCCTGTTGCTTATGGCGCTGATGTACGTGGGGTTCTGGCGCGACAAGTAGTTACTATCCACTCTTCATCCTTGGTTTCGGCTCCGGCCGGGAAGGCCTTTTCGCCTGCTTCCCCGATACTCACATGCAAAAAGGCCTTCCCGGCCGGAGCCTTGATCCAGGCTCATCTATCGAACAATGATCCGCCAACACTTAGCAGACAGAAAAAATTACTGTTAGAATTCGTGCTTCTTTAAGGACACAGCGTGCAACCCGTGACGGATCAGCACTACAACCCACAGGTACTGGAAAAAGCCGTGCAGGAACACTGGCTGGCGCACCATAGCTTTGCCGTACAACAGGACGACACGCGGGAAAAGTTTTATTGCCTGGCCATGTTTCCCTATCCCAGTGGCCAGCTGCACATGGGGCATGTGCGCAACTACACTATTGCCGACGTGATCGCCCGCTACCAGCGCATGCAGGGGAAAAACGTGCTACAGCCCATGGGCTGGGACGCCTTCGGTCTGCCAGCGGAAAATGCCGCAATTAAAAACAGGGTGCCACCGGCGCAGTGGACTGCGCAGAACATCGATTACATGCGCGAGCAGCTGCAGCGACTGGGCTTCGCGTACGACTGGGACCGGGAGATCGCCACCTGCGACCCAAAGTACTACCGCTGGGAGCAGTGGTTTTTTACCCGCCTGTTTGAAAAAGGTCTGGCGTACAAGAAGAAGGCCGAAGTGAACTGGTGCGAGACGGACCAGACTGTGCTGGCCAATGAGCAGGTAGTGGACGGCTGTTGCTGGCGCTGCGATAACCCGGTGGAACGCCGCGAGATCGACCAGTGGTTTATCAAGATAACCGACTACGCCGAGCAACTGCTGGCGGACCTGGACAAACTGGAGCAGTGGCCGGAGCAGGTGCGTATCATGCAGCGCAACTGGATTGGCCGCTCCGAAGGAGTAGACCTGGATTTCACGCTCCCCGACGGCACCGCACTGAGTGTGTATACCACCCGTCCGGATACGCTGATGGGGGTCACCTACCTGGCGGTAGCACTGCAGCATCCACTGGCCAGGGCAGCAGCCACGGACAACCCGACACTCGCCGCGTTCATCGAGTCACAGGGCAACGTCAAGGTGGCCGAAGCTGACATGGCCACCATGGAAAAACGGGGTATGGCGACAGGTATTTCTGCCACCCATCCTCTCACCGGCGCGCAGGTGCCTGTCTGGGTCGCCAATTTCGTGCTGATGAGCTATGGCTCGGGTGCGGTCATGTCCGTGCCCGGTCACGACCAGCGCGACTGGGAGTTTGCTACCAGGTACAAACTGCCCATCATGCAAGTCATCGCCCCAACCAGCGACGAACCCTGCGACCTCGGTGTGGCGGCCTTCACGGAGAAAGGTGTGCTGGTCAACTCCGGCGAGTTCGATGGCCTGAATTTCCAACAGGCCTTCGCTACCATCGCTGATCGCCTTGAAGCTGCAGGCAGAGGCAAACGCACCGTGAACTACCGCCTGCGCGACTGGGGTGTCTCGCGCCAGCGCTATTGGGGCGCGCCCATTCCCATTATCAACTGCGAGGACTGCGGCGCGGTACCGGTGCCCGCCGCGGACCTGCCGGTGGTACTGCCCACCGACGTCGAGTTCGAGGGTGTGGGGTCGCCACTTAAGAAAATGCCTTCTTTCTATGAGACCTCGTGTCCGCGCTGCGGCAATGCCGCTACCCGGGAAACAGACACCTTCGATACCTTCATGGAATCCTCCTGGTACTACGCCCGCTACGGTTGCGCCCATAATGACCAGGCCATGCTGGACGGTGAGGCCGACTACTGGACCCCGGTGGACCAGTATGTGGGCGGTATCGAGCACGCCATCCTGCACCTGCTGTACTCGCGCTTTTTTCACAAGCTGCTGCGGGACGAGGGACTGGTGAGTTCCGATGAGCCCTTCATTCGCTTGCTGACCCAGGGCATGGTGCTGAAGGACGGCGCCAAGATGTCCAAGTCCAAGGGCAATACCGTCGACCCGCAATCACTAATCGACAGCTACGGTGCCGATACGGTGCGCCTGTTCAGCATGTTCGCCGCACCCCCGGAGCAATCCCTGGAGTGGTCCGACTCAGGCGTGGAAGGCGCCAACCGCTTCCTTAAACGCCTGTGGAAAATGGCCGGCAAACACATTGCGTCAGGACCCGCCCCCGCGCTGGATGTGGCCGCCCTGAATGACCAGCAAAAAAGTATTCGCCGCAAAGTGCATGAGACCATCGCCAAGGTCAGCGACGACTACGGTCGCCGCCAGACCTTCAACACGGCCATCGCCGCGATCATGGAACTGTGCAACGAACTGGGCAAGCTGGACAGTGATGCGCCCGGTCGCGCCGTGATGGACGAGGCCCTGCACGCCATCGTGTTGATGCTCAACCCCATCGTGCCGCATGTGTGTCACGCATTGTGGCCGATGCTGGGTGGCAACGGTGATATTCACCACGCCCGCTGGCCCGGCGTCGATGATAGCGCCCTCTCCCGCGACAGCATTGAGATGGTAGTGCAGGTGAACGGCAAGGTACGGGGCAGGATAGACGTGCCCGCCGCTGCTGACCGGGATGCCATTGAAGCCCTGGCGCGCGCCCAGCAGAACGTGAGCCGGTTCCTGGACGGGCTGAACGTGCGCAAGGTCATTGTGGTGCCGGGAAAGTTAGTTAATATCGTGACCGATTCCTGACCAAGAGACTCACCATGTACAGGCGCCTTACCCATTACAGCTTGATCCTGGGCATGACCTGCCTGCTCGGTGCCTGCGGTTTCCATCTGCGTGGTGTCGGCACCGGTGGACCTGCCGTTCCGGAAGCATGGAAGAGCATGAATCTGGTTACAGGTAACCCCAACGGTGAATTCAGCCGGAACGTCACTGCCATATTTGCCGCCAACGGCGTCCGGTGGACAGACAGCAATAGCGCCAATTTCAGCCTGGTGCTGAGTCCGGAGCGCTTCGAACAACGCAATCTTTCGCTTAACTCCGAGGCCCGCGTTGCTGAAATCCAGCTCACCATGAGTTCGCAGTTCAGGGTACTCGATGCCAGCAAGGCCGAGGTGATGCCACAGACCACGGTGTCGGTCGTCAAGCAGATGGAGAACGACCCGCGCAATGTAGTCGGCAAGGAAGGGGAAATACGACTGATCCAGGCCGAGATGTACTCCGAACTGGCCGAGCAAATCATGCGCCGTATCGGTTTCTTCGCGGCCAATAGCCAGTCCGCCCAATAGTCCGTAATGCGCCTCTACCCCGAGAAACTGGCCGGCCATCTGCAGCAACAACTTCTTCCGGTCTATCTGGTCAGTGGCGATGAGCCACTTTTGTTGCAGGAGTGCTGCGACCAGATACGCCAAAAGGCGCGGGAACAGGGCTGTAGCGAGCGCGAGGTTATCGACGCTGGCGGCTCGGGTTTCAACTGGCAGGATATCCTGCACAGCGCCGCCAGCATGTCCCTGTTTGCCGCGCGCCGGCTGATTGAATTGCGCCTGCCCAGCGGCAAACCCGGAGCGGAGGGCAGCAGCGCCCTGTGCGAATACCTGGACATTGCCAGCAGCGACGATGTGCTGCTGATTGTCTCCGGCAAAATTGACAAACAATCGACCGGCAGCAAATGGTACAAGGCGCTGGACAAGGCCGGGGCCACTATTCAGGTATGGCCGGTAGATGCCAAGAACCTGCCTCGCTGGCTGCAACAAAGGGTGCGCAATGCCGGCATGAGCATCGACAGCGATGCGCTGCAATTGCTGTGTGATCGGGTAGAGGGCAACCTGCTGGCAGCGATGCAGGAGGTTGAAAAGCTGAAATTGCTGGCAGCGGACGCAACAATTACCACACAAACCGTCACCGAAGCGGTATCCGACAATGCCCGCTATAACGTGTTCGACATGACCGATAACGCCCTGCAGGGCAACGCCACAGCCTGCCTGCGTATGCTGCACGGACTGCGCGCAGAGGGCTCTGAGCCGCCGCTGGTACTGTGGACCCTGGCCCGCGAGATCCGCACTCTTTACGAGGCACAACTGGATTGCGACAAGGGCCAGAGCGCACCACAGGCGCTAGGCGCCCGACGTGTATGGCCAAATCGCATGCCGTTCATGCAGGCCGCCCTCGCGCGCCATGATACCCATTCCCTGTCCCTGCTGCTGGAACAGGCCGCCCGGGTGGATGGCAGCATCAAGGGCTTTGCCGATGGCAAGCCCTGGGACAATCTCGAACGCCTCGTGCTGGGGCTCTGCCGAATAAATCACTAGCCCTGGCATACAGGAGAGCCTTCGGGGGATTGCAGTGCCTTGGTGACCATCAGGCCACTGCTTAAGCTTGTCGAGGGTTGCGGGAGTTTTCGGCGAGCACTGTTCGAGTCCAAAAAATTGCGCAGCAATTTTTGTCGAGTTGCGCAGCCGCCCGTAACCCTCGACAAGCTTGTGGCCGTCACCAAGGCACTGCAATCCCCCGAAGGCTCGGCTCAACTATCCGCTCCAGTAATTCATAGCTTGCATTCCGCCTCTTTCAATACTACTGTATGTACATACAGTATATTGGGTAACTATCCCCTGGAGGTAATAGGCCATGAATGAGATGCTGGAGCAGGTCACCCGTCGCAATGACACCTGGCGCGGACGCCATCGCCATTTTCAGGATCACCGTGTTTCAGCGAACAGTGATTGCCACGGCTCCCGGGGCCTGGCCACGGGCTATGCCACACTGGATGCACAGTTACAGCAGGGTGGCTGGCCCCTGGACAGTACTATTGAGCTGTTGAGCGATGGTTGCGGGCTGGGCGCCATGGGACTGTTCCTGTCGGCCATGGAGCGCCTCAGCGAACAGGGCCGCTGGCAGGTGTTTATCGCCCCACCCTATATACCCTATGCCCCCCTGCTCGCGGCGCGGGGTATTGATACCCGGCAGGTTTTGCTGGTCCATCCCAGGAATCGAAAAGACCTGCTATGGGCCACCGAACAGGCCCTGCGCAGCACCACCTGCAGTGCTGTATTCAGCTGGTTGGGCGCACAGGACTATGGCTACAGCGAATTGCGCAAGCTGCAACTGGCCGCTGCCAGTGGCGACAGCCTGGCCGTACTGTTTCGCCCCAACCAGGCGTGTCACCACCATGCCCCCGCCAGCCTGCGCCTGCAGATGCGCGAGTACCGCAAGGTACACATCCTCAAACAGCGCGGCGGCAACCAGTCTATCGATGTCGCGCTATCCCCGGCGGAGGATGTGCCGCTACAACCACAACTGTGGGAATTACCGGCCTGGCCAGCCAGCAGCCAACACGGTTCCGCCATGGGCGTGACATTGCCGGTAGCCTGATAACAGGCGGGATCACAAAAACACGGCCTGGATCAATGCACAGTGGAACACAAAGGCATATATACTTGCCTTGACGACAGGTAAGGGCGCAGTGCAATGCAAAATCTACCACATCGGTACCATGTCAGTGCCAATGCAGAAACCGAGGGCAATGTTGTCCTGAGGGCGGATGATCTACCGCAACTGATTTCAGCACCGCCTGCACAATTCGGTGGCCCGGGAGACCAGTGGTCACCGGAACACTTGCTGGTTGCCAGCGTCGCAGACTGTTTCATCCTGACCTTCCGCGCCGTGGCCCAGGCCTCAAAACTGGCCTGGAGTAGCCTGGAGGCCTCCGCGGAAGGTGTTCTGGAGCGCGTAGACCGGGTGACCCGTTTTACCACAATCACCATCTCGGCAACCCTGACGGTGCCGGCAGAAACAGATATCGACAAGGCCCGGCAACTGCTGGAAAAGGCCGAAGCAGCCTGCCTTATCACCAACTCCCTGTCTGCTGAAACCCATCTACAAACTGAGATAATCGTCGCAAGCTGACGATATTGCAGACCGCGCCAGGAGTACCGGCACAAGCCTGATCGGAGTAACACTCAGTGGATGAATGGCTGACGGAATACGGTGTCACCCTGGGTGTGGGTGCCCTCATTCTGTTTATGATCTTTATCGTGTGGGACCTGGCCAAGCGCAGCAATGCCGGGAAATTCGGCACGCTGATCCTGTACATCGGCCTGGCCATGGGCATTGCAGGTTTCCTGATGAAGGTCATCATCACTTACCTGCTGGAGAATGGGGGCGCTATTTCTCCGCAATGATATTGGTACGGACCTGGAATTCGATGTTCTCCCTGTACTTTTGAGAAAACTCTTCCAATTGCGCGGTTAACGCCAGGTGCTGCCGGTGGTTCATTACGCCACAGTCCATATAGGCTTGCGCCTGCAACAGGTACTTTTCCGCCTCCAATTGCGCCCTGTGTATTTCCTCCTCACTGGCGACTGCTGCGTCAGGCAACACCGGCAACTCTCCTGGCCTCTTTACGGGGCAGGCGGCAGAGGCATTGAATGCCAGACAGATCAGGACTGTCATTACTAAAGCTTTCATCAGTAGATCTCCCATGTGTAACCTTAGGTAACATTACCTGAGGCCATGTGTTACCACTATCTACCCATCCCTCTGCAGCCGCAACCGTATTTTTGTGTATTATTCATTAAAAATCAGGGAGAAATGTGCCACAAAAAAGTGATCCAAAATACAAGTCCGTACACCGGTTTGTCACATAAGGTAACAACAGGGAGCCAGTAAAGAGCATCCAGGTAGCGCAGAAGGGTGTCTCCACTGTCGCTGGACAAGCATGCCCGCTTCACTAATACTGTATTTATGTACAGTATTAGTGAAGCCATGGGGATAGTCATCGCGCCGATTACAGGCCACTGCTGCGCGAGAAAACCGTGAGCCTGTGGCTGTGCCTGCGTTTCGACCAGTTGCCCCTGCAATGCCTGAACCGCTGCGAACAGCAGCCGGTGGTGGTACTGGCCGCACAGCGCGTGCTGCGCGCCAACGACTGTGCCGCCGCCCTGGGGATACGCCACGGCATGGACGGCGCAATGGTGCGGGCACTGGCGGGCGCAGAACCCATGCGCCTGCTGCAGCGGGATGAACAGGCCGAACAACGCTGCCTGCAACAATTGTGCTGTTGGGCCTATAGCATCACACCTACCCTTTACACCTGGCAGTCGAACTGCCTGCAACTGGAAATCGGCGGCTGCCTGAGCCTGTTCCGCGGACTGGATGCCCTGTTGCTGGAGGTGGCCAGCGGCATCGACAGCCGCGGATACAATGCGCGCTACGGACTGGCGTCGACGCCCAAGGCGGCCTGGCTACTGTCCTTTGCCAGCCGCGACGCAGCACTGGCTATACAACAGCCACTGGAAGAGCGGCTCAGCCCCCTGCCCCTGAACCTGCTGGAGGAATTCGCTGGCACAGTGGACTCCCTGCGCCGGGCCGGCCTGCATACACTGGGCGATGTGCTGGTGCTGCCACCTGCGGCACTGGGCCGACGCTGCGGCAGGGCATTCACTCTCTTTCTGCAACAGCTACTGGGACAGCGGGAGGACTTGCAGGCAGATTACCGGCCGCCCGCGACCTTCAGCGATGAATACTGGTTTGGCTACGAGGTAAAAACCAACGAGGAGTTGCTGCCTGCAGTGCAACGCCTGCTGCAATCGCTGTGCCGTTTCCTGCGCAACACGCAGCTACAGACCAGCGAGATCAACTGGCAGCTCGTTGGCATGAATCACCAACTGCAGGAGGTGTGTGTGCGCAGTGCCAGCAGCCACAGCGACTGGGAGAACTGGTACCAACTCAGCGGCATTTGCTTCGAGCGCCTGCAACTGACCGACAGCGTCGAGGGTCTGGCGCTGACCTGCCAGCAGTTGCGTCCGGGACAGCAGGACAGCATCGACCTGTTCAGTCCCCGCAACCAGCGCGAGCCACTGGCCGGCCTGCTGGACAGGCTGCGCAACCGCCTGGGCTTGCAGGCCATTGAAAAAGTCGGCTGCCGGGACGAACACCTGCCGGAGTTTGCGCTGCTGGTCAGCAGCGACCAGCACGGGGACGAACACAGCAGCAGCCAACACTGCGCCCAGCGCCCTTTCTGGTTGATGCCGCAACCAAAGGCCCTGCGCCAACATGGCCAGCAGCTGTACTGGAACGGTGCACTGGCGCTGGTGTACGGGCCGGAACGCATCGAGGACAACTGGTGGCAGGACGCGGTGAGCCGCGACTATTACATCGCAGCAGATGGCAGCGGCCAGCACTACTGGGTGTTTCGTGACCGCCTCGCCGGGCGATGGTATATCCACGGGGTGTTTGCCTGACCGCGCACAGGATTTACTGCACGGTTACTCGAACAGCACCACTTCCTCAAACCGCGGCAGTGTATTAAAGCGCAACGCGGGATTGGCGGCCGCCTTGTCGCGCAGGAACGACAGGGTATTTGCCCGATCACTGGAGTAGAGGGCAATGGCCTGCACCTGCCCCTTGAATGGCCCCACAGCCGGCGCCGTGAGACTGTCGTAATGCACAGGAATAATCCGTGACGGGGCGACCGCAACCACTGTTTCGCGCCAGAAATTCTCCATGTAGTCCGCCGTCTGCGAACCGAGGCCGCCGACGCCGAGGAACACGGTATCCGCCGGGAAACCCTGCAAGGCCCCCTCCACATACCCCGCACTGCCCACAATCAGCCAACTCCCCTTGGGGTGACTGACATGCAGCACATACGCCGTGCCCACGCGGTAATCAAAGACGCGAACCGGTGGCACCAGAGGTTCACTGATCTGCGGATCACCCAGCGCCCGCTGGCGAATCGCGGGATCGGGAAACTCAAAATGCCGCGACTCGATGGGCGTAATCACAAACTGCCCCAGGCGTACCGGCTGGCGATCAACCAGCAGCTGTATCTGTGACTCCGGCAATCCCCAGCCACGACCAATATTGGCGGTGGATTCGGAGCCCAGCAAAAGCGCGCCGGTGCGCCTGGCCACCTCCGGCGCATCCATGGCGTGGTCGTAATGTGAATGCAGCGGCAACACCGCCGCCAGTTTTTCAACATGATTGGCCGCCAGACCCTGCTCAATGGCCTGCAGGTCCGGGCCGATTTTGCCCAGCAACAGGCGCAGCGGACCCGGGCGGGTGAACCACCCGTCAGTCATCCACTGTGTCTCCCCATCACTGAACAGCAGGGTCGCGGTACCGCTGAAGCGCACCGTGACGGCACCGGCGGGAATATGTTTGCTGCCGGGCAGCGCCCATGCAGGATCTACCGGGGGTTCCTCATACACCGAAAAGGCATAGGCCAGGAACATGCCTGCCAAAAGGGCAAACAGTACGAACACATACAACAAAGTGCGGAGTAGCGTACTACCTGGCAAACTGGGTCGGCTTTTCGATTTCATAGATTGCCTCGGCGATATTCTCCAGTCGGCTTTGCAGAATCGCCTGGGCGTCATACAGGCCGCGATTGTAAAAGTAGGGACCGATTTCCGCGGCAAAAAAATCCAGCAGGAAACCGGCCTCGAACTGGCCGACTTCCTGATCGAGCTCTTCATGCAGGTAGAGCTGTATCTTGCGGCAGATGATTTCTCTTTCCTCGCGGGTAAAGCTAATTTCCGACATCAGTGCAACCTATAGAATTCCAGTATCTTTATCGTTCAGGCTTTTCGTATTCTTCTCGGCCCAGTAGTCTTTTATACCCGATTCCCCGCGACTGTCCGCCCACCTGGTCAGCGTGGGCCGCTCCCCCTTGAGCTGATAATAGGGCACGGCATAGCCACACGAGGTCTGCACGAGGTCCAGGTCCAGCAGGAAGATCTGGCGCGCTCCCGTAAAAACAGGAAACAGCGCGTACAATTGGGCCCAGCGCTCGTCACGCGGGTGAATCGTCGTCGCCCGGCCGTACAGGCGCATAATCAATGGCTGCTTGTCGAAGGAGCAGAACATAATCGTCATACGGCCATTTTCCATAACGTGCGCCGCGGTCTCATTGCCACTACCGGTCAGGTTCAACCAGGCGACGGTGTGATCGTCAATAATGCGGAAACTGTCCATGCCCTTGGGCGACACATTGACGTAGCCTTCTGCGGCTGCAGTGCCAACGAAGTACAGGTGCTGCTCTTTGATAAACGCCTTGAGTTTCTCGTCAAGCCTGTCGAATCGTTCCGCCACGATTGCCCCCCCTTGTTGATGCAGTACTGCCGCAGCAGCATCGCGTAACTCAACCTTCAATATCGACGTATGCACCCGGTGTGAAGCGCGGCGAACAGATCGCCAGAAACACCAGATCAATTGTGCCTGTGTTACTGATGCGCTGTCGCGCCCCCGCAGGAATAATCACCACGTCACCGCTACTCACGTGCTGCGCGGGCAGGTCGTCAACCTCCACCAGACCCGCACCCTGTAGCACCACATAGCGCTCGGTGGTCCCGCGCAAATAATGCCAGCGAGTTGTCTTATCAGGCTCCAGGCGTGCGCGGGCAATCGAGACTTCGGGATCATCACCGGAGTTGGATAACTCCGTGATAAAACAGCCCTCGGCAAAAAAATACTCCGGCGTCGTGGCATTGGCTTTGATGCTGGCTTTGATCGCGTTGGCCACAGATATCATTGCCTCGTTTTCCGCTGGTCCGTCCAGTTCACGCATTCAGTACTGAATGATAGGCACTTTTCCTGCCCAGGTGTCATCGTCCAGCATCGTCACCATGGCGTGAGCGCAATCGGCAAATGAAATACTCGATAAGCCACTGAAGGCGTTATAGCCCAGTCGGTACTGGCCTTTCTTTGGCCCCGACTTCATCTGCAGGGGGCGTACGCCGAGCCAACACAGGTCCGCATTCTCATCCAGCAATCGCAACTGATGTTCCTTATCGGTATGGCGATGCTTGAGGAAGGTTTCTGAAAACCAGCGCACGAAGCGCGCGCCAAAGGTGATCACATCCTCCGGGCGGAAATTGCTGCCGCCGCCGCACCACACCAGCCGCGGTATCTGCTCCGTGCGCATGACGGCAAGTATATGCCGGGTCACGTCGGTACACAGGTCCGGAGGCGAGGTCTTCTCATCAACACCCACAGCAAACAGCACAGCATCGGTGCCTCGCGGCATGGCCCTGGCCACATCATCGAAGACTAATCCATCGCCCTGAATCACCGTAATCCGGTCGCGCAGCCTACCCGGCAGTTTGTCAGGACTGCGCACAAGCACTGTCACATCGTGGCCGGCCTGCAGGCATTGCTCAAGACACTCCCGCCCAAGACTGCCCGTCGCGCCAAATAAAGTCACTTTCATGCAGCAGCGCCGGCAGAATACTTCAGCAGTGCCGCACCCGCGATACAAAGGATACCCACCATATCAACCACCATTATCTTATGGAGTGCTGCATTGTAATCACCCTGATGCCACATAAGAAACACATAACCGACCATACTCAATGCCGCCATTACCATCGCTGGTGGTTGGTAGCTGGGGACAAAAACGGAGTAGAGTATAAACCCGCCGACAATGCCAAATAACAATGCCCGATGGCGCATTAATATCACGATATCGTTGCTATCCAGATCAATAGCGTATGCCTGTGACAGCCTCGCGGCCGACAGGACGCCCATCACCGGCAGGAAATTAATCACTCCGACCACAAACAACAGTATCGATGCAGCCTTATCCATTGATTCCTCTCCCTGATTAGCAGTCGCAGCCACGCACAAGTACGCGGGCAATATGGCTGCGATCAGCGGGCTTGAACCCGTTCACACCTGCGGGATCGTAGCGTTCCACCAGCTGGAAATCGTTCAGATCCTCGACAAGTTCCAGTCCAAGGTGGCGAATATCATCGGCCAGGTCCGCCGGGTGAAACCCGGAAACAAACGGCTCGCCCACCGATTTGACGGTCTGCTCCAGCTCGGCGAACAAGGCTGCTGCGGCAGCGCCTTCCGGCTGGAACATTTTCTGGTCGATGTAGCTGAAAACCAGTTCGCTGCCCGGCGCACTGCACGCCGTGATGCCTTTCAGCGCCGCCATGTTCGCCGCGCGGGGGAGATACATGGTGACACCCAGCCAGGAGAAAAACGTCGGCTGCGTCCTGTTGAAGGCTGTTTTTGCCAGCGCCGCGTCAAGCTGCTCCCTGGCAAGATCCGCCGCCACAAAATGCACGCCTGCTTCGACGGTGATACCGCACTCGGCAAGACGCCGCTTCTTTAATGCCTGCGTCGCAGGATGATCAATTTCAAACACCTGCAGGTCCTTTGCCGCGGCAGGCCGGCGCAGCGCATAGCTATCAAATCCCGCACCGATGAGCACATACTGCCTGACACCTCTGGCAATGGCCGCGCCCAGCGCGTCCTCAGTGTAGCGCGATCTTGTAATGACGTTGGTATACGCCGGGCTGGCGCGCAGGAAATCGTCTGTAATGCTCGCCAGGGCGTCTTCGGATACGTCATCCTGTGGGCTGCCCGACTGGGTGCTTGCAGGATTTAACGACGCCACCAGCAGGGCCGCAGGAACCAGTCGATCACCCCAGGGATCCAGCAGAATGGGCTGCGGGTCGCGCCGGGTATGCACCGCGCGCATCCGTGAGGTCGCCAGTGATGTGGTGCTAGCTACCCGATCTTCCATTGCCCGATCCCCTGGTTATAGTAATAACAGACCGCTAGCAAACCATCGCTGCGCGTGCCCTGCGAGTATAGTGTAAGCGGCGCCAGACAGGTGCTGCGAGACCGGTAAGCGCGGGGCGCTTGCGGCTTGAGCATAAAGCCCCTAGCTGCTAGTGTCAGCCACTGTCGCAACGGGCCAGACTATAAGCCTAACGTATACCGTGCGAAACCTGCTCAGGAGAAATACTATGCTAAACGTTCAATGCTGGCGCGGCGCCCTGCTCCTGTCACCCCTGTGCGCCCTGCTGCTGGCCTGCCAGGGTGAATCAACGACCAACCCTGAAAGTATCCAGGGCACTGCTATTGCAACTGCGGCAGGCGCGCAGGGCAATACGCCAGCCACTGAGACCACCATCAGTGCCAATGCCAAAATCGCCAAGGAATTGCATCTGGACGACCAACAGGATTTCAAGGACGCCTCGCGTGGACTTGTCGCGGCGCCGCCCTCGCTGCAGGTCCCGGGTCCGGGGGATACCGTGGTCTGGGACATGCCGTCATTCGACTTTATCAAGGGCGCGGCACCCGATACCGTCAATCCCAGCCTGTGGCGCCAGGCCACGCTCAACAATAATTATGGCCTGTTCAAGGTGACGGATGGCGTCTACCAACTGCGCGGTTTCGATATATCGAACATGAGCCTGATCGAGGGACAGACCGGCTGGATCGTGGTGGATCCGCTGACCACGCGCGAAACCGCCGCCGCCGCTATTGCCTTCGCCAGGGAGCACCTTGGGGATAAACCGATTTCGGCGGTTATCTTCACCCATTCGCATATCGACCACTTTGGCGGCGTATTGGCGGTGCTGGGCGCAGCGGAGAACATCGAGATCGTGGCCCCCGTGGGCTTCATGGAGGAAGCCACCAGCGAGAATGTCATTGCCGGTACCACCATGAGCCGACGCTCCATGTTCATGTACGGCAGCGAGCTCGAACGTTCACCGCGCGGCCATGTTGACTCGGGCCTGGGCAAGAGCCCCGCCTTCGGCAGCCCCGGCATCGCCGCGCCGACCCGCACGATCACCACCACGGGAGAGACGCTCACTATCGACGGTGTGGACTTCATCTTCCAGAACGCCCCCGGATCGGAAGCACCGGCCGAGCTGACGTTTTACCTGCCGCAGCACAAAGCGTTCTGCGGTGCCGAGGTGGTGTCGCACAATATGCATAACCTGTACACGCTGCGCGGCGCACAGGTGCGCGATGCGCGCAAGTGGAGTCACTATATCGACGAGGCCATGGGCCTGTTTCCCGACACCGAGGTGTACTTCGCCAGCCATCACTGGCCGATGTGGGGTAACGCAGCGATCATGGACTTCCTGAAGAAGCAGCGCGACGGCTACAGGTTTATACACGACCAGACCCTGCGCCTGGCATCGCAGGGCTACACCTCGCGCGAGATTGCAGAACAGTTGCAGATGCCCACGTCGCTGCGCAGCAGCTTCCCCAATCGCGGTTATTACGGCACCCTGAAGCACAACGCCAAGGCGGTCTACCAGAAATATTTCGGCTGGTATGACGGCAATCCGGCCAACCTCGATCCACTGCCGCCAACGGAGGCCGCGCAACACTACGTCGACATGATGGGTGGTGCCGATGTGATCCTGGGCAAGGCGCAGGCGGACTTCGATAAGGGCGAGTACCGCTGGGTTGCTGAGTTACTCAATCACCTGGTCTTTGCCCAGCCCGACAATACGGCAGCCAAATCCCTGCTGGCACAAACCTACGACCAGCTGGCCTACCAGGCGGAATCCGGGCCGTGGCGTGACGTCTACCTCACCGGCGCGCTGGAACTGCGCCAGGGAGCACCGAAGCAGGGTCTTGGCATTGCCAATGCCGCGGACCTTATCAAAGCGACACCTGTCGATCAATTCTTCGAGTTGATGGCAGTAATGCTTAACGGGCCCAAAGCCGATGGCAAAACCTTCACTGCTCAATATCCAGTTTACCGACCTGAACGAAGTACACGTACTACAGCTGGAAAATTCCGTACTGCATCATCGCGCCGGACAAGCCGCTGCCGCTGCGAATGCCACCATCCACATCACTCATGCGCTGTTTGTGAAGATGCTGACGGGCAACGCCGGCATTCGCGACATACTGTTCTCGGACGACGTCTCGGTTGAGGGCAGCAAGCTGGATCTGCTGGGATTCTTTGCGCTGCTGGACCGGCCCGATCAAACCTTCAATATAGTGACGCCCTAGCGGATTGTTAGTGGCGCTCCATGGCCTCGGCGAGCCTGGCTGAACCGAGGGATTTGAGTTTCTCCGCGACTTGCACGCGATCCTGCGCGGAGCGATTCTGGCTCAGCTTGTACTTGCACTGCACGTCAGTAATGGTGATTTCTACACCGACGATCGCGGTCAGCATGGCGGCACCATACTGCGGCTGCCATGGAGAATCAAACGCTGCCTCGTACTTATGGGCCAGCGTTTCTACCACCTCCTTGAGCCTGCCTGAATCGTGAAACACCCGGCACTGCCCGTAGATGTGCACTGCCTGGTAATTCCACGTTGGCACACCCGCAGTTGCGTACCAGGAAGGTGATATATAGTCGTGGACGCCCTGTAAGGTGATAAGCGCTTCCTGGCCGTCAAGCTCCAGGTGCTGCGGATTCTGTTTGGCAAGATGGCAGATCATTGTGGACCGGTCCGGCGTCACCAGAAACGGCAAATGGCTGGCATACAAACTGCCGTTAACTTTGGAGATAAGCTGGCCAAAGGCATTGGTCTCTATAAAAGCAAAGATCTCTTCCCGGTCAGTGACGGCAAAATGTTTGGGTATATACATGCTGCGCCTGCTGCGTCAGTGTCGTCGACGTACAACTATTACTCCATACCTACATACCGGGGTTCGGCCCTGATTCTTTGCAGCCATGCCTGTATACCGGGATACCCGGCCAACTCGAAGCCGCCTTCATGGGCGACGTGGGTGTACGCATACAGAGAGATGTCGGCTATCGACAGTTGCGACCCTGCAAGCCAGGGATGCATCGACAAGCGCGACTCCATCACGGCCAATGCTTTATGGCCGCCCGCCTGCTTGGCCTGGTACTCGTCCTTGCGCTCGTCCGGCAACCCCAGGTATTTGGCGATGAAACGCGCGACCGCGATATAGGGTTCATGGCTGTACTGCTCGAAGAACTGCCATTGCAGGACCTGTGCTCGCAGAAATCGGTCCTGCGGCAGGAAAGCAGTATCGGTCGCCAGGTAGTTGAGGATCGCGTTTGACTCCCACAACAGTCGACCGTCGTCCAATTCCAGCAGCGGGATTTTTCCATTGGGATTTCGGGCCAGGAATTCCTCGGCCCTGGTTTCGCCTGCCAGTATGTCAACGTGTATCCACTCATGCTGCATGCCGAGCAACGCGGCCAGCAGTTTGATCTTGTAACAGTTGCCCGACTGTATGTCGCCATAAACTCGCATGCCTTATCCCCTCGTATCCAGCAATACGTCCATGGAGAAGCTCTGGCACCGCGGGCGGTTAACAAACAGCTCCTCGTCGGCCGATGCCTTTGGCCCTATCTCGCGGATGATGTCACTGTAAAGATAATTTTCAACACTATCAAAGCGCAATTCGGAGATGCTGTCAGCCTCCAAAACATTGAGGCCGAATAACTGCGCCAGTTCCCGCCCTCCGTCCTGATCCAGATAGTTCTGGTAGTAGTCCGCCAGCGGGCTGGCAAGGCCAAAGCGAGAGTGGCTATGCACATAGTAATCCAGATAGTCAGCGCGCGAAAAATCGGTCCGCCGATACATCAGGTAATGGTATCTCACCGGCTTTTCACCCGACTCCTGGAACGTTCTGGAGTAGCCCAATACCAGATGGGAATGACTGCGATCGACCAGTTCCAGGACCGGCGCCAGAGCGCGCTCAAGCTCCGGCAGCACCTGCCGCAGCGCTTGCCCGCACGGCGCTACAATCTCCAGCACGACGTCGAGCCCGGCCATGAACGGGCTATCGGGCGGCACTGCCAATAGATCCGCCGGGCGCGGCCGCATTATCGCAAGCTGTAGTCGATGACGCTGAGCAAGTCTGTCAGATGCCAATTCCATGGCCGCCTGAATCAATGCCTCTGCCTGACCATGCGGCGCATGTAAATAGAAAATTACCTTTGCCATCTAGTGTTTTATCGACGTATTGCGCAGCAAGCCATAGAGCGTAAGCAGCAGCGCTATCATTATGGTGACGCCACATAACAGGAGCGCGCCCGATACGATTGCGCTATCGGTGCCATTGGGCGGTGGAAACTTTTCGTTCAGGGTGGGCATCAGTTGCGAGGAGGCTCCAATAAACGCCGCCGCCACACCCGCCGCGCCGTTGGACCAGGTGCCAAGCTGCAACGCCGCGAACCACACTTTCAGGACCGACGCGCCCAGGTGCAACTCATTGACCAGCAGTCCAAGCACGATCATCAGCACACCATTGGCGGTGAACTCGATGTGTGCCATCACGATGCCGCGAAACCATTGCACGGCAGAGGGCGGTATGAATCCGACCGCACAGCCGACCGTGATTTGCAGAACGCCCAGGATCAATGTCCAGCGCCGGATAGTACTTTTCAATTCTTGCAATTCAGTGTTCATCGTTGAGCAAGCGCCGCATTGTTTAACTGCTTATCATGGACACTGGACAGCAGCAGCAATGAGGAGACTGCGCCCAGCAGTGCCAGCGCCATATCGGATTGCGTGTCCCACACGTACCCCTGGGTACCCAGGAAGGCCTCTGCGTCTTCCCCCGCAGCCATAGCAGTCCACCATTCAATCAGTTCATAGAGGGCGCTGAACGCGAGGCAAAGTGAAATTATAAACAGCACTCGCCATGCCTTGCCGTTTACCACCTGCTTGCGAATGAGTATCTCCCTGGCCAGCAACGCCGGCATGAAGCCCTGAAAGAAATGTCCCAATTTATCGTAGTTATTTCGTTCGGATCCAAACAGGTTATTGAAAAAAGGTACTTCGGCATACGTATAGTGTCCACCGATCATAAGTATTATGCAGTGCGCCAGAATCAGTACGTACAAAATAGTGGTCAACCTGAAGCTGCTAGAGGTAACTGCGAGCAACATCAACCCAACCAGGGCAGGTGCGACTTCGAGCAACCAGGTAAACCGATCGGTGGGATTTATTCCAGACCAGATCAGCACCCCAAAAAAAACCACGAGCCACAGCGTTCTGATGTCGTGCTCCCCGTATCCCGTAAACTGAAATCAGTTGGCCAATCCTCAAGGCGTATACCAGATCGGTGAACTCCAGGCGCGCTCCTGTAGCGTCGCGGGAACCTTGGTCAGCGGTGCCATCTTTTCTCGAACCGCGTCATAGGTGTTCCAGCGCGGCGTGGGTATCTCAAGGACACGGGCATAATAGAAGGCATTCTCCTGCGGCCTGAAATCGGGATCGGTCCAGCCCGTAGCCAGTTGCGCGGCGCCGATGGCGTCGGTGTAGGTCGCAGTCTTCAGATCAACGCTGTTGCCAACCGCCGGCAGCTTGCCATCCGCACCGATCTTGCGATCACCCGACCAAACGACATCATAGATCTTTTCATGCTGTTTGCCGGATGCATCGAGCCAGCCCTTGACGATCTGCACGCGGTCGAGATTGCCGCTGTTGGCGTCCTTTTGCGCCATCACCAGGAACGTCGGTGCCTTGCCTGAGCCCGGTTTGAGGTCGCCGCCCATCGGCACACCGCGGGCATACGCGCGCTTCACGAAATCAGGCTTTTGCACATCGCCTGGCGCATAGTCGAAACTGCCAAAGAAACGCACCTTGATCATCGGGCCGGATGTTGCAAATGTCTCCTTGCGCTGCATCGCATCCCATATCGCCTCGCGGGTATTCTGTGGCGCCCACACTCCGGCGATACCACCCGAACTGAACTCCTGGATCTGCTGAATCTGGCCCGCCGGCGCACCGGGGACGCCGGTCAGGCGCTCTTTAGCATTGTTTTCAAACGCGAACTTGCCGGTGAAGTTGAACTCCTCATTGCTGGCTGCGGCATTATGCGTGTCAGTATCGCCGATGAAACCGTACTTGAACGGGTTGCCGGCGCCAGTGGCTGCCTGGCTCATACCATCGAGCAAGGCCTGGCGCGCAAAGCTTCCCTTGCGCTTCGTCGGCCGCTGGTAATCCGCTGACAGCGTGTAGTCCCACTGTTCGAAACCGGCGAACTCGTCGGTCGGCGACAGGTCGGGGTGAGTTTCCGAGGTGCCCTTGATCTGGGTGATTTCGTACAGCGGTTCATTGGCGGCGCGGGTTTTATTGTAGGCAGCATCGATGGGATTGCCATCGAACTTCACGAGTTCGAACATGCGGCCATCGCTGGCATTGCCGTTGTGCGGAATGGCGAACAGCGTAGATCCCTTGGCGCGCTGTTCGTCCATCCACTTCCACAGCGTCTCGGGGTCTTCGGAGTCAAGTGCGGACAGCACCAGATCGGGCAGGTGCGCGGTATCGCGGAAGACGACGACGCGGTGCAAATTGCGCTGTTGCGGATTCGAGGTCCATTCAAAGCCCGCGAAGGTGGTGAACTTGCCCGGCGTGTAACTGGCATCTGCCGCCTTGATGATCTCGGCCCAAACAGTGCCCGCCAGCACCGGGTCGCTCAACTGGGGGTCGCGCTTGCCCGCGCTCATGTCGCGCAGGACGCCGGCGAACGCCTGAATTCGAACATTGGCATCGGGCGAGGTCACGGCCCTGGCCAGCTCCGTCTTGCTGAGCGGACTGTCGGGGTTTGCCATCTGGTTGAACACCCCCATGTACTCCGCATGGTCGGCCACCATGTAAAAGTCCAAAGGCGTCCTGATCTGCATCTCCGGGCCGCCGCTGCCAGTGATAGGCTTGCCCTGCGCCCAGGCGTAGGCATCCATAGGCGTGGTCTTGGAGCCATTGGTGAACGCGTCGAACGACCAGCCGGTGTGGACATGGACATCGCCAAAATAGACATTGTTATCCGTGTTCGGCGGCGGCACATCGGACGCTTGCGCGATGGCCGACAGCAGCGCGCACAGGAGTACAGCCGGGATAAAGGGTGATGTGATCAGTTTCATTATTTTGTCCTCACAGTTTCAGATAAGTACAGGCTAGTCGAGGGTTGGCCAGTATGCCAGTGCTTTGCTATCGCCAGGTGCACTACACCGCATAGAGCATGCCGGTTGCGGCATTTTCAACAAGTCATACGAGGACTGGAAAGAATCCCGACACCCTCTCGATCAACCAATAGCTGGCAAGACCGCCGATGGCATAGGCCTGCAGTGGCGCCAGACGGGCCAGATCAAAGCGCCCCGCCAATGGCTGCAACAAAACCCTGTAGATCGCCAACACCGCCACGATGAAAAGTACCTGGCCAATTTCCACACCGATATTGAAAAACAGCAGCGCCAGCGGAATCGAATTTTCCGGTAAACCGACTTCGGCGAGAGCACCCGCGAAGCCCAGTCCATGCAACAGGCCAAAGGCAAACGCCACGACCCACGGCTTGCGCGACGCCAGGCCTTCGCGTCCCTGCCGCTGATGAATGATTTCGCTGGCGACGAACACGATCGACAGCGCGATAATGGCTTCCACTGGCGGCCCCGGCACATGCAAGACACCCAGGGTTGCCAGACTCAATGTGATGGAATGCGCGACTGTGAATGCGGTAATGGTGACCAACAGGTGCCGGGTCGACTTCACGATCATCACCAGCGCCAGTACGAACAGCAGATGATCGAAACCGAGCAGGATGTGCCCGATGCCGATGCTGAGGTAAGTTATTGCCACTTCATATGCGCCGGGACTGGCCTTGGCAATAAAACTCGGCGCGCTCGGCAGGATGCGCTCCAGCTGCGCGCTGCCATCAAGTCGCTCCAGCCGCACGAGGATATCGATGCGTGCATCAGCCAGAGCAGGAAACTCAATCGCCTTGCCATTCAAGCCACCGGGAACGTTGATGTGCCAGCGCTGGCGCAGTGTACCCGCGGCGAAGCTGCTGCGCCTGGCGCCTTGCTCGCTGACTCCGGCCGGAAACACCGGGCGGACCTTCAATGGCGTGTTTTCGTCCAGCGCCGGCGACTTCCACAGTACGTCGTAAGAGTCGGCGCTGGTCTGGGTCAGTTGCAGGTAGGCCGGGCGAAATTCATCGGCCTTTACCGGCAAGGCCAATGCCAGCAGCAGGATCGCCAGCAACGACAGTGCGCGGCGCATCACCTGGCCGCTGCTCCGGCACTCTCTCCTTCAATCACCACATCGTAGTTCTTGAGCAGACGCGCGTAGTTGCTTGCCATTGCGGCTTCGCGCTGGTCGTTCTCCCATTCGCGGGTGACGGCCTTGCGCGACTCTTCCAGAGCCGGCAGATAACCGGGCTTGCGCTCGCTGATACGAACCAGATGCACGCCAAATCCTGAGTGGACCGGACCCACCCATTCCCCGACAGGTGCTGTTTCCAGTGCTTTCCCGAACTCATCACCAAAATCCCGGGCTACCAGATCCAGCGACAGCTGTTCCACACGGGTCGGCAGCATGCTGGGATTGCCTTGCGATTCCGGTGTCGCACCGCCAATCAGTGCGGTCTTCGCGGCGGTCAGCGCAGGCTCGAGTTGGTCGCCGTAGTTGGCTGGATCGAATAGCACCTGCTCGAAACTGAGTACCGGCGGCATGCGAAACTTCGCCGCATGCTTGTTCAGGTATGCCGTCAGCTCAACATCGCTTGCAGCACCGGACTTGCCCTCCTCTTCAATCAGCACCTCCAGCTTCTGGCGCACGCGGCGCTTGATGACCGGATCATCTTTCAGCAGGCCCAGGGCAACGCCCTCGCGAAACAGGATTTCATCACGCACATAGCTGTCGATGAGGCCCTGCAATTCCACAGGCGTCGGCGGCCGTGACCAGGTCGCCTCAAACCGACTGGTGAGTGTGGCGATTCCGGCGCGGGTGACCGTGATCCGATTGCCGTCATCCGCAGGCGGGGCAGCCCTGCCATACAGCAGAAACAGCGCCATGCCGATCAACAGGAAGTGCAGCAGTGGCTCCCTCAACAGCGATCTGATATTCAAACTCGGCTCCACATAAAAATGCGGCGGGGCACCAGGCTCCGCCGCACGTTGATTCGGCAATCGATCAACTGGACATCAGTTGGGGGTGTACCAGATGGGTGAGGTGAACGCCCGCTCCTGCTGAATCATGGCGACCTTCTCAGGCATGGTGATGTTGTAACGCACCGCATCATAGGCAGTCCACCTTGGTGTCGGGATTTCGAGCACACGCAGATAGTAGACCGCCTTGAGTTTCGGATCGAAGTCGGGATCACTCCAGCGTGTCACCAGTTCGGTAGCGCCGATGCTATTGGCATAGGTTGCGGTCTTGAGATCGACGGTATTGCCGACCGCCGGCACCTTGCCGTTGGCATCCGGCTTGCGGTCGCCGGACCATTTCACGTCATAGATTTTTTCCTGGGTCTTGCCGTCGGCCCCGAGCCAGCCTTTGACAACCTGCACCCGGTCGAGGTTGGCGCCTGCCGGGTCTTTCATCGCCGCAATCAGGAACACCGGCGCTTTGCCATCTGGAGCGGATTTCAAATCGCCGCCCATCGGCACGCCTTTGGCATAACCGGCTTTGACCAGATCCGCAGTATCGGCAGCGGTAAAATCAAAGCTGCCGAAGAAACGCACGCTCATGCGTGGGCCGGTCGTGGCGAAAGTTTCCCTGCGTTTCATAGCGTCCCACAGCGCCGCACGCGTATTGGCGGTTGCCCAGACGCCCGTATAACCCGAGGCGGCCTGCTCCCAGCTGTACATCACACCGGGACTGCCTGCGGCGCCGATCATGACCGGTTCCCAGCGTGTCGGCGATGGTTCCGCGCCCACGAACTTGCCCCAGAAATTATCCTCATCGGCGGTCGCCAGCGCGGTATGGGTATCGGTCGCGGCGTTGGCACCGTACTTGAACGGGTTGACGCCCAGAGTCGCATCAAGACGCAGGCCCGATTTCAAAGCTTCGCGCCAGTACTCGGTACGCAGCATTTCAGGCTTCTTGGCGACACCGTTGAGGTTGCCCCTGTCCCACAAATCCCAGCTGGCAAACTCGTCAGTCGGCGACAGCACGGGGTTGCTTTCGCTCTGCCCTTTGGTCTGGGTCAATTCAAACAGCGGCTCCCATTTCTGCCGCGCCTCGGCATAGCTCCTGGTCAGCGGGCCGCCGGTGAAGGTGGTTTCCTCGAACATACGGCCGTTGGACAGATTGCCGTTGTGCGGAATGGCCAGCATCTTGCCGCCGGTTTTCGCTTCATATTTTTCCATCCATTCCCATAACTTCTCGGGATCCATGGTCTGGAAACTCGTCAATGGCAACTCCTGCACTGCCAAATCGGCACCGTCACGGTAAATGACATTGCGGTGCAGGTTGTCTCCGCCACCGGGGTTGGGTGTCCACTCAAAGCCGATCAAGGCACTGAACGTGCCGGGATCATTGTATTTGTCGGCAATTTTAACGGTTCTTTCCCAAGCCGAGACCATCCACTTCGGATTCATGATCTGCTTTGGCAATGTGCCATTCGACTGCCGATTAATCGCCTCAAGCAATACGGCCCTCGATTTTTCCTCATCATTCCCGTGCATCGCTTCATACATTTGCTTCAGGAATGGATCGGCGATCATTTCGGGGTTGCCGGCAAAGACCTCACTGATGGTGCCCATGCCATCGGAATGGTCGGTAATCACGATCCAGTCGAGCGGCCGCTTAAGCTTGGCCATCTGGCCGGTATTCGATTTGACTTCCTCGCCACGCGCGAAGCGGAATGCGTCTTCCGGAGAGAGAATGGCGCCATCGAGTCCGGCGTCCGCCGACCAGCCGCTATGGACATGGGTATCGCCGAAATAGGCGCGCATTGGATAGGCTGACTCGGGCGTGGTTGCCGCCTGCGCGCCTGCCAACGACAAGGCACTGAGAAAAGTGGCAGTGATCACATGTGAAGCGGCTATTTTCATCGTCTTGTACCTGTGATTAAGAATGATTCTTTAGATTTGCAGCGGAACCTGTCGCATCCGAAGGTTAACCTACCACTGGCTGTTAGGCCAGCCACTCGATGTCGCCGCGCTGCTATCGGTGCTGCTGTAGCAACAGCAAATAAATAATCAGTGCGACAAAACTCAACACACTGCGCACGGCGTGCAGGTGGCCCCACTTCACCAGTAGTTCACGCGTCTCCACCGAATTCAGGTCGCGCCCGGATGCAAGCAACTTCTTGTTGGTGGGCATGATGACAATAAACGTAAAAGGAATGACCGCACCGATAAACGCAGCGCCTGTCAGCCACCAGATGTCACCACTGAGCAGCCAGACGGCAATGCCGCAAATGAAACCGATAACCGCCAGGGTTGCCTGCATCACATAGGCGCGCTGGTAGCTTGGGGCCCACACCGTTACCGCCGTTTTAGTGTCACAACCCATGCGGGCCGGGTGCTCCGCGACATTGATGTATATGGCGGCGCCGGCAAAAATTGCGGATGCCAAAACGGCGAGAAATTGCAATATGGCCAGCATACGGTGTCTCCTGCAGATACCTAACCCTTACCGCTGTTCTCACGACGCTCAGCTATTATGGATGCGAACACGCCTGCCGCCAGTATCGAAATAATGGCTGTCAGCAAGTACAAATTGAAGTGCTCTCCCAGGGCCAGCTTCAACCACTCGGCAAGCAGCATCTTCACGCCCACAACCAGCAGGATCAGGGCCAGGGAGACCTTCAGGTAGCGGAATTTGTCTATCATTCCGGCAAGCGCGAAATACAGTGATCGCAAACCCAGGATCGCGAACACATTGCTGGTGAACACCAGGAACGGGTCGGCCGTGATGGCAAAAATGGCCGGGATCGAGTCGACGGCAAAGATCAGATCGGTTGTCTCGACCATGACCAGAGCCAGTGCCAGCGGCGTCAGGAGCAGCGTTCCCGGTCGGCGCCTTGTTCACCGCCTCATCCGGGACCGCAGGCGCACCGGGGAACTCGCTTTCGTAAGATTCAGGAGAGCCAGCGCGAACGTAAAAGTGCTTGCCATGGAACCTGTCGGTCACCGGAAAAAAGCGGCGCATCAGGCGCACGACGATGCTCTTGTTCGGATCGGCGTCCTCGGTGTTGAAAAAGAGCATCTTTATCGCGGTAAAGATCAGGAATGCGGCGAAGATGTAAAGAATCCAGTGGAACTCCGCGATCAACTTTGCCCCGATACCAATCATCGTACCGCGCAGGACCAGCGCCCCAAGAATGCCCCAGAACAGCACCCGGTGCTGATAGATCGGCGGCACCGCGAAGAAGCTGAAGAGCATCGCGATCACGAAGATGTTATCGACGCTGAGGGACTTCTCGACAACATAGCCGGTCAGGTATTTCTCCGTCGCCGTTGCGCCGCTGTTCGTCAAACCATCGACCGCATCCACCACCGTGCCGAGGCCGAACCACTGGCCCGCATACGCGAAGTACACGAAAATCGAAAAAGACAATCCCATGGAAATCCACACGGCCGACCAGCCCAGTGCCTCCCTGACACTGACGACGTGGGACTTGCGGTGAAAGACACCCAGGTCCAGTGCCAGCATGAGCAGCACAAACGCAATAAATCCTATCCAGACCGAAATCATTCCCTGTTTGCCTCTGTCATTGTGTTGAACTTTTCGCTAGTGGTGTGAAGAATGTACCGTATTTACTGAAGATTTGCCCTGAAGTGATACCGTCAATTGCCTTTGTCCATTATGTACTGCAAATCAACGAGATTCCATTCGCCGCTGTTGCGATACAAACGCTTACCCCGGTTCGGATAATCAGCGACATCCTGCTCTAATCGTTGCCCCGCTACAAGACAGATCAATGTCTCTTCACCGTCATTGGTGATAGCGTGAGCCGCTGTGTTGCGTGGAAAGCCCACGAAGTCGCCCTTCTCAAATGCGTAGGTCTCGCCGTCAATCATCAGAGCTGCCTCGGCCCGACAGCACGTAGACGCATTCTTCCTCATACAGGTGCTTGTGATACTCGGTCGTTTCCCTGCCCGGCTCGACCTGGATAATGTGTACGCCCAGATGACCCAGGCCTACGGCGTCACCCAGGGACTTATTGATGCGCACTGCGTTGGGGTTCAGGAAGTGTACCTTGCGTGCGCCGGGCATTGCTTCAATATCGGCTGCCTTCAGCAGTAGTTTGCTCTTTTTCACAATCACTCTCGGCGGCTCTATAGATGCGGCGCGTGCTACTTCATTTACTAGAAAGACGCGCCGCGATAGCCTTTTAAGCTGGTTTGGACAACTGCTTGACGATCCCCGTAATCACGCTACGGGGAGTAAAGCGTACACTTTGGGCCATGATCCAGTTCATCATGCCCGGGATATAGACTCTCTGGCCACGCTGCATGGCGCGATAGCCCGCCGCAGCGACCTCTTCGGAGGTTGGCAGTTTCTTACCTTTTACCAGCCCGGACGCATGCATGTCAGCGCGATCCTGAAAACCCGAAGCTGTCGGGCCCGGGCATAGCGCCGTCACCGTGACACCGGTGTCCGCAAGCTCCGCAGCAATCGCTTCGGAAAAGCTCAACACAAAGGCCTTGGTCGCATAGTACACCGCCATATAGGGGCCGGGCTGAAATGCGGCAGTTGAGGCCGTATTGATAATTTTGCCGCGGCTGGCAAGCAGGTCAGGCATAAACAGCTTGGTCAGCACCACGACCGCGTTCATATTGACCTGCATCATGGCTAACTCAGGCGCCAGCGGAGCGTCTTTGAACTCACCAAACTGGCCGTAGCCCGCATTATTCGCCAGCGCGCTCAGCGTGATGCCAAGTTGCTGAACCTCGGCGTGCAAGCGGGTCGCACCATCTTGCGCCTCCAGATCGGCAGCAATAACGGTGGCGGTGATACCGTACCGCTGCTGCAGGTCAGCAGCATGTGCCGACATTTTACCTGCGCTGCGCGCTGACAGAATGACATCGTATCCATCACTGGCAAAGTTCTCCGCGAGTGCTTTCCCGATCCCTGATGAGGCCCCGGTGACAAGGGCTGTCTTTCGGTTTCCACTCATGATGGCATTTCCTCGACCTATTTTTGAGACGCGCAGTTCGCAACTGTTCTAAACAGAACCCACTCAGACGGCAGCGTCCTTTGGATTGGCCCCATACTGATTCTGGCCCGGGTTGACTGTCCTCACCACAAACACCAGCAGTACGATCCAACCGATCACGGGAATCAACCCAATCAGAATCCACCACCCGCTGCGGTTGGTGTCGTGGAGTCGACGCACCAGCACAGCGAGCGATGGAATCAGTATCGCCAGACTATAAATACCGCCCAGGAGTCCTGTACCGGTTTCAGCGTTCATCCGTTCCCAGCACTCCATCAATGATCGAAAGACCAATGCTGATAAGGATATTGAACAGAACGAAATACCAATACTCCTTGCGTCGGGATCTGCCGCTGAATACTGCGTATTTCTTTATAACTGCAATATACCAGTCCATATCTTCTCCTTATTTACCAGACCAATTGGGACGACGCTTCTCAAAAAATGCGCCGACACCCTCTTTAACGTCTTCAGTTTTAAGCAATCGCTCATGGGCCGCATGACTGCGTTCCCAGCTGGATGACTCTTCGCCGTTGACCTCCGCGTTAAAAATTGCCAAAGCCTCTCTTACCGCGAGTGGCGCATTGCTGCATATTCGCTCTGCCAGCGCCAGCGCAGTGGACAGTGCCTGGCCATTTTCAGTGACCGTGTTTACGAAACCCAAACGTTCGGCACGCTCTACGGACAGGTTCTCTCCGGTGAGCAGCAACTCCCTGGCAATATTGACCGGAAGATACCGACTGACTCTGAACGCGCCACCGAAATCAGGCATCAGGCCCCGCTTTACTTCAGGCAGGCCAAACAGTGCCGATCGGGAAGCCACCACAAGGTCGCAGCACAATACCAACTCGAATCCACCACCCAATGCCATGCCTTCAACGGCTGCGATGAGTGGTTTAGTGCGATGTCGGTTGATGAGGCCAACGATGCCGCCGCGCTCTGTCGGCTCACCCGGTCCGGTGGCCAGATCGGCGCCGGCTGAAAATATAGACTGCCCGCCGGTGAGAATCCCACACCATAACTGCGGGTTATCCTCAAGCTCATTCATGGCGGCATCAATGCCAAGGGTAATGTCGCTGTTGAGCGCGTTGCGTTTTGCGGGCCTTGCCATTGTTATGACAAGGGTTCGACCATGAACACTGGTTTCAACACCCATAGAGAACGTCCTTCTGTTTCACGCCTGCCCTCACAACCACCCTACTGTAGCAGAAAGTGCTGACCAGTAAGCCAGCCTTTTCCCGGGCAGGGCCACTGCGCCGGTCACGCGTGCCTAGCGTACTCCGCACTTACCTGACTGATAAACGCCTGCCAGACCTCGTTGGGACTCCACACCTCGCGCATGGGAAAGGAGGCTTGCTCTTCGCCCTCAGCCAGTACCAGCCTGCGATAGAGGTAGATGAACGCTGACACCCGCATGTTCTTGGCGCAATGCACCCAGGCTTTACGGCCGGCAAAGGCATTGAGCACCCCTGCGAATTGCGCGAACTGTTCCGGGCGGGGAGCCTCCCATTCCACAGGGATATGCGCATACGCTATACCCTGCCCCGTGACCATTTCCGCCTCGCCCGGCAACGCGTTCGAGGACGTTGGCAGCGCGAGGTTGACGACGACGTCAATGCCCAGCGACGGCAGGGAGCGAATGTCTCGCTCCGATAGCTGGCCGGATGACCAGAGCCACTCAAATACCTGATGTGTATTCTCAGCATCCATAGCCTAAACCGCCTCCACCGGGGCCTGCCCGCACAAATAAGTTGCATCACCCAGCTCAAACTGCACGGTGGTGTGCGCAATATCAAACTGCTCGCGCAACTCAGTGGCAATTCGAAGCAAAAGAGCATCATCAATGACTGCATCCGGCTTGACCAGATGCGCCGTCAACGCTATTTCAGTCGTGCTCATTGCCCATATATGCAGGTCATGCACTGCTGAAATACCCGGAAGACTGGCAAGATAAGCCTCAACTTGCGCTATTTGAATACCGGTCGGTACCGCATCAAGGGCAAGGTTTAGTGATTCGCGCAGTAAACCCCATGTGCTTGCACCGATAACAACAGCGATTGCCAGGCTGACGAGGGGATCCAACCACAACCAACCCGTAATGCTCATCACTATAGCTGCAACAACAACGCCCAGTGAAATTGCGGCATCGGCCACCATATGCAGATACGCTCCCCGAATATTTAGATCCAGCTCTCTGCCTGACATGAATAACCATGCGGTGAATCCGTTAATAAGGATGCCAATCGATGCCACCAGAATAACGGTGCCACTTGCTACTGTTTCCGGATGGCTGAACCTGAGAATTGACTCCCATGAAATAGCACCCACAGCGACCAGCAAAATCAGGGCATTAATCATTGCGGCGAGAATAGAACTACGACGAAGGCCATAGGTGTGGCGTTTTGTGGGCAGTGTTCGTACTAAAACGCTCGCGCCCCACGCGAGCAATAAGCCAAGAACATCGCTGAGATTGTGGCCAGCGTCTGCCAACAGTGCCAGGGAATTGGACAGCAGCCCAAACACCACTTCAACCATCACGAAGCCGAGATTGAGCGCGACTCCAATTGCGAATGCGCGATCAAAGGATTCCGGCGCATGGCTGTGGCCATGGTCGTGACTGTGACCGTGCCCGCCGCTGTGTTCGTGAGATTGATGATACGCCATGGATACGTTCACTTTCCGCGAGGTGACAGTCTAGGTTCAGCGCCCTCGCGTATCAAGCAAAAGGTCCGGACACAGCCACTCCCTTCGCGCAACTGCCGAGAACAGCCTGTCCCTCGTGTAGAACGATAGAGGCCACTCCCTGTTGATCATCGGCGATGAGAGCACCCGAACAAGTGCCGCGTCGAAGTGTTCCTGAGTCTCTGGGTCAATGAGTCCCGCTATGCCCTCCAGGTAGAGGCGCGTAATGGTCTCGTGATAGCCGGAGCTGTCCGTATTCGGTATGTCGACCGAAATGTTATGTCGTGTAATTCTTTGGCGCAGCTCCACAAGTGCGCCTTCCGCACCGAGATGCCACACATACCATAGACCTGCCGCCAGGTGCGCTTCGTGTGTCCAACTCTCCCTTGGCAGGCGCTCATCTTCCAGGCATTCAATCAGCGAGGAAACATCTGAGTATGTCCTGAAAGCCGACATGGCAGCGAGTTCAGCCTGTCATCTAACGCCACGAGCAAGAACGCGCGTTAGCGTGCTGCTCAGCACTCTGTTACCAAATAGATTTTTTTACTTTTTATTGGCTTTTTTTTGCTTTTTCTCAGTGCGCTTCTCTTTCAAGGTCTTTTCAGATTTCTTTTTAACTGCCTTTTTTGCATCCTGGCCCTTAGCCATAAATTTCTCCTACAATGTTGTTAGCTGGATGGTAAATGTATTCCGGGAAGATTACATTGGTAACGTCGCGCACCGCAACAATTTTTGAGCGCAGCGAAATATCTGTCCTGCAATAGCGCTGAGCCAGGCGTCATTAACGTGTACAGCGTAATTGCTTATGTAGGCGGTTTCGGCTGCAGAAGGCATTAGCGGCCATTCGCGAGGGCGAAGTTCCTCGCTGCTCTGTCTGCATTCGTATCGACCTTGGCGACTGCTGCGTCGAGGGCGCCGATATACGCTGCGGGAAGTCCATGTTGTTTGGCACCCGCTACAACCAGCGCCTTGTACCAGGTGAAGGGAACCGCAGAGGGCTCGGTGTTGGTGGCGAAGTAGGTTTGGGCCAGGACCTGCCCGCCCTCAGTTTCGAGAACGACAAGCTTCTTGGCGTAGCCGTTGCCTAGCCCTTCTGCGGCATCGAGTGCGGCTTCCTCGGACGTGAGAATCTCGTACACAACACCGATGACCCGCGCTTGCGGCGCCTCGACTTGCACGACATCGCACTTCCCCGACTGGTCCCGGCCGACCTTGTGCCAGCGCAACTCGTGGCCTGCGAGAACAGCTACCGCGACCGGACGCGCGGAGGGTGAGCGAACTCGCAGCCGTTGCGTCAGCATGTTTGAGCCATAGGCGAAGTAGAGGAAGGTCTCCCCGACGCTCATGGCGCCCTATGACGGCCTGACGCCGGGTACAAGGGCAACTATGAAGCTGCTGTTACTTGGTGTCTGCCCGACTGACAAATTTGCGCTCTTCCACATTCACCCTGACTTTATCCCCGGTAGCAATATACTCAGGCACCTGCACAGTCAGGCCGGTCGATAATATTGCGGGTTTGGTTCTTGACGTTGCGGAACCACCCTTGATAGATGGATCAGTTTCCACCACTTCAAGTTCCACGTGGGCCGGCAGGGCAAGCGCTACCGGGACATCGTTGACAACAATCACGTGGATACCGTCGGTGGCCTCATTGAAGAATAAAATCTCATCAGCAATGGATTCCTTGTTCAGGTTATATGGCGTGTAGTCTCCTGAATCCATAAAGACATATTCATTGCCGTCAATGTAGGAAAACATGGCTGGCTTGCGGACGAGGTCTGCGAGGTTCAACATATCCGAGTCCTTGAAGGTCTCGTCAATTTTGCTTCCGGTGACAACATCATACATGCGCATACGGTAGAGGCTACCGCCTGCACGACCCTGCGGAACAGAACGCTCGATATCACTGACTATGTAGGTTTTACCGTCATAATTGATCGCGGTGTTTTTCTTGATTTCACTTGCCTTGGGCACTTTCTCCAGTCCTCAAATTAGCTATTCATTTGAATCCCGGCATTCTAGCCGATAGATGAGTGATGGTACATAACGACAAGCTGCCTTGGGCGCAACTGCGCGAACAACCCGATACAGGGCGTGAGAATACGGGCATTGATGGCGACTCTATCGCTACCTATCAACAATCCGGTCACCTTAACACCCCCGATTTTTATCGCACATATATCTCAAGTCAGTGTGCGCCACCCTGATCGGTAACCTATTGTTCAAACTCGACGCCCCTCTCGTCTCCGAAATACTCTATCAGCTTCACCGCAGTTTGCGGCGGTGATTCTTGCAGTCCATGCGATAGAACTGGTCCTCACTCGCGCGCAGTTGTTCCTTCCATTGCTGCATCTGACTGGCAGAGCCGCCCTTGCGGCGCAAGCCGGTGTAACGCTCGATCCGGTCCTTGACCGTCTGGCATTTCGCCAGCTTCGCGGTTTCCGCGGCCACCGGCGCGGTGATAAGCAGCGCCAGCAGCAGTACTGTCACCGCGCGTGTGGGGGCTTGTTGCATGCGGGCACCTCCCTGTGCTGGCGATCACTCTACCCCTGCCAGGGCCATGCGCCAACGGTCAAATGCGGGCGGGTGCGGGCGTAGCCGGTCGCCTGCAATGACTTGTTAGCTGTTACTTTCATCAGCGGAAGTATCATCATTCGTGAGCTCAGCAAACTTTGCGGCCATTGTGGGGTTACCCCTGGTCAGTTTCTTAACGGTCAGGTCGTCGGCTTTATTGTTGGCCAGACGGAGATTGTTTTCAGAGCTGAGAAGCGCATCCTTGGTCTTTTGAAGATGGTCGATGGTTTTGTCGATCTCCTCAATAGCCGTCTTGAATTTCCTGGATGCCAGTTCGTAGTTCCGGGCGAAGCCAGTCTTGAACGCATCGAGCTCGTTCTCGAAGTTCGTGATATCAATGTTTTGTGCTTTCACTAGCGCGAGCTCTGTTTTGTACTTCAGTGAGTTCTGGGCGGCGTTCCGCAGCAGCGTAATAATCGGGATAAAGAATTGCGGCCGTACGACATACATTTTTCGATAACGATGGGATACATCGACAATGCCTGAGTTGTAAAGCTCGCTATCAGGTTCAAGAAGTGAAACGAGGATCGCGTATTCACAGCTCTTTTCATTCCGGTCCTTGTCCAGCTCTTTGAGAAAGTCTTCGTTCTTCTTTTTGGTAGCTGTTTCGTCGCTCTCGTTCTTCATCTCGAACATGATCGAGACGGTCTCAGTGCCAGCCTCATCCGAGTCGCGAAAGATATAGTCTCCCTTGCTGCCAGCTCGCGCGTCGTTGTCTTTTTCGAAATATGCCCCCGGAAACGCCGTCGATCGAATGCGGTTAAACTCGGTTTCACAGTGCTGCTCAAGGGTTTCGCCAACCATCTTGGTCGTCAAGCGAGCCTTCATGTCCCGGAGGCGCTCGATCGCATCATCACGATCCTTGATCTGCGTCTCGTACTTGTCCTTGAGCGATTTTTCGGCGAGCTGCTTCTCCAGCTGCGCTCGATCAAGACCGCTCTTCAATTCGTCGCGCTCCTTCTCGACTGCATTGACTGCCTCGATAATCGCGAGCTTCTGCGCAATCTCGATGGCGTCGAGCTGGGCCTTCAGGCGATGAACTTCCGCGTCCTTCGTAGCGGCAGCCTGCTGCAGTTCATGTCACCAGCCTCGCCTCGGCAATCTGCGAGGCGGTATGCTTGTCATGCTGTGCTCGCTCGAGGTCGTTTGCGAGCGCGTCACGCTCTTTTTCCAAGGCGCCTAGCGCTTCGTTCACGGCGAGCTTCTGCGCGACCCCACCGGCATCGAGCCTGGCCTTCAGTTCCTGGATCTCAGCATCCTTGGCTGCGGCTGCCCTCTCCAACACGCTGGTGACTTTAGTTGTGGCGAGTTCAACGGCAGCCCGTTTGTCCTGCTCGGCCAATTCAAGCCGCTCGTGCAACTGCTCATCGAACGCATTGTCGCGAACCTGCTTGAGAATGTCCGCATACCCGGCCTCGTCAATCTTGAATGCTTTCTTGCAGTGCGGACAGATGATTTCATGCATCACTATTAATCCCTCGCATATGCTTGAGTGACTACTGGCGTTTGGTTAAGGGGCGGGATTTAGCCTGTCCCAGTGAGCGAAGCGAACGGTTTGAACCGATTGTTAGAAGCCGTTATAGCGAACCTGCTCCTAAAGTTGCTGGGCATGTGTAAAGCCTCTGCATATAGCAGCAATTTTATTTCCGTCAGGATCATATACATACGCTGCGTAGAAATCCTTGTTGTACTCAGGTCTTATGCCGGGTAAACCTTCAGATACCCCACCGTTTTCAAGTGCGGCATTATAGAAAGCTTGAACCTCTAACCAAGTTTTTGCACGCAGGGCAACCATTGTGCCGTTTCCGGAGTTGGCTGCAAGCGCATTGAATGGAGAGCAAACCCAAAGCGCAAGTTCTTCCGCGCCACCGGCCTCGTATACTCCCCAACCAGCCCAGCCTTCCCAGTTAGATTCGCCATCGGTATTGCAGCGTTTAAGACCAAGTGGCGCAAGCGCGGCATCATAGAACTTAATAGAGCGCTGAAGATCATTGGTGCCAAGACAGATATATGCAAACACAGATGATTTCCTGAGGCTTCTAACGTTTCGGTTCAGCGGCGGGCCGCGCAGCGGACCGGCCGCTGCAATCGCTTGTTAGGCTGCGTCGCTAGTTGGGCGGCCTTACCCATCATTTGATCCTGTGCTGGAGGCGTGCTTCAGAAAACCGATGACGAGCAACGACCACGCGATGATCAGCCCTAATCCAGCGCCGATGTGCGTGATTTTGACGACCAATTCTTGCCATGGTTCGCCTCCGGAGGCACCTGCCTGACTTGCGGCAATGGGCAACGTCTGCATTGATCCCCACCAAGAATTGGCTACCTCGGACATAGCCATGGCCCATGTCAACCAAGCCGCCACCACCATCACCCAGACGGACTTGACCCCGACACTGTGAGGGAGTGCCAGCAGCGCAGTCGCTAGGACGATGAACAGCATGCCGTTTGTTACGAACTGGATGTGAGCTCCAAGGGCGAGTCTTGGGTGCGGAGTCTCAGGTACGAAAAGGCCCCACACCAATCCGACCAACACGAGAACCATGCCGTGAATCAGAATCTGCCGACTGCTGCTGTGAACGCTCATCAGTGGTGCCCTCTCTGTGCTTGGCGCTACGCCGAGCCCGCCTAACGCCGCCATTTGCGGCAACTGCAAGTTGTCCGCAACATGGCTTTGTTAACCCCCGAAACCTTCGCGGATAACTTCCGGGTGCCTGAAGGCAATCTGTATTAATGCTTTAGCCGCGCCAGATGGCTCGCGGCGACCCTGTTCCCATTCTTGCAACGTGCGAGGAGAAATTTGCAACGCCTGGGCGAACTCCGTTTGTGATAAGCCAGACTTCATGCGGGCAGCAGCAACTTCATTCGCGGCTATTTGGGTAGCACGCGCGACTTTGCCAGCTTTCATTTCACGCACCGACTTGAGAAGTTTATTGCCGAGTTCCTCACTGTCCATGCTTTTGGATTTCTTACTCATGTTCAATAGCCTCACGGATCGATTTAAGAATATGGGCAGGGATATTGCCCGTAACACTTTTAGCGTAAATGACCAGAAGCCAGATTTCTCCGTTAGCCAGCCGGTTGTAATAAATGATGCGAGCGCCGCCGCGCTTGCCTCTACCTGCAATTGACCAACGAACTTTGCGACAACCTCCACTACCGGGAATGACGTCACCAACTTCAGGATTAGCTGCGAGCCATGCACAAAAAGCGCCACGCTCCAATTCCGACCAAATTCTCCGGGCATCTTCGTGAAAGGTTGGAGTTTCTATGATCGTATACATTGCATTCAATATACGTCATTGACGGAGTTATGACAAGAGGCTCTGAGGGGTTAACGTTGCTATTAACCGGCCTGCCGAAGGCAGGTGGTGCGCCCCGAGTTCTCTAGACGCTTGATAGCTTTTCAAAGTACTGCCTTTCGAACTCCACTGGCGACACGCCATCATTATTCCCATGTCGTCGACTGGGATTGTAGAAAAATTCAATGTAGTTGAATATCTCCGCTCTTGCTTCGTTCCTGGTTTTGAAGATTCGGCGTTTGATCCGTTCCGTCTTCAGCAGGGAGAAGAAGCTCTCAGCCACTGCATTATCATGGCAGTTACCTCGCCGACTCATGCTGGCTTCCAAATTGTGGTCTGTCAGAAACTTTCGCCAGTCCGAGCAAGTATATTGAACGCCCTGATCGGAATGTATCAACACCTTACCTTCCGGCTTGCGACGCCACAAGGCCATCAGCAGTGCATCAATGACCAGATCAGCCCTGGGATCATTCTTCATGCTCCAGCCCACCACCTGGCGGGAGAACAGATCCAGTACGATTGTAAGATACAGCCAGCCTTCATGCGTGCGAATAAAGGTAAAGTCCGTTACCCATACCTGGTTGGGGCCGTCCACAGTAAATTGTCGATCCAGCGTGTTGGGCGCAACGTGACTCAGATCGCCGCCCGAGAAGCCCCGGTGCTTCTTGTAGCCCTTCTGGGATTGAATACCAGCCCTCTGCATAATGCGATGTACCCGATTCTTGCCGCAGGTTTCACCGTGGTCCTTGAGGTCCAGCGTGATATTGCGGTATCCATAAGCAAAACCGCTCTCGATCCAGTATTGCTTTACCTGGCCCAGCAGACGCCGATCCTCAATGGCGCGTGGACTGTCAGGCTGCTTCTGCCAGGCGTAAAAACCGCTGCGATGGACATTCAGTACACGACACATCATGGCGATGGAGTATTTCTTGAGTCGGGTGGCTATGAAAGCGTATCTTTCTTTGACTCGCTTGCAAACACCGCGGCGGCCTCCTTTAAGATATTGCGCTCCTCGGTCACCCGGCGCAGTTCGGCCTTGAGCCGACGCAGTTCCTCCTGCTGGCTGGAAATGGTCTGGTGTTCGGACCCGGCATCGCCGTATTTCTTGATCCAGTCATGCAGGCTCTTGGGCGTAACGCCCAGTCGATCAGCCACCTCACCGATCTTGTAGCCTCGGTCCGTTACCTGTTTGACGGCCTCGATCTTGAATTCTTCCGCGTATCGCTTTCCACTCATGATTTGACACCTTCTGTTTGCGTTAATTGTAACGCTATCAGGTGTCTACAGT
>CAVXKH010000015.1:0-61944 GCA_963762235.1 uncultured Gammaproteobacteria bacterium | reverse complement strand
GCCGACAGTGTACTGGTAGGCGGGCGATTTGGCCTGATCGCGATCCTGTTTGTCCACGAATTCCGCCAGATCGAGATCGAAGGTTTCGATGGAGTCGACTTCGGTGTGCAGCCAGCCCAGGTTGGCAAACAGTTGCGACATGGTGTTCAGATCGAACGTTGTCTCCAGTTCCGCACCGTAGCTGGTGGTATCGCTGGTGCTGTCAAGGTAACCAATCCACAGGCCAGCCGCTTCATCCCACATCCAGTTTTCCAGCTGCGCATGGTCGCGGTTGGCGTGAAACAGCGCAACACTGAGGGCCAGGCGATGGTCGAACTGCTCGCTGCGCAAGCCTACTTCCTTGTTGAGCAGTGTCTCATCGTCAAATTCCAATTTTCCCTGGGTGAACGCCTGAAAGGCTGGCGACATATAGCGGCTGGTTGGCGCTGGCAGTGGTGTTGACGCCGCCGGGCTTTTGGCTGCTGGCGACGGTCGCATAGAGCATCGTATTGTCCGAGAGGGTATAGCGCGCGCTGATCTCCCCGTTCCACAGCTTGTCGCTGTTGTCGCTGCTGAAATCGCCGGAGTCGCTGTAATCGTCCTCGAAGCGCTCCAGTCGCAGTCCCGCTATCAGCGTGAGCTGCGCAGTGAGGTCGTATTGTACTCCCCGTATACGGCATAGCGATCGGTTTCGTACTCGCTGTTGGAGCCGAATCACCGTACCAGAGGCTGGGACGCAGGTAGTCAAAGTTTTCACTGCTGGTATTGGCGTACACGCCGATCAGGTAGCGGGTGCCGCGCTGGCAGAGCTGTTGCGCTCGCCCAGAAAGCGGACGTCTGCGATCCACCTGTCGCGTTTGCGGTCAAATATTTCCTGTGTGGTATCGTTGCCGGAAGAACAGACAAACCGCGCAGAATTCGTCCGATACCCAATCGGCATCAAAGCTCTGGTGCAGGTCGGCGTTGAGATAACTGAGGGAGGCGGTGATGGCATGGTTATCATTGAGCGTCCAGTTACCGGCGCCAGTAAATGCGTCGATCTCTGCTTATCCTTCCCGGCTGGTCTGAATTTGTGGTGCGAGTGTTGTCCAGCGACCAGGTGTCGTAGCCGTTGTCCGCATCAAAGTACGACGCGCTGAAATCGTACTGCGCTGTCTCCGTCGGGGTCCAGCGCAGTCGGCCCGACTGGTAAACTCGTCGATGTTGTTGGTGTTGTCACTGCCTAGTTGCTCGTTATCAATATAGCCATCACTGTTATTCTGCTGCATGGCCAGGCGGGCGTTGAGCTGTCGTTTAGCGGGCCGCTGAGCACCAGTCCAAGATTATTGCTTGCATAATTGCCAACGCCGCCGGAAAGCTCGCCCTCGAAGGTGTCCGTGGGTGCATTCGAGCGGATAAATATCATGCCGGCGTGGCCGCTGGCGCCGAATCGGGTGCCCTGCGGCCCGCGCAATACTTCCACCTGGTTGATGTCGAACAGCATGCCGGCATTGGCCGTGTCACCCAGTTCCAGGTCGTCCAGCATGATACCCACAGCAGGGTAGTACTTGGGATCATAGTATTGTTCAAGGTCGCCGACACCGCGGATTTGCACAAAGCGGGCGCGGGATGCACCGGCGGACCAGGTGACATTGGGCACCGCATTGAGGATATCCTGCAGGTGTTGTGCCGCCTGTTCGGTGATAGTGTCCTGCGACAGCACGGTGATACTACCCACGGATCCATGAGTGTAGTGTCGCGGAAATTCGCAGTGACGATGATCTCTTCCAGCGTTACGGCCTCTGTGGAGCTCAGGTCAGGGGAGGGATTGAAATACTCGCAAGGGCCAGTAGAGCAGCCGGGAGACACGATGTTGTGACATGGTGAGCCTCTAAAAAATAAGAGACCCGGAGAGCGACGCTAGATCGGTAATACTGCACCTATTCCTACGCCGGTATTAACCGGATCAGGTTCAAGGGTTCGTCTGTTGCAGAACAGACATCTCAGGCCGTAGCCACCCCTTAGGATTGAGGGGGCAGTATAAATGCTGGAGCGCAGAATGCATAGCGCTGTGATCGGGGCATTGGCTGGAACGCTGCAGTGTGCTATCTAGATCGCTTGTGGCAGTGATGCAGCGCGAGCAGCAGGCAGAGTAGGAGCAACACCGTGACTTCGATACCTTTCAGCGCAGCGGACTGCCTGGCGCTGGTGGAACGATCGCCTGCGGCAGTTGCGGCCAGGGACAAGGCCGCATGGCTGGCAGCTTTTTGCCAGATACAATCTGGTGGAGGATCCGGTGGGTTCCGCCCCGCAAATTAGTGGCATCTATGATCGTCGGACCGGGTGCCGAGGGTCGGATCGACTGGGCCGCTTCTTCGATACGTTTATCGCGCCAAACACGATTCGTTTTCATGTCGACCGGGACGTGGTGTGTGGCCTGCATGTGGTGCGGGACCTGACGATAGAGATCACATGTCGCCGCAAGTTCTTGTTCGCGTACCCGTGCACCTGCTCTATGAACTCAACGTCGAAGACGATGAGCTGAAGATTTTTCGCCTCGCAGCGCACTGGGAATTCTGGCCCATGCTAAAACAGCAAACAGCCTCTGGTTGGCCCTTTGTCAAAGTGGGCAGTGCATCGGCAGTGCGGCTATTGCGTCACATGGGTGTCACCGGGATGGCGGGCTACATGCGTGCGCTGTCCAGTGTTGGCGCTGCAGGCAAGGAGCAGATCGACAGGTTCGCGCGGTACTTTAACAACAGGTGATGCAGCGGCGCTTGACAGCCTCTTCGCCCGCCACGATATCGCGATCGCCTTTCCGCATGCGGGGGCGCGTTTATCTATTGCCGATTGCGCCCGGCAGGGGGGCGAGATGCGGTTTAGCAAGCTGCTGGCGGCCGGCAATGTGGTATCGGCGACGGTGGTTTACCAACGAGCAGACCAGAGCTCCACGGCGTGGCGATATTCGAGCTGGAGCGGCGCAGTCTGCGCATTGTTGCGCTGTCCTTCTATTGGTCCGAGTCTGTATAATCGCGTTCCCGTTTTTCGATACACCGGATACCCATGACTGTACGTACCCGTGTTGCGCCGTCCCCCACTGGTGATCCCCACGTCGGCACTGCTTACATTGCCCTGTTCAATCTGTGTTTTGCGCGCGCCCATGGCGGCCAGTTTATTCTGCGCATCGAAGACACCGACCAGGCGCGCAGTACGCCTGAGTCGGAACAGGCCATCCTGGACTCGTTGCGCTGGCTGGGCCTTGAGTGGGACGAGGGCCCGGATGTGGGTGGCGATTATGGCCCCTATCGCCAGAGCGAACGCATGGCGCTGTACGGCCAGTATGCGCAGCAACTGGTGGAGGAGGGCAAGGCTTTTGTTTGCTATCGCACCGCGCAGGAACTGCATGCACTGCGCGAGGCGCGCCTGGCCGCTGGCAACAGTACCGCCCTCAAGCCCTCTGACTTGCGACTCGCACGAGGCGGAAGTCGAGACGCGCCGTAAGGCGGGTGAACCCTACGTAATCCGTATGCTGGTGCCGGAAGGCGAGGGCAGCTGCGCCATTGAGGATATGCTGCGCGGTACCATCGAACTGGACTGGAGCATGGTGGATGCACAGATACTGCTGAAGTCCGACGGTATGCCCACCTATCACCTCGCCAATGTCGTGGATGATCACCTGATGCGCATCACCCATGTATTGCGCGGCGAGGAATGGCTCAATTCAGCGCCCAAGCACAAGCTGTTGTATGAGTACTTCGGCTGGGAGATGCCGCAGCTGTGCCACCTGCCACTGCTGCGCAACCCGGACAAGTCCAAGCTGAGTAAACGCAAAAATCCGACCAGCATCCTGTACTACCAGCGTATGGGTTATCTGCCCGAGGCCCTGCTTAACTATCTGGGCCGCATGGGTTGGTCCATGCCTGACGAGCGTGAAAAGTTCAATCTGCAGGATATGCTGGCCCAGTTTGACATCCAGCGCGTCTCCCTCGGCGGCCCGATTTTTGATGTGGAGAAACTCAGCTGGCTTAACGGCATGTGGATTCGCGAGGACCTGGACGAAGCACAGCTGGCGCAGCGACTGGTGGACTGGGCCTATAATCGTGAGAACCTGATGAAGGTGCTGCCACACGCGCAGAAGCGTATGGAAACACTGAGTGATTTTGCGCCACTGGCCGGCTTCCTGGTGTCCGGTACGCTACCGCTTAGCGAAGACAGTTTTGCTTCTGTGGCTGGTGCGCGCGAGACCATTGTCAGGGGGCTGCAATTCGCCCTGTGGCGCCTGGAAGCGCAGCGTCACTGGACGCGCGATGCGTTATGGCATGACCTGAAGCGGCTCGCAGACGCGCTGCAGGTGAAGATAAAGGATTTTCTGGCACCGCTGTTTGTCGCCATTGCCGGCTCCAGTGCGTCTTTCTCAGTGGTAGACTCGATGGAGCTGTTGGGGCCCGATATGAGTCGGGCACGGATTCGTCACGCTATCGAGGTGTTGGGTGGTGTTTCCAAAAAGGCCATGAAACAGCTGGAAAAAGACTACCAGGCATTGAGCGAGGGCTAGGCGATGGCGGGAAACATGGCAACATCAATGATTGCGACACTGTTGCGCGCTGGCAATGGTATCCAGAGTACGCCTGCAGTCAGCAAGCCGCAGCAGATGTTGCAGCTCTACGATATTGAAAACTGCCCCTACTGCCGCCTGGTGCGCGAGGCGTTGACGGAACTGGATCTGGATGTGGAAATTTATCCCTGCCCCAAGTCTGGCGAGCGGTTTCGGCCGGAGCTGGTGGAGCGCGGTGGCAAGGCGCAATTCCCCTATCTCGTTGACCGCAATACCGGGGTAGAGATGTATGAATCCCTGGATATTGTCGCCTATCTGTTTGAGACCTACGGCCAGCGCGACATGCCACTCAAATGGCGAGCAGGAAAGTTACAGACGCTGGGCTCCATGCTGGCCAGTGCGCCTCGTGTGAGTCGTGGTATGCAAGCTCGTCCCGGTTTGGCGCCCCGCTATCTATTGGAGCTGTACAGTTTTGAGTCCAGCCCCTATGCCCGTCCTGTGCGCGAATTGCTGTGCGAAATGGAAATTCCGTACATTGTGCGCAATTGTGGCCGCACCCGGCTGCAAGAGTGGATTTTGCCGCCGCTGCGGGAGCGGCTGAAAATACAGCCGGACAGTGAGTTGGAAAACCGCCGGGTGTTACAGCAGACCGAGGGCAGGGTCTCGATTCCCTATCTCTATGACCCCAATACCGAGCGCGGCCTGTTCGAGTCTGCTGACATCCTCGACTACCTGCGGGACACCTACGGCAGCTGATATGAGGGCATCAGTGATGGTGTCCGCCGACGCCGTGGACATGCCCATGCGCCAGTTCCTCGGCAGTCGCGCTTCTTGTTTCGACGACTTCAATGTCGAACACCAGCGTCTGGCCCGCCAGGGGATGGTTGGTATCGATATCGGCGGTGTGTCTGCCTGCCTTGGTCACCGTGACTGTGCGCATCCCGTCACTGGTGCTCAGTTGCACGACAGCGCCCGCGCGTAATTTGCCGGTGAATGCAAGGTGCTTTATCGGTACGCGCTGCACTGCATCGGGATTGCGCAGGCCATAAGCGTTTTCCGGGTTGACCGTTGCGCTGAACGCATCACCAGCGATGCGGCCGGTCATGGCTGTTTCCAGCCCCGGGATAATATTATGGGCGCCGTGCAGGTAAACTGCGGGATCTCCGCCGCGCGAGGTCTCCATCTCAGAGCCTGCTGCATCGCGCAGGGTGTAGTGAAAAGTTACTACGGTTTCCGGTCCAATTTGCACTGCCTTTCTCCTCTGTCCGGTAGAGCGCAGATAGTAAGGTCTTGTGGGCCAAAGTCCTAGTCATGGACGCGCACGCTGCAGTGCAATGGCTATGCGGGTTCAACCGACTGCACCCGCAGCATTGCCGCCTGTAGTCCAATGCGCCACTATGGTGGGGTTTGTCAGTTGAAATAAGGAAGTATGCATGAGTCAGGAGGGAGCGGTGCACGAGAGTAGTAGTTTGCCCGAGGCCATCAACCAGGATGTGAGCCAGTTGATCTGCCATTTGCGGTGCAGCAATGCGCCCGATGAGGTGCTGGCTGAAGCGACCCTCCATATCCAGCAGGCCGTAAATGCCCTCAGGCCCTGGTTGCAGCAGGGTGAGGGCTGGTCCACCATTTCCATGGGCGGCGACATTCCCCGGTTTCCCTGGCGCGAAGACGACCTGACTGCCGTCATGCCCTACAGTCCGATCAGTGGCAAGAGAAACCCCATCGCGCCGCCGATCAGGATGTGGAAGTCGGGCGACAACGAGGTGCTGGGCGAAGTGATATTTTCACCGACCTATGCCGGCCCTCCGGACAGTGTCCACGGCGGTATTATTGCTGCCGTATTTGACGAGATCCTGGCGATGTCCAATGTCGTCTCGGGCAGGGCAGGATTTACGGGGACCCTGACGATTAAATACCGCAAAAAGACGCCGCTCAACACACCCATCGAGCTGTGGGGCATGAATGTCCGACAGGATGGTCGCAAGCAATTGTGTCGGGGAGAAATGCGTGTCAACGGCGAGGTGACGGCCTCCGCCGAAGGACTGTTTATTTGTGCACCGGAACTCGGCAGCTAGGTTGCAAGTGCCCTGCGCACGCGCAGGACGGGATTTTCGCTAGGACCTGCGCAGGGCCAGTCCAGCCAGTGTGGCGGTGGTAAACTCATACGCCATCGCAGCATAGGTATAGCTACCCACCGCCTCAGTGCTGGTCACGGTCGAGTACAGCCGGGCCAGAGCGAGGCCGCCCACTACCAGCAGCAGTGAGGTCAGGGCGGGGCGGTAGAAGTCATTTCGCAAGGCCCCCAGCAGGCAGAATAAACCGAAACCGGTTTGCAGGCCGCCATACATGGCGCCAATTTCGACAAATGCATCCCCCGAACCCATTGTCAGACCGGCGTAGCCCGCAGGCAGCGCCGGGTCGAGCAGGCACAGCAATCCGTAGGGAATAAAAACGATAGCGGAAATCCACAGAATCACTTTTCCTAACACAAGTTTCTCCATACAGATGAGGGCGAATGCGCCGAGACAGCTTAGCACAGGCGTATCCTGGTGTATAGATGATCGCGCAGTGGCGATCCATGGCAGTAGGCCCAGTGTCCGCATGGACAGGTGTTTGTCGGCATACTGCGGTTGACAGGGGCGGTGGCTATCACTAGAATGCCCAGCTTCTCGTTGATCTTTGATGGATAAAAGTTTAATTTGATCAATGAGTTAGAGCAATTTTTGGGGCTATAGCTCAGCTGGGAGAGCGCAACACTGGCAGTGTTGAGGTCAGCGGTTCGATCCCGCTTAGCTCCACCAAATAAAAAAAGGACTTCGATTTCTCGGAAGTCCTTTTTTTATTTGGTGGAGCTAAGCGGGATCGAACCGCTGACCTCAACACTGCCAGTGTTGCGCTCTCCCAGCTGAGCTATAGCCCCAAAAACTGCTCTAACTCATTGATCAAATTAAACTTTTATCCATCAAAGATCAACGAGAAGCTGGGCATTCTAGTGATAGCCACCGCCCCTGTCAACCGCAGTCTGCGCAGTAGCGCCTGTCCACGCGGATCGTTGACCTTGCAGGCATACATCTCCACTGCGCGATCATCTATAACGAGGATTGCCTGTGCTAAGCTGTCTCGCGCATTCGCCCTCATCCGTAAGGAGAAAATTGTGTTAGGTAAAGTGATTCTGTGGATTTCCGCTATCATGTTTATTGCTTACGGGTTGATGTGCCTGTTCTCCCCGGCGCTGCCAACGGGCTACGCCGGACTCACCATGAGTTCGGGTGATGCATTTGTCGAAATTGGCGCCATGTACGGCGGCCTGCAGACCGGCTTCGGTTTCTTCTGCCTGCTGGGGGCATTGCGCAATGACTTCTACCGCCCTGCCCTGACCTCACTGCTGCTGGTGGTGGGCGGCCTCGCTCTGGCCCGCCTGTACTCGACTGCGACCAGCACCGATCCGGTGGGTAGCTATACCTACGGCTGCGATGGTCTATGAATTTACCACCGCCATACTGGCTGGACTGGCGCTGCGCAAGTCCTAGCGCAAATCCAGCTCCTGCGCGTGCTCAGGGCACTTTCAACCTAGCTGCCGAGTTCCGGTGCACAAATAAACAGTCCTTCCGCAGAAGCCGTCACCTCGCCGTTCACACGCATTTCGCCGCGACATAATTGCTTGCGACCGTCCTGCCGCACATTCATGCCCCACAACTCGATGGGGGTGTTGAGCGGCGTCTTTTTGCGGTATTTGATGGTCAGGGTACCCGTAAATCCTGCCCTGCCCGATACGACATTGGACATCGCCAGGATTTCGTCGAAAACGGCGGCAATAATGCCACCGTGGACGCTGTCCGGCGGACCGGCATAGGTCGGTGAAAATATAGCTTCGCCGCGCACCTCGTTTTCGCCCGCCTTCCACATCCTGATTGGTGGCGCGATGGGGTTTCTCTTGCCACTGATCGGACTGTAGGGCATGACGGCGGTGAGGTCGTCTTCCCGCCAGGGAAACCGGGGAATATCGCCGCCCAATGGAAATGGTGGACCAGCCCTCCCCCTGCTGCAACCACGGCCTGAGTGCATTCAAAGCCTGCTGTATGTGGCGTGTCGCTTCCGCCAGCACCTCATCAGGTGCATTGCTACAGCGTAAATGGCAGATCAACTGGCTCACATCCTGGTTGATGGCCTCGGGCAAACTACTACTCTCAGGCACTGCGCTGTCCTGACTCATGCTTACTTCCTTATCTCAACTGACGAACCACCCCCATAGTGGCGCATTGGACTACAGGCGGCAATGCCGCGGGTGCATTGGCTTGAACCCGCATCGCCATTGCACCGCGCCCGGACGGTCAATGACTAGGACTTTGGGCCGCAAGACTTTACTATCTGCACTGCACCGGACAGAGGAGACAGGCTGTGCAAATAGGACCGGAAACCGTAGTGACATTTCACTACACGCTGCGCGATGAAGCAGGCTCTGCAATGGAGACCTCGCGCGGCGGAGATCCCGCAGTTTACCTGCACGGCGCCAACAATATTATCCCGGGACTGGAAACGGCCATGACCGGCCGGGCCGCGGGTGATGTGTTCAGTGCCACGGTGAACCCGGAAAACGGTTATGGCCTGCGTAATCCCGACGCAGTACAGCGCGTACCGATAAAACACCTGTGCATTCACCGGCAAATTACGCCCGGGTGCTGTGGCGCAACTCAGCACCAGTGACGGGATGCGCACAGTCACAGTGGCCAAGGCCGGCAGGCACACCGCCGATATCGATACCAATCATCCCCTGGCAGGCCAGACGCTGGTCTTCGATATCGAAGTGGTGGAGACAAGGAATGCGACTGCCGAGGAACTGGCGCATGGGCATGTCCACGGCATCGGCGGACACCATCACTGATACCCCGGTATCAGTTGCCGTAGGTCTCCCGCAGGTAGTCGAGGATATCAGCAGACTCGAACAGTCCGCGCCCGGTATTGGGGTCGTAGAGATAGGGAATAGAGACCCTGCCCTCGGTCTGCTGTAATACGCGGCGGTTTTCCAGCTCGCTGTCCGGCTGTATTTTCAGCCGCTCCCGCATCGGCGGTAAAATCCACTCTTCCAGCCGGGTGCGGCCGCAATTGCGCACGATGTAGGGAATTTCCATTTCGCACAGCAATTCGCGTACAGGCCGGGCATAGGGGCTGGACTCAAAACTGTACAACTCCAGCAAATACTCGGGCGCAGTGCCCGGACGCGCCTGCATACCACGACTGACGCGGGGAGCGCTGGCCAGCATGGAGCCCAGCGTCTGCAACTTTCCCGCTTTCCATTTGAGGGGCATCTCCCGCTGCCCGTAGGTCTCGAACAGATAGGCGACAATATCCAGGGATTCATACATCTCGACGCCGGTATTGGGGTCGACGAGATAGGGGAATTGCGCCTTGCCGCCGCGCTCCACCAGTTCCGGGCGAAACCGTTCGCCGGACTTGGGGCAGGGATAAATCTCCACATCCAGATCCAGTTCCGTCAACGCCTCGCGCACCAGTCGGCAGTAGGGGCAGTTTTCAATATCGTAGAGCTGCAACGTCTGCTTCGGCTTGCTGACTGCAGGTGTACTCTGGATACCATTGCCAGCGCGCAACAGTGTCGCAATCATCGATGTTGCCATGTTTCCCGCCATCGCCTAGCCCTCACCCAGTGCCTGGTAGTCTTTTTCCAGCTGTTTCATGGCCTTTTTGGAAACACCACCCAACACCTCGATAGCGTGACGAATCCGTGCCCGACTCATATCGGGCCCCAACAGCTCCATCGAGTCTACCACTGAAAAAGAAGCACTGGAGCCGGCAATGGCGACAAACAGCGGTGCCAGAAAATCCTTTATTTTCACACTCAGCGCGTCTGCAAGTCCCTTCAGGTCATGCCATAACGCATCGCGCGTCCAGTGACGCTGGGCTTCCAGGCGCCACAGGGCGAACTGCAGACCCTCTGACGATGGTCTCCCGCGCACCAGCAACCGAAGCAAAACTGTCTTCGTTAAGGGTAGCGTACCGGACACCAGGAAGCCGGCCAGTGGCGCAAAATCACTCAGTGTTTCCATACGCTTCTGCGCGTGTGGCAGCACCTTCATCAGGTTCTCACGATTATAGGCCCAGTCCACCAGTCGCTGCGCCAGTTGTGCTTCGTCCAGGTCCTCGCGAATCCACATGCCGTTAAGCCAGCTGAGTTTCTCTACATCAAAAATCGGGCCGCCGAGGGAGACGCGCTGGATGTCGAACTGGGCCAGCATATCCTGCAGATTGAACTTTTCACGCTCGTCAGGCATGGACCAACCCATGCGCCCCAGATAGTTGAGCAGGGCCTCCGGTAGATAACCCATACGCTGGTAATACAGGATGCTGGTCGGATTCTTGCGTTTGCTCAGCTTGGACTTGTCCGGGTTGCGCAGCAGTGGCAGGTGGCACAGCTGCGGCATCTCCCAACCGAAGTACTCGTACAACAGCTTGTGCTTGGGCGCTGAATTGAGCCATTCCTCGCCCCGCAATACATGGGTGATGCGCATCAGGTGATCATCCACGACATTGGCGAGGTGATAGGTGGGCATGCCGTCGGACTTCAGCAGTATTTGTGCATCCACCATGCTCCAGTCCAGTTCGATGGTACCGCGCAGCATATCCTCAATGGCGCAGCTGCCATCGCCCTCCGGCACCAGCATACGGATTACGTAGGGTTCACCCGCCTTACGGCGCGTCTCGACTTCTGCCTCTGCGAGTCGCAGGTCCGAGGGCTTGAGTGCTGTACTGTTGCCAGCGGCCAGACGCGCCTCGCGCAGTGCATGCAGTTCCTGTGCGGTGCGATAGCAAACAAAAGCCTTGCCCTCGTCCACCAGTTGCTGCGCATACTGGCCGTACAGCGCCATGCGTTCGCTCTGACGATAGGGGCCATAATCGCCACCCACATCCGGGCCCTCGTCCCACTCAAGGCCCAGCCAGCGCAACGAATCCAGGATGGCCTGTTCCGACTCAGGCGTACTGCGCGCCTGGTCTGTGTCCTCGATGCGCAGAATAAACTGGCCGCCATGGGCGCGCGCGAAACACAAATTGAAGAGGGCAATGTAAGCAGTGCCGACGTGGGGATCACCTGTGGGAGACGGCGCAATACGGGTACGTACAGTCATGGGTATCCGGCGTATCGAAAAAGGGAATCGCGATTATACAGACTCGGACCAATAGAAGGACAGCGCAACAATGCGCAGACTCCGCCGCTCCAGCTCGAATATCGCCACGCCGTGGAGCGTCTGGTCTGCTCGTTGGTAAACCACCGTCGCCGATACCACATTGCCAGCCGCCAGTTGCTTGCTAAACCGCATCTCGCCCCCCTGCCGGGCGCAATCGGCAATAGATAAACGCGCCCCCGCATGGGGAAAGGCGATCTCGATATCGTGGCGGGCGAAGAGGCTGTCAAGCGCCACTGCATCACTGTTGTTAAAGTACCGCGCGAACCTGTCGATCTGCTCCTTACCTGCAGCGCCAACACTGGACAGCGCACGCATGTAGCCCGCCATCCCGGTGACACCCATGTGACGCAATAGCCGCGCTGCCGATGCACTGCCCACTGCGACAAAGGGCCAACCAGAGGCTGTTTGCTGTTTTAGCATGGGCCAGAATTCCCAGTGCGCTGCGAGGCGAAAAATCTTCAGTTCGTCGTCTTCGACGTTAAGTTCATAGAGCAGGTGCACGGGTACGCGCACAAGAACTTCAGGCGACATGATGATCTCTATCGTCAGGTCCCGCACCACATGCAGGCCACACACCACGTCGCGGTCGACATGAAAACGAATGGTGTTTGGCGCAATAAAAGTATCGAAGAAGCGGCCCAGTCGCTCCGACCCTCTGCACCCGGTCCGACGATCGTAGATACCACTAATTTGCGGGGCCGAACCCACCGGATCCTCCACCAGGTTGTATCTGGCAAACAGCTGCAACCATGCGGCCTTGTCCCTGGCCGCAACTGCCGCAGGCGATCGCTCTACCAGCGCCAGGCAGTCGGCTGCACTGAAAGGTATCGAAGTCACGGTGTTGCTCATACTCTGCCTGCTGCTCGCGCCGCATCACTGCCACAAGCGATCTAGATAACACACTGCAGCGTTCCAGCCAATGCCCCGAGCACAGCGCTATGCATTGTGCGCTGCAGCATTTATACTGCCCCCTCAATCCTAAGGGGTGGCTACGGCCTGAGATGTCTGTTCTGGCAACAGACGAACCCTTGAACCTGATCCGGTTAATACCGGCGTAGGAATAGGTGCAGTATTACCGATCTAGCGTCGCTCTCCGGGTCTCTTATTTTCTAGAGGCTCACCATGTTACAAACGATCATGTCTCCCGGCGGCTCTACTGGCCCTTGCGAGTATTGCAATCCCTCTCCCTGCCCTGAGCGAAGAAGCCGGAACGCTGGAAGAGATCATCGTAACCGCAAATTTCCGTAACACCACCCTCATGGAGTCCGTGGGTAGCATCAGCGTGCTGTCGCAGGACGCGATTACTGAACAGGCAGCACAACACCTGCAGGATATCCTCAATGCGGTGCCCAATGTGACCTGGGCCGCCGGCGCGTCCCGTGCCCGGTTTGTGCAAATCCGGGGTGTCGGTGACCTGGAACAATACTACGATCCCAAGTATTACCCGGCGGTGGGCATTATGCTGGATGACCTGGAGTTGGGCGACACGGCCAATGCCGGCATGCTCTTCGACATAGACCAGGTGGAAGTATTACGCGGGCCACAGGGCACCCGATTCGGTGCCAGCGGCCATGCCGGTATGATCTTCATCCGCTCCAATGCCCCCACTGATACCTTCGAGGGCGAACTCTCTGGCGGTGCGGGTAACTACGACAGCAATAATCTGGGACTTGTGGTCAGTGGGCCCCTGCGCGAGCAACTCGACGCGCGCCTGTCCGTGCAACAGAACAACAGTGACGGCTATATTGAAAACGTCCAGCTCAACAGCAACGACACCAACAACTTCGATGAATTTACCAGCCGCGCACAGCTGCGCTGGACGCCGTCGGATACGGCACAGTATGACCTCAGCGCCAACTATTTTGATGCCGATAATGGCTATGACACCTGGTCACTGGACAATACGCGCACCACTTTCTCAGACCAGCCAGGGAAGGATCAGCAACAGGTCAAGGCTGTTACCGGCACCGGAAACTGGTTGCTCGACAGCAGCCATTCACTGCATGCCTCCATCAGCTACCTGGATGCCGACCTGCACCAGAGTTATGATGCCGACTGGGTGTCCGACGATTTTTGCGTGACCTACCTGTGCTCCTCAGGTCATGATACTGCTCAGGAAATTTTTGACCGCAAGCGCGACCGGTGGGTAGCTGACCTGCGTTTTCTGGGCGGTGCAGAGAGCAGTGCCAGCGGCTCTGGCCACTATGTCGTCGGTGTGTATGCCAATGCGGGTAGCGAACACTTTGACTACTTTCACCCCAGCCTCTGGTATGGCGATACCGCTGCCAGCAGCGACTACGAGACCAATCGCTATGCGGTATACGGGGAGTACGGCTACAACCTCAGTGAGCAGCTGACGCTGTCCACCGGACTGCGCCTGGAGCGCTTCGAAGACGATTACAGTGACACTGGTGATTTTGATAGCGACAACGGCGTCAACCTGTGGGACGGGGAGATCAGCGCACGGTATGCCCTCTCTGATAACACCATGCTGTACGCCACGGTGGCCAGCAGCCAGAAGCCCGGCGGCGTCAACACCACGGCCAGCGCCAACCAGCCCTATATGTCGCCCACCTTCCAGGAATTTACCCGGGGAAAATTGAACTTTGACGATGAGACACTGCTCAACAAGGAGATAGGCGTGCGCAGCGAGCAGTTGGATCAGCGCCTGTCCCTGAGCCTGGCGCTGTTTCACGCCGATCGCAACCACGCGCAGCTGGAAAACTGGATGTGGGATGAAGATGCCGGCTTATGGATCGGCTACCTTGATAGCACCAGCGATACCACCAGCTATGGCGCAGAGCTGGAGACGACGTTCGATGTGAACACCAGCGTCGAGCTGTTTGCCAACCTGGGCTGGCTGCACACTGAGGTCGACTCCATCGAAGCCTTTGATCTCGATCTGGCACAATTCGTGGACAAGAGAGGATCGCGAGCAGGCCAAATCGCCCGCTTACCAGTACAATGTCGGCACCCGACTATCCTTCACTGAACGGTGGTCGGGGCGCGTGGAGGTCGAGGGACAGGACGACAGCTACTATGGCTACTACCACGATGGCAAGCTGGGCGACTACCACCTGCTGAATGCCAGCGTGCAGTGGCGTGCAGAGGCCTTCTCCATCACACTGTGGGGACGCAACCTCAGTGATGAGAACTATGCGGTACACGGCCTGTATTTTGCCGCGGATCCGCGGGATGATTTTGGCGCCTGGCAGAACCAGACATACCTGCAACCGGGTGAGCCGCGCACCTATGGCATACAACTGGTCTACTCCTTCTGATGGGCGGCGCACCCGGGATGACACGCATGCGAGAAAGACACTAATCATGGCTGACCCACTGTCTCCGGCATTGTTTGTAGAAATTCTGGCAACGGCCGCCAATCTGGCCTATATCATCCTGTTGATCAGGGAAAAAATTGCCTGTTGGGCGTTTGGCATCGCGGGCAGCCTGCTCAGCATTTACCTGTTCATTGATGTGCGCCTCTACTCCGAGGCGTTCCTCTACTTCTTTTATGCCGTGATGGGCATCTGGGGCTGGTTTCGCTGGCATAGACGTATTGAAACAGACCTCAACCCTGTGATCAGGTGGCGCATTGCGTATCACCTGCGCGCCATAGTCATTGCCTGTGTTATCGCTTTGGGTTGGGGGTACACCGTACAGTTTTACAGCGATGCGGAGCGTCCGGTGTTCGACGCCTTCACCACGATCTTCAGTTTTCTCGGCACCTATCTGGAAGTCACCAAGGTACTGGAGGCGTGGCTCTACTGGCTGCTGATAAACCTGGCCTCGGTGTGGCTTTACCACGACCGCAGCCTGGATATTTACGCTGTGCTGATCGGGTTTTACAGCGTGCTGTCGGTGTGGGGATTTTTCAGCTGGCGCAAAACTTTTCGAGCACAGCTCGTGACAGCATCGTGATTTGACCACTGTGAGAAAAACACCTATCAACCGGCTGTTTTCCATCGCACCGATGATGGACTGGTCTGACCACAACTGCCGCTATTTCTGGCGCTTGCTGACCAGGCAAGCCTTGCTGTATACGGAAATGGTCACCACCGGGGCGCTGATCCACGGCGACCGGGCGAGGTTCCTGCACTTCAACACCGAGGAGCACCCGGTCGCCCTGCAATTGGGTGGCAGCGATCCCGATGACCTCGCGCGTTGCGCCCGCTGGGCGCAGGAATGGGGCTACGATGAAGTCAACCTCAACTGTGGCTGCCCCTCTGATCGCGTGCAGTCGGGCATGTTCGGTGCATGCCTGATGGCGAGACCGGACCTCGTGGCCGATTGCGTAAAGGCCATGGTGGACAGCTGCCAAATTCCGGTGACCGTGAAGCACCGCATCGGCATTGACCACATGGAATCCTACGAGGAGTTAGCAGGCTTCGTCGACCCCGTGGCAGCGGCGGGCTGCTCCGTGTTTATCGTGCATGCGCGCAAGGCCTGGCTACAGGGTCTGTCGCCGAAAGAAAACCGGGAGATCCCGCCGCTCAACTATCCCTGGGTCTATCAATTAAAAAAGGACTTTCCACACCTCACCATCGTGCTCAATGGCGGCATCCAGACACTCCAGGAATGCCAGTCCCATCTGCAGCACGTGGACGGGGTGATGCTGGGCAGGGAGGCCTACCAGAACCCGTGGATGCTCTCAGGAGTGGATGAAGTGCTGTTCGGGATGGACAAAGCCACGAAATCCCGAGATGATGTTATTGCTGCCCTGCTCCCCTATACCGAGCGGCAACTCGCTGGCGGTGCGCAGCTGAACCATATTACCCGCCACATCCTCGGTCTGTACCAGGGTGTTCCGGGTGCCAGAAAATTCAGGCGCCACCTGAGTGAAAATGCCTACAGGAAAGAGGCCGGCATTGAAGTACTCACCGCGGCCCATGCACTGGTAAGCGCAGGCTATGATGAACAAACTTGACCAATTGAAAGCAATGACCACGGTGGTCGCCGACACTGGCGATATTGATGCGATCAGGCGTTTCGCACCCGTTGACGCTACCACCAACCCCTCCTTATTGCTCAAGGCCGCCGCCCTCCCCCACTACCGACGGCTTCTGGACAATGCCAAGATCCGGGCCCGAGGTCTGGGCGGCACAGAAAGCGCACAGATGGCCAACTGCTGTGATCGATTTGCCGTGGATGTCGGTGCAGAAATTCTTGGCATTATCCCTGGCCGCATCTCCACCGAGGTCGACGCTCGCCTGTCCTTTGATACGGGGAGCTCGATCGAACGAGCGAAGAAGCTGATTGGCATGTATGAAGAAGCCGGCTTCGGCCGCGAGCGCATCCTGATCAAACTCGCATCCACCTGGGAGGGTATTAGCGCCGCCAGACAACTGGAGCGGGAAGGGATCAACTGTAATCTTACGTTGCTGTTCAGTTTTGGACAGGCCGCCGCCTGCGCCGACGCCGGTGTATTTCTGATTTCACCCTTCGTCGGGCGCATACTGGACTGGTATAAGGCCAACACCGACATCGTAATTCAGGATGGCCTGGATGACCCGGGCGTACAGTCTGTGACCAGAATCTACAACTACTATAAACAGTATGGCTACCACACGGTAGTGATGGGGGCCAGTTTTCGCAACGCCGGGGAAATCGAAGCGCTGGCCGGCTGTGACCGGCTGACCATCAGCCCCGCGCTGCTTGGGGAACTGGAAGCGGATACGGCCCCTCTACCGCGACGGCTTTGCGCCGATACCGCCAGCACCGATGAGGTAAAAGCAAGCCAGTCAGAAGCACGAGTTTCGCTACGACCTTAACGGGGATGCTATGGCGACCGAAAAACTGGCGGAGGGGATTCGCAACTTCGTCGCCGACCAGATAAACTCGAACAATTGATTGCCGCACGATGATTAAAGTCCTAAAAGCGCTATTTGAAAGCCGCCCGCAGCAGAGTGCAGAATCACAGCAGCACAATCTGCGCCTGGCGGCGGCTGCGTTGCTCGTTGAAACCGCCCGCGCGGATTTTACCCAGGACGAGGATGAACTCACCAAATTGACGCAGTTGCTCACGACATCACTACAGTTGGGACCGGACGAGGTACACGAGCTGGTAGCAGCAGCCCGGGAGCGTGTGGAGACAGCCACCTCGCTTGTACGAGTTTACCAAGGTCATTAACGCGCACTGCGATGCAGGACAAAAACTACAGCTGGTCAGCGCCATGTGGCTGGTCGCTTATGCCGATGGCAATCTGGACAAATACGAGGAGCACCTCATTCGACAGGTGGCGGAACTGATCTATGTGCCGCACAGGGACTACATTCAATGCAAACTGGCGGCGCAAAACTGAATCAACTGCGCTCCAGCACGGTCAACAAATCCTTGAAGCGATCGCGATTCTCATCCGAGATGCTCATTAATACGCGGTGAGCCTCTATCACTTTCTGCTTCACTGACTCTTCACTGCCCTTAACGCTCGGAATCTCTGCGATGTCATCGGGATTGCTGCAAGACTCTTCATGCAGCTCGAACAGACGGTGGAATGCCATACTTTTCAACAGACGGTTAATACCCGGATCACAGGAGTATATGGCCGGCTCAAAACCAAATTTCTCCTTGACCTTCAACGCCAGCTTGGCCAGCAATCCCAGTGTAGTACTGTCGATACCCTTCTACATCACAGAGGTCAACCCAGACGCTTGCGAATTCCGGATCCTCGAACATATGCTGAAAAAAATCGTCCATAGTGGTGCACAGGGTGAGGCGCACATCGCCCACCAGACGGATGACATAGGCGCCGTCCTGGCTGGCTGCGAGTATGCGTCCTTCCTGCATATTAGCCACGTTTACGCACGAACAGCGCCGCGATATCGTCGGGTGCCGTCTCCACGTGATCAAGACCGAGATGCGTCACCAGTTGCTCCGGTGACTCTGCAGTCTGCTCAAACACGCTGAGGAAATATTTTTCCTTTTCGATCAGACTTTTCGGCGGCAGGATTTCGAGAATACCATCAGAGAACAGGGCCAGCATAAAACTGTCCGGGCAGCTCTATCCACATGCTCCTCATACACGGCATCTTCCATTATGCCCACGGTGGAACCCTCACCTTCCAGATAGCGCGCGCCGGCTTCGGATACCAGCACTGGCAGTGGCAGGTGCCCGGCCACACTGTAGCGCAAGCTATTTTTTTGCATATCCAGCAAACCGACCACCATGGTGGCAAACTTATCCACGCCCAGATCGAGTAGCTCCTTGTTTACATGCTGCAGCATAGCCACAGGATGCATGATGGTGTCGTCATCGCGACGCAAATAATCGGATCGTTTGCGCGCAAACAGGTTCTTCAACAGTACCGTCGCAAACGCGGAGGAACTGCCGTGACCTGACACATCGGCCATAAAGAACATGACGTGGTTTTTACCCACGGTGAAGTAATCGGTGAAATCGCCACTGAGGTAAAGAGAGGGAATTACCGTATGACTAAAAACATAACCATTCAACACCATGCGGTGTCGCCGGCAGCATCCGCAGCTGCACCTGACGCCCTGCCTGCTGATCCTGCTCCAGCATTTTCACCGTACCGCGCAGCTCGTTATTTGCCGCCTCCAGTTTTCGGCGCGATTCCTGTAATTCCCGGCGCAGGCGGCGCTGTCGCACGCAGCGCTCAATGGACCTGATCAGGGCCGCCTTGTCTTCCACCGGACGCAGAAAAAAATCACTGGCACCAAGCCGCAGGGCGGTCATTATTCGATCCGCTTCAGCAACATCACAAAACATGATCGCCGGAACCTGTACGTCCATTTCGCGCAAAACCTGGAGGGCATCAACCCAGGAAAAGTCCTGAAGATCCAGTTCGCACAAAATGACATCCAGTTCACTATCCCCCCCAAGGGAGTAGGTGGAATTGCTGACGTCGGTAACGACCTGTGTTTGAAAACCGGAGGACGACAGAAAACTGGCCATCGCTGCAGCGCGATCGGGTTGATCATCAATAATAAGCACATTGCCGTTTGAAGCAATCATAGGAGGCTTTGATGGTGTATTGGGCGTGACAGTACGCCCATCATGGGGCACAGGCAACACACGCCATTGCGCTTTGGCAGGATTTTACAATTTTACCCGGTTTTGCGCGGCTCCCGGCCTAACCAGAGGCCGAACAGAACTCGGTCAAAACTCTTCGAATTCGTCCCCCGCCCCGAAGTCCGAAAAGCTATCCTCGACCTTCCCGCCAGTGAGAAAGTACTCACGCCGCTGCAGGTAGGCGTTGCGTATGAAAATATAGCGATCACCGGTGACCAGATCATCTGCCTTTATCAGGTTCGCCCGAATATCGATCGCCTCTACGGCCCAGAAGAGATACGCCCATTCCTGATCTTCAAGAAAGGCGGGGATGGACGTGTAGGTATCCACAAAGTAACCCGCGCTGCTGCGCACGGTATGCGGACCGAACACGGGCAACATAAGATAAGGGCCAGACTCAACCCCCCACGTGTACAGGGTCTGGTCAAAATCCGCAGGACTGTGCTCAATCCCCATGGGGGAGGCAACATCGATGAGACCGGCCAGTCCCACCGTCGTGTTTACCAGAAAGCGCGCGCCACTTTGCAGAGCATTCCCCGGGCGGCCCTGTAGCAGGGAATTTACAACCGAATTGAACTCGTAGATATTTGCAATAAAGTTACTGACACCGCGTTCAGCGGGATCGGGCATTACAAATCGATATCCCTTGGCGGTGGGGAGAAGTACATACTTGTCCAGAGTCTCGTTGAACGCAAAAATCTTGCGATTCAGCGGCTCCCAGGGATCGATGTCTGCCTTGTTGTCCATCCCCCATGCTGAGATTCCCGGAAGTGCCATCAACAGCAGTAACAGATAGTGCGATAGGGTCATCTAAACGACTGGCTGGAATTTTGAAGAGGGAATGGTACGCGCTGGCTGCATGTGGATCAACTGTAGATTGGGCCCAATTTACTGCTGTGCAACAAGCACTACAGCCAGTGCGATCATCTCCCTGAAGTGCTCGCCACCGAACGCGAGTATCGACTCGACTGGCATACCCAACTCGCTGGCAAGGCCAGCCAGCAACACGCTAACCGTGTCGGTCTTGTTGTCTCTGACCATCTCCAGCAGGCGGGCCGTGGTCGCATTGAGCGCCATAAAACGGACCTGGTCCTCCCGGTTCCTGTACACCACCAGATAGGTCGGCGCAGTCGCGTCGTTGGGCGTGAATCGGGGGCCGATAAGGTGAACCGGAAACCGGTAACTGAGCAACAATGCCAGGGGTGACAGGCGCGGCACCGCTGCCAGCACATCCTCCACCAAAACGGCATCCGGGAGCTCTTCCTGGGCAATATCCAGGGCCAGTTCCACCCACTCGTAGTGCGCCATTTCTGCCAGGAACGGAGGGTCGGTGGGCAGCGGGCGGTAGTCCTGCATCAGGAACTGCACAAACTCCTGGCTGATCTCGAGAAAGTAGGGAGTATGGCAGCGGTGCTGGTCAATAAATGCACGCACCAGCGCGTGCCAATGGGCGCCATCGTAAAGACTGCGCAACACCGGGAAACCACCACGGATAAAGCCTTCTATGTTGTTGTACACAAGATCTGCATAAATCTTCAGGCGGCGCGGCTCCACCCCCGCCGGTGGCGGCTGTTGCGCGGGATTGCGCAGATAGCGCGCCATCGTCAGCTGGCTGGCCTTGAGCGGGGAATCGGCCACCGCTTAACCTACGGCCTCAAGTGGGGCGCGCTCACGATCCTGTTGCAACACTCGAATATGCGCCACTTCCTGCAGCAAAACGGGCAACGGGGGGAAATTGAAATCTCTTTCCAAAAGTGTGGGTATTGGCCCGATCCGCTGATACGCCTGCCTGAGCAGTGACCATACCGGGTCTATCACGTCAGCCCCGTGGGTATCCACTTTCAAATCCTCGGCCTCATCGTAATGCCCCGCCACGTGAATATAGCGCACCCGCTCCAGCGGCAACGCGTCCAGAAACGCTACTGCATCGTAACAATGATTGATGGAGTTGACGTAAATGTTATTGACGTCGAGCAGCAGTTCACAACCGCTCTCCTGCAGCACGGCGCTGATGAACTGCGCTTCACTCAGCTCGGTATGGGGTTGGGCGTAGTACGAGGCGTTTTCCAGGGCGATGGGCGCCCAATAATGTCCTGCACCTGGCGCACACGGGCAGCGACGTGGTGCACCGCTTCTTCGGTAAAGGGCAGGGGCAACAGATCGTAAAGGTGTCCCTGGGTCGCGCAATAGCTCAGATGCTCACTGTACAGCGGCACATCGATCTCTCGCATCAAATCCCGCACGGCACAGACCAGCTCCGTATCGATGGGGTCGGGGCCGCCGATATCGAGTGACAATCCATGCAGTACGATGGGATAGCGCTGGGCCATCAGGCGCAACTGCTTGCCAAAACGGCCGCCGACACCAATCCAGTTCTCCGGTGCCGCTTCCAGGAAGTCGACCTGTCCCTGGCCCATGGACAACAGCGGGTCCAGCAGGGCCCGCCGTAAACCGAGTCCCGCGCCGTGGAACTCCCGGTCAGGGACAGGCATTACTGAGCGCCGCTCTCACCTTCGCCAGCAGCTTTCTTGCCACCGCAACTGCCTTCATGTGCGGCCTTCCCTGCGCCGCAACTACCTTCATTTGCAGCCTTCATACTCCCACAGCTACCTTCGCCGGCGGCCTTCTTGTCTCCGCCAGCAAGTGCCTTCGCAGCGCGGCTTTCTCCCCGCCGCACTTGCCTTCAGCCATCTTGTCGCCGCACATCCCTTCACCACACTTGCCTTCACCGCATTTGCCCTCGGCAGGCTTGTCATAATTGGCAAGATCGTAGCCGCCGCCAAGCTGCTGCGCGGAAAAAGGGTTCGATCGCTGCAGAGACCAGAGGTGAGATTGAAGTTGCGAGAAACGCTGCGCCGAGTGCTGCAGCCAGTGGTTTTTTTGAAATAGCCATGATGGTCACCTGTCAGTAGTAAGTCTTGAATGGTATTACCCGATGCACTCCTGGGACTACGCCGCAGCGAACCTCGCCCGCGGCGGTTATGACAGGATAGCAGACGCAAAGGCGCGCCGCACAACTGTACCAATACAAATAGACCTCGCCCGATTTTCACGCTTCAGTGGGGATTTTTATCCAGCCATTGGCTGACGGAATCCCACTGTTCGCGCAGCCGTTTTTCCGATACCGCCTGGCGGGTCCCGAGGTTCTGGGCGAACAGCGAAACGCGAAACTCTTCCAGCATCCAGCGGTAAGTCGCGGCTTCAACACTCTGCAGCAGCAGGTACGGGCGCAGCTCAAGGGCCTCCAGCAGGGGCTGCGTCAGCACCTGTAAATTCCGGGTGTACTTCTGATCCTTGGCAAACTGCCCGGCTATACGCTCCACACGTTGCTGTAGTGCTTTCATATAACGTGGATACTGGGCCAGCCATTCACCGGGTGTGTCGCGCAAAAACGACGCACCCAGTAAGCGCAGCAACTGTGCCTGGATATCCGCATGGGTGTCGGACCACTTACCCGGCTCCAGCGCGGCAATTTTCTGCCGCAGCTCTGCCAGCAGCCGCAGTACATTGCGCATGATCGCCTCGATGTCAGTGGCCCGATCGATCAACTGAGCCGTGCCCGCAGCCGCAAGCGTGTTAAAACCCGCTTCGGTATAGGGCAGGTCCTTATCCAGGCCGGTGGCCTGCATATAGGCTGCATCAATCAGGTCTTCCACGAGCACGCTGCGCTCCAATCTGGCGCCGGCCAACACCAGGTTGAACTCATTGCCACGCAATAGCTGCTTGCGCAGGTACTTGACCTGCTGCGCCCCACCCAGACGCAACAGGCGCAATACGCCCAGACGATGCCGAACACGGGCCTCCGCCGGATAATCGCACAGCTCAATCGCCACCGTCTCAGCCCTGTCCACCAGTGCCGGATAGGCCACAATATCGACATCCGCCTGGCGAAACCGCCACTCCTGCGGCAGCTCTCCCAGGTCCCAGCAAGTGATCCCCTGCCTGGTCGGAGAGACCTGCTGATTGGCACTGATGCTCTGGCGTGTATCTGCGCGAAAGCGCTGCACGAGCTGGCCCAGGTCGCGCCCCTGCGCCAGCAGGTGGCCCTGTGCATCCACCACCCGCACGTTCATGCGGTAGTAGTCATCAAGCTTGTCCTGCGCCCAGTCGTTGCGGTCCAGCGCGATGCCACCGAGGTTAGCAAGTCGGGCGGCCAGGCTGTCCAGCAGGTCCACATTGTCCGGCTGCAACTGCTGCAGCGCGCGGTCGACGAAGTCCGGCGCGGGCACCAGGTGTTTGCGCTTTTCCTTGGGCAGACCCTTCACCAGCTGGATGCACTTTTCCCGCAGCAGGCCGGGTACCAGCCAGTCAAAACGGTAGCGCGGGGTACGGTTCAGCAACGCCACGGGGATGGTCACGGAGACGCCGTCCGACACCTGCCCGGGTTCAAACTGATAGCTGAGCCTGAAACGCATGTCCTCCCAGTCCAGGTGATCGGGAAATTGCTCGCCGACTGCAGACCCCGGATCGCGGGCGATCAACACCTCCCGGGTCATGTACAGAGTGCGTTCCATGTCCGGGTTGCGCTTCAGCCAGGATTGCAGGCTGGTTGCCGTATACACGTTCTCGGGAAGACGCTCGTGGTAGAAATCAAACAACGCCTGTTCATCCACCAGGATATCGCGCCGCCGTGTGCGCGACTCCAGTTCCTCCAGCTCCTGCACCAGGCGCCGGTTGTGCTGCAGGAATCGTGGAAACTGGCGAAAATTGCCCGCGACCAGTCCGTCGCGAATCATCAGCTCGCGACTCTCGGCGCGCGCCAGCGGTCCGTAGTGCACCACACGCTTATCAACCAGGGTAAGGCCGTACAGGCTGATCTTTTCGTAGGCCACTACCTGCCCGCGCCGGGATTGCCAGCGCGGCTCGTAGTAATGGTGCTTGAGCAGGGCCGGATTGATGCCCAATGCCCAGGCCGGATCAATCGCACCCACTTCCCGGGCAAACACCCGGGAAGTTTCGACAATCTCGGCCGCTACCAGCCACTTGGGTGATTTGCGCGCCTGGGACGATCCGGGAAATATCTGCAGCTTGCGGTTGCGACTACCCAGGTAATCTCGCCCCTCATCATGTCGGGCAATATTGCTCAACAGTCCACTGAGCAGTGCCGTATGGACTCCCTGATAATTTTCCTGTTCCGGTAGATGGGGCGGGGATGCCAGCTGCTGCTGGCGACAAGCGATACTGAGTTGGGTATGAATATCACGCCACTCGCGCATACGCAGGAAGGACAGGAATTCCCGCTGGCACAGCTTGCGCAACTGGTTCTGGCCTAACGCCTGGCGCTGCTCCTCGTAATATCGCCAGAGACTGAGCCAGGCCATGAAATCCGAGCGTGGATGGCGAAAGCGGGCGTGCATCTGGTCCGCCTGCTGCTGCCTGTCCACTGGTCGCTCCCGCGGGTCCTGGGCGGTCAGTGCACTGGTTATCACCAGAATTTCCTGCAGGCAGCCCTGCTCGGCAGCGGCCAGCACCATGCGCGCAAGCCGGGGGTCCACCGGCAAGCGGGCCATGCGCAGGCCCACATCGGTCAGCGCGCCAGCTGCATTAACCGCACCCAGTTCCTCCAGTAATTTGTAGCCATCGCGCACCATGCGCGAGTCGGGCGGATCGATAAAGGGAAATTGCTCCACATCCCCCAGTCCCAGCGTCAGCATTTGCAGTACAACTGCAGCCAGATTGGTGCGCTGTATTTCGGGCTCGGTGAACTCGGGGCGATTTTGGTAGTCTTCTTCGCTATACAAGCGGATACAGACGCCGGGACCGACGCGACCACAGCGTCCCTGCCGCTGGTCGGCGCTGGCGCGTGAAACGGGCTCTACAGGCAGACGCTGCAGCTTCGTGCGGTGACTATAACGACTGATGCGCGCCTCCCCCGGATCAATCACGTAGCGGATACCGGGAACTGTAACGGAGGTTTCCGCCACGTTGGTGGCCAGAACCACCCTGATGCCGGACTTGCGCCGGGCGCTGTCAAATACCCTGTTCTGTTCCGCCTGGCTCAGCCGGGCATACAGCGGGAGAATTTCCACGGCGGTGCCGTCTCGCAAGGCTTTGGCAAGTTCCCGTATATCGCGTTCACCCGGCAGAAAGACAAGAATATCCCCGCGCGCACCGAACTGACCCGCATCGATGTCTTCCACCAGGGAGACGATCTGTGCGTTAACCCCCTCCTCCTGCCCTTGCTCGCGACCAACATATCGCGTTTCCACAGGAAACGTGCGACCCGATACCTGTATGACTGGCGCGTCATTGAAGTGCCGCGAAAAACTTTCCACATCGATGGTGGCCGAGGTCACTATGACTTTCAGATCGGGCCGCTGCGGCAGGATACGTTTCAGGTAGCCCAGCAGAAAGTCTATGTTGAGACTGCGTTCGTGAGCTTCGTCGATAATCAGCGTGTCGTACCTGCGCAGCAGTCTGTCGTGCTGCATCTCGGCCAGTAAAATACCGTCGGTCATCAGCTTGATCGCTGTATGCTCCGAGACCCGATCGGTGAAGCGCACCTGATAGCCCACCAGAGCGCCGACTTCGGTTCCCAACTCCTGCGCGATACGTCCGGCGACCGTGCGCGCCGCCAGACGCCGTGGCTGGGTATGCCCAATCATCTGCCCGGCACCGCGACCCATTTCCAGGCAGATCTTCGGCAACTGGGTGGTCTTACCGGAACCCGTCTCCCCGGCAATAATCACCACCTGGTGCGCTGCAATCGCTCGCATGATCTCAGCGCGATTTGCGGCGATCGGCAGATCTTCCGGGTAGACGATGTGCGGGACACGCCTGTCACGTCCGGGGTTTTCTTGCATACAGCAGTTCAGCCAGTCAGGTGGTGCGCAAAAATACGCGAGAAAATGGGTTAAACTTTACGGAATTTACAGGTAATGAGGCCCGGACCATGCCGCAAATCAGCAACTATACCTACGACGATATAACCATAGGGCAAACCGCGACCTATTCCAAGCTCATCGAGGAGCGCGATGTCCAACTTTTCGCTGCGGTGTCCGGGGATGTGAACCCGCTACATCTGGATGCCGATTTTGCGGCGACCACACAGTTCGGGGAGCGTATCGCGCACGGTATGTTGAGCGGCGCCATTATCTCCGCCGCCATTGCCATGGAACTGCCGGGACCCGGCACCATCTACCTCGGTCAATCCCTGCGCTTTCGCCTGCCGGTCAAACTGGGCGATACGATCACCGTCAACCTGCAAGTCATCGACAAGACGGACAAGCGCGGCCTGGTCAGTCTGGACTGCAAGGTCTTCAACCAGCATGGCCAGTTGGTGGTGACCGGCACTGCCGAGGTGATGGCACCCAGGGAGAAGTTGTCATTGGAGCGGCCCGGCCTGCCCTGTGTGCATATAGGGGTTTAATTCCTGTTGTCGACCCGCGCTATACGCAGGGGGGGCTTACATCGCTATCGTGAGTTGCTGGCTGGTATAGTGCCTGTTCTGTTACTATTCGTACTTCTGATCATCAGAATATCTGCTGACATATCTGCTGTATTGTTCATGCGCAATCGATCCAACACAGTAACCCGCACACCGGGACGCTTTCTCAGCTGCCTGAGTCTGTTCTGTGTCCTGCTTGTTGCGGGCCAGGTCAGCGGGCAATCTACCGAAACGGGCAGAACCCTGCAGCGACTTACCGACGAGAGACAAACCCTGACGGCCGAGCTGGATCAATATCGCAAGACCATGGCCACACTACAAACTGACGGTAAGCCCGCGGAGGAAAGCCCTAATCCGGCGATCAGAAAACTCGCCGTGGAGGCGGTAGCACTGAAGAAACAACTGGTAGCCGTTACCGAGCAGGAAGTCTCGCTGCGTCAGCAACAAATAGTCGCCGCCGCAGCAAAATCGAACACTGCAGAAAGTGCCACTTCCCAGACAGATGCGACGCTGCCGCCAGATAACGCGCCGCAAAGCCAGCCGCTGCACACTGAAAATACTGGAATTACACGGGAACAGGAAGCTGAAAATGTGGCGCGCCTGCACAGCTTGCTGGCAAGCTACTATGTCGAATTGCAGCAGTCCGCGCTGATACTACCCACTGCGGAGGAACTGAGCCGCCGTGAATTGGCCCAGCGCGATGCGGAAACCCTGGACAAGATTCCCTTCAGCGCAAACAAGGTGCGGCTAAATGGTTCCGAGGGCAGCACCGCACTGGCCGAAATTACCAAACGACTTATGGACCCTGGCATTCCCGAAAGCCGCCGGGACATCGCCCCCATCTACCTCGTCAAGACGCGCCTCTTCGACACCCTGGTCGCCAGCGAAAGTCGCAGCCTCAGACCCGTGGGAAAAAATCACTATATCGCCAGAATACGCTTACAGCCCGGCGAGACGACCATCAGTATTTTGTCCAACCAATGGGAAGTGCATGTGCCTCAGCAAGCCGATGCCAGGGATTATCTCATCACGCTATATCGCCCGGTTGATGGCAGCCCCGAGTTGCACGTTTTCGCCGTTGAAGACCTGTTAAGCGCTGACAGGCCGCATATCCCTGCCTGGTTGCCAGACGACCTGGACATAAAGACAACAGCGGGATGAATCGAGAGCATTTGCCCTGGCGGTGTGTCCAGCCTGCCGCTCTGCACTGGGACGAAGCGGGAACACCGGTTTCCGATACCTTCGACGATGTGTACTACTCGCAGGATAATGGCCTCGCAGAAAGTCGCCACGTTTTCCTGCAGGGCAACGATCTGCCGCAGCGCTGGCACAACCACCCGTGGCGGCACTTCTGTATCGGGGAACTGGGTTTCGGCACCGCACTCAATTTCCTGCTGACCTGGCAGGCATGGCGGGAACTACCCGCGTCCCGTCCTGACCTGCATTATCTCTCGATCGAGAAATACCCGCTGACCCATACGGATCTGGCGACAGCGGTGGCGGCCTGGCCAACTCTGCACACACTGGCCAAAACACTGCTGGACGCCTACCCCGGTCTACTGGCCGGACAACATCGCGTGCTGCTCGACGACGGCCGGGTCAGGCTGGATTTATGGTGGGAGGACGCGACCGAGGCGTTGCCGGAACTGGCCGGTCGCGGGCAGCGACTGGTGGACGCCTGGTATCTCGACGGCTTTGCCCCCTCACACAACGAAACCATGTGGAGCGCCGAGCTGCTCAAGGCGGCTGCGGCGCTGAGTCGCCCGGGGGCCAGTCTCGCCACGTTTACCGTCGCGGGGCACGTGCGCCGCAACCTGGCCGATGCGGGATTCCAGGTCGAAAAGGTACCGGGATACGGTCGCAAGCGGGAATGCCTGCGCGGCATGATCAGGGATATGCAGGCACCAGCGCCGAGCAGCCGCCTGTCACCCTGGGACATCCCCGTCAGGGCACCCGGCCGACCTGAAAGTGTGCTGGTAGTGGGCGGCGGGCTCGCTGGCTGTACCGCCGCCGCCGCGTTCGCCAGACGCGGCATTGCCGTCACCCTGCTGGAGCAGGGAGTGCTGGCCGGAGCCGGCTCCGGTAACGACCAGGGAATTTTGTACACCCGCCTGTCGCGCAAACATTCCGCTCTGGTGGATTTTGCCCTGCAGAGTTTCCAGTTTGCATCCAACTTTTATCGGCAGATGTTTCTGGACGGGAAACTCACGGCGCCGCTGGACGGCGACCTCTGCGGCAGCTTTCAGCAGAGCGACAACGACAGTGACATGGCAGCACTGGGCGAGGCCTTGGTGGGACTGGAAGAACTGGCGCAAGTACTGGACGTCTCGCGAGCAAACGATGTGCTGGGCATTGAGCAGCCCAGCGCCGGCTACTGGTACCCGCGCTCCGGCTGGCTGCGTCCCAGCGCGGTATGCCGCAGCCTCGTCAATAACGCGAAAATTCATGTAATGGAGCACTGCGGAGAGGTGACGCTGTGCGCCGACGGTGCACAATGGCAGGCTGTAGCAGGTGGGCAGGTTCTGGCGCAGGCCGGCTGTGCCATTGCAGCAACCGGCACAGGGGCAACGGCGATGCCGCAATTCCAGTGGCTGCCCCTGCAGACTATCCGCGGCCAAATCACGCACCTGCCCGCGCTACACACGCTCAACGGGTTGCGCACAGCACTATGCCACGAAGGCTATATCGCCCCGGCGCGCGAAGGCAGTCACAGCATTGGCGCCACTTTTGCAGTCAGCGCTGGCGATCCGGCACCGCGCGCCAGTGACAATCGGGACAATCTGGCCAAACTGGCCGCTGCCGTGCCCGCCTGGCGGGAGGTACTCGAATCACTCGACCCGGCGGCGCTCGAGGGCCGCGTCGGTTATCGCTGCGCCAGTCCCGATTACCTGCCCACGGTCGGCCCGGCGCCGGACATGGCAGCGTTCCTGAGCGATTTCGAGTCGCTGCGCAAAAACGCGAGGCGGCCTGTCGCGAGCCGGGGTCACTATCTGCCGGGTCTCTATATCAGCACCTCGCATGGATCGCGCGGCCTGACATCAACACCCATTGCTGCGGAACTGCTCGCCAGTCTGGTCTGCAACGAACCACCACCTTTCAGTCGAACATTGTGCCGCGCACTGGCGCCGGCGCGGTTTATTATCCGCAACCTGTCACGTAACCGGAGCTAGCTATGGCTGTCCTGCGCATCCTCCTTTTGTTCATGGCCTGGCTACCCCTGGCAGCCTGGTCGCTGCAACAGTACACGGTGCGGGTCACCGACCAAAAACCGCAGGCACGGGCAAATTTCGTACAGGGTCTGGAGATTCTTGACGGGGACCTCTATGTCAGCGCCGGGAACTATGGCGAGTCACAACTACTGCGCTACCACTTCGCCGACGGCCGGTTGGAGGAGGCACGAAAACTGGATGCACGAATTTTTGCCGAGGGCCTGACTGTGTTCGGCGACAATATTTACCAACTCACCTGGCGCAACAGAGCAATGCTGGTCTATGGCAAATCCGACCTGCAATTCCAACGGGTACTGCCCCTGGCGGGGGAAGGCTGGGGCCTGACCCACAACGGCACAGACCTGATTTACAGCGACGGCAGCGAAAAACTGTACTTTATGTCACCCGCTACAGCGAACATCCTGCGCACTATCACCGTGACCGAACAGGGTCGGCCGGTGACGCTTCTCAACGAACTGGAGTGGATAGACGGCGCTATCTGGGCCAACGTCTGGCAAAGCGATCGCATCGTGATTATCGATCCGCTCAGCGGCGCGGTCACCGCCACCATCGACCTGCGCGGACTGCTGCCACGCTCAGAGTATCGCCAGGGCACCGACGTTCTCAACGGCATCGCACGGGACCCGGCCGATGGTGCTATCTGGGTCACGGGTAAGCGCTGGCCCTGGATGTACCGCATAGAGCTGGTCCCGGTCAATACCAGCGAAACACAGCACAGCAAATCGAATTCGCGTTAGAATGGCGCGCTTTCGTATTTCTACACTTTCCAGAGATTCAATATGAGCCATAGCGGCGCCACCCTTGCCACTGCCCACCCCGCGTTCACGGCCATTCGCCAGCAGGACATCGAGTCGCTCAACATCCGGGTGGAACAGTACGAGCACAACAAGACCGGAGCCGTGCACTATCACCTCGCCTCCGATAACAGCGAGAATGTTTTTCTCGTGGCGCTGCGCACGGTTCCCCAGGATTCCACCGGCGTCGCACATATCCTCGAGCACACCGCGCTGTGCGGCAGCAAGCGCTTCCCGGTGCGCGATCCGTTCTTTATGATGCTGCGCCGCTCTCTCAACACCTTCATGAACGCATTTACCAGCTCGGACTGGACGGCCTACCCCTTCGCCAGCCAGAACCGCAAGGATTTCGACAATCTCCTGCAGGTCTATCTCGACGCCGTATTTTTCTCGCGGCTGGACCCGCTGGATTTTGCCCAGGAAGGGCACCGCGTTGAATTTGCCGAGCCCGCCAATCCGGACAGCGAACTGGTGTTCAAGGGCGTGGTGTTCAACGAGATGAAGGGGGCGATGAGTTCCATCAGCAGCGCGCTGTGGAGCACACTGTGCGAACACCTGTTCCCCACCAGCACCTACCACTACAACAGTGGCGGCGACCCGCGGCACATACCCGACCTGAGCTACGAACAGCTACAGGCGTTCTACCGCAGTCACTATCATCCCAGCAATGCGATTTTCATGACGTTCGGCAATATTGAGGCCAGCGCCCACCAGAGCGTATTTGAGGAGCACGCCCTGCGCCACTTCGGCAAACTGGCAGAGCGCATCCAGGTGCAGCCCGAGCAGCGCCTGTCGCGGCCACTGCGAGTGCGCGACAGTTATGTCTTTGACGAGAACGACGCAACCGATCACAAAACACACCTGGTGATGGGTTGGATGCTGGGCGAGAGCTCTGATCTGCAGCAGCTGCTGGAAGCCCAGCTATTATCCAGTGTGCTGCTGGATAACAGCGCCTCGCCCCTGCAGCACGCACTGGAGACCACTGAGCTGGGCCGGGCGCCATCGCCCTTGTGCGGCCTGGAGGACTCCATGCGCGAACTGGTGTTCTGCTGCGGTATCGAGGGCAGCGAAGCGGAACACGCCGACGCCCTGGAAGCGATGGTACTGGCGGTGATAGAGCAGGTGGCACGGGAGGGCGTCAGCCAGGAGCGACTGGAAGCGGTCCTGCATCAACTGGAACTGCACCAGCGGGAGATCACCGGCGACGGCTACCCCTACGGCCTGCAGCTGATTCTGCAGGCACTGGGCTGTGCCACGCATTACAGTGACCCTATCGCTGTGCTCAACCTGGAGCCGGTCATCGCTGGCCTGCAGGAGAAGATTCGGGATCCGGACTACATTCGCCAACTCGCCCGGCAGCTGCTGCTGGACAATCCGCATCGCGTGACGCTGGTGATGACGCCGGATACAGAGTTGTCCGCAAGGCGGCTGGCGCACGAGGCCGCACGCCTGGCAGAGATAAAAGCCGGCATGGGTGAAGCGCAGCGCAACGCGACGCTGCAACTGGCTGCCGACCTGGTAGCACGCCAGGCTCGCGTCGACGACGATAGCATTTTACCGAAGGTCGAACTGAGCGATGTACCCGCCGCCCTGCCCGAGTTGCCGTTCAACGAGACGCGGCTTAACGGCATGCCTTTCACAACGTATAGCCAGGGTACCAACGGTATCGTCTACCAGCAGGCCGTAATGCCGCTGCCCCCGCTGAGTGATGAGCAACTACAGATACTGCCGCTGTACACCAACATCCTCACCGAGGTGGGCCTGGGGGAGGAATCCTACATGGCGGTGCAGCAGCGCCAGGCCGCGACGGTGGGCTCCATTTCTGCATTTGTCAGCATGCGCGGCAAGGCCACAGATGAACAGGCAGTGGATGCACATTTCGCACTATCGTCCAAGGCACTGCTGCGCAACGCCCAGGGCCAGGCGCAGCTGATGAGCGACACGCTACACCGTGTGCATTTTACCGAGACCAGCAGAATCCGCGATCTGGTCAACCAGCAGCGCGCGCGCCGCGACCAGTCCATAACAGGCAGTGGGCACAGCCTGGCCATGACTGCGGCTTGCGCCGGCATGAGTCCCCTGGCGCGACTCCACCATCACCAGTCGGGGCTGGCCGGTATCCGCCAGTTGCGCCTCCTGGACGACAGCCTGGCCGACGGGCAGGGGCTTGCGGGCGCTGGCGACACAACTGGAAAAACTGCACGAAAACCTTGTCAGTACGCCCATGCAATTTCTTGTAATAGCCGAGGATCACAAGGTTGCGGAGGTCGCGCAAGTGGCCGGTGATATCTGGTCGCAGGCCGCCTGCGGCATGGAACGGCCCCGCTTTGCGCTGCCGTCGATACGCGAACGCCGCAGTGAAATGTGGGTCACAAATACCCAGGTAAATTTCTGTGCCCGGGCCTACCCCACGGTGCCGGAGCAACACCCTGACGCTGCCGTCCTGACCGTACTGGGTGGCTTTCTGCGCAACGGATTTCTGCACCGTGCGATACGCGAACAGGGCGGCGCTTACGGTGGCGGCGCGGCACAGGATTCGGGCGTAGCCGCGTTTCGCTTTTACTCCTACCGCGACCCGCGCCTGGCCGATACACTGCGGGATTTCGATCTGGCGGTGGCGTGGATGCTGGATACCCACCACCATTACCGCGCGCTCGAGGAAGCTATCCTCGGTGTCATCGGCAGTATGGACAAGCCCAGTTCCCCGGCTGGCGAGGCCAAGCAGCACTTTCACAATCGCCTGTTCGGGCGCAGCCACGCGACGCGCGAGCTGTTCCGCCAGCGCATACTGGCAGTCAGCCTGGATGACTTGCGCCGGGTGACGGATACCTACCTCAAGCCGGAGCTGGCGAGCACGGCGGTCGTTACCAACCAGGGGCAGCTGGAGAACACAGCCACACTGAGGGATGAACTGAACCTGACCGTACAGGAAATTTAGGCAGGCAACGCATTCCCATGGCGACGCAACAACACCCGCAACCAGCCGACAACACCCCGATCATCATCGGTGCGGGACAGCACGTGGAACGTCTGCACACACTGTCCCAACCGCCTTTCAGTTCGCCCATGGAGTTGGCGGCTGCCGCTGGTCAGCGCGCATTGCAAGACGCGGGAGTGAGTGCGCGAAGACATTGACACCATCGCTGTGATCCAGCTATTTTCCGATGCCGCCAGGGCCTGGGCCTCTCCCTTCGGCGGCAGCAATAATCCGCCGGAGTCTGTCGCCCGGCGCATCGGTGCCACACCGGCGCAGCGCATCTACAGCAACGCTGGCGGTACCGAGCCGCTGCAAATCATGACGGAATTGCTGCAGTCCATCGCCCGCGGCGAAACGACACTCGCCCTGCTCACCGGCGCCGAGGCGATAGCCAACCAGCGCTTTGCCGTGCGTAACGGGTATGAACTTGACTGGCGGGAGCAATTCGACGTCCCCCTGGACAAGCGCGAATACCACAAGCGCTTTGCCTCAAAGCAGGAAATCGGCAGCGGCTTGAGCCTGCCGGTGCACTATTACGCCCTGATCGAGAATAGCCAGGCGCACCAGATGGGCCACGACCTGCAACAACACCAGCATTACATGGCACAGCTGCTGGCGCCGTTCAGTGCAGTAGCGGCGGCCAACCCCTACGCCCAGTTCCCTGTCGCCTACACAGTGCAGGAGCTGGCCGCAGTCGGGCCGACGAACTATCCGATCAGCCTGCCCTATTCCAGGCTGTTGGTGGCACAGGATGCGGTCAACCAGTCCGCGGCGCTGCTGCTTACCAGCGTCGGTCATGCGCGGCGCCTCGGCGTGGACCCGCGCCAGTGGATATTTATCGAAGCCTACGCGCAGGGCGAGGACCAGTACCTGTCCCAACGCGAGGATCCTGCGCGCTCCACCGCCATGCAACGGGTACTCACGGCCACCATGAAAATGGCCGGGGCTACCCACGCCGACATGGACCTGATCGATATCTACAGTTGCTTTCCCTGCGCCGTGCACGCTGCCTGCGAAGTACTGGGCCTGCCCACGGATGGCTCACGGCCCTTGACCGTGACCGGCGGCCTGCCCTTTTTCGGCGGGCCGGGCAACAACTACAGCCTGCACGCACTGGCGGAAGTTGCCGTGCGCCTGCGCGGGACACCAACGCGCGCACTGGTCAGCGCCAATGGCGGTATCCTGTCGAAACACGCAGCCGCTGTGCTCACCAGTGAACCGGCACGGGCGGCCGCTGTCGAGTGGCGCAATGACGACGCGTTTACGGTGGATTGCGCTGCTATCCCGGTGCGACCCTATGCGAATAAGCCACAGCGTGGCGAGATTTTTTCCTACACAGTGATTGCGCGGCGGGACAAGGCCGATATCGGCATTGTTCTGGCTGAGACACGCGCGGGTGAACGCTTTCTGGCCTCCAGCACGGAACCGGCGGTCACCGGCTCGATGCAGGACAGCAGCCCTGTCGGGCGCGGCATCGACGTCCGGGAAGAATACGACAGGAATATCTTCAGCTTCCGGCCGTATTGACCATACGCTGCGCTGTTCAGGTGCGGTGTTGTGCGATCACCCGCTCGGTCGCTGCGGTAAACAGCGCGATATTGCCCCTGGACCAGTTGACCGCCAGTTCGGATTTGCAAATCTTCCAGGCGCCATCAATCTGCTGGTAATAATTGGTATATTCCCCAACCACCGTCACCACATCCTGATCACCGACAATGGGCATTTCAGGATTGGGAAAAATGACATGGTCGGCAGACAGATAGGCGCGACAGCTGACCTCGGTGTCTGTTATGACAACGCGGTGGTTGGTGATGCAATGGCGCGTGATATCGAAACCGTTGATCACCCCCTGCAAATAACCCATCCAATCATCAGCGCGGCGCGGGACGCCAGGAGCGCCGCTCGCGGCGCTGAGGCTGCCGTAATCGATCAGCACCTCGTCGGCGAAGCAGGCGCGCACCATGGGCCAGTTCTTGCTATCCAGACCCTCGGCATAGTTGTTGTAGTTATCGATCAGGGCATTCCTGATCAGCAGGTTTTTCTCCATAGAAGACATTTCCACTCCCTGCTATTTTTTGGTCACAACACCCGCGGTAATGGTCATCGTATTATCGATAACCAGCGCGGCGCCATTGACCGAGACCGATTCATCCGAGGCCAGAAACAGCACCATGTTTGCCACGTCCACCGGCTCACCGACCCAGACATCCTCCATCGCCTGCGCCGCTTCCGGATCGTTTGCACGCACAATATCCTGTACGCCCTGCAACATCGGCGTGCGCATATTGCCGGGGTGGATCGAGTTACAACGCACGCCGTAGCCGTTCTCGGTACTGAGGCAGGCCACCGACTTGGTGATCCCGCGAATGGCGCTCTTGGACGCGGCATAGGCGAAAATGCCCGGACCACCGGAAATACTGGCTGTTGAGCACATATTGATAATGGAGCCACTCTTCGCAGACTTCATCACGCGCAACGCGTGTTTACAGCCGAAGAAGGTGCCGTCGGTGCCCACCGCGTTGACCAGGCGCCACATCTCCTCAGTGGTGTCCTCGATACTGGCAAGACGCACGATACCGGCACTGTTGAGCAGGATATCAAGGCGTCCATAATCCGCCACCACCTTGTCCACCAGTGCAATCCAGTTGGCCTCCCGGGTCACATCCAGCAATTCAAAGCGCACTCCCGGGATTTCACTGGCGGCCGCGCGGCCCTGTTCCAGGTTGATATCCGCTATGACTACTGTTGCACCCTCTTCCGCAAGTCGCCGCGCGGAGGCCAGTCCCAGGCCCGAGGCGCCACCGGTAATAATCGCTACCTTGTTCGCTACTCTCCCCATAAAAAGCATCTCTCCCAGCGGTAAATAAACGCACGCACAGTGGAAAATCGGACACTGTCCGCTTGCAATAGTTTGTTGGCGTGATACCTTACCATAAAACAGTCAGGACGTACTGTTTATTCTGAATTTGTCCGGAGAAGGCCCTATGAGTACCAGCGATGTAAAGAATTATGACGACGTCACCATGTATGGTTTGACGCCGGAAAAGCGCGAAAAACTGCTGCTGACACAAAATGAACTGACCTTTATATGGACCACCAGAGAGGGGCACGGGATGGGTGTCACCATGAGCTACATCTGGCGCCATGGCCGCATCTGGTGCACAGCCACCGAACAGCGCGCGCGCATGAAAGCGCTGGCCCGCGACCCGCGCTGCTGCGTGGTGATTTCCAGTGCCGGAATCGACGACGATGTGAGCCAGTCCATCACCTTCAAGGGCCACGCGATCCTGCACAAGGACCAGGCTACCAAGGACTGGTTCTACCCCGACTTCGCCCGCCACGCCAACAGCCCGGCACCGACGCCCGAGGCGTTTGTGGCGTTCCTGGATACACCGGCGCGCATCATTATCGAAGTCGTGCCGGAGAAGACCATCACTTTTGACGGTGGTGTCATGCGCGATACCACCACCGAGGCGCTGAAATAGCCCGGGGTGCCCGAGCGCCCCATGTGCATGATCAGGCGGCGGCCACTTCCTTGAAGGTGGCCATGCCCTCCTCGAACTCCCAGTAGCCGCGCAGGGCTTTCAACTTACCCTCCTCGTTGCAACTGTAGGTGAACACACCGTTGACCTGCTGCGAGTACTGCTTGCCGTTGACATTCATCAGCACATTGAGGGTCACGATATTGGCGCACTCCAGATGGGCCGTGTAGGTCTGGTGGATGATGTACTCGATATCCGAATTGGCGATGTTACGATCGTAGAAGGCCTCGCGGGCTGCGGGCGTGGAGTGCCCTTTGCCATCGGGATCGAGCACGGTGGGGCCGATCGGGTCTTCGATGATGCCGTCCTCGGCCCACATGGCCAGCCAGCGTGCCTTGTCCTTGGTTTTGAGGCACTCGCGGGACCGCAGTGACATCTGGTAGGCGACATTGTCTTTGTTCATGGGGGTGTTCTCCTTGGCTAAGTGAAGAAAGGCGGTGCGAAAAATCTGTCAGTGAGCATCAATCTGTTTAACTTCGGCGCGGAATTTTTCAACGATATCCTGATGTGATGCGGCAACATCCGTCGTCTCACCCGGGTCGGTTTTTATTGCAAACAACTTATCTTCTACCAGTTTCCAGTTGCGCATCCACCATGGCGCCCGCTCCCAGATAGATGCGTCGATCGAATTCCCGGTGATTCCCCGCCAGGACGCCCAACACACTGTCCCCGTCCAGATCAGGCGCAAACGGAGAGGGCAACCCGGCGATTTCAGCCAGTGTAGGAAATAGATCGACATAACTCAAGGGTTCCGAAATACGCGTTCCGCCGGGAAAAAACGCGGGCCAACGCATAATCGCCGGCACCCTTACACCACCCTCCCAGACGGTCGCCTTGCCACCGCGCAGGGGCGAATTATCACTGGGCGCATAGGTGATATCTCCGCCATTATCACTGAGAAAAAGAACCAGCGTATTGGAGCGCAAATCACTCTCATCAATGGCAGCGAGTATTTTGCCGATATTGCTGTCCAATGAACCTACCATCGCGCCGAAGATCTGCCTGTAGATTTCAACATCGCGGCCCTTACTATAGTTTTCAATATCTCCCCAGTTCGTTACCGCAGGCGCCGCACTGAAGGCCTCGCCCATGGCTTGCAGGGGAACGTGCGGTGCGTTGAAAGCGACATAAAGAAAAAACGGCTGGTCGCGCGCACTACTGCTGATAATGCGGACAGCTTCAGCACCGATCAAATCGGTTGTATATCCCTTCTCGTTGCTCGGCTCGCGATTGCGGAACCAGTCAAGATCCGATTTTCCATTCCTGGTGCCGGGGATGGTCCGGTGCGTAAAATAATCAACGCCGCCGCCGAGCATCCCATAAAAATCCGTGAACCCCTGATCCAGCGGATGCCCGCCCTTGTCACCGTTTTGAAGGTGCCATTTACCGATGTAGGAACGTCTTTTATATCCGGCAGTTTCCAGCATCTCGGCCAAAGTCTGCGCTTCTGCCGGCAAAAATGAGGGGCTCATTGCCTTGGGTACATATTGATATCCGTATCTGTGCGCATACCGACCCGTCATCAATCCCGCTCTTGTGGGACTGCACCAGGGAGCAACGTAAAAGCGGTCCAGTTCCACGCCTTCGCGAGCCAACTGGTCAATGTGTGGAGTCCTGATACGGCTGCCATGATAACCCACGTCATTCCAGCCGAGATCATCGGCCAACAGGATGACAATGTTCGGCCTTTGCGGGCCACTGTTCGCATACAAACCGCTGCTGAAAAATGGGCACAGCAATATGAAAATGAACAGGAAACGCTTTCTGCAACGCAGGTCAGGTACGAAATCACACATTGATGGCATTTGAATTGAAACCCATAAGAAACAGACAGATCAAGCATTGCTTTGCGGACCAATCATTACACGGGAAAACCCAAACACAAACAAATTCTTCGGAATTTCCATTCACTGTATCGATGTGCCATCCGACCGAGCCAGGTAGTGCGCTATCCGACCAAACACTTTTCGTTTAAACTCAGTACCGCCGAAAAATTGGCTAATCAACGGAGCTATGGGGGACGGGAGCAGCGTGATCCCGGTACCGTCTACTATGAATCAATGAATAAAAATACAGCCTATTTCAACAGAAAAACACAAATCGCGTTAAGCCTGATCGGGCTGATTGCCGCCTTTTTGGCACTCAACCTGAAGACCCTCAACTGGTCGTTCGCAATCATTGACTCTCCGATCCTGCTTTCTCAAGCAATCCTGTATTCACCGCTGGAGTACTTCACGTCGCCGTCCAAGTATCAATACATGAGCTTCAACAACCTCACCCCGTGGTCCTCCCTGTCATGGGATATCGATTACAACCTGTTTCGCTTGAGTCATTTGGCTTTCGATTTCATCAGCTTGTTTCGCTGGCCACCATGATGGGTGTTGTTTACCTGATACTTTATAGAATGACACGCTCCATCCTGAATACGAGCATATTCTGTTTTGCCATAATGACAGTCCCCGCCACTTTCTCGGTGGGAGACGATCTCACATGCCGGCACTACCTTGAAGGCATGGTTTTTTGTTTGCTGAGTTTCTACTTTGCACAACTGTTCAATGCAAAACAGCAGTTGGCATGGCTGGCGTTTTCAGTCTTCTTTTATGTGCTATCGATCACTGCGAAAGAGGTTTACATTCCTCTTCCCGGAATATTATTTTGCCTTTATTCAGGAAACTTCAGACGAAGAGTTTTACTGGTTTCCCCTTACGCCGCTGCACTCATGGCTTACATCGCCTGGCGATTCTACATGCTGGGCGGCATCGGAGGTTACTCTGTCGGCCAGGCGGCACCACTTACCCCGGACCAGCACCCCCTGTCACTTTCGGAAATAGCGCTGCGACTTTGCTCATCGCTGCTTGAAAATCCTGTAGGCTCGCTGGTGGCGCTGGCAATTTTTGCCCTGGTATTGGCTATAAATTTCCGGAAATTGGAGCTTTCAGAAAGGTTCGGACTGTTCATTGGAGCATCGGGCCTGGCGCTACCGATTATGGCCCTGGTGCCCACCATGGCATTGGGAGTGATCGATTCCCGTTGGCTTTTCGCAACATCGGTAGCGTTCCTGCTTTTTTTCTCGTACCTCTGTAGCCTTACAGAGTCAAAAACAGTAACTGCTTTAGTCTACGTGATTATTCTAGCCTGCAGCCTTGAAGCTTTTTATGTTCGTATCACGAATTCAAAGCCGTCGTACTCAGCAGGCAACGAGGTACCCCGGTACATTCTTGAATCAGATTCGTCACGTTATCTGCGAATACCTCAAAATGCAGAACTGGTTGCGATTGCGTATAACGCCTGGGTGTATCTCGCCAAACTACACAATGGCACGTGGGGAACGCTCACCATATCTGATATCGGTCAACTCAGGTACCATGACGCTGCAAATCGGACAGCAATGCCCCTGGCGACATCGAAGAAAATTCGTGAAGACCTGAATACCGAAATCAGCACAGATCTGGATTTGGTAAAAAGTGTACGCTATGACTCGAACAAGGACTCCATGATATTCAGCTTTGCTGGCGATTTAAACAGCGATCGCTGCTTTGTGTATATTTTCGGGCCAGACAATGGCGCTCTTTTTCACGCGGGGGATAGCAAACAATGGAGCATCAGTTATAGAAACCTGAAATACATTCTCAGAGTTTCTGGCTACGAACTGCCTGAAACGTCTATTGCGTTCTGGTGCGAAAATCCCGGCAAACGCTATTATTCCAAACCCGTCAAATTACGCGAACTGATCGATCTGGATTCACTGTAGGCCGCAGCCATGCAATACAAACAACGATGTTGATCCCGGCAAGCAAGTACTTCGTGGTCGGCCTGCTCGGGACTATTACCCATTTCTCCATTTTGTATATCAGCGTTGAATATTTTTCATTTTCACCCCTTGTCGGCTCATCCACCGGATTTGTCTGGGTCGTCATTCAGTCCTATTTCCTGAATCGCAACTGGACCTTTCAGAGCGACCGGGGGCATATGAGCGCGATTCCGCGCTTCGTCGCCGTATCCACGATGGGTTTTTTTCTAAACCTGTTGATCATGGCCGTCATGCTGAATGTCTTTAAACTCCCTTATATGCTTGCCCAGGCCACGGTGGTTGTAGTGGTTCCAGTGAGCAACTTCTTGCTTAACAAACATTGGACGTTTTCCTGAACGGCTGTTAATTCGGCAGCGACGCGCCGTAATCGACAAAAATCGGCGAGGACCAGGCACGCTCCTCGACATCAGCCAGGCAATCATCCGTATACGCCGTTGGCGGCAGCGCGCGGCAGGGATTAACGGCAATACACTGTCCTGACGCGTCGCGCTCACAGCGCAAATTGTCGCCATTAATCGTCGGGGTCGCAGCCTCCAGTGCGCGCACATAATAGACCGCATCGCGCCGGGCAGCCGTAAAATCGGGATCGCTGAAACGCACGGTACAACCCTCGCCACCTGCCGGGCAGGGCAATACGCGCCAGGGATCCTCAATCAATGGTCCCACCTCTTCGTTGGCTTTAATCTGCGGACGAATTCGCACCACCTCAATCCGGTCAATCCGCTTACGCTGGTCACCCGGGTTGTAGCACTCACCCCCGCACAAACGCTGCAGACGGTCAGCCGGTAACGCCCGCAGGCTATCGGCGGGGCAACCGGGTTTCTGTTCAAAGGCGCCCACCGCACGGACTTCAAACTCCGGCACCGTCTCGCTGCGCACACTGCTACCCATGGGAAGGTTCTGGTCGCCCTGCTGACCGATCAGGTCGAACCACAACAAAATGCGATCACCGCTGGTGGCGTAGACCTCCTTGCGCTGCAGCGCATCCCAGATCGCCTGCCGATCGCGCCCGAGTGCGTGCACCGCAACGAGCCCACCGGTGCCGTAAAAGGAAGATTGCCGCTCAAAAAACGGCCCGCTGGCCTGCGCCTGGCTGACGAAATTTGGCAGGGGTTCCTGCTCGAGCAGAAAGGCCGACGGTCCGGCCTGCTCCACGCCCAGCGTCGGTCATTTTGCGGCGCATGATTTCCTTGTACCCGTTACCGGCGCGCGCAGTGTGCGAATCCGATGAACCGATGATGCCCCAGCGAAAACGCTTGGGGGGACGGGTCGCATCGGCGAAATCGCGTATCGCCAGGCCGTACTGCACTGAACTGGTGGGGCGAAGATCGTAGTTCGGCATATAGCAATCGCGGCACTGGCCCGCATCCAGCCATTCTTCCGGAATGGTGCCCGGCACGGTCCAGTGGCCGGAATCCTTGGTCAGGATGAAATTGGCGCGCGTGCCCACTGCGCGGCGCTCGCACTCGGCACTGGACTCGCCTGCCGCCAGACAGCGCGCGCGGATGATTTCACCGGCCTGCCAGCACTCCGGCAGGAAATCCGTGGTGGGCTCCGGGCAATAGCTGTTGCCCATTTCATCAACGGCCACCGCGCGCCACGGCCGATAGTATTCGGAATTGCCGTGCCCCGAAAATATTTCAATCAGCGGCTCGTGCCGCTCAGGGTCCGAGTGCGCTGCCAGCTGCTTGTCCCAGCTGCTCAGCGGCTGGTGTGTACAAACCCCAGGCATTGCCATGGGGAATGGTCAGGTAGGGAAAGTCCCAGTCGTCCAGTTTGGCAAACAATTCCGTCGGCGTGAGGGCACTTTCCTGACACTCTACAGGCAGCTCCCGTACCGATTTGCCACGCTCACAGGGCGCCAGTTTGTCCTGGTTATGGAGAAAGCGGAAATAGTTGTAATAGCGCTGCCGCGCATCGCCATCCGGCACCCCGGGAACTCCGTCCCCGCCCTGCAGGAGGCGCAGCAGGTAGTAATACAGCGAGCGGGCATTGCCATCGGTCACCCCTGCAAGCAGCATCAGGCGCAATTTCGCGGTATAGAGGCTGATCCCCCGGGGGACTCCCATTGTTGCGCGGCAATGGGACGCGCAGGCACATCACTCTCCGCTGTATCGCGCAGGACCACGTTTTTATGGCCGTAATGGTTTTCCGCCGTAGCCCCGATCTGGGTCCACTCCCAGCCGAGGAAAGTCACCATATCAGGATTGGCCGGATCACCTGCAGCCGCGTTGCACTGTCGCACCATGTCTTTCTCCTGTGCCCACAACTGCGGTGTCAGGCCTTCCGCATGGTCATTGATTGACCAGAAATCCAGACCCGAGCAATAGCGGGCAAAATCACAGGCGTCGCCCGGCGGGTGCTCACCTTCGCCCTGGTACATGGGCAGGCTGTAATTATAGGCATCGGAAGAATAGGTGGTGTGGACATGCAGGTCACCGAACAGGATTTGCTTTTCCGGCAGGGCACGCTGTTCCGCCGACGGGCAGCTTCCCGCGGGCTGCGCGCTGGCGCTGCTGCGCCTCGCGAGCCAAGCCTGCCTCGCGTGGCTGACTCGCTATTTCGCCGATACCCTGTGGTTCACCCAGAGACCCTGTCACGGCCAGGTAAGCCCACGCAGCAGCAACAACCGGCAGCACAATCAGAACGGGCAGGAGTACGCGGCGTAGGGCCATGGCGGAAATTATTCTCGCGTTGAAGATGACAGCACGGGGAACTCGCCATCGCTGAATTCAAGCCTCGCACCCGCGCAGTATAGCGTGCCACGATGCCCGTGACACAGCGTTAGTGTCAACAGTGGCGAGCAGGCAACTACGCCTCGTGGCCCGGGACCTTGCCGTCATAGGAGGCCTTGGAAATACTGTCGCCGTCGAACTTGATGGCCTTCTCCGGCACCAATTCCAGAATCACCCGCAGTGGCGTGTCCAGGTGCTTGATCGCCGCTTCCACCGTAGGCGCAGGATACGGGCGAGATAATGCCCGCCATCGCCGGATAGAACCAGTCCTTGGTGGCCTGGTCGTCATGAATAATGACGCGGCCCATATAGGTAATGGTCTTGCCGGGACCCATGTCGGTACCCATGCTGGAAATCACCACCGATGCCCTGGGGTCCCGGCGCAATGCCTTCACACGCGCCCGCTGACTGGTCGCCGTTACCCAGATGGAACCGTTGCGGGCGACGTAATTCATGATCACGCCGAGACCATGCCCGGCCTTGTTGGTCCAGATGAAATTGCATTCGATCTGTTTCCGCAGCAATTCCTGCTCGCGCTCATCGCTCAGTTGGTAAAGCGTGACATCCTCGTAACCCTGCATTTCGGCGTCTGCCATGTTGATTCTCCCCGGTACGGTTTATGTCGTTGGTCAAAAAATTAATAGCGCGGCAGCCGGCCATTCTGCTGCCCGCCGGCAAGATCGAGTACCTGGCCGTTGATGTAGCCCGAGCGCTGGCCATCGGCAAGGAACAACGCCGCCTCGGCCATATCATCGAGAGTGCCCATGCGCCCGCAGGGTGTGGCGTTGATATGTCCATCGATAATCGATTGCATGGAGAAAAAGGCATCGGTCATATCGGTCTGGATCAAACCGGCGGCGATGGAATTGAAGCGCACCTGCTGCTCGCCGTACTCCACCGCCGCGACCTTGATGGCGTAATCAATGCCGGCGCGGGCCGCGGAATACGCTGCAAGGCCGGGACCGGGAATGCGCGCGGTGAGGGAGGAGATGGTGATTACCGAACCGCCCTCGGTCATCGCTGCCGCCGCATACCTGAAAAACAGCAGCGCGCCGATAAAGCTGATTTCCAGCGTGGGTCGGATCGCCTCCGCGCTCAATTCGGCGATGGCGACGCCGGAGTGGATGCCTGCAGAGAATACCGCAATGTCTACCCGTCCATAGGTATCCGAGGCCTGCTTGAACAGCTTCTCAATATCGCCATCGCGGGTGACATCACAGGCTACCGCTGTGCCGCCCAACTCCGATGCGAGCTGCTCCAGCGGCTCCCTGCGCCGCGCGGCCACCACAATGTTTGCACCCTCCGCCGCGAGACGCCGCGCAATTGCCGAACCAAAATTGGCCCTGCCGGACGCTCCGAGAATTACTGCTGTCTTTCCTGCCAGTGTCGTCATATCAAATCACCTGTCGCCGTATCGTGTTGGGTAATGGTTGTAGTCCAATCGTGCTGCGTCTTCCTGCGCGGCAGACCTTCAGGATTCCAGCCCGGTCAGCTCGCAGCTGCGCTGCCAGACCGCGCCGCAGACCTTGTCATCCAGCGCCAGTTTGTTGTCGGGCTTTTTCTCCCGGCAATCACTGAAGTACAGGCCACCGCGCATCTGGTATTCGGGACTGGTTGCGACATAGACGGTGGTCGCTGCGCCGCACGGTACCGACTTCATGAAGGGCAGCATGAAAATACCCAACGCCATAAAGGGCAGGGACTGATCCCTGGCCAGCTCCGTGGCGATGACACCCGGGTGCAGCGCATTGGCCACGATCCCGTTCTTGCCGCAGCGCCGGTTCAGCTCCCGTGCAAACATCAGGTTCATCAACTTGGAGTCACCGTAGGAGCGGAAACCGCTGAATTTACGCCGCTCCCAGTTCAGGTCCTGCAGCGCCGGCGTGAGTGTCGCCATGCCCATGGCGAGGAGGCCAGCACGACCACGCGGGCGCGGCCGGCGGCCTGCAGTGCATCGAGGATGAGGTTGGTAAACAGGAAATGGGCGAGATGATTGATCCCCAGATGGGCTTCAAAGCCGTCCTCGGTGCGCCGCTCCATCGGAATCATGATGCCGGCGTTGTTGACCAGCAGGTGCAGCGGCAGGCCCCGGCTATTGAATACCTGTGCGGACTGCCGTGTTTTGGCCAGTGAGTTCAGGTCCAGTTCCAGCAGATCGAGCTGGCTTGCGTCGATGCGGCCAGCGGCAGCATCCACAATCGAGCGCCTGGCCTGCTCGGCTTTTTCCAGGTTGCGACAGGCCATGGTGACGTGCGCGCCGCGCAGGGCGAGCACGCGTGCCGTTTCCATACCCAGGCCGGTATTGGCGCCCGTTACCAGCGCATTCCTGCCCGTCAGGTCGATACCCTCACTGACCTGTTCCGCCGTTGTCCTGCGATTGTAGCGTGCCATCAGCGCGCCCCTGCCAGGATGTCCCGGATCTGCCTGCGCAGTACATCCTTGCGCACTTTGCCGCTGGCCGTGCGCGGCAGCTCGGAGACCAGCTCGATGTGCTGGGGAATTTTCTGTTTGGCCAGCAGGGCCTCATCCGCGAACCGGGCGACAGCGGCCAGGTCCAGCGCGCTGTCCCTGGACGCGGGAACGATGAAGGCACACACGCCCTCCCCCAGCCGCTCGTGCGGCATTGCCACCACCGCCACTTCACGGATAGCCGGGTGATCGTGCAACACATCCTCGACTTCCTTGGCGCTGATGTTTTCCCCGCCGCGGATGATGATGTCCTTCTTCCTGTCGGTAATCAGGATAGCGTTATCCGGCGTGACATGACCGATATCACCGGTCAGGAAGAAACCCTCGCGGTCATGCGCCTCGGCGTTCTGCTGCGGGTCCGCATAGCCGAGCATCATGCCCGCACCGCGCGCGGCGATCTCCCCGTCCTCGCCGGGCGGCAGTGGCCGGCCCTGCTCATCCAGTATTTTTACCTCGTACCCATAAATCAGCCCGTCGGTTTCCGCCGCCAGTTGTTGCTGTCCGGCGCCGACAAAGCCCTGCGTAATCACCGGCGTTTCCGTGCTGCCGTAGACACGAAACGCGCGGCAGTTGTCCAGCGCGGCACAGGCGTCATTGATCACCTGCGGCGGCACCGCAGCTCCGCCGCAGGCAAACAGGCGCATGCTGGGCAGGCCGGTATTGTGGCGCTTTGCCGCGGCAATCAGCTCCACCAGAAACGGCGTCGCCCCAACGCTGGCGGTCGCGCCAACCTCGTTGATAAACGCCACCGCGGCGTCGGCATCCCAGCGATGCATCAGCGCAGACTTCACCGGCGTGATGAACGGCAACACCATGCCGGAGCCGTAGCCGGTGATATGGGTGACCGGGGATGGCATCAACATCACGTCGCGCTCGTCCATCTGCCAGTAATCGAGTGAATTCTGGATCACGCGGGCCAGCGTATTGTGGCTGTGCATCACCGCCTTGGGCGTGCCCGTGGTGCCGGAGGTATACAGGATCGCCTTGACCGAGTTGGGGTCTACCGTGGGCAGCGTGGCCAGGTCCACCGGCGCATTGTCCACCAGGTCCTCATAACGCAGCATGCCGTCATGCTGCTGCTGCGGCGCGCACGGTGACGACATACTCAAGATCCGGCAATTCGCCGCGCAGCGCGGCGAGCATGGACGGAAACTCCAGGCTGCGCACCTGCTCCGGAATATAGATCAGGCGCGTCCCGGCATCCTTGAGTATGAAGCGCAGTTCGTGATCGCGGTAAATCGGGATCACCGGGTTGACGATCAGGCCCAGCGCACAGGCGGCGATATCCACCACCACCGACTCACGCCAGTTGGGCAGCTGGAAACTGATCACATCCCCGGACTGCATGCCCAGCTGTTGCAAACCGCTGATCAGCCGCCGGGCTTCATCCGCGATCGAGGCATAGGTAATCGAGGGCTCGCCCTCCAGGTAGATCGCGACCTCGTCGGGGCGTTCCTGCGGCTTTCTGCCAGGCGCCCTGGGCGATGGTCCTGTTGCCCCACAGCGCGCCGTCACGCGTGATACGCTCGGCGCTCAACGGATTGTTTATCAAGGCATCAGTCCCTTCAGGTTGGTGAAAAAAATTCAGCCGCTACAGATCGGACAGCACGTGTCCACCGTCCACCGTGATTGCCGCGCCCGTCATCAGGGAACCGGCGTCGGAGGCCAGCAACAACAGCGGGCCGTTGAGTTCGTCCAGATTGCCGGTGCGGCGCTGCGGAATACGCTTGATCAGCGCCTGGCCCTCATTGGTCTTGAACCAGTCGCGATTCAATGCCGTCTGGAAATAGCCGGGGCACAAGCGCATTGACGCGGATATTGTGCTGCGCCAATTCCAGCGCAGCGACCTTGGTGAACTGCACCACGGCGGCTTTGGATGCGGCGTAATTGGTCAGGGCCTTCTGCACGCGTTCGGCCAGAATGGAGGCGATATTGACGATGCTGCCGCCGCTGCCGGCGGCGATCATGCGCCGGGCGGTTTCCCGCGTGACATAGGCCACGCCATTGAGGTTGGTATCGATGACATTGGTCCAATCCTCGTCGCTCAGGTCCAGCAGCAGCTTCGGAATGGTGATACCGGCATTATTGATCACCACGGTGACCACGCCAAAAACGTCTTCGATCTGATCGAGCGCCGCGGCGATGCTCGCGCTGCTGGTCACGTCCATGGTGACGGCCAGGGCCTTGCCACCGGCGCTGTTGATCCTGTCGGCTTCCGCCTGGATCAGATCGGTGCGCCGGGCCGCCAGCACCACTTGCGCTCCCGCGCGTGCCAGCAGCGGCGCGAAGTGCAGGCCGAAGCCGCTGGAGGCGCCGGTGACGAGGGCGACCTTGCCCTCAAGTAAAAATGGCTGTAGCAAATCGTTCATTGTAATTGGCTCTTACGTGCAATCGAAAGCATGAGTTCAGGCGTTGAGATACTTGTCCAGCGTCTGGTTGAAGTGCCGGATGCGCACTTCCTGGTAGTTGCCCAGGGTGACCGCGCCTTTCTTCGACGCCTTCAGGCCCTTCTGCACCTGCGGCAGGTTGGCGCCATCCTGGTTGAACACATTGGACAGGCCAGCCCCCATGACCTCCGCGGCATCGCTGAACGGCTCGTCGATGCCAAGACGGTAGGTCGGCGCATCGTCCGGGGGCGCAGTGCCCTCGGGATAGCGTGTCAGCAGGAAGATATCCATGATGGAACTGTCGACATCATCGCCGTTGGGGCGATGGCGATAGGTGATGACAGTGCCGTGACCGGCCCATGGGGCAAAGTTGGGAAACAGCAGGTACAGCGTCGAGTCCATCAACTCGGACATGGTGGCGCGTGCCGTGAAATCCTCACCGGACTGTTCGTTGACGGTGGGCAGCGCGACCTCGGCGAGTTTTTCCCGCGCCGTCTGGCCGGGCGCCAGTACGCGGACGATCCTCAGCTGCCGGCCAGCTCCATCATCGCATCCATGGAATCCTGCTCGGTAAACTGGTCGGCGTGGGTGGGATTGGGCACGCCGTAGGCCGTAATCGTGCGACTGACATGATCGCCCCAGACATCGTACTGGGAGTTATCAATCGCCTGGAACGGCATCAGCTGGGGATGCGTGGCGATGGCGTGGTAAGACTCGATAAACGCTTCCAGCGCCACTTTCCAGTTGGCGGCAATCACTTTCTCCACATGCAGCGAGACATAGCGCTGCTCGTGTTTCCACTGGTTCATGTGCGCGGGCAATACGCCCATGTACTCTTCCAGTCCGGGCGCTTCATCGTCCATATTGATGAAGACCCAGCCGCCCCAGGTCGCCACGCGCACCTGCGGCAGCTTGTTGGTATCCGCTGTCACATGGGGAAAATCCCACTGACAGGGCGCGCTGTCGAATTCACCGTCCAGCTTCCAGCTCCAGCCGTGGTAGGGGCAGCGCAGGATTTCGGTGCGCCCCGCTCCGCGCTTCAGGGCCCGGCCACGGTGCAGGCAGGAATTGTAAAATCCTTTCAGCTCGCCCGCTTCAGTGCGCGTCAACAGGATGGAATCGTTAACGATGTCGTAGACAAAGTAGTCGCCGGGATTGCGCAGCCGGCTCTCGCGACAGGCCACCTGCCAGGTCTTGCGCCAGACCTTTTCCACTTCCCGGTCAAAAAATTCGCTGTGAAATATAACGCTCGACGGGGAGATCTTCACAACCGAGATAGGTATCCGTGCTCTCGCGCAATGCCGCTGGCACATCAACCTTTTCCAGGTCGAGAAGGTCCTGGAATGTCTCTGAGGGGTGGCGGGCCGCGATCTGCTGCGGCGTCAGTGTTACTTTCTCATTCATAGGACCAACCTCTTTGCTGTTGCACTAGCGCTGCAGGATCGTGACTGCGCTGATTCCCGGTGCGCCGTACACATGGGTATACGCCAGCTGCGGATTGCCGGGGACCTGGTGTTCGCCCGCCTGCCCGCGCAGCTGCAGCACATTTTCATAGACCTGGCGCAAACCGGATGCGCCTATCGGTTCGCCGTTGGCCAGGCAGCCACCGTCGGTATTGACCGGCATGCTGCCGCCGATATGCGTGGCGCCGGCCTGGATCAGCGCCTCCTGTGCGCCGTGTTCACAGAAGCCGTTCTCGGCCATGTGCATGATCTCGGCGCCGACCTCGGTATCCTGCAACTGCATGACATGCATATCTTGCGGTCCAACTCCCGCCATCTCGAAAGCCGCTTTGGACGCATCCACCGTGGGGCCATCCACCTGCTGCAGCGCCTGGCTGGGGGCGAACACTTCAAAGGAGCCAAAGCGCCGCGATCGCATGGTCGCGGCCTTCAGGTACACCGGGGTGTCGGTGTAGCGCGTGGCGTGATCCGCCCGGCACAACACCAGCGCCACGCCGCCCTCCGCAGGCGAGCAAAACATGAACTTGGTCAGCGGGTTGTTCACCATCGTGGAGTTGGCGATCTCCTCCACGCCGATCGGCTCCCTGCGCCAGGCGTTGGGATTTTTGGCGCCATTGATGAAGGCCTTCTCGGCAACCCTGGCCAGGGTCGGGGTGGTGATGCCGTAATCGTGCATGTACTTCTGGATTTTCATGGCGAAAAACTGGGTGGTCATCATCATGCCCACCTCGCCGTACCACTCGCCGATACCCAGTTCCTTCGGATCGGCATTGAAGGCGCCGCGGTCGTGCTTGTCGAAGCCCGCCACCATGCCGATATCGTATTGACCGGATTTAATCGCATTAAATGCCGAGATCAGCGAACTGCCACCGGTGGCACAACCGTTGGCCACATTGATAAAGGGTATGCCGGTCAGCCCCAGTTCATTCACCAGCGCGTCAGCGCTGCCGGCACTGGCGCTGCCGCCGAAGGCAAACTGGATGTCGCGCCACTCAATACCTGCATCCTTGAGGGCAAGGCGCGCCGCGTAGGCGCCCTGCTGCAGTCCGTTGCGGGACGGGGTGCGACCAAAGGGGTGAATACCTATACCGACTATTGCTACATCCATTGCGCTCTCTCTCAGTTACTCTTGTGCTGGAACATGCCCTGCGCGGGGCATCAATTGACCGGCTTGAAGAAAAAGCTGATCACCTCGTCGCCATTGTCCTCGGTGCGATACGGCTCGAAGACCACCTCCATCGGCATACCGATACGCAACTTCTGCGGATCGTTCTCGGTCAGGCGACCTTCCACCCGCACACCCCCGGGCAGCTCGACATAGCCGACCCCGTAGGGTTTGAACGTCTGCGCCGTCTCATTGCTCTTATAGGGAGTCTTCGGCATAAATTGCTGAATCGTCCAGGTCCAGAGCGTGCCGCGACCGGGCAACTCCTCCACCGCAACATCCTGGCCGGAACAGGCCATACAGGAATCAGCCGCCGGAAAGCTGGCAATCCCGCACTGGCGGCAGCGACTGGCCAGCAGGGCCGGTTTGGCGGCAGGCCAGGTAAATAAACCTGCGGCGATGGGTACTTGGTTGCTCATAGTGTTATCTCACAGTCTCACAACAGCATCGATGCCGGATTTTCCAGAAAGCCCTTCAGTGATTGCAGGAACTGCGCCGCCACGGCGCCGTCGATCGCCCGGTGGTCGGCGGACAGGGACACCCGCATCACGGTTGCCGCGACAATGCTGTCACCGCGCACCACGGGCTTTTTAACGCCCGCCGCCACCGCCAGAATCGCCGCCTGCGGCAGGTTGATGATGGCGTCAAACTGATCCACACCGAACATGCCCAGGTTGGAAATACTGAAGGTCCCGCCCTGGAATTCATCCACACTCAACGACCCAGCCTGCGCGCGACGCGCCAGGTCACTGGACTCGGCCGCGATCTGCGGCAAACCCTTGGCACCGACATTGCGCACCACCGGGGTGATCAATCCGCCTTTCACCGCGACCGCGATGGAAATGTCGACCTGGTCGAACTGGCGAATACAGTCTCCGGTATACTGCACGTTCACTTCCGGCACCTGACCCAGCGCGCTGGCGCAGGCCTTGATCACAAAATCGTTCACGGAAATTTTGTGCCCGAGCTTGCCGTTCATGTAGGCGCGCTGTTGCAACAGGCTGTCGATCTCGATATCCACGCTGACGCGGTAGTGGGGAATGGTCTGCTTGGATTCGGTCAGTCGCGCGGCGATGGTCTTGCGCATACTGCTGAGTTTCTGTTCCCGATAAAACGCCACACCGGTGGCAGTCACTGCCGCGCGCTCGACATCGTCCTTACTGACACGGCCGCGCTTACCGGTGGCCGTCACATCATTGAGGTTGATGTTCAGGGTACGCGCCATACGCCTGGCCACCGGGGTGGAGGCAATGTGCGAATCATCCGCGGTGGAACGCTGCGGCCCGTTGGACGAGGCGGCAACACCCGCCAGCGGTTTCGCCTGCAATGCGAATGCCGCCGGCCTGCTCGACATCGTGCTTCGAAACACGCCCATGGCGGCCCGTGGCGGGAACGTTGTGCAGGTTGATGTTGTGCGCTTTGGCGATGCGCCGCGCGACGGTCGACGCATTGACCGTCGAATCGTCCGGACCCTGTGACAGTGCGCCCGCTGCTGCGGGTGCGGGACTGGCGACAGCCGCTGCCTGCACTGCCGGCTGCGCCTGCGGGGCCGGGGCAACCGCGGCTGTCGCAGCAGAGCCCTGGGCCCGTGCGGCGCCCGCCGCATCCGGTACAAACCCGGCGACAAACGCATCGATGTCCTTGTCACTGGCAGCGCCCGTGGCGACCACCCCCAGCAACATGCCAACCTTCAGTGTCTGGCCCACCTCGCCCACTATCCGCACCAGCGTGCCAGCGACCGGACTTTCCGCCGCGTTGACGATCTTGGACGTTTCGATATCGACGACTTCATCGCCGACGGCAAGCTTGTCGCCCACCGCCACGCGCCATTGGGAAATCTCGCCCTCTTCCATGGACATTCCCCACTTGGGCACGGTGAGGGCATGCAGTGTACTCATCGCTTGTACCCCAGCACGTAACGTACCGCCGCTTCAATATCGCTCTCCTGTGGCATCCAGGCGTCTTCCAGCGCGGGTGCAAACGGGATAGGCGAATGAGCGGCAGTCACTTTCATGATGGGGGCGCGCAGCGCGCCAAACGCTTTTTCCGCGATGATACTGGAGATATCCGCCGCCAGGCCGCAGCGCGGTGTCATCTCGTCCACCACCACCAGGCGCCCGGTGGTCTCGACGCTTTCGATAATGGCCTCTTCATCCAGCGGCGACGTGGTGCGCGGATCGATAACATCACAGGTGATGCCTTCCGCGCAACAGTCGATCCGCCACGGCAACGGCTTTATTCACCGTATTGGAAATGCCGACGATGGTGACGTCGGTGCCCTCGCGCAGAAAACGCGCCTCGCCAAAGGGAATGGTGTACATCTCATCGGGCACTTCACAACTGGTCTCGTAGAGGAACTTATCCTCCACAAAGATGACGCAATCATTGTCGCGAATCGCAGTGATCAACAGACCCTTGGCATCGTAGGCGTTGGTGGGGCAGACCACCTTCAGGCCCGGCACCATGGTCACCATCTGCGTCAGGTTCTGCGAGTGCTGAGCGCCGCCGCGCAGGCCCGCGCCGGCCATGGTGCGCACCACCATCGGACACTGCGCCTTGCCGCCAAACATGTAGCGAAACTTCGCCGCCTGGTTGTAGATCTGGTCGAAACACACGCCCAGGAAATCCATGAACATCAGTTCCGCAATCGGGCGCAAACCGGTCTGGGCCGCACCGGCGGCGGCGCCCATGATGGCCGATTCGGTAATCGGTGTATCGATCACGCGGCGCTCACCGAACTCCGGAAACAGGCCTTTGGTGACGCCCATCACGCCGCCGTAGGCATCGCGATCACCGTCACAGCCGGCGCCACCGGCGACGTCCTCACCGATCACGATGACCGTACTGTCGCGGCGCATTTCCTGCGCCATGGCCTCGTTGATGGCTTGTCTATAGGTCTTGATTGGCATTACTTGGTTACTCCAGATTCTGTGTGCGTTAACACGCTGTGCTTGGGGCCGTCGTTAAAACCGTAGTTCAATACGCGGAGCTGTAGACGTCAGTCAACAACTCCGACACGTCCGGACCGGGAGCAGCCAGGGCGGCCTTGGCGGCCGCATCGATATACGCGGCCACTTCCTCGTCGATCTTGTTCAACTGCGCCTTCGTCACCAGCTTTTTCTTGATGGCGTTGTCGCTGGCGATCTTGAGGCAGTCCATATCCCGCATCAGGCGCTTGACCTCGTCCTTGCCGCGGTAGGCCTGGGCATCGCCCTCGAAATGGCCGCGGAAGCGGGTAATGCTGGCCTCAATGGTGATCGGACCCTTGCCGGCGCGACAGTGCTTCACCGCTTTCTGGCAGGTGTCATACACGGCAAAAATATCCGCACCGTCCACTTTCAACGCGGGCATGCCAAAGGCAGCTGCGCGACTGGCGATATCCTTGGAGCCCACCGCATAGCCGGCTGCAGTACCCTCGCCGTAGCCGTTATTCTCAAACAGGAAAATCGCCGGTACCTGCAGTACCACCGCCAGGTTCATGGCTTCAAAGGTGGTGCCCTGGTTGGAGCCGCCGTCGCCGGTAAAGGACACGCCGACACGATCGGTGCCGAGTGTTTTGGCCGAGAGCGCGGCGCCGACAATCAGCGGCGGACCGCCACCGACAATCGCATTGGCGCCCAACATTCCCTTCTCGATCGCTGCGATGTGCATCGAGCCGCCTTTGCCCGCACAGCTGCCGCCCTGTTTGGCCATGATCTCTTTCATCATATCGCCGACGTCGCCGCCCTTGGCGATACAGTGGCCGTGGCCGCGATGGGTGCTGACAATGTAGTCATCGTCGTCGAGGTTCATGCACATGCCGGTGGCAATCGCTTCCTGTCCGGCGTACAGGTGCAGGAACCCCGGAATATTGCCCTTGCCGAATTCATCGCTGACCCGGTACTCGAAGTCGCGGATCGTGCGCATGGTGCGATAGGCTTGCAGAAATTTTTCTTTATCCAGCGGCATTGATGACTCCTGATACTTGCGTGGCGTATTGATTGTGTCGTCATGGGTGAGGTCTCACTTAACGTTCTTTGTGTTGGCGTTTGTCATTAGAGGCTCGCCCGGAAGGTCAGCCCGGGCATCCAGTTGGCGTGGAAACCGTTGGGCACCCGGCTGGGAATAAACACACGGGCCAGTGGTCCGCGCTCAATATCGCCGGCACTGAGGATAGACAGGAACGCGCCCTCCTGCGGGTGAGTCACATAGCTCATCAGGTAACCGTCCTCTTCCCGCTCACTGCCGGGGTCGGGCACATGCACCGGTTCGCCCGCGCTGGCGCCGGCGCCGTAGTCCCAGAAGCTGGAAGCGCCGCTATCCATGTCGTAACGGATAACACCGTTGTAGCCGTGGTTGGGTCCATCCCATTCAGCGCTATCCGAGGCGGCGGCAAAACCGTAGCGATAACGCAGGCCGCAGCGGCGGTCATCCGCCCTGCCGAATTCACAATAGGTGGGTCCGAGTTTCTCGTCACTGACTGCACCGGTTTTCAGGTTCAGTGTCATGCGATGCATATTGCGGGTCTGCCGTTCCAGGCCGCTGTTGGGATCCAGCGCAAACGGTACGCTGGCCATCCACACATAGTCAACATAGAGCGTGTCGCCGCTCTGGAAACCGTTGGTGAAGTGCCAGCTGAAAAACGTCGATGTCTCGAACCAGACGGGCTCGCCGCCGTCCCTGGGTATGGCGCAGATGCGGGTCGGCCGGTCGCCGTGCCAGCTGAACGGATTGCCGCCGGTGAGTCCTGCATCCAGGTTCGTGAATGCGGGCGGATAGAAGATCACCACGTAATCACCGCAGATCTGCATATCGTGCATCACCGCGCGATCGGGCATCTCCACCACTTTCGATAAAATCTGCTTACCCTTTTTATCCATGATACGCAGCGTATAAAACGGCGCGGCCCAGCGCTGCGTGCAGGTCACCAGCTCGCCGGTGCGCCCGCAGATTTTCGGATGGGCGGTCAGGCCGTCACCCGCCTGTCAGCGCGCCGTCATAATCCCACTCCCCCACCGTGGCCAGATCCGCCGTCAGTTCATGGGCATTGCCCACCTCCCACAGCGCCAGCAACCTGCCGCCGTGATACACGACATTGGTATTGGCCAGGTTCTTCAATGGGCTGGGTGGGCCACCGGCGGCGAGGGTCTGCGCATCCGGCATCCGGATTTTCCCGATACTGCCATAACAGGAACGGCCGAGTTTTTCCTCGACCTGAAAGCCCGCGGTGCGCACCCAGCGGTTGCGGTAATGCACCCGGCCATCGGCGAAGTACACGGCGTGCACCATGCCATCACCATCGGCGGGATACACATAGTGGTCGGGCTGCCAGGCGATGTTCGGCCCGTTGCGCATAAAAGCGCCGCGCAAATTCTCGGGAATTTCGCCGTCGACGCGCAAGCCGCCCGCGCCCTGCCCGAAGTCGTATTCCTCGAGCACGGGGGCATAAGTGCCCTGCAGATAAGGTGAGATGCTCAAGTCCATCTCAGGTCGACTGGTCATGCCGCAAGGCTCCGGGTGATCGCGTCTGTAGTTACGTGTTAATCGAGTCTCAGTTGAGTGTCAGGCCCTGCATCCAGTTGGCGTGGAAGCCGTTGGGCACGCGCCCCGGGATATGCACCTTGGCGACGGGACCGTTGTCGAAATCACCGGCACTGAGAATGGAGAGAAAGGCGCCCTCACCGGGGTTGTGCACGAAGCACATCACCCAGCCGTCTTCCTCGCGCTCACTGTCCGGATTGGGTACGTGTACCGGCTCGCCGGCATTGGCCTCGGGTCCAAATTCCCACAGCTTGGTCTCGCCCGTCTTGAAATCGTAGCGGCCAGTGCAGTTGTAACCATGCGCATCGCCCCACTCGCGATTGGAGGACGCGGCGAAACCGTAGCGATAATCCTTGCCCATGCGGCGTTCGTCCACCCGGGAAAACTCGCAAAAGACATCAGAAAACTGCTCATCGGTCACCTGCTTCGTTACCAGGTCCAGGGTCATGCGGTGCATGCGGCGCGGTTGCTTCTCCACGCCACTGCCCTGCTCCGTGGTAAACGGAATGGAATTGATCCAGACGTAATCGAGAATGATCCTGGCGCCCTGCTCGAAGCCGTTGCAGAAATGCCAGCTGAAGAAGGGATCGGTTTCGAACACCATCTGCTTGCCTGTGCCGTCCCTGGGGATGACGACGACTTTGGTGCCCAGCTCAGGTTCCCACATAAAGGGATTTTCACCCTTCATGGCTTTTTCCAGGCTGTGGAAAGCGGGCGCGTAAAAAATGATGACGTAGTTGGGGGTGATCTGCAGATCGTGGATGATGCCCTTGCGCTCAAACGCCACCGGAATCGTCTTCATGTGTTTGCCGCTGGCGTCGAAAATCTGCACCCAGTAATTGGAGCTGTCCCAGCGCTGGGTACAGGACACCAGTTGCCCGGTATCGGGACACACCTTCGGATGCGCGGTCAGCGCATCGCCGGGCTTGAGCGTGCCGTCGTAGTCGTACAGGCCAACGGTGGACAGATCGTTGTTGAGCAGGTGCGGGAAAGCCGCCCTCCCACATCGCGAACAGCTTGCCGCCGTGGTACAGCACATTGGTATTGGCGGTATTGCGCACGGGATTGGGTTCGCCACCGGCGTCAATCACCTCCTGTGGCACCGGCACGATTTTGCCGACACTGCCGTAAATCATGCGGTTGAATTTTCGCTCGGTTTTCAGGTGGCTGGTTTCCACCCAGCGGTTTTTGTAGTGGACATGCCCGTCGCGGAAATACACCGCGTGGACCATGCCATCGCCATCCAGCGGATACACATAATGGTTGGGCTGGAACGCGACGTTGGCGCCATCGCGCATAAAGGCACCCGCCAGTTTGCGCGGGATTTCGCCCTCGATAGTCAGTTGCTCTTCGCTACAATCGCGCTCTTCAGCGACCGGCGCATAGTTGCCCTGCAGATAGGGAAAGGCACTCAAATCCATCAGCTCACCTCGGGTGTGTTAGCGGTTTTTACTGACCGGCAGATCAGGGGGGCAGATAGTAACAGCACATCCCATTAAAAAACAGTCTCGTCTGTTTCTTTTTAACCCCCACTGGCGCTACAGTTACTCTCCAATAAAGCCACCGGTAGACCACCATGAATGCACTGGAAGACGAACTGGCCCTGAGAAACCTCATGGGCCGCTACGCGGATGCGGTAAACCGCCGCGATGCCGACGCCTGGGTCGCCACCTGGGCCGCGGACGGCGTATGGAACCTGCTGGGGAATCCGGTGAGCGGCCGGGACAATATCCTGGCCCTGTGGCAACAGATGATGGGCAGCTTTGAATTCGCCCTGATGCTGCCCAGTTCCTGCCTGTTCAAGGTCGAGGGCGATACCGCCAGCGGCCACTGGTACCTGCACGAGTACACCCGCGACCTGCAGGGTAACGCCAGCACCGTGCTCAGCCGCTACCTCGACACCTATGTCAAACAGGACGGCCAGTGGCTGTTCCAGTCCCGTCACTACAGCTTCATTTACAACGGACCCGCAGACCTGAGCGGCACTTACACCCCGCAATGAACGGCAGGATGCAGGATAAAGTGGTCGTCATTACCGGCGGTGCGTCCGGGATCGGTGAGGGTATGGTGCGGCGCTTTTGCGCCGAGGGCGCGCGGGTGGTGCTGGCCGATGTGGATGAAGAAGCCGGCCTGCAGGTAAGCCGCGCATGCGGCGCGCGCTTCGCCGCCCTGGACGTCAGCAGTGAAGCGGATTGGCAGGCACTGGCGCAGACCCTGCGCAGCGAGTACGGGCGGCTCGACGCCCTGCTCAACAATGCCGGCATTGTCAGTAACCAGTCGATTGTGGAGGCGGATGTCGCGACCTGGAACCGGCTGCTGGCGGTCAACCTGACCGGCATGATGCTGGGCTGCCAGACCGCCATTGCCCTGATGCGCGAAAACCCGGATGCCAGCGGCGGCGCCATCGTCAATACGGCCTCGTCCACCTCCTACCTGGCGATTCCCTCGGATGTGGCCTACACCACGTCCAAGGCCGGCGTGGTCGGCCTGACCAAATCGGTCGCGGTGTACTGCGCGACGGAGGGCCTCAATATCCGCGTCAACTCCATTCACCCGGGGGCCACGCTGACCAATATTTTGCGCAAGGCGCTTGTCGATACGCCGTTCATCGAGGACCGGCTCAAGCGCATGTCGCCCATGGGCCGCCTGGGTACGGTGGAGGAAGTGGCGGCGATGGCACTTGTTCCTGGCCTCGGATGAGGCCAGTTTTTGCACGGGCGGCCAGTTTCCCGTGGAGGGCGGCACCGTCAGCGAGCATCCGCGCATGGTTTGAGTGCGGTCATCCCCCGATAGCGTCACAGGCTCTCCAGGCTATATACTGCAGCAGCCTTGTAACACGAATGCCTTGTACCAGGCATAGTATTGTTCCCACCCCAAAATAAGAGGAACCACCCATGACCACGCCTCCTGATTTCAAACGTCGCACACTGATCAAGGCGCTGGCCTCCAGCGCCCTGATCCCGCTGCTGGGCAGCAACCTGATCGCCTGCTCCAGCGGCTCCAACAATTCCAATGCGCTGAATACCCTGCCTGCCGATTTTAATCACGGCGTCGCCTCCGGTGACCCGCTGACGGACCGGGTCATCATCTGGACCCGGGTCACCCCCGAGACGGACGGACAGGTTTGGGTCGGCTGGGAAGTGGCCACGGATGCCGCCTTTGCCAATAAAGTAAAACAGGGCAGCGGCAACACCGCGGCGGACGTTGACTACACGGTCAAGGTCGACGTGGAAGGCCTGCAGCCTAACACCGTCTACTATTACCGCTTTCTCACCGTCAACAAGACGTCGATGGCGGGCAGAACCCGCACCCTGCCACAGGGCGCTATCGAGGCCGCCACCTTTGCGGTGGTGTCCTGTTCCAATTACCCCGCCGGATTTTTCAACGTGTACCGGGAAGTCGCCAACCAGAAGGTCGACGCCGTGCTGCACCTGGGTGACTACCTCTACGAGTACAGCGCCGAAGGTTACGCCAGCGAGCGCGCCGAGGAGTTCGGGCGGGTGGTAGCACCGACCAATGAATTACTGTCCCTCGCCGACTACCGCACCCGCTACGCGCAGTACCGCGGTGATGAGGACCTGCAGGCGGCCCACGCGGCCCACCCTTTCGTCATCGTGTGGGACGATCACGAGGTGGCCAACGACAGCCTGGCGAGAGGGCGCCGAAAACCACGACCCCGGACGGAAGGCAGCTTCGCCGAGCGCAAGATGGCAGCGCTGCAGGCCTGGCACGAATGGCTGCCGGTGCGGCCACCCGCCAACGTGGACGACATCATCTACCGCCGTTTCCAGTATGGCGATCTGCTGGACCTGCTGATGCTGGACACGCGCATTATCGGGCGCGACCAGCAATACACCTACAGCGATTTGCCACGGACGGCATCATCGATGTGGGACAGGCGCGCGCCGGCTTTGAAGACCCCAACCGCACCCTGCTGGGCAGCACACAGCTCGACTGGCTGCGCGAGCAGCTGAACCAGAGCAGCGCGCAGTGGCAGGTGTTGGGGCAGCAGGTGCTGATGAGCCGTTACCTCCTGCCCGCGCCCATCCTGGAGTCACTGGATCCAGGTATCTCCCCCGATAACCCGCAACTGGACAAGGGCGTTACCGCGGTGCTGGCCTCTGTCGCCGCCAAAAAGGCAGCGGCGGAAAATCGTGCCACACCCGAGCAGATCGCGCTGCTGGCGTCGGCCATCCCCTACAACCTGGACGCCTGGGACGGCTACGCGTTTGAGCGCGACGAGATTCTATCCTTCGCGCAGCAGCTGGGCTCCAACTCGTCGTGCTGGCCGGGGATACGCACAATGCCTGGACGTCACAGCTGACCACCACCGACGGAAAAATCGCCGGCGTGGAATTTGGCGGCACCAGTGTCAGTTCGCCGGGGCTTGACGTAATCCTGGGGAAGGGTAACGCCGCCCTGTTCAGCCCGCTGGTGACGGCCCTGGTGGACGACCTGGTCTATGCCAACCTGGTCGGCCGGGGTTATATGCACGTGGCGTTCACGCGCGAGACAGTAACGGCCAGCCACCGCTTTGTCACCACGATAGAATCCAAAGAGTATGCGGTGGACGAGGCTGCCACGAAGTCGTTCATCGTCAACAGGGCGGATATGTTGGTGTCGTGATGTGGGGTGCGCGCTGCCGGAAGCAGTTCAGATAGTGCGCTGATATCTACCGCCGCGCTTTAGACTGCATCAGACTACTCCGGCAGCCGCACC
>CAVXKH010000014.1:0-257685 GCA_963762235.1 uncultured Gammaproteobacteria bacterium | reverse complement strand
ATGTTTTTGGCCGCTTGCTCGGACTCAAGATCGAGCACTGTGGTCACTTTTAGCAACGTCCGAATCAGATGCCGCGTATGTCAGCCACACCGAACGAAGGACTGCTTCAAACTGTGAGCGATGTACGACGAGTGCGGATGACATCAGGCTTTCTACGAGCAGGCGCCGCACTGAGTGCCAGTGTTCCAGCGACAGAGAACACGCAACATCCGCAATGCCGACCCTTGCAGTGTCGTTACAGAGGGGCAAGTCGATTTAATCAAGGAGCTCACCAGCGAACTCCTCCGACTCTTTGACGCATCGTCGAGGTTCATTGTGGGAATGACGCATAACGCTCCGGTTCAGCGGCGGCGCGCAGCGCCGTCCGCTGCAACCGGTTGTTAGCCGGCCTTCAGGTTGGTCATGCGACTGGGTGACGATTGCGCTCGGCCACCACAGATGTTCTTACCGAACCGGCTCCACCGTCGGCAACTTGTAGCGCCCGTCCAACACCGACGGCCCTGGTCGGTAGACGCGCATGAGGAAGTTCCAGCCTTCGGTGACGTCCAGCCGGTTGGGAACGTCGCCGCACACCTCTTTCGAACCGTAGTAGACGGTGAAGGTGCCGTCGTCGTTCAGCTTGACGCTTGGACGAGCCGACGATGGCGTTCTCGTTCTTCATGTAGCCGTCATTGCCATAGATCGTGATGGACCAGAACGCCATGATTCTCGGGCACCTGGTAGGTGGCCTTGTGGCACACCCGGTAGTCGTGGCCGCCGCTGTAGTTCAAGTAGGTTGCATCCCATTCGGGATTCAAGCCCCCACGCCGCCGCTGCCGCGATATGACGGGTCTTCTCGTCGACCTTGCCGCGCGGCCCCATCATGCCCTTCCAGCTGCTGTACTGGCCTGAGTCCTTCTCGTATTGCTCCGTGAGCGCCTTTAAGCGATGCCGCGTCCCACTTCGATCGGCGGAAACGGATCGGCCTTGCTCGCCTTGATGGCGACGGCGTCCTGCAGCTTGTTGGCCAGCGCCAGATATCCGCATCGTCCTTGGGGTTCAACACTTGGGTTCGGACGATAACGGCCAGGTACTTCGTGTCTTGCGGCAGGTCATAAGTACCGGGGGCGTAGTAGACGGCAGGCGCGTAGTGGTCGTTGTCAACCAGTTGCACCGACATGAAGCGACCCGCCGGCAATGGCGGCACCGTCACGGTCGGGCCCCTTGGAAGTGTCCACGACGGACGCTGAATACAAAGTGTCCCGATTCATTCTGACCACCGATTGCTGGTCCAGTGGCGTCGGCTTGCGGATATAGAACCAGCGGTTGACACCGCCGGCCTGCTGACTGAAGTTATGGAAGGCTCGGTCGGTCTCGGCGCGGATGTAGGTGTCCGGAGTCACCTTGACGGACGCTGTCACGTCATTGCCGGCCTTCATGCCGGTCCGCTGAAGGGCCGTGCGACCCACTTCCCGTCGAGGGCGTCGGCCTTGGGGATGTACAGGCGCATGATCACCGACAAGGGCCCCTTCGGGGCAGGGAGCCAATTGACTTCCTTGTCCTTGCCCGGCGATGCGTTCTGCACGTACAGGGTCAGGCCACCATCGGCGTCGCGTTTGAATTGCGCGAGCATGGCCGAATTGAGCAGGTAGCGGGATATAGGGTTGGCGACCAGCCACTTGTTCGGTTCGTCGTACATGGTGATTGACCAGAAGGCGTCGACCGGTGGTTCCTGGCCGGGGCGAGCGCAGGGTGTAACGGCTATCACCCGAGAGCGGCTTGCCGTTCGCGTCGGCGTAGTAGGCCGGATACATGGCCTCCTGCTTGGATTCCCGTAAATGCCGAGCACGGCCGCCAGCATGCGATAGGTGTAGTTGTTCTTCAGGTAGTCGCGCGTGCCGAACAGGTCGCCGGATGCAAGCTTGCCGGCGACGAGCTGCTGTTTCGTGACTTCGTTCTCGGCCCAGGCATCGGCGATACCCTGCTCGATGGCCCCCCTGATCTCGGGCGAAAGGCTGTTGACGTCCAACCCCTGCCGGCGCCGACATTGATACGGGCGTGCGCGTATCAGTGCCGTTTCGGAAGGATGGACCCGCGGCGAACTGCAGGCCGAAGCTGAGGCTGTTGAAGAACTCCAGCGACGATTTCTGTTCGGCCGCCGACAATGGCTTCGGGAAAGCGATCGCCGGCGCCTTGCAACTGCGGGCTGCCCGAGGAACACCGACAGCGGCTGCACGACATACTGCGACTGGATCTTCTTGACGTTCTCCAGGTCGTCGGGACTGAAAAGCTGGGTACGGAATTGCGCCGATGCGATATGGGTCTCGCTGTGGATGACCTTGGTGATGCCCTTGGGCGTTTCCCCTTTCCACGACGGTCCCGCGACCATGTAGCTGCCGCCGCCGTTACCGGTGGTTCGCGTGCCCAGGTAGGCGAAGTTATGGGTGTAGAGGTCGATTAGTTGCAGGCTCCAGTAACGCTCCTTGGGATGGTTGGCACGGTGAAGATGATGGGCTGGTGCCGAAGGTCCAGGCTGATCAGGAGTACGGCGTATCTGAGTTGGGCGTCTGGATTGCCCTATCCTCCGGCGTGAAGACCCGCGGGATGTTGAACAACTGGTTGTAGGGCGCCTTGTATTCCGGACCCTCCACTCGGTCGGTGAAGTACGCGTACTGCACGCGCAGGTTGTCGACCATCGGATAGCCATAAACATAGGCTTCTTTGGCAATGGCTCGCACCTGCGCCGGCGTAAGGCCCGATTGCGCATGTGCGGGCGCAGTTGCCAATGCGAATCCAACGATCCAGAAAATCGACGTAATCACAGTCCTGACGGCTGCTGTTCTGTGACGGAGTGCGTTCGCCATACGGTGTCCTTTGTCCTGGTAAAACGAAGATGGTCTTTGCTGGGCCAACTAACAGCTAAGTATACGGAGTCGACCGTATAACGTGCCGCCGCCTAATTTCAGAATAGGTGCGCGGACCGACGTGATTTTTTCTTCTTGTTCAACACGTTAATACCTTCCACTTTTTATACAGTCCGGATAGTCGGCTCTCGCCGCATTATCCATTCCATCATATACGTCCACCATAGAAACGCATTTCTTCAACAGAAACAACTGCGTGCGACACCCTTCAGCAGTACATTGTCACCCTGTCGCTGAAAAGCCCTCCTTGAAATCCCTGAAAATCAGTAATACTGTACGCATACACAGTACTATTGGGTAAGTCATGGACGACATTCGCCCCGTAATACCTGGCAAACCTGTCAAATTGCTGGATCAGATCCGCCGTCATATGCGAGATGGCGGCTACGCCTGGAAAACAGAAAAGACCTACATACATTGGATAAGGAGGTTCATTCTCTTCCATCGCAAACAACACCCGGCCAGTATGTCAGCGCGTCACGTTGAGGAGTTTCTGAGTAACCTGGCAAATGAGCGCAGCTGCTCTCCGTCAACACAACGCATTGCGTTGAATGCGCTGGTTTATCTATTCAGAAAATTCTTGTGCGTTGAGCTTGAGGCACTCGCGTTTGAGAAGGCACGGATAAAGCCGCGCTTACCAGTAGTGCTCACCCATGCCGAAGCGATGCTGGTCATCGGTCACATGCGGGGCATCCACCAGACGATGGCGTCACTGCTTTATGGGTCTGGATTGCGGCTCAATGAATTACTGTCGTTGCGTGTCAAGGATATCGACTTTGAAATGTCTACCATCACTGTTCGCTCCGGCAAAGGTGACAAGGATCGCACGACCCTGTTACCACAGCAGCTCAAGCCGCAACTCCTGGAACAAATCTCGCTGGTCCAAAAACTGCATCAACGTGATCTGGAAGACGGCTTCGGCGAAGTCTACTTGCCTTATGCACTGGCCAGAAAATACCCTTCGGCAGCCAAAGAGCTGGGTTGGCAGTTTGTGTTCCCGTCATCCGCCATCGCTGTCGACCCCCGCACCGGCGTACTTCGGCGCCATCACCAGCATGAATCCAGTCTGCGCAAGGCAGTCTCATTGGCCAGGCGAGAGGCTCGCATCACTAAACACGTCAAGTGCCACACCTTCCGCCACAGCTTCGCGACGCGGCTGCTGCAGCAGGGTTACGACATACGCACGATCCAGAAGCTGCTCGGCCACAGTGATGTGACTACCACGGAAATCTACACCCATGTGCTCGGGCGGGGGGCGATGGGCGTGATCAGCCCGGTGGATGGCTGACTGAAGATAAAAATCAGGCGGCCACTTCCTCAAAGGAAAAACGAGGGCGCCAGTGCGCTCCCCGGCATGTTCCATGGTAATCGCACATATACGGCCATTGGCATCAATGTCGATGACGGTATCTTCATCCAGGTCGCGGGTCTACAATTCTCCGCGACTAAACTCGATATATAACGTATCCGTACTCTTGAAATACTGGACTTTCATCGTCTGAAACTCCGATCAAAAAAGGCGTTGTGCACGGTTTTACCATCGGGCAGTAATACCACTCTCAAATAACGATTGCCAGCCTCCGGCACCGCCCCCAACGGCGTATTCGGCCGTCAGTCTGTACATGCTCTTCCTCAGGGAAATCCATAATTCTTTCGATCCACTCCCGGCGAATGCCTGCCCGGTCCGGTCTGGTCATAACTGACTCAAAGTATTCCGTAACCTTCATCGCCTTGAGCACCTCCCTGTGCACTCTTCCCAATCTAGCCGCATTATCAATACTGCAAAACAGTCAAATCCGCCCACCACTGAGCCTCCTGTCGCCTTCCCGCGCATACCCGCTCGCGGCTCCCTTGCAATCCGCGGGTTCTGTACTACTGTATATATGTACAGTTATTTCCGGATTGCCCGTCGCCTCCCCCATGCCCTACGCCGAACTCCACTGCCTCAGCTGCTTACAGCTTCCTGCGCGGCGCCTCCCACCCGCATGAACTGGTGGAGCGCGCCGCCGCGCTGGGCTATCGCGCGCTGGCGATCACCGACGAGTGCTCGTTTGCCGGCATAGTGAAGGCCCATGTGGCGGCGAAGGCGGCGGGCATCCAGCTGATCATCGGCAGCGAGCTGCTGCTGGAAGAAGGGCTGCGCCTGGTGGCGCTGGTGCCGAACCGCGCCGCGTACAGTGAACTGTCCGGCCTGATCAGCATGGCGCGGCGGCGCAGCCCCAAGGGCGAGTACCGGGTGGCGCTGCGCGATGTGATCTTTCACCTCAAGCGCTGCCTGCTGATCTGGCTGCCGCAGGGTGACGACGAGCACAATCGCGCCTACGGCCTGCAACTCAAGCGGCTGTGCAAGGAGCGCCTGTGGCTGGGCGTCAGCCACCTGCTGGGCAACAACGAGGTGCAGCGCTACCTCGCGCTGCACGCTACTGGCGCAGGAGCTGGATATTCCCATGGTGGCCTGCGGCGATGTGCGCATGCATGTCGCCACGCGCAAGCCGCTGCACGATGTGTTCACCGCGCTGTATCACAACACCAGCATCGCGCAGCTGGGCCGGCGGCGTATGGGCAACAGCCAGCAGCACCTGCGCGCGCTGGACAAACTGCAGCGGCTCTACCCGCCTGCCCTGCTGGACGAGACGCTGCACATCGCCAGCCTGTGCCACTTCAGCCTGGACGAGCTGCGCTACGAGTACCCCGAGGAAGTGGTGCCGACAGGGTATGACGCCAACCGCTACCTGCGCGAGCTGGTGGCGCAGGGCTCGGCCGTGCGCTGGCCGCGGGGCATTCCGGCTGAGATACAACAGCGCATCGACACGGAGCTGGCGCTGATCGAGGAGCTGCACTACGAGTACTACTTCCTCACCGTGTACGACATCGTGCGCTTTGCGCGCGAGCGCGACATCCTGTGCCAGGGCCGCGGCTCGGCGGCCAACTCGGTGGTGTGCTACTGCCTGTTCATCACCGAGGTGTCGCCCGAGCAGATCTCGCTGCTGTTCGAGCGTTTTATTTCCCGCGAGCGCGACGAGCCGCCGGATATCGACGTGGACTTCGAGCACGAGCGGCGCGAGGAAGTCATCCAGTACATCTATGACAAGTACTCGCGCAAGCGCGCGGCGCTGGCCGCCACGGTGATCACCTACCGCTCGCGCAGCGCGGTGCGCGACGTGGGCAAGGCGCTGGGGCTGGACGCGGTGTTCGTGGACGACCTCGCCAAATCCATGGCCTGGTGGGATCGCACGGCGGACCTCGCCAAGCGCTTTGAGGAACAGGGTGTGGCCGGCCACAGCCGGCAGGCGGAACTGTTCTACTCGCTGGTGCAGCAGATCCTCGGCTTTCCCCGCCACCTGTCGCAGCACGTGGGCGGCTTTGTCATCACCCGCAGCCCCATCTCCACGCTGGTGCCGGTGGAGAACGCCGCCATGGCCGAGCGCACCATCATCCAGTGGGACAAGGAAGACATCGAGTCCATGGGCCTGCTGAAGGTGGACATCCTGGCCCTGGGCATGCTGTCCGCCATCCGCAAAAGCCTGCAACTGGTGCACCGCTACTGCCCCGCTATCAAAACCGTGAGCGACATCCCGAAGGAGGACGCGGCCACCTACCGCATGCTGCAGCAGGCGGACACCATCGGCGTGTTCCAGATCGAGTCGCGGGCGCAGATGTCCATGCTGCCGCGGCTCAAGCCAGCGTGTTTTTACGACCTGGTGATCCAGATCGCCATCGTGCGCCCCGGCCCCATCCAGGGCGACATGGTGCACCCCTACCTGCGGCGCAGGCAGGGGCTGGAAGCAGTCACCTATCCCAACGACGCGATCAGGGCGGTGCTGGAGCGCACCCTGGGCGTGCCGATTTTCCAGGAACAGGTGATCCGCCTCGCGATGGTGGCGGCGGGGTTTTCCGGCGGCGAGGCGGATGCGCTGCGCCGCGCCATTACCAACTGGGGCAAAAACAGCAAGCTGCTCACCTTCGAGCAGAAACTCACGCGCGGCATGATCGAGCGCGGCTACGACGAGGATTTCGCGCGGCGCCTGTTCGAGCAGATCAAGGGCTTTGGCGGTTACGGCTTTCCGGAATCCCACTCCGCCAGTTTCGCCCTGCTGGCCTACATTTCCGCCTGGCTCAAGCGCCATCACCCGGCGGCGTTTTTTGCCGGCCTGCTCAACAGCCAGCCCATGGGGTTTTACAGCCCGTCGCAGTTGGTGCAGGATGCCCGCCGCCACGGCGTCACCGTGTTGCCCATCGACGTCAATCACAGCGATTGGGATCACCAGTTGCTGGACAGCCGCTCAACGCACAATAGCCAGCCGACGCTGCGCCTGGGCCTGCGCCTGGTGAGGGGCCTGAGCCGGGAGGGCGCCCAGCGCGTGGTGGAAGCGCGGCAGCGCCAGCCGTTTCGCCAGATCAGCAACCTGCGCCAGTGGGCCGCGCTGGACAAGCGCGACATGGAAGCGCTGGCGGATGCCGATGCCCTGCAATCCCTGAGCGGCCACCGCCACCAGTCGCAGTGGCAGATCATGGCGCTGGAGTCGCCCAAACCCTTGTTGCGCGATGAACAGTACCAAACCGCCAGTTACTTCGACGACGGCGTGCAGTTGCCCGCGCCGCGGGTGGCGGAGGAAGTGCTCGCCGACTATCGCGCCACCGGCCTCACCCTGCGCGCCCATCCCATGAGCCTGTTGCGGGAGCGCTATCCGTTCAACCGCTGCAAGCGCCACACCGACCTGGCGGCGCTGGGCAACAAGCGTTTCGTGCGCATCGCCGGCCTGGTCACCTGCCGCCAGCGCCCGGGCAGCGCCTCGGGCGTGCTGTTCCTCACGCTGGAAGATGAAACCGGCAACAGCAATATCGTGGTGTGGCAGCGCACCCAGCAACACTTTCGCCAGGCGCTGATGAGCGGGCAGTTGCTGCTGGTCACGGGCATCGTGGAGAGCAAGGACAATGTCATCCATGTGATCGCCGGAGCCCTGCATGATTATTCCCACGAGCTGGACACGCTGCGGCTGCCGTCACGCGATTTTCACTGACAAGCGGCATAAATGAAACCGGATGATTGGCTGTTGTGCGTAAAACCGCTATTCTGGAAACTCACTCGTACCGACAGCACCGCTGAACTTGCGCGAGGATGTAAAAATGAACAGGCACTCGGCACAGAAATGGCTGGCCGCACTGGTATTCGGCACTGCGACTCTGGCTGCCATCGCCCAGATACCGGCACCACCGGATAAGCAAATTCTGTCCAGCGCCTATAACGGCAAGGTCTATTCACCGTATGCCAAACGCGACTTTCCCACCAGGGTGTTTTTTGGCGACACCCACCTGCACACCGACGTCTCGATGGACGCCGGCGCCTTTGGCAACCGCCTGGGACTGGACGCCGCCTACCGCTTCGCCCGCGGCGAACAGGTGAATTCGACCCGCGGCGGTCCGGTGCGCCTGTCGCGCCCGCTGGACTTCCTGGTCGTGGCCGATCACTCGGACAATATGGGCTTTTTCCCGGACCTGCTCGATGGCGCTCCCCATATCGTGAAGGACCCGACCGGCAAGGACTGGTACGACCGCATCAAGGCGGGCAAGGGCGTGGATGTGGCACGGGAGATCATCGGCCTGTTTTCACAGGACAAGTTCCCGCCCGAGCTGGTCTACGCACCGACGTCGGAGGCCTACAAGAACGCCTGGGCCAAAACGGTGAAGGCCGCTGAGGAGTATAACGAACCGGGCCGCTTCACCGCCTTCATCGGCTACGAATGGACCTCGCTGGTGCAGGGCAATAACCTGCACCGGGTGGTGGTCTACCGCGACGGCGGCGACAAGGGCGGGCAGATGGTGCCCTACACCACCATGCCGCCACAGGGCAGCACCGACCCGCGCAAACTGTGGTCATGGCTGGCGCAGTACGAGCGCAAGACCGGCGGTGAGGTGCTGGCCATCGCCCACAATGGCAACCTGTCCAACGGCATGATGTTCCCACTGGACGTCGAGAGCGACGGCAAGCCGCTGGATGCGCAATATGTGCAACAGCGGGACAAGTGGGAACCGCTGTATGAGGCGACCCAGATCAAGGGCGACGGCGAGGCCCACCCCTTCCTGTCGCCCGATGACGAATTTGCCGACTACGAACTCTGGGATATCGGCAACCTCGACGGTTCCGCAGGCCAAGACCGATGCCATGCTGGCGGGCGAGTATGCCCGCGAGGGCCTGAAGCGGGGCCTGCAGTTGCAGAAGAAATTCGGCACCAACCCCTACAAGTTCGGCATGATCGGCTCCACCGACAGCCACACCTCCCTGTCCACCGCCGAGGAAGACAACTTCTTTGGCAAGCATTCCGGGGCGGAGCCATCGCCCGAGCGGATGATGCACCCCTTCATGGCCACCGAAAAGGGCACCATCATGGGCTGGCAGATGGTAGCGTCCGGACTGGCGGCGGTATGGGCCACGGACAATACCCGCGCCGCGCTGTTTGACGCGATGAAGCGCAAGGAAGTCTACGCCACCACGGGTTCGCGCATGCTGGTGCGCCTGTTCGGCGGCTGGGAGTTTACCGCGAACGACCTTAACAACCGCGAGCCCGCCTTCGTCGGCTACGGCAAGGGCGTGCCGATGGGCGGCGACCTGCCGCCGACCTCAACGGGCAAGGCGCCCACCTTTATGGTATTCGCCCTGCGCGACGCGATCGGTGCGAACCTGGATCGCATCCAGATGGTCAAGGGCTGGTACGATGGCGAGCAGACGCATGAGAAAGTCTACGATGTGGTCTGGTCCGGTGACCGCAAACCGGGCCCGGATGGCAAGCTGCCGCCGGTCGGCAATACCGTCGATGTGAAAAACGCCTACTGGACCAATACCATTGGCGCATCCGAGCTGGGCACCGTGTGGACCGACCCGGATTTCAATCCTCGCCTGAATGCGTTTTATTACGCGCGCGTGCTGGAGATCCCCAAACCGCGCTGGTCAACCTATGACGCCTTCCGCTTTGGCGTGCCGATACCCGACGGCGCCCCGACCAGTACCCAGGATCGCGCGTACACGTCACCGATCTGGTACAAGCCTTTATGACGCGTAATACAAGATACCCCCACAGCGGCAGGCTATGCTGGAGGCCGTGCGCGAATCGGTGCTGGAATCCGCAGCTTATACCGGCATCGCGGCATTGAGCGACAGCGGTGATGGATGCCATGGGCGCGGTTCCCCGCGAGGCCTTTGTGCTACCGGAGTACCGCCACCAGGCCTACCGGAATACGCCGCTGCCCATCGAAGCGGGGCAGACCATTTCACAACCGCTTATCGTCGCCCTGATGACCGAGATGCTGGACCCACAGCCCGGTGATGTCATGCTGGAAGTGGGCACGGGTTCCGGTTACCAGGCCGCCGTACTGTCCCACCTTGTAAAGCATGTCTACAGCGTGGAGATTGTGGCGGAACTGGCGGACAGCGCCGGCGAGGTACTCAAAAAGCTCGGCTATAAAAACGTCACCGTGCGCGCGGGCGACGGCTATGCCGGCTGGCCGGAGCACGCGCCCTTCGACGGCATTATCGTGACCGCCGCCGCTGCGCACATTCCTCCGCCCTTGTTGCAACAGCTGAAACCGGGCGGACGGCTGGTGATTCCCGTGGGCGAACACTGGGCGATCCCAGGAGCTGCTGATCGTCGAAGTGGACAGCAGAGGCGAGGTCAGCAGGGAGTCAAAACTGCCCGTGCGCTTCGTCCCGCTGACGAGGACAGGTAACTAATAGCATGATGTTGCAGTGCCAGTCGGATGTGCCCAACCCGAAATTGGATCGGGCCACATTTCGGGTGGGCACATGGCCGGCACGGCGCGAATCAATCTATAACCGACGGCCTGGGAAGTGTCCGGCAGGGAGCGCAAAAGCGAAATTGGATATCGGGCCACATTTCGGTTTTGCGCTCCCTGCCGGACACGGCGACAAGAACGATCCGATGGCGAACAGCCTACAGCGGCGATCGCCCCTTGTTGGCGGCGATACGCATACGCAGGGCGTTGAGTTTGATAAAGCCCTCCGCATCCGCCTGGTTGTAGGCGCCGGCATCCTCCTCGAAGGTGGCGATGTGCTTGTCGAACAGGCTGTCGTCCGATTGACGGCCAGCCACGACCACATTGCCCTTGTAGAGCTTCAGCCGCACTTTGCCGTTCACGACAGCCTGCGAATGCATCGATGGCGACCTGCAGCATCCTGCGCTCCGGGGTCCACCAGTAGCCGTTGTAGATCAGGCTTGGCGTAGCGCGGCATCAGCTCATCCTTCAGGTGCGCCACTTCGCGGTCCAGCGTGATCGACTCGATGGCACGGTGGGCCCTGAGCATGATGGTGCCGCCGGGCGTCTCGTAGCAGCCGCGGGACTTCATGCCGACGTAGCGGTTTTCCACGATATCGTCGCGGCCGATGCCATTGGCGCCGCCGACCTTGTTCAGCTGCGCCAGCACCTGTCGCCGGGCTCATCGCCTCGCCGTCGATGGCGACGGTGTCGCCGCCGTAAATCCAGCTCGATATAGGTCGGCCGTGTCCGGCGCGGCTTCGGGACTGACACTCCAGCGCCACATGTCCTCTTCGGGCTCCACCCAGGGATTCTCCAGCTGCCGCCCTCGTAGGAGATATGCAGCAGGTTGGCGTCCATGGAATAGGGAGATTTCTTTTTGGCGTTGGCATAATCCACCGGGATCGCGTGGGTCTTGCAGTAGGCCATCAGGGATTCTCGTGGAGGTCAGGTCCCACTCACGCCAGGGTGCGATGACCTTAATGCCGGGTTTGAGCGCATAGGCGCCCAGTTCGAACCGCACCTGGTCATTGCCCTTGCCGGTCGCGCCGTGGGAAATGGCATCGGCGCCGGTGGCATTGGCGATCTCGATCAGGCGCTTGGCGATCAGCGGGCGCGCGATGGAGGTGCCCAGCAGGTACTCGCCCTCGTAGATGGTATTGGCGCGGAACATGGGGAACACGAAGTCGCGCACGAATTCCTCGCGCAGGTCATCAATATAGATTTCCTTGACGCCCATGGCCTGGGCCTTGGCGCGGGCAGGCTCGAGCTCCTCACCCTGGCCGATATCGGCGGTGAAGGTCACCACCTCGCAGGCGTAGTTTTCCTGTAACCAGCGCACGATGACCGAGGTGTCCAGACCACCGGAATAGGCCAGTACAACTTTGTTTATATCCGACATTTCATGTTCCCCGGGACTGTGATCAAAAAGGCCGCACATTCTACCGCCGGGTTGGCGCAATTCCCAGTCCGTATTCCCGCGTCAGGGGCTTTACTGTAGCATTCACGCCTGAGCTTCACGCCACAAGGTTCCCCGTGATCGAATTGACCATTACCCGCCCCGATGACTGGCATGTGCACCTGCGTGACGGCGCTGCGCTGCAACACACCTGCGCCGACCTGGCCCGCTACTTCGGTCGCGCCATCGTCATGCCCAACCTCACACCGCCCGCAACCACCGTCGCCCAGGTGCTCGCCTACCGCGCGCGCATCGTGGCTGCCATGAGTGCACTGCCGCGCCAGTTTGAGCCACTGATGACGCTGTATCTCACCGACCAGACCACTGCAGCGGAGATTCGCCTGGCTGCCGCGACCGCGGGTGTGCACGCCGTCAAGTTATACCCGGCGGGGGCGACCACCAACTCCGCTGCCGGTGTCGCGCAGCTGGAAGCGCTCTTCCCCACCCTCGCTGCGATGGAGGAGGCGGACCTGCCACTGCTGATCCACGGCGAGGTCACTGATCGCGACATCGACATTTTCGACCGGGAAAAAGTGTTCATTGATCGTCAACTGGCGCCTGTTACCCGGCGCTTTCCGGCGCTGCGTGTGGTGCTGGAACATATCACCACGACGGATGCGGTACAGTTTGTCAGCGCCGCCGGTGACACTGTCGCTGCGACGATCACACCACACCACCTGCTGTTCAATCGCAACGATATGCTGGCCGGCGGCATCCGCCCCCACTATTACTGCCTGCCGGTGCTCAAGCGCAACACGCATCAGGCAGCGCTGCAGGAGGCCGCCATATCCGGCAATCCAAAATTCTTCCTCGGCAGTGATTCGGCGCCCCACAGTACCGCCAGCAAAGAAAGCAGTTGTGGTTGCGCCGGGGTGTATTCCGCGCACGCCGCGCTGGAATTTTATGCCGAGGTCTTCGAGCAGTTGCACGCGCTGGACAAACTGGAGGCCTTCGCCGCGCACTTCGGGCCGGACTTCTATCGCCTGCCGCGCAACAGGGACAGCATTACGCTGCGCAAGGACAGCTGGGAGGTGCCAGCGCAACTGCCGCTCGGTGCGGAGACCCTCACGCCACTGCGCGCGGGACAAGCAGTGAGCTGGCGCGTCATCGACACCGGTGCGAACGCTTGAAAATCATCACGGAACACCAGATCAGTGATCGTTTCCGCGGCTTCCTGCCTGTGGTGATCGACGTGGAAACCGGGGGGTTCATCGCCAGTACCGACGCCATACTGGAAGTGGCCGCGACGACTGTACGCATGGATGAAAACGGCTTGCTGGCCGTGCACCGCACCTACAGTTTCCATGTGCAGCCGTTCGAAGGTGCCAACATCGAGCAGTCAGCGCTGGATTTCACCGGCATCGACCCCTATCACCCTTTTCGGGAAGCGGTCACGGAGGAGGAAGCCCTGACCGAATTGTTCAACGTCGTGCGCAAGGAACTCCGCGAACAGATGTGCAACCGCGCGATTCTGGTGGGACACAATGCGCACTTCGACGCAGGCTTCATCAACGCCGGCGTGGAACGCTGCGGCATCAAGCGCAACCCTTTCCACCCCTTCTCATTTTTCGACACTGCAACCCTGTCCGGCCTGGCCTACGGGCAGACGGTGCTGGCCAAAGCCTGCGCCGAGGCGGGGATCGCCTTTGATAACAACGAGGCGCACTCCGCCGCCTATGACGCCGAACGCACGGCAGAATTATTCTGTGACATTGTGAATCGCTGGAAGGAGTCCGGCGGCTGGCTGCCCGACTTCGGTTAGTGCAGGGCCGCGCGCGCCGGGTACTACTGCTGCGCCGCTGATCTGGTTTAACAGGGCGTGGAGTTCCGCCAGCAGGGCGTCGACACTGTCCAGACCCAGTAACTCGTACTTCAGCGACTCCTCCAGAGGCAGTAACTGGAGCAACGAGTAGCCGACCTGCCAGGCGTCGTTGTAATCCACGCGCAGGTTCAGGCGCTCCACATGCGGGTGCGTCTCCAGGCTGCGCAACACATCCAGCAGCGACAACCACTCTGCGGACAGGCGCGCCGCAGTGAATGCCGGCTGCAGCTCCACCTGCCCCACTACCAGACCATTGGCGCGGGTGTGTGTCTCGATCAGCTCGAAACGCTGTGTGCCCTCAATCGTGATACCGAGCAGTCCATTGGACAGCTGGTCCCAGTCCACAATGCGGGCACAGGTTCCGTAGTCACCCAGCTCCGGCGCGGCGCGGCCGCGCTGCGCCACTTCCGCGCCGCGGCGTATCCATACGACACCGAACGGACTGCTGCTTCTCATGCAATCGCGCACCAGGTCCAGGTAACGCTGCTCAAAAATCTGCAGCGGTACGCGACCAAAGGGCAGTAACACGCCGGACAGCGGAAACAGCGGCAGCTCGCTCACACCGCACCTGCGCGGGAACAACACGGTCCGGCAAACTTTGCACTTCCAGTTGCGCCAACCGCAGCAGGGCTTCCTCACGGTTATCGCCGCAAAATTCGCGCTCGGGCATAAAGGCATCGCACAATGCGGGACGCCGAGCGTCGCCAAACAGGACGCAGCGCATGGACGGACTCAGATGAGCACAGGGCACGCCGGCCGGCTTGCCATTGGGCATGCCGTAAAAAGGCTGATGGATGGAAATGGCGATACAGCAGGCGCCACAGTCTGTTCGGCACTGCATCAGAACGGGTAACTCATCGGGATGTCGCGTCCTGCAATTGCAGCAGCAGTTTCTGGTGAATACCGCCGAAGCTACCATTGCTCATAATCACTACCTGATCGCCCGCACGGGCTTCGCTCACCACCTGTAGCACCAGCTCGTCCACATCTCCCACCACCGTGGCAGGCACCTGACTTTCCGCCACCACGGACTCCAGCGACCAGTCCATGCCCGGGGGCTGGAACCAGTAAACGCGGTCCGCCGCCGCCGTGGCTGACGCCAACTGCGCGCGATGCTCGCCCATGCGCATGGTATTGGAGCGCGGCTCCACCAGGGCGATCACACGGCCTTTACCGGCACGCGCCCGCAGACCCTGCAGAGTGGTCGCGATGGCCGTTGGATGATGGGCAAAATCGTCGTATACCGCGATATCGCCGGGGCTGCCCAGCAGCTCCAGTCGGCGTTTGACGCCCAGGAATTCTGTCAGTGCGAGGGCAGCAAATGTCGGGTGCAACGCCGACATGTCGCGCAGCGGCCAGGGCCGTGAGGGCGTTTTCAACATTGTGCTGGCCACAGTGCGACCAGTGCACATTAATGGCGCCACCATCAGGGGGCAGCACACGAAACGCCGAGCCGTCCTCCTCCAGCAACTGCGCTCGCCAGTCGGCCCGCGAGGCCTCGCCAATTCCGAAGGAGGTCAGCGGCGTCCAGCAACCCATGGCCAACGTATCGTCGATCGCCTGCACACCATGGCGATAGACGACCAGTCCCTCGCCGGGCACGCAGCGCAGCAGATGATGGAACTGCCGCTGGATCGCCGCCAGGTCGGCAAAAATGTCGGCGTGATCGAACTCCAGGTTATTGATCGCAAGGGTGCGTGGGCGATAGTGGACAAACTTGGATCGCTTGTCGAAAAATGCGGTGTCATACTCGTCCGCTTCCACCACGAAGAAATCCGATTCACCGCAACGCGCCGAGACACCAAAATTGGCGGGCACACCGCCGATCAGGAAACCCGGCGCCATGCCCGCATGTTCGAGTATCCAGGCCAGCATACTGCTGGTGGTGGTTTTGCCGTGGGTACCGGACACCGCCAACACCCATTTGCCCTGCAGCACATGCTCCGCCAGCCACTGGGGCCCTGAAGTGTAGGGCAGGCCACTGTTCAGCAGGTACTCGACCAGCGGATTGCCGCGTGTCATGGCGTTGCCCACCACCACGCAATCCGGTCGCGGCTGCAGATGCTCTGGCAGGTAACCCTCCATCAGGTCGATGCCGGCAGCGCGCAGCTGGGTACTCATCGGGGGGTAGACGCTGGTGTCGGAACCGGTTACCCGATAACCCAACTCCCTGGCCAGCAGCGCAATGCCACCCATGAAGGTACCGCATATACCGAGAATATGAATGTGGCCCTTCAAAGACCGCTCCTTGTATAAAGCGCGCATAGTAGCATGCAGTCTTCAACTGCCGCAGCAGGAAGATCAGACGCACCATCGCTGTCCACAAATTGCGGCAATTGCCGTATGATTAACAGACCTTAGAATAATCATTGACTCAATGCGGCTCTTACCGCGCCCGTAATCAGGAATAGACCAGCACATGCCAGGGAAAAACGCCTTCTATGCCCAGTCCGGCGGCGTCACCGCCGTCATCAACGCCACGGCCTGCGGCGTTATCGAAACCGCGAGGAAGCACCGTGCCCAAATCGGCACGGTCTATGCCGGTCGCAACGGTATCATTGGTGCACTGCGCGAGGACCTGATCGATACCAGCAAGGAGAGTGCCGCCGCGATTCGCGGCCTGTTGACCACGCCGGCCGGCGCTTTCGGCTCCTGCCGCCACAAGCTGAAGAGTCTGGAGGAAAACCGGGCGGAATATGAACGGCTGATTGAAGTCTTCAAGGCGCACAACATCGGCTATTTCTTTTATAACGGCGGCGGCGATTCCGCCGACACCTGCCTGAAAGTCTCCCAGTTGAGTCAGACCACAGGTTACCCGCTACAGGCCATCCACGTACCCAAAACTATTGACAATGACCTGCCCCTGACCGACAACTGCCCGGGGTTTGGCTCGGTCGCCAAATACATCGCCATTTCCACCAAGGAAGCGGCCATGGATGTGGCCTCCATGTGCGAGACCTCGACCAAGGTATTCATCCTCGAAGTCATGGGGCGTCACGCGGGCTGGATAGCTGCAGCGGGAGGCCTGGCCGCTACGCAGGAAGGGGACGCACCGCACATTATCCTGTTCCCCGAGATTGCCTTTGAACGGGAGAAATTCCTGGCCAGGGTTCAGCGCACGGTAAAGCGCCACGGCTATTGTGTGATCGTCGCCTCCGAAGGAACCCAGTATAAGGACGGCAGCTTTCTGTCGGAGTCCGGACTCAAGGACGCCTTCGGCCACAGCCAGCTGGGTGGCCTCGCGCCGCAGCTGGCACAGATGATCAAGTCGGAACTCGGCTATAAGTACCACTGGGCGGTGGCAGACTACCTGCAGCGCTCGGCGCGGCACATCGCCTCCCAGACCGACGTGGACCAGGCCTATGCGCTGGGAGAAGCCGCAGTTAAATTTGCCCTGCGCGGCGACAACGCCGTGATGCCCTGTATCGTGCGCGGCAAGGGTAAGCGCTACAGCTGGTCCATCGGCGAAGCAGCCCTGGAGGATGTGGCCAATCGCGAGAAAAAAATGCCGCGCAATTACATCACGCGCGACGGCTTTGGTATTACCGACGCAGCGCGGGCCTATCTGGCACCGCTCATTGTGGGGGAGGCCTATCCCGCGTATCGCAACGGTTTACCAGAGTATGTGCGACTGAAGAATGTGCCGGTGCCGCGCAAGCTGAAGGCGCGCTTTACTGTGTAGTTGCAGCCCCTGCGAGGTCAGGCCGGTAACGTCGCCCATCGCTCAATATCCTAAGCCCTCTTCGCGATGGGCGACGTTACCGGCCTGACCGATTGACGCCTCGCAAAAAGGCGTAAATTTGACCGATTCAGGCAAGATTTTGCCTGCCTTTATCGGTACAATGCCCGCCTCCTCATTCTTGCAACTAACCCACTGACTTCGAGGTAAAACCATGTACAGCAATACCGACTTCAACCGATGGCGCCGTCACCCCTGGCACGGCCTGCACGCCCAGACAGATAACATGCCCGAGGATATCGTGCAGGCGTTCATCGAAATGACCACCAATGACGTGGTCAAGTACGAATTGGACAAGGTATCGGGCTTCCTGATGGTAGACCGGCCACAACGCACGACCTCCAGCCCACCCTGTCTCTATGGTTTTATTCCGCGCACCTATTGCGCCGAGGAAGTGGCGAAGCGCTGCGCCGATGCGGAGATTGCCGATGGCGATCCACTCGACATTTGCGTGTTTTCCGAGCGCAACATCACACGCGCCGATATCGTGCTGCGTGCGCGGGTGGTGGGCGGCATCCAGATGATTGACGGCGGCGAAGCTGACGACAAGATCATTGCGGTACTCGACGGCGACAATATCTGGGGCGACGTGAAGGACATTGCTGATCTGCCCAAGATCAAAACCGAGCGTCTGCAACACTATTTTATGACCTACAAAATGATTCCCGGCAAGGTAAATAACATCAAGGTGGACTACGTCTACGGTCGCGACGAAGCGCTGGAGGTCATCGCCGCTGCGGAGAAGGATTACAACAACCACTACGGTCACCTGCATACCGTGGCAAGATCCAAGGAGTAACACCGCAGCGCACGCACCCCGTGGTCGCGAGCAACTCACGAGCATGGGATGCGTGCCCCGGTTACGCTTGCATGGGACACCAGTCCTGCGGCACCGACACATAACGCGACATAATGTGCTGCAAGTCTGCTTCAATCTCCTCCCGCAACAATATCCCCTCTACCGCCTCCTCACAGTCCCAGCAGGCGGACAACATCTCGCTGCCAATTTGCACAGCGCAAGCAATCGACAGGGGGGCGTAGCTCAGGTGCCAGCGCTCCGGCGCAACTCCGCCGCGATCTTTGTCATAGGGTCGGTAAAATCCATGCGACGCGCCTGTTGCCATACGCGCATCCAGCCAACAGTGCAGGGGGTCGAACACGCCACCGACCGCCACCTCCTGCGGCGACAACTGCACTCGATAGTCTGGCGTTACTGCCGCAGCGTCGTAGACATCCAGGTCGGTTCCCCAGTGATGGCGGGAGCTGCCCGGCAGCGCGGAAAAGCGCAGGATCGCATGGAGTTGTTGCATGGGAGACAGTCGATCAATCAATACCACACGGCCCTGGTCATCATGCACCGGTCGCATGCCACTGGCCTTGCCATTCCAGATAGCCAACTGGCGGGAGAAAGGGCGAAAACTACTGGCAATAGCCAGTTCGAAACCGGCGCGGCGGGCGTCCGCCTGCAGTGCCGCAAAGGCTTGCGCGACGTCCGCCTGCAAACGATGACCATCGGGTAGTGTGACCAGATGGGATTCATCCAGTCCCGTCAACTGCCCGGGGTTGAGCGCCCTGGCCATAGCTGGCATCTCCACTGAAGCGGCTTGATCCGCGCACCGGAATCGGTGCACGGTATCGATGTATCCACGGCATCCTACCGCGAACCCGAAAAAAGCAACACTGGTTGCGTCGAACCGACGTACGCGGTCAGCGCAGAACCCTGGCGAGGCGCTCTACCGCCAACTCCAGGCGATCCATACTTGTGGTGTAGGAAAAGCGCAGATGCTGCCTGGCCCGATGCTGGCCGAAATCAAGGCCCGGGGTGAGGGCCACACCGTGTTGCTCCAGCAAATCAAGGCAGAAGCGCTGGCTGTCGTCCGTAAAGCGGCTGGCATCGGCATAGATGTAGAACGCCCCCTGCGGAGGGCAGGACACTGAAAATCCGAGCTCCTCTACTGCTGGCAGCAAAAAGTCACGGCGCTGGCGAAAAATCTCGCGGCGCTGCTCCAGTATCTCCCGGGTGCCAGGCTCAAAGCCCGCCAGGGCGGCGTATTGGGCCATGGTGGACATGGAAATAAAAAAATTCTGGGCCATTTTCTCCATCTCGGCCACGGCCTCCTCGGGTGCCACCAGCCAGCCCAGTCGCCAACCGGTCATACCGAAGTATTTGGAAAAACTGTTGATGACGAAGGCGTCCGGGTCGACCTCCAGCACCGACGGGGCCGCGCCCTCATAAACCAGCCCGTGGTAAATCTCATCCACCAGAAGATAGCCATTGCGGGAGCGCACCTGTGCCGCCAGCGCGGCCAGTTCCTGCCGGGACAGCGCTGTTCCGGTGGGGTTGGCCGGTGAAGCCACCATAGCGCCAATGGTGTTGGCCTGCCAGTGAGCCGCGACCAGTTCTGCATTCAACTGGTAGTTGCTGCCCGCGTCCACCGGAACCAGTTGCGCGCGCCCTTCTACCAGGCGCATAAAGTGACGATTGCAGGGATAACCGGGATCAGTCATGAGCATCCCGTCACCGGGATTCATCAGCAGTGCCGCAATCAGCAACAGGGCACCGGAAGCGCCCGGTGTGATGAGGATGCGCGACGGTGCGATGTCCAGGCCATAGGTGTCACTGTAATAGCGCGACAGCGCCTCGCGCAACGCGGGAATACCAGCCGCCTGGGAGTAGTGTGTCAACCCCCTGGCCAGTGCCGCCCGGCCCGCCTCTACGATGGGCGCTGCGGTGGCAAAATCCGGTTCGCCCGCCGCCATGTGTACGATGTCGGCACCGCCTGCCGCCAATTCCGTTGCCCGGGCCAATACCTCCACTACCCTGAACGGCTCGATCTCCGCGACGCGCGTGGCAAAACCCCGGGATTTATAACCTGGTGTATACGGACCTGCCATGAACGACCCCCGCTGCGACAAGCGCGCTATTCTAGCAACTGCCTGGAGGGGGTGATAGCAAGCGGGAAAAACTGCAAGGAAACAGTGGCACCATTAGCGGTTATCTGGTAGTTTCTCCGCCCTCGGATTTGGGCCCCCCTTGGCAGCCCTCCTGAGATCTGTGAGTTTTGTCGAGTTACCTTTGCCGTGTGGGAAAATGACCATGCCTCGAGCAACTAAAGCACCGAAAGCTGCCGCAGCCAAAGCACCGAAAGCAGCCGCAGCCAAAGCACCAAAAGCCGCCGCAGCCAAAGCACCAAAAGCCGCCGCAGCCAAAGCACCAAAAGCCGCCGCAGCCAAAGCACCGAAAGCCGCCGCAGCCAAAGCACCAAAAGCCGCCGCAGCCAAAGCACCAAAAGCCGCCGCAGCCAAAGCACCAAAAGCCGCCGCAGCCAAAGCACCGAAAGCCGCTATAAAAGCTACTATGGCAGGCGGCTCTGAATTCAAAAACTTTGAGCCCTACCAACCGAAACGGGGCGAAAAGTACATGAACGAGACGCAGCGCGACCATTTCAGAGCCATCCTGCTGAACTGGAAATCCGAGTTGATGCAGGAAGTGGACCGCACTGTGAACCATATGAAGGACGAAGCGGCCAACTTTCCTGACCCTGCAGATCGTGCGACCCAGGAGGAGGAATTCAGTCTGGAGTTGCGCACCCGCGACAGGGAACGCAAGTTGATCAAGAAAATTGACTCCACCATGGAGCTCATTGAACAGAACGACTACGGATTCTGTGAGGCCTGCGGCGTGGAAATCGGCATTCAGCGCCTGGAAGCCAGGCCCACCGCCACGCAGTGCATCGATTGCAAAACTCTGGCCGAGATCAAGGAAAAGCAGGAAATGGGCTAAGTCCCACCGGGCGCTAACCATGCCCCGGACCAACACACAGTACCGGGGGCGTTTTGCGCCCTCCCCGACCGGCCCACTGCATCTGGGTTCCCTGATTGCCGCACTGGCAAGCTTTCTTGATGCACGTCACTGCGGTGGCCGCTGGCTGGTACGCATGGAAGACCTGGATCCGCCCCGGGAAGAACCGGGCGCCGCCGACAGTATCCTCAACAGCCTGCAGCGCCACGGTTTACACTGGGACGAGGAAGTGCTGTACCAGAGCACCAGATCGGCCGCTTATGCTGCCGCGCTGGCCATGCTGGCGCAGGGTGGTCACCTTTTTTTTTGTGACTGCAGCCGTGCGAATCTGGAACTGGACGGTGTCTGTCGGGGTGCCTGCCGCACACGGCAGCATGACCTGACTGGCCCACGGGCGATCCGCATTAATGTTCCCCCCGACTGCGACGATAGGATTTACGGACTTGTTACAGGGGCCACAGCGCACGGCGCTGGGCAAATCCCTGGCAGATTTCGTGGTGCGGCGTAAGGACGGGCTGGACGCCTACCAATTGGCGGTGGTTGTGGACGATGCAGCCCAGGGCATCACTCACGTGGTACGTGGTTCAGACTTGCTGGACTCTACGCCACGGCAGATTTTCCTGCAGCAGCGTCTGGCTTATGCCACGCCGTGCTATGCCCACCTGCCGGTAATCACCACCGCGCAAGGCCAAAAATTCAGCAAACAGAACCACTCACCGGCGCTGGACAATGCACAGGCTGTCGACAATCTGCGCAGTGCACTGCGCTTTCTGCAACAGGCGGACCCGCCATCGACACTGACCAGCGTCGATCCACTGCTGGCCTTCGCCATCGAGCATTGGGTGCTGCAGCAGGTGCCGGGCACAACGGCTATTCCGGCTGCCTGTATTGGACTGGGCTTATGAACTTTACCCACGGCTGTCGCTTCAGTAGTATCGATTGCCGCAATGATTTCCGGCACTCCAGCGACTGCGTCTGACAGGGGAAGCAACGACCATGTATATCAACCGTCTGCTGCTACTGGTTACTGGCGTTGTGCTGATTTTCTTTCCGGCGATCGAAAGCTGGGTGATCGGCTCGGCAACCGCCTGGTATCGCCCCTACCAGGTATGGCTTCTCATTGTGGTAGCGGCCTACTGGAACCAGCGCACGAGATATCCGGATGAGCTTTAGCCTCGCGCAGATTCTGCTATTTATCATTGCGTATCTGAGCGGCCTGTTTGCGGTAGCCCATCTGGCCGACCGCGGCATCATCCCCGAGCGCATCACCCACCACCCCGCCGTCTACGTCCTGTCCCTGGGTGTGTTCGCGTGTGCCATGGCCAGCAATGGTGTGATTGCCCTGGCCCACCAGTACGGCTACAACTTTCTCCTGTACTATCTTGGCGTGGTGCTGATGTTCGTGCTGGCAGCGGTGTTGCTGATGCCGTTACTGCGACTGTGCCGTGTTTATCAGCTGGCTTCCCTGGCAGACGTCCTGACCTTCCGCTACCGCAGCCCCTGGGTCGGGGCGGCGGTCACTGTTGCTATGTGTATCACACTGCTGCCGCTGCTGGCACTGCAGATCCAGGCGGTAGCGGACAGCATCCACATTCTGGCCGGCGACAGTACAGCGCTGTCCTCAGAAGGTGGACAACACAATCAACTGGCACTGCTTTTTTGCATCATTATCACCGTATTTTCAATTCTGTTTGGCACGCGCCATGTGTCCTCGCAATATCGCAACACCGGTCTGGTTACCGCCATCGCCTTTGAATCGTTGGTCAAGCTAAGCGCACTAATGGTCCTCTTGCTGGCAGCGGTCTACCCGGTCTTCGGGGGCTTCACCGGCCTTGAACAGTGGTTGGTGGATAACCACCGGATGAGTCATGAGCTGACGCAGCCCATCCAGGGCGATGATGCCCGCTCCCTGCTACTGATTTTTTTTGCCGGCGCGGTGTGCATGCCCCACATCTTTCACATGACCTTTGCCGAGAATAACGACAGCCGCGATTTGCGCAGCGCCACCTGGGGGCTGCCGCTGTATTTGCTGTTGCTCAGCCTGCCCATCCTTCCAGTGACGTGGGCCGGTGATCAAACTTGGCCACTCCCTGCCCATGGACTACAGCGGCCTGGCTATTGGCATGGCCCTGCGCTCGATCCCGGTCAGCGCCGCCGCTTTTGTGGCCTGCCTGTCGGCCGCCAGCGCCACCATCATTGTCACCACGCTGGCCCTGGCCAATATGTGCCTCAATCATCTGGTACTCCCCTTCAGGCCGCTGCAAATCGACCGGGCACAGGGTATCTACACCCAGCTCAAATGGCTGCGCCGCAGCCTGATTGCCATTCTCATTCTGGCCGGGTATGTCTTCTTTGTGACCCTCAATGGCAGGCAAAGCCTTACCCAGCTGGCGCTGGTGGCATTTACCGGCACCCTGCAATTTCTACCGGGCATCATCGCCACCCCCTACTGGCCCAAGGCCAACCGCAGAGGCCTGCTGGTCGGGCTCGGCGGCGGGCTGGGAATCTGGTTCTTCTCCATGCTGTTGCCACTGGCCGGTGGCGATAATCCGCATCAGCTCACGGCGTTTTATGGCATGCTGTTGGGGCAAAGCGATAAGCTATGGACCAGCGCTGCGCTGGTTTCCCTGGGATTCAATGCCGGTTTATTTATCGTCATTTCGCTGCTGACCACGACCAGTCCCGCGGAAAAAGTTGCGGCAGAGGTCTGCTCCATGGACGACCTGGCCCGTCCCACGCGCCACACCTTGTCCGTCTACAGTGCCGCAGACTTCAGCCACCGCCTGGCACCGGCCCTGGGAGAACAAACTGCGGCATCCGAGGTCAGGCGGGCCCTGAGTGAGCTGCAATTTTCATCCGATGAATCCAGGCCCTATGCTCTGCGTCGCCTGCGTGCGCGTATTGAAGCCAACCTGTCGGGGCTATTGGGACCCGCGGTCGCCCACCGCATCATAGAAAGCCGCATCCCCTTCCAGCCCGGCGTGCACGCTGATACCGATGACATCCGCCTCATCGAACGCAACCTCGACCAGGCGCAAACGCATTTTACCGGCCTGGCGGCGGACCTGGACAATTTGCGCCGACACCACCGGGAGACCCTGGATAAACTGCCCATAGGTGCCTGCTCGATTGGCGCGGACGGCGAACTGCTGATGTGGAACCAGAGCATGCAGCGCATTACGGGCATTGCGCCTGGCGACGTACTGGGTTCATTACTGGGCTCCATACCCCACCCCTGGGGAAATATCCTTGAAGAGTTCCTGGCGGGCGAGACCGATACCGTCCTGAAAACCGAGGTCGCAATAGGCAAGGGCCCTTCGCGCTGGATAGGCCTGCACAAAACCACGATCAAGGAGGGACCCAGCAGCAATACTGTGGTTATGGTGGAGGACATCACGGACCTCGAATTGCTGGAAGAGGAACTGCTGCACAACGAGCGCCTGGCCTCAATCGGTCGCCTGGCGGCCGGTGTCGCCCATGAGATCGGCAACCCAGTCACAGGCATCGCATGCCTGGCACAAAATCTCGAGTACGAATCCGACCCGGTGGAGATTCGCTACATGGCCCAGGATATCCTCAAGCAGACCAGCCGGGTAACGCGCATTGTGGAATCACTGATGAATTTTTCGCACACCGGCTCTCATTCCGGTGAAACCAAACTGGCGCCAACCAACCTGGCTGATTGCGTGGATGAGGCCATTCATCTGCTGGCGCTGGACCGCGAGGCCAGGCCAGTGCAATTTGAGAATCACTGCGATCGCGAATTAGTCGTGCTGGCGGACAGCCAACGCCTGTTGCAGGTATTTATCAACCTGCTGGGCAACGCCAGGGACGCCAGTGACGACTACGCGGTAGTGCACATACAGGCAGGCACCAGTGACGAGCAGGTGCGTATTGATGTGGAGGACTCTGGCTGCGGTATTCCACCTGAGTTGCAAAGCCAGGTCTTCGAACCCTTCTACACCACCAAGGAACCCGGTGCCGGCACCGGGCTGGGACTTGCGCTGGTGTTCAGTATCATGGAAGACATGAACGGTAAAGTGCAGCTAAGCAGTCCACTGTCCGAGGGCGACAAGCCCGGAACCCGGGTCACCCTGTATTTGCCGCGCACCAGTTACGAGCATGGATTTCCAAATGTAACTCCCTGCGATACCAGCCTCCGCTCTGGTGCTGGAATATTCCATTTGGGAGTAGTATGTTGGGCAAAATGTACACAGAGGTAACATAGCATGCAGAAAATCCTCATTGTTGAAGATGAGTCGGTTATCCGGGCGGCCCTGCGCCGCCTGCTGGAGCGCAACGGCTACGATATCAGCGAGGCGGGTTCAGTGCAGGCGGCGGAGAAAGAGCATAATCTGGGTGATTTTGACCTGGTGATAAGTGACCTGCGTCTGCCCGGCGCACCCGGCACCGACCTGATCAAGAAAGCGGGCGATGTCCCGGTGCTGATTATGACAAGCTATGCCAGCCTCCGCTCGGCCGTGGACTCCATGCGCATGGGAGCGGTGGACTATATCGCCAAACCCTTTGATCACGGCGACATGGTCAGCGCGGTGCAACGTATCATTGCCGATCATCCCACCGGGCGCGCTGACGCAGTAACCACCACACACCGCACCCGTCAAGTCAGCCGCCGGCATTGTCGGCAACTGCCCTGCAATTCGGGTACTCTTTGACCATATCGAAAGAATGGCGCCTACGGACTCCACCGTCCTGGTCCTGGGTGAAACCGGGACAGGCAAGGAACTGGTGGCCCGCAGTGTGCACCAGAACAGCTTGCGCGCTGACAAAATACTGATCTCGGTCAACTGTGCCGCCATCCCCGATACCCTTATCGAATCTGAACTTTTCGGATATGAAAAAGGCGCTTTCACTGGCGCCAATGCCAGCCGCATGGGGCTGATTGAAGCCGCTGATGGCGGCACGCTGTTTCTCGACGAAATTGGTGAACTGCCTATGGAGGCGCAGGCGCGACTGCTGCGCTTTATTCAGGAGGGGGAAATCCGTCGCATTGGATCGGTTCATTCGCGCAAGGTGAACGTGCGCCTGATCTGCGCGACCCATCGCAATTTGCAAAGCCTGGCGGCGGAGGGACTGTTCCGCCAGGACCTGTTCTACCGGATCAATGTTCTGCGCCTGTCACTACCGCCCCTGCGTGAACGGGGCAAGGACATCCTGCACCTTGCTGAACGCATGCTGCAAACCCAGACGGAGCGCCTCGGCAAACCACTGATGCGCTTATCCCCCCGGGCCATTCAGGCCATAACTACCTATCAATGGCCGGGCAATGTCAGGGAGTTGGAACACGCCATCGAGCGGGCCGTTATCCTGTCTAACAACGAAGAGATCGACAATGAAGCGCTGGGTATTGATCTGGAGCTGGTGAATATCAGCCGCATTCGCGGCCAGCAGGGTCCTACGACAACCCATGCGACGAGCAGGTCAACCAATCACGACCCGCTGGAAGACCTGTCACTGGAAGATTATTTTCAGCGTTTTGTGCTGGAGCATCAGGACTCCATGAGCGAAACGGAACTGGCTCAAAAGCTGGGCGTCAGCCGCAAGTGCTTATGGGAGCGACGCCAGCGATTTGCTATACCAAGGAACAAGGGCAACCTGAATCCACGAGGTAAAATCACCGCAGTTGAAACCAAATAGGCGTTACCCTAACCGGAGCGCACACCCCAGAGGAGAGTATTTTAGTAACAACTAACGCTCCTCAATGCGCTTCCAGAACGCTTGCTGCTCTGTAACCTATTGTTTAATAAAAATTAATTTTAACTGGCACGCGACATGCTTACTTAAACGCGGTACAAAAAATAAAAATAATAGCTGCCGCAATAAAAATAACACATCTTGCTATGGACCTGGGTGGGGGAAGACATCTTCCCCTCAGTTTCCGTTCATTGCTTGAAGCCTGAAGCTTTATGCTTACTGGCCTCGCGACTGCACGCAGTGTGAATTTTCCTATTCCTGCGGTATGGAGCGTGCAGATACAACTGTGGTTTTATAGGCTTCATAAAAATAACAACGCACAGAAATAAAAATAACTCTTGATGAGAGACCTGGATGGGGAAAACACTGTTTTCCCCATCATTCCCTTCTCCTTTACTGGCCAATACCGTCCGCTACCGTGAGCGCTTGTGTGGTAGACTTCTTGCCTATCGATACACCTCATCAGGCCCTTATTCGTTTGAACATCATCCCCAGGGATCAACACTGTATATCCCGTAAAAACATCAGCGACAGCGCGCTCAAGGTCATGTCGCGATTACGTAGCAGTGGATACCAGGCCTATCTCGTGGGAGGCGCCGTTCGCGACCTCCTGCTGGGCGGCCACCCCAAGGATTTCGACATCGCGACAGACGCGACACCGGAGGCGGTCACCGAACTGTTTCGCAACTCCCGTATCATTGGCCGCCGCTTTCGCATCGTCCACGTACGTTTTGGTCGCGAGATCATCGAGGTAACCACCTTCCGCGGCCATCACGACAATGGCACCAGCGAGAGTGGCCAGCACGAAAACGGCGGCAACCACTCACGACAGTCAGCCAGCGGCCTGCTACTGCGAGACAACGTCTACGGCACGCTGGCAGAAGACGCGGCGCGCCGTGACCTTACGGTAAACGCGCTGTACTATGATGCTGGCAAGTTCGAGGTCTTTGATCATGTACACGGCCTGCAGGATCTCGAGAAACGCAGTGTTTGCATTATCGGGAACCCCGAGCAGCGCTACACCGAAGATCCGGTGCGAATGTTGCGCGTTGTGCGCTTTGCCGCGAAGCTCGATTTCAGCATCGATCAGCAGACCGCCGCCGCCATTCCTCAGTGCGCCCATCTGCTCGGCGAAATTCCCGCTGCGCGACTATTTGATGAATTTCTCAAATTGTTTCTGGCAGGCGTGGCGGCCAGAACCCTAGACAAGCTGTTGGAGTGCGATTTACTGCGCTACCTGTTTCCGGAAACCAACGCCTGTATGCAACAGGATGAAAAGGCGTTGGCTCTGGTGCAGGCAGCCATGAGTAATACCGACCAGCGTATCGCACAGGACAAACCGGTGACGCCGGCATTTATCCTTGCGGCTCTGTTGTGGCCGGTGGTCAGCACGCAATTTAATCGCCTTGAGGGCAATGGTGAAGCACCCATGGTGGCCATGCATACTGCAGCACAGAACGCTATCGCAGATGCCATGCGCCACATCTCAATCCCGCGCCGCTTCAGCCAGCCAATGCGGGAAATATGGGAGTTTCAACTACGCTTACAGCGACGAACCGGGCGCAAGGCAGCTGAGTTGATCGAGCATCGTCGCTTCCGGGCCGCCTACGATTTCCTGCTGCTGCGCGAGCAAGCAGGAGAAGACACCGGCGAGTTGGGCAATTGGTGGACAGCCATTCAGGAACTGTCACCGGAACAACGTTTGGAAAAAGTCGCGCAGACACAGGACCACCGCAAGCGCCCTGGAAGGACCAGGACGCGTCGCCCCAACCCCGCGGCAATATGACACCCGCCTACATTGCCCTGGGTAGCAATCTGAGCCGACCGCAAAGCCAACTTAACCTGGCGGTAGCTGCACTGAAACTGCTGCCGGACACCGAGCTTGTAAGAGTATCGAGTATTTATCGCAGCGCTGCGGTGGGACCGGGAGCACAGCCTGATTACCTTAATGCCGTGTTGCTGCTTGCAACCACACTGTCCCCGCTGGCACTGCTGGCATGCCATGCAACAAATAGAACAGCAGCAAGGCCGGGTCCGCGACGTTCGCTGGGGGCCCCGCACGCTGGATCTCGACTTACTGCTGTACGGTGACCTGAACATTACATCGTTGCAACTGACCGTTCCGCACCCTCGTATGCAGCAACGCGATTTTGTACTGTATCCACTGCGCGAAATCAGCGGCACTAATCTGGTTCTGCCGGACGGCTCTGATCTTGATACTTTGTTACAACATTGCCCCGGAAATGGACTGGTAAAAACTCGTTACCAGCTGCGAATTGACCAAGGCAGAAAGAGTGGCTAGTACAATGGGAGGCCATGCCGTGACACCGGACACCGGGACCATCACCGTCGATTTGAAGGGGCGCACGCCACCGACCTTTATCGCTATTGAGGGCTCCATCGGCGTGGGCAAGACCACCCTGGCCAAAAAACTCGCCGCAAGCTTCAACTACGCGACACTGCTGGAAGACGCCGAAGAGAATCCATTTCTGGAAAGATTCTATCGCAGTCGCGAACAGGTGGCCCTGGCCACCCAGTTGTTTTTCCTGTTTCAACGCGCCCAAAAGATCCAGGATATGCGCCAGACCGATATTTTTGAGCCGGCGCGGGTGGCTGACTTTCTAATGGAGAAAGATCCCCTGTTTGCCAGAATCAACCTGGACAGGGATGAATACCAGCTTTATGACAAGGTCTACCAGCAACTGACGATCAATGCCCCCAAGCCCGACCTCGTTGTCTACCTGCAGGCATCCACCGACGTGCTGCTTTCACGGATCGAAACCCGTGGTTTGGCCATCGAAAGAACGATAGACGGAGGCTATCTGGAGCGCCTGAACGAAGTGTACAGTGAGTTCTTTCTATATTACGATGACGCTCCGCTGCTCATCGTCAACGCCAGCGAAATTGACCTGGCAAACAGCGCAGCGGATTACAAAGATCTGGTGAATTATCTACTCGATATTCGCAGCGGTCGCCACTATTTCAATCCCACTTCTTTCAGATAGTGTTGCTGGTCTGAAGTGATGCGAATGAAACAGACAGGATTCTAGCCATGGGCAAGATCACGATCAGTAGCCTGGACAAGATGAAAGCCAATGGCGAGAAGTTTGTCTGTATCACCGCATATGACGCCACCTTTTCCCGGATTATCAGCGAGGTAGGAGCGGAAGCAATTCTGGTGGGCGATTCCTTGGGCATGGTGCTACAGGGCCACGATAGCACCATACCGGTCACGATAGGCGACATGGCTTACCACACCCGGTGTGTATGCAGGGCCGAGCCCCAATCGCTGGTCATTGCCGACCTCCCGTTCATGAGTTACACCACCGCGCAACAGGCCATGGAAAGTGCTACACAGCTGATGCAGGCCGGGGCGCACATGGTAAAGATGGAAGGCGGCACCTGGCTGAGCGACACCATCAGCAAACTGGTGGAGCGCGGTATTCCCGTGTGCGCGCACCTGGGCCTGACCCCGCAATCGGTCAATACCTTCGGCGGATTCAAGGTACAGGGGCGGACACCCAAGGAAGCCAAATCCATTCTGGCGGACGCGGTGGAAATCCAGGACGCGGGTGCCCGTTTGCTGGTATTGGAATGCATCCCCTCGCACCTGGCCGCCGACATCAGCCGCAAACTGGATATCCCGGTGATCGGCATTGGCGCGGGGCCCGGCACAGACGGCCAGGTTCTGGTCATGCACGATCTGCTAGGCCTGTCTCAACACACAGCCCGCTTCGTGCAAAACTTTATGGAGGGCCAGTCGACGATCCCGGACGGCCTCCGGGCCTTTGTCAACGCGGTCAAATCCGGCGAGTACCCGCAGGAAGCGCATACCTACCGTTAATTCTCCCGCTACAAAGCGCAGCTCCTGGTTCTAAAGTCTTTTGCGAGCGCCCGCTCTTATGTTGTGTACGCTCAAAATCTGTGGTCACAAATTTGCTTCTTTTCGTAACAAATTATGTGAATTTTCCCTAAAAACCCGTTGCCGGGTGTAGGGTGATGGGGCATACTTCTCGACCCAGCCAGAGTAATACACTCTACTGGGACGGGTTAAAACTAGTGCTTTTTACTGGTTTAGCGTCACCATTCCGTAACATAGGGATCAGGTAGATATGCGAACTTACAACAGCAATGCCCAGTTACAATCCGCGCTACGCGGCTTCCACCGCAATGGCCAAAGCATCGCCTTTGTCCCGACAATGGGCAACCTGCACGAGGGGCACCTGGACCTGGTGCGCAAGGCGCGCCAGTTGTGTGACGTGGTCGTCGTCAGCATTTTCGTTAACCCTCTGCAATTCGGCCCCAGTGAAGACCTTGACGCCTACCCCCGCACCTTGGCTGCGGACAAGGAAAAATTATTCAGCGAAGGTGTGCAGGTGTTATACGCGCCTGGCGTGGAGGAGATTTATCCTGAAGGGATGCAGTCCCAGACGCTCGTGCATGTTCCGGAATTGGGTGAGACCTTGTGCGGCAGCAGCCGACCGGGACATTTCGATGGCGTTACCACAGTCGTCAGCAAACTGTTCAATATTGTTCAACCCGATGTAGCGGTCTTTGGAGAGAAGGACTTCCAGCAATTGTCTATCGTCCGCAAAATGGTCAAGGACCTGTGCATGCCGATAGCCATAGTGGGGGTCGCCACCACCCGCGATCAGGACGGTCTGGCCAAGAGTTCCCGCAACGGTTACCTCTCTTTTGACCAGCGACGTATCGCGCCTGTCCTGAACCAGACACTCAACAGTTGCCGCGAGGCCATCGCCTGCGGCTTCGACAATTTTCTGCAACTGGAATCGCACGCCCGCATGAAGTTGCTGCAAGCCGGCTTTGATCCGGACTATTTTGCAATTCGCGATGCCCGCACCCTGCGTACGGTCACCGAAGACACCGAGGAAATAGCCATCCTGGCGGCGGCCCGCCTGGGGTCCACCCGTCTCATCGACAACGTGAGACTGTCTCTAAATCCTGTATCCGATTGGGGCATGCTGGCCAGCGGTCACTAGTCCCTCGGTCCGTTTCCGACCTTTCATTATCGAGTAACTTGCACAACACAGGTGGGCAGGTATTATTCTGTGCTGACCCAATGCTCTGACGGAAAGGCCACCATGTCTGTATTTTTGACTCGTCCAGTACCCGCCAATTTCAAAGACGCTCACATCAACGCCGAGAGCTATCAGGCGATGTACCAGCGCTCATTGGAAGATCCTGAAGGTTTCTGGTCAGAAATGGCCAATGCCTTTCTGTCCTGGGAAAAAGCCTGGGACAGAGTTGTCCGCTACGACTTCGCCAACGGCGACGCCGAATGGTTCGGTGGCGGCAAGCTCAATGTCAGCTACAACTGCATTGACCGACATCTGCCGCAACGCGCCCACCAGACCGCACTGATCTGGGAGGGAGATAATCCGGCTGACAGCAAACACATCTCCTATGGCGAATTGCACGAACACGTCTGCAAACTGGCCAATACCCTCAAGGCCCGTGGTGTGCGCAAGGGTGACCGTGTCTGCATTTACATGCCGATGATCCCTGAAGCCGCCTACGCCATGCTCGCCTGTACCCGTATCGGCGCGGTGCACTCAGTCGTGTTCGGCGGATTTTCTCCCGAAGCACTGAAAGATCGAATATTGGATTCAGACTGCCAGACGCTGATCACGGCGGATGAAGGTGTGCGCGGCGGCAAGCACATCCCGCTCAAAGCCAATGCTGATAAGGCGCTGGCGTCCTGTCCCAATGTGCATACCTGCCTGGTGGTAAAACGCACCGGCGCTGATATCGCCTGGCAGCAGGGTCGGGACATCTGGTACCACGACACGGTAGATCACGCGGACAGCGACTGCGCGCCGGTAACCATGGATGCGGAAGACCCGCTATTTATCCTGTACACCTCCGGCTCTACCGGCAAACCAAAAGGTGTGCTGCATACCACGGGTGGCTACCTGCTGCAGGCCGCCATGACATTCAAGTATGTGTTCGATTATCGTGAGGGTGAGGTTTTCTGGTGCACCGCTGATGTCGGCTGGGTTACCGGCCACACTTATATCCTCTATGGCCCACTCGCCAATGGCGCTATCTCACTGATGTTTGAGGGCATCCCCACCTACCCCGATGCGGGCCGCTGCTGGGAGATAATCGATAAACACCAGGTCAATACCTTTTATACGGCACCTACCGCAATCCGCGCCCTGCATGCGCTGGGCAACGATCCGGTCACCCGCAGCTCGCGCGCCAGCCTGCGACTACTGGGCACAGTGGGGGAGCCCATCAACCCTGAGGCGTGGGAATGGTATTACAACGTCGTCGGCGACGCTCGCTGCCCCATCGTGGATACCTGGTGGCAAACGGAAACCGGTGGCCAGATGATCACACCGCTGCCAGGCGCCACCGACTTGAAACCGGGCGCGGCCACTCTCCCCTTCTTTGGCGTTGAGCTGGCCCTGTTGAATGAGGCGGGCACTGAAATTGAAGGGCCGGGCGCCGGTTACCTGGTGATCAAGACCTCCTGGCCCAGCCAGATTCGCACAGTGTATGGCGACCACCAGCGTATGATCGACACCTATTTCAAACCCTACCCCGGCTACTATTTCACCGGGGACGGTGCCAGTCGCGATGAGGACGGCTATTATCGAATCACCGGTCGCGTGGATGATGTGCTAAATGTATCCGGCCATCGCATGGGGACCGCCGAAATCGAAAGCGCCCTGGTACTGCACGAACTGATCGCTGAGGCTGCCGTAGTGGGCTATCCCCACGACATCAAAGGCCAGGGCATATACGCCTACGTCACACCAATGCTGGGCGTGGAGCCCACCGAAAAATTGCGCGCGGAATTGGTAGCCCTGTGTGCGGCAGAAATTGGCGCCATCGCCAAACCCGATATTATCCAGTGGGCACCGGGTCTGCCCAAAACCCGCTCCGGAAAAATCATGCGCCGCATCCTGCGCAAAATCGCCGAAAACGAGTTGGACAGCCTGGGCGACACCAGTACGCTCGCGGATCCGTCAGTGGTAGAGAGCCTTGTAGCCAACCGTCCAGCGTAGCCTCACACGCATAAAAAAAGGGATGCGCCTCGCGGCGCATCCCTCTACACAGCTTTCTCTCTAGTGCCGGAGATTACTCAACAACTTCCTGCTCAGTAGTGCTGCTCTATTACCTTCGCCTCATCCTCAAGCAATTCCTTGATGGAAAGCTTGATACGGCCACGCTGATCCACATCCAGCACCTTGACACGCACGAGATCGCCTTCCTTGAGGTGGTCAGATACATTCTCCACTCGCTCATTGGCAATCTGGGAGATATGTACCAGCCCATCCTTGCCGGGCAGGATATTCACGAAAGCGCCAAAGTCCACGATACGCGCTACGGTGCCGGTATATACCGCACCTACTTCAGCCTCCGCGGTAATTTCCTGAACCAGAGCCACTGCCGCATCCCGAGAGGCCTGGTCCTGGCCAAAGATGCGCACAGTGCCATCATCATCAATATCAACAGTCGCGCCGGACTGCTCAGTGATAGAGCGGATAGTCACGCCACCCTTGCCGATGATATCCCGGATTTTGTCGGAATCGACTTTCAGCGTGATCATGCTGGGAGCATTTGCAGAAGTCACCAGGCGCGCTGCGGGCAACACCTGCGTTCATCTGTCCAAGTATGTGCAAGCGCGCCAGTTGCGCCTGCTCCAGAGCAACTTCCATGATCTGCTCATTGATGCCTTCGATCTTGATGTCCATCTGCAGGGCGGTCACACCCTCTGCGGTACCGGCCACCTTGAAGTCCATGTCGCCCAGGTGATCCTCGTCACCCAGAATGTCGGTGAGCACGGCAAACTGGTTGCCCTCCTTCACCAGACCCATAGCAATCCCGGCAACGGGCGCTTTCAGCGGTACACCTGCAGCCATCAGCGCCAGTGAACCAACGCAAACGGATGCCATGGAACTGGAACCGTTGGACTCGGTGATCTCGGAAACTACGCGAATGGTGTAGGGGAACTCTTCGCTATTGGGCAGTACGGCCGCCAGACCGCGACGTGCCAGCCGACCGTGACCTACTTCGCGACGACCCGTGAAGCCAACTCGACCCGCCTCACCTACAGAGTAGGGAGGAAAATTGTAGTGCAGCATGAACGGATCGCGACGCTCTCCATGCAGCGCGTCTATGATCTGCGCATCTCGGGTAGAGCCGAGCGTTACAGCACCGATAGCCTGTGTTTCCCCGCGTGTGAACAGGGCGCTGCCATGCACCTTGGCCAGCACATCCACTTCACAGGCGATAGGGCGGACGGTGCGATTATCGCGACCGTCAATACGGGGTTCACCGGACAAGAATGCGCTTGCGCACCAACGACTTTTCGATCTTTTTGAAGATCTCCTTAACTTCGTCGGCAGACGGACCTCCCTCAACAACCAGCGCAGCAACTGCAGCGTCGCGAATCGCACCGACACGCTCGTAGCGGGCCGCCTTCTCTGTGATGCGATAGGCCTCGCCAAGATCGGCCTTGACCTGACCTTCAACAGCGGCCAGCAATTCTGCATTCGCGGCGGGAACTTTCCACTCCCAACGGGGTTTGCCGGCCTCGGCGACCAGCTCGTTGATGGCCTGAATGACCACCTGCATTTCCTGGTGAGCGTACAGCACCGCACCCAGCATCTGGTCTTCGGTCAATTCCTTGGCCTCGGACTCCACCATCAACACCGCATCTTTGGTGCCGGCGACGACCATATCCAATTTGCTGTCTGCCAACTGCTCATAGGTAGGATTCAGGAAGTAGCCGCGTGCTTCGTTAAAGCCGACGCGGGCGCCACCGATAGGACCGTTGAAGGGGCAGCCGGAAATCGCCAATGCCGCTGAGGTTCCAATCATTGCGGGGATATCCGGGTCGATGTGCTTGTCCGCCGACATGACAGTACAAATGACCTGCACCTCATTCATAAAACCTTTGGGAAACAAGGGGCGGATGGGGCGATCGATGAGGCGAGAGGTCAGGGTCTCCTTTTCACTGGGGCGCCCTTCGCGCTTGAAAAAACCACCGGGTATCTTGCCGACAGCGTAGGTCTTTTCGGTATAGTGGACCGCCAGCGGGAAAAAGTCGCGGCCCGGACGTTCGGTCTTTTCCGCGACCACGGTACACAATACAGAGGTATTCTCGACGGTCACCAGGACCGATCCGCTCGCCTGGCGAGCGATACGACCGGTTTCCAGGGTGACTGTCTGGCCGCCGTACTGGAATGTTTTAGTTACTGGATTCACTTTAATTCTCCAATTATCAATATGACACCGGGGCGCTCCCATGAGCGCCCCGGCAGAGATACAGCCTATCTACGCAGGCCGAGTCGTTTGATCAGGTCACTATAGCGCTGTGTATCCTTGCGCTTGAGGTAGTCCAGCAGCTTGCGTCGCTGGTTTACCATGCGGATCAGACCTCGGCGGGAGTGATGGTCGTGCGAGTGCGACTGGAAGTGCCCCTGCAACTGCTCAATGTTCGCCGTCAGCAGTGCTACCTGTACTTCCGGGGAACCTGTGTCGCCAGCGCCCACCTGATACTCTTTTACAATTTCTGCTTTCTTTTCAGCATTTAATGCCATTACATGTTCCTCTTGATTAATCTGCCTCAGGCGGCGTACCGCCCTTCGTTAAAAAAAGAGCCTGTCCGTGCAGACTTACAGACAGGTTCGCGTCACCTCCCGGTGACAATCAGTCGACGTGGCGCCACTCGCCCGTCGTCCAATATCTCTCCAACTCCCAAAAACTCGCCGCTTTCAAGGGCGACGCGCACGATACCACCCCTTGGCGCGTTTGGCACCATTACCGGTTGCCCTTGACGCATGTAATAACCACCTGACTCACTCAGGCGAACCAGGGGCAGCGCACCGAGGGCGGCATCGGCAGGCAATAAAAAATTATCCAACTCGTGGAGATCACTGGTGTCCTTCATTGCCTCCAGTGTGTCCAATGGCAGGCTGTCCTCAATACTGAAGGGTCCGGCCCGGGTACGACGCAGCGCGCTAACGAAGGCACCGCAACCCAAGACCCTTCCCAGGTCCTCTGCCAACGATCGCACATAGGTACCCTTGCTGCACTCCAGGTAGATATCTACCTCGGGTTTCTCGCCATCACGGAAAGCGCGCAACTGTAACTGCTTTATGACCACCGCACGCGGTTTGCGTTCCACCTCCAGACCCTGACGCGCCAACTTATAGAGGGGCTGCCCGTCTTTCTTGATGGCGGAAAACATCGAGGGAACCTGCTCAATATCACCCTCGAAAGCCTTCAACGCTGCAACAACATCAACCTCCGTAACACCGTTCGCGTTCCTGCTCTCCAGCACCCGGCCCTCGGCATCACCGGTATCAGTAACTGTGCCCAGCACAAAAGTGCTCTCGTAGGCCTTATCCGCATCCAGTAAATACTGGGAAAACTTGGTCGCCTCCCCAAAGCACAGGGGTAACACTCCAGTGGCCAAGGGGTCGAGACTGCCCGTGTGACCGGCCTTGGCCGCGATATACAGGCGCTTAACTCTCTGCAATGCCTGATTGGAGCTAAGCCCCATCGGCTTATCCAGCACCAGAATACCATCCACCGCACGCCCGCGGCGACGTTTCGACACTGGCTAGTCCCCCGCGCCGTCATCATCGCGTAGACCCAGCTCACGATCCGCATCGGCCGCGCGTCTGATCAAATCCTCCAGGTCGCGGCCGCGGCCAACGCTGGAATCAAAATAAAAGCGCAATTGCGGCACGCTGCGCATTTTACTACCACGTGACAGCTGGCTACGCAGGAAACCCGCTGCCTTATTAAGGACCTCGGTAGACTCACTAGCATCCTCGCTGGAATCACTACCCATCATTGTGTAGTAGACTCTGGCGTGACCGAGATCGCGACTGACGTCCACCCCGGTAACGCTAACCATACCCACCCTGGGATCTCGCACCTCGTGCTGGATCAGGGCAGCCAACTCACGCTGCAGATAGTCCGCTACGCGCTGGGTTCTGGCATATTCTTTAGCCATTGGTCCCGCCCATTAGGATGCCGCTCACAGTGAGCGGGCTATCTCCTTGACTTCGTATACTTCTATGAGGTCGCCGACTTTCACATCAGTGTAATTCTTCACACCGATTCCGCACTCCATGCCATTACGCACCTCGCTCGCGTCATCCTTGAAGCGCCGCAAAGATTCCAGCTCGCCCTGGTAGATAACTACACTATCTCGCAGCACGCGGATGGGCTTGGAGCGATAGACCGTTCCCTCGATAACCATGCAACCCGCAACCTGGCCATATTTGGGTGAACGGAACACGTCCCGGACTTCGGCTATACCAACTATAGTTTCTCTCATTTCAGGCGCCAGCATGCCCGTGAGAGCCAGCTTCACATCGTCGATCAGATCGTAAATAACGTTGTAGTAGCGCAGGTCAACGCCTTCGGATTCGACCAGTTTGCGCGCCGCGTTATCAGCCCGCACATTGAAGCCAAATACCACAGCACCGGATGTCACAGCGAGATTGACGTCTGTCTCAGTGATACCACCGACACCGCCGGTTACGATATTCACCTGAACCTCTTCGTTTCCGATATCCAACAGAGCCGACTGAATTGCTTCCAGCGAACCGCGCACATCCGCCTTAACCACGACATTGAGCATCTTCTTCCCAACAGCCGTCATGCTCTCGAACATGTTATCCAACTTTGCTGCCTGTTGGCGCTGCATTTTCTTGTCGCGAGTCTTTTCCTGGCGGAAATCCGCAACCTCACGAGCACGCTTCTCGCTCTCGACTACGGCGAACAGGTCGCCAGCCGCCGGGGTGGCGTCCAGGCCCAAAATTTCTACAGGAATACTGGGGCCCGCCTCATCGATGGCCTGCCCATTCTCATCCAACATCGCGCGCACGCGGCCGAACTGCAGCCCCGCAAGAACTATATCGCCTTTGCGCAAAGTGCCACTCTGGATCAACAGGGACGCGACAGGACCGCGCCCTCTGTCCAGACGGGACTCAATGACAATCCCTTGTGCAGGCACATCGCGGGCAGCAGTTAGTTCCAGCAGTTCCGCCTGCATTAATATGGCGTCGAGAAGTTCATTGATACCTGCACCGGTGTGGGCAGAAACACTGATAAATTGCGTATCCCCGCCCCACTCCTCGGGAATGACATCTTTGGCGGCAAGCTCACTCTTGATCCGCTCTAGATCCACCCCGGGCTTGTCAATTTTATTTATCGCCACAATAATCGGAACCTTGGCTGCCTTGGCGTGCTTCACGGCTTCCTCGGTCTGGGGCATAACACCATCATCGGCGGCCACCACCAGGATCACAATATCTGTACTCTTTGCCCCACGTGCGCGCATCGCGGTAAACGCCGCGTGACCCGGGGTATCAAGGAATGTAATCATGCCGTGATCGGTTTCCACATGATAGGCACCGATATGTTGCGTAATGCCACCTGCCTCACCCGAAGCCACTTTGCTTTTACGAATGTAATCCAACAAAGAGGTTTTGCCGTGATCGACATGCCCCATTACGGTCACCACTGGCGCCCGCGGCTCTTCGGTACCCTCGTGCTGTGACAGGGTTTCCTCCAGCCTTTCCTCCAGCGCGTCAGCGCTGATGAGTTTGACCGCGTGACCAAACTCTTCCACTACCAGCGTTGCGGTATCGCGATCAATCATCTGGTTGATGGTGGCCATCACGCCCAGCTTCATCAGCTCCTTGATAACTTCACCAGACTTGACGGACATTTGCTGCGCCAGATCCGCAACGGAAATCATGTCCAAAAGCTCAACTTCCTGTACTTTCTTTTCCGTGGGCATTTCAAAACCGTGTCTGGAGTGCTCCGCGTGGGCAGCCTTGATTTTCTTGCGACCGCCCCGGCGGCGACTCATACCTGATTCTGACTCCAGATCCGCCAGCGACAAATTGTGATTGCGCTGCTTACCTCGACCAGCCGGTGCATTGCGAACCAATTTGCTTCGTGGTTTACGGGAATCGTCTTCCCCACCAGGAGCAGTAGATGGAATCTCGTGCAGGCGCTTCGGTCGCTTGGCGCCCTCCTTGGCCTTCTCCTTGCTCTTGACCTGGGCTTCAACCTTCACCAGGTCCTCGGCGGCTTTGCGCGCATCGATTGCAGCCTGTCGCACAGCGGCTTCATCAGCTTCCTTGAGCTTGCGACGAGCCGCCGCCCGTTGCCGCAGAACTTCTGGATCGAGGTTGGCCTGATCATCATCCAGATTGGCCTCCAGTTCTGACACCGCCGCAGCGAGCTGCTCTCGTTCAGCTGCCGCTACCGCCCTGGCCGCTACAGCTTGCGCAGCTGCATCTTCTGTTTCTTGAGCCTGCGCTAACGTGTCATCTTCCTGTGGCGCTCCGGCTTCACCCAACTCGTCTGTATCGCGCTTCACGTAGGTACGTTTTTTACGGACTTCCACGTTGACCGTTTTCTTACCCTGTGCCCCGGATGTGCGCAAAGTGCTTAGAGTTTTGCGCTTTAATGTAATACGCTTGGGGGCGTCTGTGGACTCCCCATGACTACGCTTCAGGTATTTAAGCAGAGTCTGCTTATCCTCATCAGACACAGCTTCTTCCGCTTCCGTGTGTGGCAATCCCGCTTCTTTCATCTGCGTCAACAGACGTTCAGAGGAGGCGCCTACCACTTCCGCGAGCTGCTGTACTGTCACCTGACCCATTCAATACTCTCCTTGGTACCCTGTCGTAATGCGGTTAACCTTGCCGTGCCAGAATACTATTCTGCCTCGGCAAACCAGGGCGCTCTTGCAGTCATAATCAATTCACCGGCACGCTCTTCGGTCATATCCGGAATATCCATAAGGTCGTCCACGCCCTGCTCTGCGAGGTCTTCCATGGTAACGATGGCGCGGCCAGCCAGGATGTAGGCGAGATGACGGTCCATGCCGTCCATCGACAGCAGGTCCTCTGCAGGCTCATGGGCGCCCAACTGTTCCTCAGACGCGATCGCCTGGGTCAGCAGGGCATCTTTAGCCCTCGAGCGCAACTCCTCTGCGATCTCCTCATCGAAGCCCTCAATGGCGGTTAATTCCTCCAATGGCACATAGGCTACTTCTTCCAGCGTTGTAAAACCTTCTTCCACCAGAATTTCGGCCACATCCTCATCGATATCGAGGTTATCTACAAAGATCTTTATAACCTGCCCGGATTCCGCCTCGTGCTTCTCGGCAGCATCCTCCAAACTCATAACATTGATGGTCCACTGGGTCAGCTGCGCTGCCAGGCGCACGTTCTGGCCTGCGCGACCGATAGCCTGGGCCAAGTTGTCCCGAGATACCGCAACATCCATAGTGCCGCTGTCCTCATCCACCACGATGGACTCGACTTCAGCCGGCGCCATGGCATTGATTACCAGCTGTGCGGGATTGTCATCCCACAACACGATATCGACGCGCTCATTATCGAGCTCGTTAGAGACTGCCTGAACGCGCGAGCCTCGCATACCAACACAGGCTCCCACCGGATCAATGCGCTGATCATTGGTTTTCACGGCAATCTTTGCGCGGGAACCTGGGTCACGGGCTGCGGCGCGAATCTGAATTACTTCCTCAGCAATCTCAGGCACCTCAATCTTGAAGAGCTCTATCAACATTTCTGTGCACGAGCGGCTCAAAATTAACTGGGGACCACGTGCCTCGGTGCTGATCTCCTTGAGAATGGCGCGTACCCTGTCATTGACCCGGAACGTCTCGCGACCAACCAGTTGGTCGCGCGGCAGAAGACCCTCTGCATTGTTGCCAAGGTCAACAATAACATTGTCGCGGGTCACCTTCTTGACGGTACCAGCCACCAGCTCGCCAACCCGGCTCAAATACTGCTCCACGACCTGGGCACGCTCGGCATCACGCACTCGCTGAACGATAACCTGCTTGGCAGTCTGCGCGGCTATGCGGCCAAAGGCGACATTTTCCACCCGCTCCTCGTAAATATCACCGGGCTTCAGGTTCGGATCCTGCTCTATGGCTTCCTCTGTGGTGAACTGAGTCCCCAACAATGCCATTTCATCGTCCGGCACTACCAGCCAACGACGCATGGAGACATAGTCGCCTGTTTTACGGTCAATGGTGACATGAATGTCAGCGTCTTCGTCGTAACGCTTTTTAGTCGCCGTTGCTAATGCCAGCTCTATCGCCTCGAAGATAATGTCCTCAGACACGCCCTTCTCATTAGAGACAGCCTCAGCCACCAACAGAATTTCTTTCGTCATCTCAAGCCTCGCCAATTCACTTGCCGCGGTCAAACGCGGGGTTGTACACGCGCCTTTTCAATCGCGCCATAGGGCAGCAAAAACTCGTGATCATCTACCTGAATCACGATGTCGTCGCCCTCTATACCTTTCAAAATTCCTTTAAACTTGCGCCGCCCTTCAAAGGCACTGCGCAAGCGCACTTCTACCGTTTCGCCCACATAGCCAAAATACTGCTCCAACTTGAACAACAGGCGATCCATGCCCGGGGAGGAAACTTCCAGTGTATATTCCCCGGCAATCGGGTCTTCAACATCCAGAATGCTGCTTACCTGCCCACTGACAACAGCGCAATCATCAACGGTAATACCGGCCGGGCTATCGATATAAACCCGCACCACGCTGTGCTTGCCCTGCGCCGTATGCTCCACACCCCACAACTCGTAGCCGAGTGCAGCCACGGTGGATTGCAGCATGTCCTCAATCTGCTGATTTTTGCTCGCCACAGGCGATTTTTTTCTCCATGTACGAAAAAGCCCCTAAAAAGGGGCTTTTTCATCTTCACACCGTCGGCTCAGGAGCTGACCGTGTTAATTGGTAGCGGGGGCCGGATTTGAACCGACGACCTTCGGGTTATGAGCCCGACGAGCTACCAGGCTGCTCCACCCCGCATCAAAACATCCTCGACTGTGACAAGCCCCTCGGCATGCCACTATGATCCCCACTCGTCTAAGGGGTCCAATTTCGAGGCTGTGCATTATAGGTAGGGGTCCTATCCCGGTCAACCTTGTGAGGGACGAAAAGCAGACTAATTTTTGCGGAAGTTTCTGTGCTGGGCAAGCGACTACAGAACGGGAAGGAAAAGGTGCAGCGGATAAAGAATGGGCTTTTTTTCGCAAGCGTAACGGCCCCCATTTGCCAAGCCCGCCGTTTGCAGGGGAGATACTATTAGCAACATCCCAATCTATTACTTATATTTTCCCTTGAAAATCATATAGTTAAACCATTTTACCAAAAAAATCAGAGAGTCCAAAGTTAAAATTAAGCACGCCGACCAGACCCGAACACCGCTGCTTTATCCGGGTCTGGCAAGTGTACGATATGGATGGTGCCGAAGGCGGGACTCGAACCCGCACAAGCATAGCTCACTACCCCCTCAAGATAGCGTGTCTACCAATTCCACCACTTCGGCAATGTCTATTGTTACCTCAATCCTGGCGGGGCAGGTCATCCTCCGCAGGCGCCGTGGCCGCAGGGGGAGTGTCGTCAAGTACAGGTAGCTCTTTCTCCGCGACCGCAGCTTTGGTCTCGACCGCTGCAGGGATTGCCAGATCCAGTTCATCCACGACAACCGCTCTCTTGTTAACCAGCAACGCCAGACTAAAACTGGTGGCAAAAAACAAAACTACCAGCCAGGCAGTTGCCTTGGTCAACACATTACCACTGCCGGAGCTGCCAAATAATGTCTGGGAGCCCCCTGCGCCGAATGACGCACCCATATCTGCGCCCTTGCCCTGTTGCAACATAATCAGGCCAATGATAGCCAGCGCGATAAGCAGGTGTACTACTAAAATTATCTGTTCCATACTCGTCAGGTCCCTCCAGGGGACAGTTTCCAATCTATTGTCGCGCGCCTGCCGCGTTGATAATGGCTAAAAAGTCTGCGGCAACCAATGCAGCCCCGCCGACCAGTGCGCCATCAATATCAGGCTGGGCGAATAACTGCGCCGCATTGCCCGGCTTCACACTACCGCCATACACTACCCGTGTTACTGCTGCATCGACGCCGGAAATATCACCCAGACAGCCACGTATATAAGCGTGCATGTCCTGCGCCTGTTCCGGCGTGGCAGTAAGTCCGGTGCCAATAGCCCAGACCGGCTCATAGGCGACCACCAGAGAGTGCAGGTTTGCCTGACCCTTAAGCGCCCCTTCCAGCTGAGCACTGACCACCGCTTCGGCTGCTCCCGCTTCACGCTGCTCGCGAGTTTCGCCAACACAAACAATGGGTCGCAAGCCCGCACCAACCGCCGCAGTTAACTTTGCGGCAACCAACGCATCGGATTCTCCGTGGTACTGGCGCCGCTCCGAGTGTCCCAGTATCACCCAGCGACAACCCATATCAGCCAACATGCTCGAAGCGACATCGCCGGTATAAGCTCCGCATTGCATATGACTACAATCCTGGGCACCTACCGCGATGGGCGACGTCGCGCACACTTCCAGAGCGTGTGCCAGATGCACATACGCAGGACACACAGCCACCTCAGGCCCTGGATGCCGGAGTAGCTCTCACCAGATCGGTGAGCAACGCCTGCACCATGGCACGGGAGCCATTCATCTTCCAGTTACCTACAACCAGAAGCTGGCGCATCTGAGCCTCCCAGTGCAAAAAGCGGCGGCAATCTTAACCAAGATAGCCCCCGGTGACAAGGAAGAACCCTTGGCAATATCGCGGATGACCGGGTATTCGGCAGTGGTTCAATTGAGAATACGCTTAACTTCTGCAGCGAGGTCGGCACACAACAGCTGCACCTCTGCGCGACTCTTGCCCTCGACCATGACCCGAACCTTGGGTTCGGTGCCGGAGGTGCGCAGCAGCACCCTGCCCTCATCGCCCAGTCGCCGCTCTACAGATGCCACTGCAGCGCTTATTTCAGGATAATCCTCCAGTTTGATTTTGCCATCCACCATGACATTGATCATGGTCTGGGGATACATGGTAATGCCCGCCCGCAGTGCCGCCAGATTCCCCTCCGCTGCCTGCAGTGCCATCAGGACCTGCAATGACGCGATGATACCGTCGCCAGTAGTCGTCACATTCGAGCATATGATATGCCCGGAAGATTCACCCCCCAGCAACCAGCCATTCGCTTCCATCTGGGCCTTGACGTAACGATCGCCAACCTGGGCCCGCACAAACTGCAGTCCGGCGTCCCTCAGGGCTAACTCCAGTCCCAGATTCGACATTTGAGTACCCACCACGCCGGCGTCGCTAACACCCGTCGCCAGACGATGCATGGCAATGATATAGACCAACTCATCCCCGTCGACAATCTCGCCCTTCTCATCTGTCATCAATACACGATCACCATCACCATCGTAGGCGATGCCGATATCTGCGCCCTGTTGCCTGACCAGTTCCGACAGCGCGGCCATGTCGGTAGAACCAACGCCCTCATTGATGTTGAACCCGTCCGGCTGCGCGCCCATGGTGATCACCTCCGCCCCCAACTCGCTGAGGACACTGGGTGCGATGTGATAAGTCGCGCCATGCGCACAATCCACGGCGATGCGCAGGCCGCGCAAACTGAAACCCTCGGGCACCGTTGACTTGCAGAATTCTATATACCGTCCGGCAGCATCCTCCACCCGCAGCACCTTGCCAATATTCCGAGACTGAACGGTAGTGAGTTCCAGCTCCAGTTCCGCTTCGATGGCGTACTCTATCTCATCGGACAGTTTGGAACCGTCGGCGCCAAAAAACTTGATGCCATTGTCGTAAAAAGGATTGTGTGACGCACTGATTACTATGCCCGCCTCGGCATTCTGCTTGCGAGTCATAAGCGCAACTGCCGGCGTTGGCATCGGTCCCAGCAATTTCACATTCACCCCCGCGGCCACCAGGCCGGCCTCCAGTGCTGACTCAAACATATACCCGGAGACACGCGTATCCTTGCCGATAATGACCAGGCAACGTCCCTCCCGGTTGAACTCCCTGGCGAATACGCGGCCACTGGCCCAGCCCAGTTTGAGCATAAAATCCGGCGTGATGGGAAACTCACCCACCTTGCCGCGAATGCCATCGGTACCAAAATAGCGTTTGCTCATGTACCCACCCACTCCTCCAATGCTACCCACATCGCCACTGCGTCTGCGGTAGCGGCGACATCGTGCGTCCGTATAACTGCGGCGCCACGCTCCGCTGCCAGCACCGCCAGAGCCAAACTGGCCGGCAGGCGCTGCTCCACATCCCGCCCCAGCAGTTTCCCGATTAAAGATTTGCGCGACAGCCCCACCACCAGCGGCAAACCCATTGCCGCCAACCGGGGCAACCCTTGCAGTAGTTGCATATTGTGGGCAACGGACTTGCCGAACCCAAACCCGGGATCCAGCAGTAAACGTTCCCGCGCAATACCGTGTCGCTCGCACGCCTCTACCCTGCCCCGCAGGTATGCATGGACCTCAGCCACCACATCGACATAATGTGGTGCGAGCTGCATGTTGTCTGGCTGGCCCTGCATGTGCATCAGGCAAATCGGCAGGCCGGTGCCCGCCGCCGCTTCCAGAGCGCCATCGCGGGTGAGTGCGCGGACGTCATTCAACAGACCCGCTCCGGCACCGGCGGCCTCTCGCATTAACATCGGCGAACTGGTGTCTACTGAAATCACTACCGCCAGTTCAGTGGCGATACGCCCCAACAGCGGTAGCACCCTATCCATTTCTTCCTCCGGTGAGACCGGGCGGGCACCCGGCCGGGTAGACTCCCCACCGATATCCAGAATCGCGGCACCCGCAGCCACCATCTCGCGCGCACGCGCCATTGCACGTTCGATATCAAGCCGAGAGCCCCGGTACAAGGTCCCGCCATCGGAAAAGGAGTCTGGAGTCGTATTGATCACACCCATGATAACAGGGTGCGTTAAGATCCAGCCTGCGCCCGGCGCATTGCAGCACCGGGCCGGCTGTATGTTGCAGGGGAAACATCTACTACCGGGATCAATGCTCGCCGGCGGGCCCGCCAATCGGACTACCCGGGGAGCCTTCCTGCTCGGCACCCACGCGGGCCTCCGAAACAGTATCTCCGCCGGTGGTACCACCCCAATCCTTGGGCTCCCTGGGTTCGCGCCCGGCCATAATGTCATCGATCTGTGCTGCATCGATGGTTTCGTAGAGCATCAGTGCCTGCGCCATCAGGTGCAATTTGTCGACATTCTCTTCCAGTACTCGCTGCGCGGTGGCGTAGCATTCATCAATGATACGCCGGATCTCCTGATCAATCTGCTTGGCCGTATCCGCAGATACCACCAGATGCTGCTGGCCGGCGCTGCGCCCCAGGAAAACTTCCTCGGTTGCCTCGTCATACATCAGCGGCCCCATTTTCTCCGACAATCCCCATTTGGTGACCATTTTGCGGGCTATGTCCGTCGCGCGCTGGATGTCGTTCGATGCGCCGGTAGTCACGCCGTCCTTACCGAGCGTCATTTCCTCGGCAATACGACCGCCAAACAGGCTACAAACCTGGCTCACGATAAACCTGCGACTGTGGCTGTAACGATCTTCCTCCGGCAGGAACATGGTCACACCCAGCGCCCGCCCTCGTGGAATAATACTCACCTTGTAGACGGGATCGTGTTCCGGCATAAGGCGGCCGACAATCGCGTGGCCCGCTTCGTGATAGGCTGTATTGCGTTTCTCATCCTCGGACATCACCATGGATTTGCGCTCAGCGCCCATCATGATCTTGTCCTTGGCCAGCTCAAACTGGTTCATACCGACGGTTCGCACATTGCTGCGAGCGGCAAACAATGCGGCCTCGTTCACCAGATTGGCCAGGTCGGCGCCGGAGAAGCCCGGCGTGCCGCGGGCAATTTTGGACGGCTCCACATCCTCGGCCAGGGGCACCTTGCGCATGTGCACTTTCAATATTTGTTCGCGGCCGCGGATATCCGGCAGACTTACAACCACCTGGCGGTCGAAGCGCCCGGGCCGCAGCAGAGCCGGATCCAGAACATCGGGACGGTTGGTGGCGGCAATCACGATCACGCCGTCATTCACTTCGAAACCGTCCATTTCCACCAGCAACTGGTTAAGGGTTTGCTCGCGCTCGTCATGACCACCGCCCAGACCCGCACCGCGGTGACGTCCCACCGCATCGATCTCGTCGATAAAGATAATGCAGGGAGCCTGTTTCTTTGCCTGGTCGAACATGTCGCGCACTCGAGAGGCGCCCACCCCGACGAACATTTCCACGAAATCCGAACCGGAAATTGAAAAGAAAGGTACTTTCGCCTCACCGGCGATAGCCTTGGCCAGCAAGGTCTTTCCCGTTCCGGGCTGGCCTACCATCAGCACTCCCCGGGGAATTCGTCCACCCAGCTTCTGGAAGCGGCTGGGATCGCGCAGGAACTCCACCAATTCCTGGACATCCTGTTTCGCTTCATCCACTCCTGCCACGTCGGCGAAGGTGGTCGTGATCTGATCCTCGCCCAACAGCTTGGCCTTACTCTTGCCAAAGCTCATGGGACCGCCGCGTCCACCGCCACCACCTTGCATCTGGCGCATGAAAAACATAAATACGCCAATAATAATGAGGATGGGGAAACTGGCGACCAACAACTGGGTCCAGACACTCTGCTGCTCCGGCTTGCGGCCCTCTACTTCGACTTTATGCTCCAGCAGGTCATCCATCAGCTTGGGATCTTCCACCATGGGGCGAATGGTCTCGAATCGGGATCCGTCAAAGCGCTCACCCGAAATCGTCAGGCCGTCCACCACCACTTTCTTTATCTGCTCGTTCTGAATCTGGGTAATGAGCTCGGAATACCCGACCTGCTCAGTGGCACCCTGCATATTAAAGTTGTTGAAAACGGACAACAGGACTGCGGCAATCACCAGCCAGAGCAATAAATTCCTTACCATAGTGTTCAATGCCATTACCCCACAGAGGATATTTTCCGGACTCCCCATGCGCGCGGCAGTGGGATCGTAACCGGGCACAAATATGACGTCCCCGGCTCTTCAAATTATCGCCACGTCCCATCGTATCCAGTGGGAAAGGGCCAAGTAATAAACGCAATGCAGAACCGGTTGGATCAGTTCAACAGGTCACTAGTTACCAATTTACTACACTTGGGGCAATCTCTCCATGTTTCAAGGCGCGTGTAATGCAACCATCAGCGGCCCCGAAACTCCTTTGCCACCATGTACACTTCTCTGGAGCGGGGCCTGGAGGCCTTGGGCTTGCGCGTCAACACCTTCAAGAAAGAGCCCTTGGCGTCCTGAAAGACCTGGTCAAAGCCTTCCCCATGGAAAAGCTTGGCTACAAAGCCACCGCCCGGGGCCAACACCTGTTGCGCCATATCCAGGGCCAATTCCACCAGATAGATCACACGCGGCTGGTCCACGGCATTTACACCGCTCATGTTCGGAGCCATATCGGAAATCACCAGGTCAACCGGCTTGCCATCAAGGGCGGCGACAATTCGCTCAAATACGGCCTCCTCGGTGAAATCACCCTCGATAAATGTCACACCGCCCAGACTGTCCATGGGCAGAATATCCGAGGCAATCACTTTGCCGTGATCGCCCACCCGCGCAATAGCCACCTGCGACCAGCCGCCCGGTGCGCTGCCCAGATCCAGCACGGTCATGCCAGGCCGGATGAGCCTGTCCTTGTCCTGCAGCTCCAATAGCTTGTAACTGGCCCGCGAGCGATACCCGTCGCGCTGCGCCTGCTGCACATAAGGATCATCGCGGTGCTCTTTTAACCAGGCTTTGCTGGAGGGTCGTTTCTTGGTCATGAGAGGTCACTGTGTTTTCGGTTTCTTGCCGGGGACGCCTTGTGTAGAATAGCCCGCCCCCGCGCAGGCATGCATTGTACCTTGGAACAACTATGAGCAAGAAAGCAAATCACGACATCAAACAGCTGCGCGCGATCGGCCATAAACTGAAGCCAGTGGTCACCGTTGCCGGCAAAGGCCTTACCGAAGGGGTCGTCAGCGAACTGGATCGGGCCCTGACCGACCATGAACTGATCAAGGTCAAACTGGCGGTGGGCTCGCGTGAAGCGCGCGCTGAAATAGCCAGGGCAATCAGTGCGCAATCCGGGGCCGAGATCGTACAGAGCATTGGCAATGTCATCCTCCTGCTGCGCCGTTCCGCAACGCCGGACCCGCGACTGTCCAACCTGATCAAACCTCTATAATTCCTGTGCGCGCCCCTGTGCGTCCTGCCCCCGAACGCGCCATCTGATCGGGTAGCGGCAATCCGCATTTCCCCGCGCGGAGTGCTTTCGCTATCATAACGCTCGTATCCTTCCGGACAATGCAGTATGGGCGACATCCTCGAGTTTCCGTCACAGCGGGCCCAGGGCCTGGCTTTTCTGGACCGCCAGCTACGCGAGTTGCTCGCAGCGAAAGGGGCCGATGAGCAACTGGTCGATTTCGCCGCCAGGCAACTGACCAACATGTACACCCAGCTGAGCGAATCCGAACAGTACAGCTTTTCTGTGGAGCTTCCCGCGCACCTTGAAGCCCGGGAGAGCGCCAGCCTGTATCGCCAGATCAACGCGGGGCTGGAAGGGATTCGCAAGGAAAACCATGCGCTGCTGGTCAAGATGGTGGCGCAGCTGGTATTGGCGCAAGTCAGGCTATTTCAGCACGAGCGACCTGATTAGCGTCCACTGGGCTCAGGTAAAAAGACTCGTCAGTTGAAACACGGCTACTGCCGCTACGTAAGCAAACAGGAAATAGCCGGTGAACATCTTTACAGCCAGGGAACTTGATCCGCTCTCCTTGGAGAGGATCGCCAGAGTAGAAACGCACTGCAGGGCGATGGCGAAAAATACCAGCAGGGCGAGTCCCGAACCCAGCGCCAGATCACTGTTTTGAATGTGCTCCACCAGTGGCGCCATCTGCTCATCCGCAGACTCAATCCCAAAAATGGTGCCCAGGGTACCCACAAATACCTCACGGGCCAGGAAGGAACTCAAAATAGCCACCCCATAACGCCAGTCAAGGCCCAGCGGTGCAAACAGGGGCTCGATGAACCGGCCCATATGCCCCAGCCAGGAAGTGCCCAGATCTGCGCCGAAATTGGGGAAATAGCCTAAAAACCACACGGCTACCGTTACTGCAAAAATGATCTTGCCCGCCTTGGTCACAAAGTGTTTGGAGCGATTCCAGCAGCTGCGCAACAGGGGCCGCAGGCTGGGAATCCTGTAAGGGGGTAACTCCAGAACAAAGGGCAGATCGTTATAGTGATCCTTGCTCGTACGCGACACTAGCGCGGTCACCAGCAGGCCACAAAACATACCGAAGAAATAGATCGCAAACATGGCCAGCCCTTGCCAGCCCACCAGGCCGCCGAACGCAGTCTCGGCGGGAATAAATGCGGCAATTAACAGGGTATACACCGGCAAGCGAGCTGAACAGGGCATCAGGGGTATCGCCATGTAGGTCAACAAGCGCTTGCGCGGCGAATCAATGGCACGCGCGGCGTAAATCGCCGGAATGGCGCAGGCCACGCCCGACAGCATGGGAATAAAACTCTTTCCCGTCAGCCCGAACAGGCGCAGCGGCTTGTGGCAAATCAGGGCGGCCCGCGCCATATAGCCGGAGTCTTCCAGCAGGCCGATGACAAACGTCAGGACAAAGATCTGCGGGACGAAAACAAGAAAAGCACCGAGGCCGCCAAACACGGCGTCAGTGGTGAAATCCCTGGCCGTCTGGTTCCCGATCAGGGGCACGACCAGGTCAGCGATGGTGCCCAGTGCGTACTGCACCGCATCCATAAGCGGCGCCGCCCAGGTGAATATGGACTGGAACAACAGGTACATGATGAAGAAAAAGGCGATGCCACCGGTCAGTGAATGCAGGAATATGCGATCCAGCCGCGTCTGGTTCCTGATCAACACATCACCCTTGGCACCGAAGCGCTGCGCAAGTTGGTGCGCGGTGATACGCAACTGCTCGTCTGCGGTTGCCGCCTGCTGCATTCCCGTACCGACCGCAAGCGGTATCGACTCCGCTTTCAGCGCGTCAATAACCGCTCCCAGCCCCTTACCCGAGCGGGCGGAAATCGGCAGCACCGGTACTTGCAGCGCGACGGCCAGCGCCGCGACGTCGAGGCTTAGCTTATGTGAATCCAGAACGTCTATCATGTTCGCCAGCACAGTAACTCGTTTGCCGTGCCGCGAGCAGTCGCGAATAACCTGCAGGGTAAAATAAAGGCTCTTTTCCAGGCGAGTGGCATCAATAATACAGAGTACCTGGCTGACATCCGGATCGAGCAGCGCCCGCTCAAAGTACTCGACGGCAACCCTTTCGTCGGCTGAAATAGCCTGTAAGGAATAGGTGCCAGGGAAATCGACCAACTCCAGTTCTGGCAGGGCCTGCAAGCGGCCCACGCTGATATCCACGGTTATGCCCGGGAAATTGGCCACCTTGTGGTGCAAGCCAGTCAGGCGGTTGAACAACAGGCTTTTACCCGAATTGGGGCTGCCCATCAGCAGAACTTTACTCATGAGGAAGAGGTAATCCTGACCAGAACATGGGTGGCCACCTCGTCGTCCAGCGAATACACGGTATTGCTGACGCGGTAGACTTTGGGCGCCCCAAAGGCGAGCGAGTGTAGACAGGACACCGACTCGCCGGGGTGAAAGCCGAACTCCATCAAACGGATGCGATACTTCTCATCAAGGCCGTTGTCATAGCCGAGAATTTCGCAGCGTTCACCGCTCTTCAGGGACCAGAGAGAGATACTCATAGTGTCCAGTCTACTCCTGTAAAAGCAGGATCATAGTCTAAATGAGAATTGTTTGCATTATTACATTGAGCGGATTTCTTGGTAAATAAGAAAGATTTCTCAAAATGAGTAGAAACGGCATCGTGGGTGCACATTAGCAGAGTCGCGGGTGCGCCCGCGCTGGCTTGCACCCGTGGATGAGAAAACTGCCAGCGCACAAGGTGCAGCACCAGCGCCAGGCAAATCGACCCCCGGATGAATCAGATATGGTGGACCTGGTCGATCTCGTATTCGATATCACCGGACGGGGCCCTGACAATGACAACGTCCCCTTCCTCCTTGCCAATCAGGGCCCGGGCGATGGGGGAGCCCACTGAGATCATGTTGCCTTTAACATCGGCCTCATCCTCACCCACGATGCGGTATCTCACAGTCTCATTCGTTTTCAGGTTGATAAGGTCGATAGTTGTACCAAAGATGACTCTACCCGTTTTGGGAATAGCTGTGATATCAATCACCTGGGCATTGCTCAACTTGCCCTCGATTTCCATGATACGACCTTCGGTAAAGCTTTGCTGTTCCCGGGCGGCGTGATACTCAGCGTTCTCTTTCAGGTCCCCGTGCGCCCGCGCCTCGGCAATCGCCTGCACAATACGCGGCCGCTCCACCTTTTTCAGGCGCTCCAGTTCCTGTCGCAGGAAGGTCTCCCCGGCGAGCGTCATCGGAAACTTACTCATGAGCCAATTCTCCCGTGCAGGTCCTGCAGGCGCCGCACTGTCATTTCACCTTTAAATCTCAACGCCATACAGATCGCCTGGGCGGCGGTGAGGGTGGTTGTGTAAAACACCCGATGGGCCTCGGCGCTGGCGCGGATGGACGCGGAATCCTCGATAGCGCGACGGCCCTCGGTGGTGTTGATAATGAAGTCGGCCTCATCATTTTTGATCATATCCACGATATCTGGCCGCCCCTCAAGCACCTTGTTGACCCGACGCACGGTCAGACCCGCCTGCTCCAGTACCTTTGCAGTGCCGCCCGTAGCCACCAGTGAAAAACCCAACTCACAGAGGTCCCGGGCCACGGCCACGATACCGGGCTTGTCCACATCGCGCACACTGAGCAGTGCAGTGCCCCCGGTGGGCGGCCCACTGCCACCAACAGCCAGTTGCGCCTTGGCGAAGGCCTCGGCAAAGGTGTCACCGGTACCCATGACCTCGCCGGTGGATTTCATTTCCGGGCCCAGGATGGGATCGACACCGGGAAATTTGTTAAAGGGCAGGACCGCTTCTTTAACACAGAAATAGGGCGGCACGATTTCGCGGGTAAACCCCTGCGCAGCCAGCGTCTGCCCCACCATGCAGCGGGCGGCAATCTTGGCCAGGGACACCCCGATACACTTGGACACAAACGGGACGGTGCGCGAGGCGCGCGGGTTGACCTCGATAACGTAGATCTCTCCGTCCTGCCAGGCCAGCTGCACGTTCATCAGGCCCTTGACCCCTAACTCCAGAGCCATTCTCTTGACCTGCTCGCGCATTTCATCCTGCAGTGCGGATTCCAGACTGTAGGGCGGCAGGGAACAGGCCGAGTCACCGGAGTGTACACCTGCCTGTTCAATATGCTGCATGATGGCACCGATCACGACTTCCACACCATCGCTCACGGCGTCAATATCCACCTCGATCGCGGCGCTGAGAAAACTGTCCAGCAACACCGGGGCATCGTCAGAAGCCTGCACCGCTTCACGCATGTAGCGCAGCAGGTCCTCCTCGCGATAGACAATCTCCATGGCGCGACCGCCCAGCACATAGGACGGGCGCACCACCAGCGGATAGCCAATAGCCCTGGCTGCCTCCAGTGCCTGCCCGGTGCTGCGCACGGTAGTGTTGGTGGGCTGCCTGAGACCCAGTTTTTGAATCATGTGCTGGAAGCGTTCCCGATCCTCCGCCCGGTCGATCGCATCGGGGGTAGTGCCGATGATGGGCACGCCGTGGGCTTCCAGCGCACGCGCCAGCTTGAGTGGCGTCTGGCCACCAAATTGTACGATCACGCCTTTGGGTTTCTCCAGATCGACAATCTCCAGCACATCCTCCAGCGTCACCGGCTCAAAATAAAGTCGGTCTGATGTGTCGTAGTCAGTGGAAACCGTTTCCGGGTTGCAGTTGACCATGATGGTCTCGTAGCCATCCTCGCGCAGCGCCAGCGCGGCGTGCACGCAGCAGTAATCGAATTCGATACCCTGGCCGATGCGGTTGGGGCCACCGCCCAATACCAGGATTTTCTCGCGGTCGGTAGGCGCTGCCTCACACTCTTCCTCGTAGGTGGAGTACATGTAGGCGGTAGCGGAGGCAAATTCAGCGGCGCAGGTATCCACGCGCTTGTACACCGGGCGCACACCCAGTCCGTGACGGTGCTCGCGCACTGCCGTCTCGGACACGGCCAGCAACACGGCCAGGCGTTCGTCGGAGAAGCCCTTGCGCTTGAGCCCGAACATTTGCGCGTGATCGATCATCTCCAGATTGATCGTTTTCAGACTGTCCTCGGTGGCCACGATATCCTCGATCTGCACCAGGAACCACGGATCCACGCCCGAGAACTGATACACCTCATCCACGCTCATACCCGCGCGAAAAGCATCCGCGATGTACCAGATGCGGTCCGGTCCGGGGTGGGTCAATTCCGACACCAGTTCATCGCGCAGCTCAGGATCGTCCACATCAATCTTGTGTTCAAAGCCGGCGGAGCCCACTTCCAGCCCACGCAGGGCCTTCTGCAGCGACTCCTGGAAAGTGCGGCCGATGGCCATAACCTCACCAACAGACTTCATCTGGGTGGTGAGGCGGGTATCGGCACCACTGAACTTTTCAAAGGCAAAGCGGGGAATTTTCGTGACTACATAGTCGATGGATGGCTCGAAGGAGGCCGGTGTCGCACCGCCAGTAATATCATTCTGCAATTCGTCCAGCGTATAACCAATCGCCAGCTTGGCCGCCACCTTGGCGATGGGAAAACCGGTCGCCTTGGATGCCAGTGCCGAGGAGCGGGACACTCTCGGGTTCATCTCGATGATCACCATGCGGCCGGTTTTCGGATCCTGCCCGAACTGCACATTGGAGCCACCGGTTTCCACGCCGATCTCACGCAGTACCGCCAGCGAGGCGTTACGCATGATCTGGTATTCCTTGTCCGTGAGCGTCTGCGCTGGCGCCACTGTGATCGAATCACCCGTGTGCACGCCCATCGCATCAAAATTCTCGATAGAACAGACGATGATGCAGTTGTCGTTCCTGTCGCGCACTACCTCCATCTCAAACTCTTTCCAGCCGATGAGAGATTCGTCAATCAACAACTCGTTGGTCGGTGACAAATCCAGCCCGCGCCGACAAATCTCCTCGAACTCGCTGCGGTTGTAGGCGATACCGCCGCCGGACCCGCCCATCGTGAAAGAGGGGCGAATAATGCAGGGAAAACCTATGGAATCCTGCACCTGAAAGGCCTCTTCCATGCTGTGGGCGAGGGCGGACCGGGGCGTGTCCAGCCCGATGCGCTTCATCGCCTGGCCGAACAACTGGCGGTCTTCCGCCATGTCGATGGCCTCTTTGGTGGCGCCGATCATTTCCACCCCGTGTTTTTGCAACACGCCTTCGCGGGCCAGGTCCAGGGCACAGTTGAGGGCGGTCTGGCCGCCCATGGTGGGCAGCAGCGCGTCGGGTTTTTCCACTTCAATGATACGGGCCACGGTCTGCCACTCGATGGGCTCGATGTAGGTGGCATCTGCCATGGCCGGGTCGGTCATGATAGTGGCAGGGTTGGAGTTCACCAGAATGACCCGATAGCCCTCCTCGCGCAGGGCTTTGCAGGCCTGGGCGCCAGAGTAGTCGAACTCGCAGGCCTGTCCGATAACGATAGGGCCGGCGCCGAGGATCAGGATACTCTTTATGTCAGTGCGCTTTGGCATTGTGGCTTACGTCTTCCCGGCCCGTGCGGTTATCAAGGCAATAAAATGTTTGAACAGCGGCGCCGCATCGTGCGGGCCGGGACTGGCCTCCGGATGGCCCTGAAAACTGAACGCGGGCTTATCCGTGCGCTCCATCCCCTGCAGGCTGCCATCGAACAGTGACTTGTGGGTAACGCGCAGGTTGTCCGGCAGGCTGGCCGCGTCAACCGCGAAACCGTGGTTCTGGCTGGTGATCAGCACAGTGCCGTCATCTACATTTTGTACCGGATGGTTGGCGCCGTGATGGCCAAACTTCATTTTTACGGTAGTGGCGCCACTGGCCAGGCCCAGCAACTGGTGCCCAAGACATATACCGAACACCGGGACATCGGTTGCCAGAATGGTTCGGATTGCGTCAATAGCATAAGTACAGGGCTGCGGGTCACCCGGGCCATTGGACAGGAAAACGCCATCCGGATTCATGGCCAATACCGCAGCGGCGGTTGTCTGCGCAGGCACCACGGTCAGGCGACAGCCGTGATCGACCAACATACGCAGGATATTACGCTTCACGCCAAAGTCGTAGGCCACGACGTGCCAGGGCAGTTCGGATTCGGCGCGCTCGCTGTGGCCCACTCCCATGACCCAACTGCCTTCGCGCCAGGTGTAGCTGGCCGAGGCGGTGACTTCTTTGGCAAGGTCCATGCCCTTGAGACCGGCAAACCCGCGCGCCTGCTGCAGGGCTTGCGCTTCATCCACCTCCGCACCCGCCATCAGGCAGCCGCTCAAAGCGCCCTTCTGCCGCAGGATGCGGGTCAGGCGACGGGTATCAATGTCGGCAATCGCAACGATATTGCGGCTCTTCAAATACTCCGACAAACCCTGCTGGTTGCGATAATTGCTGGCCAGCAGGGGTAAATTCCTGATCACCAGACCGGCTGCCCAGATCGCGCTGGACTCCTCGTCCTCCGCATTGGTGCCGGTATTGCCGATGTGGGGATAGGTCAGGGTGACAATTTGCCGCGCATAAGAGGGATCCGTGAGGATTTCCTGATAGCCGCTCATGGCGGTATTAAACACCACCTCACCCACCGAGGTCCCCGTAGTACCTATTGCCAAACCTTTGAAAATACTGCCATCTTCAAGGGCTAATATGGCCGGAATGGACAAGCAAACCTCCGTCGGTCAGTGGCATAACGCCAGCTGCGCGCGCCCCTCAGCCGGGCACTCGCAAAAAGGCGAGATGGGGAACCGCATCTCGCCTTTCTACTTGATTACAGCTCTGGTTATTCACAGGGGCACACTGTACCCGGTGCGCTGGCCGGGGGTGTGTAATCTGGCGTGGGATTGTAGGGGATGGACTCCGGAGTGTCCAGACTCCACGCTGCTGATTAACGCACGACAGAGAGTTTACGCTGTGGCGTTCCAGGTCAAGGCGGCTCCGAGGCGGCACCATCGCGCGTACCGGCGAAAAAGAGTCGGTAAAGCAATTGCTTTAAGGACAAAACTGCCTATCATTACGACTCCCCACGCGGCAACGGAGTCCTCTCATGACCTATGTACAAGGCAAAATCGCCGTTATTACCGGCGCGGGATCCGGCATCGGCCGTGCGCTGGCGCTACAACTGAACCGCGAGGGATGTGAACTGTACCTGAGCGATATCAATGGCGACAGCCTCCGGGAAACCCTCGCTATGCTGGCGCGCAAGGATGTCCCTGCCGATGGCCACGTTCTGGATGTGGCTGACAAAGCAGCCATGCACGCCTGGGCCGATCAGATTGCTGCCGCCAGGGGTCATGTGGATATCGTCATCAATAACGCGGGGGTGGCCCTGATAGCAACGGTTGAGGAATGTGATTACAAGAACCTTGAGTGGCTGATGGGTATCAACTTCTGGGGGGTGGTCTACGGCACGCAGGCCTTCCTGCCCCTGCTGCGCCGGTCTGCGCAGGGGCACCTGGTGAATCTTTCCTCGGTATTCGGGCTGATCGCCGTGCCGACACAGTCGGCGTATAACGCGGCAAAATTCGCCGTGCGCGGCTACACGGAAGCCCTGCGCCAGGAGATGCATGGGACTAACGTGCATGTATGCTGTGTCCACCCGGGCGGTATCAAGACCAATATCGCCCGCGCTGCCCGCGGCGGCAATACCGCGATGAGCGTGGAAGAACGCGGCAATGAATTCGAAAAACTCGCCCGCACCACTCCTGAGGTCGCAGCACAGAAAATTATCGACGCCATCGAAAAGCGCAAGAAACGCCTGCTGATAGGCCTGGATGCCGCTATTATTTCGCTGCTGTGCCGCCTGTTCCCGGTCAGCTATCCGCGCTTCATGCTGGCGCTGGCCAAACCAACTGAGAACATCCTCAACAAATGACGCTACCAGCGCTCGCAGTGCCGGACAGGATGCGCTGATACGCGCGAGCGCCTGCTGCTGACAGCATTGCATCTGTACGCGAGAGAAGGTTTGCACGCGGTCTCCCTGCGGCGCATCAGTACCGAGGCCGGCTCCAGGAACTCCGGCGCCATGCACTACCATTTCCAGAACAAACTCGGCGTGGTACAGGCGCTGGTGGAGTTGATCGCCCGTGAACTGGGACGCATCGCCACCGCCCTGCGCCCGGAGCGTGCGTCGAAGCGGTCACTGCGCGGCGCCTGCCGCGACACGCTGCGCCCGCTGGTGCAGTTGCCTGCGCGACAAAGTTGGGGCGCAGACGGGGTGCATTTCCTGTCCAGGCTGGTGAGTGAAAACGACGCGGACATAGCGGCCATGGTCAATGCGATGTATGCGCCGTTCTGGCAGCGCCTGGATCGCGCACTGGCGGAACAGTTGCCCGAATTGCCCGCGCCGGTGCGACGACTGCGGCTCATGTTCATGAGCACCAACGTATTCCACGGTGTGGCGGAAGTCGCCTGGCTCACGCACACGCCGCTGGGCGATATGAGTCATTTTGACGAGAACACCCTGCTGGACCATCTGGTGGACTACCTGATCGGCGGCTTGCAGGCGCCCAGCCTGACCACCCATTAAACCCATGCTACGAGAGAGAACACCATGACCGATACAGCCCAAGACCTGTTGTTCGACCTGACCCTGACGGATGAGCAGCGTATGAATCGCGAGTCCATGCAGCGTTTCGCCGCTGCGGAGATGCGTACACTGTCCAAAGCCGTGGATGCAGGCGATCGCCCGGCACAGGACTTTTACCCGAAAACCGCAGAACTGGGACTGACCCTGCTGCCGATCCCCGAGGCGCTGGGGGGCGCCGGGGTCGATCGCTCCCCCACTTCCAACGCACTCATCTTCGAAGATCTGGCGCATGGCGACATGGCGATGGCGCTGGGTTCAATTAGCCCCATGTCCTTTGTGAATACCCTGCTGGACCAGGGCTCGGACGCGCAGCGTGAGAAGTACCTGCCGCTGTTTTGCGGCGACGCGTTCAAGGCGGCCACCACGGCGCTGCTGGAGCCGCGTGCGACCTTTGAGCCGACCGCTCCTGCTACGACCGCGATTGCGAATAAGGACGGGTACTGCCTGGCGGGCACCAAGTGCATGGTGCCGCTGGGGAGCGACGCGGAACTGATGCTGGTCATCGCGCAACTGGAAAACGGCAGCCCCGCAGCCTTCATCGTCGAGGGCACACCGCAGGGTATGACACGCACTGCGGAAGCGAATATGGGCTTGCACGGCGCGCAGCTGGCGACCTTGGCGTTTGACAATGTGCATCTGCCCGCCAGTGCACTGCTCGGCGACGGCGCTTTAACCTGCAGCGCTTCATTGACCTTAGCCGCATCGGCATCTGTGCGTTAGCCGTCGGCACCTGCCAGGCAGTACTGGACTACGTGATACCTTACTGTAACGAGCGCGTGGCATTCGGCGAACCGATTACCAACCGCCAGTCTGTGGCGTTCATGATTGCCGACATCGCCATTGAACTGGAGGCCATGCGCCTGATGACCTGGCGCGCCGCAGCGCGCGCGGAGCAGGGCCTGGATTTTCACGAACACGCCTACCTGGCCAAGCTGTTCTGCGCCGAACACGCCATGAAGATTGGCACTGATGGCGTACAACTGCTCGGCGGGCACGGTTTCTGCCGCGAGCACCCGGTGGAGCTGTGGTATCGCAACCTGCGCGCCATCGCCACGCTGGAAGGCATGGCCAGCGTCTGACCCTCAACTTTCGACACACGACTTCAGGAAGCAAAGCCATGATTAATCTCGAACTGTCAAAAAAGCACCAGGAAACTTTCGAACAGACCATGATGCTGGCCGAACACATGATGCGCCCCTACTCGCGCAAGTATGACAAGGAAGAACATACCTACCCCAGGGAAATGGAAGAAGTGGCCAAACTGATCGGCGGCGCGCGCTCGGCAGCGACCGGCGGCACCAGGGCGCCGATCCCGGCGGGCACTGTGGTCAACGGCGGCAACATGGGTGCGGTCACTGGTTTGTTCGGTCTGTGCTGGGGCGATGTGGGCCTGTTCCTGGGCATGCCGGGCAGCGGTCTGGGCAATGCGGCGATCACTGCGGTGGGCACGCCCGAGCAGGTGGCGAAATACGGCAATAGCTACGCGGCGATGTGTATTACGGAACCCGGCACGGGCTCCGACTCCGCCAATATCAGCACCACCGCCGTGGCCGACGGTGATGAATGGGTACTCAATGGTGAAAAGATCTATGTCACCGACGGTCAGCGCAGCGACACCCTGGTGGTGTGGGCCACACTGGACAAGTCGCTGGGCAAGTCGGCGATCAAATCTTTTATTGTGGAAAAGGGCACACCCGGTTGCGAGGTCATTCGCCTGGAGCACAAGCTGGGCATTCGCGCATCGGATACCGCCTCCATCAGTTTCAATGACTGCCGCATTCCGAAAGCGAATATTCTCGGCAGCCCGGACATCGCCACCGATGCCGAGGGGCGCAAGAAAGCCTTTGGTGGCGTCATGCAAACCTTTGATAACACGCGTCCGCCGGTCGCCGCCATGGCGATAGGCGTATCGCGCGCCGCACTGGATATGTCGCGAGCACTATTAAAAGAAGAGGGCGTGGAACTCAAGTTCGACAAGAAGCCCGCCAACCTCAGCGCGATAGAGGCTGAGCTGTGCCAGATGGAGGCCGAGTGGCATGGGGCCAGATTGCTGGTGCTGAAAGCCGCGTGGATGGCGGACAACAAGATGCCCAACTCCATGGAAGCCTCCATGTGCAAGGCCAAGGCGGGCAGGGTCGGCAACAACATCACCCTGCGCTGCGTGGCGCTGTGCCAGAGCCTGGGCTACAGCGAGAAATACCTGCTGGAAAAATTTGCGCGTGATTCCAAAATCCTGGATATCTTCGAGGGCACGCAGCAGATACAACAGCTGATCGTGGCGCGCAGGGTGCTGGAGAAATCCTCCTCTGAACTCAAGTAGCCTGACACGGCGGGCATCCTCTTGCCGGGGCAACTGACCCGCCAACAACTGACCGTACTCATCCTGGCCCTGATGGCCACCGGGATGGGGCAGTCGCTGGTGTTCGCCATCCTCGCCCCGCTGGGGCGGGAAGTACACCTGCGCGAACTGCAGATCACGTCCATCATCGCACTCTCGGCGCTGATCTTCGGCCTCGCGGCCCCGCGCTGGGGTCGCTTCAGTGATCGCGTCGGTCGCAAGCCCATCATCATCACCGGCCTGGTGGGCTACGCTATCGGCACGCCTGCTGTTTACCAGTGTGTTTTACGCTGGCCTGACCGGCCTGCTCAGCGGCACCCTGCTCTACGTTATATTGCTGCTAACGCGCTGCAGCCAATCGATTGTCATGTCGGCCACCGGACCTGCCAGCGCAGCCTATGCCGCCGACCACACCAGTCGCGAGCAGCGCACCAAAACCATGGCGCGCCTGGGCACCGCCAACAGTATGGGTACGATACTGGGACCTGCTGTGAGCGGCGCTCTGGCCACTTTCGGCCTGCTGGCGCCGCTGTATTTTGCCGCCGCCCTCGCCGCCGTGGCGGCAGTGGTAGTGTGGCGCAAACTACCGGTCACGGCCCGCTGCGCATCTCACTGATCGCAAGCCTGGACCGAAACTGCGCTATAGCCGACCGCCGCATCGCATTGTTGCTGGTCACCGGCGTTGGTGTATTCGTGGGCTTTTCCAGCATACAACAGACACTGGGCTTCCAGCTGCAGGACAAACTCCACCTCAGTGGCATCGAGACCGCGCAGATGACCGGCGCCGCGTTGATGGTCTCCGCCGCCTTCACCTTTCTTGATACAGGTCACCGTGATGCAGCGCGTGCAGTTGCGGCCCACCCAGTTTATCCGCGTGGGCCTGCTGTCCATGCTGTTCGGGGCTGCGGTAGTGTCAGGCTTTGAAACGTTTGCGGTGCTGGCCGTCGGGATGGCGTTCCTGGGCACCGGCATGGCGCTGTGCATGCCGTCGATCTCCGCCGGCGCTTCGCTGGCAGTGACACCCGAGGAACAGGGCGCGGCAGCGGGACTGGTGAGTTCCTGCCCCGCCATCGGGTTCGCGGTCGGCCCCATTTGCGCCGGCGCGCTGTACCAGATTCACAGCCCGCTGGCGCCGCTGTTCAGTGCGTCAGTATTTTTTGCTGTGCTGCTGATCCTGGTGTTCTCTGACCGCCAGCCCAGCCGGTAAACAGCGCGCCAAATAGGTTCTGATGGGGCTGGGACCAGGGGCCGGTCACAGGGGCCATGTATCTACAGTCGCCTACATGATCACCGGTACCAGCTCCGCTTGGCTTTCAACTGTCAAGTGCCGAGCATGTCGCCATAGACTTTAGCGAAACACCGCACCTAGGCACGTCAGTTGCGTACTCCACATCCATATTTCGTACTGCCTTGAACGTCAAAAACTGTTGGAGTGACGCCATCAGTCACACTATAAGTGCAGCTTCGGGTTGCTGTATAAAACACCTTTCTAAGCACAAATTGTGAACCGTCAGCAGGAGCTGTGCCAAAGACGACTGTGGTTCCACTAACATCCGTTACCTTAATGGTCGCCCCTGGACTGGCTGACTTCAGCGTGAGTGAAAGGTTTCCTGAGGAACTGGAGAATGTTGAACTAACCAGACTCAACTTGGATAGATCCGGACTCGGTGTGGAGGTTTACTGTTGCAATCGGTGTTGGGCTAGAAGCGGAGGAGTGGGTCCAGTCTGTGAACCCGATCATTTTTCCAGGCGATGTTGTTGTGGAAGAGCCCGTTGGGAAATTCGTACCGTATCTTTTGTTGATAATATAAATTTGCCAGACATCGTCGCCTTCCGCAGGAAAGTGTTTCCCATCTGAAAAAGTCGTATTGTGCAGCCACTGTATCGCCCTCAAGAGGGCTCGATCAGAGTATTCAAAGGCTGGATAACCCGCTCGGTGCAGCATTTCGGCGGCGGCAACAGCTCCCTGCAACCCTTCCCACATATAGTCGCTCTTGCAGGGGGGCGTGCTGAAGCTACCACAGCGCCTGGCATCGTCTGGTAAAACTCCATCCACGTTAATGCCACTAATGGTACTGCCCTTGGGGTTAATCCCAACAGGCTTTGATTGATTAGCCTGCCAGGAAAGGTCTCCGAACTTAAACCCAACATAGGATGATCTGTCCCCCAGCCAACCCTTAAAAATCAGGTGCGCTCTATCGAAGGCTGCTTTATCGCCGAGGTAAAGAGCTGCGGCAATTAGACTGGCTGACCCATGAGTTCCGAAGTTGTTGGGGCGCTTTTCCTGCAGGTACGCAACGGAACCCCTGCCCCCTTCGGTATTTGCATATCTGGCCTTATCAAGCCATGGTCGAAAGGTGTTTTGATCGAAATTCGGTGCGTAATTTTTAAGATCTATAAGGTCAGCAGCAATAGCATAAGAGCCCAATGATCGTAACGCGCCTAAAGAATCCCATTGCAGGCTTCCCGCGATGGGATTTAACTCAACAACTCTCTGCAGGGTATACAAGACCTCGTTGGCATAGGTTGTGTTGCCTGTTCGCATGTAGACAAGAGCTTTCGCAACTGTGTTGGTGTCAGTCTTATCATCCTGATTTGCGAGATTAGGATCGTTTGTATTGCTTTGCGCCTGGCTTACCAATTTATCCCAGGGGGCGCCTGTAACCGGTAATTTGTCTATTTCTGCTTTGGACATCCAGATTCCGTTGCTTCCAATTGCCTGGGCGTTGGCACCCTGAAATGGAAGGAATAAAGAAACTAATAAAAATGTGAACCCAAACACGTAGTTCAAACTTCGTGATAGCCATTTTTAAATTCCTTTAATATGATATCACGTTTAAGAATATCGTATTTGTGCTTTAGAGATTCTTTAAAACGTATTTCTTGAGAAAAGTCGAGAAAAGCTGGTTCTGGCTATTCGCTCGTCGCGGTAGTCGTGGATTCCTGAAATAGGGAGTCAGTGGATTTGAAGCAGAATCGCCACTCTCCGACGGTTTTTGCAGCAGGGGCAGGGGGCGGGATATCTTTTGTGACCAGGTGGAGGCCGCCCACCACGTCGATAACCGCTCGCCATTCCCCTGGATATATCCTCATAAAGCACCTCGTAACATTTCACATCGACTTCAGTCCTGGCGATCCATGACCTTCACACGGCGCCCGTCGGTGCAGTATTAGCTATAACTATGCCAAGTATTTTTTATTTATATATATCAGTGTGTTATGCCGTATTGAGCGGTAATATTTGGATACTCAAAGGGTTGTTTTGAGCATCGCCGTCTGTTAACGGCGACTAACATATTCGCGAAAAGAAAATGTGGAGGAATAACAGGCGCTTAGGGCGTCGCTGATCTGCGACAGTAACAGACGGAGGGAAACGGGATGATCCCTGGGTGAGCTCTACTGGTAAGCAATTAACCAACAATGGATGGTAGTTGGGTGTAAGTATCTTGAGGGTAAGCGTACGGTTCTGGGCCGTCAGCTTCGGCGGGTTCGATCAATAAATACAGGTTGGCACTCGACTTTGCCCTTACAATTTATGCGCCGGGTAACCAATTTTCATGCGACTAGGGCCTCAACTCAACCGCCGCAACCGCCCAGTCAACAATGGCACTAAACGACCCAGCCACACCAACAACTCCCGCCGCACCGAACACCTGATCCATCCCAGCCACCGAAGCGATAGAACCGCTGCTGCTACCCTGAGACACAAGAACCTGCTGCACAAAACCGCCACCGGCAGTGTGCTTCGCGTTACGCATAGCAACTGCCGCATATACTACGGAATTCGCACCGGTTGTCGTTAGGTTCAGGCCGTAGCTCGAACTGTCCAAACCACCTGAACACGCACCACCAACTCCATTAGTGTTCGCCGACACGAGACCACCCAGACTACCGACGCCGGAGTACCTGGCCACCGCGATCACTGCGTTGGAGGTGCTGCTCGAAAGCACTGCCGTCACCACACCGGAGTAAGCAGATGGCGTACCAGTTGCGGTCCACAGCGATACACCAGTCTGGTTGCGGCCGCTGCACTGTCCCTGAAGCTTAGTCCAAACCAATCCCAAACCGTTGACTGCGCTTACGGTTTGAAAGGACTTGGAAGAAATCGACGCTAGATAGACATTGCCGTCCGCAGCCGTGAGGTCCGTGGCGGTCGAAACGCTGGCCGCCCCTGATGAACCTCCAGTCTTCATCTCTTTGAGACTGATGTTCGCGGTCGAAATGAGAGTGCCCGTTCCACTTAGATTCACCGCAACGAGAGACTTCACTGGATCATCGCTCGCTAATTCGAGCACGGCATTTTTGGCGCCCTCGGAGCTCGGGCTGAAACCGACCAGAAGGGTGCGACTGGCTCCAGGCGTCAGGTTGAAGGCGCCACCGTTCGAGACACTGAAGTCCTCAAAGTTAGGTCCGGTTAGATCCGTACTGGTCACGTTAAGCGCAGAGGTTCCATTGTTCTTGATGACAAAACTCTGACTGCCACTTTGCGTGACGGCCACCGCACCGAAGTCACGCGACGTTGGCGTCACCGAGATGTCTGGCGCCCAAATGGCACCCGTGCCCTGTAGTGATACTTGCACCGATGGTTCATCCGGGTCATCACTCGCGATAGAGAGGGAAGCACTCTTCGAACCAACAGACGCGGGTGTAAAGTCCACCTGGACGTTTTGGCTCGCGCCGGGGGCGAGCACGAAAGAGCTGGTTCCAACCAAGCCAAACTCAGCCGAGTTGGAACCGGCCAGACTCCCACCAGTCACGCTGAGGTTGGCCGAGCCGTCATTCTTGATATTGATAGTTTGGCTAGCGCCCTGCCCAACCGCGACAGAACCGTAGTTGTAGCTGGGCGGACTCACAGTGATGTCGGGAACTGTGGCACCCGTCACCACGACAAGCTGAGGTGGAAACGCTCCTTCACGGGAATCAACGTAACCACTGTCTGTTGACGAAGAAGCGAGCCCGAAGCTTACCTGCCCTTCACCAGCAACCACCGACGTCACATCGAACTCGATCCACTGACCTATGCTGGTTGCTCCCGCATTGCCAAGCGAGCCTCCGAAGGGCGGAGCGTTAGCAAATGTGATGCCTAACTCGGACCAGGATGTATCAGACACTCTGAACAAGGTTCCACCATCATTGCTGCCGTCATTGACATAGAGCCTCAACTTCGCGCTCTTAACCGAACCGCCCAAGCCCACGACGTTGAACTTTAGGTAAGAGTTCCAGGGGGTGGACCCGCCGCGCACGCGCAAGTTGCCTTCCGTACCGTAGTTCTTGCTAACGCTCGAGAAGTTGACCTTGGAATCGGCCACCGGAAGAAACGTCGAGCCAGAAGATGGCGCGGTCACGTCGATGTAGTTCGAGCGAACGAGTTGGTCGCTACCGACACTGTTGGTCACGACCAGAGTGACAGTCTTGAGACCTTCAATCGTGTACTGATGAGTTGGGTTCTGCACCGTCGATCCGCTGCCATCACCGAAGTCCCAAGCCCACGATGCAGGCTGTCCGGCTGACTGATCCATAAAGGTGACCGTCAACGGTGAGCTGCCCGACAAGGGGCTCGCGTTAAAGTTAGCCGTCGGCGCCACCAGAGGCCCGGCAGGAACCATGGGATGCACCAGCGTTATCGTCTTGGGAGTGGGTAGTGAGGTGGAGTTCAGGGTTAGCTGGATCGGGTAGACCACGATCTTCGAGGAATAGACCTCGTAGTAGAGGATTGCACCGTTCACCTGGAGGCTGTTAGTGTTCAGGTCCCAAACGTTAAGGTTCTGAATCCCGGACAAACCAGAAACGGCCTTTGGACTTCCGGAGTGTCCGCGCATGTAACCTACCACATCTGGATTATTGAGTGTCTGGGCAAGCGGGATGGAAAGATTATAAACATGAGGGTGGTGCGCTACCAGGAAGATGTTCTCGTTGCGCAGAGTTGCCTGGTTAGCCAGCTGGTCGACCTTCGCTACATCTGTGGCTGAGACCACGTTGTAGCCGCCATTTGAGTTGTTGACGCCAATGAAATCAAGGCCACTCCAGCCAGTGGTAACCGTGAGCCCATTGTTTCCTACGACAAAATTCGATCCAGTCTCCCATACTTCCGTTGAACCGACGTAGGTCTTGTAATTGGTGAAATCAACCAATGTGGTTCTATCGTGGTTTCCGGGCACCGCTCGATACGGGATGCCGCTCGCAGTCAAACGCGTGTTAATCGTATTGAGCCAGATCGTCCACTGGTTTTTATCCGACGGCATGTCGACCATGTCACCGACGAACATGACAAAGCTCACCCGGTACGGAATCAGCGCTCCAGGCTGTCCACTTGCGACGATCTTATCTAGAGCGGCCTCGTACCTTCCTTGATCGGCAGCGGTTACTGGTTGCGAGTCGCTGACCTGGGCAAACGTGAACAGCGGCGCCGCACTGTAAGCCGCGACCGGCAACAGACTAACGCACAAAAAGGCCAATACCCGCAAGAACAGGCGAGCGCCAAGGATATCCGGAAGCGCGCGCTCGAAAGACCTGCGCTCATTTGCTAGCTGGTTCAATGGATGAGCATCCGAGGTAATTGAACAAATGTTCTCATCTCAACTCCGCCACTCTAACGCTCAAATTCCGTTCAAAGAGCTTACTCCTCTTCGAACCACTTTTCCGGATTCACACCTCACTGCTCCGGATGTCTGCCAAGTAAAGCTCTGGGGTGTTTACAGCACGTTTCATGCCGCCAACTTTTATGTGTCTTTTTAATCAAGTATTACCAATGAGTTAGCCAATTCTTTTCATGCAGCCGTATGTGCCCGTGTAAAAAAAACTGACAAATGCCCGTCCAATACCTTGATTCGCAATGGCAGACGCCACAGGCACCCCTGTGCTCTATTGAACGCCTACCGTTGATCTTCCTGCATTATAGCCGTTAAATCGGAATACGCACGCCACCATATGGATTGACTCGGTGGAACTTACCCGGTCGTATTTTTCGTTTGTAAAAATCTCATAATGAGTTGCTGAACATCCATATAAACCACATCCAGAGCCTGTGTTGCATCTACAGTCGCAAAATGTGGGACCTTATCTTGCAGCTCGAGGTAGTCTCGCCGACGTTCTTCTAACAACGCGATGGTACCTTCTTTTTTTCGTGCAAAAAGCAGTTCTGCAGGCGCATCCAGATAGATGACCAGATCAGGTTTTGGTAAAAAATGCTCTAACATGTAACCGTGCAAACGACTTGTCCAACGACCATCCCTACCATTTACATGATAGTGGTAGAAATCGGCGTAAAAGTGACGATCAAAAATAACAATATGCCCGGAGCGAATAAAATACCATGTAAGCAATTGCCGATACCATTCTTCCGCGGTGTTATTGAAAAAGACAAGCGCGGTCGTTAGTTGCTTGATTAGTCTTTTGGGAACACCGCTGCTGGGCATTTTCCTGTCATTCGAGATATCGCGTGGACCTCCCTGGTCTAGCCCTGCGTAGAGCTTCCGCTTCACCCATCGAATCAGGTGGGTAGTTGGCAAAGCATAATTGCTTTGTTCCCGGTCGACCCCCATATAAATCCGCTTTGATTTAAACGAAGTATCTTGCAAAAGCATCTTACTGATGGTCGATTTACCACAACCATCGGGGCCAATTAGTGCTACTGAAAACATGCGCATTCCCTTCTCATCACTACAGGTACTGTACCCTGTATGCCTTGACGCGCCGATGCGGCAAGTTCAGGTCTTGGCCGATACGCTGGAGGATTCCTGTCGGAAGGTGAACGCCAAGCGCCGAACCCCGGCGTTGAAGAAGGCCCGCAGAGCCCGGAGGGGATGACGCAACACGCGCTGCCCGAAAGTCTTCATGGAATGCGCAGAAAGGACATCGAAGATAATATGAACTCGATCTATGTCTGAATCGTTGAATGCCTCATGCGTAGCCGTGTGATCAAACCACCACAACTCGCCCTCCTGCATAATAACCTCCTCCCCTCCGACCTTGAAGCGGCTACCCTTGACGCTCTTCAGCGCGAGGTGGTATCGGTCACGCAACAACCAGTAGAGTCCATCGTCCGCGTGCGGGTAGACCGTGCCATTGGGTTTGAGCCTTGCCAATACGCAGCGGCCCATGGTGCCATTCATGATCCGAACGAGTTGGTCTACATAATCCGAGGTTAGAGGAAGTTTCTCCGACATGGGCGTTGGACGGCCCTGGTAGCTCATCGGTTTCGCCCGTCTCACCCTGGAGTCTTCACCCGCCGTATCCGCATGGCACCGTAGCGCGATGGCATTAGTCTCGGCTTGAACCGTTATTTTCTCTTGCCGGGAGGTGTCCAGGTACCATAGCTCCGAATTTGACTCGATTTCGTTGATAAGAGGGCTGACATCGATGCCCTTTGCGATGAGTTTCAAATGCTTCATGGCTTTATCTCTATCAAGCGGCCTGGAGCCGCTTCTTGTTCAAAAAGATCAGGATATGTTTGCAGGTCCTCGTTTTTGTCACTACTGGGCAGCATTTGGACTTCAGCCGCGCAGCTCATCAGCCCTTATGGAACGATTGCGCCCATTTTTTAATAGACAATTTCCTGCCACTATTTTTGCGAGTCTAGCCTACTAATCGAAAGTGTTGTAGCTCAAGCTCTGTATTCCAGATGAAAGTTGCCATCCCTATCACAGTCTCTTTTGTTTTCCATCGACAGCGCTCGTAAAGGCCCTATAATTGTCCGGTTTTTGGTGATTATAAGGGGCAATTAAGAAAAGTGCGGCGACCAGCGATAGTTTCAGCAGAACGACCAACGGATATCCGGATATCGCCCGTTTCCTGTGGCCCTTTCCGCCTCGGAGCTCTAGTTGATGAGCCTGTACGCGATGTACGGCTGTAATGGGTAGAACCCCCAACTTCATCTACATCGGCGCGAACAAGGCTGGCTCGACCTGGCTCTACGACATCCTTGCCAGACACCCCGACGTCTACATGGCGCCTGGCAAGGGCCTGTACTTCTTCTCCAAGCACCACGAGCGCGGCCTCGACTGGTACCGCAGCCACTTCGAGGGCGTGCGCGACGAGAAGATCGTCGGCGAGATTTCACACTCCTACATGTACTCGAACGACGTCTGGCGGCGCATCGCGGCGATGGACCCGGCCATTAGACTCATGGTTGGTCTCAGGGAGCCCGTGGACCGCGCCTTCGCCGATTACCTCGACGGGGTCAAGAACGGACTCATCCACGGCGACTTCGAGACGGAGCTGGAAGGCGAGCCGCCGTTCCTGCAGCGCAGCCACTACACGCACTACCTCGCCCCCTACGTCGAGCAGTTCGGCCGTGACGCCATCCACGTGGGCGTCTTCGACGAACTGTCGGCGGATCCGAACGCTTACGCGAAGAAGATATTCGCCTTTCTCGGCATCCAAGATATGGACCTCTCGCACGCCCAGCGACAGAAGATGATGCCGGCCGGCGCGCCGCGGTCCCGGCTCGTGGCGGGGCTTGCGAAGAAGGCCTCGCATACGGCCCGGGCGCTGGGGCTGCGGGAAATCCGGGGCCGGGTCAAGAGATCTCGTACCGTACGCAATGCCCTCTATCGCCCGTTCGAAGCCGACGAGAAGCCCAGGATGCTCCCGGAAACCCGGGCGCGGCTGCGCGAGCGGTTCGACGAGGAGACGGCACAACTCGACGACCTGCTGGGAACAAGCTTGCGCCAGACGTGGGGATACGACTGAGCGCCCGAGCTGGGCATCGGGCGGAAAAGAAGCAGGAATCCACAGTCGAATGATCAATGGGCGCGACAACTTTGCTGACAAACTCTGCAAACAGACAAGGCCTGCGCATTGCGCGTAAGTGAATGTGAAAATCGGAATTTATCGCGGAACTGAATAGGGTTACCCTTGGGCTTATGAATAACAAAACACACGTTGATTTTGATCTACATGGCCTGATTGGCATTCGACTGGTAAACCCGTCTGCATCCGATATACAAACTATAAAGAAGCAACTTGGCTCACTGCAGGTTGGCTCGCTGGATCGGGAGCCGGACATCACCATCCGTTTCGAGGAGTACTTGTTGCTGCCGGAACTGAAGTATCTGGGACGTGATCAGTCGGGCTTCACAGCTGACGGGTTTTTCATTCTGCACAGTAAAAAATCAAAGGCCAAAGCAAGAATACCCTTCGACACGATTGGGTCGGGGTGCGAAATTGTCTGTGAAACCGGGTTGCGTGCAGTACCTCTGTTGATAGCCATCCTGAACCTGACCCTGCTAAACAAGGGATGCATCGCTTTGCATGCATCGGCCTTTGTTTACGGCGATACAGGAGTTCTGGTCACAGGATGGGCAAAATCAGGCAAGACGGAGGCTTTGCTCGCGTTCGCCGCTCACGGGGCAAGGTATGTCGGGGATGAGTGGGTTATTCTCACAAAAGACGGGGAAACCATGTATGGCCTGCCGGAACCCATGACTGTGTGGGACTGGCATGTCGAGCAACTGCCCACCATTCGTGATCGGTTGCCGATTACCAAATCCCTGGCTTTCAAGGCGGTCCATCTTGCCGGGCGCCTCCAGAACTATTTTGCCAGTGGATGGCTGAAAAATACCTTGCCGGTGCGTCTCGCTGCAGAGTTATTGCCTGCCCTTAATCGACAGTTGTTTATCAAAATTCCGGTGGAGCAGTTATTCGCCAAGGATGCAATTGAACTGATATCCAAACCCGAGAAGCTGTTTCTCATCATGAGTCAGGAACAACCCGGTATTGCCGTGGAAGCCTGGAGTTCGGAGGATATAGCAAGGCGCATGCTGGAATCCATTTATTACGAACAGGTCCCTTTTTTCGAGTACTTTAATGCGTTCAAATTTGCGTTTCCCGAAGCCAGAAATGACTTCCTGGAGAATGTACGAATGCTGCAATCGAACATTCTGACAAGTGCTTTACGGAACAAGGAGGCCTACCGGGTGCTGCACCCATACCCTTTCTCGTTTGAGGAATTGTATCGAGAAATGGCGCCTTACTGCCGGGATCTCGCGTCCCCTAAGTCCCTCTGACAACCTGCCAGATGCTCCGCCCGAGATCAGCGATAAACGGCATCGGATCGCGCAAGGAGAAAACTGCACAGGCTTTTTTCCCTTGCCAGGATTGCCACACCTGTCGTAGCGTGATCTCTCCCTTGCGCCAGTAATGCCAGGCAGAGAGCAGGTCGTTGCGCCAGTAGATCCACTTCACGCCACCATAGTGCTGCTCACGCTTCTCTGGCAATGGCATGCCAGTGAGATCACAGTACATCGTGTAGAGTAGCTCCACACCGCCAGCCTCCGCGATCGCCGAGCGACCCGTGGGTCGACCGATGTTGGGCTCGATGATGTAGTGACGCCCCGTGGACTCATCCCGCTTCATCTCCACGTATCCGAGGCCGCGATAATTGACCCGCTCGAACAGCTTCAGGGTTTCCTGCAGCACCTCGTCGTTCCTGACCTCTTCGCCCAGGCAGCTGGTGCCCGTCTCGGGGGGCCATTGGCGGATCTTGCGCGCGACGAATGTCACCAGCGGCTTCCCTTCCGTCGAGAAGTAGCAATTGCAGGAGAAGAGGTTGCCATCGTCGCCTGCGATCCACTGCTGGGCCATGAGAATATCGGCCCATTCGTGGCAGCGCGCATACAGGGCAAGAAACTCCTTGGCATTCTCAACCTTGTAAGCCTTGGCCTTAGTGTGCTGCAGCCACCGCGCGGACTTCATCGGTGGCTTGACGACACAGGGAAAGGTCAGCATTTGCGCCGCCCGATCCGCATCGGTCTGGTTGTGCAACAGGAATGTCTGGGGTATCGCGATATCATGCTCGCCCGCGAACTTGAAGAAACTAACCTTGTCCATCAGCATCTGCACCACGTCATGGTCGGGAAGGGCCAGATGAAAGTCAGCCTGAAGTTCATTGCGGCTGCCAGAAAGAACCAGCACAGCCGCATCGGTGCACGGGCACAAGACAGCACGTGTACCGAGCTCCGAAGCGAGCTCGAGGAGCACAGGTATGAGTGCTTGCGTCCCGAGTTCGGCCTGGATGATCCGCTCACAGACACGCGTGTGGCAGGCGAAATGCCGGGTATCCTTGGCGATGCCGATCACGGGAACGCCTCGGGCCGACAAGATACGGGCCGTCTGGAGTCCGGTGATGCAGTCCAGTCCGATGACGACTACGGGAGCGAGGGAACTCATGGTGCGCGCCGGCGACCCCAGTCGTCCTACGCCCGCTCCTTCCCGGGCAGGTAACGCAACTCCGCCTCCTCGAGCTCACGGACGTCCTGTAGCCGGAAGATCTCCTTCACCGGGACCACCTCGGGCTCCACAGACTGCAGATTGCGCTCTTCGTGAATGCGGCGCGCGGTCGCTTGCATGGCGGCGACGGAGGCGCGAACCAGGTGGTTTGCCCAGATCACCAGACTCACCCCGGCAGCCTCGAACACCTCGGTGGGGGTAGCGTGATACATGGTGGGCACGATCACCACCGGGGCCCGGTTGCCCCATGCCGCCATGAAGGCCAGGATCTCCTCGGGCGTGCTTTTCTTAGAGTGGATGAGAACTGCGTCTGCGCCGGCGTCACAATAGGCCTCCGCGCGCCGCAGCGCCTCGTCGAGCCCCCAGCCCGCAATGAGCGCCTCGACACGGGCCACCACACAAAAATCGGGATCGTTCTGGGTGTCCTTGGCCGCCTTGATCTTGCCGACGAACTCTTCGGCTTCCGCCAGCACCTGTCGCTCACCCAGGAAGGAGTTCGTCTTGGGAAACAGCTTGTCCTCGATGCAGGCGGCAGCGACCCCTCGCTGCTCGAGTTTGCGGATCAACCGTCGCACATTGTTGAAGTTGCCATAGCCAGTGTCGGCGTCGAGCATCATCGGAATCGAGACGGCATCGCTCATCTGCTCCGCGACATCGAGCACCTGCGTCCAGCTCGCCTCGTTGCTATCGCGCACACCCATGGAGGCCGAGATTGCCAGACCACTGCCCCAGATGCCGGCAAAGCCCGCTTCCTCCACTATCTTCGCGCTCAGGCCGTTATGGGCCTCGAGGATAAACTCGGTTGCTGGCGACTGGAGCAACGACTTGAATCGTGCGGTCTTTTTCATGCTGAACCAACTTTGTCAAGGGTAGTGTAAGAGGCGACGAAGTCGCAGATTATCTCACCGATCTCCCGCTGGGAATCGTGCGTGGATGCACCGATATGCGGGGTGAAGATGACATTGTCGAGCCCGGCGAGAGGGGAGCAGAAGTCGCGACCCTCTTTGGCGTGTACGTCGAACCCGGCTCCCGCGAGGTGCCCGGAAACCAGCGCGTCATGTACCGCGATCTCATCGACCACCCCCCCCCGTGCCAGATTGACGAGGTATGCCCCCTTCTTCATGCATGCGATCGCCTCAGCATCGAGCAGGTTGCGTGTGCTTGCCTCCAGGGGAACGTGTACGCTGACAAAGTCGGCCTCAGACAGCAACTCGGTGAGACTCATCGGTTGGATGCCCTGCGCCACCAGTCTGGCTTCCTGTAAGGGGCAGGGAGCTCCGATACACCCAATCACGCGCATCCCCCACGCTACACCCAACTCACCGACTCGGGCGCCGATGTTGCCGGCCCCAACAACGCCTAGAGTCTTACCGGTGAGCAGGAAACCGGTCAGCTCGTTCTTGGCCCACACCCCATCCCTTAGAAGACGATCGGCGCGGTGCACGTTGCGCGCGAGCCCCAGCATCAGCGCAAAGGCGAGCTCCGCAACCGCCTTCGCCCCCGGACCGGGAATTCGCTCAAGTCGGAGCCCATGCCGGGCTACATAATCAAGATCGATGTTGTCGGTGCCGGATCCTGCGCGCAGAAGCAGGCAGAGATCGGGCGCGCTCGCAGCGAGCACTTTGGCGTTGATCTGCACTCCACTGCGGAAGACGAGAACCTGAGTGCCCGGCATCTTCTCGAGGAGCTCTTCCTCCCCGGCCCCGAAGGCACAGGTCACCTCATGAAATTTCTCGAGTTCCGTGATCGCACGGGGATCGATCGATGACGCAATAAGAATCTTCATTCGACTCTACCTTTACCTTTCCAATTTTGTAGTTACACTGCATCAGCAGTAGCTGGCTGCCCTTTCCTGCACAGCTTGTGCCGTGATAGACAAGTTCGCTCCGGCGCACGAAGGATTGCCGGAATCGACAGCGGATACGGACAGACTCTATCGCTACCGATCACGTATCCAGCGTAACCTATATAATTCCAGAGTGTCCAAAGAATTACGTGCTTCGGTTCACAAAACAGTTCCTTCCTGTTTCAAAAAGCCATTTTCCATCCTGTACCCCGCCGAAAATTCCAATTATATGTTAGGCTTCCCTACGCATATTCAACCAGCACCCTGACCCCATACATGACCGAAAAAACTGCCAGCAAGCACATTAGAGGTTCTGGGTTGCTTCTCTCCGGACGTTTTCTGTCAATTGCCATTAATTTGTTGTCCCAAATCATTATCGTGCGCTATTTGTCCAAGAACGACTATGGGGTGTGGGCATATACGCTTGCCCTTGTCGGCACGGCCTCCACTCTGAATTGCCTCGGCATGGACCGGACTGTTGGCCGGTTTATCGCTATTTACGAGGAAGAAGGGGATGCTGCTTCAGTAGCAGGCACCATAGTATTAGCACTAGGCACGATGGCTGCAATGGGGCTCGCCATGGTGGCTCTGGTAATTGGATTTCAGAGCCTGCTGACTGATGTATTTATCGAAAGAATAGCCGTAGTAAATATCCTGCTTGTCCTGATTGCACTAGCACCACTCAATGCTCTCGATGACCTTTTTGAGGGGCTTTTCTCTGCACTCGGCAAGCCAAGGATTATATTCCTGCGCAAATATGTAATCGGCCCGTGCCTAAAATTGGCAGCCATAGTTTTCACAATTGCTACCAGCAGTGACGTCCATACACTGGCCATTGCATATGTATTTGCAGGCATGGTGGGGATTTTTCTGTATGGCGTGTTGATGCGGGATATATTGCAGGAGCGCAACTTAATCCAATATTTTCGACCCGGAATGTTCAATATCGAATATCGTCGGCTCCTTCGTTTTTGCATGCCAGTCTTCACCGCAGATATGGCAGGCGCATTGAGATTGTCTCTGGTTTTTGTGGTATTGGAATATTTTCATAGCTTATCGAATGTAGCAGAATATCGAGCGGTAATGCCTATCGCGCGCCTGAACACTGTAGCTTTAATGAGCTTTTCACTGATGTTTCTTCCTATGGCTTCCAGATTGTTTGCGCAAAAAAATACAGCGCTGCTCCGAGAAATGCAATCACATGTGGCATTGTGGGTCACGGTTTTATCTTATCCAATTTTTGCGGTGTGTATCGGTCTCTCAACGCCCTTGATCGTGCTACTGCTTGGAGAGCGATACTCATCGTCAGCCCCAGTACTGGCCATTTTAGCTGTCGGATATTTTTTCCAGGCGGTGTTAGGATTAGACCGGCAAACCCTGCGCGCCCTGGGGAAGGTTCGGGTACTGCTGTACATTGAGGCCATAGCTACAATAGCAGTGTTGATCGCCGCACTAATGCTTGTGCCCAAGTTCGGTGCGATAGGCGGTGCGATAGCAACATCAGCTACTATGATTTTTTATAGCTGTATGAACACGATAGCGTTGTGGCGATTTACTGGTAATAATCCCTTGCCCTGGCTTTACGCTAAAGTATATCTACTTGCAGCGGCGTGTGCTTTCGGCCTGTGGCTGGTGAGGCCGCTGATAGGTATTGACTCAATTTTAATATCAATTCTTCTTACTGGATTTACATGCATGATTGTGATCTTTTCCTGCTGGAAATTATTACACTTCGCCGAAATATTTCCTGAAGCGATACGTCTTTTCAGGTCAAAGGGACGTTGATCCTGCCCACCAACGGAGGATCCGTCATTAAGCGGCCAATTATAAGCTGATGATCATATGTGAGATTTGGATTTCCGAGAAATGCGATTGCTAAATCAGAGACTAAATCAAAGAATTTTTGGGTAATTAGATGCAGGGGTTTTTTTAATGGAACCTTACAGATATTTCCGATTATAGCTCAAGGTTAACGGTATGACTGCAGAGATGGCGCAGGAGGTCTTACGGCATATAAATGCTAATGTTGCAAGGTACTATCCAAACCTCGATGGAGCAGAGACTGAGGTCAGGTTGACAGGCGAACAACATCGAGCCTCCTCCTCGTTATACAGGTTCGAGGTTATAAATCATCTGGTACGTTACAACATATTCGCCAAAGGAATAGACTTGGCAAACAACCCAAAGCATCGCGAAAATGCAAAAAAAGATTCACGCCCGCGACTGGCTCCCGGACCAACTGATTATCGAGAAAAGACGTGGCTGGAATACACTGCCCTCAAAGCAATATATGAACACTTTGAAAGGTTGGGCAACCCTAGTTTAGGGGCAATTCGTGTTCTCGATTTTATACAAAATCCGCAAACTATCATCATGAATGAGCATAGCGCTCCAAGCCTCCGCTCTCTCTTTGCAAAAACAAATCGCCTGAACCATCTGCTCCGCAGAGCACCAGATCTGCGCAAGGCATTTTTCAATACGGGAGCTTGGCTAAGAGCGTACAGCACACTCCCAAAAGTAGAAAATGTCACAACACGACTTTCTCACCGAGAGGATTTCAATGAATCTATTGTCAGTTTAACTGGCTTTCTGAATCGCATTTCTGGTGATGCCTCTTTCTTTCAGCGGGTTGAAAAAACCGTAATCTCTGCTGCAAACAAAATTATGCCAGACGATCTACCTACCGGCATCGGTCATGGTGACTATGCTATGCGAAACATTTTGGTAGGGAAAAATGACAGGATTACGGCATTTGATACATGTGCAAAATGGAAAGTTCCCATATATGAAGATATCGCCTACTTTTTGGTTCAACTAGAGACAAATGGGCTTCAGGTGCTAACCCAGGGCTTTGCAATTCACGCAAGAACCTTGGCAGCGTATCAAGGGGAGTTCCTTGCTGGCTATTTTGGTGAAACGCATATCCCAATTGAAGTGGTCCGACTTTTTCAAATACAATCTTTACTCGACAGTTGGTCTTCACAAGTGTCAATTGGTACCGAGCAGCATAAAGGAATAAAGTTGGTATACAAGAAGCTGTATCTTACTCTCCTCAATCGACGATATAGGATAATTATGATGCGTTTATTAAATCAAATCACTGCGCACTCATCATAAAGCAAAGTTGGTTGCGTATTCCGCATCCATATCTACCGCTGTTGAAAACTGCCACTATCAGAATCCCACCATCAGTCACACTCTAAGTGCTGAGACCATAAGGCGAAGTCGTCAAGTTTCACGGTTGCTGCGCAGGCTGAATCAACCCCTCGTAGACATTGCCCCAGCGATCCGACGCCAGCACAATCCGCGCGGCATTGCGAGGCAAGTGGCTCTTGCAAGATGTTGCATTTTGCAAATCGAGATGCGGAGCAATCACTGTCGTTGGTGGGCCCGGCATCGCTGAAAAATGCCGGTTCATCGAGCGCGACATAATGGCGTGCATGTTCCACTGCGAATTGTCGAGCGCAGTATGCACAACCCATAACTGCTCCTCATCGGCATCCAAGAGCACTATTGGCCGTGTCGGTGTTATCGCTCCGGTGTAGTTGGCAAATGGGACGCGTTGCCAACTTCCTGTCGGAGTTCGAATGCGCAGCACAAGCATTGGCTGGCCGACGACGTACCGGTTGGTCTTCGAAGCTACATAGACCGTGCCGTCGGTTGCGACCGCCGCATTCAGGTGATTGTTCACGACTCCCTCGCCTTGCTCAATGACTTCGACGGCACGCCATGTGGAAAATGGCTGCTGAACCTCGTGACGACGGAAGAAAACTGTATTGCGCGATTGATCCGTCCAGACTACACCAATGCCGTCGCGCAAGGGAAAGATGGTGCACAGATCATCGCCATCCAATTTTTCGCTGATCGAGAATGGCTCTTCCCAATGTTCAGCACCACGATCTCGTGACGCTCGCACCCAAATGCTTCCGCCATGGTCATAGCAAACCCACCACCGGCCGTCGCCATCGCGGGCGATTGTTGCGGCGGCAACCGGCGCCGCGTGTGTTGAAGCTGGAAAGGGCCACACAATCGGGTCACCCAGGGGCACATACGTTTGTTGATCCTGATCAAACACTAGACGCGCCACCGAGATTTCCTCAGGCGCTGCGAGCACGGCAGTCACTCCGTCATCATCCGCCCAAACGTCAGCATGACCGGGAACTTCGCGGAGCCAATTGTCAAGCGTCGCGACACGCTGCCAAACTTTTTCACCGCGTAACCAGATCGAACTTCCTTCACGATCCGGTAGCCAAGCCCACCACCGATCATGGTCGTACCACAATTTGGATTGCGGTTTGGACGCAGTGGGGAAGTCTGCGTTGACTTTGAACGCCCGGTCAGCGTTGATTCGTGTCCAAACCACTATCGCGGTTAGCGTCACAACAAGGCTTAAAACAAGCACCATTCGCAAAGCTACAGATAGCAGTCGTCGCCACATGGAATGTTGTTTCACGAAGCCTGTGTCCTATTCTACTCCGTCCGACAGCCAGACGCTGGCGGTAGCTCGGGTTGTCTCTGCAGACCAGGTAGACTGCGTCAATCGAAAATATCCGGAATCCAGGCAATTCAACGGTATTGCGATGTACTGAGCGCGAGTTTTCCGACGCCACTCGTTCTACCTATTCATTCTGGTAGCCTTGTGTACCGCAATCATCACTTACTCAGGCACCGGCAGTTTTGAAGCGCTTGAGGCACGACAACTCCTGGCCGCCTACAGTGGCGACCCCCCTGTCACTGAACTCCACCGGCAAGGTGACCTGATCCCCGAAAGCAAGCTACGGAGATGGCGCTATTCAGGTAACGCTCGCACCGAAGCAGTAGCTTGGCGTACCAATCAAATATGGAAAGTGTCGAAAACATAGACCAACTTGACGACGAAAAAGTAAGTGTCTGTCTCATTATTGTTCGGCTGACCACTCAACTCGCGTTCGGTGCGGCGGAAGGAAACTCCGACGTCACCTGAGAGATTGCGCGAGAACTGTCGCCTCACGCCGGTCAGCGCTGTAAAGGCATCCCGGCTATCGTTTGCGTTTTGGTCCGTTGTGAAGGCCACACTCCGCTGCGCGGCATCCTCTTCACCTGGAATTACGACATAGTCGATGGCCGTCGAGTTACTGAACGCCTCACGCCGCTCCACGCTGCCAGCCAGGTAGGCGCTCCAGAGACTCAGGGGGGGGGCGAAGTCTACCTCCCCGCGCAACCTGGTCAGGCTTCCCGCAATAGCATCGCCGGAGGGAGGATTCTGTTGCCGCCGCAAGTCCGCGTTCACGATCCAGTCCGAAAATCTGCCCACCAGCGAAACGCCGCCAAAGAAGGTCACGTCCTCTTCGTTCTCCCCCACCTGCGGGCCTACCGTCAGGGGAAAGTTCTGGTTTGCGCCCAGGTTGTCCGCAGGTATCGGCGCTGCCCCTGGGGTATCGGCATTACAGCGGCTGGCGATTCCGGTAGCGGATACGTCATCGAAACCGCAGCTGAGAACATTGGCACGAAACAGCTCGCCCCCCTGGCTGCCGCCCACAAACTGCGTTTGCTGCACAGAATCGGTAGGGTCTTCATCGGTGGTGACCCAGGCCGGTCCACCGTTGACAACCAACTGCATCTGATCATTGATATCGAAGATCCAGACCAGTTCGGTAATCAGGTACTGGGCCTCGGCATCCAACCGGAAGTCGTCGCCGTCAAAGTTCTGCTGCACCAAGGAGACGCCTCCGCCGAATCGATGCTGCGGGGCATAGCGATGCAAAACCCTGCCGCCGACTCCGATGGAATCGCTGTCGCTGCGGTTAGTGTTATTGTCGTAGTTGATGAACTGTTGGGCGGCGTTGGCCTCGACTTCCCAGGAGCTTGTGAGGTCGCGATGTAGCTGAAGTTCCAGATCGTTGCGCTGGTAGCGGTCATTATTGGGTTCCAGGCCAGTATCGCCACTGGTGATGTCATCCCGTACAAATCTCTGGTTCCTGACATCCCGGAAGTAATTCTTCAGGCGAACCGTGGTGAGCGGGTCAATGTCGTAACTACCGCCCAGGCGCGCGCGATGCTCCCATGCGTTGGCCTCATCCTGATCGTCCTTGCGGTACGCCTGATAGGATCCCTTGTATAAACCCTCGTAGCGCAAGCGGTCACCATCATGTTCGATGGCAATGCTGCCGCCTGGCTCGATGGAATCGGCAGATACTTCATCGCTCGAGGTGCCATAGAAATTCGAGTCGTGGACATAGGCGCCATCCAGGCCAATCGTGACCTCATCACAGAATCCGGGGGCCGGCAACAATAGCAACATCGCCATACCCACACCGGCCAGCGCTCTTTGTGGTGCGCAACCGCTAAGCCCGCACTGTCCTGGAAGAACGCTCATTCTGGCACCACGATGGTGTCACCCGGCGCAAGGAGAAAGTTGGTTTGCGGTGCATCCCCAAGCATGAAGGCGGTGTAGTCGAAGGGATAGCTCTCCTCGCCCCGCAGCACCCGAATCTGGCGCTTCTTGGCGAAGGGGGTGAGGCCGCCCATCTCGGCAATGGCGTCAACCACGCGCATTTCACTGCGCAGCTCGAGCACACCTGATTTCTGGATGCCACCGCCTATGACGCTGACTACCTGGCTGCGCATCTCGACCACGGCGACATTCACCCGGGGCTCGGTCAGGAACTGGGCCAGTCTCTTCTCGATTTCTCGGGCCAATTCCTCAGGCGTACGCCCGGCCGCCACCACGTCTCCTGCCAACGCCAGAGAAATTTTGCCATCGCGCCTCACAAGTACCTCACCGGATAGCTCGGGCTGACCCCAGACAGTGACCGCAAGCAAATCGGGGATTCCGATCACGTACGTACCCAACGGCGGGTCCTCGGGGATTCGCGCCGGCAGCACGGGGGCACTCTCGCAACCAACCAGAACAAATACAACCAGACTTGCCAGCAGCATGCGCCAGCTGATTACCTCAGGGACTATTTTCATTACACCTCCTTATCATTCTCTGTTCATTTGACGGCCATTCTCTGCGGTCTGTCAACCACCCAGCGACCCAGCTCGGCGATGCCAGGTCGCAGTTGCGCGCGAAACAGCGCCGCTTGATAGCGAAGCACCGGGATGCGCATGATGTCCAGGGCATCCCGGACCGGCACCCGCTCCACACCGCGTACACCCCCAAAGGCCATCTCGAACCCCAGGCCGCAGGCGATCTCACACACTGGTTGACTACATGCGTTAGCTGGCCAGCAAAGTACCGACGCACAGGTGTCGCCACCAAGTTCGCTCGTGAGTCGTGCGCGGCAGGTGATGAGATCGTCCCTAAGCTCATCGGCAGTTAATCGGGTGCACAGTGCGTGCAGGTGCCCATGGGCACACACGTCAAGACCCTGCCGAGCGAGTTCTCGTAAACTGTCCCAACTGAGAACCCGGGCCACCGAGGGAACATCGGGCAGTTCACCCAATGCCGCATCAACCCAGTCCATAGCCTCACCGTGGGGTAGTGATTTCACATGCTGCTTGCAGGCCTTGAGCGCTAACGACAGGCCAGCGGCCGGCGCAAGATCGAACTCGCCGAGATCGGGCAGGTTGACGACGCGGCCTTTGGCGCGACGCAGTCCGGCGTACAGCCGATCCCACCAGAACCCCGACCCGTTTGCCTGGTCCGGAAAAGCAGTGGGCACGAACAACACCGCAGGCAAGCCGAGTTCACGCAACACCGGCCAGGCGTGTAAGGCAAAATCGAGATAACCATCATCGAACGTAATCAGCACCGCTCCGCTTGGGAGGCGGACCTTACCGCGCTGCGCCGCAAGCACCGTGCGCAATGATACGGGGTGGTAATGCTTCGCTACCAGCCGCATCTGCTCACGGAATTCTTCCGGTGTGGCACTGATGAGCCCCGGGTCCAGATCAGGCTCGGCCGAGGGCTCATCGACGCGGTGATAGACCAGCACACGCAGCGCACTGGATCTATCCAGCCGTTCCAGCATGCCGAGCACCCCGCTGGCATCCAACGTTCGGGCAATGAACTGAGCGGTCTTTTTCACCACTCGACCACCCCGGGATCACGCTGCTTGCGCAAGGATATCAGCGCAAACACGAAGCCAACTGTCAGACCGAGAACAGCGCCGGCAAGTAGCATGAATTTCTTCTTGGGCCATACCGGCTCGTCGGGGACGACTGGCTCCGCTATGACACGCGCACCGGTACCCACGTCGCCCGCCTCGGCAAGCCGGGAAATCAGTCGCTGGTTGCGAAGCTCACGCCGCATCTCATTGGCCTGCAATTGGGTGCGCTCCAGCTCTGCCAGCAACGAGTTCTCTTTGCCACGGTGTTTCTCAATGACTTTGAGCCGTGCCCGCGACTTCGCCTCGATGGCAGCAAACTCGGCTTCCACCCGGGATGCCTCATCCACCTGCTGCCGCAGGTCGCTCCGCGAGCCACCATCGCTGGAAGCGAGCTGCGCTCGCAGCACATCGACATTGCGCTCGGCGGCCACGGCATCGGGATGCTCAGCGGTGAGTGTTCGCCTTATTTTAGCCAGCTCGGACTCAGCCTGGCGCAATTCCTCCCGCAGCGAGTCGCGGAAGCGATCGTCGCCGGTCAGTGCCTTCCCGCTGGAGGACAACCGACTTTGCAGTTCAATGCGTTGGCTGCGCGCCTTCATTAAATCCTGGACAGTCTCAGAGAGTCGCTCATTCTCCAATTTTGCGGCCTCATCGGCTGTTCCTATAATGCCACTGTCCTGCCGCAACTCGTTGAGCTGTGCCTCCTGTCGCGCAACCTCATCAAGTATCTCATCAAGTGCGGCGCTCTTGGTACTCAGCAATTTCGTCTGGCCCGAGTGAGTACTGCCGCGCACTTCGCTCAGGTAGACTGCAACCATTGCATTCAGCAATTTCGCACCATAATCAGGATCTGGGCCCAGATAAGAGAGCGCGACCACCCGCGTGCCAGAAATTGCACTCGCGCTAACCGCATTCAACGCCTCTGCGACCGCATCATCCTCGGGTTCCAGGTAAGCGGGTCGCGGCAGCGTCGCTACTGCTGCTTGCACCACTGCGAGACTTTGAATGACCTCCGCCTGGGTGGAGATAAACGCCGCGCTACCCGAGTCCGTGTCGATTAGCTGCCCCGGAGCCTGCTGGGTGATAACTACCTGAGAGGATACGGCAAAAAGGGGTGTGGTTAAAACCAGCACGAGTACGGCGAATTGCACACCGACCACAGCGCCAACCAGAAGGTAGCGGCGCCGTCGCTTTATAACCTCAACCAGATCGCCCAGAGTAAAGCCAAATACTGGCGGTGCATGCTGGTACACTTCAATGTACTCGCTCGCGCCAGCTCGACCTGTTTCGAGCACCAAATCAGATGTGCGGGACGCCGCCTCGCTCGGCAGAGTTGAAGCCTCGTCCGGCACCGTTGGAACATTATTTTCATTCATCTTGTCGTCCATGTGTTGAATACTATGGCACCGATGGTGCATGCGTCCAATCGGAGAATCCGATGGCCTTACCTGGCCTGCTCGGCACGGGAGCAGGGAACCGGGTGCCATACGCCTTGTTAACAATGTGCGGTAACCAGGTGTCATCGCCCCTGGCAGGATAGTCCGCATATTCATGCAGCCACTCGAAAGCACGCAGCAGCGCCCGATCACCCCACTCCCAAGCAGGCATACCCAAGCGCTCCAGCATTACGGCCTGTGCCACCGCACCCTGCAGAGCCTCGTACACGTAGTTCTCCCGAGGCGGCGGCCACTGAAATGGGCCGCCACGACGCTGGTCATCGGGCAGCACCCCACCGACGGGATGCGAACTGATGTGCGCTCCCGCAGGGTTTATACCGTAGTCGCGGGCACCGTTTTCAGGCTGCCACCAGCGCTCGCCGAACTTGAACCCGCGCCAACCCGTGGGATCACCGGTCCAACCCCGAAACACCCATGCCGCCTTTTCGATCTCCTCCCGGTCATCCAGAAAAATGGCGACAGCGAGCCGTGAAGCCCCGGCGTGCGTACCCCAATTGTTAGGCCGGTCCTCGTGGGTGCTGCGCAGGGTGCGGCCCTGAAAATCCCGCGCGCAAACCGCCCTCAGCCAGGTCTTGAATTTGTCCCTCTGTGCCCCGTCCAGGCGGACCAAGTCTGCCGCAATCACATAGGCCATCAGTTCCCGCGACACTGACAACGAGCGAGCCCCTGCCTCGGTGCCCTGCACCTTCTCGAGCGCACGCAGCACCTCCTCCCGCGCCTGCGCTGAACCCGTACGAGTTGCGACCAGCGCCCGGGCCAGTACCCGCACATTACTCGGGTCATTCTGGTCGGACAAATCGGGATTGATCGGCCTTTTCGCCTCTGCTACGAGGGCATCCCATGCCGGCCCGTGATCTGGCAGCGCCATGACCTCGGCCGGTGAAATCCAGATGCCTTCATTCGTCTCATTGGCCTCTCGCTGCACGTCTCCCAATGCAACCAGAGGGGTACATACCAAATACGCCGCCAGCGAGCAGACACCCCAGGGCACGCCATTTCATAAGCTGCCACTTCCGGTCGATGGCAATGCCGTCACCACGGCGCTTGCCTGTCGTCCCACCTGCCTGGACGCATTGCGCATGATACAGAGGTAAAAACTGCCCCTGCTTCAGTCGACGAGGTAGCGCTGCGGCAGCAACCGTCAACGCCAACAGCAACCAGAAGTAACGGACGTATGACGCATGCAGGAAAAGACTAGTGGTCAGATGAACCAGCACGCCCAACTCCAGGCCACAGACCAGCCCCCATAACTGTCTGTCGCTATATTCCGTCCGGCGGCGCATGTCATCTACCGCGTGCAACACTACCCAAACCGTAGCGAGAAAGGCGAGCAGGCCAATCATTCCGGTTTCCGCTGCCACTTCCAGGTAGAGACTGTGCGCGCGGCGGGTCGTAGCACGCACCTTGCCTCCGACCAGCTGGGCATATTCCGCGTAATACTGGGACGCCATGCCGGGGCCGGCCCCGAGCAGCGGATAGTCGAGGAACAGGAGTCCCGTAGCCTGCATCGAAGTGACCCGACCGCGGGTTGCACCATCGGCGTTGCGAAATCCACCAGGGGTCAGTCCTGCACTCTGCAAGACCACCTCGCCTATACTCGCCACTCTGTCGGCAAAATATGGCATCGCCGTCATAAATGGAGCCACCGCGAGCAGCAGCGCTCCACCAAGTGCGGCCACCACAAGGTGTCGTAGCCGCAGAAGGCGGAAAAGTAGTGCAAATGGTATCACCAGTACCAGCGCGACCAGTGTGCCCCTGGAAAAAGTGAGGACCACGCCGGCAAAGATCAGTACCGTCGCGGCCCAGTAAAGCCATCGCTGTCGCGCATGCGCTGTGATCGCCAGTCCGGCGGCCAGGGGGATCAAGACTGCCAGGATCTGGGCGAATCGGTTCTTCTCGCCAATGGGCCCGGCCAACCGTTGCTGCACCCGGTCTAAATTTTCTGCACTGATCTCGAGCTGGCCGAATCCCCACATTCCGTGCGTCGTCGGGCCAAGTATTTGTTGCAGCACCACCAGAAAGCCCATCAGGGCACCCGCCGCGACGATGGCACGCGCGGCCACAAATACCTCCCTACGACTGCGCAGTGCGTTAACCAATAGAAACGCCAGAAACACCCCCTCCAGTAGCCAGGAGAACACTCTCTCCAGCCCTATGGACGGGCGTTCGGATACCAGCGCGCTCAGTGTGTGGCAGGCGAGCATCAGCAACGCGGCGATGATCAAACGGGGGAAGCGCAGGGCCTCACCCCGGATCAACACGCGGTAGGCCACTGGCACGGCAATTAGCAAGGGTATCAGGAATGCGACTGACTGCGGCACGCCGTGTTGAGTTACGAGTACCGCTGGTACATTCATGTAGATCAGGAAGACAGTAAAACTGATGAGAGGAATCATGGGGCAGTCCCGGCTGATGTGCCCGTTGGACTCCAGTGCGAAACGCGGTGCCCGCTCAGGGCATTGTATGTTGCAACCGCACACGCGGCATTTACCATCAGCACGTGGGCGGCTACATCAACCAGCTTGAAGCGCCTTAGTGACGGTCTGGCAAGGCCGATCCCTCCCAGCCCCACCAGTCCGGCCACGCCCGAAGCGACCAGCAGTTGCGGAATGCCGTCTGTCGCATATAACGGCGCTGGAACTAACAGCAGCAGCGGTATCCAGGTTAGTCGCCGCCACAGCTTGTGCAGCAGCAGTTCAATAGAGTAGAAGCCACTGCGTGACGGTAACAGTAATTCTCTCCTGTAGTACACCGCCCGCAGCCCGCGGGTCAGGATCCTGACTTTGCGTCGGTACTCGCCAGAGTCGCTGGCGGGTAACTCCAGAGCGATGGCATCTTGCTCGAATACCAGCCTCTTGCCCTGGGCGATGACACCGGTAGAGACCATGAAGTCGTCCGTCGCATCGGGCGGCGCAGGTTGAAACAACTCGCGACGTATCGCATAGATTGCCCCTGTGGCCGATATAACGCTGCCGGCCCGGGACTGCCAGCTCTTGAGTAGACGGTCAAAACTCCAATAGCTGCGCTCGCCAAGTGCGCCCGAGGCATCTTCCGCGTAGCGCTGATCACCTGCAACTCCTCCCACCCGGGGGTCAGCGAAGGACCGGGTAAGCATACGCAGCGCATCCTGGCGCCACAGACTGTTGGCGTCGGAAAATGCAATCACCTCGGCGCGACCAGCCGCTACACAGGCATTGAGTGCAGCCGCCTTGCCACCCCGAGGCAAATCCAGGCAGCGCACGCGGTCTGGGTCGAAACTTCTCGTTATGTCCACGGTTTTGTCAGTCGACCCGTCCGATGCAACCCATATCGTCAGCTTCTCTGGGGGATAGTCGAGCGCCAGCGCGTTCTCGAGGCGCGCGGCGATTACCTGCGCCTCGTTGTGCGCACATATCACCAGGTCCACGTCCGGAGTAATCTCGCCCGGCCGCGGTGGATCGGCCGCGATATGCGCGCGCACCCACAGCAGTAAAGGGTAGGCAGTGTAAGGAATTGCTATCAGGACCAGTCCCAGAATTACCAAACTCATCCCGTAACTCCGGGCAGCATGAGCCGTTGGAGCCTGGCCATGTTGATCGGCAGGTTAAAGTTGATCTCCAGGTGCTGCCGAGCCGCATCGCCCAGCCGCCGTCCGAGAGCAGGTGAGCGCGCCACCCGCTCTATCGCATTTGCAAGCCCTTCTGCATCGCCGGGCTCGGCCAGGAAACCAGTCTCGCCATCGCGCACGATTTCCGGAATGCCCGACAGGCGGCTTGCCACGAGAGGTAGCCCGCAAGCCGCCGCCTCCATCAGCACGACCGGAATACCCTCTCGTCGCCCGTCGGCGGTTGGTACGCTCGGCGCCACTGCAATGTGCATTTGGGCGAACAGTGCCCTAACCCGCTCCCGCTCGCAGGCGCCATGGAAAACCACTTGCTCGCCAATGCCAAGCGCGACTGCTTGATGCTCGAGCGCTCCCCGGTCGGGGCCATCACCAATGAGATGGCAGGTAAAATCGACCCCGCGGTCGCGCAGCAGGGCGCAGGCCTGTAGCAGGTAGCACTGCCCCTTGACCGCATGCAGAGTGCCCACGCAGATGATTTGTAGCGGACCGGACTCGAATTGCGCCTGCTCAAATCTTTCCAGTCCCACGCCGCAGTGAACGACCTCCACTTTATCCGCGTAATCCGCGCCCACCCGTTCGAGAATGAAACGCTTGTTGTACTCTGAAATGGCCACCACAAAAGCCGCATCTGCGACTTTCTCACGCAGCATGGACTGATCACGGTGCAGATCTGAACCGTGGGCGGTGAAGCTCCAGGGAATGTCGGCCAAACGCCCAATGACGTACGCCGCTGCGGCGGGATGGCTGGCGAAGTGTGCGTGCACATGGCGCACACCCAGCCTGCGCATTTCGAGCGAAAAGCTGCATGCTTTTGGAAATACGGCGATGCCACCAAGAAGGAATCGCAGACTGCGCCGATTGGCGGTGACCAGCGTGAGTAGCGTGCTCAGGTAGCGTCGGGGACGCAGAACCAGGCAACGCAGATTGTCCAGTATGATGCGACCGTTTAGCAGTGGTGTAAATCGCGCGCGCGCAACCAGAGGGCGGGCTTCGGGGTGCATCACGTCGGTGTGCTCACGCCAAAGAGGGAAAATTTCCACCGCAATTCCACAACGTTCCATTTCCAGTATTTCGTCGAGAACAAATGTCTCTGTGAGCTTGGGAAACCGGGACATCATATACGCTATGCGAATAAGTGTGGTCTCCGGCGTCACAATGACATTTGCTGACCGAGGGCCTGTAAGTGGCTCTCGCTAGAATCACTAGAGCTCACTGAAACGCCTCTCACGAGCCGCCTGCGATCTGCCACGTTGATCAGATCTTTCGCGCAGACGGCATCCAGCGGGAATCGGGCCAGTCCGATATTTATCTCTCCGCAGCTGGAGGTTTTCGCCCTGGCCATGAGGCGCTTCGACATTGGCTCGTATTGGTCATCACTCACCTCAGGCACCAGCGCCAGTACCCTTTCACCAACTTGTGCAATGTCTGCGTAGACACGCAATTCAGCATCAAGAAACTCGCACACAAGGCGTTGCGACTTGTCGGGATGTCCCTCTTTCTGATCCACAGACAACACAGCGAACGAGCCCTCGTCCCGGCGCGCTCGACCCAACTCGCGATTCAGCGCGGCAAGGAATAAGTCCTCGTTGGTCAGCGGGTCCATCAACCCAAGCTTGGACTGCCCGTCGCGATCGTCCCGAGTGGCAATGAAGCCGATAACTGTGCCGACAACGAGAACTACCCCGAGACAGGCAAGCTCCGGCCAGCCTCCCGACTGGTCGCCGAGGAACATCCACGCCAGGCTGGATGCTGCCAGCCCACCGAGGAACACATACAGGGGGCGTACCCCGGCGTGAATCAGCAGCAACGGCACCGCAACGACAAGCCACTCATCCCAACTGAACACACCCCAGGGTTTTGCAATAAGCAGTGCCAAGGCCACGGCCAGCCACACCACCCAAAGCTTGTAAACCAGGGCAGGAGGAAGCACAGGTGCCATCAGTAGGCTCCCCGTTGCGCGATCACGCAGGGTGCGGTACGCAGCAATATCCAGAGGTCCAGAATTAGGCTGCGTTGACGAACGTAGGCAATGTCCAGCCGCACGCGGCAGTCAAAGTCCACGTCGCCCCGAGCTCTGATTTGCCACAGTCCGGTCAGGCCCGGTTTAACCTCGAGTCGCTCAGCATGCCAGCGCTGGTAAGTTTCTATTCCAAAAGAGGTGGGTCGCGGTCCGACCAGGCTCATGTCGCCCTTTAATATGTTCCAGAGCTGTGGCAGTTCATCCAGGCTGGTTTTTCGCATAAACGCCCCGACTCGGGTGATGCGCGGGTCTTGCTCCATCTTGAAATCTGGCCCGGAAATTCCCTTGCTCGCTTTCAGGGCCGCCTTCAACTGCTCTGCATCAACAACCATGGACCGGAACTTGAGCATTTCGAAGGGGCGACCTCCCTGCCCAGTACGTTTCTGCCGAAAAAAGATCGGTCCAGTTGATGAACAACGAACCGCTACCGCGCATATCAGCACCAGCGGCAATACCAAGGGGGCTGCCACCAGGCAAGCTCCGATGTCTATGCCTCTCTTCGCCCGAGCATAGTGTTTGTCGCCGTAACCGGGAAGGCCTCGCTTAGACTGCTCTGTTCCATATACCAGCCTGGGACAGAACTGTCGACCGCGCACCAGTCCGGTGCGATCATGCGACGCGACTTGATTCTGCTTGAATACTGTTTTCGCATCCGCCTTGAAAGGAGCAGTCTCCCCTGACTTAAGTTGCGTTATACGATTACCGGTGATTTTCATTGGCATCCCATCCCTATTACATCTCCCATCCAATTTGTTGCCTTTTCCAATATTTCCTGAATCGCTTGGCCTTCCTTCGCTTAGATCAGCACTTATCGTGCCTAAATCTGCTGCTCTTTACTTATCAATAAGTTACCTTTCTGCTCTGCACGAAGGTTTAGACACAATTGTAAAAAAAACTGACAATGCGAGATTAGAGTTGCCTAGTTTTGGTCGCACCAAAAACACACCCGCCTTCTGGTAGTTGGCATATTCCATACCACTTACCACAATTGTTTAACCTATAGCAGATATTCGAAAAACAACAAGACACATTGCCATTGTAGCAGCGGCGTTACGATGTTCCTCCTTATCCAAGTAGCAGAATGTGTGATCTGGTTATCAATTACAGTTAACGACTGCAGGTTCAAACGGATAGTACCGGTCGACAACGTCACGGGCCACTCCAGGACGTCCCGTTATGAAAACTGTGGCTGAGACCGAGGCTTGCAGTCTAGACTGACGGCGTTACAATCCTTCCCCTTCAAACCTCTGGGCAAGGTGGCGCAGTTCATGTCGTTCTGGCAACCCCGGTCGGTCCTGCAATTGGTTATAGTCGGCTTCTTCGCCGCCTTGGCACCCGTCTGTGTGGCCGTCTTCTTTACTATACAGACCATGGAAGAGCTGACCGAGAATCATCGCTCGGTAACCCGGCTGGTGGTGGATGTAACACGCATGGGTCAGGATATTCACCGGGATGTGCTGGAACTGGAGCGCCGGGCCCGTCAATTTATAGCCCTCGGAGACGACGACCTGGCGAACTTGTTTGAACACGAGCGGGTCGCACTGTCACAAGAACTGAAAAAACTGCAGTCTCTGGATGCAAGCCTGCCGTCAGAGAGCCCCGACGTAGGCGCTTTGATTGCACTGCTATCACGCCTGACATTCGAATCAGATACCTTTTCACTAGACCAGCCTCATCTGGATCAATCCTTCGATCTCATTGGCGAACATAGTCTTGCCATACAAAAATGGCTGCAGACATCGGTTGACCAGATACTGGAAAAGAATTTGGCGGATGCTGAGGCTCAAATACACTCTCTGGTATTGCAACTGTCCCTCTCAGCCATCGTCACCCTCGTGCTACTTATGCTTTTCACCTACTGGATCAATAAACCATTAAAAGACCTCACTCACGAAATACAACAGCTGGGCACCCAGGGGCTGAGCCATACCATTGATATTTCGGGCCCGCAGGAACTGCGAGAACTGGGCGGCAAACTGGAATGGCTCAGGCTGCGATTACACGAATCAATGCAGCAGAAGGAACAGTTTTTGCGCCATATTTCCCACGAACTAAAGACACCCTTGGCCTCCCTGCGCGAAGGGACGGATTTACTTGCCGAACATGTCACAGGTCGATTATCAGGGCAACAGCAGGAAATCGTTGACATTGTGAGACAGAACGCTATTGACTTGCAGCGGCTAATCGAAAATCTGATCGACTACAACCAGATGCCCAACAAGAAACTTAACCCGGAGGAAATCCGCCTCAAGGACCTATGGGATGAACTACTGAGCCACTACCGGCTCAGCTTGGGCCGCAAGGCCCTGAAACTAACTTCAAGGGGTTCAGTAGATTACTGGGTCGCCGATCGCAGCAAATTGCGTACCACTCTTGATAATCTATTGTCCAACGCCGTTAACTACACTCCGGAAGGTGGCCGCATCGAATTTGTATGGTGTAAAAAGGATACTAGTCTCGTAATGGATGTTGCTAATTCGGGCGAAACTATTCCGCCAGAAGATGAAAAGCACGTGTTTGAACCCTTCTTCCAGAGCGCAGCCAAGCGAACCGGCCCTATCAAGGGATCCGGAATCGGCCTCAGCGTTGCCCGGGAGTGCATGGAGGCGCAAGGCGGTAGCCTGTCCCTGGTACCCCATGAAGAACTACCAGTATGTTTCAGGTTGGTATGTCCCGCCCATTAATCATTGTCGCCCTCGTTGTGGTAACCCTGGCAGGTTGTGCCACACCATCTCAACCGACAATAGACACACCTGCTGACGCCCCTGCCAGTACGCAATTGCGAAACTGGCTGGAACTGCAGCACGAGGTAGCCGCGATGAGCAATGACAAAGTAGATCAACAGTTGACTAACCTGGGCAAACCGGAAGGACAGCAGCAGCTCTTCTACTTCGGCCTCCTCAATCAGCAACTCGATGCTTTTACGAAATGGACACAGGCGCGAGACGTGTTTCGGAAGCTGGCCGAGGATACAGTGTTAGCCAAGGAGCAGCGGAGTTTGGCTGCTATTCTGGAGCGCTACAACCAGTCCAGGATTAACTGGTATCTGCAGCGACAACAACTACTCGAAAACAACGAAACGTTAAAGGGCAAATTACGCGCATCCCTGGAGGACAATGAGCTGCTGGAGCGAAAAATACAAGCCATTACCGAGCTCGAAACGTCGATAAGCACGCGTAAGGAGCAGTAAGGCCATGCGACGCCGGGTGCTCCTTGTAGATGACGATCAAAGCCTGCTCAAACTGCTGTCCATTCGCCTGGAGGCAGAAGGCTTCCTGGTGCATACAGCAGAGTCCGCCGAACAGGCCATACAAGTCCTCCGTAACGAAGCTATTGATTTGATGATCACTGATCTGCGCATGGAAGGTGCCAGCGGCCTGGAACTCTTCGAGCAGGCGCGACATTTCTATCCTGGGCTACCAGTAATAATCATGTCTGCCCAGGGCACCATTCCCGAGGCGGTCACAGCCACACAAATGGGTGCATTTGAGTTTCTCACCAAGCCGTTGGATAAAAACCAGCTGCTCTCCACAATAGAGGCGGCTTTACAGCATTCTGGCGTGTCACAGGTGGAATTGTTTGAGGAATGGCGAGAACACATCGTGACCCGTAGCCCGGCGATGAAGCGTATTCTCAACCAGGTAAAACGGGTGGCCAATTCTGATGTGAGCATCCTGATTACAGGTGCCAGCGGTACGGGCAAGGAACTGCTGGCCCGGGCGTTGCACCAGGCCCGCGAAGATCAACAGGGTCCACTGGTGGCAATTAACTGTGGCGCGCTGCCCGAACAGTTGTTGGAATCAGAGTTATTCGGGCATGTTAAGGGATCCTTTACCGGTGCGGTTAACAATCATATAGGCTTATTCCGCGCTGCTCATGGCGGCACTCTGTTCCTGGATGAGATTGGCGATATGCCCTTAGCACTACAGGTGAAATTGCTACGGGTCTTGCAGGAGCGCCGCGTCCGCCCGATAGGCGCTACTACATCGGAACCGGTGGATCTGCGCATTATCTCCGCCACCAATCGCGACCTCGAGATGGATATGCGCGAAGGGCGTTTTCGGGAAGATTTGTTCTACCGTCTCAACGTGATCAATTTCGACCTTCCGTCACTGGCTGACCGTGTGGAAGATATCCCCCTGCTGGCCATGCATTTTTTGCGCGAGACCTGCGCCTTTGAGATGGGTAGCGTCACAAGTTTTGCCCCGGGAGCCACAGAAGTTCTGATTCATGCGAGTTGGCCGGGTAACGTGCGGCATTTACAGAACGTGGTACAGCGGACGGCAGCCCTCTCCACAACACCGGTGATTCCAGAATCATTGGTCCGTGACGCCCTAGCCATGGAAGACCATTACCTGCCCTCACTGACCCAGGCCAGGCAACAGTTCGAACATGATTACCTGGTGAAAGTACTACAACTGACCAGCGGCTCAGTTTCTGATGCTGCATTACTAGCCCGGCGCAATAGAACGGACTTCTACAAACTGCTGAAACGCCACGATATACATCCTGAACGGTTTAAGTCATAGATCCGGGGCTAGATTAGGGACTACAACTAATTCCCGTTGGCACTCAACAATCGGGGCACCAATAACACTGCTCTACCACCCACGCGACGGCTCTTCGCTTGAACGCTTCCCGATAAGGTCGGCAACCTCATGTCATCGTTCAGCGTGCCGGGTACTATTGTAGGTCCAAAAGCGTTGTCCATAACTATTCAACCACTTCAAGCCACATTTAATTCTCCGGCGCCTGCGATAATGCTCTTGAGAATTGCGTTATTTCTAATGCATACTGCGAGGCTTGAATACTCAAAAATCTCTAGTAAGTAGGAGATACATCTGGATCAGCTCACGGAAAGAGTGGCAGAGTTTCGCAAACAGCGAGAGATGTTACGCAACGAGCGTATGTCGTCGGCGAAAGATTTTAAGCATCAAATGCAAGACTCCTTGAAGTCGCGGCACAAGCGGTTTTTCTCCAAAAATAGTAACCTTATGGCTCTTCTTTTGGTCGCCGCTCTGGCAATAGTCGCCGCGCAGGTTTGGTGGATTGTATTGGCGCAGGAGCCTGATGGAGTCCGGACCATCCGATCTGACACGCTCGACGCTCGTTACTCCAACGCACTTGCAAGCCCTACCGCCGACCAGTTGGAAACACGAATCTCCAGTCTTACTGCAAATATGCAAGCATTGAGCGGCTTGATCACCAACTTGGAGTCCAAGCTGGTAGCCACTGACCAACTGGAAGAACGAATCTCCGGTCTGACTGAGAAGGTAGAAAAATTGAACAGTTCGACCGCCGATTTGGAATCCAGACAGATGGCCGCCGACAAGCTGGAAGAGCGAATCTCTGGTCTGACTGAGCATATGGAAACATTGAACAGTTCGACCGCCGATTTGGAATCCAGGCAGATGGCCGCCGACAAGCTGGAAGAGCGAATCTCTGGTCTGACTGAGCATATCGAAACATTGAACAGTTCGACCGCCGATTTGGAATCCAGGCAGATGGCCGCAGACAGGCTGGAAACACGAATCTCCACTATGACCAAGGAGTTGCAGATACTTAGCGATTCGGCCGCCGGTTTAAAATCCAACCAGATGGCTGCCTTTGCGACCACAACCCCCTTCTTTCCTGTAAAACAGGAACTTGTTTCCAGGACCAACCCTGCACTGCCGGCAGTTGCAAAAGAGGCGCCAGCCATTGAAACTACGTTGACTTCCGTACCAGCCACCCCCGACCCTAAACCCGTCACGGATGGTCAAACGAGCAAGCGCGAAACTGTGCGCACCTTGCCCAAAGAGCGTCGAGATAATAATGATGTTAATGAACAACCCGCTGATAGTGTGCCTCAAAATGGACCTTGGACTATTAATCTGATTTCCTCACCGGACAAGTCCTATGCGGTCGACTTTTCAAATACGGCTCGATCAAAGGGAGTCCGAACAGAGTTGCAGGAAGTCTCATTGAAAGGCACACCATACTGGCGAGTCCAAGTAACTGGTTTTTCAACACAGGGTGAAGCGAAGGCCTATGCCGATAACGTCAAGGATAAGTTGGGGCTGACGGCCACCTGGATAATGAAGCGCTGACTAAACTTGCAGCCGCTCCAGCGCAGTTCGTAAGTTCTGTGGGATGGGCACGGAGCGGTTGGCGGCACGTTCCACGAACACGTGCACGAAATGCCCATGCGCTGCGGCACCTGTTCACCCTCCCGGAATATCGCGATGCCGTACTGCACCGAGCTGTTGCCCAGGCGATCCACGCGCACTCCCGCCTCCACCGCTTCGGGATAGGTGATGGGCGCGTGGTATTCGCAACCCGAGTTCACCACATAGCCGACAATCGTGCCGTCACTGATATCCAGCCCGCCCTCCTCGATCAGGTAGCGGTTGGCGGCGGTATCGAAATAGGAGTAATAGGTCACGTTGTTCACATGGCCGTAGATATCGTTGTCGGACCAGCGAGTGGATGATCGGGTAAAACACCTTGTAATCGGCGCGTGTGGGTGGCGCTGGTCTTGCTCATGCGACTGCTCCGTAAGCCGCCTGGTAAATCGCCAGCGCATCCTCGTAAGCGACATCGCGCGGATTATTCACCAGCAGGCGCTGCTGCAGCATGGCGTCCGCCGCCAGCATTTCCAGATCTGTCGCTTTCACTCCCGCCTGTTGCAGGGTCGCCGGGAGTGCGACATCCGTCAATCAACTGCCGCAGCGCCGCGATCAGTGCGGCGGTTTTTGCCTCGGCGCTGCCGGCCACCGGCGCGCCGACCACCACTTCGGCGAGTTCGGCGTACAGCGCATGGGCGCTCGGGCGCATTGAATTCCAGCACCGACGGCAACACCAGCGAATTACTCAAGCCGTGGGGAATGTGGTAGTGCCCGCCCAGCGGGTAGGCCAGCGCGTGTACCGCCGCGACCGGCGCATTGGCAAACGCCTGTCCGGCCAGACAGGCGCCCAGCAGCATGTTTTCCCGCGCCTGCCGATTGTCCGCCCTCGCGCACGGCGGTGCGAATATTGCGCGACAACAAATGCAGCGCCTGCAGCGCCAGGTTATCGGACAGCGGATTTTTCTTGTGCCGCGAGGTGTAGGCCTCGATCGCATGCACCATGGCATCGACACCGGTCATGGCGGTGACCGCCGGCGGCAAACCGAGGGTGAGCGCCGCATCCAGCACCGCCACATCCGGCAGCAACACCGGCGAGGACACGCCGGCCTTGGTCGTCTCTCCGGTGGTGATGATGGCGACGGGCGTCACCTCTGAACCGGTGCCGGCCGTGGTCGGCACCAGCACCAGGGGCAACCTGCCGCCGCTGACTTTGCCGACGCCGTACATGTCGGCCAGCGTCTGCTCACCCGCCGAGCAACACGGCCACCACCTTGGCCACATCCATGGAACTGCCGCCGCCCACCGCGATGACGCCATCGACGTTGCCGCTGCGCGCCAGCTGCGACGGCCGCCAGCACCGTGGCCTCCGGCGGGTCCTCGCGCACCTGGTCAAACACCAGCGGCGCGAAGCCCGCATTTTCCAGTGCCGCCAATACCGGCTGCACCAGACCGATTGCCATCAAGCCCGGATCAGTGACCAGCAGGGGTCGCGTCACACCCAGTCGCCGGCACTGGCTCGCCAGCTCCAGCGCGCTGCCCATACCCACTGATGATCCGCGCCACCGTATTGAATTCGAAGCTTTGCATCGCCATGCACCTACATCGTGATGATGACCTTGCCGCGGGCGCGCCGTTCGATCATACAGTTGAAGGCTGCCTCATACTGTTCGATGCGGGAAAACATCCGTCACCACCGGGCTGATTTTGCCACTGGCGAACAGCTCCCACAGCGCTTCGATGTTCTGGAGATTGACCTGCGGCTCCTCCATGGTAAAGCGCCCCCAGAACACGCCCACCAGCGAGCAGCCCTTGAGCAGCGTCAGGTTCAGCGCAATTTTGGGGATCGGCCCGCTGGCGAAACCGATCACCAGATAACGGCCGTTCCAGGCCATACCGCGAATCGCCGGCTCGGCGTAATCACCACCCACCGGGTCGTAGACCACATCCACGCCCTTGCCGCCGGTCAACTCCTTGATCGCATCCTTGAGGCTGGTCGTGCTGTAGTTGATCACCTCGTCCGCACCCAGCTTCTTGCACAAGGCCAGTTTTTCGTCGGTACTCGCGGCGGCAATGACCCTCGCGCCCATGTGTTTGCCCAGTTCGATGGCGCTGGTGCCGACACCGCCGGCGGCGCCCAGCACCAACAGGGTTTCACCCGGCTGCAGATTGGCGCGCTGCTTGAGCGCGTAGTAGGACGTGAAATAGGTGATGCTGACACCCGCGGCCTGCTCAAAGCTGAGCCCGTCAGGCATCGGGAAGGCGCCGAGTTCATGCACCGCGATTCTCTGGCAGAACGCGCCGGAACCGCCGGCCGACAGCACCTTGTCGCCCACCTTGAAGCGGCTGACCTTCGCACCCACTGCCGCCACCACCCCGGCGCACTCGCCACCCGGGATAAAGGGCATCTCGGGCTGCATCTGATACTTGCCCTGAATCATCAACACGTCGGGGAAATTGAGGCCGGCGGCCTTCACGTCAATCAGCACATCGTGCTCACCCACCGTTGGTTCCGGCCAGTCCGTGACCAACTCCAGCTTATCCGGCAGACCGTGTTCCCTGCATACCACTGCTTTCATTTTTTTCGCCTCGGCTAATCGAAAAATCAATCCTGGTCCAAAACAAGAACGGCGCCCGCAGGCGCCGCTTTGCTCAACGATCTGTCAGGCCACCTCGAACAGGCCCGCCGCACCCATACCGCCACCGACACACATGGTGATGACCACGTACTTGACGCCGCGGCGCTTGCCCTCGATCAGCGCGTGGCCGATCATGCGCGAGCCGCTCATGCCGTAGGGGTGGCCAATGGAAATGGCGCCGCCGTTGACATTGAGCTTGTCGTTGTCGATACCCAGCTGGTCGCGGCAGTAAATCACCTGCACCGCGAACGCTTCATTCAGTTCCCACAGGCCGATGTCGCTGACCTTCAGGCCGGCCTGCTTGAGCAGTTTGGGCACGGCGAACACCGGGCCGATACCCATCTCGTCGGGCGCGCAACCGGCCACGGCCATGCCGCGGTAAATACCCAGCACCGGGAGGCCCTCCTGCTCGGCCAGTTTGGCATCCATCAGCAATTGGGCGGAAGAACCGTCGGACAACTGCGAGGCATTGCCCGCAGTAATGGTGCCGCCCTCAACCACGGTCTTGAGACCCGCCAGGCCCTCAGCGGTAGTGGCGCGCAGACCCTCGTCGGCGCTCACAGTAGCCTCAGCCAGGGAGGCCTCGCCCGTTGCCTTGTCCCACACCGTGCGCTTGCAGGTGACCGCGACCAATTCGTCGGCGTACTTGCCCGCGGCATAGGCGGCGGCGGTGCGCTGCTGGGATTGCAGGCCGTACTCGTCCATGGCGTCGCGGGAAATGTTGTAGCGCTGGGCCACGATTTCCGCGGTCTGCAGCATGCCGCACGAACATGTTTGGCTCAATCGCCATCAGTTCCTCGTCCACCATGCGGTGCAGGTTCATGTGCTCGTTCTGCACCAGGGAGATAGACTCCAGTCCGCCGCCGATCACACAGCTCATACCATCGTGCATGATCTGCTTGGCGGCAGTTGCCACCGCCATCAGGCCGGAGGAGCACTGCCGATCCATGGTCATACCCGAGGTCGTCACCGGCAGGCCGGCGCGCAGCGCGATCTGGCGCGCCATGTTGGAGCCGGTGGCGCCCTGCTGCAGCGCACTGCCCATGATCACGTCCTCGACACGGGCGGGATCGATACCGGCGCGCCTGACGGCTTCCGCCACCGAGGCGGCGCCAAGGGTGGCGCCCCCGAGGTTGTTAAAACCGCCGCGAAAGGCCTTGCCGATCGGGGTACGGGCGGTAGCTACAATAACTGCTTCTCTCATGGTCGTTGCTCTCCGTTAGGGGACGCCCCGGGGCGCCCGCTGATTCGATGCCTACTTGTTGAGGCCCAGGCCTGCCATCGCGTGACCGGTCATCTTCACGGTCTGCTCAAAACCGGCCTGTGGCTGATTCTCACCTGCGGTTGACGCAATCTCGTCCCAGTGTGCGGCGATGCCTTCCGGCGTCTGCTCCTGCGGTGGCAACCACTTGCCAGCGGATTCCACAATCCTGGCGACAGCGAAGCTGCCGGCGCCGGCGGCGATGATGGTCCGGGTTGGCGCGTCCTCGCTCACCATGTACAGCACTGCGGGGGTCACCGTTTCTGGCGTCAGCAGGGCAAGGGCTTCTGCGGGAATCAGGCCCTCGGTCATACGGGTGGCGGCGGTGGGCGCCAGCGCATTGATGCGGATATTGTACTTCGCGCCCTCCTGCGCCAGGGTGTTCATCAGGCCGATAACACCCATCTTGGCGCTGCCGTAATTGGCCTGGCCGAAGTTACCGTACAGGCCGGACGAGGACGTGGTCACCACGATGCGCCCGTAGGCCTGCTCGCGCATGATCTCCCAGCAGGCCTTGGTGCAGTGCACGGTGCCCATCAGGTGCACGTCCAGTACCAGCCTGAAATCTTCCAGGCTGCCCTTGGTGAAGCTCTTGTCGCGCAGGATGCCGGCGTTGTTGACCAGGATGTCGACCCGACCCCACTTGTCCATGGCCTGCTTGACCATGGCCTCGACCTCGCTGTATTTGGCGACATTGGCGCCGTTGGCGATGGCTTCACCACCGAGGGCCTCGATTTCAGCCACTACCGCGCGCGCGGCCTCGGAAGAACCACCGGAACCGTCAACACCGCCCCCCAGGTCATTGATGACCACTTTGGCGCCGCGCTTGGCAAGCTCAATAGCATGGCAGCGGCCCAGGCCGCCGCCGGAACCGGTAACAATGGCCACTTTGCCGTCATAACGAATAGACATTGGTAAAATCCTCTAGCGTAAAAAGAATAAAATCTGCCACCCGCTCAGGCGGTGACCACCATGGTCAACCATTCCGCTATGAGCGCTGGTTTTTCCTCGCCCTCAATTTCCACGGAGATAGCCTGCTTGATCAAAAAACGGTTGTCGTCCTTGCGGGTGACGTCGGCGATTTCCGCGTGCGCACGGACGCGCTTGCCGGCGCGCACCGGCGTCAGGAAACGCACTTTGTCAAAGCCATAGTTCAGGCCCATGACGATGTTTTCGGGGACAATACCATTCCCTTCGGCCAGTTTGGACAGCAGGGACAGGGTGAGAAAACCGTGGGCGATGGTGCCGCCGAAGGGCGTGTTTTTTGCCGCTTCCTGGTCAACGTGGATGAACTGGTGGTCCTCGGTACAGTCGGCGAAAGTGTTGATGCGGTCCTGGTTCACCTCAATCCATGGGCCGGGCTCAAACTTGGTGCCGATGGCCTTCACCATCTCATCCTTGGGTACAACTTTTATTGCCATGGTGTGTTCCTCATTGGTTTTGCTTCCGCGGAAGCTCTCAAGTGTAGTCGAGCTGCAACATTTCACCGCATCCGGGATCATGCACAGTGGAATAGCCCCTGAACGGGAGCCAGACGCTGGCGGGAAGGAGAGAAAGGGTAAAAATGCCCAGCTAAAAAAGGGATTTGAACATACCGTATGTCAAAAGGCCGTTCAAGTATTTTCTGGCGCGGCTGTCGGGGCATCAATGACCGATGGCAAGCCGTAATGGACCGCGCGGCGGTGGGTCACAAGGGACTCATTCATTTCGACGGTCAACCCTGCCTGCAGGTCGATTTCCGTCGAATCGCATCTATCGCCGGATACTCGCCAGGATTGGCGAGCAGGATACGCACCAGCGCAATGCCCTGATTGTGTTGCAGCATGACGGGCTCATAGCCCGCAGGTGCCTGCTGGCCGGATTTCAGCAAGGCAAGTCGGGCGGGCTTGCCGCCGGTATCGCGGTCGCTGCGCACGGCCGCTACATCGGTGCGCGCATCGAAGATGCTGACTGACCAGTAGTGGTCTGGCACGGGGGCAATATCGAGCAGCACCGGGCCTTTCGACACGTCAAAGACGCAGCCCGAATAGGCCAGATCGGGACTTGGCCGCACCACGGGTTGATTGTCAGCGGTCGCCAGCTGGCCAAAACCAAAGCTGTTGACCTCCATGCGCCCATCGATCTTCTTCATCGCCACGCGCATCAGGGCATAGGGTGTGACCAGCAGGGTCGCCTGATAGGTTGCGAATGCTGTAATTACAGCGAACAATAATGGGAGTAACCAACGCCGCATCAGTGGCACCCCTGCCGCTGGATGGTTGGCAACACGGCATGTTCCGGATCGGCCAGCATTGCCGCTGACGGGTGATAGAGTCGCAGGGTCAGGTCGAACGCCTCGACACCCCCGGTGGGCAGCCAGGCACCGGGCTGTTCATCGGGTGATACCGTAAAGGACCATGCGCCATTGTCATGCTGGGTCGCGGCATGTGCGGGGATCGACCAGCGATTGGCTGTGTTCTTCACCAGCCAGCCAGCGCCTTCATACAAGGTCACACTCCACCAGCGACCGTCAAGCTTGCCGCCACTGACAAGGTAGGTGCAGCGCCCGTCGAGCGGTTTGCCGTCGCCGTCGACACGCGCGGTAAAGTACATCGCCTCTTCCGCGGGCAGCGCGAGCAGTCCACCCAACGCAACCCTGGCGCGAGTCAGCGCGTCGGCGGCGGCGGTGCCAAAAGTTTTGCCTGTCGTCCAGGCACCATTGGTGATGGTCGCGGCAGCGAGCCCGCCGCGCACCTGGTGCACAGCAAAGGCCGCGCCACCAACCAGGCCCAGTGCAATGCAGATTGCGTATCGCTGCCAGGGTTTCATGCGGACGTTCCCTTTTCTGGCACGCTGGCCAGGGGTCAGAAATTGTAATCCAGGCGCAGCCCGTAGATGCGCGGATCGGTCAGGGTGGTTACGGCGTTTTGCGTCACGGTACTGGGCCGGACCCGTGTAACGATCTCCCGATCGTCGGTGATATTCTTGACATAGGCGGTGACTTTCCACACCACATCACTGGTACTTGCTGTCAGCCTCACATCCCAGCGATCCCAGCTGCCGACCTCGTCGTACAGCGGATCGTTGAAGGGTGTCATCCACTGCTCGCCGGTGTAAATATACGTACCTGTCGCCGACCAATCCAGGCCGTACATATCCCAGAAATACGTGGCGTTTAATGACGCTTTATTCTCCGGGGTAAGGGCAAACTCGTTGCCCTTGAGATCCTGTTCATCCTGGCACAGCGCTGCCTGTCCATTACCCTGGGCCAGTGGGCCCAGCGTACAGGCGTTGGCATCCTTGGTGAAAAATTCGTCGTACTCGGTGTTATTGTAGGAATATGTGGCGCTCAGCATTACGTCCGGAACCGGCAGCGCCTGCACTTCCAGTTCCAGGCCCATGGCCCTGGCCTTATCGGCATTCACGAACGTGTTCAGCTGAATACCCTCCACCACGTCACTCTTGATGACCTGCAAATCCTGATAGTCGTAATAGTAAACTGATGAGCTGACATTCAAGCGGCGCTCCAGCATGGCACCCTTGTAGCCTATTTCGTAGGACAGGATTTCTTCCGGCTTCACTACATCGACCTCAGGGCTGGCGGTGGGCTTCTGAAAGTTGAAACCGCCAGAGCGATAGCCGGTGGCGATAAAACCGTAGAGAAACTGGTTTTGCGTCAGGAAGTGGTCGACCCCCAATCGCCAGGTCCACTTGTCCCAGTCGTCCTGCTTGGTTCTATACACAGTCGGGTCGTTGGGGTCGCCGACAAACTGCACGAAGGTATTGTCACCCCCTTTTTTCTCGTCGTAGGAGTAGCGCAGGCCGGCCGTCAGCACCGTCTGCTCAGTCCAATTCCACGACAATTGCCCGTAACTGGCGTAGGAGCGTGTATCCACATGGGCATCGCCCCGGTAGAGATAATTGTTATCGCTGACCGGCTTGCCGAGCAGGCCCCCAAAATACGCATAGGTGTCCATCAACTCATCGTTGAACTCCCGGTAACTGACCACCTGTTCTTCATCGCTGTGGTAGGTGTACAGGCCGGCCAGCAGCGCGTAGTCGCTGTCCCAATCAGAGCTATATTGCAGTTCGTGGGAGTCGAAGCTGGCCTCCTGATTGACCACGTAGGTCATGTCCGAAGGGGTTATCCCATAACCGGTGATCGTGGAGACGGGCTTGCCGAAAAACAGCAGTTTTGTCCAGTCCACTCCCGAATCCTCGACCGCGCTGCCATCGGCATCGGCCGTATTGTCGAACTTGTACTTTGAATAACCCCCCGTGTACTTGAGTGCGTAACGGTCGGCGACATAGTCGCTGTTGACGAAAGTCGCCCAGCGCTTGATATCGACCTGCGGGTCCCGATCCAGCTTCACCTTGTCCTCATCGCGCACAGCCGGGTTTTCAATCGCCAGACCCTGGCGCATGTTGACGAAGTTTTGCTTGGCAAACATGCCCGGCAGACTGAGCGTTTCTCCGGTGTCCACATCCTTCACCTGCTGTACCAGCTCCCGATTGAAAGGCTCCAGGATATAACCATTGCTGGGGCGATAATCCTGGTCCGCATCGAGCACCTTGAGGTTCGTGCTCCAGCGGTCTGTCGTCTGGTGCTGCAGGCTGACCGTGGCGTAGCGGGTGTCGTCCTGATCGAGGTCATGGCCGTTGTAGATATTGTCCTGGTAGCCGTCGTGTTTGATTTGCGATACCGCAGCCAGAATGCCGAGCTTCTCGGTCGCCGGGCCGCTGGCGAGGGCCTGTAGTAAAGTACCGTCGTAGTTGGCAAGTTCAGCGCTCGCGGTACCGCCCCATTCCTCTGCCGGCCGCTTGCTGATGAAACTGATAGCGCCGCCCACCGAGTTGCGCCCGTACAGGGTCCCTTGCGGCCCGCGCAGCACCTCGATGCGCTCGATATCCATGAACTGGGAGTAACCGAAAATGCCGTTCTCGGTGTTGTAGACTCCGTCCCAGTAGAGTCCGATACCCGGGTCCGACCCTACCGCCAGATTGGGCCGCCCCACGCCGCGAATACTCACCGTGAACGTGGTAACGCTCAGCGAGGGTGTATGTGCCGTCAGGTCCAGGCCATTGTCGATACCCAGTTCGGTGAGCGTGGCGCTGTCGAAAGCACTGATCGACGCCGCGGTTTCCATCAGGGACGACTCCCGTTTGGTGGCCGTGACGATAATTTCCTCCAGCGCGTTGACCGCCTCAGCGCCACTGGCCAGAGGCACGCTGGACGTTACGACAAGGGCGATAAGGATTCGTGTGCACCACTTACCGGAAAGCATCATGCTGCTGCACCGTGTTTATTGTTATAGTCACGAAACTACAGCAGACGGCCTCTATTTAAAAGAGGAAAGCTCAAAAAAGGTCGCTATGACCGGGCCCGCGCGCCTCGCACTGGCCCGGCCCGCACTGCACTGTTCAGCCGTCGCGAAAAGTCGCGTTTACGCTGGGTTGCTGGACGTACTTTTTCAGTTCATTGCGACCCACCACCATGCGATGCACCGCATCGGGGCCATCCGCCAGACGCAGCGTGCGCTGCGCCATGTACATATTTGCCAACGGTGTATCCTGCGATACGCCCAGTGCGCCGAACATCTGGATGGCCTCGTCCACGATACGGATGGAGATGTTGGGCACGGCAGTCTTGATCATGGATATCCACACCCGGGCTTCTTTGGCATCGACATTGTCCATCATCCATGCGGTTTTCAGCGTGAGCAGGCGCGCCTGTTCAATATCCATGCGGGCGTTGGCAATGATGTCGATGTTGCCGCCCAGGCGCGCCAGCGGCTTGCCAAAGGCAATGCGCGAGACGGAGCGATTACACATCAGTTCCAGCGCTTTTTCCGCAGCGCCGATAGCGCGCATACAGTGGTGTATGCGCCCCGGCCCGAGACGGCCCTGGGAAATCTCAAAGCCGCGACCGGAGCCCAGCAGGATATTCTCCCTGGGCACCCGCACGTTGACAAATTTCTGGTGCATATGTCCGTGTGGGGCATCGTCCATGGAAAATACCTGCATGGGCCGGATGTTCTCAAAGCCGGGCGCATTGGTGGGCACCAGTATCTGTGATTGCTGCAGGTGCTTGGGTGCGTCCGGCTCGGTTTTCACCATCACGATCATGATCTTGCAACGCGGATCGCCGGCACCGGACACATAGTGTTTCTCACCGTTGATTACCCACTCGTCACCGTCGAGTACGGCCTCGGTACAGATATTCGTGGCATCGGAGGACGCAACTCCCGGCTCGGTCATGGCGAAAGCCGAGCGGATCTCACCATTCAGCAGCGGCTCCAGCCACTGCTTTTTCTGCGCCTCGGTGCCGTACTTGTGCAGCACTTCCATGTTGCCCGTGTCAGGCGCCGAGCAGTTGAATACTTCCGCCGCCATATGCGACTTGCCCATCTCCTCGGCAAGATAAGCGTATTCCACTGTATTCAGGCCGGAGCCCGCATCGCCATCGGTGAGGAAGAAGTTCCACAGGCCCCTGGCGCGAGCCTTGGCCTTCAGTCCGTCCCGTATATCCGTCTGCCGCTGGGTAAACTGCCAGCGGTCACCGACTGCGATATCGGCGTAGTAGTCGTACTCTACCGGATGGATTTCTTTCTCGATGAAATGTTTTACCTCGGCCAGCAGCGGTGCCACATTGGCGCTGATTCCCAAATCCATTGTCGCTCTCCTTATCCTGTCTTCGTTCGTTCAGTTGTATGGAAACCGCCCGGGACTGACACCTCAGGAGGCAGCCAGCTCGGCAGCGTAGTCTGCTTTTATCTGCCGCTTGAATATTTTACCGGACGCTATGCGCGGCAGCTGCTCGGTCCGGAACCAGATATGCATCGGTATCTTGAAGGACGCCAGGTGTTTGGCAAGGTAGGCGCGCAACTCATCCGCAGTCAACTCGACTCCCTCCCGCACCACCACGGCGGCGCCGACGCTCTCTCCAAGGCGTGCATCGGGCAGCCCGAATACCGCGGCCTCATGTACGCCGGGATGGGCGTAAATAGCCGCCTCCACTTCCAGGCAACTGATATTCTCGCCGCCCCGGATGATGATGTCCTTGATACGATCGACGATGTAGAGGAATCCCTCCGCGTCCAGGTAAGCGACATCGCCGGTGTGGAACCAGCCGTCGACAAATGCTTCCGCCGTTGCTTCCGGTTTGTTCCAGTAGCCCAGAATATTGGCCGGCGACTTGATACACAGCTCGCCGCGTGCGCCCGCAGGTAATTCGCTGCCGTCCTCGCCCACAATTCGAAATTGCGTCACTGCGGGCACCGCGCGACCGGCACTGTCGGGTCTTGCGATATAGAAGGCACCGGCATTTACCGTACCCAGCGCGTTGGTTTCGGTAAGGCCATAACCGATACCCGGCGCGGATTTCTTGAAAGTACCGCTGATTTTTTTCACCTGGTCGGGCGGACGCGCGGCACCGCCGGCCATGATTTCGGTCAGGGACGAAATGTCCCTGGTGGTAGTTTCAGCCGCCGCCTGCAGTTCCGCTGACATGGTGGGCACGCCGTTGAACCAGGTAATACGCTCCTGCTCAATCAGCCGCAGTGCCTCCTGCGCATCCCACTTGTGCATGATCACCATCTTGCGACCCACCACCAGCGAGAGCATGAAGGCCGAGTGACTGCCGGTGCAGTGAAACAGCGGTATGGTCACCAGCGCGGCAGGGGGCAAGCCCTCCTCCCTCGCCTCCTGCGTACCGGCAATCTTGGTGGCCACACCCAGGCACATCCAGCTGTACAGGGCCGATAACACGCCACGGTGAGACGACAACGCACCCTTGGGATGACCGGTGGACCCCGATGTGTACATTATAGTGGCGTGATCCTCCAGGCTCACTTGCACCTCGGGCATGCTGGCAGCGGCAAACTCCTGCAGCAATTCAGCTAAAGGCTGTGTACTCCACACCGAGGCCGCTGCAATCGTCGATGGCAATGATCTGCAGGCCATGCTTTTTGATGATGGGCACCAGGCGCTCCACCCGGGCGCGATCAGCCACCACAATCCTGGCGCCACTGTCGGCAAAGCCGTAGTCCAGTTCCTCGGTGGTCCACCAGGCGTTCATCGGAACCGCCACGCCCCCGACAGAAGTAGTGCCGATAAATGCCATCATCCACTGCGGATTATTGCGGCTGAGGATAGCGACCCGATCGCCTTTGGCCAGGCCATAGCGCTGCACCAGCGCGGCCCCGAATTCGCAGCTGTGCTGATAGCCCTGGGCGAAGGTATAGCGCTCATCGAGGTAGACGGCAAAATCCTTCTGCGCGTGCTGCAACATCACCAGGAAGTACTGGCCAAGGTTAGCGGGCAGCTTGGCGAAATTCAGGTACTCAACGCCATCCAACTGCACTGTGTTGACTTCAAAGGGCTGTCCCTTTGCGGTGAGGCTGGCAACGACCTCATCAAACCGTGTCAGTTCTGGATTCATTATTGTATTGGTTCCATCTCGCAAATGACTAAAAGCCGCTGAGCCGGGCAAAACGGTCCAGATGATAGTTATAGTCGCCGAACGTGTGCTGGGCCACCCGCGCACGCTTGATAAAAAAACCGATCTCGTACTCGTCGGTCATGCCGATGCCGCCGTGCATCTGGATCGCCTCATTGGTCGCACGCTGGGCCACCTCACACAGCTTGGCCTTGGCGGCGCTGGCAATCAGGGACAGCTCCCGCTCCCCGTCATCGATCGCGTGCAGGGCCTGCAACACAATCGAGCGCGCCAGCTCCAGCTCGGCAAACAGCTCGGCGGCGCGATGCTGCAAACCCTGGAAGGAGCCAATCACCCGTCCAAACTGCTTGCGCTCCTTGAGATAGGCAACGGTGCGCTCGAACACTTCGATCGACAGACCAAGCAATTCCGCAGCCAGGCCGATATTGGCGATATCCAGCGCGCGGTCGAGTCCGCCCCAGGCTGCGCCCGGCACACCCAGCAGATTGGCGGCGGGAACCCGACAATCCTCGAGCAGCAGTGCGCCCAACGCTGCGCGAATCCACCAGGCTGCGCCGCTCTATCGTCAGTCCGGGAGTTGTCGCATCCACCAGGAAGGCGCTCAAGCCCTGCTCTTCGCCAGGCGCGCCGCTGGTGCGCGCTATGACAATAAAAGTGTGCGCGGCGCTGGCATCCAGCACCAGTACCTTGGTGCCGTTGAGAATATAGTCACCGGCCTGCGCCACAGCGCTCAATGCCGTATGCAACGGCGCGTGATGCGGTCCCTCCTGCAGGGCCAGACTGACCAATTTTTCTCCCGCCGCGATAGCGCGCCAGGAATTGCTCCTTCTGCTGCGCGCTGCCCAACTCTCCGATAACCGTGGCGGCCACCAGCACGGTGGATTGCAGCGGACTGGCGCTGAGGTTGCGCCCGGCCTGTTCCAGCACCAGCCCCAGGCCGGTATAACCGTAACCCAGACCACCAAAGGATTCGGGAATGGCGATACCGGCCCAGCCCATCTGCGCCATCTCGCGCCATACCTCGTCACTGAAGCCGCGCTCGCTGCCACTGTCACGCAGTACGCGCAGATGCGCTACTGTGGCCTTCTGCGCCAGAAAACCCGCGGCGGAATCCTTGAGCATGACCTGCTCTTCATTTAATACCAATGCCATGCTGCGCTACTCCTGTGTGTGGCCGTGGCGCTAGGCATCGGGAAGCCCCAGTACGCGCTTGGCGATAATATTCAGCTGTACCTCGGAGGTCCCGCCCTCGATGGAGTTACCCTTGGAGCGCAACCAGTCGCGACTGACCGCACCGCCGCTGATACTCCGGCCCCTCCCAACCCAATGCCGTCTCGCCACCGACCGCCAGGTTGAGTTCGTTGCGCCGCTTGTTCAGCTCCGTGCCGTAGTATTTGAAAATGGAGGAGGCCGCACCGAGGCCCTGCCCGGCCTTCGCCTCGTCACCGACCCGCGCCATGGTCGCGCCAAAGGCCATGGTGTCGAGCTGGTACTGCGCGATAGTCTGGCGCAGTACGGAGTTTGCCAGGCGACCGGACGCGTCAGTACCCATGGTTTCCAGCGCCAGTTGCCCGACGGATTTTTTGGGCGCCGCGCCGAAACCGGAAATCATTTCCCGCTCATGGGTCAGCAGGTACTTGGCGATGGTCCAGCCTTTACCCTCCTCGCCCACCAGGTTCCGTTTGTCGGCAATGGCATTGTCAAAAAACGTTTCGCAGAAGGGCGAGGAGCCACTGATCAATTTGATGGGGCGGGTGGTGACGCCGGGCTGATCCATGTCGAACAGCACGAAGCTGATACCCTCGTGCTTGCTGCCCGAGTTGTCGGTGCGCACCAGGCAAAATATCCAGTCGGACTTGTCGGCGTAGGAGGTCCAGATTTTCTGGCCGTTGATGACGTAGTGGTCGCCCCTGTCTTCCGCCTTGGTGGCCAGACTGGCCAGGTCAGAACCGGCATTGGGCTCCGAGTAACCCTGGCACCAGCGAATTTCGCCGCGCACGATTTTGGGCAGGTGTTCACAGTTTTTGCTGCTCAGTCCCAAAGTGCAGCAGGGCCGGTCCGAGCATGGAAATGCCGAAGCTGTCCAGCGGTCGGCGGGCGCCGATCCTGGCCATCTCCTGGCCAAGGATCTTGACCTGGTCTTTGTCCAGCCCGCCGCCACCATACTCTGCGGGCCAATGCGGGACCGTCCAGCCGCGGGCCGCCATGCGGTCGCACCAGACTTTCTGGTCCGGATGGTCGATCTCGGGCTTGCGTCCGCCGCTGTAAAAGTCGTCAAAGCCTTTTACCGGCGTGCGCATGGACTCCGGGCAATTCTCCTCCAGCCAGGCACGTGTCTCCTGGCGGAACTGTTCAAGGTCGCTCACGTGATTACCTCTGAAAACCGGGTTTGAACATACAGCAGGTTTTAAGGGCGTTCAAGTATCTCTGCGCGAGGCACCCACTGTGCCGTTTTTTATACAAAAAAAGGGGCTGCCGACCGGGCAACCCCTTCTATCCATGACAGGCTATGCCAAGCGCGCAGCCCGAAGCCTAGAACTCGAAGATGACCTCAGCGCCGTACATCATGCGGTGCCAGGTAGGTTGAGGCCGTGGAGCCGATCTGGTAATTGGCCGTGTCCTCGTCAGTCAGGTTTCTGCCCCACACGGCGAACTGCCAGTTGTGGCCGACCATTTTAACGTCCGCCAGGGCGACACGGGCATTCAACAGGCCGTAGTCCGCCACCTCAACTTTACCAAACTCCGTGTTGGCCAGGGCAAACTGGTCATCCTGCCAGGCGTAATCCATGTGGAACCTGACCTCCCCGACACTGACCGGCAGGTTGTAGTCGGCGGTCAGCGAATAGGCATTTTCCGGCGCCCAGACCAGCTCTGTGGTGTCGGTGTGGTCGGTGCCATCCGGGAAGTCGACATTACTGAAATCGTAATTGAGGTAGGCGTAACTCACGCCGACCAGGAACTCATCGGTAATGGCCGCCTGTACATCGACTTCCAGACCATACACATCCGCATCACCCGAATTGAACGACTCCACAAACTGCGGACTGTTCACCGGGATCAGGCAGGTAATCGAGGATAATGTCGGTGTTCTGCATATAGTAAGCGGCGCCGTTGACGCGCAGGCGCTGCTCCAGCATCTCCGATTTCCAGCCCAGTTCGTAGGAGGTCAGCTCTTCGCTGTCGAAGGGCTGATTGAAATCCAGGCCGTTACGACTGGAACCACCGGAGCGAAATCCCGTGGCGACCTTGGCGTAGGTGGAGAAATCATCGGTCCAGTTGTAGTCCGCAATCGCCGTGTAATCGACCTTATCCTTCTGGGCGTCGGTCTGTGCCCGGCGCAGAAGGAGTTGGCGCACCAGCCATCATTGGTGCGGGCGGCATTGCGGTCGTCATCGGTGTAGCGCAGGCCCAGGGTCAGGTCCAGCTTGTCCTCCAGTATGTCGGGCGTCCAGGTTGCCTGGCCGTATCCCGCCCAGGATTCCACGTCGGTATTCACCGCGTACTCACCCAGGTAGTTCGGGTAAGCAGTCGCAAAGTCCGGTGCAGATAGGGCCCGGCAGTCGAGCCGTCTGTGCAGGGCGCACCAGTGATAAAGTCGAAAGCGTAAATGCCGAGCTCATCGACCGCTGGCGCGGTCCAGGTACTGCCTTTCTTTCTGGTCACCGTTCTCATTGAAATAATACAGCCCGCCGACGTACTTCAGCCGGTCAGCACTGCCGAGCAGCTGCAGTTCCTGTGAGAACTGGTCCTGGTCGGTTTTGGTATACGTCTCCAGACGGCCCGGCATCGCCGAAGGACTGGGAAAAATTCTGGGAGACGTCATCGTCAAACTCGCGATAGCCGGTAATCGACTTGAGCGTCATCTGGTCATTGATCTCATAACTCGCCGTGAGGTTGTGCCCCTTGCACTTCGGTTTTGGAGTCCGGCAGGTAATAGGCAAACTGCTCGCCGCCGGTCGGCGTGCGGGTATTTTTCAGGCGGTCGGTGAAGCTATTGGTGATGGGGGCGCCAAGCCGCGGTGAAGCCACCGGTCGGGCCGCCATACTGGAAATAGCCCGGCGTGGAAGTGACATCCGAGTAGTCATAGCTGTAATCCACCAGCAGTTTCTCGACACCGTCAAAGCGCAGGGCAGCGCGGTACCCTTCGTTTTCCTGCTTGTAGTAATCGTTGTACTCATAGCCGGGCACCTCATTGGCGCCCTCATTTTGCACCCAGCCGTCACGGTCGGAAAAAGCGGCCGTCAGCTTGGCCTTGAAACCGGACGCGTCGGGCAGGTTCAGGTGGCTGACGGAGCGCCAGCTATCGTAATTACCCACGCTCAGGCTCTGCTTGAAGCCGAATTCCCCGGTGGGCTTGGCATTGATGAAGTTGATCGCACCCGCCGTGGTGTTGCGACCGTACAAGGTGCCCTGTGGACCGCGCAGTATCTCTACCCGTTCCAGATCGGCCAGGTCAGCCAGCATCCCGGTTGAACGCGCCGCATAGACGCCGTCGTAATACAGGCCAACGGTGGGATCCTTGGTGATCACAATGGAATCCGCATTACCAATACCGCGAATAAATAGCGCCAGGTTGTTGCTGGAGAACGGATACGCGGGCATTTGCAGGTAGGGCGAGGCCATGCCGATGTCCTTCGCATCAATCAGCCCCATGGACTGGATCTGCTCAGAATCGAAAGCGCTGATGGCAATCGGCACATCCTGCAACGACTGGACGCGTTTCTGCGCCGTGACGATCACCTCTTCCAACTGCGCCATAGCATTGCTGGCGGCCAGGCCGGATGCCAGCAGCACGGCCAGCGGCAGATTCTTGCGGATAAATGTCTGTGTCATGGTATTGCTCCCTTTATTGTAATAATCAAGCAATGGCGGCAGAGCGCCACCCGGGACAGGTCCCTTGTACCCAATATATGAAATTCCCGCGCGATTTGGGTGTGTATTATTCACTGAAATCTGACTTTTTGCGTCACGCCCTACGGGCCTGTGGCAGCTACTTCTGGAGAAACACCGGCACCGGTTCGTGCGGCACCACGGAGATCGGATCGATATGAATAATGATTTCCGCCGAGGGATAGGACTGCTGCAGTTTTAACTCGACCTCATCCGAGATTTCGTGGGCCTGCAACAGGGTGAGATCGTCATCCACCTCCAGGTGCAACTGTAGAAAGGTAGCAATGCCGGAACGCCTGGAGCGCAGGTCGTGCAGGCCGCGCACGCCCGCATGCGCCACGGCAATGCGCTTGATGGCTTCGCGCTCGGCGGTAGGCAGCTCGCGGTCCATGAGGTCGTCCAGGGATTGCCTCACGATTGCCCAGGCGCTGTATAAAATATAAATCGCTATAGCAATAGCAAACAGCGGGTCAAAACCGGCCCAGCCCTGCACCGACAGCAGCAAGGCAACGATTACGCTGCCGTTGACCAACACGTCTGTGCGGTAATGCAGGGCATCCGCCTTGATCGCGGTGGAGTTGGTCTTGCGAATCACATGGCGCTGAAATGCCATCAGCGCCAACGTCGCCGCAATAGAAAACACCATCACTATGAGACCGGGGCCATAGGACCCGAGTGGTACGGGATGAAGTAAGCGGCGACCCGATTCCAGCAGCAGGAAGCCCGCCGATCCGGCAATAAATGCCGCCTGACCCAGGCCTGCCAGCGCCTCCGCCTTGCCGTGGCCAAAGCGGTGCTCCTTATCAGCGGGAGTTATCGCATGGCGCACCGCCACCAGATTGATAAGCGATGCCAACGCGTCCAGGGTTGAGTCGATGAGGGTGGCGAGCAGGCTCACCGAGTCGGTGACCGCCCAGGCAATGGTTTTGGCGAGCACCAGGGTGATCGCAACGGAGATCGAGGCGTAGGTCGCCAGGCGCATCAGGCGTGCGACATCTGCGGGGGAGGTCGGAGTTGCTTCGACTGTGGATTGCATCATGCTCTGGTGGGTGCCGCAGGGATTGGCCACCAGTCTACCAAACTTATCGCCAGCTGCGCCCCGGTCAGCGTCAGTGCTAACCGGGGCAGGGGAACCCTGCCTGACGGATGCGCGTGTGTCCTCAATCCTCAGCCTGGCGACGGTCACCACCGTGATTTGCCCGCACCATGCGCACCGTTCGCTGACAGGTGTCCAGCCACTGCTGCACAGTGTCTGTTTTCAGGGCCCGCACATAGCCCAGCTCTGTACGGCAGGCGATGCTGGTCTTATTGGGCGTCCAGTCGCCTTCCTTCGGACGCGGCTTGCGCGAACTGTAATACCAGAGTCCGCGCCTGTCCTGCATCACATACCTGGCATCGGCGGGAAGGAATACCTTCTTGCCGCCGATTACTGCAAAAACTTCCGGCCCCTCTTGCGGGACCCTGTCCATTACTGCCGTCGGAGTTATTGTCAACATCGCTGCCTACCCCACTGATCTTATATTTCACCCTGGTTGGTTCCACTGGCGGGAGTTTGCTCGGGTTCGTCTGGACGGACCTGCAACCCCCTTCCCAGATCGCTGCCAGTTGCGCGGCGACAGCCAAGTTATAAAGCGGGCGGGATGTAGCGACAACGATTAAAATGCCATTTTTTTATCTATTTTAAATATTAGGCCTATTTACTGCCATTTTTTATTTATTTAATCTTCTATTTGTCATTATTTTCAAATTTTATGCCATTTTTTTATAATTTACATGCCCATGCCACGCCGATTTCGACAATGGCCGGACCCATCCCTACTGCGATCGGCCGTATTGTCGACGGGCGTTAGCCACGGGTTAACTAGTTTGGCACCAGCTTGATATGGGGATGAGTCGCCGGCGCAGGCTTGAGGGGTTTGAGCACCTCGATGTCACCACTTATCGCGGGCATGTCCCTCGCTTCCTCGACCGAACTCATCAGCATATACAATGCCAGGGTTGCACGGCCCTCCTCGGAGACAACCTGGGAGGCAAACGCCGCCAGACCGCCTTGAGTGATCACGCCCAACACCACGGCATTGGTCAGGTAATCGCGGATGATCTGGCGGTTGACCTGGTCCTGCAGGTAGCGCTGGTAACCGTGATCGCCGAATACTCTCCTGAGGATTTCGATATCCGCGTGCTCAGGACCGGGTGACACCTCACCGAAAGCCCCGTCAATCCAGTTTATAATCTCATCTAAATGCAATGGTTCGATCTCCATAGGGCATCAGGCAACTTGCTGGCTGACGGCTATCTTCTTTTGAAAACTGTCCAGGTCAGGCACCTGGCACAGCACGCCCTTAAAATTGAAGGCGGCCGTGGCATGCTGACTCAGCTGCTCCGGCATATCTTCCACCTCTTCGGGTGACAGGCTCGACGACCCTCAAGCCTTCACCGCGCACGGCCACTCCCCAGTACTCGCAGCCTTCGCCCTTGAGTCCAAGAAAGATCGCCACCAGCCCGGTGCCGCGGCGCGGCTCGCGCCAGAGTGAGCCATCATCGCTGCCAAAATCCAGCACCGGCACCTTACGGCCACGCCAGTTCACCTCATCCGGCGGCAGTTCCGTGTCGGGCTGCAACGTCAGGATTTCACCCAGACAATTTTGCGGTACCGCCCAGGTTTCCGTTTTCGAACACGGTATCAGCACGCACCATCGCTTTGTGTTATCCGTCATCTTTGATCCTCAGGACAGCTGCAAGTCATGCCCGGTCAGTTCATTGATCTGCTTGATCAACGCCGGGAAATTAAAGGGTTTGCCCATATAGGCGTTGCAGCCGGCTTCATTGGCCAGCGCACGGTGCTTTGCCCCTGTGCGGGAGGTGACCATGATGACCGGCAGATGGCCATAGCGCCGGGATTTGCGAATCTCCCGCAGCGTTTGAATACCATCCTTAACCGGCATCTCCACATCCAGCAGGATCACATCCGGTAATCGGTGGGTCGCATTGAGCAAATCTATCGCCACCAGGCCATTTTCCGCCGTGACCGTTTCGACACCAACGGTATCCAACTGGCTCGTTGCGACCATTCTCTGGGTTCTGGAATCGTCGACCACCAGCGCCAGTAGCGTCGTGGACTTGGACTGGCTTACCGCTGTAGGCGCGATACCGTCAGCACCGGCGCTGGCCACCAACAGGTTGAGATCAAGCGCGACAATAGCCTCACCTTCCGCTGTGGTCGCCGCACCGGCCACTCCCGGCACCGTCGAGAATTGTGAGCCCAGTGAGCGAACCACCAGTTCCAGCGCCTCTTGCAGGTTATCGATGGCGATGGCCATGTAGCGATTCGGCGGAACCGGCAATAATGACCGGAACATACTTGTTCCAGGCACTGCGGTCAGGCAAGCCCAGACCCTGGCACAGTGTTGCCAGGTAGGCCGGCTCACACTCCATACCGGATATTGATAGTGTGGCGCGCTCATCCACGGCAGCGAAGAACTCGTCGACAGGGACTTGCTCTACTGCAATCAGGCCGTTCAGCGGAATGGCGTAGGATTCACCGGCCGCTGCGACCAGCAGCGCACCATTAACTGAAACATTGCTGGGAATACGCACCTCAAAAGCCGTACCGAGGCCAACCGCCGATTGAATCTGCACATCGCCGCCGATCTGCTGCAGTTCGGTCAGGACGATATCCAGACCGACGCCGCGTCCGGATATCTCGCTCAGGGTACTGGCCGTCGAGAATCCCTTGTGGAAGATCAGCCTGATGGCTTCCTCATCACTGAGGGCATCGGCATCCACATCCAGCCCCTTTTCATACGCGGCCTCGCGAATCGCATCGGGATCTATGCCCCTGCCATCGTCGGACAACCTGATCAGGTAATCGCTCCCCGACTTGCGCACATCGATGGTAATGCGCCCGCCGGTCGGCTTGCCCATTGCGACGCGCTGCTCGGGTGATTCGATACCGTGGTCAAGTGCATTCCTGACCATGTGCTCCAGAACAACCTGCAAGCGCGCATAATGGTCCCGGTCAAGCGCTCCCGTTTCGTTCAACACTTTAAAGGCAACTACCTTGCCGAGGTCAGTGCTCACCGTACGCACGATACGGCGCAAACCGGGCATCAACCGTGAGACGGGCACCACTCTCGCACCCTGGATAGAGGACGAAATTCCGGAGATCACCGAGGACTGCTGCTTCAGCAGCGCCTCAATCTGCATATTCTGGCGGCTCACCACATCGACCAGGTCGGCCAGGTCTTCCACGCCCTCACGCAGAATGCTGGCTGCCTCCTGCAGCTCCGAGTACTGGTCCATTTCCAATGCGTCCAGGTCCGGAGTTGAGCTGCCCGGACGCACATTGACATTCAACAGGGCTTTGTCAGCGATCTTCCTGATATGGGTTCTTACGGAGGACAGTCGCGCCTGTAATTCCGCCGAGGATCGCTTGCTGCGTGTGGTATTCTGCGATGCGCGCACCCCGAGTTGTTGCGCCTGGCTGGCCAGATTCAACAGGTGATCGAGCTTTTCGGAAGTGATACGCACTGACTGTTGCGCTGCCAGTACCTTCGCGCCCTCGTCCGCCAATTGCTGATCGCGCTTTTTCTCCAGGGCGGAAACCACAGTGGATTTCTTCTCGCCGGAAACAATTCGAAGGGCACTATCCTGCGACTCAACAGCATCAGTTTGCGGGGAAACCGTACTCTGCGCCTCCAACTCGATCGCGGCTGCACCTGCCTGTTCAGGTAACTCGCTGGCCACATCTGCGCGGTTGTCCGCCACATATTCAACCCCCCTTACCACGGCGTCGAGCCAGGCATTGACGATATGGAAATAGGTCTGCTCTGCGCCGACGCCGGGTCGTGGCATCTTGTCGAGCAGCGTCTCAAAGTTGTGCACAAGTGTACCCAGTCGCTGCAAACCAACACCCTTGGCTATGCCTTTGATCGTGTGCAGGGTACGGGAGACCCTGGCGAGCAGCGGCTCGCTAGCAATATTCTTCTCCCACTCGCCCACTTCATTTTCAAGCTTCTCGACCTCAGCCGAGCCCTCCTCTATAAAGGCGTCAAGGAAATCGGTGAAGATTTCTGCATTACTCTGGCTGGTAAAATTGAAGCTGATGTAATCCGGGATTACTCCGCCAGTGTGCGCCTCTTCGAAGGCAGCCAGATTGGTCTGTTCCGGAATCTCGGAAATTACACTTGCAGCGTAGCTGTTCCTGTAGCTCAGGTTGCAACTCCAACTGGCGCTTGCTCTGCCACAGAATTTTGCGCTTGACGCTCTGCACTGTGCTGTGCTGGCCGGTTTCTCTATCCTCGAATGCACGGAAACCCACGCCGAAGATTTCATCACTATCATCCTGCGGGTGCGACAGGTTGGAAAATACAGCCTCTATATCTGCAGCCACCACACTGCCGTCGAACAATTCCTGCGCGGAAAAATCATCCGTAAAGTCGTCACCGAATATATCCTCACCGAAGCCATCGTCCACCGCCAGGCTGGATTTACTTGACGCAACAAAGTCCTCACTGAACAGGTGGTTCCAGTTCTCATTGGTATGGATATTCATGAGTCTTACATAGATAGTGTCACGCGCTGCCTGGTCGATAGACAACAGGGGCTGGGGCAGTTCGAAGCAAATCGCGCAAACCGGCTCATAGCCCTCGGCATAGCAGAGCTTGCTGGACTCCTCGTCGGAGCCCAGTCTCACTTCCACCGCAACAGCGTCCGCGGCTAAACCAAGCACTTCCAGACGTGCCCGCACCGCGCTGGATATCGCCTCCATTACCGGGGTTATAACCGTTGCGATGGCAGCTACCGAGTCCTGAACGAAGCCACCCATGGTGTGAAAATCTTCATGGTAATCAATCGAGACTTCAGTAGAGGGATCAACCGCGATAACCCCCTCGGTACGCTCGACGATGAGCTCCTCAGGATCGAAATGACTATCCAGAAGGTGTTCTCCGCGCAGCAGGTAGCTGTCGAATTCGTTGTCATCTACCGGCTGTGGCGTGCTTGCGACATACTCCAGAACGCTGGCATGATCGAAGACGTCACCGGGGCCGCTGTCATTCGCACCCGTATCGCTTTCGGGATCCGCAACCTGAGTGGGCACAGGGGCTCCAGTCAGGTTGATGGAAACCGGCACCGTGTGATCGAAAGTGTCCGCAGCCAACCCTGACTCAGAAGCCCCGCTGCTATCCAGTTGCAATAACTGTTCGTCAGACTGAGTCGTCTGGCCATTTACCGGAAGCGGCTTGAGGCGCTTGATCGACAAAAATTTCTCTCCGATGTCGTCGTCGCCCAGCAAACCGAGAATGTCTGTTCCCTCTGCCACTACCGATGTCTTGTGGAATGTGCTGTCATCACGTCCGCGTGAAAAGTCAATCGCCATGACCTCGTCGCGTTGGACGAAGGTGGATTCCTCGACAGCAGACTCATTCCTACGCGAATAGATGTCACCTGGCGCATACGCTGAAGAGATAACGATCTCTTCGCCGATATAGCTGGCAAGGTCATCACTGTTAGCATGGCCCCTGACCAGTGGTCGGCCGGCAATTTCGGCTTCGTAAGCTGACAGACCTCTATCACTGTACTCACCAACAGCAACTGTAAACAGCTTCTCCTCCGGCTCGGAAAGATCCATTTCCAAAAGCCAGCGCAGGCTTTTCTCCTGATTGTCCTCTTCGGAATCCATCATCCCGTTAAGTCTCAGTTTGCCCAGATCATTATCTGTGTACACAATTATTCTCCCCTATCCAGTCGACGCGCTGCGCTGCCAGATCAATGAGTCAGAGTTTTGGTGACAGTCAGCTTATCCGCCAATCCGGCAGTTGAGCCGATCACGTCAGCGATCACTGGTAGTTTGTCGTACTCATCGGTGTCGCCAGATGCTGCCAGCGCAAAACACGCATTGGTCAACTGGCGAATGCGCCCGACGTCGGGTCCGGTGGATTGGCTGTAGGATCGAACCAGGTCAGGCAGGGCGCTTACCACTTCATTCACCAATGTCTGCACACCTGCGCCCGGCGCCAGATCGCCATCCAGCGACCGATCCAGCATATCCTGGGCAGCCCAGCCCAGCTCACCGAGAATATTAGCGCCGACTGCGCGGCCATTGCCCTTGAAGGTATGAAAGTGCCGGCGAATATCGCGCAAGACGTCTGTATTTTTCGGATCCTGCAGCCAATCTGTGGTCAGCTTGCCAAGCTCAGCGACCATCTCTTCGGACTCTTCAATAAAGACATCGCGAAACTCCAGCGGGATTTCTGCGTCCTGGACCAGGACAACTTCCTGCGTCTCGATGATCCCACCGGTAACAATGGCCTCGGCGATTTTGCGTCCAGGAGACAGGTTGGCAATGCAGTTTTCCAGTTCCGCGGCACGCTGCTCGGCGAGGGCCAGAATATGCGAGGTATCATCCAGCGGGTCCAGAATCGAACGCTGCAAATGCATTTCAATCTGGGCAAACGCGTCAGCGAAGCAGCGAAATGCTGCATCCTCGTGCACGCTACCGGCATCGCTGGCGGCAGACAGCCACTTGTGGCACTGCTCGATAACCGCTCCCTCTCGTCCCATGCTGGCAAAGTGCAGAGCCCCTGCAATTTCTTCCAGTAATTGCAGCGAGTCGATAATCGCCTTGCGATCGGGTATTGACTCCAGTTGATCCAGGTACTGGACGGCCAGTCCATAGAGAAGATCGAGATCCGGATCACCGTTGTCGGCATCCCTGATCGCCTGGCGCAACTCCTCGTGGCCTGTGTCGGTCTTGTTAAGATGGCGCTGCAGCGCCGTGGTCAAGCGCAGCACACTGGCGGTATCGAGTGGTTTTTTATCCAGAGCGCTCTTGAGTGCCTTGCGCCGCAGGATCTGGTGCAGGTAGTTCTCCACCAGTCCCATTTGCCTGAAGGTCGCGGTCGCCACGCTTTCACGCAACTCGAATTCCTTACCCGCGTAGGAACTGTTCATGCCGTACTCGAGTTTATGCTCCAGGTCCAGTTTGACGTCAGTGATGCCGCGCGTGATGGAGCTGACGGAATCCGCGAAAACTTGTGCATCGATACCGGTCTTGCCACTGAAAAAAGACCTGAGCTGTTGCTGTACCTTCTTTAGAGAATCCGCGTGCGACATCTGCCCGGCGGCAACCAGGCGACATTCCGCCGCTTCGATGGCATCCAGCACACTGTTGTCCCGGTCTTCAGGTTTCTGTGTGGCAATCTTTGACAGATCGTGAGTCGTTAAGAAGGTCACCGCACTGTTAAGCTGCTGCAAAGCACCGTTGAGCGCGATGACAATTGCATCACTGTGCACCAATCCCTGACTTGCTTCGCTAATTGTGTTCTCGTCTATGCCGAATGCAGCGCGAATGCCGGCGATATGCACAGGCTTGGACTTGCACGAGGCAATGTAGTACAGCATTTGCTGCAGATAGCTGTCATAGTCGATAGATTCATCAATCCGGCTGCCATTTTCCCTCGCGAATTTGATGGCAAATGCGCCAGACTTGAAGATCTGTGCAATACACTCATCCGGCACAATCAGGCCACCAGCAATGCCCTCGCACAGACCAATCATGGTGAACCAGAAGCGCTCCGGCTCCGTCCCGGCAAACAGCGTCTGCATCTTCCTGGCAATACGAGCCACGGTTTTCATGCTCTCGCTGACATTGCGCCTGCGCAGCGCCTGCTTTGCCATTTCCAGATACAGAGCAAGCATCACATTGGCCCGACTGCGGATTTCCTCATCCGAGGCAGGCGCTGCATCGCCAGTGATACCGGCATCTGCAGCGATCTCCATATGGAAGAAGAAAGCCCGGGGGCGAGGTCTCTCCCCTACCCAACGCCGCAGGTCATTGACGAACTGCTCCAGACCGCGACCTGTATCCACACGCAGGTTCTGGGTGTGATCCAGGTAGGCGGGTATGATTTTCAGCGCCTGCATCAGGCCACCCATGGCAAGTTTGCGACGCTCACCGACCACTTTGTCCTTGTAGAGGAAATTAAGGCTGCGCTCCATCTCCAGCGTCAGCATCTCGGCCTTTCTCATCCCCAACGCCCTGAATGTAGAGGTGATCTGGTGCACCGACCACATGCAGCGCAGCAACGCCTGCTTCTGGGCTGAATCATTGCCATACTCAACCAGGGCTACCTCAGCAGCATCAGCCTGCGTATTTATCAGTCCGATAACCCATTTGAGAGACACGATGTCCGGTTTCTTGTTCACTCGCTCAACCTCCAGTTTTCCTGTAAGCACATACCCCCGGCCACTGCAGCCGCTGTACACTCTGGCTCAACCATGACACATCCTCTCCTGCCCCAAGGATCAGCAGGCCGCCAGTCCTGAGCCGAGCCACGAGCTGATCAATGATCCAGCGCTGTCTTTCACGCTCGAAATAAATCAGGACGTTCTGGCAGAAAATGATGTTGAAGTCGGCGAACGGCGCGCTATCCACATGCAGCAGGTTGCTGTGGAAAAAATGCGTTCTGGCCCGAATGCTATCGATCACCTTCCGGCGCCCGCCCAGTTTGTGATCCATACAGCTGTCCCGAAACAACTCGGGAATGGATTTCATCGCAGCTTCCGGATAAATTGCCTGCTGCGCATGGTGGATCGCGTTGAAGCTGATATCCGTACCGATACCATGCCATTGCAGCCAGGGCTTGTGCCGGGAGACAACGCTTTCCACTACCATCGCCATGGAATACAACTCTTGTCCGTGCGAGCAACCGGCACTCCAGAACGAGAGTTCGCTCGGCGCCGGGCCAGCGGTGAGCAATGCATCCACGTACTGGGCCAGGCAGTCGTAGGCCTCGGGCTGGCGGAAGAAACGCGTCTCCTTCACGGTGAGCAGATCGATCAGGGCCAGCCATTCCGCCCGTGGCATTAATACTGTCGTCAAACACGGCCAGATAGCTCTCTACCTGACTAATACCCAGATACTTCATTCGAGCCTGGATACAACCGGCGATAACGTTGTTCGTGCTATCGATACTGATGCCCGCATGCGTGTGCAACTTTTGCATCAGCATCCCCAGTTGCTCACTCCTGAGCGCCGGTGGTCGACTGACGACAGCACTATTCACACAGTCGCCCGCGAGAATTTAGTTACTTCCAGGGCGTTCATCTCGTCCTCGCGGTACACCTTCCTGGCGCCCTGTATTTTCTTCAGGTCGTCTATCGCCGCCAGCGTCCGCTCAGTTTCGCTGATCTCCTCAATCTTGAATTGACTGAGGCTTTCAGCCACTTCGCGCATGGATGTTTTCAGGCTGCTCACGCCTACCTGTGTCGACTCGCTGTATTCACTGATATCAAGATTGCGCTCACGTATCGCATCCATGGAGCTGTTCATGTGACGCGCAGTGGTAGCGGACTGGCCTGCCGCGTCATCCACGGACGTAATGATCTTGGTAATTGCAGAGGATCCCGCGTTGATTTCCTCCAGCGAGCTGTCCAGGCGGTCGATGTACTCGAGGATCGTAACCACCGTACCGACCGTATTTTCCATACTGGACAGATTATCGGCGGACAGGTTCTGCAGCATCCGCACCTGGGAGATAATCTTGCGCCCCTCTTCTTCAGCTTCGCGCATCAGATCGCCAATAGCCTCGGCAATTCCCATGAAGGGTCGGCCGTGCTCACCGGCTTTCTCGGCCTCGATGCGGGTGTTGATCGCAACCACCGAGATTTTGGTGTTGAGTGCCTGGATATATTCCGCCGCCGCAGTCACCGATTGAATCAATTCACCCTGGCGCTTGGCTGATTTGGATGTCTCCTGCACGGATTCACGAACGTCAGCCGATGCCTTGGACATATCCTTGGTCAGTTCATAGCCCTGGGCAACCCGCTGCCGGTTGCGCTCTGACGTTCTGGCAGCCTCCGCGGTCGATTTCTTGATCTCTTCACTGGTGCGCACCATTTCGGTGGCCGCCGTGGTCGACTCAACCACAGAGCGGGTCAGTTCCCGGCCCTTCTCGACCTGACCCTCGGCGATCGCACCAATCTTGTTGATCGCCTCGGTTGAAACCTTGAAGGGTGTCTTGATGTTGCGAATCAGCTCGCGCTGGCGCTGGGTCGAGGCATTGATTTCCCTGGCAATATCGCGCGTTACCGTATTTTCCTCCGGTACCCGCACAGTAAGGTCACCCTCGGCAATTTTGACCAGGACGCTATTGATCTCGGCAACGCCCTGTTCCGTGTACTCGACACGACGGCGCTGGCCCTGGTAGGCCAGCAGGGCTGCCACCAGTACGCCCGGGGCGCCAAACAGCGCCATCAGCGTGCCGGCCCCCAACTCAGTCATAAGGAGGACGTAGACCACGCCTCCGACGCACGCCAGGATTCCCAGGCCGATGCCGATTACCCAGAGATTGGGAACATCGATTTTCATTGTCTTACTCATTACTCTTCCCCTTGGTTGAAGAAACTCGCCCGGCGGACGCATTGGACAACTCCTCATCCGCCACCAACTTGTTGATATCCAGAACTGCCAAAAAATCTCCCTTGTACATAAAACCTCCGAGCGCGTACTCGGCGAAGTCGGGATCAACCACGTGATCCATGACACGCTCCTCGATCGGAAAGCGCAGATCGCGCTGGACATGACTGAGTAGTGAGTCCGAAATACATGCCGGGCCGGCGTATCACCATGCAGTAATCCCGCACGCGACCGATATAGGGGCGTTTTCGAAACAGTACATCCCCACTGAAGATGGGCAGCAACCCACCCTTGAAAGCAGCCACGCCGAGCACCCAGGCCTTGGTACCGGGTATTGTTGTTACTGCGGGTGTTTCAATAATCTCTTCCAGTTCCCCTTCCCCGATCAGTAACGGCACTCCGGCAATACCCAGAGAAGTCCCTACCCAATTCAAGCGCGGCGCCGCCAGCGCAGGTGGTGCCACGCTGTCGTAGGCGTGCAGGCGCTCTATCAGTTCCAGGGACTGTAAGGCTGAAATACTCATGGCTAGGCAGCCACCTTCCGCGCCGTATAGTTGTAGATCAATTCGCGCAGTACGCTTTCCGGAGGAATTTTGGTGACGTGTGCGGTAGCGCCGCGGGCCTGACCCTTGGCAATGTCGAAAATGCCATCAGAGGAGGAGAGCATCACCACGGGTGTGCGCCGTGTATCCTCGGCGTTGCGTATCAGGGTGCAGGTCTGGTAGCCATCCAGTTCGGGCATGGTGATGTCCAGGAAGATCAGGTCGGGCTTGAAGCGCCGCAACATGCCCAGCGCCTTGTAGCCATCCTCCGCACACTCCACTTCACAGCCCATGCTGCGCAAGGTATGGGACATCATCATGCGAATGGTTTTGGCATCGTCCACGACGGCAATTTTTACGCCGCTGATATCCATTTGTTCGGTTCCGTTGCTCATTTGCTCCCTCACGTCTTTGTTAGTTATGCCAATGGGTTATGTGATTACAGTATTTCCATGCAGCCCAATACCGGCAAGGGAAAACTGGAGATTTCTCGAGAAACTCGACTTTTTACACGGGACGAGGCACCTGAAATGCCTGCAAAAAACAACATAAGACTATTGATATTTATCGTTTTATTTTAGAAATAAAAAGGTGCGGGGAAGGGCTTGCACTTTATGAAAGAAGGCTTGACTTGGGGATTTCCGGACGATTTTGCCCTGTCCTCAGGGGCGGTAGAGGGCCTCCAGCGCCAGTGCCAGCTCCGCCGGGTCCGCGGACTTTTGCACCAGACCGGTGTCGAGGGCGGCCTGTGGCATTGCCGGGCACACGGCGCTGGCGGGGGACTGGGCCCAGACGCGGCCACCCGCGGCTTCAAAGATGCGCAGGGACGCCGCACCGTCATTGCCCATACCGCTGAAGATAATGACGCCCGGAGCAGGCAGTTTCGCGGCGCTCAGGATCACCAGCAGTTCGTTGATATCCGGCGTGTGCTGCCCGCTCCATGCCTCGCGGGTAGTTGTCACCTGCCCGAATTCATTCAGCGCCACGGTGCAGCGCGGCGAGATCATGACCAGCCGGCCCGGAGCCAGTGTTTGCACACCCTCGGCGACGGACAGGGAAAACTGTTTGTTCTGCACCGTAAAACGCTGCAGCTGATGCTGCTGGGCAGGATCCAGATGCTGGGCATAGATAAAGGCGACCGGCGGCGGCTGCCTGAAAGCGTTGAGAAACGCCTGAATCGCGCCCGTGGCGCCGGCAGAACCGGCCAGCAGCCAGACGCCGCGCACCTCGCTCCACCGATTGGCCCGCCGCGAGACTGTGCTGCGCGGCACTGCCTGACAGCGCCGCCTCCAGCTGCGTTATCAAGCCCTCGACCCAATGCGAGAAGGCTATGTTATCGGCGCGCATCGGGAATATTGTCCGCCGGCAGGAGAATATCTTCAGTGGCCAACAGCAGATCAAGCACGTCGTCGGACCTGGCATCAAAAATCCAGGCGTCCACCGTATCGCGCGCGAGCAGGGAGCGCACACGTGCAATATTCGCGGCAACGTGCACCTCGTAGCCCGCCTGCGCGAGGGCAGCGACGACCGCGTCCCTGGCGGCGCCAGCCAGCACCAGGCCGATATTCGCCGGGACGCTACTTTTGATCGGAATACTACGCACCCGGAAACATGTAGCTCTTGAACGGCTCCAGATGACCCGACTGAAAATCGCGCAGCTCATAGATATTGAACTTGTGCATCAGGGTCAGGCAGCGCTGGAATACCTGGTCGGCCTCGTAGGCAGAAGGCGGTATGCCGTACTCGTCCGTTATCTGGGCAAAGATGGTGGAGGCAATTTCACGACGTGTCTGGTCCTCCCGATACAGCGTTTGGTTGACCGGCGATGACACGATGGGCGAGCCGTAGATGAGAAAGGCCTCCCAGCGGCGCACGTCCTGCCCCTGGTCCAGTTGCGCCACCAGGAATTTCACCATGTTGTGCAGGTCTATGCGCGGCGGCAGCACATCTTTTTGCAGCCATTTGCGCACCTCCGATTCGCGCCACTCGCGGTTGATGCCCAGCACACTGATGACGCGTCCCTCGGTTTGCGGGGGCGCCGCGCCCGCCAGGTCCCACAGCATGTTCAGGCGGGCGGAGAAACCGAGGCTGACCGGCAACTCCCGATCCATGGTCTGCTCAAACGCCCGGGCGTAATCCTCCACGGTTGTCGTGCCCTGCAGCGCAGCGCCTGGCGCGCGACCCTTCGAACGGCCGCTTGTGGTTTTTACTGCCATGCTCAAAACCCCTTGTTACTGTCGCCGATTTCCCGCATGCGCTTCAGGTACGTGGGTGTCGATACGCCCATAATACTCGCTCGCGCAGCGGAACCCAGCGCCCCGCCCTGCTCATTCACATGCGCCATCAGTTTATCCGCCATCAGCAACAACGGAGAGTCCGCTGACTGCGGCGACTCCCTGACCCATTCGCGCAACAGGCGACGGGGTTTCTGCCACAGCGAACTGGCGTTGCGCTCGTCCTCGCGCGCCGCGATTTTTGGCAGCCAGCGACTGATATTGCGCGGTTTGGTGTGCAGGAAGTCCCCCGTCCGGCGCAGGTCGCCGCGGTACCTGTCCAGGGCGGCCAACACCAACTCATCTTCCGTCCAGGCCCCAAGGGGCTTGATCATATTCAATGCCAACAAATTGTGCACCGCCTCGCCGAGGGCAACGTGCAGCGCTTCCAGCGCAGAGGGAACATAGGTATCGTCCTCACTATTGTCCGCCTGTACTGTCGCCAGAAAGGGCTTTGGCTCCGGCAGGTAGGGCAGCCCATCCGGATTGATGCCTTTGAATAGACCCAGGTCCACCGGCGTCAGCCAGTCCTTATCGGTTTTTTCCAGCGCATCATAAATGCACTGGCGCATTTCACTGATGTTTCCGGGCCAGTCATACAGCAACATGGCCTGCTCTGCATCGGGGGTAAAACCCTTCATATCCCGATCGCGAACCACACCCTCCTGGCCGAGAATCTTATGCGCCCAGCGCAACACCGCCTGCTTGCGATCCTTGATGGGCGGCACATGGATCGGATAACCGGCAAAGACACTGGCCAGGGGCTCGGCCAGCTCACCTCGCCTGATCAGTACTTCCAGCTTTTCCGGAAACAGCGCGATCAACTTGATGCGCGGTAAGTAGCGGGGCGGACTGACATCTGCCAGCGTGCGCGAGCTGATCTGGCGGGCCAGCTTCAGCTGCACCTCGGCGTGCATCAGGTGCGGCGACTTGAACACCAGCGTTTTGCCCTCCCCCTGCGCCAGCTCGCGCGCAATCCGGGTATGCGCCGCACTGCGACTGCGAAACTCGCGACAGTCGATGGGCACGAGCAGGTCACTCGCGCCGCCGGATTCCTCGTGAATGATCCGTGCAACATACATCTTACCGGTCCCGGCCGGCCCGATAATCGCCACCGGTATATCCAGCCTCGCCAGGAAAATGGCCTGGTCAACGGCCCCTTCCATGTTGTCGACGACATAGCCTTCGATATTTTTTTCAATCGGCGCTACCGGCGGCACAGTCTTTTTCGGCGGGCGTGTTTCCTGCGCCACTCGCTGCTTACCCGTGACAGACGCTGCAGTGGTGAAAGGCGCGCTGAATATCCCGGCGTTATTCATCATGCGCCCGGTAATCAGCTTATGGTCTTCCTCGGCCGCCGCGCGAATTGGCTCTTTTGCGCCACCGCACTGGGCCTGCTGCAGTGCATTGTGTGCCCCCAGCAGCGTCGACAGTGCGCTGGCACCGGAAGCCCTTTGCGCCAGACCGACACAAATTCGGGCGTCGGCGGTTAAAGTGCCGGGGGTAGTATGTAGCCGGTGCAAGTGGGAGAGTAAAGCGCGGCAGATATCCCGCGCGCCATCAGTATCCACATCGCGCAGAATGATCAGGATGGACGCCGCGGAGGGCGGCCCCACCGCGTCCGCCGTGCGCACAATTTCCAGCAGGCTGCTGCGGATTTCGACCATCAGGCGCTCCGTCTCCGAAACTCCCCACTGCCCGTCATAGCGCAGCTGGTCAACGCCCAGAACTGCCAGCGTATCGGAGGGGGCAATGGTGCCCGACAGACTCAGTTGCTGTTCGTCCAGCAGTCGCCACAATAACAGGCCGAATGATGTGGTCAGCTCCCGCGGGGAAGGCAACAGCATACCGCCTGCGATGATTTGCGTGCCGTCCTGCTCTGCGCAGGATGAACGGCGGCAGGGTAACGCGGCGACCCGTCTGCAACGCGTGTGTCAGTACGCTATCTGCACCCTGCCTCACCGGCGATGGCCCGCGTCCACAGCTCACCGCGCAGGGCGGATGACGCCACGCCGAGCAGGCTGGCGGCGGCCTCATTACACTCCAGGATCTCGCCGCTGTCGGCAGCAATTGAAAAGTACGCATCGTGCAATCCTCCGGGCACTGTAACTGACTGCCCCGGATTATCAGATCGCCCCATACCTACCCGGCATCCGCGCTCTGTGGCGCAGGGTCAACTTCGGCGAACTGCCGCATCACATAATCCACCCGCTGCTCATTGCGAAAGCGGCGGTTGCGGGTCATGCCTTCGATGTGGCGCAACCGGGGCAACAGGCCGCGGCCATTGGTAATCTGGATTGACAGGCCGGGCCGCGCATTCAGTTCCAGTAGTTGCGGACCGGCGAACTTGTCCAGCACGATATCGGTGCCGATATAGCCCAGTCCCGTCATGTCGTAGCACTGCGCAGCGAGCAGCAGGATATCCCGCCAGCCGGAGATATGGATGTCGCTCAGTGCTCGACCCGTGTCCGGGTGCAACTTGATCGGGCGACCGAACTGCGCGGCTTTCAGGCAGCGCCCGGTGTCCAGCGCCAGACCCACGCCAACCGCGCCCTGGTGCAGATTGGCCTTGCCGTCAGAGGCATGGGTGGCCAGGCGCAGCATGGCCATGACCGGATAACCGCGAAAAACGATAATGCGAATATCGGGCACGCCTTCATGCGAATAGCCGGCGAAGCAATCGTCAAACGCAATAAGGTCTTCAATGATCGCCACATCGGAAGAACCGGCCAGGGAGTAAAGGCCAGCAAGAATATTACTCATGTGGCGCCGGATATCGGCAATGCTCATCAGCGCGCCCGAGCTCCTGACGAACTGGTCGCCCTGCCGGCCGGTGACGACCAGTATTCCTTTACCGCCCGAGCCCTTGGCCGGCTTGAGTGCGAAGCTTTCAAGACCCGCCAGCTCGCGCTCGATATGGCTGATCTCGTGCTGTTCACGCACGACGAACTTCAGGCCCGGTGTCGGCACGTCATACTCCTGCGCCAGCAGTTTGGTTTTCAACTTGTTGTCGACCAGGGGATAAAGTCTACGTTCGTTATAGCGGTTGATGAAATCCACATTGCGGCAATTCATGCCCAACATGCCAAATTCCCGCAAGCGCCTTGGCGAAACCCACGCCTTGCTCATCAGAGTTCATCCATCGCACGAAAGCGCCGCAGTTCGGACAGTTTGTAACCGGTGTACTGACCCATGGCCAGGATAAGGGCCAACAACACCAGATTCAGCTCCGGAAAGTTGAACGTAAGGTGCGCGAGCATGCGGCGTTTGCATCAGCAGGTACGCGAGGACCGCCACCAGCAAACTGCCGCCCCCCTGCTTCATCACCTCGGTGGGACCGTCTTCCTCCCACAGAATGGACATCCGCTCGATGGTCCACGCGATGATGATCATCGGGAAGAAGGTGATGGTCATACCGGTACTGTAGCCCAACTGGTAACCGATGATACTGAAAGCCGAAATCAGGAAAATCACCATCACGATCAGGGTGGCGATACGGGACACCAGCAGGAGATTGAGTCGGGACAGGTAACTGCGCAGCGCCAGCCCGATGGCAACGATCAGGACAAAGCTGATCAGGCCGGCCACCAGTGAGGTCTGCAGGAAAGCCAGCGCGATCAATACCGGCATGAAGGTGCCCGACGTCTTCAAACCGATCATTACCCGCATAAACACTACCACCGCGGCGCCGAGTGGCAACAGCAACAGCAACTTGAACATGCTCTGTTCTTCGATGGGCAAGCGCTGCACACCCAGTCGGGCAAACAAACTGTCGCTGTTCTTGACCTGGGCCAGCTGTATGGCGGGAACCGTCTGCCGGATCATGGAAAAATGCACGCGGGATTTCGTGCCGCCGGCGACATCCAGCACCGAAACGCCGCCACGGTGCCACAGCAGTAGATTGGGCGGCACGCCCACCTCTCCCGTCTGGGGATTGACCAACAACCACTTCTCCCCGGTATAGATCTCCACCATGGGCGTCAGGGTCTGCCGGCGCCGGGCATCCTCCAGATACAGTCCCATCACAGAGCGGGCCGCAATCCCGGCGCGATCCAGCAATTGCATCAGCAATGTCGCCTGGTCAGTGTTCTCGGAGCGCAACAGGGCCGTATTCTGTGACGCGGGGTTGTTCAGCAGGTTGATCAGTTCCCGCGTCATACTCTGGGCGGAACTGGACTTTTCCCGTGCCCGGTCGAGAACCTCCTGTGCCGCCAGTTCCTGCGCTTCCTTCCAGTCCGCCGGATGCGTCTCAGCCCCTGGCTGGTCAGCACTACTGGAACTGTCACTGTCGGATTCGACTAACTGGGCACTGTAATAGAGCGACTGGTCACCCTGGGCCTCGCGCTTGGTCCACTCCGCGCGCCTGTTGCCATTTTCCGTCAGGATGGCAAAGCCATAGCCGGGCGAAGCGGCCTGCTCCTCAAACAGCTCAAAGCCGGGCAGTTGCACATCGGGCAAACTGAGACTGGCGGTGACCGGGCCGCCTGTAGCCTCAAAATCGACCCTGGCTTCGACCAGCCACACGGATTTTTCCTTTCCAGGCAGAAATGGCGTACCTGTTGTCAGGTGCCGGAGAATGGCAATCGCGATCCCGCTCAAGGCCAGCAGGACAAGTATCGCGTAAAAGGTCCGCTTCTGGTTCACCGCGCGGCTCCTTTACTATCCGGCGATTTTTTTGGCAGCACGTACGGTGCAATATTCTTCTTGCTGACATCCACCATCATGACATCCTTCAGGATATTGCGTCCTATCAGGACCTGGTAATCCAGGTGGCTGCGGTCACTGAGGGTAAACTCCGCAGTCTGGTTGCTGCGGCCGATAACAATGCCCATCTTGACCACCGGGCGCCGCTTCGCTTCAGTGGTGCCGGACTGATGAATCCCCACGGTGCGCTTGAGCCTGCGCTCCAGAGACGCGGGGGTACCTGTTGCCGGGTTGATAATTTCAAAACGCACCCAGCGCCTGCCGTCGCGCTCAAACAGTTGTATATTGCGGGCATCCAGGGAAGACGTTTCCGCGCCCGTATCAATCCTGGCCGTCAGGGCCAACTCCGGGTCGGGCAGCCAGACTTGCTCCAGTTGTCCCACTACCAGCTTGTTGGACGCTTGCTCGGGCGACGGACATGCAACAGGCTTCGGGCAATTGTTGACGACGGGAGCGACGATCTCGGGAGACTTCTTCCCAAGCCCCTGGGACAACGACTCCAGTTGTTGCTGCTGCTGTTCCAGCCGGCGCTGTTGTTCCTGCAATTGCGTGTTGAACGCCGCCTGGTTGGCCAGAGACTGATCCATGCCCGATAGCAGCTGGTCCAGTCGAGTATCTTCAGCCTTCTGAGGCACATTTGCAGTCGCACATCCACCCAGGGCAAGCGCGAGAAGCAGCATCAACACGGACGGCAACGGTTTTTTTCGGTGGCTCATAGGAATCCAGGTTTAACGGCGCTACTTATTTTTTAGTTGTGCAACTCTAAGGCCCACGACCCATAAAGTAAATTATCGGGCGGGGTCAACTGCAGTGGTCTGCGACCAGAGCAGGTTGAACGTGCGCCATTCAATACGCCAGCCCCCGGCGCAGCGTCGCAAGCGGTCCTGATAAATAATCCCCATGTCGATCTTCAGTGTATTGCCGGTGTCCTGAAACAGGTGCGAGGCCAGGCAGTAGGTCTCCCCCGTGGCAGAGTCGCCCTCCACCTCATACAGCGTATTGTGGACCTGATGCAGGGTAGCGGAATATTTCTCCAGCGCGTGCATCATGTCCTGGATCGCCGCCAGGGATGTGACCACCCGACCCGAGAAATCGAACACGGCATCCGCGCAAAACACCTCGGCAAACCCCGCGTAATCCTTGCGGTCGGCGCAACGGGCGTAGCGATACATCAGACGCTGGATCGCCATGTGGTCGGCGGCTGTGATACTCATCTTTTCACACCCGCATTACAGTAGAGTGAACAGCTGTTCTTTGGTAAAGGAGCGCAGCTCGCTCGACTCTCCCCTGCGCACCCGATTGGCCCAGTCAGGGTTGGCGATCAGCGCCCTGCCCACCGCCACCAGGTCAAACTCATCCTTCGCCATTCGCTCCAGCAACCTGTCCAGAGAGGCGGGCGCGGCCTCGCGGAAGGTCGCCTCGCCCGGCAGGGGGATAAAATCCGCGTCCAGGCCCACACTGCCCACCGTGATGGTCGGTTTGCCGGTAATTTTTTTCGTCCAGCCTGCCAGGTTGAGGTCGCTGCCCGCAAACTCCGGCTCCCAGAAACGACGCGTTGAACAGTGAAAGATATCCACACCGGCATCGCTCAGGGGCAGCAGGAACTGCTGCAACTCTTCCGGCGTCGCAGCGAGGCGCGCTGCAAAATCCTGCTGCTTCCACTGGGAGAAGCGCAGGATAAGTGGAAAATCGTCGCCAACCTCGGATCGCACGGCCGCTATGATTTCGCGTGCGAAGCGACCCCGGTTGTCCATGGAACCGCCGTATTCATCCTCCCTGATATTGGTACCGGACCAGAAAAACTGGTCGATGAGGTAACCGTGCGCGCCGTGTATTTCAACCGCATCGAAGCCCAGCGCCACGGCGTTGGCTGCGCCGCGCGCAAACGCGTCTACCACGTCACGGATGTCGGACCGCGTCATCACATGCCGCGCCACCTTGCCGGGGATATTCATGCCGCTGGGGCTGTAACCGTCGACAGCGCCCTCCGGCGGTGTACCCGCCTTGCGCATGGCACCCACGTGCCACAACTGGGGAGCGATTCTGCCACCCTCCGCGTGCACCGCCTCCACCACGCGCCGCCATCCCGCCAGTGCCGCAGCGCCATGGAAATACGGCACATCGGGATAGCCACTGGCGGCAATGTGGTCGATGCAGGTGCCCTCCGTGATGATCAGGCCGGTGCCCCCCGCCGCCCGCCGCCGGTAGTACTCCACCACCGCGTCATTGGGGACATTGCCCGGTGACTGGTTGCGTGTCATCGGGGCCATGACAATGCGATTGGGCAGTGTCATGGAACCGAGCGAAAAGGGACGAAACAGGATGCTGGTGTTACTCATACCGGATACCCAAAGTTATTACTGTGAAAAATCGGAAGGCTCTCAGGTGGCAAGCCGGTCGCCCCTGGCCTGAATCTTTTGCAGCAGGCGCACAAAGGCCTCTGCTTCCTGCGCGCCGGGCACGATGTACTGCTGCTGGAAAAGGAAAGTGGGAACTGCGTGGACCTCCCGGTCCAGCCACTGCTGCTGCTCCTGCCGTACCGCACTGGCGTAGCGCGCGTCGGACAGCACCGCGCCAGCCTGCGCACCATCAAGGCCTGCCCTGCCTGCCACTGTGACCAGCACGCCGGGGTCATTCACATCTTCGCGGCGGCTGAAAAATGCTTCAAACAGCGCCAGTTTGAGTTCCGTCTGCCTACCCTGCTCGCCCGCCCAATGCAGCAGCTGGTGGGCGCGAAAGGTATTGACCATGCGCATCCCGTCAAAGTAATCGAAGGTAAAGCCCAGGGATTCGCCCAACTCCGACAGGCGTGCCCTGGCCGCCTGGCTCTGCCCGGGAGAAGTGCCGTACTTCTGCGCCAGGTGCTCGCGCAACTCCTGCCCTTCCTCGGGCATACGGGGGTTGAGTTCAAATGGGTGCCAGCGGATTGTCACCGTGAATTGACCGGGCAGTGCTGACAGTGCCTTCATTAACTGCTTGTAGCCGATGATGCACCAGGGACACACCACGTCCGAGACGATATCGACCTGCAGTGGCATTGGTTGCGGTTCTGCCTGGCTTGTCGTTCCACGGTCCCTCCGGTAAGTCTGCTGGCCAGCGACCATAATAGTGTCAAATTACCACTGATGCGAGACGCCAACGCATCAACGCGCGACACCGGGCCGGCTGCCCTCTTCAATTATCTGTACATTTCTCCAGTTTTTGTTTTGTTTTTGTCCCGGCCGCGTTTAAAACTGGATAGGCCGGTTCCCTTTATCGCCTGCTACAGCGGAACGATGACGTGTTTGCACCGGCCGGAAAATGGCTTCATCCAAGAGGAGATAGACCTGATGAACATTATTGAACACAACGCCCAGGGCGCCAGCATCCGCCTGGACCAGCGTGAATTGTTGCTGGTCATGGCGCTGATACAGGAGGGCAGGCAGTCCTTCGGGTGCCACACCGACACTGGCAAGGCACTGGATGAGCTCTTCAGTTCGGCTAACGTGCTGGTGGAAGAGGCGCGCCGCGCGGCGCTGAAGAGGACCATGGTGCGGCAGAAAATCAGCATGGTTGCCAACCTTGAAAACGCACTGCATAAAGATGCGTCCAACGGTTAGACCCCTGCCCACCCAAATTTGACCTACACGGCTTTGCCCTGAGTCGTGCCCTGTTTCAACTTCCCGCCACACCCTATCCCAATAGACGAACCTGATACCCGGGACGTCCGATAGACACCAGCATTCAGCAGGCGACTGGCCGGCGAACTCTGTGCAGCGTATCCTGTCCTACAAAAGTTAATCGCCCGTTTTGTGTGATCTCTGGGCGGATATATCAATTGGAGGAAAATGGTAAATGAGAGCAGATCCGGAAGAATATGTGCCCCTGGACACGCGGCGCAGCAGGTTTCCCGTCATCGAGTTACTGCTTGCGGCGGCGGTGGCCGCAGGGCTGGTGTTCTTCTGGTTCTGGACAGAGGAGAAGAAAGAGCCGGTGAGCACCGTTGTTCAGGTACCACCCGTTGCGGCCACCGCAGCGCCGCCCGGCATGCCCGCGACGCCGGATATTCCGCAGCGCGACGTGCCTGCTACCGTGGTCGTTGCGGACCCTGCTGTCGTGGCTGCACAGGGCGACATCCCGGCTGATCTGCCTGGGCCAGCCGGCGCGACAACGATCACGCCGCAGGCAGGCGATGAGCTGCTGCGCCAGCAACTGGCGGCGGTGGGAGCGAAACCGATCCTCAAGAAACTGTTGCGCGACCAGCAGCCCCTGGAAGTAAGCGCGGCGCTGATCGATGGCCTGGGGCGCGGTGTGATCCTGCGTAAATTTTTGCCTGGCAACCTGCACAGCGAACCCTTCAGCGTGGTGACGGAGGACGATGGCATTTTTATAAACCCCACCGGCTATCTGCGCTACGACCCTTTTGCCGACGCCATTGCTGCGCTTGACATTACCGCCCTGGTAAATGCGTTCCACCTGCTGCGCCCATTCTACGAACAGGCATACGGATATCTGGGACTTGATCCTGGCGATTTCGACAATGCCGTCATCCGTACCCTGGATCTGGTTCTGGCAACACCGGAAATAGGAGAGCCCATTGCGCTGAAACCCAAATCGGTGATGTATATCTATGTAAGCCCAGCGCTGGAGGGCTTACCCGATGTGCAAAAACAGCTGCTGCGTATGGGGCCTGACAACATCCGTCGTATCAAGCAACAGGCGCAGGCCCTTCGCGATGGTTTACTGGCGCGGTGAGTCCGACACTCAGCCTATGATGCGCAGCGCCCGCGTCTCGTCATTCAGGCGGCGCGACAGCTCGCTAGCCAGATTACAGGTCAGCTTGTGTTTGATACCGATATCCAGCGCAGCAAAGGGCAGCTCCAGGCAATGCACTTCGCCAACCGCGCGCGCAGTCGCGGAGCGCGACTCTCCGCTCACCAGTGAAAACTCACCGAATGACATGTCGGCACACAATGTGATGAGTCGCAACTCCTCCCCTCCCTTGGTCTTGACGATCATATCGACGAGCCCGCTAAACAGGAAAAACAGTGAATCGCCGGCGTCACCCGTTTGAAAAATTATTTCACCGTCAGCATAGCGCCTGCTGATGCCGACGCGCTGTATGTATTCGAAATCAGCCGCCAAAAACTGATGGCATAAATCCTGGCGCTGCAGCGATGGCCTGGCCGGGCTGTCCGCCTCCACTACCTGGTGCTGCAGCAATTGATCCTCACACCACTCCAGCGCGCGATCGGCCTCGGCAAAGCGGTGCGTTTGATCGCTGCGTCCTTCGTCCACCATTTTTCGCAATGCGCGCCGGAACTGGTATTTGTCTTCAGTACCGGTGAACAGCACACACTTGCTACCAGCCATATTGCTTGCCAACAGACTGGCTAGCAGACGAGTCGATGCGGTGTCGATATCGACGACGCGATGAAAATCCAGTATCAGAAAATCCGTCTTGTCCCAGTTTTTTCCCACGTCCCGAATCAACGAATCGGTCGAGGCAAACATCAGCTCGCCCTGCAGTTCGTAGACCTGAATACGGTGGCCCTCGCGCACCAGGAAGTGGCGCTGCTCGACGTAGCGTCGACGCCGCGAGTGAATCAATGATCCGTCATAGAAAACCCGCACCACAGAAGTGGACGTGGCGCGCGCCACTTTCAGCAGATGCAGGCCAAAATCCCGCGACAAGGCCTCACAAACGCGCAATCCGCGCACACTGTTGCCCTTGGGATCCAGCAGTGGCGAAAACACACCCAGACCGAACTGGCCCGGCAGCACCGCCATGATGCCGCCACCCACACCACTTTTGGCTGGCATCCCAACGCTATAGACCCAACTGCCGGAATAGTCATACATGCCGCAGGTGGTCATCACACTAAGCACTTTCTCGACGTACTGGTTTTTGAGCGCGACCACGGAGGTAATCGGATTGACGCCACTATTGGCCAGACATGCCCCCATCAGCGCCAGATCCTGCGCGGTCACATTGATCGAACACTGGCGAAAATACAGATCGACCACATCCTCGGGCACACCCTCGATGATGTCGGCATTACGCAGTAAGTGGGCGATCGCCCGGTTGCGATGCCCGGTATCGCGCTCTGACGCATAAACCTCCTTGTCGATCGTGACAGGGTGTCCGACGTAATCTTCAAAGCGCCGCAGGATACGCTCGAGCTTTTCCTCGCTGTCACCGCCGTTAACCAGCCCGGTGGTCGCAATGGCGCCTGCGTTGATCATCGGATTTAACGGACGACCGGTTTCTCTATCCAGGCTGATGGAATTGAACGCCTCCCCGGAAGGCTCCACCCCGACTTTTGCCAGCACCGCATCGACACCCTGATCTTCCAGCGCGAGACCATAAGTAATCGCCTTGGAAACGGATTGAATGGTGAAACTCTGCAAGCTGTCGCCGACCCGGTAGACATGGCCATCCACCGTGACCAGTACGATACCAAACCAGGCAGGGTCGGCCCGGGTCAGTTCAGGGATGTAGCTTGCAATCTCCCCGTCAAAATTGCTTGCGAATTGCCGATGCAGTTCCTCCAGGTAGGACTGGATGGATGACTTGATCGGTAGAGTGGGAACTTCCTGGGGGAATACTGATTCATACGCTCTGGTTCAATCTTATGCTGGGTATCTATGGCCAATTGTTTAGCAATATTCGTACCACTGACTGTATCGCATTTATGGGACTCAGCAGCCTCATGAAGACCAGCTAGCGCCCTGTTTTGGCGTCAGGGCGCACCACAACGGTGCGAACTGGCCATAGCTGGCGGGCCTGGGTCTGTCATTCATGGTGCATGTGTCCCTGTCAGGTTTTGCCTGCCGCAAACGTTGCCTTACAGACTATCCCGCAGGCGAAAATAGAGCATACCCAACGCCACCATGTGGCTGCCAAACGCCTGGCCGAAAGGTATTCTGCGATGCGGCACCCGGGCGAATACATCCAGGCGCTCAAAGGTACCGGCCACGGCATCCGCCATGATCTCACCGCAGGCGTGGGTCAGGCTGACGCCGTGGCCGCTGTAGCCCAGTGCATAGAATACGTTCGCGCCGATACGGCCCAGCAGCGGCACCCGGTTCACCACGATGCCAACCTTGCCACCCCAGGCGTAATCCACGCGTTTGTCGGCCAACTGCGGGTAGATGCGGCGCAGGCGCGGCGCCATGGCGCGCTCGATGTTGCGCGGCTCGCGACCGGAGTAATTGCAGCGCCCGCCGAACAACAATCTGCGGTCCGCCGACAAGCGAAAGTAGTCGACCACCTCGTTCTGGTCACAGATCGCAAGATCCAGCGGGTTGATTTGCGCCACTTCAGCCTGACTCAGCGGTTCTGTCGCCACGATATAGCTGCCGGCGGGAAACACCAGCCCCGACAGCACAGCAGGCTCCAGGTGCTGGTAGGCATTGCCGGCCAGCACCACAAAGTCCGCCCGCACGCTGCCCCGGGAAGTCCTGACGAGGGGCCGGGCACCGTGCTCAATGCCGGTGACCTCGCTGCCCTCGTAAATGGAGACGCCGAGTCCGGCGGCGGCCCGCGCCTCGCCCAGGCACAGGTTGAGCGGATGCAAATGGCCGTTGCGGTTATTGAGCAGGCCGCCCAGGTATTTATCCGTGCCCAGCAGGTCGGGCAACTCTCCTCCCGCCACCAGACGCACCTGAGCTTCCATGCCCTGGGCACAGAGCGCTGCATACATGTGCTTCTGCTGCTCCAGCTGGCGCGGCTTGAGCGCCACATCCATGTAGCCGTATTTCAGGTCGCAATCGATCGCGTACTGCTGTACGCGCCGGGCGATGATATCGTGCCCGCGATAGCCCAACTCGAACAGTGTATCGGCGTGGGCATCACCCCAGTATTTTGCCAGACGGGCCTCGCCGGGCAGACCACCGATCATCTGCCCGCCACTGCGGCCGGAAGCCCCCCAACCCACCCTGTTTTGCTCCAGCACCGTCACGCTGTAGCCGCGCTCCGCCAGCGTCAGGGCGGTGGCTATGCCCGTAAAGCCCGCGCCCACGACACAGACATCGCAGCGCACGTCGGTGCGCAGGGTTGGATACGCTGTGGGTTCGTTGCACGTCGCCGCATAATAGGACGAGCAATGCGCTTGCGGGGAGTTCATCAGAATAGCGGCGGGCTCCCTTCCCGAATTTCTATCCAAAAATTTTAATCCGGATATAATGCCAGCTAAGCAAGACCATTCCAAGCTTCAACCCGGACAGGGGCACACAGGTTTCCACGCAGGGGAGATCCACCATAAGGCATACACCGGGCCATCCAGGCGCAGCGCAGGTGCCTGCTGATCAATGCCATCATGAGCGCCGATTCGGGACGCGGCCCGGACAGAATGTGATGCCCCTGTGGACATTGCTCGCGCTTTTTTTCCTCGTCTTCAGCGGCACTGCCGCGGCCGAAACGGCAGCCACGCTCAATATCTACAACTGGGCCGACTATATTGATCCCGCACTGCTGGATGAGTTCGAGCGCGAATACGGTATTCACGTGAATTACGATGTCTACGACTCCAGCGAGATGGTGGACACCAAGCTGATGACGGGACACTCCGGCTACGATGTGGTCATCCACGCCAGCTCATTCTCCGCGCGACTCATTCCAGTCGGTGTGTATCAAATCGTCGACACCACGCGGCTGCACAACTGGCACCACATCGACAGTGCCCTGATAGACAAGATCACCGCGGACTTCGGCGTCGAACTCGCCGGCGTGCCCTATATGTGGGGCACTACAGGCTTCACCTACAACCGGGACCTGGTGCTGGCGCGAATGCCCGATGCCCCGCTGGCCAGCGCCGCCATGATCTTCGATCCGGCCGTCGTAGCGCGCTTTGCGGACTGCGGGGTCAGCCTGCTGGACGACCCCACCTCGGTTATTCCCATGGCCATGATCTACCTGGGTTATCCGGCCAACTCGGTGGACCCGGACCAGCTGCGGGATGTGGAACAGCTGCTCAAGTCCGTGCGCCCCTATATCAAATATTTCAGTTCCACCAAGGCGCTGCTGGATCTGCCCAGCGAGGAAGTCTGTGTCGCCATGAGCTGGTCTGGCGACTACTCGGTGGCAACCGTCGCGGGCCAGGGAGGCGGGTCTGGACGTCGACCTCGGCTACACCATTCCCAGTGAGGGCAGTCTCGACTGGTACGATTTGATGTACATCCCTGCGGATGCCCCGCATCCGGACAACGCCTACCTGTTCCTGGATTTCATGCTGCGACCGGAAATCATCGCCAGGGCCACCAACTTCACCGGTTACGCCAATGCCAACCGCAGCGCCACGGCGCTGGTGGAACCGGCGATCGCCAGCGATCCCGCCATCTACCCGGACCCGCAAACACGGCAGCGCCTGCACGCCTCGCAGATACTGTCGCCCAAGCTGGAACGGCTGCGCTCGCGGACCTGGATCAAGATCAAGAGCGGACTATGACGCCCACCGGATACCAGCGACACCCGCCCTTGCCAACACAGCCCTGGAAAGACCCGGGGCAGCGGCCTTTCATCGAAATCGAGTCGCTGACCAAACGCTTTGGGGACTTCATCGCGGTGGACAACGTCGACCTGAAAATCTACCGGCGCGAGCTGTTCACGATCCTGGGCGGTTCCGGCTGCGGCAAGACCACGCTGCTGCGCATGCTGGCGGGATTCGAAAAACCCTCCGCAGGACGTATCCGCATTGATGGCGTGGACGTGACCGACCTGCCGCCCTACGAACGCCCGGTCAATATGATGTTCCAGTCCTACGCGGTGTTTCCGCACATGAATGTGAAGCAAAACATCGCCTACGGCCTGCGCAAGGAAAAACTGCCGGCCAAAGAGATAAAGGAGCGCGTTGCCCGGATGCTGGAGCTGGTGCAGCTGACGGCACTGGCCAAGCGCAAACCGCACCAGCTCAGCGGCGGCCAGCGGCAGCGCGTCGCGCTGGCCCGCGCCCTGATTAAGCAGCCCAAGGTACTGCTGCTGGACGAACCGCTGGCGGCCCTGGACAAAAAACTGCGCGAACAGACCCAGTTCGAGCTGATGAACCTGCAGGACAAACTGGGCATCACCTTCGTGGTGGTGACCCACGACCAGGAGGAGGCGATGACCCTGGCCAGCCGCATTGCGGTGATGGATGCCGGTGATTTCGTGCAAATCGGCACGCCCAGCGAGGTCTACGAATTTCCCCGCAACCATTTTGTCGCCAACTTTTTCGGCAGCATCAATATCTTCGACGCGACAGTACAGAGCTGCGCAGCGGGCCAACTGACGGTGGTCCTCGCTGACAGCGACACGCAGATCTGCACCCGCTACGATGGGCAGCTGGATATCGGCAGCCACTGCATGATCGGCGTGCGGCCGGAAAAGTTGCTGATCAGCACACAGCCACCCGAGCCGGACGGGTACACCGTGACCCGCGGAGTGGTGGAGGACCTGGCCTACAAGGGCAATCGCTCCATTTACCGGGTGCGCGCGAAAAATGGCAGGATGATCCAGGTGAGCGCACAGAACTCCCAGCGCTCGGCCCACCTGCTGCTGGAGTGGGACGACGAGGTCTACCTGAGCTGGGCATCCGACTGCAGCGTGGTACTCACCGGGTGAACGGTATCGTCCATCCGGGCAAGGGCGACCGCCTGTGGCGGGGAATTGTCATCGGCGCTCCCTATGCCTGGCTGCTGCTGTTTTTTATTGCGCCCTTTATCATCGTATTGAAGATCAGCTTCGCCGACCCGATCGTGGCGCAGCCACCGTTTACCAACTTCTTCGACTGGTCGGCGAACGCCGGCCACAGGGTGCTGGCCACCCTGGACAACTACCGTTTCCTGCTGGAAGACAACCTGTACATTATCAGTTACCTGCGGTCCATCAAGATCGCCCTGGTCTCTACCGCTGCTGTGCCTGCTGCTGGGCTTTCCCATGGCCTACGCCATCGCACGCACACCGCTAGCCCTGGCGCAACCTGCTGTTGCTGCTGGTGGTGCTGCCTTTCTGGACGTCCTTCCTGCTGCGCATCTACGCCCTGATGGTCATGCTGGGCCAGCACGGACTGCTCAACCACCTGTTGCTGTCCCTGGGGTTGATTGACGAACCGCTGGCCATGCTCTACACCACCGGCGCCGTGTATCTGGGGATTATTTACAGCTACCTGCCTTTCATGATCCTGCCCCTTTACGCCAGCCTGGAGAAGCTCGACCCGGACGTGCACGAGGCAGCGGCAGACCTTGGGGCCAAACCGCTGCGGGTTTTTTACGATGTCACACTGCCACTGGCCATGCCCGGCATCATTGCGGGCTCCCTGCTGGTGTTTATTCCCGCGCTGGGGGAGTACGTCATTCCGGAGCTGCTCGGGGGACTGGATTCGCTGATGATCGGCCGCACCCTGTACGAGGAGTTCTTCGTCAACCGCGACTGGCCCCTGGCCTGCGCCGTGGCGATTATTCTGCTGCTGATTCTCATCCTGCCCATCATGCTGTTCCAGCACCTGCAACAGGAGGCTGAGATTTGAAGCAGCCGTCGACCTTCCTCTATTCGGTGCTCAGTTTCGGCTTCGCCTTTCTGTACCTTCCCATCTTTGTATTGATGGCCTACTCGTTCAACGATTCCCGCCTGGCGACCGTGTGGGGTGGTTTCTCCACCCGCTGGTACAGCGCCCTGCTGGATAACGAGCAAATCCTGGGCGCCGCCCAACTGAGCCTGGAGATCGCACTGGTCAGCGCGACCTGCGCCACGATACTGGGTACGCTGGCGGGGCTGGCCTTGAATCGCATGGGGCGTTTTCGCGGCCGCGCCCTGCTCACCGGCATGATCGCTGCGCCCCTGGTGATGCCGGAAGTGATCACCGGCCTGTCGCTGTTGCTGTTATTCGTCAGCCTGCAGGAACTGACCGGGTGGCCCGGCAGTCGCGGCGCCAATACCATTACCATCGCCCACATCACCTTTTCCATGGCCTATGTCGCCGTTATCGTACAGGCGCGCCTGGCCAACATGGACCAATCGCTGGAAGAAGCGGCCATGGACCTCGGGCGGCCGGCCCTTCGCCGTCACCCGCGATATCACCCTGCCCCTGATCGCACCGGCCATGGCCTCCGGCTGGCTGCTGGCCTTCACCCTGTCCCTGGACGACCTGGTGATCGCCAGTTTCACCTCCGGAGCCGGCGCCAGTACGCTGCCCATGGTGATCTTCTCCAAGGTCAAACTCGGGGTGACCCCGGAGATCAACGCCCTGACCACGCTGGTGATCGCGGCGGTATCGGTCGGCGTGGTGATCGCGGGCTGGATCATGGTGCGACAGCAGCGCAGGCTGGCGGCGCCGCACTGAGCCCGGCAGCACTGGCACCGGGCCAGCTTTCTCCACACCATTACGGGTGTTCATCTGCCATCAGGCAAGTTGCTTAACGCACAACGATATGCCTATCATCGCAAAACAGTCGGAGTTTAATACCTTGCGTGCCAGCACCTTTCTTGTAGTGATTGTCTGTTCGCTGCTGATTATTTCTGCACGGGCGTATCCAGTCACGGGGACTACTGTGCCGATTTCGGCAGAGCTAAGCACCAGTATCGCCGGGGACCTCTTTCCAGTGACACTCAAATTAAGCAAGGGCAATCTATTTCTTACCGAGCCCGTGGTGCTATTCCTTGATAAGGGACGTATAGGCATGCAGGTGCGTTTTCAGGCGTACGATCACCGCCCGGCGCAGAATGTCGCTATCAGTGAAATGGGGCGCGCGGTCTTTTCCGGAAAAATTGGCTATGAGCCTGGCACACGCCAGATCCTATTGCATGATCCCAGGATAGATAAACTGGAATTCGACCGGAAGAACGAGATAACACAGCGCTTCCTCGCCCAGTTGAAAGAGGCCTGGTCCATGCAGGTGACCAACCCGATTCGCTCGGAACTACCCCCGCACCCCTACCTCCTGCCGTTCAAAGATAATATACAAGACCTGTCCTACGACGGAAAAAATATTAATCTGACAATGTCCTACGAATGGATACGAATGGGCTCTACGGCATCGGACTCGCCAGCTCTGGCGTAATGAGTGCAGCCGACCACCCAGAGGTCAGCTTAATGGCTAAACCGCCAGCGGCGTTCCCCACTCGGGGAAGCCGGAGGGACGGAAAAACCAGCTGACAGTAACAATCTGTTCACTCAACTCCCATGCCTTGGCGGCAGTTCTGTGCACGGTCATCTCGTCAAACAACAAAGCGTCTCCCGGCTCCAGAGCGGGGTAGACGGCCGGGTACTTTTCCAGCAGTTCATCAAATTCATTTGTGGAATTCGCTTTGGCATAGGCCTGGGCGTAGCCCAAAGGGGCAATGCCATCCTCTTCTTTCCAGCCAAATCGCTGTTCGACGCTAACTGGAATTATTCCAAGCCCCGGATTGCGTGTTCCACACGAGGTCACTGCCGCCCAGCAATTCACGGCGTATGATCTCTTGCCAAAAAAATTGATGTCCTGATGCCACGGAATTGCGGCGAAGGCGTCTCTCTCTACCCTGTTGTGGCGCAGCTTGGTGCGCTCCGCCAGAAGCAGCGGCTGACCGTCCAGATAGGATGCAACGGCAGGCAACAAGCCGCTCTCCCGGTAAATCTCCAGAAGATTAAAAAACGTAAAAGGCGTGCAGGAAAGCGGCGCGTTATCGCCTCGATTTGCTTCTTCCTGGCTTGCCACCAGTTCTGCGAGTCGCTCCAGATGTGTCGCTCTGTACAAACCGCGAACCAACAAACCGCCATGGTAAAGAAGAGCTGCCGCAAGTGTCGATCCGGTTAGTTCGTCAGCGGCAATTTCTGGCAGCCCCTTAATATCGGCAAACACGTCTGCGGCCACCGGGCGACAAACTTCCCTGGCACGACCCTTACCTGCCAGGGCTTTACCATACTCCGCCCTTAACCTGACCAACTCCGCTTCAATGGGGGCCGCTCTGGCGCGCAAATTTTCCTCCCTCAGCGCTTCGATTGCTGCAAGGTCACCGGTATTTTCTACTCTCATTACGTTGACGCCTTCCTTATACTATTTCCAGCCGCTTGCCACGCACCCTGTCGCGAATTCTGTGGACGTTGTAGTCCCCCAGATAATACATAACGATGCTGAGCAGGTGAACAAATACTATGCTGGCAAGCCACAGACTACTATCATCAGGCCGCTTATCGTTAAAGATGAAATGAACAACAAGAGCAGCCACCGACCAGTGACACAGAAAAACCGCGTATGCCAATTCACCCAGTAACCTGTCTATCTTGCGCCATCTTTCCGGCAGGGACCTGGGATCAATGTTATTGATAGAAATCATGACCAGAGTGCTACAGACCAGCAGAATGTAGAAGCCCGCATCCTGCGGCTGACCAAATACCCGGTTTCTAACCAGAACGATCATGACCGCGAGCAACCCCACTGCGACAGGCAGCGGCATGCACAAGAAGCGCTTACAGGCATCGCGGTAAATATACATCATGGCGCCCATAGAAAATGGCAGCGATGCCGCAGCGTAGGAGGCATAGCGCAGCCCGAATTCCACGTTGTTAATTATCATCCATGCCGTATAACCCACGCCGGTAAGAAACCAGGCCACAATCAGGGGTTTGCTGCGCGACAGACCCAGACCCATCAATACATAAAAGACAAGTTCAATATCCAACGACCAGGCCGGCGGCACCAGAACTCGCGTGGGACCATCCAGCAAGCCAAAAATAAAAATATTGGCCAACCACGCACTGACACTATTGGGCAGCGCTAACTTGGGGTTGACCAGGAAAGCATCCAACGGAAACATCAAAACAACCGGAATGGCAAATAACATGACCAGCCAGTACTGGGGGTAGATACGCAAGGCACGATTGAGCGCATACCGACCAAGTCCATTGACGCTGAACCCATAGTTTTTATTGACTGCCATCGTCATCAGGTAGCCGCTCAGCACAAAAAAACTGAATACAGCGACAGTTCCAAGCTCATACCATGGAGGAGAACCAATCCACAGATGGACAAAAACAACCACGTTTGACAAAAAAATTCGATACAATCCCATCATATATTTTTATAATTCCACCTTGGCGGGCAAAGATTTACAGTTACCCGCTGATCACGACCAATACTAATAGCAACTATTACTTGTAGTGCCAGCAGACTGAAGGAAAATACCACCTCCGCGCATCCTGCACCACCATCTCGATAATGGAATTGCGAACGGGTAGACTATTTCGCTTTGACCGCGCCACTACAGCTGACTTATATATATCCACCAGACCATTACACGCTACCAGAGACGTTATCCCATGCTGAACGCTCCCTCCGACTCCAAGTCGCTTACGCTGCCAAGCAGGGTGATTTTCCTGCATATCGCCAAGACCGCAGGTACCTCGATTGTGCAGTTTTTCAGAGACAGAATGCCCTCCGAACTGATTACATCCCATGGAGAATTCCTGCAATTTTCCGGCACACAGGAGGAGCGGGTAGACCAGCTGAAGAAATACCAGTTCCTGTCTGGCCACTTCGGGTACCGTGATATTGCGCCACTCCTGGAGGAATCCTATAGCTTTACCTTTCTGCGCGACCCCGTGGACCGGGTGATGTCTCTCTATAAATTTTTTCAGTGGCCCAAGTCAGTGCAGGATATTCCCGTAGCCGGAGTCGCGAAGGAGCTTGGTTTGGAGGGGTTCCTTACGTCCACACTTCCGGAAGTCAATGAAATGCTCGACAACCAGCAAACCTGGCAACTCGCTCGCTCCTACTGGCAGGAGGATCGGGAGGCGCTCAAGCACCTGAGTAATGATGAACTGCTGACCCTGGCCAAAGCACACCTGGAGCAGTTTGACCTGGTGGGAGTGACCGAAACATTCGACGCGGATTTTGGTCGCGTGCTGCGCCATTTAGGCATTGATGAGCCAGTGCCCGAAGAAAGGGGATGGTTCCGGTCGACGTCGCCCATAACCCGGCATGAGCTCTCTCCTTCCGTACTCGCGTCGTTGCAGGAACGCCTGGCACTGGACTACGCCCTCGTTGACTATGTGCGCGATCGACGCGCGAAGAGCGCGCCTTAATACTACCGATGCTTCTGCGCAGGGGACTTGGGAGACACTGCGGCCATTACCCCCAGACCCTCAAACACCAGGTCCGGCAGCCACTGTCCGCCGCGATTCACCAGTTGCATAAGGGCCTCACCCGCGCCGCCACAAAACAGCAGTGCCATGGGCTCGCTACCTGCCTGGTCCAGCGCCAGGGCAACCGCCCCCGCCTGCGCCAGCGCGATTCCGTGTCGCACCGCCGCCGCCGTGGAGGTACCGGGCGCCAGGGCGTAACCGACTTCCTCATCAAATCGAACCCGGTCAGTGTCCAATAGCAGGGCGCGCTCCATCAGTGCCGCTCCGGGGATAATGTAACCGCCCTCGTGGCGGCCGCTCGCACTGACAATATCAATGGTAAGAGCGGAGCCGGCATCAATGACACACAACCTGCCCTGCTCCCGCTCCCGGGCGCCAAGCATCGCCAGCCAGCGGTCAACCCCCATGCGGCCAGGATCCTCATAACTGTTGCTCAGGCTCCCGGTGCAGGCCTGGGTGCGCGCAAACCAGGGGGCGATGCCCCACTGACCCTCCAGCAAGCCCGCCAGTTCGACTTCCGCGGCCGGCGCTGCCACACTGGCAATCCAGATGTAATCCAGCGTGTCGGTGCAGTTAAGCAATTTCGCCTGCGCGCTTTGGTTATTGCGTTGGTAGCTGCCCCGGTCGCAGATTTGACCGCGCCGCACGAGGCGCCACTTCACGCTGCTGTTGCCAACATCGAGCTGCAAGCAGGTGCCAGAGACGTTCACGGTGCCGCCCTCAGGGAGATTTCACCACCATAAACAGACTGCACCCCGGTGGCGGTTTCCAATTGCAATGCGCCGCGCTCATCCACGCCGCGGGCGATGCCGGCCAACTGCGCAGAGCCGGTATTCAATACTACCGGCACGTTGGCAAAAGCATCCAGGGCCTGCCAGTCATCGCGCCAGCGGGTGAATCCCTGTTGTTCAAAATCGGCCACCAGCGGCAGCAACTCGTTCAACAGCTGCAGCCAACAGCCGGTTGCGCCCCGGATGCTGATTCGCGGTGATCGTTTTGATATCGGTCCAGGCCTGGTCAATGGCGCCTGCAGCTGCCGCCGGCATGGCGACATTCAGGCCCACGCCGATGACCACCTGACAATTCCCTGCAGTATCGCCCGTCATTTCGAGCAAAATGCCACCGAGTTTGGCGCCCTCGTACAATACATCATTGGGCCATTTGAGCTGCACGGAGGGCACAGCGCAGGCGCGCAGGGCCCGAGCCACCGCTACACCTACTGCCAGACTCAGACCCTCCAGAGCCGCCGCGCCCTGGCTGAACTCCCACAGCAGCGACAGGTACAGGTTACTGGCATAAGGGCTTACCCACTGTCGACCCCGGCGCCCGCGACCGGCAGTCTGTTGCTCTGCGCTACAGACTACGCCGGAAGTGTAACCGTGCCCGGCCCCGCGCATGACCTCGGCATTGGTAGAGTCCACACTGTCCAGAATTTCCAGCCGGGTCAGTAATGCTCGGGCTCGCGCATCCAGTGCTGCCTTCACCTGATCAGCATCGAGCAGATCAATGCCGCCCGCGATGCGGTAGCCCTTGCCCCTGACAGACTCGATTGCAAGCCCCGTGTCTGCAACCAGCCGGTTGACCTGCTTCCACACAGCGGTTCGACTCACGCCCATGGCATCCGCCAGATCCTGTCCGGAGTGAAACTCGCCATTCGCCAGCAGCAGCAGAAGTTTTGCTTTAGACACGGATGGCGGCACTCTAGCGGGTTGGTAGTGACGCGATCATAGCAAATAAATCCATGTTGTCGGACATGGCCTTGTCATCACGGCCGCGAACAACGGGCATTGAACGCATGCAGGAATCAGTCAAGCAATGGCACCGGGAAGTGCCACTCCACTAGCTTTACGTTTACGTTAACGTTAGTATCTACCACACTATGGAGTCTTCATCCCGGGCAGCCAGGGGCTGAAAAAGGTGCCAAACCAGACCTACACCATCTCGGAACTGGCCCGCGAGTTTGGGGTTACCACCCGCACTATCCGGTTCTACGAGGAGAAGGGGCTGGTTCGCCCGCTGCGCGAAGGGCAGAAGCGACTCTATACTCCCGCTGACAGGGTGCGCATAAAGCTGATCCTGCGCGGTAAACGTATCGGCATGACGCTGCAGGAAAGCGTAGAGCTGATCGACATGTATGAGCCACGGCGCAATAACACGCGCCAGCTACACTCCCTTATCAGTACGGTCAAGGAACGCCGCGCCACCCTGCTGCAGCAGAGGAAAGACATCGACGACATGCTGGCCGGACTGGATGAGGTGCAGGAGCTGTGTGAACATGGCGCTGGGCAAGCGCCGGACCAGGGTTTCAGCAACGAAAAAGAAATGACAGGAAGGCCCCAATGAACACCCGCTACCCCACCCTCAAATTCGGCCTCGGCGAAGACATCGATATGCTGCGCGATGCGGTTTACCAGATGTGCCAGAAGGAAATCGCACCCCGTGCGGCGGACATAGATCGCAGCAACACGTTCCCCATGGATCTGTGGCAGACGTTCGGCGCCATGGGCCTGCTCGGCATCACCGTCGAGGACCGCTACGGCGGCAGCAATATGGGCTACCTGGCCCACGCCGTGGTGATGGAGGAGATCAGCCGCGCCTCTGCGTCCGTCGGACTGTCGTATGGCGCCATGTCCAATCTGTGCCTGAACCAGTTGCGCAAGAATGGCAGTGAGGAGCAGAAAGCCCAGATATCTGCCAAAACTTGTGCACCGGTGAACACGTGGGCGCGCTGGCCATGTCGGAAGCCAACGCCGGCTCCGACGTGGTCAGCATGAAACTGCACGCCCGCAGGAAAGGCGACAAATACCTGCTCAACGGCACCAAGATGTGGATCACCAACGGTCCCGATGCCCATGTCTACATTGTTTACGCCAAGACCGATCCGCAGGCAGGCTCCAGGGGCATCACCGCGTTTATCGTCGAGCGCGACTTTCCCGGATTCTCGCGCTCGCCCAAGCTGGACAAACTGGGGATGCGCGGCTCCAACACCTGCGAACTGGTGTTCCAGGATTGCGAGGTACCGGCGGAAAATGTGCTGCGCAATGAGGGCGACGGCGTGCGCATTCTCATGTCCGGCCTGGACTATGAGCGCACCGTATTGTCCGGCGGACCGGTGGGCATCATGCAGGCCTGCCTGGACGAAGTGCTGCCCTACCTGCACGACCGCAAACAGTTCGGCCAGAGCATCGGGGAATTTCAACTGATGCAGGGCAAGCTGGCAGACATGTACGCCGACCTCAATGCCTGTCGCGCCTATTTGTATGCGGTGGCCGGCGCCTGCGACCGGGGCGAGGAAACCCGCCAGGACTGCGCGGCGGTCATTCTGTATACCGCCGAGAAAGCCACGCAAATGGCCCTGCAGGCCATCCAGGCGCTGGGTGGTTACGGCTACACCAATGACGCCAATGTCGGCCGCCTGTTGCGCGACGCCAAGCTGTACGAAATCGGCGCGGGCACCTCCGAAATACGGCGCATGCTGATCGGCCGCGAACTGTTCAACGCAACTGCCTAGGAGCAATCGAATGGCTGTGCTGCTTTCACACATCAACACCCGGGACGAAGCCTTCGGCAGGAATCAGGGCCATATGCAAGCCCAGGTCGATGACCTGCGCCGGAAAGTCGATACGATTCGCCTGGGCGGTGGTGCCAAGGCCCAGCAGCGCCATACCTCGCGCGGCAAACTGCTGCCGCGGGATCGCCTGCACGCGCTACTGGACCCCGGCTCACCCTTCCTGGAACTCTCCCAGCTGGCGGCCTACAAGGTGTATGAGGACGATGTTCCCGGCGCCGGCATCATCACCGGCATCGGGCGCGTTGCGGGGCAGGAGTGCATGATCTTCATCAACGATGCCACGGTGAAGGGCGGCACCTACTACCCGCTCACGGTGAAAAAGCAGGGCCGCGCGCAAACCATCGCCGAGGAAAATCATCTGCCCTGCCTTTATCTGGTGGATTCCGGCGGCGCCTTCCTGCCCTTGCAGGACGAGGTGTTTCCGGACCGCGAGCATTTCGGTCACGCGTTCTACAACCAGGCCCGCATGTCCGCCATGGGCATACCCCAGATTGCCGCCGTGCTTGGTTCCTGCACGGCCGGCGGCGCCTACCTCCCGGCCATGGCGGATGAATCCATTATCGTTAAGAACCAGGGCACCATTTTCCTGGGCGGCCCGCCGCTGGTGAAGGCCGCCACCGGTGAAATTGTCTCGGCTGAAGAGCTGGGCGGTGCCGACGTGCACTGTCGCACCTCCGGCGTCACCGACCATTACGCCAACAATGATCACCACGCCCTGGAGCTGATGCGCCGCGCCGTGAGTCGCCTGAATCGGGTGAAACCGGTTGCCATGGACCTGCGCCCCAGTGTCGATCCACTCTACCCGGTGCAGGATATCTACGGTGTCATTCCCGCGGACACCAAACAACCCTACGACGTGCGCGAGGTGATCGCCCGGGTAGTGGACGGTTCAGAGTTCGATGAATTCAAAGCCCTGTTCGGCGAGACCCTGGTGTGCGGCTTCGCCCGCATCCACGGCTACCCGGTGGGTATCGTGGCCAACAACGGCATCCTGTTCAGCGAATCTGCGGTGAAAGGCGCCCACTTCGTCACCCTGTGCGCGCAGCGCAAGATGCCCCTGGTATTCCTGCAGAATATCACCGGCTTTATGGTGGGCCGGCAGTATGAGGCAGGCGGCATCGCTCGCCACGGAGCGAAAATGGTACACGCGGTGGCCTGCGCCAGGGTACCCAAGTTCACGGTGATGATCGGCGGATCGTTCGGCGCGGGCAATTACGCCATGTGCGGACGGGCCTATGACCCGCGTTTTCTGTTCATGTGGCCCAACGCCCGCATCTCGGTCATGGGTGGCGAACAGGCAGCGGGCGTACTGGCCACGGTAAAGCAGGAGCAATTGGCGCGCGAGGCAGGGCAGATGAGCGCCGCCGAGGAAGCCGCTTTCAAACAGCCAATCGTCGATCTGTATGAAAAGCAGGGCCACCCTTACTACGCATCGGCGCGCCTGTGGGATGACGGCGTGATCGATCCGGCGGATACGCGCATGGTACTGGGGCTGTGTATTTCGGCATCGCTGAATGCACCGATTGAAGAGACGAGTTTGGCGTATTTCAGGATGTGAGTGCGAGGAATAACGCATGTTTAACAAGATTCTTATTGCCAACCGCGGTGAAATTGCCTGCCGCATCATCAGCACCGCGCGGCGCATGGGCGTGGCCACGGTGGCGGTGTACTCGGATGCGGATCGCGCCGCGCTGCACGTAAGACTGGCTGACGAGGCCATCCACATCGGCGCGGCGCCGGCGCGCGAATCCTACCTGTTGGGCGATCGGATTCTTGCCGCCGCGCACGCCACTGATGCAGACGCCATACATCCGGGCTACGGTTTTCTGTCTGAAAATGCCGACTTTGCGGCGGCCTGCGCCGAGCAGGGCGTGGTGTTTATCGGCCCTGCCAGCGCGGCGATTGCAGCCATGGGCAGTAAATCCGCCGCCAAGCACATCATGGCGCAGGCCGGCGTGCCGCTGGTGCCGGGCTATCATGGCGATGACCAGGACCCCGCGCTGCTGCGCGGCGCTGCCGAACAGATGGGATACCCGGTGCTGCTCAAAGCCACTGCCGGTGGCGGCGGCAAGGGCATGCGCCAGGTGTGGTCGGCGAGCGAATTCGACGCGGCCCTGGCCGCCGCCCGGCGCGAAGCCCTGGCCAGTTTCGGCGACGACAGGATGCTGGTGGAAAAATTCCTCGGCAAATCCCGGCACGTGGAAGTGCAGGTATTTTTCGATCATCTGGGCAATGGCATCTATCTGGCGGAACGCGACTGCTCGGTGCAGCGCCGCCACCAGAAAGTGATTGAGGAAGCACCCGCGCCGGGTATGACCGCGGACCTGCGCCAGGCCATGGGCGAGGCCGCGCTGCAGGCTGCGCGCGCCATTGATTACCGCGGCGCCGGTACCGTGGAGTTCCTGCTGGAGGAGGACGGCAGTTTCTACTTTATGGAAATGAACACGCGGCTGCAGGTGGAGCACCCGGTAACCGAGATGATTACCGGGCTGGATCTGGTGGAATGGCAGCTGCGGGTGGCCTGCGGCGAAGCCCTGCCGCTGGCGCAGGATGCGGTGCAGATTCGCGGACACGCCTTCGAGGCGCGGGTGTACGCGGAAGACCCGGACAACGACTTCCTGCCGGTGACCGGCACACTGGATTTTTTGCAGCCGCCGGACGAATCCCGCTTATGTGCGGGTGGACACCGGTGTGTGCCAGGGTGACGAGATCAGTGTGTACTATGACCCCATGATCGCCAAGCTGATCGTGTGGGACGAGTCCCGCGAGCGCGCCCTGCACCGCCTGGGCACCGCCCTGTCGGAATATCGCATCAGCGGCACGGTCACCAATCTCGACTTCCTGTACAACCTGGCCACCTGCCGACCGTTTGTCGAGGCAAAACTCGACACGGGCTTTATCGACGAGCACCGCGAGTTGATTTTCCACGAGCAGAGCCAGGACCTGGCGCGCGAGTTGCCGCTGGCCGCATTGGCACTCCTGCTGCACAAACAGCGGCAGACCCGGTCGCATCTCCTGCACCGATCCCTGGTCACCCTGGCAGAACAACAATGCGTGGCGCCTCAATGAACCGCACATGCACCGCCTCACGCTGCACTGCCATCAACAGCAGCACGCCGTCGAGGTAGAGCAGCGCGGCGCGCAGTACCTGGTGCGGGCAGCGGGACGCGAAACGCTGTTGGACGGCGCACTGGAAGGGGATACCCTGCATCTTGAGATAGACGGCCATCGCCGCCGCGGCACCCTGGCATGCACGCACGACAGCTTTACGCTGTACCTGCCGGAAGGCGCCTGTCACTTTCACGAAGTGCCCGCGGATACGGGAGAGGCAGACCATTCCGGCGGCGCTGGCGGACTGCGGGCGCCGATGAACGGGACGATTGTTGCGCTGCTGGCCCAGGTGGGCGCCCTGGTAGACACTGGCACACCCCTGCTGGTGATGGAAGCGATGAAAATGGAACACACGATTCGAGCGCCCGGTCCCGGTGTAGTGCAGGCGTTTTACTACCAGAGCGGTGAACTGGTGGCGGGCGGCGCGGCGTTGCTCGATTTTGCCGGCAGCGAGGAGTAACTGCCCATGACGTTGCCGAAAAAAGTACAACTGGTGGAAGTCGGCCCCAGGGATGGCCTGCAGAGCGAGTCCTGCAGCATTGCCCTTGCCGCCAAGGTGCAGTTGATCGACGACCTCGCCGATGCCGGTCACACCTGCATCGAGGCGGGCAGCTTTGTGAATCCGCAGTGGGTACCGCAAATGGCCGACAGCGAGCAGGTATTCGCAGGAATAAGCCGTCGCGCCGGCGTACGCTACTGCGCACTGACACCCAATCTGCGCGGATTCGAACGGGCCCTCGCTGCGGGCGCGGACGAGGTGGCGATTTTTGCCGTTGCGTCAGAGACGTTTTCCCACAAGAACATCAACTGCAGTATTGAACAGAGCCTGCAGCGGTTCAGCGCGCTGATGGCTGCCGCGCAGCAACACAATATACCGGTGCGGGGCTATGTGTCCTGTGTGCTGGGCTGCCCCTATGAAGGCGAGGTAGCGCCGCAGGCGGTGGCGGAGATCACCGGCAGGTTACTGGACCTGGGCTGTTACGAAGTATCACTCGGTGACACCATCGGCGTCGGCAATGCCGGCAGCATGCAGCGACTGCTGAGCGTACTGCTGGCGCGCTTCAGGCCGGAACAACTGGCCGTACACTGTCACGACACCTACGGCCAGGCCCTGAGCAATATCCTGGTTGCGCTGCAGCACGGCATCCACACTGTCGACGCTTCAGTGGCTGGACTGGGCGGCTGTCCCTATGCCCCCGGCGCCTCGGGCAATGTCGCCACGGAAGACGTGGTCTACATGCTGCATGGCATGGGCATAGAGACTGGTGTGGCGCTGGACAGCTTGATAGCAGCCGGTAGCCGGATTTCTGCTACCCTTGGCAGGGTCAACGCATCGCGCGTCGCGCGGGCGCGCCTCGCCAGCCAATAAACAGAGCAACGCATGGCAAATGGTCCCGGGTCCTTACTGCGTTACACTGCTGCCTCCCTGATGTGCCTGTCCGGTGTCGGGCAAATTGCCGCGCTGTGGCTGCGCGAGCTGACCGGTACAGCGCTCGCCGATGGACTGCTGGGCACGGTGTACGTGGTTACCGCTATTGGCCTGTTCGGGCACTCACGGTTTTCCCTGTTCATGGCTATCGTCATCCCTGCTACCGCGAGCGCCGTGCTGCTGTACACCGTGCATCAACCCGAGCAGGTGCAGACGCTGCGCATTGCAGTGGATGCAGTGATTGTCCTGCTCAGTGCATTTGTGTTGTGGCAGGTGCGCCATCATCCCAGTGTGTAAGCCGAAGGAAGTACCTGAAACATGGCGTTAAAACCCACAATTTACAAAGCCCAGATCGAACTGGCGGACAGCGATCGCAACTGCTTCGAATCGCTGTCGCTGACCCTGGCCAAACACCCGTCGGAAACGCTGGAGCGCATGGTCGTGCGCCTGCTCGCCTATTGCCTGAGCTGCACGCGCGGCCTGGAGTTTACCAAGGGTATATCCACTGCGGACGAGCCGGACTTGTGGGTACACAGCGATAACGGGGAGATACAGAACTGGATCGAGGTCGGACACCCCGAGACACCGCGTCTGCGCAAAGCCTGTGGACGGGCCCGGCAGGTGAGTGTTTACGCTTTCGCCAAAAGCACGCCTACCTGGTGGAAATTGAATTGTGAGGCGATCAGCGCCCTGCCGCATTTGCAGGTATGGCAGTTGGACTGGACCGAGGTGCAGGCCGCCGCCAGCCTCATTGATCGCACAGTGCAACTCAATGCCAGCATCGTGGGCGGGATCGTATACCTCGACAATGGCACTACTTCCACCAGCCTGGAACCAAAACTGCTGTGTCAGAACGATTGAGCGGCCGGGGTGTGTAAACCTACCATGTTTTTCACAGCCAAGTCGGCCGTGTTGATTCGAAGCAGTACTCCGGCTGGCGGGTTCGGGCGTCTGTGCAAATGCCCGATTGCTTTGATACTGGCAGGTAGAGCATGCGATGAGACGGGCTCGGCCGCCGGGTGTGCAATTTCCCCGCTTCCCCGATACTCGCGGAAAAATTGCACACCCGACACCCGATCCCTCCGTTCGGCGCTATCATTCGGACCGATGTTTCGTGTAGAGGCACGAATCGAGGATTCGGGCGGGAAGGCTTTTTTGCCTGTGAGTATCGGGGAAACAGGCGAAAAAGCCTTCCCGGCCGGAGCCGTTAGCACGAATGAACCGGGGATGTCCGCGGCGTGCGTAACAAGCGCAACAGGAACAACAGGTTCAGGGCACCGTAAACCGAGGCCCAGGCCAGCACGCCTGCGTTGAAGCCGGATGTTGCGCCGAGCGCCAGCAGCAGACCGATAGCACCCAGTCGCAATAATTCCCACCTGAGCAAGCCGGAGGCGGGCCTGCCCTCGAGCCACAGCGCGGTGGTCACCGTGGTGGCCAGCAATATCGCCCAACCGGCAAAGCCCTGCCAGTAAGTCAGCTCCGTGCCTTCCATAAAATTGAGCAACAGCACGACCGATACGAGTTGAAAAAAGCCGTAAACCGACACCCGCGTCGGCACCTGCGGATCGTAGCGCTCAAAGTGGCTCAGGTCGTTTTTCTCGCGCGGATACTGCACGGCCACATCCGCCGGTCGCCAGCCCGTGCGCGCCACCCAGACTCGCAACTTGTCACGCCAGCGCGCCGTGTGCCAACTGTCCCGGGCCATGTCCACATAGATATGGGTTAGAGCCTTTACCGGGCTCCAGCTCCTGAGCGGGCCGCGAATACCGAACACAACCGGCTCTTCTGCGAGCTCTTCCTGAAAGGTACCAAACAGGCGATCCCACAGGATGAACAGGCCACCGTAGTTGCGGTCCATGTAGCGGTCGTTCTGGGCGTGGTGCACCCGGTGATTGGAAGGTGTGACAAAGAGCCACTCGTACCAGCCCAACTTGGGCACGTGCTCAGTGTGCACCCAGAACTGGTAGATGAGGTTGATGGAGCCCACGGTCACCACCACTGCGGCGGGAATACCGAGCAGGTACATCGGGATGTAGAAGATCCAGCCCAGCAGGAAGCCGGTGCTGGTCTGGCGCAGGGCGGTGGTCAGGTTGTAATCCTCACTCTGGTGATGGGCCACGTGCGCGGCCCATAAAATGGTGCGCTCGTGACCCATACGATGCAGCCAGTAATAGCAGAAATCGTACAACACCATGGCCAGCACCCAGGTCAACCAGTGGCCGGGATCCATCAGCGGCAGGGCGAAATGCTCAGTGACCAGGTGGTAGACATAGCCGCCTACGCCGAGCGTGACAAAGCGCTGTGCCTGGCTGAGCACGCCAAGCGACAGGCTGCTGACGCTGTCGTTGAGGCGATAGGTATTGCGCTGTTTCACCAGGCCATAGACCAGTTCCAGCACAATGGCGAGGATGAAAAACGGGACCGCGTAAACGACGAGATTCATAATGATCGGACTACAGTGATTGCTGCACGCTTGCGATGAAAGCGTCAGCACTGGTGATGGCGTCGTTCAACTGTTGCATCAACACCGCGATTTCATCCTCGATGGCACCCAGTTCAACCCCGCGCGCAGCCAGGGCACTCGCACTGGGATTGTTCCGTAGATAGGCCACATTGTCATTGAGAGCAGCCAACACCGGGGTCATGGTCGCCTCGGGCTGGCGCAGGAGTCGGATCATGCCCTCGTAGCTTTGCCGTGTGTGTGCGAGTTTGGACTGGTTCGCGGCCTTCAGGCGTGGCTCGGTGTATACCTCGGTCTCTACCTGCCACTGCTGGAAGATCGCGCTGGCTGTCTCAGCCACGGCCGCGTTGGCACTACCCACCGCCACAGCGGCCTCAACGGAGGCATCGTACTCATTAACCGTGGCAGCATAGTTTCCCTGCAGGTCGCCAGCCGCAACATTGGGCAAACCTGACAGCTGATCCCGGGCCGACTGGAATTGCTCCAGCGCCGTTTGCTGGGCATCCCGGGCCTGCACCACCCGAGCCACCAGCGAGATCCAGATCAGGGTACCCTGATTGGGCAGCAGCGTCGTGGTTGGCAGACTGGCACGACACCAGCAGCAGTGACAATATCGGCAACAGCAATTTGCGCATCAACTATCCCCCTCATAAGCCAGGCGCGGCGCGTAAGTTTCCCGTGTGTAGTGTAATAGGCTGCGGCCAATAAAACAGCAGACACGCCCCGCCAGACAGGGCCGATTGTGACTAGTACCGCTGCGCCGGTGCGTCTATATTGCCTGCATGAACGATGACCCCAGCGCCACTGCCCCTGAACCGAGCCTTGATCCGGAGGTGTGCCGCCGGGCGCGGGTGTCCCGCGACGCCCGCTTCGACGGCGAATTCTATGTGGCGGTGCGGACCACAGGTATCTACTGCAGGCCGATCTGCCCCGCCCGGGCGCCGGCAGAACACAATGTCCGTTACTTTCGCAGTGCCGCCCTGGCAGCCCGGGCCGGTTTTCGACCCTGCCTGCGCTGCCGCCCGGAGTCGGCCCCCAACAGCCCGGCCTGGAACGGCTCTTCCACCACCGTACAGCGCGCGCTGCAGTTACTCAGCCAGGGCGCCCTCAATGACGGCTCGCTGGCTGACCTGGCACTGCGGCTGGGGATAGGCGAGCGCTACCTGCGCAAACTGTTCCAGCGTGAACTGGGCGTATCACCGCAGGCACTGGCCCTCAACCAGCGCCTGTTGTTCGCCAAGAAATTACTGGCAGAGACAACACTGCCGGTGACTGATGTGGCCTTCGCCGCCGGTTTTGGCAGCGTGCGGCGTTTCAACAGCGCCGTGCGACAACAGTTCCGGCTGCCGCCCGGCGCCCTGCGCGGCCGACGCAGCGGCACGACCGCCAGTGCCAATATAGCGTTGCAGTTGCACTACCGGCCACCCTATGACTGGGAAGGTGTCGCGGACTTCTTCACGCGCCACGCCATCGCGGGGGTGGAATTCGTCACGCCGCAGAGTTACCGACGCAACATTATGCTGGGCGGTGCACCCGGCAGTTTCGAGGTTAGCCCCATGGCGGGAAAAGACGCCCTGCGACTGGAACTGCAATTGGCGGACCACAGCCTGTTGCTGCCCGCCGTGGCCGGGGTAAGACGTATGTTTGACCTGGACGCCAACCCCGCGGCAATCCATCAGGTGCTGGGGCAGGATCAACGGCTGGCAACGCTGCTGCGGCGTTTTCCCGGTATTCGCTCCGCTGGACACTGGTCCCTGTATGAGGCCGCGATACGCGGTATTGTGGGTCAGCAGATCAGCACACAGGCAGCGCGGGGTGTGCTCGCCCGACTCGCCGCCGCTGCGGGCACTGCTGGCGACCGTGTGATGTTTCCCGGTGCCGCCGCCATTGCCGTGCTGGGTGACGAGCACTTCCCCATGCCCGGCAGGCGCCGCGAGACACTGCGCACTCTGTGCCGGCACTGCAGCGAACGCGAGGACGAACTGGATATCGAGGCCATGGCCGCCGTAAAGGGTGTGGGACCCTGGACCGTCGCTATGGCAGCCATGCGCGGCCATGGGCAGCCGGATGTTTTTCCAACAAAGGATCTCGGTCTGGAAAGAGCCTGGGCGAGACTGCACAACCCGGCTGGCGCCCTGCCGGAACCCACGGCGAACTGGCGCCCGTGGCGCAGCTACGCCGCCAACCTGCTATGGAGGAGCCTGAGCCCATGAATTTTCAATACCTGAACACGCCGGTCGGCAGCCTGCGCCTGGTTTCCGACGGCGCGCATCTGGTCAGCATCGAATTTGAGGGCCGCTACAGCGCTAACGACGACATTGAAACCAGCGATGCCGTATTGGCGGCCTGCGCCAGCCAACTGAGCGGCTATTTCGCCGGGCAGCGGCGCCACTTTGAACTGCCATTGGCGGCGCGGGGCACGCCATTCCAACAGTCTGTCTGGCGTGCACTGGCAGACATCCCCTATGGAGAATTACGCAGTTACCGGGATATTGCCCGGACCATCGGCAATCCGGCCGCGGTGCGAGCGGTAGGTGCCGCCAACGGTCGCAACCCTCTGCCTATTGTAGTGCCCTGCCACCGGGTGATCGGCAGCAATGGCACCCTGACCGGTTTCGCCGCAGGACTGGAGGTCAAAAGATTTTTGTTGGATTTGGAAGGAGCGGCGGGCGCATCGCGTCATGTGCAGCCAGTCGGGTGACCTAAGCCACGCTCAGGCATTGAGATCGGGGATCATATCGTCTTTAAGCCGTGTTATAGCGTCTTTCAGGCGCAGTTTCTCTTTCTTCAATCGCTGCAGCAGGATCTGGTTCTGGTAGGGGTAGCTGTGCAACTCTTCAATACGCCCATCCAACTCCCGGTGTTTCGCCTGTAAATTCATCAAACGCATGCCCGGCGTCATCAATTCGTTGGCCGCTTCATCGTTACCGGACATGCCATTGTCAGTTGGCCCATTCATCGCGCTATCAATATTACCGACATTGTTGTTTGGACGGCCTGCAACTCTATACCCTGACGGAATGCCGACACAAGCCCGCTTGCCTGCTTTTGCGAACTACTCCAGCCCGGCTTGCAGCAACTGCGCCCAAAGTGGGTGGGCGCTATCCGCAATGGCATAGAAGGGTGGGCTGTAAAGCGAATCACGGCAGTTGTAGCGCAGCGGTTCACCGTCCAATCCCAGTACGCGCCCCCCGGCGGCCTCCAGCACCGCCTGCCCCGCCGCCGTATCCCACTCGCAGCAGGGTGAAAACCGCGGGTAGAAATCCCCCTGCCCTGTCGCCATCCGGCAGAATTTCAGTGCGCTACCCATGTTTGCTCTGGACACGCATCCCCAGTGTTCGTCCAGCCATTCCAGGCACGCTTGCAGCGAGCCGCCACTGTGCCGCCGACTGGCCAGCACACGCATAGCCTGGCCGGCCTGCAGGTTGCGTGTCGCCAGTGCGCTGACCGACCAGCTGCCTTCCCCGGAGTCGCTGTAACGGTGCGCCAGCACCCCCGGAATACCGACATAAGCGACCCGCTCCAATGGCAGGTACAGCACGCCCAGCACCGGCCGATGGTTATCAATGAGGGCAATGTTGATGGTGAATTCACCGGTCCTTGCCAGAAACTCCCTGGTGCCATCCAGCGGGTCCACCAGCCAGTAGCGTTGCCACTGGCGCCGCTTTGCAATATCCGCCGGCGCCGACTCCTCGGACAAAATGGGAAGATTGGGATCGAGGGAGCCCAATCCTGCCTGCAGTTCAGCGTGGGACGCAAGATCGGCGAGGGTTAAGGGAGAATCGTCCCCCTTGGCCGCAAACGCATGGGCCTCGGGGGCGTTATAGTGCCCGCAGATCAGCTCACCCGCCGCCCGGCACAGGCGCAGCAACGGGGATACCCACTGTTGTAACTCCCGTGCTTTTACTGTGTCCGTCATGCGCACCAATATACCACTGTCGCAGGCCGCGACCCGCGGAGCCTGCCAGAGCACGCCAAAAAGAGGCATAATCACCCCCACGAAAACTGCCTCACCACGCCGGGTGAGGCCCGGGAATGGTGCATGGTTGACTGGGGCTGTATCGACACGGTATTACTCGACATGGACGGCACTCTGCTGGACCTGCATTTCGACAACTATTTCTGGACCGAGCATCTGCCACGCCTTTATGCCGCCAGACACCAGATATCGGAGGAGGAATCCAACGCGCGGTTGCACGGAGAATTCAGTGCCGAGCAGGGCACCTTACAATGGTACTGCCTGGACCACTGGTCACAGCGACTGGATATGGACATTGCGGCACTGAAACGCGAACTGCAACACATGATCAGCATCAGGCCCTTCGCCATCGAGTTTCTCACCCGACTACACCACAGCCACCGGGACGTGGTCATGGTCACGAATGCCCATCGCAAGACGCTGGACATCAAGATGGATAACGTGGACATCACCCACTGGTTCGATCGCGTGGTAATCTCCCACGATCTGCACGCCCCGAAGGAAGAGCAGAAGTTCTGGCACCGCTTGCAGGCCCTGCACCCCTTCGATCCCTCACGCACCTTGCTGATTGATGACACCGAGCAGGTGCTGGCCAGCGCACAACAATACGGCATCGCCCATTTGCTCACCTTGCTGCAACCGGACAGCAAGCGGCACAAGCGTATCGACACCCGTTTCCCGGGCATACACCATTTCGACGAAATCATGCCCGGTGATCCCCGATTATGATCGACCGAACTGACCCGCCCGGCAAAATACGCCTGGATAAATGGCTGTGGGCAGCGCGCTTTTTCAAAACCCGCAGCCTCGCCAAGGCCGCTATCGAGAGTGGCAAGGTGCACCTCGACGGACAGCGGGTGAAGGTCTCAAAGGAGATCACTGCGGGTGATATCCTGCAGATTCGCCAGGGCTGGGATGAAAAGGTGGTGCTGGTAAAGCAGCTCAGCGACCAGCGGCGCGGGGCGCCAGAGGCGCAGTCATTGTATGAGGAAACAGCCGCAAGCCTGGCCAAACGCGAAGCGCAGGCGCTGGCTCGCAAAGCCGCCGGGGGCATGATAGATCGCCCTGCCCACCGGCCCACCAAGAAACAACGACGCCAGATACACGCCCTTAAAGACTACCCGGAGTAGCCGACCAGACCAGCCAGTATCATTGCGCAGCGATGGCGTTGCGCCCGGCTCCCTTGGCATTGTAGAGCGCCCGGTCCGCCAGTTGGATCAGATGCGCGGGCAGATGTTCGCCCTCCGGCCGCACGGTGATGACGCCCTGGCTGATAGTAATGTACTCCGCCACTGAGGATGTCGCATGGGGAATCCGCTCCTGCGCGATCATCTCCCGCAACCGCGAAGCAGTGCGCAGGGCCGCTGCCGCCGACGTTCCAGGCAGGATCAGGATAAACTCCTCACCGCCGTAGCGCCCCACCACTTCACCGGCCCGGGTGGAAGCACGCTGCATGATGTCCGCCAGTTTCTGCAACACTTCGTCACCTGCAGGATGGCCGTAGTTGTCGTTGTAGCTCTTGAAATAGTCCACATCGAGCATGATCACCGACAGCTCCGCACCACTGCGACGGGCCCGGTTGATCTCCTCCTGGAGTACGCTGTTTACCAGACGCCGGTTGCCCAGCCCGGTTAACTCATCAACATTGGCCAGGTCGGTCAGCTGCCGCCGCGCATCCAGCAGCTGCCGGTTGCGATCCCGCAGGGAACTCGTCAGATCGCCCAGTTCCTGCGCAATATGCTCGCGCTCCCAGGCCAGCGAGATCATATTGCGAAACGTCTGGTAGGTCTGGTCGCAGACATAGATCAACAGGGCACAAAACGCCAGTAATACCAGTCCAATAAGCAGGTTGTACGGCTGATCCCAATAGTGAACCAGACTCCACCAGGCAATGGGCCACAGGGAGGTGAACATATAGACAATAAAATATTCCCGCACGACAACCGAGAAGCCCAGCGAAAATGCTGTGATCATAACGATCAGCAACAGAAACACGTACTGCATGGTGACCGGTAGGTGCCGGGTGGAAAAAATGTAGACTGCCGACCAGACGATACCGGTGAGCGCCGCCCCGATTAGCAGCTGCCAGTAGAGGCGCCTGGGATGGGTCTGGTAGCGCCGTTCCACCAGGGCGTTGCTCATCTGCAGGGAGCGGACAAGCAACAGTATCAGGAAAGCGGCGGCCCACAGTAACAGCGTGGTCGATGGCATGAAGGGCCATAACATCAATACCGTGGCAAGCAGACCCACCATATGCAGACTGATCGTGGCGAACCGCCCATTCTGCATCAGCATTTCCAGCTGAGCCGAAACAGCTCTTGTGGTGGTATATGGCGTTGATAGATCATTGGCCAATCCTACACTGCGGGGACGCCCGAAAGCCACTTCGAACTGCAGGCTGAGAACGGGTTCACAGCACGAACACTTCCCGCATTGCCCGTGGGGTGCGTTTACGCCACACTCGGCAGACATCCAACACTCGGGACCCGGAGCATGTACTCCTGGAAAGCCATTCGCATTGCATGCTCTTTACTGCTGCTATTGCCTATCGTTCACCTGACCTGGTTGATGTCCAGGGACACCATGGAAACCCTGAACACTTCACCCGATGCCTGGGCGCGGGAAGTCGCAAGCTACGCGGCGGCGGACACCCGGATGCAACTTCCCCCAAGCCCGATTGTGGTGGTGGGCGGACAGCGTGTGAAATTGTGGCCCAACCTGGAAGACCAACTGGCACCCCGGCCGGTACTGATGCGCGGTCTGGGCGAGGCCATTGTTGAGGACATCAGTTTCAATTACAGCCAGCTGATCGGCTTTTACCAGCCCGATACCGTGGTGTTGCTGCCCGGCAACGCGAATTTCATATCCGCGACAACAAATCTCCTGCACAGCTGGCCGCCGCCATCCGCGAACTGGTTGAACTGGATGCCTCCTACGGCATTACTCGCCGATTTTACGTCTTCGCACCACTGAAAACGCTGCTGTACCCCCAGGACAACCAGACCATAGACCAGACCGTACAACTGTTGCAGGCCTGGGCGAAAACTGAAGATCGGGTCGTTATTCTGGACGCCAACCCCCTTCTGGCAGGCGCCGACGGCATGCCCAGGGGCATTTACTTCCGTGGCGATGGCGTCAACCTCAATGAGCACGGTTATCTGCGCCTGTCAGTCCTGTTGCAAACACAGGTGGAACAGGACACTCCCGATGTCCCGGGAAACTCTTCCCACCCCTGACCCACTACTTTTGCGTCAAGATGCGCTAGAATCGCGCCCATGCTGTCCGAAATCCCTGTAGTTCCACCTGCTACCCCGCTACTGAACAGAATTGATCAGGGCGCTTCGCTGCATAATCTGAACACACAGGAACTGTTGCAACTCACGGAAGAACTCCGGGCCTACCTGTTGTACAGCGTGGGCCAGACGGGCGGGCATTTTGGCGCCGGCCTCGGCGTGGTCGAGCTTACCGTCGCCCTGCACTATATCTACAACACACCGCATGACCGCATAGTCTGGGATGTGGGTCACCAGACCTATCCCCACAAAATCCTTACCGGCCGCATGGGACAGATGCACAGCATGCGCCAGGCTGGCGGACTGGCGGGATTTCCCAAGCGCGCCGAGAGTGAGTACGACACGTTTGGCGTCGGGCCACTCCTCCACCAGCATCTCCGCCGCCATGGGCATGGCGCTGGCGGCCAGGCACCTGGGCATCAACCGCAAGGTGATCGCGGTCATCGGCGATGGCGCCATCACCGGGGGTATGGCGCTTGAGGCACTCGCCCACGCCGGCCACGAGCGACCCAATATGCTGGTCATCCTGAATGACAACCAGATGTCCATCGGCCACAACAAGGGCGGGCTCGCCACCTACTTTGCCAAGATCTGGGCCAGCAAGTTCTATATCGCCATGCGCGAGGGCTCAAAAAAGGTGCTGGAAAAGATCCGCCCGGCCTGGGAACTGGCCAAACGGACAGAAGAACACATGAAGGGCATGGTCGCCCCCGGCACCCTGTTTGAAGAACTGGGTTTTCACTATATCGGCCCGCTGGATGGCCACGACCTGCCGGGACTGATCCACACACTGGAAAACATGAAAGACCTGGAGGGGCCGCAGTTCCTGCACATCCGCACCATGAAGGGCAAGGGCTTCCTGCCCGCCGAGAAGGACCCTGTCGGCTACCACGCCATCAACAAGATCGAGGCCAAACCCAAGGGACCGCAACCGGCGGTTGCAGTCGCCAAACCCGGTGGACCCAAATACCAGGATGTGTTCGGACGCTGGCTGTGCGACATGGCGCAGCGCGACAATCGCCTGGTGGGCATCACCCCCGCGATGTGCGAGGGCTCGGGCATGGTGGAGTTCGCCAAACGCTTTCCCAAACGCTACTACGATGTCGCCATCGCCGAGCAGCACGCACTGACTCTGGCGGCCGGTATGGCCTGCGACGGACTCAAACCCGTGGTGGCTATCTACTCCACCTTCCTGCAGCGCGGTTACGACCAGTTGATTCACGATATCGCCCTGCAGAATCTCGATGTGACGTTCGGCATCGATCGGGCAGGCCTGGTAGGACAGGACGGCCCTACGCATCACGGCGCGTTTGACCTGAGTTACCTGCGCTGCATTCCCAATATGGTGATCGGCGCGCCCTCCGACGAGAATGAATGCCGGCAGATGCTCTACACCGCCTATCAGTATCCCGGGTCCCGCCGCCATTCGCTATCCCCGGGGCACCGGGCCCGGAGCGATCATTAGCGATGCCATGGTGCAAATGGAAATCGGCCGTGCGGTGCAGGTGCGCAGCGGGGAGCGAGTGGCCATTCTCAATTTTGGTACCTTGTTGCCCGAAGCCATGGCGGCAGCGAAACAGTTAAATGCCACCGTAGTGGATATGCGCTGGGTGAAGCCCATGGATGAAGCGACAGTTCTCAATTTGGCCAGCCAATATGACCTGCTCGTTACGTTAGAAGAAAACGCGGTTGCCGGTGGCGCGGGCAGCGGCGTCAATGAATTTCTCGCCGCCCAGGGTCCCAGACAGCCCTTATAAACCTGGGGCTCCCCGACGAGTTCGTCGAGCACGGCGCGCATCAGGAGCAGTTGGACTGGACCGGCCTTGACAGTGACAGTATCGTTCGGCGCATAAGAGAAGCCATGCATGCACATCGAATTCCCGTGTTGGCCGCCCCTGGATATTCGCGGACAAGTCGAGCTGCCCCGCTGATATAAATGACATACTGCACCTGGCAATCGATGCTAGTTTTCTGAGCATAAGCAAAGAATGAATCGCGACTACCAGTACAATTACTCTGAACTGAAGCCCTCTCTTTTCAACAGCGACATACGCATCAGAAAGGCAGAAAGCATCGTACGGGTCTGCCAGGACTTTATCGGTACTGCAGAACTCTCACAACTGCACCTGCTTGATGTCGGCAGTTCCAATGGCATCATCGATAACTACCTGGCGAATTACTTCGGACATGTGACAGGGATAGATATCGACACACCCGCCATGGCCCACGCCAACATGACTTTCTGCAAGCAAAATCTCAGTTTCAAGCACGGCGATGCAATGCAAATGGATCTGGCTGACAACAGCTTTGACGTTGTAGTTTGCACCCAGATCTATGAGCATGTACCCGATGCGAGCCAGCATGTTTAACGAGATTTTTCGGGTACTGAAGCCAGGGGGATTCTGTTACTTCTCTGGGGCTAATCGCGTCATGTTCATGGAGCCACACTACAATATTACCGCTTTTATCACTGGTGCCTCGAGCTTTGGCGCACCGCTATGTACGCGCAATGGGCAGGGGCGACTACTATCATGAACTCCACTTCACGTTCTGGACACTGAAAAACCTGTGCCGCAAGTTCCGCATCGAGAATTACACTGCCAAGGTAGTTGCAGATCCGGATAAATTCGGTGTTGGTTACATGTTGCAAAAGGGATCTGTAAAATGGATGGCGGCGCTATTTATCGCCAGATATATGCCCTGGGCATCTCCGGCAATGTGGATTCTTCAGAAGCCCCTTGCAGACGGCACCTGATCCGGTCGCCCTTAGGGAACGCCAGCATAAACGATGAAAATTCTGGTTCTCACATCAACCTACTCGCGCTGGAAAGACGATACCGAACCGAAGTTTGTCGACAACCTGTGCCAGAACCTGTCCAGGGATAACGTCATCCATGTGATTGCCCCTCATGCCAGGGACCTAGCCACCGAGGAGGTTCTCGACGGCATCCCGGTATTTCGCTTCCGCTATTGTTTCGAGTCGTGGCAGACGCTGGCCTACAACGGCGGCATTCTTCCCAACCTCAAACAGAACCGGCTGCGCCTGCTGCTGGTACCGCTCTTTTTTGTCAGCCAGTTGATGCTCGCCATACGGCTGCTGCGAAAAAACCACTACGATATCATTCACGCCCACTGGATCATTCCCCAGGGCCTTGTTGCGCTGCTGGCTCGACCATTCGCCAGGGGTAGGCCTGCTGTGGTCCTGACCTCCCACGGTGGAGATTTATTTGCACTGCAGGGCACACTGCTTTCCTGGCTTAAAAAATCGATAACACACCGCGCAGACGCGCTTACCGTTGTCAGCAGCGCTATGCAGCGGACGGCGCTGGAGATGGGACTGAAGGATGAACGTGATATCAGCGTCATCCCCATGGGGGTGGACTCCCACAATACATTCATTCCACCGGCGCAGAGCGTTAGCCGCAAGGGACTGCTGTTCGTGGGCCGACTGGTCGACAAAAAAGGCATCGAATACCTGTTAAAGGCTCTACCGCGGGTGCTGGCAAGATCACCCCGATGAACGCCTGACCGTTATTGGAGACGGGCCGTTAAAGCAGCCGCTGGTTGAGCTATGCAATACCCTGGATATCGCCGACCACGTGACGTTTACCGGCCCGCTGACCAACCGGGATATACCCCGCTATCTACAAACTGCCGCCATCGCCGTCTTTCCCTCCGTGGTCACTGACAGCGGCGACCAGGAGGGGACGCCCGTTGCGATCATGGAGGCCCTGGCCTGTGGTTGCGCCACTATTGCCGCTGACTACCCGGGCGTTCGGGATATCATCAGCGACAAGGAAACAGGCCTGATTGTGGCGGGAAAATCGCCCGCAGGAATAGCGCAAGCTATTCTTACGCTGCTGGATGACCAGGACCTTCGCCTGAATCTCAGCCGCAACGGGCGACAACAGGTGCAGGAGCAGTATGACTGGCGCGTGATCAGTGACAAATTCCTGACGCTCTTCCAGAATCTGTCTCCAGGGCAATGATCAATCCGGGGCCATCGAACGTCTTTCATGAAAATAGATAAAAGCGATCCGCGCCATTGGCTGATTCTTCTCCGGCAGGGCCTGTACACCCTGTTGGCCATCTGCGCCAGAAAACTGTACCCGCAAGCCCCGCAGGCCCGTGGTGGTTCTCTACGGCCACCAGTTGTCGGGCAACCTGAAAGCGTTGTACGAAGAGTGGCAGCGCTCTTATACCAATGAGTTCGACTGCTATTTCCTCTCCCTGGACCCGCACTATTGCCAGGTACTGAAGGACGAAGGGGTTAATGTCCTGCAGGTGTGGCAGCCTGCGCGACATGCTGCTGGTGGGTCGTTGCAGCGCCATGATTACCGACCATGGCCTGCATGCGATGCGCCCCTTTATATCGATGACGAATATCCTGTTTATTGATGTATGGCACGGCATCCCCTTCAAGGGATTCATTCCTGATGACTTTCGCTTACAACATCGGTACGACGAGGTGTGGGTCTCCTCTCCACTGCTGAAGCAGATTTACCAGGACAAGTTCGGTTTTAGAGCAGACATTGTTCACGCCCTGGGGTATGCCCGGGCTGACAGACTGTTCCTGCGACAGCCCCCCGATCCATTATTCCGGGAAAGAGCCTCCATACCCGCAGGAAACAAGGTCGTCCTTTACGCGCCCACATGGCAACAGGATGACAAGGGCCGGGAATTGTTTCCCTTCGGGGAAAGCCAGGACTCGTTCATCCAGCAGCTGAGTGAGGTCTGCCGCCAGCACATGGCGACCCTGGTGATTCGCAGCCACCTGAACGCGAGCATCAGCTCGATGACATTCGATAACGTGCGCTACTGCTCCATGAAGGAGTTTCCGGATGCGGAAGGCCTTCTGCTGCAAACGGACATCCTGATTTGCGACTGGTCATCCATTGCCTTTGATTATCTGGCACTTGATCGACCCACGATTTTTCTGGATGTCGAGCCGCCGTTTAAAAATGGCTTTTCTCTGGGCAGGGAATACAGGTTTGGGGAAATCGTTCAAGATATGAATACGTTGCTAGTGTCACTCTCCTCCTATTTGCGGGAGCCGAAAAAATATCAAGCAAACTATGCCGTGAAAAATCGGGAAATTGTTACGGGCGTCTACGGAAACAGTACAGGTGGGGAAGCCTCCAAACAACAGTGGGCACGTTTATCCAAGCTAATCCGAGGCGACCATGCCTGAAATACATTCATTTGATGTATTTGACACATGCATAACCCGCATCTATAGCCAGCCTACAGACCTTTTTCTGCAACTTGCCAGTGTGACATTGCAAGAGCAGCCCAGCGATACTGACAAAGATACCGCTATACAGGTTTTGGCTCAGCAGCGTGTGGTGGCAGAATCGAACGCCAGAAAACACTCTTCCAGGGAAGACATACAAATCGCTGACATTTACAGTGAGCTTTCCCGATTTGTAGAAATCTCCTTCGATCCGCAAGCCATGTTATCCATGGAGCTGGAGCTTGAACTGCAAAGCATGGTGCCAGTTCAGTCAACTCTCGCGCAATATCAGGAAATAAAATTAACGGGGAAGCGAGTTATATTTATTTCCGATATCTATTTGCCCATGGAAACAGTAATCGCCATGCTGCTTCGGTGTGGGTATGAAGCAAATGTCGACAACCTCTACCTATCGGGTGAAGTTGGCCTGACAAAGAGGTCAGGCAACCTTTACACACATGTTCTCCACAAGGAGGGCGTGCAGCCAACTTCCATCACCCATCATGGCGACAACCTAATATCTGATATTAGAATGGCAAAGGCAAAGGGGTTGAAAACAGTCTATATTCCAGCATTCCAACTAGCTTCGCCGTATGAATCCCTGCTACTGTATAGAAGCAATATCTGGCAGAAAGTGTCCTATAAACTGCAACGGGCTTCTCGACACTTTCGGAAATTCTATCGATCCCCTATTTCAAAGCTGCCCTCCCCAAAACAAATTGCATTATCAAGAGTTTCAGCCGCCTCAAGGATCCTTCTTAACAACCAGTCTGATAATGGCTATGTAAATCACCATCTGCTCGCTATCGGCTATTTTGTCGCCGCACCGCTATTCAATGCCTTTGTCCTCTGGGTTTTAAATACTGCCCGTGCGAATGGAATAGACAAGCTCTATTTTGTAGCTAGGAATGGCCAGATCTTTTACCGTCTCGCCGAGAAGATTAATAGCGCCCGAGGATACAACCTGGAACTTCGATATCTATATGGATCAAGGGCCGCCTGGTATCCATCATCGTTTGAATTGTTCGATACGGAATTCATAGATCTACTTGTAAATAAGTACCCGAGAAAATCCGTCGTGGAAATTTTCAAAGATCTATCCTTGCCGGATGAAAATATTGCAACCCTAGTGGAAGCAATTACTCGGTCGGGACAGGGTGCGAATAGCGCCACTGATAAAGATACCGTCAAAGCGCTTCTGTTGTGGCTCTCAGAATCCCAGTACTGCGAGATAATTTCCGACCACTTCGAGTCGAGCTGGCGGAACGTTGTAGATTATCTGTCACAAGAGCAGGTTTTCGATCAATCCAAATTCGGCATTGTGGATATAGGATGGCATCTCTCCTGCCACAATGCGCTACACAGGATAGTACGCAGGGTAAATAGTAGCGGATTTTCGGGTTTCTATTTTGGTGTGGGAAAAAAAAGGCAGGAGGTAGCCGACGGGGCCCCCTATTTTGCCTTTTTCTCTGATGTGACTTCGAGGAAGAACAGTTGGCTATTCAAGCTGGGTGCCATGTTGCTGCTTGAGGAAGTATTCGCGGCCGCAGACCACCCCACGACTTCGAGTTATTACCGGGAGGAAAATCAGGTATTTCCTTATATGAACGAAAAATCCCATACGTATGACTCCCGGATTGCCGAAACCATACAGGGAGCAATGCTTGAGTTCACCGAATTTATGTTGAGAAAAGGCACGCTGGACGATTTATCCCTGGTAAATGACGACGTATTGGCGCAGTTTGAGCGATTGTATAAGTTTCCGACGGCCCAAGAGGCCATGGCAATTGCAAATACTCCAGTATTCGCGCTGACCAGTCACTCGATATCCCAAAGACGAACACTCGCTCACCGCATCCGAATCGGGGAGTTGTTTGACATCATCTTCAAAGTTATTTTCAGGGGGAGAAATATCTCTCCCGAGTGGATGTGGCTGTCCGGCTCCATGGCCATGTCAAATGGCTTTGTTGCCCTAGCAGGAAAACTGTTATCATTTCTCGAGTCCTCACTGCTCAAATTGAAGCGCTAGGCCTGCGCAACACACACCTAAAACCTTTGGAAATCTGGTGAACGATCACAAACACAAAATAGTCATTACATTTGGCACGTTCGACGTGTTCCATCTCGGACATCTGCAAATTCTGCAACGGGCTGCCAACCTCGGGACTTCGCTAGTCGTGGGCGTGTCGACCGACCAATTAAATAGTAGAAAGAAGGGGCGAAAAACTGTTTACTCAGAGAGAGAAAGAGTGGCTATTATTTCGGCCCTCAGGTGTGTGGACCATGTGTTTCTTGAAGAATCCCTTGAATTGAAAGGAGACTATATCGTGGAACACAAGGCGGACATTCTCGTTATGGGTGATGATTGGCAAGGAAAATTCGACATGTTTTCAAATGTGTGCGAAGTCGTATATTTTCCTCGGACGCCTGCTATATCTACAACAGAGCTTATTGAGAAAATACAAATTGATTTTTAGTTGGCAATGCTCGCATCGCCCTACATTCTCAGAGTTCGTCAACTATCCATCATCTTTAATTCCCAGGATGGCGGCGTACAGATCAAGGTACTTCTGACGAAACAACTCCTCGCTAAACTTCTTCTTGACCTTTTCCCGACCATTTTCGGCCCAATCCCTCAGGGCATCGCCGTCTTCATACGCCTTCAACAGACCCTGCTCAAGGGTAACGAAGTCGCCCGGGGTGGCCAACCAACCATTTACATCGTGATCAATCATTTCGGGTACCCCGCCCACGGAGAATGCGATCACCGGAGTACCACAGGACATACTTTCCAGCACTACATTCGGAAGATTGTCCGCTAGCGAAGTAAATACTAAAACATCACCTAGTGAGTACCAGTTAGCAAGAATTCTCTGATCTTCAAGATACCCAGTGGAGGTATAACTATATTTTTCCAGCACATCCTTCAGACTCGAATCGAGCTTCCCAATCAGAACAAGATGTATACGGTCCTTCCAGGATTCGAGTAACTGCAGGGAGTAGGCGAGGCCCTTTCTGCGATTATGAAGTGAATGCGCCACTAAAATAACGACCAGCCTGTTGTCTGGAATTCCTGCAGTCTTGCGTAATGCCGAAATAGCCGCCGGCGGAGAGAATACATCCGTATCTACTCCATTGGGTATAACCACCGGGGGCCTCAAAAACATACCTGAGGCCAAAACTTGATCTGCGATCCACTGAGAAGGTGCTATTAGGTGCACATCAAGGCCCAGAAACCAGGCCTTCTTCAGAACATGAATTCGCGCGGTACGATCCCTGCGCGTATTCAATGGCCACTCATCCAGCATCCCACAGTTATGGCAGTTCGTTCTAAAATTGTTGCAATCCATCGGATAAATACACCCAGCAGTGAAGGGAGAACAATCATGCAGCGTCCAGACAACCGGCACTTTCCGCGCGAGTTCTTTTATAGTGTATGGCGAGATCGCTTTGGATGTATCATGAAGGTGAATCAAGTCGTATCTGCTGCGGAATCGCGACAGATTCAGAATCAACAACTCAGGGGTGAATATGTCAGGGTAGCCAAGTTTTCTTGAAATCACCGCCATCAGGCGCCAGATGAAATGGCCTACCCGGCCGCCCGTCAGATATTTCAGGCTCTTCCCCTCGAGATCGCGCGAGTAGACAACCCAATGATCCACACCGTATTGTGACTGCTGAAGAAACCGATGATTATTTTCAGCTATACGCCCTGCCCCACCGCCGGAAGAATCAGATCTACTCATAATCGCGATAGTTTTACGTTTGAATTTTCTCGTCATTTAATCAACCGTATGCAGTGTTGGGGCTCCCTCACAATATAGAAGTACAAGGCACAGACTATGGGAATTGTGCGCAAATCTCAAATACTTCATTCGCACTAATCAAAGTAGCAGCCACCGAGTATAATCAGGCCAAGCGCTCAAACTATTTGAACAATCATGATCAATGACTTTAGTCCCACCTTGGAACACAAGAATAGCAATGTGCGAATCAGCATCGTAATTCCTAGCTTCGATAGAACCGGGCTGCTACTTGAAACTCTAGATTCAATCAAAAGCCAAACCAGTACTGCTTGGGAATGCCTTGTAGTAGATGACGGCTCGCCAACAGCACATTTGCACACACTTAGAAAATGGATAGCGGATGATAGTCGATTTCGGGTGATCAGTCGCGAAGGGGAATTAAGAGGAGCCCCGGTTTGCAGAAACATCGGTTGGAGGCACGCAACCGCAGACTACATAGTATTTCTTGATTCTGACGACTTATTGTCCACCAGATGCATACAAAGGCGGATCGGCATAATCGATTCCAACCCTAACCTTGATTTTTTTGTTTCAGCGACCTTGGCTTTTATCGATACACCGGGAGACAGCGATACTCTGATCAACACTCCAACCAAAGAAGACCCCATTTCCCGTTTTTTGAAGATGGATGTCATTTGGTTGAGCGCTGGGGTCACATGGAAAAAATCAACTCTGTTGAGATTGGATGGGTGGAATGAAAAACTAACTTCATGGCAAGACTGGGACATCAGTTTGAGAGCGCTTTTGCAGGGATCATGTTTCGAGTACTTCAATGAAGTGGATAATTTTTGGCGCAAACCCAATGCTGATCGAGAATCAATCGGAAATGTATCTTTTTCAAAAGAACACCTTGAATCTCACCACAAGCTTATTTTGGACGTGTGCAGCATGGTTTCCGGAAACGCAAAGTACCTTAATTTGGCTACAAATATCCTTTTTTGGATCGCGTATATGAAGGGACAAAGTTCAAATCTTCGAGAATCTTTGGTCTTCTGGTCCAAAGCAGAGGCATTTCTAAAGAGAAGCACCTATACGGCACATGTCATCTTGCTGATTTTCCTGGCCACGCCACTGCTTGGCAAATTCACGAAACTTGCACTTAAACGCAGCGACCATCCCGCATTTACGTTATGGACTGGTAATTATTTGAAAACCCAGCTTAAAGAAGATATGACCAATCTACTATGAAAACCTTTCGATACAGTCGACACTCGCTCTTTAAGTCAACTGCAAGGCTCGGATTTGTATAGCGCCAAACCGCAGGCCTATAACTCGACCAAGAATCTGCCCTGGAAGATACCTATCTTTCAGGCCTTCTGTGCCGCCGCCACAATCGAGGCACCATTGGGCAATCTCCTGAACAGCTTGTAGTCAAGCGTCATAAGCCAGTTTCGAGCCCGTCTGAACTTGTTCCTTGGGGGTAGATATGTACAAAGGAAGGAAAAAAGATGGGACCTGAACCTGAATACAGTCCGGGAAAACCCTGCTGACAGGAGTTGGCGCTGCATCTCGCTACTTCTCAACCTCCTTAGATGAGTCGGGTCTTCCCAACTCCAGCGCCTATATCCCTCCGGAGTGGGATCTATCTTGCCAGTGAGCAGCGAGTAGAGATGCTCAATTGAAAAGTAATTTGCGCAAGGGGTCGTGAAAACAAACACACCACCAGGGCGCAACAGACGAAATATGTCTGAAACATAGGCAGACAAATCTGAGACATGCTCCATCACCTCAACGCTCACAATAAGGTCAAATATACCGTCCTGGAAATCTGCCCTATTATCTTCTATCAACTTATAGTTATTTGACAGATCATTGTACACTTCGATGCAATTCTGCATGGCAACGAAGCTGACATCGCACAAAAATAATTCTGTCGCCGGGAATATTTTTTTCCAGAGTGGGACATGCAATCCCCTGCCCGCGCCATAATCAAGAATCCGGTTGGGATGCGAGACTGAAACCACCTGCTCTATAAAATGATGAATTGCCTTCGCTCTTGCAATTTCAAATCCGGATAGCTCAGAACGATATCCCGCAGCATATTTATCGTCGTAAAAATGAGATTCTGTCAAATTGGGGTCGCTTTTCAATATTGCACTCCTGCAGCCAAAAATGTTCTGTGCTAATCATTTGTCTATTAGTACAACCTTTTTAACAGTTGGCATATACATGTTCCTCCTTATGTAAGCTTTCATAAATCTTCGCCAATCGAATGACTTGAGTTTCCAAATTGTATTCTCGTTCGATATGATCCCTTCCGGCGCTCAATAATGCATCCCAACTATCGGTATCTGACAGAAGTAATTTGATACGATCAGCAAGCTGCTCCACATCACGTTCCGGCGCTAAATAATTAGCAAATGCGGGACCCACAACCTCGGGAATATCGCAGTGCGTAGTTGCTACTACGGGCATACCGGTAGCCAGCATTTCAATAATCGAAACAGGGGCGCCACCCTCTGTATCTCCATCTTCCGCGGTGATACTTGGCTGCAGAAATATATGATGCGTAAGAGACTCCTTTAACATGACATCGTGGGGCCTAAATCCTAACAATCTGGTGCAGCTTATTAGCCCAGTATTGCGCAGCGCCTCCATAATATTCTTTTTCTCTTTTTGTTCGTCAGGAGAAGGTCCGGCGTCTCCGATTATTGTCAGCTCAAGCGGTATATCACGCGCAATTATACCCAACGCTTGTATAGCAATCGGGATACCCTTTTTCTCGCGAAAGGACGCTGCAATCAAGACTCGAAGCGTCTCACCTTTGCGCCATTGACGCGGTGAATATTTAAGTTTGCTTACATCTACTCCCAAATGGTGAACCAATACTTTATGGTCAGGGCATCCTAGACCTACGATACAGCGCGCCATATGAGACCCTTCACAGAGAAACATGTCAGCCTGTGAAAAAAGCTCGCCATAACGTTCAATCCACTGAGCATTCTGCATCGGTAGCATATTGACATCATATCCATAGAAGGTGACGACATGATGTGCCTTAACTGTTCGCAAGGCTCCGAGGTTTTCCCATCCAACGTCACCAAAATGAGAGTGGACAATGTCAGCTTCGACAATTCCTGCCACCTCTGTTAGAAATGGAGAGTAGTCCCGCATGCGCAATGCTTTCAGACCAATTTTTTTGAGCTTTCGAAAGAGTGATTCACTGCTTCTGCTGTGAAGATTATTAATGTTGAAATCGCTCTTATTCTCGACATTTTTGCATGCAACATGAGTATTAATGCCTAGGCGCTGTAGCTGGCTCACCTGGGTGTAAATCCATGTCTGCGTCAGTGGCAACCAAGTCGAACAATAATGCACAACTACGAGTTCATTGTTCACCAAATGCTCCCCAAGAGGCATTTTCTGAAATAGCCCAAAATTTGACAAAATGCGGAAAAAAATATAGCAAAGCAGCCGTTATATAGAAACACACTACCGCAGGATTCGACAATTTGATTTGGACAGGCCAGGAATCGATTACAGTCAGAATTTGTACACTTCGGAACACTTCCGTAATGGCAGGTAACGCTACTCCTAGTCTTTTTGAAAATGCAGCGCTGTATTCCCTCAGAATCTTTCCGAAAATAATTATTGCCACTATTTTTTTGGATTAAATCTGGTTCCGACACTCCCACGGTCTACACCAACCGCATTCTCCCGAACCAAACCGAGCAAGTGTTTGTAGGCGGACAGCTTAAACCAGTGTACTGAACCGAAATAAATTAGCATCCCGGTTGTGACCATAATTGTAAAGCGGCCTAACCGGGGCCAATCGTCCGGAGTCAGCAGTCCGACTAGAGCAACAAGGCCAGCCATGACAAGTGAAAGAAGCAATTGAGGAAACAATACTCTCGCGACGTCTCGGGCCGTCATGTCTATCAAACGACCTGGTATTGAAAAATTCAGCCAGATAGTTGAAGTTACCCTGATGGCATAGGCTGTGGCAACGCCGAAAATTCCCCATTGAATCCCAATTGCAAAAGCCGCAAACGAGAGAATACCGCCAAAAAGAATCCACCTGAACTGCATATCTGATCTTCCCTGAGAATTGTAGATCCAACCAACCGTACCATTAATGGATTGCAGCATTCCGACAATACAGAGTACACGCAGCACAGGTATCATCCCAGCCCATTTTGAACCGAATATTATTAGCACAAAATCTTCTGCTACCACCAAAAGTCCCAACATAGCTGGGAAAGTGAATAATGCTATCGCTGAAATCGCCGCCAAGAATATCTTTCTGCAACGCGCTTTGTCTCCTCGAATAGAGGCAAGTGCAGGAAACATTATCCTGGATAAAACGCTCGAGACTTGATTGAGTGGCAGGAGCATAATGGTATACGCCCTCGAATATAGTCCCAGTTCAGTAGACCCAAGAAATTTAGCTATCAATAGGTTGTCTGCGTTTCGAATACAATAGTTCAACATATTTCCTCCAACGACACCCATGCTGAAACCAATTAATTCCCTAATAGCTGACCAATCAAACAACCACTTAGGTCGCCAATCGGAGGACCACCAGATAAGCAAAGTGAGGCAAGCAGTCATGGATAGGGACTGTGCGATAAGGGCATAAACGCCATATCCAAGTAGAGCCAGAGCAATACCTAGCCCGCCGGAAGTAGCGGCGCAGAAAACTTCTATAATCGAGAGCCAACGATAATCAATTTCTCTTGTTATTTTTGCGCGCATGACGATAACTACTGAGCCTACTAGAAAATTTATCGAAAGTAGGCGCGCAAGAGACGTAAGCTTAGGTTGGTCAAATAATTGTGCTATTAATGGCGCGCCAATTATTAGTAGTGCCATCAATAGCGCAGCAGAAAATATATTTAACCAAAAGACACTAGAGAAGTGCCTCTCGTTGACATCCCGTTTTTGAATTAGTGCAGCCGCAAACCCCATGTCATTGAAGATATCGGCAAATCCAGAGAAAATTAGAATTATTCCAATTAATCCGAAATCCCCAGGACTGAGAAGTCTTGCGAGAATGCTCGCGACTATGAACTTAAGGACCTGACTTCCTATCTGCGCAAATGCAAGCCATTTGGCTCCTACTATAGCCTTACTCTTTAAGTCATCAACCACGCTTGACTGACTTCACTGCAAATTTTCCGAGGCGCAATATTGCTCTACCAGCGTGGAGCGTCAGCTCTCTTATGCGTCCTGACAAAGATGGAGAGATATCGATATATATCGAGTCAGACAAATATTTTCGTGCGCGCTCCAGCTGAATATTTCCCATGAAATATGGCCATTTTTCCTGAGACTCCCGAAAAGCGGTTACTGCCTGGTCAAACTTATTCTGATGACTCAAAAACATTACCTTTCCCAGTTGAATGTTGGCAGATCCCAATTCATCCCCATCTTTATGAAGGTCTTCAGCCGCATTGTCTAAGGCGGCCAACGCGTCACTGGTAGATACATCACTAATATGATCGGCAAGAGCCTCTAGACTACTGCGAGAAATTGACCGAACGAGGCGAAACGTTACTGTTGTCGCAGATAGCACATTGTGAATTGGCTGAAAGTACTCGTTTAGAAAGGTCACCATCAAAGGTACCCAATAATTACCCCAGTACTTATAATCCTGGCAGACCAGTAAGGAATGGCCTGGAATCAGGCGATCGACGATGCTAAATAAAAGATGCTTGAATCCCAGCCATGACTTTGCGCCGTCTACAAACACGATCTCTACCGGCTCATTGCCTGGTAATGATTGAAATAACGCAACTTTTTCGTTCATTGAGTATCGTTTTGATTTCGCTTCCTGATCGCTGGAAATTATTTCATCAGGAAGTGACTGCTTATACGAATCAACAATTTCATCATAAAGACTTATATTCTTCAAAAATTCAGCGTAAAAACACTCTCCGGCTTTTAAATCGAGTGAAGCACGTTCCGACATAAAATCGCGCCAGATAAAATTGTCGAATACCAACAATCGCTTTCTTTGTCGGTGTCCGGATTCGTGCATTCCGGCTGCAAGGCACCACGTGCTACCGCCAAGCCATGGCCCAATTTCCACAATCAAACCTATGCCTTGCCATGCTGATCTACCCAGCCAGTAGAGATACTGTTTCTCCTCGATAGAAATCATGGTCGCAATATGGTCCGGATAATCGATAACCACAGCTTTCCAGTCGGAGACATTCACAATAAAGCAATCCTATTCTAATATCTAGCGACATCCTGAGAGGCGATAGGCTAATGGTCCTGAAACACGACCACCATCAAAAACTAGCATGACAGGTTAGGTCAAATTCAGTAAAAATAACCACGTCTATTTCTGTATATAGCGGCGCAACTCTTCGCAGACATCATATCTTTCGTACAATTTAGCAATCCCAATCTTCATCTCATTATCAATATTTAAGATCGACTCATTCGAATAGTTATATGAATCTCTAATTGTGTTGAGTGACGACAAAGGAATTGTGTCACTGCCGCTCTCCGAATTTGTCGAAGAGTAGGATACAAATGAGCTAACTTCTTCACTGTAATCAAGCTTCAAAAATGAAAATATTTTTCGAAACTCTTCCTCAGGAGACTCCGATATGGCGTCGTTGTATGTTACCAGATAGTCAACGTTATAACGCTTACAGTCTTCGATTGCTGTCTCGTAACTCACAAGCCACCATAGAAGTAGCATTTCTCGCATGTCACTTTGGCCATCCAAACACCTTAGGTAGCCTGAATATTTCTCGAAACGATTTGAACAAGATAAATGAGGATAGAGAGAAAGAAGAGACCTTCTTAACTCACCCAATCTTCCCGTACTGAACAATTTCATGATCGACATCAACTGAGCTCCGGGATGCCTAACAACGATAATATATTTAGCGCCTGGAAAGACACGCTGCAGAAGACCAACCTTAAAATTCATTCTTAATTCTTTGATCACCGACAATGTGGGTATTTCAATTTTTTTTCTATGGCCACCTATTGGCAAATCCTTCATATTCAAATTAAGCAATTCAAATTGTTTTGCCCGAATTGGAACATCGAAACCGGACCATCTCCCCAGGCTACCAAGCATACCTATGATTATTCTATCCACTCTCTTCCAATACAGATTCCTGGTCCGATTGTAGAAAAATGCGTACTTGGCCTTTTTTAATGCCGGAAGTCCACACTCTACAACCTCCGCCAAGGTATCGTTACTATGATCAACGTACAAATTGCGATTAGGAAACCCCGGAAACATTTCCGCATAGTCAGCGAATGGTTCCATGAAAAACTCTACTTCTCGACTTGCATCCAACACATTCGACACCCATGTCGAACCACTTCTCTCGCACCCTAGAATGAAGGCGTTGCGGCCACCTGCACCCATCATCTGGGAACCCCGTCAGGCTTTCGGGCAACTAATACATACTCTGCCGTGAAGTCTTTAGTGGGGTCAACTTTATTTATCATGTAAGCAACCAACTGAATGAGAGAACCTAATGGCGGGATCAGCCACCAAAGTGGATTTAGTCTTCCACCTCGTCTTAGGCGAAATAGAAAGTACACTAACATCTGCGAAAATGTTGCGACAAACCCTGTCAGACTCTTAACCTCAACAACCTCATACCCACATTTATCGAACATGTATCTCAACCCGAACTCTGTGTATCTGTAGAAATCTTTCGGGGCCTCATGTATATGCCAAAAAAGAGGCACTGTATAAATAGCGTATCCTCCAGTCGCTAAAACTCGAAACGACTCCGCAATTGCCTTCTTAGGCTCCTCCAGGTGCTCCAGCACATCAGTACAAAGAATGGTTTGCACGCTATCGTTTTCAAGGGGAAGATCATAGGCAGATCCTGCCAAATCAATATTCGATTTGTCGTGCAAGGTCTCTTGATGGTCAACGCCAATATGTACTTGCACATAAGGCGCAGCCATTTTCTTATAGGGCTTAACTCCACAGCCAATGTCCAGCAAGGTTCCCTTCGCATACTTTTGTAGGCGAGATTCGATATTTGGGTTTATGATCGAAAATATTAGCCAGTTATGGGATAGGGACGTTCTAAACACTTTTCCTCCCTACCATTATTGATATACGCTCTCCTAAATCAGAGTAATCTGCCACATGAACTAAATTGGCAAACCCGAAAAGCGTGCTATAAAAGTCTACAGAACGATATTTCCAATATTCACCATCTACAGTGCTGGATGTATTTTCCACCAGTATCAAAACTCCTCCGGCCTTTAGAACCCTATCTACTTCTGAGGCAGCCAGATGCAACGCATCGTTATCAAGCACCCCCCCCAACACCAAACATATCCAAACTACATCAAAATATTTGTCTTCCTGAGGGACCACACTATCTCTCATCAAATGATACGTAACATCGTGACTCTGGGGCGCTAGGTTTAGAAAATGCTGGGTGGGATCGACACCGACTGCAGTACCCCGAATAAGTTTAGCCAGAGCAGAAGTAAATCGACCCGGCCCACAGCCATAGTCGAGGATTCTTTCCTCGGTACCATTCAGCGCTGATTCCAAATGAGGAAAGATCTCCTCCTTCTGCCTTTGAGTCACCTCCTCAATTTCACCTTCCCGGTGACCCAAGTTGAGCACTCCACGCACTCCGTAGCGTTTGGCGCGTTCGCTCCACATTACAGATGGTGGCAAACCGCTATCTCGGTTACATGAAAATCGCGTTCTCAATATTCTAGCTTTCCTTAACATGCGGCCCAAAAATCGGTGAAATAATGGCTTACCGGATATCTCTATCACTTCATTGATTTCGGCAGCCTCGATTGCGGGGGACCTATGCACCAAAAAATCTTTTCTCATTCTAATTTCCGGTTCTAAAGGGGTATAGGTACTGCACTTCGTCTAGATACAGGTATTGCATACTAGTACCTGAAGGGGCTTTTCCACCACGGAATTATGCACATATAATACTTCGCGTTGATATCGCTATGCCTATCCACCTCCAAGTAGAGCATTCATGAAATCATTACGACTCAACTCGGCTCATTCTGTCATAGCGCAGACCGCCAAATTCCTCGGTGACCTACGGTATCTAGGGACAGGTCGCCTATGCGAAATGTGCGGTGCTTCATCCAGCAAATTCAAACCATTCGGCGACCCACCTAGGCTTGATGCACAGTGCAGGCAATGCAACAGCCTTGAGAGACACCGCTTTCTGTGCCACTACCTCAACTCTAACCCTGACCACCTGCAAATCCACGGCGGAAAATTTTTGCATGTTGCCCCGGAAATATGCCTACGACCATATTTTCGCCGGTTGGTGGGGCAAGGCTACCTTACCGCGGACATGTTCGCCGATAATGTCGACGTGAAAATGGACGTCTCTGAAATTCAGTTTCCTGATGGTTATTTTGATGCGATTTACTGCAGCCACGTACTTGAACATGTCCAGGATGACCGTAAGGCCATGCGGGAATTTGCGCGAGTATTGAAGCCAGATGGTTGGGCGATACTGCTTGTGCCGATATCCAGAGATCAAACTTACGAGGATCCATCCATTCAGACTCCCGAAGGCCGCAGGACGGCATTTGGACAGGCTGATCATCTCCGTATTTATGGGATTGACTATGTGGATCGATTGGTCGAATCGGGATTCAACGTCAAGAAAATAGGCCGCCTAGATTTATTATCCCCGGAGCAAATCATAACTTACGGTTTGGGGAGCGCATCCGGTGACATTTTTCTTTGCCACAAGCACTAAACACTCGTCAGTTTCTACGACATGTGTAAAATAGGTACCCCTACACCGGAACTACTTAAAGACACTATGTATGGCTGCAAAAAAAGACAAACCCATCTCGGCGACTCCCGGTTTTGAGGCGACAGTGGCGAGTCTGGAGTCCATTGTCGCCACGGTGGAAAATGATGGGTCCAGCCTGGAGGAGTCTCTGGAGGCCTTTGAGCGGGGGGTCAAGCTCATTCGCGAAGCACAACGGGGCCTGGCAGCGGCTGAGCAGAAGGTTAAGCTGCTCGTGGAACAGAATGAAGAACCGGTTTCAAGCGATTTTTCCGGGTTCCAGGAGACGGAGTGAGCAGGACTCCGTTTACCCGTTTTTCCGAGGATTGTCGCCGGCGCTGTCAGAACTCCCTGACCCAACTGGTACGGGGTAATTCATCAGAGTTTTCCCCTAATTCGCCTCAACTTTCACTGTTCACCGATGCATGTGACTACGCTTTCTCCAACGGTGGAAAACGGGTTCGTCCTTTACTCGTTTTCTGTGCAATGCACGCAATTGATACTGCCTTATCAACCGAAGGTATTGATCATGCGGCTTCTGCTGCTGAATTAATCCACACCTACTCCCTCATCCACGACGACCTCCCCGCAATGGACGACGACGACCTGCGCCGCGGCAAACCCAGCCTGCACAAGGCCTACGACGAAGCGACCGCTATTCTGGTGGGTGACGGCCTGCAGGCCCGCGCGTTCGAACTACTGGCAGATGCCCCTGGCCTGAGCGCGGAACAAAAAGTGCATATGATCAAGGTTCTCGCCGCAGCGGCAGGCCCACGGGGCATGGTGGGCGGGCAGTTTATCGACATCCAGGCCGCCAATTCCGACATGACACTGGAACAACTGCAGGCCATGCACTCCCTGAAAACCGGCGCGCTGATCCGCGCAGCGCTGGCTCTGGGAGGCATTGCCGCCGGTGCTACGGAAGAGCAACTGTCTGCACTTGACGAATACGGTACCCACATCGGTCTCGCCTTTCAGGTGGTGGACGACATCCTGGATGTTGAGGGGGATACGCAGACCCTGGGCAAGACCCGGGGCAAGGATAGCGAGGCCAACAAACCGACTTATGTCAAACTGATGGGACTGGACGGGGCGAAAGCAGAAGCGCGACGGTTATTGCAGGCGGCGCTGAACGCGCTGGATGGGTTCGGAACAGCAGCTGAACACTTAAGTGACCTGGCCCACTATATCGTCGAACGCGATCGCTGATGCGCCTCGCGCTGCGACGGCAGTGCGCTGATCGACCCGTCTTAATCCTCGCCCTCAACAATATGCCCCAGCTTTCCCACTTTGGTACGCAGGTACTTCTCGTTGTGTGGATTGCTGTCGGTGTGCAACGCGATGCGCTCAAATACGATCACCCCATGCTCCTCCATAGCGGCCACCTTACGCGGATTATTGGTCATTAATCGTACAGATTTTAGGCCAAGGTGTTCGATCATGGGCTGCAACATGCTGTAGTCGCGCATATCAGCGCCGAAGCCCAGTTGCTCGTTGGCTTCGACCGTATCGGCACCGGCATCCTGCAGTTTGTAGGCCTTGATCTTGTTGAGCAGGCCGATACCGCGCCCTTCCTGGCGCAGGTAGAACAAGGCGCCCCTGCCCTCTTTGGCGATAGCCTCCATAGCGGCCTGCAGCTGGTTACCACAGTCGCAGCGCAGGCTGAACAAGGCGTCCCCGGTCAGGCACTCGGAGTGCACACGGGCCAATACGGGCTCACCGTTGGCGACATCGCCCATGGTCAGGACAACGTGTTCCTTGTTGAACTCGGTATCCTCGAAGCCGTGGATATCGAAATCGCCCCACACAGTGGGTAGGCGGGAGGATTCTATGTAGCGTATAGCCACGCGGGATATCCGTCAGCGAAAGGCCGCACAGTCTAACAGCTTGACAGGGTGCAGTGAACAATTTGCGTGAGGCGCCCTGCACTGCCTGAGCCAACCAGTTCCTAACTGGCAACGCCAGGCCTGGCGACCACGGCAATTCGGCGCTGAAAGAATCTGCCAACAAGCGGTATGTGGCCCAGTATCCATTCTGCATATTTGAATACCGGAATTGAGGAGGGGCGCCAACTGACGTGCTCGGCCTCCCAACCATGCTTGGCCAGGAAAGCGATGAGCTCTGCCCTGGTCTTCACATTTATATGGCCTGCTGGATTCCTCAAAATGAAATTGTGGTGCTTTAATATTTCGAAAATGTGCGACCTGAGCGGCGTATAAATATAGAGCTTCGCCCCATTCGCCTGTCTCTTTATATTTTCAAGAATACTGGCAAATACCCTATCCGGAATATGCTCGGTGAAGTCAGGCATCAATACCTTATTGATCTGGCTCCCGAGAGGCATGACGGCCAGATCGCCACATTCAAAGGAGCAAAGGTCTTTCAAATCCGGAAAGTACTCGTCTCGCAACGAGCTCGAAATTGCAACAGCCTCAGGATCAAAATCAACTCCAAGACAATGGCATGCGCTTTTACTGGCAAAATCGATACTGGTCTTCCCGCTTGATGATCCGCACTCGAGGATAAAATCACTCGCGACAGGTTTCACCCAGGCAAGCAGAAAACGATGCTTATCGACGGAGTGTCGGGACTTGTTTAAATACCCAATAAACGCTCCGCGATGATTATTGTGGTCTAACGCAAGAAGTTCTTCGTCAGAGAGCTCATCTGCAGACATGCATCCATACTCCTTGCCACTATTGTTATGCAATTCAAAAGGGTATGTCCTCCTACCTGGCGGCAGACAGCGACAGTATACCGTTATGCTCCTGCAGTTTGACGTGTCGCAGGTAGGTCATGCCCAACAAAATAGTGGCGGGATAAGCGCCCTCGACGACCATGGCCGGCACGTTATCCACCTGGATTCCGCCAACGCTCACCGACTGCAGAGTAACGCCATAAGCGCTGTTCAGGCCACTGGCCGTTTCCACCTGAGCCGGCGTACCGGCACTGTAATCGATACTCATGGCTTTGGCCTGCTCGGAACTGATGGCCACCATGTTGGCTCCGGTATCCACCGTTACCAGTACGCTGCGACCGTTGATGGTGGCGTTGGTCTGGTACTGCATCATCGCGTTGCGAGGAATGGTGACAACCTGCTCCTGCGCCTTCTCGAAGTTGGTGCCGACGCGTTGCGAGAGACCGACAGACTCCGTTCGTCCATTGACTTCGAGCGTAGCCGTGGTGGGCTGCGCCGCCACCAGCGTAACGCCCGCGAAGGATTGTCCCACCCGCAGAGTCTTGCGCTGGCCATTAATCATCAGCACAGCGGTATCACCCAACAGGGCCTCGACCTCGACGGAAGTTGTCGCCCCACTGGCCCGCAGCGCCGCCAACAACAGTCCGATGAACGCAAGGGTAGCTACTGTCTTCATCCGCATGACTCGCCTCCTGTGCGGCCTTACAGCAAACGCAGCGCGATATGTAAGGTCAGGCAGGCCAACACTCCGGCCATTATGTCATCAATCATAATGCCGAACCCTCCACCCACTTTCCTGTCCAGCACGCTCACCGGCCACGGTTTGACTATATCGTACAGCCGAAACACCGCAAAGCCCGCGATGACCCACCTCCAGTCCAGCGGCACGGCCCACATGGTTATCCAGTAACCCACGAACTCGTCCCAGACAATGCCCGGGTGATCGTGCACCTGCAGTTGCCGGCTGGCCACATCACAGATCCAGACACCCAGCACCGCCGCCAGCACCAGCAGCGCCGTGTAATGCAGCAGGCTCCAGTGGGCGAAGAGCAGATAAAGGGGTATCGCCACCAGCGTACCGGCAGTGCCAGGCGCCCTGGGCGCAAGTCCACTGCCGAAGCCAAAGGCCAGTAACTGTGCCGGATGGTGCAGGAGATCGGGCGCGCGATCGGGCTCCGGTTTACTCTCTAGCGGTGCGGGCATTGTCATTACCGGATTGGCGTCGCGCAGCGGCGCGACCTGGGTTAGCTAGTCGCCAAAATGCTGGTATCCCGGCGGGATGTCAATCTCCAGCCCACAGTCGACTCCCGACCCCGCCTCCACCCGGCCTATCAGTGTACTGCCTGCGGGCGCTTGCACACCGGCAGGCAGGCAGAAACACAACTCGTAATCATCGCCGCCCGTTAATGCCCACTGCATAATTTTCTCGCGATCAGGGTGGGAAGACAGCGCGGGCGACAGGGGCAACAGGTCAGTTTCAATACAGATCTTCACGCCGCTGGCTGCTGCCATGTGACCTGCATCCGCCAGCAAACCATCGGAAATATCGATTGCGGAAGTGGCGCACCCCAGCAACGCCAGGCCCAGGTCAAGACGGGCACGGGGACGATTGAACCGCTCCAGCAGATACTCTGCATGTTCCGCAGTCGGCTGCCACTGATCCTGTAAAAAGGCCAGGGCGCCCGCCGCATCGCCCAGGGTCCCGGACACATACACCTCATCGCCCACCCTGGCGCCGCTGCGCAACAGTGCCTGATCCATGGGCAGCGCGCCCAGCACCTGCACGGATATTGTGAGCGGGCCGCGCGTGGTGTCCCCACCGACCAGCGGCAATCGATACTCTGCCACTGCGGCAGCCAGCCCCTGGCTGAACGCATTCAGCCACAACTCGTCCGCCTCGGGCAGCGTCAGCGCCACCGTCATACCCAGCGGTCTGGCACCCATGGCAGCCAGATCACTGGCAGCCGCAGACACCGCGCGAAAACCAATATCCTCCGGAAAACTGTCCTGCAAAAAATGCACGCCAGCGACCATGGTATCGACAGAAGTCGCCAGACGCTCACCCTCGCCCAGTCGCAGAATGGCGCAGTCATCACCCACGGAAAGATCCACAGCGGCGCCGCGACCGAGGTCGGAAAAATAGCGATAAATCAGCGAGAACTCAGTCACTGGCATCAGGATGCCGCGTCGATCTCAACCTTGCGCAGTTGCCGGGCGGCTTTGTCCAGCACACCGTTGATATACTTGTGGCTGTCAGTGGCGCCGAATTTTTTCGCCAGCGCCACCTCTTCATTGATAACGACCTTGTAGGGTACGTCGATGCGCCGGGTCAATTCGTACATGCCCATGCGCAACAGCGTGCGCTCAATGGGATCCAGATCATCCACCTTGCGATCCAGCATGGGCGCCAGCGCATCGTCCAGCTCATCGACACACGCTGGAATGCCGTGCAGGAGATCCTGAAAATAGGCCAGGTCAACATGGCTGAAATCGTAGTCTGCCCGAAATTCCGCTTCAATGTCGCTTACCGCAGCGCCGGCCATATGCCACTGATACAGCGCTTGCATACCGTAGTGGCGGGCCTTGCGGCGCTCGGCGGCGAGCGTGTTGTGTACCGGCTTGTTCATTCAGCCGAGCTTGCCCAGCAGGCTGACCATCTCCAGAGCGGTCATGGCGGCCTCTGCGCCCTTGTTGCCGGCCTTGGTGCCGGAGCGCTCAACGGCCTGCTCGATAGTATCCACGGTCAGTACGCCGAAGGACACGGGCACACCGTATTCCATGCTCACCATGGCAATACCCTTGGTGCACTCCCCGGCCACGTATTCAAAGTGTGGTGTACCGCCGCGGATCACCGCGCCCAGCGCGATAATGGCGTCCACGTTACCTTTCGCGGCGACCTTCTTGCACACCAGCGGGATTTCAAACGCGCCCGGGGCGCGCACGATAGTGATCTGCTTGTCATTGACGCCATGGCGGCGCAAGGTATCGACTGCACCCTGCAGCAAATGCTCCACGACAAAACTGTTCCAGCGGCCCACGACGAGACAGTAGTTGCCCTTGCCGCCGGTGAATGTACCCTCGATGGTCTTGATGTCAGTCATAGTGATGTCCTTCTATTGTCCGGGATCCATAAAATCCAGCACTTCCAGATCAAAACCGGAAATGGCATTGTACTTTATAGGTGCGCCCATCAGGTGAATTTTTCCCACGCCCAAATCCTTGAGAATCTGCGAACCCAGTCCCACCGTGGTGTAGCTGTCCGGCGTTGCTCCAACCGCCGCGCCCTGCTCACCCAGGGCCATATCGATACTGGCCAGCAACTGTTCCGGTCGTTCCCCGCGCGCCAGCAACACAATCACACCGCGCCCGTTGGCCGCTACCGCCTGCAGGCACTTGCCCAGACTCCAACTGGGTCGTCCTGATATCCTGCTGGTCACCAGGTCGCGCATGACCGACTGCACGTGCACCCGCACCAGCGTGGGCTCATGTGCCACGATATCGCCACGTGACAGCGCCAGGTGCACGTCACCCGCGGTCTGATCGCGATAGGCAGTCAGGCGGAACTCCCCGTGCGCGGTGTTTATCGTACCCTCGCGTATGCGGCGAATGGTGCGCTCGTTCACCATGCGAAAGTGTATCAGGTTAGCGATGGAGCCAATCTTCAGCTCGTGCCTGGCGGCAAATTCGCGCAGCGCCGGGCCATCGGCAACTGTACCCTGTGGGGTCAGGATATCGGCGATAACAGCCGCGGGCAGCAAACCGGCCAGGCGCGCATAGTCACAGGCCGCCTCGGTGTGGCCGGCGCGCATCAGCACGCCACCGGGCATGGCGGTGAGCGGAAAGATGTGACCCGGCTGCACAATGTCAGAAGGCTGGGCATGCGGCGCGACCGCCGCCTGCACGGTGCGCGCGCGGTCGGCAGCGGAAATACCCGTATCAATACCAGTGGCAGCTTCTATCGAGAGTGTGAAATTGGACTTTTCACCCTGTGCATCATCCACCATGGGCGGCAGGTTCAGCTGCCGGCAGCGCTCCCCGGTCAGGGTCAGGCAGATCAACCCGCGAGCCTGGCGCGCCATAAATGTCACATGCTTGGCCTCGCAGTGTTCGGCGGCCACCAGCACCACGCCTTCGTTATGGCTGTCGGCATCATCGTCGATCAACACCACCATACGTCCCTGGCGGATATCGCTGATCAGTTCGTCTACGCTATTCAATTCCAGACTCATTCTTTATTTTCCCGGGCCCATACCCAAATCGCCCACAAAGCCGTTTGCGGCAAGTGTACCCATGGACAGGCCGCCCCCTGTGACAGCTGCGGCAGCATCACCCTGCATGAGTCGCTCCAGATAGCGGGCGATCACATCCACCTCGAGATTGACACGAGTGCCGGCGCGGTACTGGCCAAAGATCGTCTCTGCCATGGTCTGGGGAATAATATTCAGATCGAACTGCGCGCCGTTCACTGCATTGACTGTCAGGCTGGTGCCATCCACGCAGATGCTGCCCTTGTGGGCGATATACCTGGCCAGTTGCGCCGGGGCGCGCAGCACTACCCGGATGGAGCGCGCATCTTCACTCAAACTGAGTACCTCACCAACGCCATCCACATGGCCGCTGACAATATGTCCACCGAGGCGACTGTGCGGCGTCAGTGCTTTTTCCAGATTGACCGCAGAACCGGGCCGCAAGTCACCCAGCGTGGTGAAATTCAGGGTTTCAACCGAGACATCGGCCCAATACCCGTCACCCGGCAATTCGATTACCGTCAGGCACACCCCGTTGGTGCAGATACTGTCGCCGAGGACCACGTCATCCAGAGGCAGCTTACCGGTGTGGATACGCAAGCGCATGTCACCGCCGCGGGACTGCGTGGCGGCCACGTTGCCAACGGCCTGGATGATCCCTGTGAACATAGTGGTCTCTCGCGAACTCCAGTGTGTGCCTGATTAACTCGCCGGCTCAGGCGGGGATGGCGGTGAAACGCCAGTCCGTGCCCACTTTGCGCACGTCTTCCAGCGTAAGCTGAATTTTGTCCGCCATGTGGGCCAGCGGCAGTTCCAGCAGGGGACGCGCCCGGTCGCCCAGCAGGGCGGGCGCCATATAGATAATCAATTCGTCCAATAAACCCGCCTGCAGCAGGGCGCCGGCCAGGCGGGGGCCAGATTCTACCAGAATTTCATTGCATTGCTGCGCCGCAAGGCAGGTCATTAAACGTTCCAGATCAAGGCCATGCTCGCCGCGCGGCAACGCCAGCCGCTGGGCAGCACTGGCCGCGATCGCCGCTGGCACCGCCGCCGTTGCGTCATGGCACAACAGCGATGGCGCATCGCCCTGCAACACCCTGGCATCCACCGGCGTTTGCAGGCGGGAGTCCAGTACTACCCGCAGCGGCTGTCGACTACAGGCCAGTTTGGCAGCCTCCGGGGAAAGTCCCAGTTCCTCCGGTCGCACGGTGAGCGCACAGTCATCCGCCAGTACCGTATTTACACCGGTGACAATGGCACAGCTCATGGCGCGCAGGCGCTGCACGTCCTGCCGCGCCGCCGGGCCGGTAATCCAGTGACTCTCGCCATCGGCCATTGCCGTGCGTCCATCCAGGGACATGGCCAATTTGGCCCGCACGCGCCCCCTGCCCCGCGTCATGCGGGAAATAAAGCCGGGAATCAGGCAGCGCGCCTCGCTCTCCAGCAGACCGCAATCCACGGCAATACCGGCAGCGCGCAATTTTTCCACTCCCCGTCCCGTCACCAGCGGATTGGGATCGGACATGGCGACAACCACCCGCGCCACGCCGGCTCGAATCAGGGCATCTGCACAGGGCCCGGTCTTACCCTGATGGCTACACGGTTCCAGTGTCACATAGGCGGTCGCGCCGAGCGCATCGCCCGCATCGCGCAGGGCCTCAACTTCGGCATGATTACCGCCAGCGGGACAGGTAAAACCCTCGCCTATCACGTGCCCCTCGCGCACCAGTACACAGCCCACATGAGGGTTGGGCATGGCTGAGTATTGAGCGCGCCGCGCCAACTGCAGTGCGCGAGCCATCATGCGGGTATCAAATTGGGTATCCATGAACGGTAGAAGGCCGGTTCAGTCGGCGGCCGGCTCAGCTTCCAGCCGTTCGATTTCATCGCGGAACTCGGCGATGTCCTGGAAGCTGCGGTAGACAGAGGCGAATCGCACGTAGGCAACCTGGTCGAGCTTCTTCAGGGTCTCCATCACCAGTTCGCCCACTACCAGTGACTTGACCTCGCGCTCCCCGGTCGCACGCAGGGCGTGTTTGATGTGATTGATATTCGCCTCGATGTCCTCGACCGAGACCGGACGTTTTTCCAGGGCGCGCAGGAGGCCAGCGCGCAGCTTGTTTTCATCAAAGGGTTCACGACTGCCGTTCTGCTTGATCACCCGGGGCATCACCAGCTCCGCTGTTTCATAGGTGGTGAAACGCTCGGCACAGCTGAGGCACTCCCTGCGACGGCGCACCTGATCGCCCTCGGCCACCAGCCGTGAGTCGATAACCTTGGTGTCCTCCGCGGCGCAAAACGGGCAGTGCATGGGCGTATCTCGTTAATCTAAGTGGCTGAAGATTAACATATTTCCGCTGCGGCGGGCGTTACTCATTTGGGGTACGGAAATGGTTATTTGAGAATCTTGCGACCGGGAGTGCGGGGTTTGCCAGACCTTGTGAACGGCCGCAAACTTTCCCCGCGTTTCGGGCTGCTGCGGAACTCGACCATAAATTGCTACGCAAATTTTGGGACTCGGACAGTGCTCGCAGAAAGCCCCCGAAACGCGGGGAAAGTTTAAGCAGCGGCCTGATTGTTCACAAGGTCTGGCAAACCCCACACGCCCTCCCATTGAGCAGCAACAAACATCGGAGGTCGATGGCGCGAGGAGGACGATGCCGGTGGGGGCTGTCCGAAAAAATCGGGCCACGCTTAGCGCATGCCAACGTCATTTGGGGCTTTCTGCGAGCACTGATCGAGTCCCGAATTTTTCGCGCAGCGAATTTATGGTCGAGTTGCGCAGCAGCCAAATGACGTTGGCTGCGCTGTGGCCTTTTCGGTAGCCCCCACCGGCATCGACCGGTCATCAGAGAGCAGTAATAATTAGCCGTAAACCGGAAACCGCTTACAGATATCCAGCACCTTGGCCTTCACTGCAGCGATCACAGACTCAGACGTGCCGTTTTCAAGCGACTCCAGCACATCGCACATCCAGCCGGTCAGCTCAACCGTCTCTGCCTCGCAAAGCCACGGGTGGTGATGGCCGGGGTACCGACACGCAGGCCAGAGGTAATGAACGGCGAGCGCGGGTCGTTGGGCACGGCGTTCTTGTTGACGGTGATGTTGGCCGCACCGAGGGCGGCGTCCGCATCCTTGCCGGTGTAAGGCCTGCCGATCAGGTCCACCAGCATCAGGTGATTCTCGGTACCGCCGGAAACGATCCTGATGCCCCGTTTGATAAAGGCGGCCGCCATAGCCTTGGCATTTTTGACCACCTGCTTCTGGTACTCGACGAACTCCGGGCTCTGGGCTTCCTTGAAACTCACTGCCTTGGCCGCTATCACGTGCATCAGGGGGCCGCCCTGGCCGCCGGGAAATACCGCAGAGTTGAATTTCTTCTCCAGTTCTTCATTGGCTTTAGCCAGGATGATACCGCCGCGGGGACCGCGCAGGGTCTTGTGGGTAGTGGACGTCACCACATCGGCATAGGGCACCGGGTTGGGATAGATACCGGCGGCGATCAGGCCGGCCACATGGGCCATGTCCACCATCAGGTAGGCACCCACCTTGTCGGCGATCGCGCGGAAGCGGGCCCAGTCCATGATCTGTGAGTAGGCCGAGAAACCGGCGACGATCATCTTTGGCTTGTGCTGCAGTGCGAGGGCCTCGACCTGCTCGTAGTCCACCTCGCCGGTCGCGGCATTCAGGCCGTACTGCACGGCATTGTAGATCTTGCCGGAGAAGTTGGGCTTGGCGCCGTGCGTCAGGTGTCCGCCGTCCGCGAGGCTCATGCCCAGCACCGTATCGCCGGCGTTGCACAGCGCCAGATACACCGCCGCATTGGCCTGGGAACCGGAGTGGGGCTGAACATTGGCGTAGTCGGCGCCGAACAGGGCCTTAACGCGCCTGATGGCCAGTTCCTCGACCTTGTCCACATACTCGCAGCCGCCGTAGTAACGCTTGCCGGGATAGCCTTCAGCGTACTTGTTGGTCAGCACAGTGCCCTGGGCCTGCATCACGCGCGGGCTGGTGTAGTTCTCCGATGCGATCAGCTCGATATGCTCTTCCTGGCGGCGCTCTTCCTCGCCGATAGCGGCAAAAATCTCGTCGTCGAATCCCTCAATGGTCATGTTGTTGTCAAACATGCTGGTCCCCTTCTTGATGGTGGGAGCAATCGCTACGCAGCCCCGCGGAAAGCGGCGCATTCTACCCTAAAAACAATCCGACAAAGAAGCGACCGAGCGCCAATTATCCCCGCAGTGTCGCCCCGCATTTACGCAGGGGCACAGTGGTTATCTGCAAGCTGGCACGGCCTTTGCGTGATGCTTTGCGACATACTGCTAAAGACCCATCCGCAAGGGCGATGATGAACAACAGCTGGAAATCCTACGCCACAGGCCCTTTCTTCGATGAACTGATCACAGCTTCAGGCCAGCCGCGCGTGGCAGCACAGGCGGCTCGTCAAGCTGTTGCAAACCCTGTCAGATGAAGAAATGACCAGTCGGCGCGCCGCTGCGGAGCTGGCAATCCGTGAAATGGGCATTTCCTTCACCATTTACAGCGAAGGGCAGAATATAGATCGCGCCTGGCCATTCGACATTATCCCGCGAGTCATACCTGCCAGGGACTGGGCCAGGGTCAGCCTCGGGCTGGCGCAGCGCAGCCGCGCGCTGAATTGCTTCATCGACGATATCTACAACAAGCAGAAAATCCTCGCCGCCGGCATTGTGCCCGCCGATATCGTGCTCGATTCGGGCAATTACAAACCCCAGTGCGCGGGCGTATCGCCCCGCTATGGTGCATGGGCCCACATTTGCGGCACTGATCTGGTGCGCGACAAGAACGGTAAGTTTTACGTGCTGGAAGACAATCTTCGCGTGCCCTCTGGTGTGTCCTACATGCTGGAGAACCGGGAAATCACCAAGCGCGTGCTGCCGGAACTGTTTGAAAACTACAGCATTCAGCCGGTAGACGACTACCCATCACGCCTGCACAGCACCCTGGCCTCGCTGTCGCCAAGGGCGCTGCGCCGTCCCTGCATTGTGGTGCTCACCCCGGGTATTTATAACTCGGCCTATTTTGAACACGCCTTTCTCGCCCAGCGTATGGGGGCGGAGCTGGTGGAGGGCAGTGACCTGTTTGTGGGCGAGGACGATGTTGTCTACATGCGCACTGTCGACGGGCCGATCCGGGTGGATGTGGTGTACCGCCGCATCGACGATGATTTTCTGGATCCGGAGGTGTTCCGGGAGGATTCCGCCCTGGGCGTAGCGGGGATCATGCGCGCCTGGAAGGCAGGCAACGTGGCCATCGCCAACGCCCCCGGTGCCGGCGTGGCCGACGACAAGGTCGTGTACGCCTTCGTACCGCAGATGATCCGCTATTACCTGAATGAAAAGCCGCTGCTGGCCAGCGTCAAAACCTACCTGTGCGTGAACAAGCGGGACCGCGACTATGTGCTCGCCAACCTCGACAAACTCGTTGTCAAACCCGCGAATGAATCCGGGGGCTACGGCCTGATGGTCGGCCCCCACTCCAGCAAGGCCAAGCGAGCAGAGTTCGCCAGACTGATAGAGCAGAATCCGCGCAACTATATTGCCCAGCCGACTCTTGCCCTCTCGACCGCGCCCACCTATATCGACAGGACCGTGGAACCCCGGCACCTGGACCTGCGACCGTTCATCCTGCAGGGCAAGGAGACCTGGGTAACACCGGGCGGCCTCACGCGCGTCGCACTGACCAGGGGCTCGCTGGTAGTGAATTCCTCCCAGGGCGGCGGCAGCAAGGATACCTGGATCGTGGAGAGCAACACGTGACCATGCTATCGCGGGTGGCAGATCGACTGTTCTGGATGGCGCGCTACCTGGAGCGGGCAGAAGATACGGCGCGCCTGGTCCACGCCTACACCCACCTGGTCATGGACATTCCCAAAGGATCGGAGCCCGGCTGGGACATCCTGGTGCGTATTCTGGATGCCGAGGTCAACTTTGCGGAGCACTACCGGGCCTACAACGAACACAATGTCATGAAATTCCTGATTGCGGACCAGGACAACGTCGGCGGGATCCTGCATTCGATCCGCGCAGCGCGCGAAAACGTGCGAACCACCCGCGACGTGCTGCCCGGCGAGATCTGGGAAACGGTGAACGAGCTATACCTCTATGCCCAGGAGTACGCGGAAAAATGCATCGCCCGGCGCAATCGCTACCAGTTTCTGGAAACGGTTATCGCGCACTGCCAGATGATCAACGGCATGGTGATGTCAACCCTGCCCCGGGGCCACGCCTACCGCTTTATCAAACTGGGCCACCTGCTGGAACGCGCCGATATGACCACGCGCGTGATTGATGTGGGTACTGCGGCCCTGCTCGGCGACGAGCGCCATCGCAGCACAGTTGATCCCCTGATCTGGGCCAGCCTGCTCAAAGCGCTGTCCGCCATGGGCGCCTATCGACGCGAAATCGGCCCGCAGGTTGAGGCCGGCGCCATGGTCAATTTCGTGCTGCGTGAGGACTCCCTGCCGCGCTCCGTAAAATTCTGCCTCAATGGCATACGCAAGGAACTGGTGCCCCTCAACAACAACCAGGAAGCCCTCAGGCTGGTCAACAAGGCGCGGCGCAAGCTGTCCCTGTTTGACCCACAGGTGCGCTCGCGTGAGGAATTACATATTTTTATTGACCAGTTCCAGCTCCTTCTGCGCCATCTCTACAGCAGCATCGACCATACCTGGTTCATGACAGACCAGAAGTGAGTTACGTCTACAGTCACCGAACAGGCAGGCCACAGATGGCCAACAAAGGCGGTAAACACAGATGACCATCCGTGTCGCGATCAACCATCGCACAACCTACAAGTTTGACCGTGCGGTCTCCCTGTCGCCGCACACTGTGCGCCTGCGCCCGGCCGCCCATTCGCGCACGCCCATCCACAGCTACAGCCTGAAGATCAAACCCGCAGACCATTTTATCAACTGGCAGCAGGATGCCTTTGGCAACTATCTGGCGCGCCTGGTGTTTCCAAACAAGTGCACGGAATTCGAAGTGGATGTGGAAGTCATCGCCGATATGACCGTCATCAACCCCTTCGACTTCTTCGTGGAGGAGTACGCACAGAACTATCCCTTTGCGTACAGCGAGCAGGTAAAAAAGGAGCTGCTGCCCTATCTTGAACTGCTGGAAGGCGGGCCGCTGTTCAAGGAATTTCTGGCAACAGTGAACACCAAAAAACGTGCCCTCAATGATTTTCTGGTGGAACTCAACCAGCAGGTGCAGGGCAGCATAGAATACCTGGTGCGCCTGGAGCCGGGCGTACAAACGCCGGAAGAGACGCTGCAGGAAGCCAGGGGCTCCTGTCGGGATTCTGCCTGGCTACTGGTACAGCTACTGCGCCACCTGGGCCTGGCCGCCCGCTTTGCTTCCGGTTACCTGGTACAACTCAAGCCGGATGAGAAGTCGCTGGACGGCCCCTCCGGCGCGGCAGAAGACTTTACCGACCTGCACGCCTGGTGTGAGGTGTTCCTGCCGGGTGCCGGCTGGGTGGGACTGGACCCCACCTCCGGTCTGTTCGCCAGTGAGGGACATATCCCGCTGGCGTGCACGCCCCACCCGGTATCGGCAGCGCCCATTGCCGGGGCCACAGACAAGTGTGAAGTGGAGTTCAGCTTCAGCAACACGGTGGAGCGTGTGCTGGAGGATCCGCGCGTTACCAAGCCCTACAGTGAAGTGCAATGGCAGCACATAATGGCGCTGGGCAAGGCCGTGGACAGGGAGTTCGAGCAGCGCGATGTGCGCCTGACCATGGGCGGCGAACCCACCTTTGTCTCGGTGGATGACATGGAATCCGAGCAGTGGAATACCGGCGCTCTCGGGGAGCAGAAACTCAGTCTGGCGAAGACGCTGTTACTGCGCCTGCGCGATCATTTCGCGCCCAAGGGATTGCTGCACTACGGCCAGGGCAAATGGTATCCGGGTGAGGAAGTCCCGCGCTGGGCACTGGGTGTTTTCTGGCGCAAGGACGGCGAACCCCTGTGGAATAATCCGCAGTTGCTGGCGCGGGTGGACCGGGACTACGGCTACGACGTCAACATGGCCGCGCGCTTTGGCCGCCACTTGTGCGATCTACTGGCGCTGCCGCGAAGCTGCTGCCAGGCGGCTTTTGAGGACGGCCTGTACTACCTGATGCAGGAACAGAACCTGCCGAAGAACCTGGACATCCTGGCGCAGAAGCTCACGGGCACCCTGGACCGCCGTCGCCTGGCACGGCTGATCGAGCGCAGTTTCGGCGTGCCCTCCGGCGTCGTCATCCCACTGCAACGCAGCACTGGCTGGCCGGTGGCCGAAGACCAGAAAAGCTGGCGCAGCAGTTTGTGGCCGCTGCGCCGCGAGCGCATCACCCTGATCCCGGGAGATTCACCGATGGGGCTGCGCCTGCCCCTCAACGAGCTGCCCGAAATTGCAAAAAAAGCCGACCGGGTGAGGCCGCAGCGCGATCCCTTCGAGCCGCGTGAGCCGCTGGCAAAACGTGCCGACATGCATTTCGCGGCGCCGCTGGAGGAGACAGGGGACGACCATGCCGCAGCGGAGGAATACGAACAGGTCGTGCGCACCGCCATGTGCATTGAGGTCAGGGAGGGGCGCCTGTATGTCTTCATGCCGCCGCTGGAATACCTGGAAGATTATGTCGAGCTGATCGCCGCCATCGAGGAAACCACCGCGGCACTGAAACTGAAAGTCATCATCGAGGGCTATGAGCCACCGCGCGACCCGCGCATGCAGAAATTACTGGTGACGCCCGACCCGGGCGTGATCGAGGTTAATGTGCACCCCTCCAATAACTGGGATGAACTGGTGGCCACCACCACGGCCCTGTATGAAGAAGCCCGACTGTCACGCCTGTCCACCGAGAAATTCATGCTGGATGGCCGCCATACCGGTACCGGCGGCGGCAACCATATTACGCTGGGCGGCGCGACACCTGCCGACAGCCCGCTGCTGCGCAGACCCGACCTGCTGCGCTCCCTGATTACCTTCTGGCAGCACCACCCCAGTCTCTCCTACCTGTTCTCGGGCATGTTTATCGGCCCTACCAGCCAGGCACCGCGCGTGGATGAAGGCCGCGATGAAATGCTGTATGAACTGGAAGTGGCGTTCGCCCAGATGTCCGAGGGCGAAGTGCCGCAGCCCTGGCTGGTGGATCGCCTGTTACGCAACCTGCTGATCGATGTCACCGGCAATACCCACCGGGCGGAATTCTGTATCGACAAGCTGTATTCACCCAACAGCGCCACCGGACGCCTGGGCATCCTCGAGTTCCGCGGTTTTGAAATGCCGCCGCACAGTCGCATGGCGCTGGTGCAGGCGCTGCTGCTGCGCTGCCTGGTCGCACGGTTCTGGCACAAGCCCTACCACAAACCCCTGATCCGCTGGGGAACGGAGCTGCACGACCGCTTCATGCTGCCGCATTACATCTGGCAGGATATGAAAGATGTGGTCGATGATCTGCGCGAGCACGGCTACCCCTTTGAACTGGAATGGCTGGCGGCATTTGAGGAGTTTCGCTTTCCGCACTACGGCCGCGTGCAACTGGACGACATCGAACTGGAACTGCGCTGGGCGGTGGAGCCCTGGCATGTACTGGGGGAGGAAACGACCAGTTTCGGCACCTCCCGCTATGTCGATTCTTCCGTCGAACGACTGCAGATACGCGCCACCGGCCTGACCGAGGGACGCTATGTGCTGGCCTGCAACGGTCGCCGCGTACCCATGCGCAGCACGGGTCGGCATGGCGAGCATGTGGGCGGCGTGCGCTATCGCGCGTGGCAACCGCCCTCGGCCCTGCATCCGATGATAGGCGTGCATGTGCCACTGACCTTCGACCTGATCGACACCTGGAACGGACGCTCGCTGGGCGGCTGCACCTACCATGTTTCGCACCCCGGGGGACGCAGCTATGAGACCTTCCCGGTCAACGCCTTTGAAGCCGAGTCCCGGCGCATCAACCGCTTTGATACCCTGAGCCATACCCAGGGGCCGTTCATTCCGCAGCCCGAAGTGGTCGCACTGCGGGAATTTTTCCCGGACCAGCACCTGCCAAGACCCATGGAGCCGCCGCCGGAAGAGTCTTCCGCCGAATATCCCTACCTCCTGGATATGCGCAGCCCGCGCCGATGATTGCCATGGTCCCTTTAGTCAACACTGTCGAAATGCGGTTATACTGCGCCGCAAAACGACATCGAGCCACTGGCCAGCCAGGCCCGCCATTGCTCGGATAAACTCGCAACAGGTATAAGCTTTGCCCAACCCCGGAAGTTCACCAGAGCCAGGTCAGTCGCAGGCCCAGAGCCAGACCCAGGTAACCCCGCTCAAGCCATTGGCGTACAAAAGCCGCCCCGGCCTGCTGGATGAGGCCTGCACCCCGGAAGGCGGTATCAAACCGGAGTGGGAATACATGCTCGGCAGCCTGCGCGATCTCGGCGCGGAGGTATTGCGCGAGCGCGAACAGAAAGCGCGGCGCATCCTGCGCGACGACGGCGCCACCTATAACATCTATAGCGGCGACGGCAGCCCCAGCAGCAGTTGGGAACTGGATCCCGTGCCCTACATTATCGGCAGCGAGGACTGGGCGCGGATTGAAGCGGGCCTGCTGGAGCGGTCGGAATTATTCAACCTGATACTGCGGGACCTGTACGGCCCGCGCACACTGTTGCGCCACGGCCTGCTGCCGCCGGAGGCGCTGTTCAGCCACGGTGGTTTTCTGCGCGCCTGCCAGGGTATCCAGCTACCGGGTGAGCACGAACTGATTCTGCACGCCGTGGATATGGTACGCCGGCGCGATGGCAGCATGTGCGTCCTGTCAGACCGCACCCAGGCGCCCAGCGGCGCCGGCTATGTGCTGGAAAATCGCACGGTGATGTCGCGGGTCTTCCCCAGCCTCTACCGCGACAGCCATGTACACCGCATCGCCAGCTTTTACCAGCGGCTGCGCCTGAAGCTGATTTCCCTGTCGCCCTCCGATGAAGCGCCGCTCATTGCACTGCTAACGCCCGGGCGGCCAGAACGAGACCTACTTTGAGCACACCTACCTCGCCGGTTACCTCGGTTTTCCGCTGGTGCAGGCGGGCGACCTTGTGGTGCGCAATGGCTTCCTGTGGATGAAGTCCATGGATGGGCTGAAGCGGGTCGATGTGCTGTTGCGCCGGGTGGATGACATCTACTGCGATCCGGTGGAATTGCGCAGTGATTCCCGGCTCGGCGTACCCGGCCTGCTGGAAGTGGTGCGCTCGGGGCATGTGGTAGTCGCCAATCCGCTGGGATCAGGGTGTCCTGGAAAATGCCGATTTTCCTCAAGTACCTGCCTGCAATCAGCAAAAGCCTGCTGGGCCGCGAACCGCGCCTGGACTCCGTCCAGACCTACTGGTGCGGGGACGATGAGGATTTAAAGTTCGTCACCGCCAATATCCATAAGCTCATTGTCAAACCGGCCTACCGCGGCAGCGGTATCACCAGCGTCTGGGGCGGCGACCTGAGCGAGGCGCAGATCAACCAGTTGCTCGCCACGCTGCATAGCAAGCGCTACCAGTTTGTGGCCCAGGAGCGCCTGGAACAACCGCATATTCCGTCCTTTGCAGCAGGCGCGCTGGAGCCGCGGCCATCCCTGCTGCGCACGTTCTCGGTCGCCACCGACAGCTCCTATAAAATCCTGCCCGGCGGCCTTACGCGCATTGGCATCGACACCGGCAGCCGGGTCATCGGCATGCAATCGGGCAGCCCCAGCAAGGACACCTGGGTCACGGCCACCGAACCGGAGCGCACCCCCAGGATCGAAAGCGCACCGGACACTGCGCGCAACGCGATGGATTCGCCGCTGGTGAGCCTGCCCAGTCGCGTCGTCGAGAACCTGTACTGGATGGGGCGTTACGCAGAGAGCGCCGAGGCTTCGCTGCGCCTGTTGCGCACGGTGTTCGTATTGCTACACGGTGAAGAGCCTATCGGTCCCGCCGCCAGGAAAATTCTGCTGCACACCGTCAGCCGGATCACCTCGACCCTGCCCGGGTTTACGGCCGCATCGGATGAGTTACTGGCCAACCCGGACGAGGAACTGGTAAGGATAATCACCGATGGCGGCCGCGCGGGCAGCATCAAGTCGACCCTGAATTCCATGTTGTCCAGCGCTGACGAATCGAAAGAGCTGCTGTCAACCGACACCATGCGCGTGATCAACAACTTGCGCGATGCCATGGAAGAACTTGATGTGGCGCTGGCCAGCGGCCTGAACTCGGCGCCGGAGGAGGCGCTGTATCCGCTGGTCACCGCACTGGCCGCGTTATCGGGACTGATGCAGGAAAGCATGATTCGCGGTATCGGCTGGCGCTTCATGGAACTGGGCAAACGCATCGAGCGCGCCCTGCAGATCATCAAGACGGTGCGTTGCCTGGTGACACCGGTCACCGGGGAGGGCGACCAGTCCACGCTGTTGACCGCCCTGCTCGTCTCCATGGAGGTGCTGATCACCTATCGCCGCCGCGGCCGCCAGCGCAGGGGGATTGAACTGGGCCTGGAGCTGGTAATGCTCGATGGCAGTAATCCTCGCTCACTGCTGTTCCAGTTGGAGCGACTGCAGCAGCACCTCGCCGCATTGCCGAAAGCGGATATGAAACGCGGCGAACTGGAGGAGGAAGACCGCGCCCTGCTCGAAGCGGTGACCAGCCTGAGGCTGTCGCGCTTGCCCCACTTGCTGGAAACCACGTCAGCAGCTCCGCGAAGACATGGACCAGTTGCTGCTGCAGCTGGAAACCTTGCTAAAGGACTTTAACCAGATTATCAGCGACAAGCATTTCGACCATCGCACCGATGCCCAGCAATTGGTCACCGGCTTCGGGGGCGAGCAATGATTCACTTCCTGGTCAGGCACACCACCCACTACAAATACGCTGCCCGCGTGACGCGCTGCTACAACCTGGCCAACATTATACCCAGGGACACCGCGCGGCAGCGCTGCCTGAAAAACCGGATAACCCTGTCGCCCCTGCCTGCCACCACGCACAAGCGCACAGACTATTTCGGCAACAAGACGTTTCATTTCGAAATACAAAAGCCGCATACCGAACTGATCATCACCGCGGAGAGCGAAGTCCAGATCACCGTCAAGGATCAGGCCATGAATCTTGACCTGGGCGTCTCCTACCATGACGCGCTGGAATACCTGGGCAAGGCCCACAAGCAGGAAACCATAGAAGCCCGCGAGTTTTTACTGAACTCGCCGATGGTCGAATGCAGTGAGGCGCTGGCCGATTATGCCAGACCCTCCTTTGCCAGGGACCGTTCACTGAAGTCCTGCGTGAGCGAACTGACCACCCGCATTTTCAAGGAGTTTGCCTACGACCCGCAGTTCAGCACCATCGCCACGCCACTGACAGAGGTGCTGAAGCACAAAAAAGGCGTGTGCCAGGACTTCGCCCACCTGCAGGTGGGCTGCCTGCGCTCCATGGGTATACCGGCCAAATATGTGTCGGGCTATATCGAGACGCTGCCCAAGCCCGGCGAGCAGAAACTGGTGGGGGCCGACGCAACACACGCGTGGATTGCCTATTTCTGTCCCGAGGAAGGCTGGATCGAATTCGACCCCACCAACGATGTCCTTGCCGACAGCGACGGTCAACACATCGTGACGGCGTTCGGCAGGGACTATTTCGATGTTACGCCGGTGAAAGGCGTCATCTTCGGCGGCGGGGAGTCCCCCGTGCTCAGTGTCTCGGTGGATGTCAGCCGGGTGATTGAGACTTAGCTGTGATCTCTCTCATGCGTTGTTCTCTCGGAGCATAAGCCGATAGTCTAGGTCATGACACTAGTCTATCCGAGTTCGTTCCTGCTATCGGCTCTGGCCGGGACAGCGTTTTCGCCCGCTTCCCCGTTACTCGCGAACGAAAACGCTGTCCCGGCCAAAGCCTTGATTCCGGCATTTGCGAAAAACAGTGTCCTGGTTATTAGCACTTAACGAGGGCTTGGGTGGAGGGAGTGCAATTCGTTCGCGAGTATCGGGGAAGCCGGCGAATTGCACTCCCACCGGCCGAGCCCGCTTGGTAGGCTCATCTGCTTCAAATCAGTTGGGCGGATCTTTCTTTAAACAACCCGATATTGCATGCGTTTCTGCAGGAATCTCTGTGCCGTGCGCTTTATCACTGCCGCCTTTTTGCCGGTTTGCTGCTAGAATCCGCCATTTCGGAATCAACAATCGGGCAACACCCATGGCGCAATACGTCTACACCATGAATCGGGTCGGCAAGGTCGTGCCGCCCAAGAAAACCATCCTGCAGGATATCTCGCTGTCTTTCTTCCCCGGCGCCAAAATCGGCGTGCTGGGCCTCAATGGCTCGGGCAAGTCGACCCTGCTGCGCATCATGGCGGGGCTCGACAGCGACATTCTGGGCGAGGCGCGCCCGCAGCCGGGAATCAAGATCGGTTACCTGCCGCAGGAGCCCCATCTGAACCCGGACAAGAACGTGCGCGGCAATGTGGAGGAAGGCGTGCAGGAGGCCATCGACGCGCTGGCCGCGCTGGAGAAAGTCTACGCCGATTACGCCGAACCGGATGCGGACTTCGACGCGCTGGCCAAGGAACAGGCCCGGCTGGAGGACATCATCCAGGCCACCGATGCCCACAACCTGGACCACAAGCTGGAAGTGGCCGCCGACGCGCTGCGCCTGCCGCCCTGGGACGCCAACGTCAACACCCTGTCGGGCGGCGAGGCGCCGCCGGGTGGCGCTGTGCCGCCTGCTGCTGTCCAACCCGGATATGTTGCTACTGGATGAACCGACCAACCACCTGGACGCGGAAAGTGTCGCCTGGCTGGAGCGCTTCCTGCACGATTTCCCCGGCACCGTGGTGGCGATCACCCACGACCGCTACTTCCTGGACAATGCGGCGGGCTGGATCCTGGAACTGGACCGCGGCCGCGGCATTCCCTACGAGGGCAATTACTCCGACTGGCTGGAGGCCAAGGAGCAGCGCCTGGAGCAGGAGAAACGCCAGGAGGCCTCCCACCAGAAAGCGATCAAGTCGGAACTGGAGTGGGTGCGCAGCAATCCCAAGGGCCGCCAGGCCAAGAGCAAGGCGCGCCTGCAACGTTTTGAGGATTTGCAGTCGCAGGAATTCCAGAGCCGCAATGAAACGAACGAGATTTACATCCCGCCCGGGTCCGCGCCTCGGGGACAGCGTGATCGAGGTCAGGAACCTGTCCAAGAGTTTCGGCGACCGCCTGTTGTTCGATAAGGTCAGCTTTACCGTACCCAAGGGCAGTATCGTGGGCATCATCGGTGCCAATGGCATGGGTAAATCCACCCTGTTCAAAATCCTCATGGGTGCAGAGCAGCCCGATAGTGGTGAAGTGCATGTGGGTGAAACTGTAAAGCTGGGCTATGTGGACCAGTCCCGGGATGACCTCGATGGCAGCAAGACAGTGTGGGAGGAACTCTCCGATGGACTGGACATCATCCGCATCGGCAACTACGAGGTGCCTTCACGCTCCTACGTGGGGCGCTTCAATTTCAAGGGCTCGGACCAGCAGAAATTCGTCAAGGACCTGTCCGGCGGCGAGCGCAACCGGCTGCACCTGGCAAAACTGCTCAAACAGGGCGCCAATGTGCTGCTGCTGGATGAGCCGACCAACGACCTGGATGTGGAGACACTGCGCGCGCTGGAGGAGGCACTGCTGGCTTTCCCTGGTGCCGCCATGGTGATCTCACACGACCGCTGGTTCCTGGACCGTATCGCGACGCATATTCTGGCTTATGAGGATGATGGCGGCGTGGTGTTCCACGAGGGCAACTTCACCGACTACGAGCAGGATCGCAAGGCGCGCCTCGGCGCCGCAGCCGATCAACCGCACCGGCTGAAGTACCGCAAGCTCAAGTAGAGGCTGGCGGTGGACGACCGCAACGCCCGGCAAAAAAGCCCGACAGCGCCGCTGATCTCGCATTCAATCCGGCGCGGCGTTATAGTTGGGTTGGAAATTCCGTAGCAAGAGCATCGTCATGACCAAATACCATTCCGAGAAACGTTGCTTCACCCGCGTCGAGCTGGCCCTGCCCGTGGAGGTGCACCAGGGCGGGAGTGTGTGGCAGCAGCGTCTGATCGATATCTCCCTCAACGGCGTCGCCACCGATCAACCCGAGCAGTGGGACGCCCAGTACAACGAGCCCTTTACCCTGATCATCAATCTTGACGAAGGCAGCACCCTGGAACTGCACGCCTACCTGCAACACGTGGAAGCAGGCCGTCTGGGATTTTCCGTGCAACATGTCGATCGGGAAAATATCGCGCCCTTGCTTGCGGTGCTGCAAGCCCATATGGACATCGCCACGCTGGAAGAGGAACTCGCCCAGCTGGGCAATTAGTCCAGCGCGTCCAGCGCATCGGCCAGTTTCGCTACGGCAGTCACCTGCATTCCCTTGATCTGTCCCTTGGGCGCATTGCCCTTGGGTACGATGGCGCGCGTGAATCCGTGCTTGGCGGCCTCCGCCAGCCGCTCCTGGCCGTTGGGTACGGGGCGGATCTCGCCGGACAAACCCACCTCCCCGAAAATCACCATATCCCGCGGCAGAATCCTGTCACGGTAACTCGACACAATGGCCAGCAACAGGGCGAGGTCGGCGCTGGTCTCCAGCACCTTGACCCCACCCACCACGTTCGCAAACACATCCTGGTCACCGACCTGCAGACCGCCGTGCCGGTGCAGCACGGCCAGCAGCATGGCCAGTCGGTTTTGCTCCAGGCCCACCGCCACGCGGCGCGGATTGCCCAGCTGGCTGTCGTCTACCAGCGCCTGGATTTCCACCAGTAGCGGCCGGGTGCCCTCCCACACCACCATCACGGCGCTGCCCGAGGCCGGTTCGCTGCCGCGGTCGAGGAAAATGGCCGAGGGGTTTTTGACCTCGCGCATGCCCTGCTCGGTCATGGCGAAGATACCCAGCTCGTTGACCGCGCCGAAGCGGTTTTTTTGCCCGCGCAGGGTGCGGAAACGGGCGTCATCGCTGCCCTCGAGCAGGATGGAGCAGTCGATCATGTGCTCCAGCACCTTGGGGCCCGCCAGCGAGCCGTCCTTGGTGACATGGCCCACCAGCAACAACACGGTCCCGGTCTGCTTGGCGTAACGGATCAGGTAGGCGGCGCATTCGCGCACCTGGGAGACGCTGCCCGGGGCGGACGCGATTTCATCGGTGTGCACCACCTGGATGGAGTCCACCACCAACACCTTGGGTTTTAACTCCTGCGGCGGCCGCGACAATCGCTTCCACATTGGTTTCCGACATCAGCCGCAGCCGGTCCGTGGGCAGTTGCAGGCGCTGGGCGCGCATGGCCACCTGCTGCAGGGATTCCTCCCCGGTGATGTACAAGGCCTCCATGCTGCGCGCCAGGTGGCACATGGTCTGCAGCAGCAGGGTGCTCTTGCCGGCACCCGGGTAACCCCCGACCAGAATGGCCGAACCGGGCACCAGCCCACCGCCCAACACCCGGTCGAACTCTTCCGCGCCGGAGGAAAAGCGCGGCAGGTCGTGCAGGTCGATGTCCTTCAGGACCCGGGCGCTGGCCAGGGTACCGGCGAATCCGGCCCGTTTGCCAGCCACCTGCGCACCGGCCCGACCTGAGCCCTGCTTCCGGCCCCGAGCCTGATTTCGGTCAGCGTGTTCCAGGCCCCGCAGTCGCTGCACTGGCCCTGCCATTTCACGTAGTCCGAGCCGCAGTCATTGCACACAAAGGCGGTTTTTTGTTTTGCCATCAGTTTTCCATGCGGGCTAAAAGCCCTGGGCTGCGGTATCCTACCAAACTTGCGACAGGATTCCGGTACCACAATGTCAGATTTCTCCCTGATTCCCGAGCGCCAGCTGCTATTCTCGCCCGCTGCTGGCCGCGACTATCGGACTGGAGGAGGCGATTCTGCTGCAACACCTGCAGACACCTGTTCGAGCACCACAGCCCCCAGATCCGCAACGGCTATGCCTGGCTCAGTATTGAGCGCGCCTTCCTGCTGCGCACCCTGCCCTTCTGGAGTGCCGAGGACCTGCATCGCATCAGCCGCAACCTGGCGGACAAAGGCGTGCTATTGATTGACTCCCCGCCGCTGCTGCACAGCGGAGCGACTGGTGTTTGCCGTGAACGAGCCCGCGCCGGCGGCCAGCACACCGGCCGCAGCGGTCCCGCCACCGGTCGTGCCGACCAGGCGCAGCGCGGGTTTGTTACCCCTGCACTGGTCGCCCAGCGAAGACCTGCTGCAGTTAATGAGCATGAACCACAGCATATCGCGCCAGTTCGCCCTGGACCAACTGGAGGATTTCATCTTTTACTGGCGCGAGCGCGGCGAAACCAGCCACGCCTGGGAAAACAAGTTCCGCCAGCATGTCATTGCGATCTGGCGGCGCCAGCAACAGCATCAGGCCGAAGCGTTCCGCGTCCCCCAGACCACTACCCTGGACAATAACTGGCGCCCCAGCGCGGATGCCCTGGAAATCATGGAGCGCGGGGAAATAGCGCGCGACTTTATCGAGGAGGCCATTCCCGAGTTTATCCTGTACTGGCGCGAGCGCGGCACCAATCCCAAGGAACTCAATTCGAAATTTATCCAGCATATTCGCATCCAGTGGGCCAAATACACCTCCAGCCTGGAGCACAGCACCGAGCCCAAACGCATCACCGAACAGCTGGCAACCCGCCGAGGATGTCTTTGATATCCTGCGCCTGTCGCACATCGACACTGAATTTGCGCGCTCCCTGCTGCCGGAGTTCATCGTATACTGGAAGGACAGCAACCAGGCGCACACGTCCTGGAACAGCAAGTTTATACAGCATGTAAAGCACCACTGGGCAAAACGTCACCAGATTGAACAAGCGGGACACAGCCATGCCGGACAGCAGGGAACTAGTACAACGGGTCGCACAAGAGATCGCAGCCTCCAGCAGGACCTCACCGACACCTCCTGGGCAGAGTGAGACCGCCCGCAGGCTGGCGACAGAGGCGCATGTCGAAGCGCTCAACCAGATCTTCGCCCTGTTCCGGCTGAACTACCACAACCAGTACTACGCCGCCTTCCCGGACGCGGAGCAGCTGCGCCAGATCAAGAAACTGTGGCTGGAGTCACTCTCGGACTATCCGGTGGAACATATTCTCAAGGGCGCCAGGCACGCCATCGAACACAGTGAATACCTGCCCACGCTGAACAGGATGCTGGAGTGCTGCCAGCAGGGCCTCGCCGACCTGGGCCTGCCCGCCGCCCACGACGCCTATGTGGAGGCCTGCCGCGCGCCCTCGCCCAAATCCGCCCAGGCCTGGAGCCACCCGGCCGTCTACCTGGCCGGTCGCGACAGCGACTGGTACTTCCTGGCCAACAACACCGAGCGCACCAGCTGGCCGATATTCAAGGAGCACTACGACCGGTACTGCGCGCGCGTACTGCGCGGCGAATCGCTGGTGATACCGGAACCTGCGGCGCTGGAACGAAAACCTGCCGAGCCGATTCGCCGCCGAGGAGCAGCTGGCCCGCTTGCATAAACTGCGGGAGCAAACCGGGCTTTAGACCTTGGTAGTGCAGGCGATTTCGTAGAGGGTGCGGTCATCCCTGCAGGCGCGCAGGCGTTCGCAGATGTCCGCCTGACTGATCAGTTGCGCGATGTTGGCGAGAATATCAAGGTGTTCCTGGCGCGCTTCCACGGGCACCAGCAACACAAACAACAGGTCGACCGGCACATCGTCCGGCGCGTCGAATGGAATCGCTTCTTCCAGAGTCAGCAAGCAGCCCAGCGGTCGTTTGCAATGACTGACGCGACAATGCGGGATCGCGATACCCTGGCCCATGCCAGTGCTGCCGAGCTTTTCCCGGGTAACAAGGCGTTCCAATACGTCGTCGTAGGGTAACGACTGCTGATCGTCGCAGACAATTCTGGCAATGGTTTCAAACAACCGCTTCTTGCTGACCCCCGCAACTCGACACACAGTGCGCTGCGGTGTCAGTATCTGGCTGAGAAAGTTCATGGTGGGGCGTCTAGTGCCCCCGGGGTTTTTGCTTATGCTTGATTAATTGGCGATCCAACTTATCAGCTAGCGCACCAATCGCCGCGTACATATCTTCTGATTCCGCGTGGGCAAATAAATGAGTCCAGGCAGTATAAACGCCGCTTTTCCAGATTTCACCTGAATTGTCAGCGCATCGACTCACCGGTCATTCACCGCTTCCGAGCCAATTGGACCCGAATTCCGCTTTCGGGATCGGGGCAAACCAGCATTTGCGCACGATGTTAAGGCCCCTTTACGCGCACAGACCGAACGCCACCCTGCCGCGTCCGTTGATGGCGATGCAGGCGACGATCCGCACCACCCCGCCACAAGGCCGGACAGGTCTTGCCCGGACCGCGTTCGGATCGATACCGAAGACCCGCTTGAGGCGCTGCGCCCAGGCCTGGAGGCACCCGGCCGTCTACCTGGCCGGTCGCGACAGCGACTGGTACTTCCTTGCATATCACTCCCGCTCCTATCTGCGCATCTTATCTTTCACATAATCCGAAAGCCTTAAGGAAAGCGCCACCAGAGTGAGCGTGGGGTTGGCTCCCCCGGATGTCGCAAAACAACCGGAGCCCGCTATGTACAAATTATGGATACCATGCACCTGACAATTGGCAGTTACTACTCCTTGTTTGGGATCATCACTCATCCGCGTGGTGCCCATGTGGTGCCACCCGCCGTTAGTGCCTTCCGGCCAGGAGCTATCGGTTTCGTCGCGTAAGAACTCACTGAGCTTAACTCGTCCCAGGCCAGCGATACCCATTTGCTGACCCATGATCCAGTTCATTATGCGAATGCTTCTTCTATCCAGTGCTGTCAGCTGCCAGTGAAGGTTAGCTCTTGGTACACCCAGCTCATCCTTTTCCGGCCCTATGGTGATCCGGGAGTCCGGATTGGGTGCCTGTTCTATACGGGTTTGAAATTCACAGGCCCTGGAAATACTCCCGCTCTTCTCCTTTCTCGACTCCATTCTGGCTTGTTCCCAGTCCCTGAACATATTGTCCTGCGACTTTCGAGGATCTTCATCCTGCCAGGTCTCCATGCGCGGCCTGGTATGACGCGAATACGTTAGATCCGCCAAACTCATCGTGCCATTCAATATCCTGTTTTCAACCTGCGCCTTTTCCGTTATGGCCAATTCACACCACAACCTGCCCCAATTAAACAGGGCAGTTGGAAAAGGCTTAAGCAGCCACAATTCCGCTGTAAGCACCTCCACATGGTCCATAAAATACCTGCCGACGATATCATGGTCATTCCCCAGTCCATTTGGCGCCTGCTTGTCGGAGGCCAGCAATATCCTCGCATTTTGTATAGCACCGCCGGCGAGTATGAAATGCCTCGCCTTCACAGTGTGGGTTTTACCGCTCAGGTTTTTGACCGTTACGCTGGAGATGTTGGAAACAGTGGCATTGGCATTGACATCAACCACCGTGGCATAGGTATGAAGGTGGATATTCTTTGCCCTGATTATGTCCTCCCTATATACCTTACCCAGTCCGCCGTTAACGCCTGATGCCAGGCTGATTTGCCACATCTTGTGCCAGACAACGGTTTCATCCAGCGGGAAGGCATTCAGGTTGGGAACGTGTTTTTGCCAATAACCCAGGTCGTATTGATACGGGCCAAGCTTCAATGTCTCGTTTGCCCTTGCGTAAAATGGGTCAAGATCCTTTCGTGAGATCGGCCAGCCGCTGTGGGGAACCCAGTCTCTTTTGACAAAATCAATGTTTTCTAACGGTGCGCACATGCCCCCCCAATGGTTTGTCGTTCCTCCGAAGTAAGAGAGGCGACTTGCCTTCAGGGGATAATATTTCTGGCCTGTCGTTTCCCCTTTGTACAGATCCTGTACGTTGTCATCGTATTCAAAGCCTCCGCTTTCCAGAAGAACTACCTTGTACGGCATGTTCATCCAGTCAAGCGCGATACTGATTCCAGCCGCTCCTGCACCCACAATGCAGATGTCGGCCTCAATGACAGAGTTGTCCGGAAGATATCTTGCGTCAATATGCATGGCGCCCTATTCAGGTTGCGCAGCTGAGAACAGTGCGCACTGACGCGCTTCGGTGACCGACAGCATCCATCCATCTACCAAAATCGTATTGCCGATTTCAAAGTCCTTTTTGATTCTCTCTGCCATGGACTCGACATTGACCGGGCTATGCGCGTAGATTCCGCCAGTCAATAATTTCACCAGTACGTTTTGTCTTTCCTCATCTGGTTTCAGCAGGCGATACTTGTTGCCGATTTCCCTGATCTCCCCGGCATCCCATATCAGGAGAAGTGAAGCGGGCTGAGCAAGCAGGCTGTCATATTCAATATCCCTGAAGTAGTAGTATGCGGGAAAAGTGATGGCAGCGATTCCGGCTGATCCAGCCAAAATAAAGTACCGTCTATTCATGGATAAGTGACCTGGTGTTTTAAGAAGCGGTCCATCCCCGCTGGTCGCTCGAATCTTCCGCTACTGTGACGCACAAATCCTGCTCAATGCGGCGAACGCGAGGCCCTAGCAGCGGGCAGCCCGTGCCTCACCCATGCAACGGCCAGATAAAAGGGATGGCAGCGATCGTGACAAGCGCCATCAGCAGATTCATCGGCACGCCAATGCGCAGGAAATCCGAGAAGCGGTAACCACCAGGCCCATACACCATCAGATTGCACTGGTAACCGATCGGCGTGGCAAAACTCGCCGAGGCGGCCATCATCACGGCCATTACGTAGGGTACATCGTTGAGACCTGCAGCTTTGGTAATCGCCAGTACTACCGGGAGCATCAGCATCGCTGCCGCGTTGTTGGTAATCAGTTCGGTCAGCAACATTACGCTGAGGTAGCAAAGCGCGAGCAGCAGCCAGGCGTCATTGCCAGCGGCAGTCACGATGCTATTGCCAAGGTAGGCAGCCGCGCCAGTCTTCTCCAGCGCGTTACCGAGCGCAAAGCTCGCCGCGATGGTGACCAATACTGGCAGGTCGAGACTGCGTCGCGCCTCGTTCACGCTGATGCAACGCGTCACCAGCATGGCCGCCACGCCGAGCAGCGCGGCATTGAGCATACTCAGGAGTCCGGTAGTTGCCAGCGCAATAATCCCGCCAAGGATTGACCACGACAGCCAGGCATGCGAATGATCAGGCAATTCGTGCTCGAGCACATTCATCAGCAGGAAATCACGCGACTGTTTCAGCCGGCTGACGACATCCGGACTCGCCTCGAGCAGCAGCAGGTCGCCGGGCTCGAGGATGATCGAACTCAGGCGACCGCGGATGTGCTCGCCGTTGCGCGCCACGGCCAGCACCACCGCGCCGTAACGATCGCGGAAACGCCCTTCACGGATCGTGTCGCCCACGATCTCGCAGTGCTGGGCGACCACCGCTTCGACCAGTCGGCGTTCCGGCACGTTGCGTTCCAGCGCGGGCAAGCTGCCGACCGCGGCCACCAGGCCGTTGATGCGCAGTACGTCGACAATGGCCTCGGTCTCGCCCACAAACACCAGACGATCGCCGCCGCGCAGCATCTCCTCGGGCGCCACGGCGGTGATCACACTTCCCTCGCGCTCGATCTCAGCGAGGTAAATGCGCTCCAGGTGCCGCAATCCCGCCTGCTGGATTGTCTTGCCGACCAATGGGCCATCGCGCGCCACGGCAACCTCGAAGGTGAAGCTGCGCGTGTCGGCGAAGGTCTGCTCGGGAGTGCGGCGCACCTTCAACAGCCGTGGCGCCGCAAACACCACGAATACTGTACCCACCAGTGCCGCGATCAGTCCAATCGGGGAGATATCAAAGAGCGAGAAACCTGGTTTGCCGGTCAGCGCCTGGTACTGACCGTTGACCACCAGGTTCGTGCTGGTGCCGATCAACGTGATAGTGCCGCCAAGGATTGAGGCGTAACTCAGGGGAATCATCAGAGCGGAACTGGGCACCTTGATACGTCGCGCCCACTGACTTACCGCCGGGATCATGGTCGCCACTACCGGGGTGTTGTTCAGAAACGCTGACAGCCCGACTACCGGCAGCATCAGGCGCACCAGCGCGCTGCGCGGGGTGGTTGGACGTCCCAGTATGCGCTCGACGACAAGGTCGACACCGCCCGAGGCACGTATCGCTGCCGCCACGATAAACATCGCAGCCACCGTCATCAGTCCGGTATTGGCGAATCCCGACAGGGCTTCATCAGGCTTCAGTATTCCGGTGATGCTGAGCAGCAACAGCGCCCCCATGAGCACCAGGTCGGTGGTGAGACGCGGAATAGTGATCAGCGTTGCAAGTACCGCAAAAGTCAGCGCGACCGTAAACCAACCCTGCCAATCCATCAGTAATCTCCTCGCAGCAAAGTAGTCTGCATTTCAAAAAACACCGGCATTTTAATAGCCATGAATAATTGACGCAGGTGGACCCGAAGATACAGCGCGCGCACCTACCACGAAACGCTATCAACTCCTTTGCAATACTTCGATCCCGTGGTGTGTCCTGTCACAAACTGAGCAGGGGTGAATCCGCCTGGGTATAAACCTTCAAATAGCGCTTGTACCAATCGACGGTGAGCCGCAAGCCCTCATCGAGAGATACTGTTGGAGACCAATCAAGGATCTCCCGGGCCCTGGTCCAATCGGCCGCCATCCGCCAAATTTCCGTAGGTCGATAGTCAAGTGCTCCAATCTGGAGTTCAGACCGCGACTCGGTGAGGGTATGAATCTTTCTGATTAAATCGGCAATGGTGATTTCAACGCCGGACCCGATATTAATAATGTGGCCGACAGCCTTTTCTGTGGTGGCAGCCCGCAAGACCCCGTCGACGAGGTTTGTGACAAAATTGAAGTCCCGGGTTTGTATTCCCCCGGTGGACCTGACTGTTTCGCCCAGTAGACACTTGATAATGATTTCTGCGATCACGGCCCGCGCACTCTGATACGGACCGAAGGCATTGAATGGTCGCAAGATCACTATTGGATACTTGTTCACATGCCACTGCATCTGGGCAAACAGCTCGCCCGCATATTTTCCAACAGCGTAGGGCGATGTCGGGTAGGGCAGCATGTCCTCGCGGAACGGAACCTCCGTCTGGTAACCGTAGACTTCCGAGGTGGCAATATAGATGAATTTCTCATACCCGGTGTAGGCCTCCATCAGATTGGAAGTCCCTAAAGAATTTGACGTCAGGGCCTCCTGCACATGAAGAAAGCTGTCGCCTACATGATTGTAGGCAGCCATATGAAAGATAACCTGGGGTTTGATTTGACTGATTTGCCTAAGAGAGTCGGGATTTCTCAGGTCCGCTTCGACCGGGATGATATTATTCCAGCAGGAAGCAAGCCTTACATTGTCGATCACACTATTATATTTGGTGGTGACGTAGATCTCGCGGGCGCCGGCATCCAGTAATGCTTTTACAAGATGGGACGGGAAAAAACCTGAGCCACCTGTGACCAGGATTTTTTTGTCTGCCAATTTGCTTAAATTCATGTTCCCTCATTCACTGTATAGTACCTAAAGTAATTTTTAAGATGCTGATCAGCATTCAGTCGTTCCAGATTCTGTATTAAACGTCACCTGAAAGCCTTGGTGCCTGTAAGCGCCCAACAGTGACCTGGACGCTAAATCCTGAAACCACAAAACGAGACCCTGCCCGTCGGGAAGATCCAGCAAATCAGCGGGAATCGTATCCAACGCATCGCGATTGAAGGCGAAACAGCCGATATAGTAGTCGTGCAGCGGCTTTTCGACAAATTCCTTAACGAGACCATTTTCCCCAAGCTTGATCACTCCAAAAGGATTCTGGAACTGCCCGGTTACCATTGTAGCTGTATGCCCTGACGCTCTATGGGTCTGGAGGAATTCTGCATAATTGATATCGATAAATGTATCCCCATAGGAGACGATCACTTGTTCTTTTAACTTTGTGCGGGCGCTATAGATTCGATTCAGCATGCTGGCGTCAACGCCCGCATTTGATATGGAAAAACTCAGGTCGTTTCTGGTCGTCGTGAATTCCTCTATCTTTTCAGAGAGAAATCCAGTACTGAGGGTGATTTCCAAAAAGCCCTCAGCCCGAAGATGTTCCGACACGTAGTCAAGCATAGGTCTGCCGTTCACAAGAGTGAGAGCCTTTGGTGTACTGAGACCCGCTTCCCCGAGTCGACTTCCCTTACCCCCGCACAGAACCAGTGCCGAGGCGTCTCCTAACGCGGCCGCTTTTGAGAAGGAGAACTCGCCCTCGCCGGGAACATCTCCTTCAAGCGTCATTTTCATCCTCCTCTGAAGTTTCCTGAATAATAAAAGACGGGCGTTTCTTCGATTCGATAAAAATTCGCCCGATATACTCACCTAAAATACTCATTCCCAGGAGCTGAATGGAACCAAAGAGTGTGATCGTCACGCTCAAGGTGGCCCAACCCGGGGGGGGTGAAGAATCGAAGCCAAACAGGTAGGAAATTCCCACAACCAGGTTGTAGAGCATGAATAGCGCTGAGGGAACAAACAGAATAAAGCCGGCTTTCATCAGAAACCGCAATGGTTCAATTGAGAACGAAGTGATTCCCTGAAAGGCCAGATCAAAAAGATCGCTCCGCCTGAATTTGGATTCGCCCTTCTTTCTCTCCATTACCGTATATTTGATAGACGTTTGTGAAAATCCCATCCAACTGATGAGCCCTCTTAAAAATTTCTCCGACTCTGGCATTCTTAAAAGTTCATCTACAACCCGCCGATCAAGGAGCCTGAAATCGGCATGCCCGAGCTTTAAATTAGCCATCCTGTCCATCAGATAATAAAAAGCGCGGTCCATTGCATGTCGCAGAAACCCTGTCTGTGAAGTCTCTTTGCTCGACATCACAATTTTAAATCCATTTTCCCAGGCCTGGAGCATTTGAGGGATAACAGCAGGCGGGTGCTGCAAGTCAGCGTCCATGGTGATCACCGCATCCCCTCGCGCACCACTGATGGCGGCAAGAAGCCCGCCTTGCGCACCAAAGTTTCGACTCAGGGAAACATACCGCACACGACGGTCTTCGCTGTGCAACCTTCGCAAAATCTCAAGGCTACGGTCACGGCTTCCGTTTTCACAGATAACTATCTCAAAATCATATTTTTCGGCAGGAATATCTTTGGAGACTTCCCGGCAAAAATCCTCCAGGTTGAGCTCTTCGTTGTAGGCCGGGGCACAAACCGAGACAAGCCTTCTCGTGAGCTGCTTTTTTTCAGATTTTATAACTTCCACTCATTGCCCTTTCTGCACACTCAATCGATTGAAGCGTGCTTACTGTCCTGGTGAAGGTGAGTATAAGAGTGGGCATGGCGATTATAAAGGGCAAGTTAGCGGAAAGTCGCTTTTTTTGCCGCAGTCCGGTCTCTGCTAAATGTCATGTTCCCTGAAACTCTGTTGCTCGCTGGAGTGATTCTGGTTTGAAACCAGACAGCCCTCTCAAATTGCTTCTTACTTGCTTTTATTGAATTTCGCTGCGTATAGGTAGGAATACATGGTTATATAAATGTAAATGTCCCTGTTATAGTCTTCCCGGGGTGCCCGATAAACTGTGCCCAGATATCCTGTCGTGATGCTTTCAAATAATATTTCACCCAAAAGCACCCCTTTGAGTATGTTTTTGTCCAAAATAATTTTTTTATTGAACTTCGTTGACTGAAGCAAGCCCTTGCCGAATTCGATGGATTTCAAAACGTCTGTGCCGGCTATTCCGAGCGAAAATATTTTTCCGATGATGGAGGGGTAAAAGTCGGATTTTTGTGTCTTGCTCTCGACGAACTCATTAAATCCCGTCAAAAAAACTTCCAGTGAACTGACAATTTCATGATCGGGCATAGCGAACTCTTTGTAACTGTCGCCCTGTGAAACTATATCGTATTGCTTGTAATATTTTTGGGTGGCTTCCCTTATGGCGTCGTCGTATATGTGCCTTCCAAAAATCGATTGTTTGATGGTGTTGTCACTAAAATCAAAAACATCTCCAGGATACATATCCAGAAGCTCGATTTTATTCAGTACATCCCTGCTCAAATTGTTCCTGATATAGTTGGGGGTCGGGAAAACACCTTGAGTTAAATAGCTTTCTTTTCCCTTGATGAATACCTGCGCAAAACCGGCGTAACTGTGGAAATATCTGGCCCCTACAGCAGCTCCGTTTTCCATCCCCGAGCAGATGATGTCGCCTACATGTTTTCGCAGTAAATCGGCTTTCTCATTTTCGGTGAAATCATCAAATATCACGGGAAACCCGGAAGCGATGTTTGTTTGGGACATATAGATAGATTTGCCTTCCCCGCACAAATCGACCTCTTTCTTGATTTCAGCGATAGTTTCGGGTGGAAACGCCCTCCAGTTGTCATTGCCGTGTATTATGATGCCTTCGTCGCATCGTATGGTATATAACGCATCGTCCAGGGAATAGCGTTCGTTCCTGAAGCTCCTTATAAAAAACGCACCTACCTGTCTGCCTTCGCGCCCAATATCCAGATAGTTGTCAAAGCCGTTCTGCTGCATCCGCCTTTTCACGCTCGACGATGCGTAATCGGAGGACAGGATTTTTGTATCCCTGTCAAACAAACTCAAAAAATCATGATCGCTGTGATCGTCGTGGGCATGCGATATCAATATCGTCAACTTGTCCTTGAGTGCAGCCAGATAGGCAGGATGGACGAACAGCGGCGGGTTGGGCAACCAACTGCCGAAGGCAGGTTTTTCAAACCAGGGATCGCACAGCAGATATTCATCGCCTTTCGTTATCAAAACGCTGGCATGATTCAAAAAAAGCATTTTTAAAGTAGTCATATTTCAAGTATATGGCAAATGAATACATTGTCGCGATCGGCCTTTCCTCCGGGCAAAACGGCGCGCAACGCAACAGCGCTGGAGCGGCGCAAGGTTTCGCTCTACCATTACAACCCTGACCGCTACCACCTAACCACGCACGAGGCAGCATGCAACAATCCCGAGCTCCCCGCCGCCTGTTCGATGATATCGTGGCGCAACTGCAGTCGCGCCAGACGCAACAGGCCATCGCCAGTTGCCGCGCACTGCTCGAGGACTATCCCGATGACATCAATATCCTGGGCCTGTTGGGCGCCGCACTGGGCGACCTGCGCCACTTTGAAGAAGCGGAGAACATCCTCGGGAGGGTGATTGAATTGGCGCCAACGTTCGCCAAGCCCTATGAGGATCTGGGCACGCTGCTGGTACAGCAGCGCAGGGCGCGGGAAGCGCTACCACTGCTGGAAAAAGCCGTGCGCCTTGACCCACAGCTGGAGCAGGCACACTTCCAGCTGGGTAAAGCCCTGGCGTTGCTGGGCAGGGGACGGGAAGCCGATGCCGCCTTCGAGCGTTCCTTCGAGCTATCACCCACGCGTCGCATGATGGCCCTGGCGGCGGAGCACCACCAGGCGGGTCGCCTGCAGGACGCCGAGCGGCTGTGCCGACAGGTGTTGCAGAAGGACCCGCGCCACGTCGACGCCCTGCGCATGCTGGGCCTGATCGCCGCCGCTTCCGGCGACCTGGATGACGCGGAGCACCTGCTGCGCCAGGCCCTGGCGAGCGCCCCGGACCACACGCCAGCCATGTTCGAACTGGGCCGGGTACTCAAGGAACTGGAGCGCCCGGAAGACGCTATCGTGGTGTATCGTGAACTACTCGCCCTCCAGCCAGACAACCCCAAGGCCCACTACCGCCTGGCCGGGGTGTTGGCGCCGGCGGCACTGAACGAGGAGGCCGCAGCCGCCTACCGCCGCTGCCTGGAACTGGCGCCCGGGTATGCAGGCGCGTGGCTGGGTCTGGGACACATGCTCAAGACCCTTGGTGACCAGGAGGAAGGAATCGCCGCCTACCAGCGCTGCCTGGCACTGGAGCCGGACTTTGGGGAGGCGTACTACAGTCTGGCCAACCTGAAGACCTACCGCTTCGCGGACAGCGAAATCGAGCAGATGCAGCGCCAGGTGGATCGCGCGGATCTCAACGACACCTCCCGCGTCAATTTCCTGTTTGCGCTCGCCAAGGCCTTTGAAGACCGCAGGGACTTCGAACAGGCCTGGCATTACTATGAACAGGGCAATGCCACACAGCGCATGCTGGTGAGCTATGACCCGGTGCAGACCCAAACCATCAACGACGAATTGCTCGCCTTCTTCAATGCCAATTTTTTTGCGGCTACCGCGGGCCAGGGCAACCCGGACCCCGCGCCGATTTTCGTGCTGGGCCTGCCGCGCTCCGGCTCTACCCTGGTCGAGCAGATCATCGCCAGCCACAGCCAGGTCGAGGGCACCAGCGAGTTGCCCTACATCGGCCGCCTGAGTAAATCACTGAACCACAACCGCGCCGATGCCATGCGCTATCCGCAGGTTCTGGCGGAACTGCAGCCCCGGCATTTTCAGCGCCTCGGCCAGGACTATCTGGAGATGGCTGCCAGGCACCGGGTGGAGGGTCGCGCGCGCTTCATCGACAAGATGCCCAACAACTTTCCCAGCGTGGGCTTCATTCACAGTATTTTACCCAATGCAAAAATCATCGATGCCCGCCGCCACCCGCTGGATGCCTGTGTCGGCAACCTCCGGCAACTGTACGCAAGGGGCCAGACCTTCAGCTACGACCAGAGCGACATCGGCGAGTACTACCTGCAGTACCTGCGCATGATGCAGCACTGGGACGACGTGCTGCCCGGCAAGGTTTTGCGCGTGCAGTATGAAGATACGGTGACGGATCTTGAAGCACAAGTGCGGCGCATTCTCGATTATCTGGAACTACCCTGGGAGGATAGCTGCCTGCGCTTTCACGCGACCGAGCGCGCCGTCCGCACCGCCAGCTCCGAGCAGGTGCGCCAGCCTATCTACAATTCGAGTGTGGGATTCTGGCGCCACTACGCATCGCACCTCGACGAACTGCAGGAGATACTGGCGCCGGTGCTGAACGATACCGACTGGATGTGATCTCTCTACAGCTTGTCCACTCGGAGCATTCGCCGATAACTTGAGTCGCGACCGAGACTTCACGAGTTCATTCCTGCCATCGGCTCCGGCCGGGTAAGCCTCTTCGCCCGCTTCCCCGATACTCGCGAACGAAGTGGCTTACCCGGCCAGATCCTTGATCCCGGCATTTGCATGGAGGATTGTTCGTTGATAGCCCGAAACGAGGGCTTGAGTGGTAGGCGTGCAATTCGTCCGCAAGTATCGGGGAGGCGGGCGAATTGCACTCCTGCCGGCCGAGCCCGCTAGCGCCGCCTGTCTCCTCCATCAAATCAATATGGCGGACCTCTCTGTGAACGACCTGATAAAGCTGGACAACTAGACCGGGTCGAACGGCCACACCTCCAGGCCGTGAATGGCGTTGCGGATATCGTGGCTTAACGTGACCACACTGCGAGTGCGGGCCGATGCCAGATCATGCAACGCAATAGTCGAAGGCGATGACCCCGCCGCCACCAGCGTAGCGTCGATCACACACAGGCCGCGAGCGAAACCGGCGCGGGCGATGCGCGAATCATCCAGCTCGGTATGGGTCAGTTCGGCTGCATCGATTTTGGGCACGGCAAAACTGATCTCCCTGCTCCGGCAGCACCAGGCGCACCCGATCCGCTGCCGTGTCGTTGAACAACACGCCGGCACCAAACGGCCGCGCGTTGTGCACGCCCCGCGGCAATGTTGCTACGCGCTGCAGGGTGCGCCCGTCGAACCGCACCAGGGCGCCGGTCTTCAGGCCGCTGAGATACAGGCCGGAGGCGTCGCAATGCACGTTGTTGAGGTGCAGCAGGTTGCCGGGGGCGGGTCCGTTGTCGCGCTGCGGGTTGAAGGGGCCGCCCTGGAAGCGGCGACCGGCAGCGACAATATTGAGGCCGAAACAAAAACGGTTCTCGTCCAGGTCGAAGCCCAGCACAGAGTCGAAGCCGGTGGAGGTGAGGTACAGGCGGCGCTGGTAGACCGCGATCTCGTGGCAGTGCCTGAGGTAGGGGTTGCGGTAGGACGCCAGCAGCTTGAAGTCCGGCGTATAGACGAACAGCTCATTACTGGCGGCGATGAACACCCTGCTCGCCGTCGAAGGCGATGCCGCGCAGGCCCCGGTCCCAGCCGCGACCCTGCCAATCAATATCGACACTGTTCCAGTCGACGACCTGCTTAACCTGCTGACAATCAAAGTCCACCAGGTAAACACCGCCGTGGCTCTCGCCCTGATGGCTGCCCCTGACCACCGAGGTCGCGATCAGTGTGGTCACGCGTTGGCGACCTCCCGGCCCAGGTGCTGCGGTGGGATGTAATCGAAAATGAAGTTGATGCGCGCCTCGCTGCCCTTGTTCATCACGCTGTGCACCAACTGGTTATTGATCTCGTAGGCCTTGCCCACTTCCAGCTTGTAGGGCCGGCCGTCGATCATGAAGCGCACGCGAGGATTGGTGACGATGGGGAGATGGATGCGGTGACCGTAGTGAAATGAGGGATGCGTATCCCGGTGTGTCTTGATCACTCCTCCAGCCTGCAATCGCGCGGCCATGGCGCGAATGATGGTGCCACCCAGCGGGTAGTGGTCTGCCAGGATCTGGTGCATCAGGGGCATGGCGGATGCCGCCAGCAGATCCCAGCCCGCCTGCCGCTGCACCTCGATTTCCGGCCAGCCGGAGTTATCGGTGAAGATCATCACCAGGGAGTGCGTCATCTGGTGCACGTCGTACTCCTGCTGGCGGAAGGTGTTGTCCAGCCACGCCTCCTCGCCCTGCGATACAATGGCCTCGCGCAGTGCGCCGATGTCGTACGCGCCGAGTTCGCGCAGGGGAACGCCGATATCCATTGCAGGGTTTTCCGTCCAGTGACCGCGGGGGAATCCGCGCCAGATTAGGTGGCCACTCCGACCCCGTCAACCAGCGGCCTGACGCGTCGATGATAATTTTCTGTCGATTTCCCATTTAACCTTGCAATTGCGCTCTATTACATTAGGATTTGGTCATAAGAAAATGTCGCGCAAGGCAACGGCCATGAGTCACAGGAACAACCCGTCGCCGCCTGCGACCAGTCAGGGCATTCCGGCCAGGAAAAGAACACTGGCTATCATGGTGTCCGCTGTACTGGGCACAGCGCCCGCGGCTTACGCCGCAGACCAGACGCTGGAAGAGATCATCGTCACGGCCACCAAGCGCAAGGCCAACCTGCAGAACATACCCCAGGCCATCACCGCGTTCACCACTGCCGATATCGAGCGCCAGGGCTTTGCGGTGCTGGATGACTACGCCAACAATATTCCCAGCCTGGCCTTTGCGCGGCGCGAGCCGGCGGGCACCTCGATTGTGTTTCGGGGCGTGGCGGCCGCGGGCATTCAGTTCGGCACCAATCCATCCGCCAGCGTGTATCTGGATGAAGCGCCGATCACCCAGGCCGGCCTCAACCCGGACCCGCGCCTGATCGATATCGAGCGCGTCGAGGCCCTGAGCGGACCGCAGGGCACGCTGTTCGGTGACGCCTCCCAGTCCGGCACCCTGCGCATCATTACCAACAAGGCCGACCCGGGCGAGATGGACGGCTGGATCGAGGGGGACACGGCCTATGTCGAGCACAGCAATGATACGGACAAGGATGTGTCCGGCATGGTCAATATCCCGGTTATCCAGGACAAGCTGGCGATCCGCCTGGTGGGCTTTGACAGTCACGAGGCGGGGTATATTGATAACGTGCTGGTGAACAACCAGCCCGACAAGTGGGAGGACGCCCGCATCGCCTCGGGTTACCTGCCGGTCGGCGAACCCTTTGACAATGCCAGCAATGTCGACGATGACGTCAATTCAACCAGCACCGTGGGCGGGCGCGCCGCAGTGCGCTGGCTGGTTAACGACGACTGGACGGTGGATGTCGCCGGCATTCTGCAAAACACCGATGTCGACGGCTTCGGCGACGTCGACCTGGGTCTCGGTAACCTGCAACAGGGGCGGTTTGAAAACGAGTATATGAAGGACAACTGGTATCAGCTCAGTCTCGGCCTGGAAGGCGACCTGGGTTTTGCCGATACCGTACTGACCGGCAGCTATTTCAACCGCGACATGACGTATGACGCCGATGCCACCAACTACCTGCATGGCCTGGACCAGGAGTTCAATCCGGTCAACTACGCCATTTACGACTTCACTGGCACCCCGCGCGGATATGTCACCCAGGACCAGGAGGATGAACGCTGGACGGTCGAGGGTCGCATGACCACCCCGGATGACACCGACAGCCGCTGGAGCGGCGTGGTGGGATTCTTCTACGGCAAGCTTGATCGCACACAATCCAACACCTCCACCGTGCGCGACTTCAGCGATACCGCGTATTACGCCAACCAGGGTTACACCTACCTGAACGACCATGCAAACTCGCCCGATTTCAACGCGAATTACGCCACCTTCCACAACACCGGTTCAGATAACTTTTTCTTTAGTGCCTACGATCTGCACATAGAGCAGACGGCAATATTCGGCGAGGTGACCTTTGCGGCAACCGACAAACTGAGCTTCACCGGCGGTGCCCGCTGGTTTAATCAGGATCAGGATCTTGGCATCCAACAGGGCAATCTGTTGCAGGGCAACAAGATCAATGTTGCGAGCGATTACCTCTTCAATAACGAAGTTAAACACTACAGCCAGGGCGACTGGGTACCGAAACTCAATGTCACCTACCAGATCAATGACGATGTCATGACCTATGCCACCTATTCCGAGGGTTTTCGCGCCGGCGGCACCAATGCGCTGCGCGCCAATTCCGTGCTGCCGGAAGATTACGACCCGGACAAGCTGAAGAATTATGAACTGGGCCTGAAAAGCGAGTGGTTTGACAGCAGCCTGCGCTTCAATGCCGTGGCCTACCACATGCAGTGGAATGACATCCAGATCCAGGTGTACGACCCCACGGTCTTTTCCACGGGCATCATTAACTTCTCGCAGGCCGAGATTGACGGTTTCGAATCCGAAGTCACCTGGATTCCAGCGACAGGCTGGGACATCAGCGCCAATATGGGTTTGATCAACGCGGAAATTTCCGAGGACAACACCATCTACGGCCCCGGCGGGGATCCACTGATCGCAAAGGTGGAAAATGGCACCCAGCTACCCATAACGCCGCAGGAAAAAGGCAGTATCTCCGTGCAGTACACCTTCCAGCAACCGTTGCTTGATGCAGAACCGTTTGTGCTGCTGGAGTGGGCCTATGTGGGTGATTCGGTGAATGCACTGGACGGCACCGAATCCCTCACATTCACCGAGGGCCCTACCGACCAGCCCTCCTATGATCTCGGCAACCTGCGCATGGGACTGGATGCACAGCAGTGGAACGCTACCCTCTATGTGAGCAACATTACCGACGAGGTAGCGGAGCAGTTTTTCAATAATCGCTGGGGCACGCCGCAACGGGTGACGGTCAACAAGCCGCGCACGATCGGACTTACCCTGCGCTGGAAGTTCTAGCCGGCGGTACCGCGCCAGCAGCTATAATCCCAGGCTGCCGGCCAGGGCATTGGTTTCCAACTGGGCCAGGGATTTAATGCCGGGAATCACAGTGGCAACTCGCGACTGTTTCAGGCACCAGGCATTTGCCCAGGTTGCAGGCTCCATATCCGCCGGCTTTTCCCGCAACGCTTCAAGCGCGGCATTAATTTCCCTGTCGAGACCCTCCTGGGGACGCATTGCGCGAACATCGCTCCCGGGAAATACATGGCCCGGCTGGTATTTGCCACTCAGGAAGCCACTGGCCAGCGGAGTACGCGCTATCACGCCCAGGTCCTGCTCCTCGGCAAGAGTGAACAGCGTGTCCTCGGCTTCGCGCTGTACTGCGTTGTATATTGTTTGAATCACGCTGATTCCGAAGTCCTGCGATTTTTTTACCTGATACTGCAAATGCGCCAACCCTACTGAGTTGCCGAGAAAACGCACCTTGCCCGCCTGAACCTGCTTGTCCAACATGGTCCACAGTTCATCGTTATCGAATAACCGATCCCCGGCCGAATGCATTTGGTAGACATCAATGTAGTTCGTCCGGAGTGCGCGAAGCGACTCCTCCAATTGAATTAACACCTGCTCCGGCCGAAAGTTCCCCCGCCCCAGCTCATTGGCATGGTTGTGGCCAAACTTGGTGGCGACAATCCAATGGTCGCGTTGCCGGGCAATGCTTTCGCCAATCAATTTTTCCGACAGGTGGTCGTGGCCGTAACACTCTGCCGTATCGACAAAGTTAATACCCAACTCGCGGGCACGGGTCATAATGTCGTTGACTTCCCGCTGCTCGAATTGCTTGCCCCATACGCCTGCAAACTGCCAGCTACCGATGCCGACAGAAGACACTGAGAGTTCGGTCTTGCCAAGTCGTCGGTAATTCATTGTCATCCTAAATCCGCCACTGGGATACCCACACTACACGTTATTAAAGCCGCGCGCACGATACTGGCGGCCTGTCTGTCCCGCAACCGATATTGCTAGACGCATGCGATTAGTCTCACTATGCTTGGGCCGCACACGCTGCACAATAATAATGATCCATGGAGAACCCACATGCCCCGTTTGAATTACCTGACTGCCATTGTGGCACTCAGTCTGGTCAACCTGCCACTGCCGTTAACTGCCTGGGCGGAAGACCTTGCCCTTGAGGAAGTTGTGGTTACTGCCAGGAAGCGGGAGGAGTCGCTACAGGTAGTGCCTGTTGCCGTAACTGCATTCACTACCGAGACGATGGCTGCCCTCGGCATTAAAAATATGCGGGATTTTGAGGGGCTGGTACCCGGGCTGAACCTGGGCGGCGGTGGCAACGGGGTAAAGGGTGATGGCAATGCCTATATCCGGGGTGTCGGCCAGCGCGAAACCCAGGTCACGACGGATAGCGGGGTAGGCATCTATCTGGACGAAGTCTATATCGGCCGCGCCTCGGGCGCCTTGCTCGACGCCGTGGAAATCGACAGCATTCAGGTACTGCGCGGCCCCCAGGGTACCCTGTTCGGCAAGAACACCACCGGCGGCGCGATTTTGTATACCTCCATCAAACCCTCCACGGAACTCGGCGGCACTGCCAAGGGCACCTACGGCAACCTTGACCGCAAGGACGCGTCTCTGGCGGTCGACGTGCCGCTGATTGCGGACACCCTGTTGTCACGGCTGTCGCTGGCCACCATCAATCGCGACGGCTATATCGAGAATGATATCGACGGCACCCAGTACAGTGACGAGGATAGAAACATGATTGTCGGCCAGCTGCGCTGGCTACCCACCGACTCGCTTATTGTGGATTTGAATTTGAACCACACGAAGATCGATCAAAAGCCCATCGGCCAGAAATGCAAATGGCTGGGCGATGAACTGACCGCTGCCGGGTATCCCGATCCGGGCTCGCTGGAAGGTATCTACAATAGCTTCTCGCCAGTCTCCGTCGAGGAATATTGCAACCGCAGTGGTGAAGACCTGCCGATTGACAAGTTTCAGGGCGAGCAGAATACCCGCTCCGATATTTTTTACCAGGGCGTCTATAAGGTAGACACCAGCATGGCATCCAACACGGTCAGCTGGGAGATCAACGACACACTGCAGTTCAAGAGTATCAGTGCCTACCGCAATACCGAACAGCGGGCCGATGAGGACCTCGATGGCATGGACGCGGTCATCATCGGCCGCCTCGCCCCGGAACACAACGATACCGACCAGTACTCACAGGAGTTCCAGTTCATAGGTAACGCCCTCAATGAGCGTCTCAATTACACCCTGGGCACATACGCATTCTATGAAGAAACCAATGATGACTGGTTGCAGGATTTCGCCGGCTATGTGGAGACAACGAAAAAAGGCAACAGCATCATGCTGGCGCGCTCCAACCTGACTGAGCGCGAAACCGAAAACACAGCCTACGCCGCTTTTGGCCAGGCCGACTACAACCTGCGGGAAGACCTCATCCTGACGCTGGGCCTGCGCTATACCTGGGAAGAGCGCAAAACCAACTACCGTGAGTCTCGTGTGTATCTGCCCAGTATCGGCAATGGTGATTACCTGGGTGAGTTTGACACTATCTACACCGCCAATATCGTGCACCGCTTCTCGCAGCCGGGCGGCACACCGGTGACATCGTGGCTCTACGGTTTCGACCCGGATGGACCCGGTGGTGCGCCCTTTGAAGTCGGGGCCTTTGGCGAGTCAAGTGATAGCCGCAATGATGACGACGTGAGTCCCATGGCAAGTATCAAATACCTGGCCACCGACGCGGTACTGGAACAGTTGCATATGGACGATGCGATGACCTACCTGACCTACAGCACCGGCTTCCGCTCCGGCGGCGTGGCAGTGGGCAATGGTGACTTTAATGGCGACAACATCATTGATCTGGAAAACTTCAAGCCAGAGTATGTCGATATGTGGGAGTGGGGGTTCAAGATCGACGCTCTCGACAGAATGCTGCGCACCAACGTCGCCATATTCTACGAGGATTATTCCGATATCCAGCTGACCACCACCAAGCCTGACCCCAATTTCGGTATTCCCCTGCCCGCCATCGAAAACGCTGGCAAGGCCGAAATGAAGGGCGTGGAAACCGAATTTACCCTGGTGCCAACGGATAACCTGCGCTTCATGGGCAGCGTTGCCTATCTGGATGCCGACTTCAAGGAATACCTGTCCGAGGTTCCCGACCCCAATGGTGGCGGCCAGGTGGTGGTAGATCGAGCTGATGAGCCGATGCCCCGCGCGCCGCAGTGGACCGCCTATCTCTCAGTCGATTACAACATCCAGCTCGGCGCCATGGGCACGATCACACCGAATTTCCTGGTCCGCTACAGTGATGAAACCTACGGTGGATTTGACCGGCCCAGTTTCTATGTCGCTGATGCCGTCAGCATACCAGCGGAAACGTTCTACGATGCCCGCATAACATGGGATCTCCCGGATGAACGCACGACTGTGGTGGCCTGGTGTAAAAACCTCACCGACATTGATGACCACAGCCAGGGAGGAGTGCCCGTGGTGGGTGTGGCGCGCACCACAACCATAGGGTACGCGCCGCCGCGCACCTACGGTATCGATATCACTTATCGCTTCGGTGCCCTGTAGTTCAGGCGCTGATTCAGGCGCCCACCCAGGTGCCGTGGAAACCCGAGGGAATACGCAGCGGCAGCATGGCCCGGGCCACAGGCCCCTGTTCAATATCGGCCGCCGCAAATATCAGCAGCTGGCTGAGCGCTGTTGACTGGTTATAGGCCAGTACCAACAGGTAACCATCCCCTTCCCCGACTGCGCCCGTACGCGGCGCAAATACCGGTTCGCCCAGCAGGTACTGCTCCTCACCCCAGGTTTTGCGGGCACCGGTTGCCATGTCGTAATGCACCAGGCGAGTGAACTTGAGCTGCGCATCGTGCCCGCCCACCAGATAGGCATGGCGATGATTACGCGTCATGAAGCGATCATCGGTGCGCGGAAACTCGCAGGCCATGTCATCCAGCATTTCTTCGGCGACCGTATTTGTGCTGCCACTCACATCGATAGTCCAGCGGCGCAGCGTAGGCGTGAGGCCCTCGTCTGCGCTTGCCATCGTGCCATCGAGCTTGGGGGCGAAGCTGGTGGCATTCGATGCACAGACATCGACCTTGATGGTATCGCCCTCATCCCAGGCATTCACCATGTGGAAACTCCAGCGCGGGTCCATGCTGTGCCATGTGACATCGGCGACGCTGCCATTGCGCGGCATCACGCCAAAATGCGCGCCGCGCTCCGGCTCCCAGGCCATGGGTATACCACTGGTGATGGCACGCTCCAGGTTGAATACCAAGGGGTACACGGGAAACACGACATATTTTTCGGTGACAAAAAAATCGTGGGCAAATGAGGGGAACGGTGCTTCGATCATTTCATCCTTGACCAGGTTGCCGTGTTTGTCCGCCACGTTCATGCGCAGGAATTCACTAAAAGGTCCCTTGGCCTGGTTGCCAAAAAAAACCATTTCACCGCTGCTGTGATCAAACTTGGGGTGTGCCGTAATCGGGCCGTTGATCTTGCCGTCGTAATTGAAATTTCCGACTGTCGCAAGGGTTTTCGGTTCCAGCTCTACAGCGATGGTGCCCTCCATCAGCGCCATGAGTCGATTACCGTGCCACACCACGTGCGTATTGGCCGTGTTGTAGTGTTTTCCGGCGACCGACGGATCGGCCGTCATCGGATTGCCCAGCACCCCGAACAGGGATTTTCCGGCGGCGCGCTCCAACTCATATTTTTCCGTGCGTACCCAGCGGTTTTTCCAGGACACGCGTCCATCGCGGAACTCGAAGCGCTGGATCATGCCGTCGCCGTGAAACCAGTGGTACTCCTCGCCATCCCTGGGCGGATACAACGGGTCGGGGCCATTGCGGAAGTACACCCCCTGCAAATCAGCGGGCAGTTCACCCTCGATAATCAGGTCGGGCGCATCACACTCAATGCCCGAAGGGGCCGTTGGGCCCTTCAAAAACATGTTATCCGGAAAGGGCTGCGTCATTGATGTACTCCTTTGGGTGTTGTGCCGATTACTTCCAGTGCTTCCAGTTCTTTGATTCTCTCGTCGCTATAGCCTAACACCGAGCTGAGTACCCTGCGGTTATGCTGCCCCAAAAACGGTGCCGGCAACTTAAGCCAGCGCTGCGTATGCCTGGACAAAAAAGGCGTGGTGACAAGGCTATGCGTACCCACCACCGGGTGCGCAAGCTTTTCATAAAAATCCCGCGCGAGCAATTGTGGATGCTGGCTGGTTTGGGTGCCGGGCCAGACCTTGCCAGCGGGCACCCGGCGTTGCACCAGACTGTCCAGTATGGCCTCCAGGCTATGGCTGCCAAGCAGTTCGACCAGCAGGGCATCCAGCTGATCATGGTGGCGCCAGCGTCCGTCGTGCGTTTGAAACATCTTGTCTTCCAGCGCGACAGGATCGCCAAGACAGTGTTTCAGTTCGCGCCATTGTGCATCGGTTTCTATGGACAATGCCAGCCACTGCTCTGCTTCAGGCCGGTGACCCTGGCACGGATAGAGACCCTGTGGCGCCGCACGGGAGCAGCGATTACCGGCGCGCTGCATAATGTTGCCATAGGCGCTGTATTCAATGATTTGTTCCGCCGACGCATTGAGCGCACCTTCTACCATTGGACACTCAATGAAGCTGCCCGCGCCTGTCCTGTCCCGCTCTGCCAGTGCCACCAGTGTGGCGAAGGCGGCGTGCATGCCGGCCAGCGGGTCGCAGGGGCCGCGCTGGATTCTCGGCTGGTCGTCCGCAAAGCCGGTGATCCAGGCCATGCCGGTGATCTGCTCCATGGTTTGCGCGAAGCCCACGTGATTTCTCCAGGGGCCGCTCAGGCCAAAGGCCGGCATACGTACCATAATAGTACGTGGATTGAGTGCGTGGACCGCAGCCCAATCCAGCCCGAATTTCTCCATGACGCGCGGTGAATAGTTTTCGACAAAGACGTCACATTGTGCGATCAGCTCTTTCGCGACGGCTATACCCGCTTCCTGGTCGAGATCCAGCGTCAGACCCAGCTTGTTGGTATTGGCCCCGAGGTACATACCGCTGTATTCCCACCATTGCGGTTTGCGCATGAACCGGCCACCCAGCATACGCATCCCATCCATGCGCTGGATGGCTTCGAGGTGAATCACTTCGGCCCCGAGGTGAGCCAACATCTGGGTGGCGGAGGGCCCGGCCCACCATGCGGTTGCATCCAGTACGCGCAGACCCGCAAGTGGTCGGCTTGCCATCGGCGACAGTTGCGGGAAGACGTGTGCCTGTTTTGCGGCGATGGTGTGATTATGCTGGCCAATGGCTGGCGCAGCGCGCAAGGTACTCGGCGGCAGCCCGTTCACCAGATACGGCGGCCTGGGTTGCAAAAAATCGCCTCCGGGGTTTTTTACAAACACACCCCTGGCCTGGAAATGCTCCTGCTCCAATACTGTCTTGCCATTATTGACCGGCGCGACAGGTATGCGCAGCAAAGCTGCCGCCTCGACCACCTCGGCGGTGGTCCGCTGCGAGGTCCACTGGCGTACGATGGCATTCCACTCCTCCATGCGGGCCGCGCGCCCGTAGGCGCTGGCAAGCTCCTTGTCTGCCAGAAGATCGGTACGGCCAATCAGTACGAGAAAGTCGCTGTACTGCTGGAAGGAGTTCGTGGTAAATCCCACCCAGCCATCGCTGGTGGGTTCTATTGATGGTATCTCCACGGTGCGCACCGGGGCGGACATTTCGGGTCTCCCTGCAAGACTGGCCATAAGATCAACGTAGTTGGTACCGGCGATATTCATTACTTCAAGCAGCGAAAAATCAATATGGTCACCGCTACCACAGTCGCGGGCCTTGCGGCACGCGGCGAGGGCTGCCACCGCGGCATAGGTGCCGCCAACCCATTCGGTGATGCGCCCCCCTGCCATAACCGGCGGCTGCTCCAGCAGGCCCCGCCCCGACAGCGAGCCCGATTCAGCCTGTATAATAAATTCTGTCGCGGCACGGTCGCGGTACGGACCTGTATGGCCGAAGGGTGTAATGGAGAGCAGCACGAGGTGTGGGAACTGTGCACAAAACAGGTCTGCGTTGATGACGCCCGGCGCGCAGGTATTGACAACAATATCCGCCGTGCCAACAAGTTCGCTGACATGCTCATCACCGAACTCACCGGTTACCGATTTCTTGGATGTGTTGAGAAACTGAAACAGGGCACTGTCGCTATCGCGCTGTGCGGGGTCCGCGCGCTGGCGCAGCCCGGACCAGCGCCGCATCGGGTCACCGGCCACCGGCTCGATTTTAATGACCTCGGCGCCGGCATCCGCCAGTAACTTGGTAGCGTAGCTACCGGCGATGTTGTCCGAGAAGTCTATGACACGAAGGTCGTTGAGGCCATGCAGCATCGGCAGGATTCGTCCCGACTTGTGATTTCCCTGGCAGACCTATAGCGTGTCAGGAATGTGGTTCAGGTTGTACAGCGTCTTGCAGTTCGAGTGCAGGAATTTCTTCACCTGCGCCCGGGGCAGCCCGTGAAACTGCTTGTCGATGACCTGTCGCGAGTTGGGCCAGTTGCTGGCGGTATGCGGATAGTCTGTCGACCACATAATATGGCTGGTGTTGAGCCGGTGCCGCAAATCCATACCAACCGAATCGATCAGGAAGGTGGCCCAGAAATGCCGGTGAAAGACTTCGCTGGGCATGGCCATTTTGCCGCTCGCTTCGGTAAAAAAGCGATAGCGGTAAAACATATCGTCACACTGCTCCAGCAAGGTGGGAATCCAGCCGATGTTGGCTTCCACCAGTACGATTTTCAGATCGGGAAATTTCCTGAACATGCCGGAGAACATCAGATCGCTGACCACCGGTATCGTATGCGACCCCGCCTTGATTGCTCCCGCTGCGCCCAGGAAAGCCAGGTTCCTGAAGTCCGGTGGTTTGCCGCCACCACCGCCGCCGCCCTTGCTGCGCAGGAAACTGCCAATGTGGATGACCACCGGCATGTCTGCTGCGCAGCAGCGGGCAAAAAAGGGCTCATCCTCCTCACTGAATTCGTACTTGCCGCTGGGCATGCGGGAAATGACGGCACCCTTGTGCCCGTTGTCGATGGCCCAGTCCAGTTCTGCGAGGGCGTCGCTAATACCGGTGGTCGGGATAATAGCCTGTGCGATCAGTCGGCCCTTTGTGTCGTTGCAAAAATCCTGCACCAGCCACTCGTTGTACCTGCGCACACAGTACAGTTGTAACTCGCGGTCGTCGGAGTAGGTGCCAGCGCCCTTCAGGGTGACCGAGGGATAGAGCACCTGCGCATGGATGCCATCGATCGCCATATCGGCAAGGCGGGCCTCGGTCTGCCACATGCCGGGGCGCATGGTGGCGTAACTGCCGCCGGTGGGATAGTAGTCGAGGTAACTCTTGCCGGCGGAGACGGTAAAGCTCACCGCTTCGGGTGGCTTGTTCTCATCGAACAGCCAGAAATCGCCCTGCTCGGTATGCTTGACCCTGGGCACCCTGCCCTTCAGGGAGGCCGGGGCATTATTGGTCCACAGGTCGACCGGCTCCTGGACGTGGGCATCGGCATCAATAACAGGATAATCAATACTGCGAAAATCGTGGAACAAATCGCTCTTGTCGATCATTGTCCGGCCTCTGGTTGTGCTACCTTATAAGTCTTATTGGACGCGTCAATGCGCCATACTCTACCTTGTTTTGACCGGGAAGAGGAAGCCTGTTGGACCAACGACAGCGAGTGCTAGCGGCGGGGATTTACAATTATCAACGGTGACAGAAATGACACGTGCAGCAACAGTCCCGCCCTTTACGGCAATTTCGGCGGACTCCCATATCTCGGAAACAGAGGACTGTTTCCGGGATATCGATCCGGCGTTTGAGGATCGCAGACCGCGCGCTATCTATGACGAGAAGCGTGGCGCTATTCTTGAAATAGCCGATCTGGGCATCAAGGTGCCCATGGGAATTATCTGCACGGCGGGCCGCAGCCCCGAGCAGTTTTCCGACCCCGTACACTGGCATGACCTGCACCCCGCGGGGCACGACCCCAAAGCGCGCCTGGCTATCCAGGATGAAGAGGGTATCAGCGCTGAGGTGTTATACCCGAGCCTGGGTATGGTGCTGTGCAATCATCCGGACATCCACTACAAGAAAGCCTGTTTTGAAGCCTACAATCGCTGGTTAGGTGGGTTTTGCGCTACGGAACCGCAGCGCCTGATCGGCATACCGATTATTTCCATGCGCACGCCCGCCGAATCAGTGGACGAACTGCGCGCAGTGCACGCGCAGGGCTTTCGCGGCGTGATGTTGCCGGGCGACCCCGCCGTCGAGGATTACGATCATGTCTGTTATGACGAATTCTGGCGCCTCTGCGTGGAGCTCGGTATGCCCGTCAGTTTTCATATCCTGACCACGAAAGACGGCATTCTGGAGCGGGTACGCGGCTCGCGACTGGTGCACCAGATCGTCACCGTGCGCGGCCTGCAAAATATCATCATGATGATGATTCTGGGCGGCGTCTTTGACCGGCACCCTAAACTGAATGTGGTGTGTGTCGAGTCCGACGCAGGCTGGGTGCCGCATTTCAAGTTCCGGCTGGATCACGCCTACGAGCGACACCGTTTCCATTTGCGCGCCGAGACCCTGCAACAGATGCCGAGCACCTATTTTGACAACAATATATTTGTGACCTTCCAGGATGATTACAGCGTGAAGCAGGTGAAGGACGGTCTCAATCTGGAGCGCGTGATGTGGGCCACCGACTTTCCGCACAGCGATGGCACCTACCCCCACTCGCGCACCGTAATGGCTGATGTCACTGCCGGTATGAGCGACGCCCAGCGCGGTAACGTGCTGTATAACAATGCCGCTGCGCTATACGGGATCAGGGCATGACCAAGCGGCCAGGCCGATCGCCACTGCACGATGTCGCTGTCGTTGGCGCCTATAACACGAAACAGGCAAAGCGGCTCGAACTGGATGAGATCGATGTTTTGCTGGACGCGGTGCACGGCGCACTTGCATCCGCGACAATGACCCTGTCCGATGTCGATGGCTTTAACGTGACATCATCGACGCAGCGTTTCCACTCACGCCAGGCTGTGATGTTGTTCGGTGCACAGCCCAGCTGGATCGGCAGCGATATCGGCATTCCAGCAGTCATAGAGGCGGCACTCGCCATCAGCGCCGGGCTGTGTGAGACCGCCGTCATCGCCACGGCACAGGTAGCAGCCCACCGCGACCAGCAGAAAACCGCGCCCTGGACGCGTCCAGGCAATGAATTCGTCGAATGCTGGGGGCTGTTCACCCCGGCGGAGTTTGCGCTGATGGCACGACGCCACATGCACCTGTACGGGACCAATGAAAACCAGTTTGCCGAGGTTGCTGCCACGATTCGCAACAACGGCGCACGCCATCCACAGGCCTGTCATTTCGGTAAATTCGTGACGCCGACCGATGTGCTGAATTCACGTATGGTGGCAGACCCCTTCCATCTGCTGGATTGCGCGATGACCTCGGAGGGCGGTGCCGGCCTGGTGCTGACCTCGGTGGAGCGAGCGCGGGACCTGGACGTGCAGCCGATCTTTCTGCTGGGCGGGGGCACCGATAAGCAGGGCATGGCCTATGTTGCAGCGCCCGTGTGGGATAAGTATGGCCAGGTCGGCAAACGCGCAGCGCGGCAGGCGTTTGGCCAGGCAGGGCTTACGCCTGACGATGTGGATGTACTGGAGATTTACGACCCGTTTTCTTTCGAGATCATCCGGCAACTGGAGGTGTTCGGATTCTGCGGTCCCGGCGAGGGCGGCGCTTTCGTAATGGAAGGTCACCTGCGCATGGACGGAAAATTTCCCGCCGTGACCAACGGTGGACTCATGTCATTCAGCCATGCCGGCCTGGCACAGTTGCTGCAAAAGCCCATCAGTGCCGTGCAACAGTTGCGCGGGGAATATCCCCCGGAACTCACCGTTAAAGATGCCGCGGTAGCGCTGACCAGCAACGGAGGGTCAGGAGCGCTGTTCACCGATGTACTCCTGCTGGGAACCCGGAGGGCTGCGCTATGAATGACAACCACCGCCCTCACCTGATACCGCTGCCACACCCAACCGGGTTATCGCGACCGCACTGGGATGCCTGCCGCGAAGGGAAACTCAAGGTGCAGCGCTGCGCGCAGTGCGCAACCTATATTTTTATCCCGCAGCCCTGTTGCACGTCGTGTCAGTCAACCCAGCTGGAGTGGGTGGAGAGCTCCGGGCGCGGCAAGGTGTATTCGTTTACCGTGGTACACCGCGCGCCGCGTCCCCAGTTCGAGGTGCCCTATATCGTCGCCGTTATCGAAATGGAAGAGGGCTGGCACATGTTATCGAATGTGCTTGGATGTCCGGTCGATGCAGTGGTTGTTAATCTGCCGGTTGTGGTCACTTTCAGGAAAATGACCGAGGAGATCACCCTTCCCTATTTTGTACCCAGTGAGGTTTAGCGCCCTGCCATCACTTGTTGCGCCCGGGCCCGCTGAAAAGTAATACAGGTGGAATCAGTGGGAATTTCCGTCAGCGGCACGGCGACATCCGGCGGCCGGATATTAACCTCAGCGGCCAGCGCCTTGAGTGCCGCAAGATCGAAATTGTAGAGCTTCGCGGCGTTCTCGCCCAACATCATACGCACTTCCTTTTCCTCGATGTCGGAAAAGGCGAAGCGCATGTTCTCCCTGGAGTAGGGATAACAGCCCTCATAGTGCGGGTAGTCGTTGCCCCACAGCACACGGTCAACACCCACAGCATCCCGGCCGTTGATATCCGCAACAGAGGGAAAACTGGCGCCGTACCAACAATTGCGCCGGGCGTAAAAACTCGGTGGTTCCTGCAGCGCAGGGTCCCTGGAGGTGTCGATCTCGCCGATGTAGCCTGCCTTCCAGGCCATGTACATTGCGTCCATCTGCTGCATCAGGCGCGGCGCCCAGGCGCAACCGGACTCGGTGAGGATATAGCGCAGTTTCGGGAAACGTTCAAAGACGCCGCCCATAATAAGGTGGGTGTAACCGCGCTGGATGAAAAACGGCATCTCCATCGCCCACAGCGCCTTGGAACCCTGCCCTACGCCGTAGCTTGGCGAGCCCTGTCCCGAGTGCTGGTTGATGACCAGATCGCAATCCTGAATGGCGGCCCACAGGCGATCATAATCCGGGTGATTAAGAGGCTGCAGATGCACCTCCGAGGGCGACGGCAGGGGCAGCAACACACCCCCGCGCAAATTATTGTTGGCAATCCACTGCACATCCTCTATGGCATCGTCGATGTTGTTCAGGTGGATCAGTCCAATCCCGGCGCGACGCGCGGGCTGCTGCGCACAAAATTCAGCCAGCCAGCGATTGTGCGCGCGGATGCCGGCGAGTTGGTGTTCGTACTGCTGCGGCGCGGGCGGCGCTGAAATATGAAAAGCCGCGTCATAGAAGGGCGGCACGGTGTTGGGAAAGATCACCTCGCCCACCACACCATCGCGGAGCAGGTCGGAGAGGCGCTCGGCGGAATCCCAGTTCTTGTTCTTCTTGCTACCGACATGCGTCTTGGCAGGATTCTTGTAACTGCCCCGCCAGGCGTCGAAATCCTCGCGATATTGCGGATCGAGGTAATCGCGATAGGCCTCAATCGATGCTCCGGCGTGGGCATCGGCGGTAATCACAATAAAAGGGTCATTACTCATGGGAGCGCGGCACGTCCAGGCACATGTTCAGGCAGGTACGGCATAAAACTGCTGGTAGTACTTTCTGATCTGGTGAATCGGCCCGTCGCCGTCACACAGCACCGGGTTCTCATGGAACTTCTTGTGCTCCCAGATGGGAACGTCCTGGCCGTGTTGCCGCGTGACTTCACCGATGAAGGCCTTCGCCAATCCCTGCGTGGCCTTGAGATTCCCGTCCATGATTTTGAAACTGAAGCGCATTACCGTCTCGTGGTATTCATTATCCACCGGTGTGCCGGTGACGATAATGAGGGTCTCGCCAATGCCCTTGAAACGGGTAATGCCGACGCTGCCACCGTGTGACTCAATGTCCACGCTGCCTTTCAATTCACCCGTCGGGGTGGTGAAGGTCAGCCCCTGGAAGGCGCGCATAATGTGGCCATCAAAGGTAAAGGTTTTCTCGGGGATGTCAGGCGTGCCGTGCACAAACTTGAAATGTGCTGAGTCCACCACATTTTCCGCCATTTCCTGCGGGTGACTGCGCACTCTTGCGGTGTGGTAAATCGGCTCCATCCAATCATCGGTGCACCAGTCGGGCACCTCGGGCACCTCCCATTTCGGCGCGTCACCGTGGGGGTGGTGCCACATGAAAACAATGCCGTTCTTTTCACAGGTGGGATAGGCCTTGATCTGGGCCCTGGCGGGTATGCGTTTTGCGTAGGGGACCTCAACACATTGCCCGCTGCCATCAAACTTCCAGTGGTGAAAGGGACAGCGGATGTCGTTGCCTTCCACGGTGCCGCCGTAGCCGAGGTGTGCGCCAAGATGCGGACAATAGGGATCCATGACGCTGGCCTGGCCATCCGCGCCACGAAACACGACAAATTCCTGGCCGAGGTACTGGACTGTCTTTACCTCTCCCGCCGCCAGCTCCTTTGACTCAGCCATCCTGAACCAACCGAAAGGCATGGGAAGAGGAATTCGCTCACTCATACAATGGGCCTCATATCCGCTGGATTACACTCGAAGAGATAGCGGAAAACAGTGGATTATTGCGAAAAAAGTATAACCGAACTTTGCGGGCCTCGCCATGTTTATAAGACGGGTGCCTGATGATAATATTGCGTGCACCCGCGCGGGTGCCGCACCTGTGTTATCAAGAGTTACCAAGGATTCAGCTGATGGACAAACCATGGTTAATGGGGATAGATCTCGGTGGCAGCGGTGCGCGCTGCCTGCTGGTGAATCGATCATCCGGGACGCTGGTCAGCGCCAGTGGCAGCTGGCAATTCGCCGCGGCACCGGGCACCTTCGGCACCGGTTACGATATCGACCTTGAACTGGTGTGGGAGGTTGTGGGCAAAGCCTGTCGCGACGCACTGCAACAGGCACACATCGAGCCTGCCATGGTGGCAGCGATTGCGGTCTCGGCCATGCGTTTCAGCACGGTGGTTATCACCGCTGAGGGTGAAAGCCTGCTGGCCGTCGACAACCGGGATGCCCGCGCCGCCGGTGAGTACTTCGAAATCGCAGAAAAAATAGGGCCGCAATTGCTGCAGGAAACCGGCTGCTGGCCTCTGCCGCTGCACGCATCAGCTCGTCTGCTATGGCTCAAAAAGCAGCAGCCGGACAAATTTAGCCAGGCACAGACTGTCTTCGGAATGGGGGAATGGCTCACCTGGCGCTTGAGTGGCGTACGCGCCATCGATGCCACCCTGGCCAGCGCTACGGGACTGTTCCATCTCACCGAGAAAGCATGGTGTTGGCAGTTAATTGATGAACTTGGCCTGCCGCGGGCGATCTTTCCCCCGCTGATCGACGCGGGCTGCGCCGTCGGAGAACTGACCGCTGACGCCGCCGCACACCTGGGAATGAAACCCGGTGTAGTCGTCGCGATGGGCGGCGCTGATACCCAGTGCAGCTTGCTCGGCGGCGGGGTGATCGCGCCGGGAGACGTTGCCGTCGTTGCGGGCACTACAGCCCCCGTGCAGGTGGTGCTGGAAAAACCGGCCTATGATCCGAATGGTAAATCGCTGGGCAGTTACCACGTCGTGCCCGGGCGCTGGGTGCTGGAAAGCAACGGTGGCGGCATGGGCTATTCGCTGAGCCTGATGGCCAGGATGCTGTTTCCCGAGGCCCCGGAGCCTGAACTGCGACTGCTGGCAGAAGCCGCCTTGTCCGAGGCGGGCGCCGCCGGGATGCTCTCTACGATGGGCGCCGAGGTGATGAATATGCGTGCTCCGTCCATGCCAATGGGCCACCTCACCCTGAGCCACATGGCGTGTGCACATGATCCTGCTCCGCGCCGCCACCTGGTGCGCGCCCTGGTGGAAGGCTGCGCCTGCGCCGTGCGCGCCAACCTCGAACAACTGGATTCTATCCTTACGCCCGATCTGGGGGGCACCAATCCCGCCTTCATCACGCTGTGCGGCGGGATGTCGCGCAGCGCTGTCTTTGGCCAACTGTTGGCGAACATCGCCGCGCGGGAGGTAGTGGTACCGCAGACGCACCAGACCTCGGCACTGGGCGCGGCGATTTGCGCAGCGGTCGCTACCGGAGACTATGCCGATTTTGCCAGCGCCTGCCAGGTCCTGTGCCATGTACGCACACGGCTCAGTGCACAACAGGAACATGCCGCTGTGAATGGGCAACTCTACGCCACCTGGTCGCGGTTTCGCGAGCAGGCCCAAACCACCACTGTGCCGATCGCCGTGGACCACCTGTTGCCCAGGGTGCTGAAGGAGCCGGAACATGCATTGTCGTCCACCGCTGCGCCGACTGGCCTGCACGCGCTGGTATCGGCTTCGTTCGATGCGGGCTCCCTGGAGCGGCTGCGCAACTACATGGACGTGCAGTACGCCAGCTTTCGCGAGGTCAAGCGCCTGCTCACGGGCCCGGATCTGGTGAAAGCCCTGCAGGGTAAACAGATTTTCGTCACCGAGGTGGATGTGGTGGACGCCAATGCGCTGCGCCAACTGCCGGATTTACGCGTGGTCGCGGCGTGTCGCGGCGACGCCGTCAATGTCGACGTGGAAGCCTGTACCGCCTTTGGTATTCCAGTGCTGTTTGCACCCGGACGCAACGCCGTGGCGGTGGCCGATCTCGCCGTGGGATTCATGATCAACCTCGCGCGCAAGTTACCCGCGGCCACCCGGTTCCTGCAACAGGAGGACTGCACGGCGGGCAATATGGGCAAGATGGGGCAGGCGTTCAGTCAACTGCAGGGCCGAGAACTGTGGCGCAAGACCATCGGCCTGGTAGGACTGGGCGCCGTGGGTCGCGCCGTCGCCAGGCGCCTCGCCGGTTTTGAGGCCGAGATACTGGTAGCCGATCCCTTCGTGACACCCGAGCAGGCGGCGCTGGCGGGCTGTCGGCTGACCGACCTCGACACCTTGCTGCGACGCAGCGATTTTGTCAGCCTGCACGCCGCCGTCACGCCCGGGACCACCGGCATGATCGGCGCGGATGAATTCGCCAAAATGAAAGCGGGAGCCTTCTTTATTAATACCGCGCGTGCCGCCCTGATTGATGAGCAGGCGCTGGTTGATGCATTGGAAAGTGGCGCGCTCGGTGGCGCGGGACTGGATACGTTTGCCGTGGAACCGCCCGGCTTTGATCATCCACTGGTCAGGCACCCCGCCGTGATTTGTACGCCACACTCCGCTGGCAATACCGTCGAGGTCGCCGACCACCAGGGAGAAAGCGTGTCCGCCGCCCTGCTGCAACTGCTGGGCGGACAGACCCCACGCTGCGTGCTCAATCCGCAAACGCTGGCGGCGTTCGACTGGCAGGGACCCAAACCACAGCCCAACGAGCAAGAACTGGCCCGGCTCAGCAGCAAGAGCGGACCCGCCGTCACTGACCTGCAACGCGACGCCAAGGCGGCGAAGGCGAAGAAGCCCGAGTCCACTGCCACTGTCCCTGCGCCGACGGTTGTTGCAGCCTCGTCGGACGTGGTCGAGAAGATGAAGGCCATTCTGGAAAGATTCTGCGCCGGGATGGCGGCGGACCCGACACTGATTGCCTTCAGCGCCGACCAGGACGTCACACTGCACTTCAAAGCCCATGACCTGGGCCTCGATTTCCATCTCGGTATGAAACAGGGCAAGGTACTCAGCGCGCTGGGGCCTCCACCGCTGCCCGCAGAAGTGGAACTGCAGATGCGCGGCGAAATCCTCGACGGCATGTTCACCGGCACCGTCGACGCCATGGAGTGCGCCATGAACGGCGAAATCTCCTTTATGGGCGATGCGGCCAAGGCCATGACGCTGACCCAGATACAGGCCGATATGGAGCGCGTTTACCAGGCCGCCAGGGCTGCGGTGGGAGACCCCGGTGACCTCAGCGTGGTGCCGCGTCCGGGCGCTGCGGCGGCGCCCCGGAATGTCGAACCCGGTGATATCCGCGAAGACCTGGTGCAGATCGTGCAGGAACTCTACGAGGGGCAAGTCATCACCGCCACCGGCGGCAATGTCAGCGTGCGCATTCCGGGAAGTAACGATGAGGTGTGGATCACCCCCAGCCGATTGTTCAAGGGCGACCTCCACCCCGATGTCATGGTGCGCATCAACCTCGACGGCAAAAGTCTGGACACCGGGGCGCGCTCGCCTTCCAGCGAGTGGTGCATGCATACGCAGATTCTGGAGAAAAAACCCCAGGCCAACGCGGTAATCCACGCCCATGCGCCAAATGCGACAATCCTGGCCAATTGTGGCTTGCCATTCTTACCCATTTCCACCGAAGCGGCTTTCTTCGGCAACATTCCCCGCGTGCCGTTTCTGATGCCCGGCACACCGGAACTGGCCGAGGCCGTTGCCGCCGCCATGACTGACGATTGGGCGGTGCTGATGATCAACCACGGTATCGTGGTTGCCGGTCGTACCCTGCGCCGGGCTGCGGACATGGTCGAAATTATCGAGCGCACAGCGGAGGTGATACTCGGCTGCCACGCGGTGGGCAAGGAACCGCCAGTGCTGCCGGCTGATGCCGTGGACTATTTTCGCAAGCTGGGCGATATTGTCGCTTGATAGAGGGGCACCAACAGAGCACCGTCACGCGAGGAGCGCCTGAGATGAGTGTGCAGCGACTTTCGCATATCGGAATCTGCGTGTCCGAGTTGGAGCGCTCCGTCACGTTTTATCGCGATGCGCTGGGTTTTGAGGAAATCTCCCGCCTGCAGGTCAGCGGGCCGGAGTCCGCGCGCCTGCTGCAACTGGAAGGAGGCGCTGTGCAAGCCGTATACCTGCAGCGCGACGGCACGCGTATCGAGTTGCTCTATTATCCGCAGGCCGGCCACCAGGGCGCGCGAACGCCAGCGCCGATGAACCGGCTGGGACTCACCCACCTCTCACTGCGCGTGGCGGACCTCGACGCAGTGGTGGCGGCGGTTGTGTCCCTGGACGGCGCCTGCCTTGCAGCAACACGGATCGACAACGACGCCTGGCGCAGCAAGGCGGTATTTGTCACCGACCCCGACGGCTTGCGCATTGAACTACTGCAGACTCCCGGCGACCCCGATGCCCTGCCGGGTGCCTGAAACCTTGAGGAGACTGAATCCGTGCGCTCTGTAGATGAGATCGAGGCCGAACTGACCGGCTCCGGCGGCGCCTTTGAAATAGGCGTCGAAGAGGTACTCGGCGAGCGAATCAAGGTGTTCAAGAACCGCAACCGTTCCCTGCGCGAAATTGTAGAGAACTCTGCCAACCACGCAGATAACGAATACATCATCTGCGAGGGGCAGCGCATCACCTTCCGCGAGCACCTGGCCAGGGTCAGTGCGGTAGCCCATAACCTGCGCCACACCTACGGCGTAAACCCGGGTGACCGTGTGGCGATTCTGGCGGACAACCATCCGCAGTGGATTATCACCTTCTGGGCCACGGTGAGCATCGGTGGGATTTGTGCCGGGCTCAACGGTTGGTGGAGCCGTGATGAAATCCTGCACGCCCTCGAAGATGCACAACCGAAACTGCTGCTCGGTGATCGCAAGCGACTGGCGAGAATCGAGGGTGTGGATCTGCCGTTTCCCGTCATTTGCATTGAGGACGACTTTGCGAGGCTGGAACAGGGCTGGGATGCAGGAGAAGGTAAAGCACCTGCCCTGCCCGACTGCCAGATTGCGGAGGATGACCCGGCCCTGATTCTCTACACCAGCGGCACCACCGGGCGCGCCAAGGGTGCGTTAATCAGTCATCGCGCCCTGATCACTTTCCTGGCGTCCGCGATCTTCAGCGGCTTTCGGATGATGCTGATGGAAGCCGAGTCGGGGAAATCCCTGGCGAGCAGCTCCCTGCCCAACTGCGGGCTTTTCTCTGCGCCACTGTTTCACCTTTCCGGCCTGTTTACGGGAGTGATTACCAGCCTTGCCGTCGGTATGAAGACCGTGTGGACACTGGGACGCTTCGAGCCGGAGAAAATCCTGCAACTGATCGAAGCTGAACGGGTCACCACCTGGCCTTCACTGGGCAGCATGGCCGCCCGTGTGCTGGATCATCCACGCTTTGATCAGTACGACGTGTCCAGTGTGACCCGGCTGGGCTCCGGCGGCGCACCCACCAGCGCGGCCACACAGCAGCGCATGACCAGCGGTTTCAAGGGCACCGGTGGCCGCATGGCGCTGGGTTACGGCCTGACAGAATCGGCCGGCGTGGGTACACACAACTGGGGAGAACTGCTTAAGACGCATCCCGATTCTGTGGGTCGCGTATTCCCCGGCATTGAGATGAGCATCCGCGACGACAACAACCAACCGCTGCCAAACGGCGAACAGGGTGAGATCTGTATTCGCGGCAGCTGCGTGATGCTTGGCTACTGGCGCAACCCGCAGGCGACAGAAAAGGCTATCGCGCCTGGTCGCTGGCTGCGCACCGGCGATATCGGTCATTTTGAAGGCGAATTTCTCTACATTAATTCCCGCGCCCGCGACCTGATCCTGCGCAACGCCGAAAATATCTACCCGGTCGAAATTGAGCACTGCCTGGAACTGCACCCCGAGATCATCGAGGCGGCGGTGCTTGGTGTTGCGCATCCGGAAATGGGACAGGAGGTAAAGGCCATCATCGTAGTCGCTGAGGGATTCAGCGCCGATATCGTGACTCTGCATACCTTCTGCAGTGAACGTCTGGCGGCGTTCAAAATTCCCAGCCAGTGGGAAGTGCGCCACGAACCGCTGCCACGTAACGCAGCGGGAAAAATTATGAAAAATATTCTCGCCGGCGAACCCGGCACGCAGTTAATCGAAGAGTGAATATCCGGACGACGCGATAGACCGCGGTTACAACCCGTCCTCTACTCGCTCAACCCCGGCATCGCCGAACAGCAGCAGGACTCCCGTTGCGTCCCCTGTCACGGCGGTGTAGCTGCGCAGCTCCGGCAGCGTATCAACGCGAAAGCTCTTCCCGCCGTCGCGACTCTCGAGCACGGTGCCGCCCAGGCCAGTGATGATAATCCGACCGTCTTCAAATTCGACCGCCGCTGTCAGCGACTGCCCGGTGCCGCTCTCGACCCCGGCCCAGCTATCGCCACCGTCCTCGCTGCGGTAGAGGTGGCCGCGATTTCCGAAGACCAGCAGTGGGCCTGTGCGCAGTGCCAGTCCACCCCAGAAGGAGCCCGCAGAGGTAGTGCTTCGAGCCTCCCAGGAGGTGCCGCGATCGCGCGACCGGTAGACCGTGCCGCGCTCCGCAGCTATCAGCAGCGTCCCGTCTCCCGCCGCGAATATCTGGTTCAGGTGCAGGTCCTCCTCTTCGTCGACGTGGAAGCGCTCCCAGCTGCTCGCCGCCGTCGCGGGTGCGAAACGCCAGGCCGTAGGCCCCGACGGCCAGGCCGTGGCGCGCATTCTCAAACCACAGCGAGAACAGTGGCGTCTCCAGCTCCGGGGCCCGATGTTGCAATGCCCAGGTGTCCCCGCCATCGGTCGTGTGGAGGATGACCGCGTCGTGACCGACGATCCATCCCTCGCGCTCGTCTGCAAAATACACTGCCGTGAGGGTAGCGCGAGTGGGCACCGATTTCGCCTGGCGCCAACTGTTACCACCGTCGTCGGAGAGCACCACGTGGCCCCAGTGACCGACGGCTACCAGGCGCGGGCCGGCCCGATCCACATCCAGCAGCAGCGTGCTATTTGCCAGCTCCGACGCGAGCGCCGGCTCCGGCACTGCAAACTCCTCCGCTCCCGCGCCGAACGTCAGCAACGCCAGCACCGCGACTACCAGGCAAGAGCGCTTCATGCCTCGTTCCTCCGCCTGGAATTCGGCGAACGCACGCCGAGAAGTACGGCGACCGCCGGCAGTACGGTGAGGGCGAGCAGGCCATGCACCGGCAGCAGGAAGGCCAGCAGGCGCCCCGTTTCTGCCTGCCCGGTAATCGCGGAGAACCACCAGACCGCGCAGCCGAGCGCCAGGGTGAGCGCCATGCAGATCACCGCGCCGCCTGTCCGGCGTAGCGTCCGGCGCCATGCATCGGGGAGATCGGCGCCTTGCGCGAGTTCCTGGTGCAGGCGGTCGCAGAGATAGAAGGCGAAGGTTGAGCCAATCCCTATCCCCAGCACCAGCACCGGTAACGTGGACGTCATCACGCCGATCCCAAGCCAGGTCATGAAGGCGTAGCCGAGCAGTGTTCCGAGCACCAGGGGCGCGCAGCAGGCGAGCGCCGCCCGCCAGCTCCGCCAGCCAAGCAACGCCAGGAGGAATGCGGCGGCGCAGGTCCACAACAGCATCGGACGCTCGGCGGCCTCGAGCACCTCGTTGGTCGCCGCTTGCACAGCGATGCCGCCGCTCGCCAGACGCAGCCGTATCCGGTCGGAGGGGTTCTGGTCGCGGAACGCCCGCGCGGCGGCCGTCACCCGACGGACCGTCTGCTCCGCGTGGTCGTCCGTAAAGACCTGGACCGTCAGCACCGAGCAGTCGGCATTGAAGACCTCGAGCGCCGCCGGTATGGAACTCATGGCCTGCATCAGCGCGTAGCGATTGCGAGGAATACCCGTCCACTTCGGGTTGCCCTCGTTCCACATTGCCGTGAGGTACCGCGCCACCGGGGTTGCGGACATCACGGAGTCTACGCCCGTGACGTTCTGCATGTGCCAGGTCAGACGGTCCAGGTACTCGATCACCTCGTAGTCGATACAGGAATCCTTCGGCACCTCGACGATCAGGCTCAGCAGATCCATACGGTGGAGGAAGCGGCTGGTAAACAGGTTGCGCATCGCGGTTGTAGCGCGAATCGGGGAGCAGCTCGTTGGCGCCCGGGTGCTCGTCACCGAAGTGGCGACTGCGGACCTGCCAGGCGGAGACAGCCACCAGCGCAATGCAGACCACCAGCGTGGTGAGCGCGGGGCCACGCCGGGCAAAAATGTCGAAGGCGCCCGCAATGCCGCGCACCGAGTTCGCGCGCGCGGGCCGCGCCACTCGCGACGCCGGCATCGATACCGCCGTAAGAAACAAGAATAGGCAGCAGCACCAGATTCGAGATGATCTTCAAGGCAATACCGAAGGCCGCCGTGATTCCCAGGGCCCTAACCGTATGAATGGGCATCAAGGCCATGACCAGGAAGGCGACCGCGGTGGCGAGAAGCGCCAGCGAACCGGGAAGGAACAGGCGACGAAAGGTCTCCCGCGCCGTCGCCATGGCGTCATCGCCAGCCGCCACGCGCTCCGCGATCACCTGGGCCTGCGGGATGCCGTGCGCTGCGCCAAGCACAAAAACCACGAAGGGGATCACAAAAGTGAGCGGATCCAGCCCGTAGCCCAGCAGGCCGACAAGGCCGAACTGCCAGATCAGTGACACCAGTGAGCAGGCAAGTGGCAGCACCGTCAGCCGCCAGGAGCGCGTCCAGAAATAGAGCAACAGCGCGAAGATGAGCAGCCCGAGCGGGAACAGGAACAGTATGGCGTTTTTCACGCCGCTCGCGATATCACCGATCATCGTCGGCACGCCGATCAGATGGATTTCGTAGGCGTCGTCGCTGAGCTTCTGCCGCAGTTCCGTTTCGAGTCGACGCCGCGAGATCGAGGCGATCGAGCTTCTCGCCGGTCTCCGGATCTATTGCGGAAGAGCTTCCGACCACCAGCGCCGCCGTGTGGTCGCTCGAGACCAGGCGGCCGTTGAGGCCGCCGCGCAACACCCGATTCCGAATTTTCTCTACCTCCTCCTGCGTGAGGTTTTCGGCGCTGAACTCGTGCGCCGACAATGTCCTCGGTGTGCAGCCCCTCCTCGGTGAGCTCCATGTACGTGACGTTCGGTGTCCACAGTGACGTCACGGTGCGACGGTCGATGCCGGGCAGGGCGGCCAGCGTGTCGGTCACCTGCTTGAGCTTGCGCATCGAGGCGACATTCCAGATGTCGCCCTGCCTGGCCCGCAACACCACCAGCACCCGGTCGGTGCCGAGCAGCTGCTTCCTGGTAGTCGAGGAAGGTGCGCATGTATTCGTGTTCGGCCGGAAGGTGGGTCTCGACGGCGGTATCGAGGTCAAGCCGGGCACAAAACCCGACACACACGAGCGTGAAAAGCGCGAGCAGCGCCAGCGACGAAACCCCTGTGGCGGAAGAGTATTTCTTCGAGCGCGGCAATCATGGACTCCCCCTGTAGCGGTACGCCCGCAGCGCTGGAAAATTAGGATGGCCAAGGGTGACTTTACCGGTAGGGTTGAGTATCCACAAGGAATTCTGGGGTATAGGCTGGGCCAGGCTCAAGTGGGGGAGAGCTGAATGCAGCGTGGGCGACAGGCATTTCAAGGCATTGCAGCTTTACGGGGCTGTGCTGGTCGGCTGTTGGGCGGCGGCGAACGCCGCGCCGGGCCTGGCCGCGCAGTGGAGCGAGGGGGAACTGAGCGCCAGGCTCGACTCCTTCATCTCCACGGGGTTCTCGATGCGGACCCAGTCGCCGGACTGCCACAACATTCCGAACCTCACCGGCGCGCTGGGTGAGGTGGGCGCCATGGGCGTCACCCTGTGGAAATTCCCCGCCCCGGCGCACAACCCCGGCGGCTGCGTCGACGCGGACGATATCGTGACCAATTCGACACTGGTCAACGCGGACGACGGCAACCTCAACTGGGACCAGTGGGACGTCTTCTCGTTCGTCACCAAGGGGAGCCACGACCTGGAGCTGCGCTGGCGCAATTTCGGCAGCTTCGTCCGCTTCAGCTACTTCTTTGACTGCGTGCAGGGCGGCATGAATGATCCGCAACGCACCCGGCTCGATGCGGACGCGCGCTGGCGCGACAGCGTGGTCGAGGGAGGCGTCGTCGGCGGCCAGTTCCTGCTGCTCGACGCCTATGTCTTCGCCAACTACGAGTGGGCCGAGCGGAACTTCGACTTTCGCATCGGTAACCAGGTGGTGAACTGGGGCGAAAGCACGTTCACCCAGGGCGGCATCAACGCCACCAACACCATCGATGTCACCAAGATCCGCCTGCCCGGCTCCGACATCCGGGAAGCCCTCTTCCCCGCTCCCATTGTGAAGGTGGGCGGAGACATCATCGACTCGCTCAGCTTTGAAGCCTACTATCAATTGGCCTGGCGGCAGTTCGAAATCGATCCCCCGGGCACCTTTTACTCGACCAGTGACCTGGTCGGACGCGGTGCGGAAGGCTTCTTCTCCGGCGATGTGGGGTGACCCGGGCGCAACCGGCATGTCAGCCGAGGAGATCTTTGCCGTACAACCCGGCGATTACTGTAATCCCGACACGCCCGAGACCTGTGCGGAGCTTAAAGCGATTGATCCCGATGCGCTCAACTGGGCATTCCTGGTCTCGGCGCCCTACCAGGGCGACAAGACGCCAAGCAGCCAGGGCCAGTTCGGAGTCGCGCTGCGCAACTACGTCGACGCCATTGAGACGGAGCTCGGCGCCTACTACATCCGCTTCCACGACAAGTTTCCCTCCGTAGGCTTCCAGGCCACGACCCTCGGCACTGGCCCCGGGCGCATCGGGTACTTCCGCGAGTTTCCCGAGGACATCGACCTCTGGGGCCTCAGCTTCAACACCACGCTGTCCGGCATATCCTTCGCCGGCGAACTCTCCTATCGCCCCAACGAACCCGTACCCATCACCAGCGCGCAGTCGGACCTGACGTACTGGAACCTGCTGCCGACCTGGGCTGGCGGACCGGGCGGCAACGGTGGCGTCTACTCGGGCTACGTGCGCGAGGAGCGCATTGTGGGGATCGTAAACGGTGTCTACGTGATCGGACCGGGGACCCCCGTCCTGGGGCGCGCCGTCAAGTTTATCGGGGCAGGGGACATGACTATCCTTGCCGAACTGGGAGTCCAGAACTATCCCTCGCTTTCGGACACCTGTCCGCCGTCGCCGAACCTGGTGCCGTACTCCCCGGAGCAACGCGAAGCGTTGAGCTGCGAGGCTTACGCCACGCCCCTGAGTACCGATAAGGTCGACAAGACCCAGGTAAGCTACACCATTCGCGCTGACGCCAGCTACGACAGGGCCTTTGGCAGCGCCATTACACTACAGCCCATCGTCACCTTCCGCCACGATGCCTGGGGCGTGGGCCCCGGCAATGGCTCGCAGTGGACCCAGGGCGTGATGCAACTCGGGACCTCCCTGGTGGCGAAATACCAGCAGTGGCAGGCCTCCATCGGCTACTCGAATACCTTCGGCGCCGACCAGGCAAATCCCAACATCGATCGCGACTTCCTGCAGGTCAGCATTTCCTATACTTACTGAGGGCGCAACGCCGAAACGGAGGATGAATCAAGATGGCGAGAGTAATGGCATGTCTAGGACTTGTGGCCGGGTTGGCCCTGGGAAACTCCACAGCGCTGGCGAAGGTCTCCGAGGAGGAGGCCTCCCGGCTCGGCAAGGATCTGACCCCGGTCGGCGCCGAACGTGCCGGCAACGCGGCGGGCACGATACCCGAGTGGACCGGCGGCCTGACCGGGCCCCCGCCCGGCTGGAAGCCCACTGACCCCAGGGTCGACCCCTTCGTGAATGACGCCAGGCTCTTCTCGATCGATCGCAGCAATGTCGCGCAGTACAAGGACAAGCTCTCTCCCGGGCAGGTCGCGCTGATCGAGCAGCTCGACGACTACCGGATGGACGTCTATCCCACCCGCCGCAGCTGCGGATATCCCGACTGGGTCTACGAAGCCACGCGCACCAACGCCACCACTGCCGAGCTCGATGCCGACCAGATCTTCCTGGCAAAGGGCTGGCACCCGGTCCTGTTCCCTATTCCGCAGAGCGGCGCCGAAGCGATATGGAACCACCAGTACGCCTACCTGGCCGAAGGGATGATCGACCACCTTGCCGCCATGACTCCGACCTCGAGCGGCGAGATGACCCCGACGCGGATGACGCTCACCTACTCCACCAACATGTTCGATCCGAAGGTGAAGAGCTTCGAGGAGGCGCAGGGCCGCTCGGCATCGATTCTGTTGGAGCGAACTGCGCCGCCGCGCCTGGCGGGCCAGGTTGTCCTGGTGCACGAGATGGTGAACGAGGAGCGCCGCGCCTGGCTCTACAACCCTGGGCAGCGCCGCGTAATACGCGCGCCGACGGTGGGCTACGACAACCCGCTCGAGGGCACCGAGAGCCTTATGACCAACGACCAGGCTCATATGTTCAACGGGATCATCGATCGCTTCGACTGGAAGCTGCTTGGCAAGCAGGAGCTTTATGTCCCCTACAATGTCTTCAAGGTCAATTACGGCAAGGACAAGACCTACAAGGAGATGTTCGGGCCGCTTTACCCGAGACGCGATCTGATGCGCTACGAGTTACATCGGGTCTGGGTGGTGGAAGCGACGCGCAAGCCGGGCGCGCGTCACGTCTTCAGCAAGCGCGTCTTTTACCTCGACGAGGACGGCTGGACCGCGCTGGTCTCGGACAGCTATGACGACAGTGGCAAACTCTGGCGCGTAATGGAGGGGATGATGGTACCCATCGCCGAAGTGCCGACTTGCAACATGGAGGGCTCCTTCAGCTTCGATCTGGTAGCCCGCCGCTACGCGGTGGACCGCGTCCGGACGGAGGAGCCCAAACCTGACTGGCTGGCGGGACGCGAGGGCCGGATACCTGAGGGTATCTACACACCCGATGCCCTGCGCAGGCGGGGCCTGCGCTGAGTCTGGGCTACTATAACTTGCGCTAGTAGCCCCGCAGTGCAGCGTACCGCTGCACATGGTAGTGCTCGTCTCCCAGTGTCTGCTGCGCGACCCGCGCCCGCTTGAGGTAGAAGCCGATATCCTCCGCATCGGTCATGCCGATACCGCCAAACATCTGTATCGCCTCGTCGCTGACCAGCCGGAAGGTCTCGGCCACCTGCACCTTGGCCAGGCTGGCCATGAGGGAAATATTGGCGGCATCCTCATCAATGGCCTGCAGCGCCTTCAGTACCACCGATTTTGACAACTCGATCTCGCAGAACATTTTGGCGGCGCGGTGTTGCAGCGCCTGGAAGGTGCCGATCAGTTCGCCAAACTGCTTGCGCTGCTTCAGGTAGTCCATGGTCCGCTCGAAAGCGGCCTGCAGTGAGCCGAGCATTTCCGCCGCCAGCGCGATATTGCCCCGGTCCAGCATGCGGGTGAGCAGACCGTAGCCCTGGTGCAGTTCTCCGAGCAAATCCGCCGTGGACACTTCGACATCCTGCAGGCGAACTTCCGCCATGTTGCGGCTGTCGACCATCACCCGGCGCGCAACCGCAACACCGCGCTGGGCGCGCTTTACCATAAACAGCGATATCCCCTGTTCATCGCCGGTCTCGCCGGCCAGTGCGCGCGACCACTATCAACTGATCGGCGACATGCCCGTCGATGACATGCACTTTGCCGCCATTGATCAGATAACCGTCCTTGTGCGGCACGGCTGTCGTGGCAATAGCCGTCGGATTGTGGTGCGGGCCCTCTTCAAGGGCGAGCGATACCAGCAAATCACCGCTGGCGATGCGCGGCAACAGCGCGGACTTTTGTTCCCCGGTGCCGCCCAACAGGATGCCACTGGCCGCCAGCACCACACTGGAGAATAGCGGACTGGCGACCAGCGTCCTGCCGCTGGCCTGCAGCACCACGCCCAGTTCGGTGAAGCCGCAATCCAGGCCGCCGTACTGTTCCGGAAGAAAGGCGCCCGGCCAACCCATGGCGACCATTTCCTGCCACAGCGCACGACTGAAACCGTCGACACTTTTTTCATCGCGCAGCGCCCGCAGTGCGCTGACTGGCGCCTTGCGCCGGAAGAAATCCTCCGCCGTGCTCTTCAGCAATGTTTGTGCTTCGTTCAATACCAGTGGCATAGCGCTGTACCTTGTTCCAATTCGTCCGTCTGTTGCCGGCAATGCTGCAGGTCAGGTACCTGGTGGGCAGGCCCAGCACCCGCTTGGCGATAATATTCAACTGAATCTCCGAGGTGCCGCCCTCGATGGAGTTGGCTTTACTGCGCAGCCAACTGCGCGCCACGCGGCCCTCGTCGAATACCTCCCCTTCCCAGCCGAGGCTGTCCATGCCGCAGATGGCGAGGTTCAACTCCTGCCGCTCCTTGTTGAGTTCCGAGCCGTAGTATTTCAATAGCGAGGAGGCCGGACCCGGGTCCGCGCCAGCCTTCATCTCATCGCCCACGCGCTGCATGGTCAGCATAAAAGCCTGCTCGCGGATCTGGCAACGCGCCAGCTTCTGGCGCAACACAGCATCTGCAAGCTTGCCGTCCTTTTCACCCAGAGTTGCCAGGGCGACCTGCTCGATAGACTTCTTTTTACCCGAGCCACTGCGCCCCATGGAAGCCGCCATATTGCGTTCGTGTTGCAGCAGGTACTTGGCGACCGTCCAGCCCTTGTTCAATTCGCCGACCAGGTTTTCCTTGGGCACCTTGACGTTGTCAAAAAACGTCTGGCAGAAGGGTGAGGCGCCACTGAGCAGCTGGATAGGCGCGCGTGCTGACTCCCTCAGACGCCATATCGAACAACAGAAAACTGATGCCATCGCGTTTCGGCGCTTTTGCGTCCGTGCGCACCAGGCAGAATATCCAGTCGGCCATATCGGCGTAGGAGGTCCAGATTTTCGAGCCGTTGACGAGGTAGTGATCGCCTTTGTCCAGCGCCGATGTTTGCAGGCTGGCAAGGTCTGAACCGGCGCCCGGCTCGCTGTAGCCCTGGCACCAGCGGATCTCTCCGCGGGCAATGCGCGGCAGGTGTTCGAGTTTCTGCGCCTCGCTGGCAAACTTCAGCAGGGCCGGAGCCAGCATAATGACACCCAGGCTGGTCAGCGGCGCCCGACAGCCGAGACGG
>CAVXKH010000013.1:0-26081 GCA_963762235.1 uncultured Gammaproteobacteria bacterium | reverse complement strand
GCGGCCGTCGTTCCGGCGATACAGATCTGGGTGCCAAGATGTTTGTTGACACCTTCCATGCGGGCTGCAGTATTGATGGCATCGCCGTGAGCAGTATAGTCAAAGCGCCCGCTGCCACCGAAATTCCCCACGATGGCGCGACCGGTGTTGATGCCGATCCGGGTAACCCCGAACTCCATGCCGCGCGCATTCATCTTGGCGATAAAATCCTTGCTGATGCGATCCATGGCCAGGGCGCATTGTACCGCTTTCTCAGCGTGATCCGGTTGATCGAGCGGGGCATTGAATATACCGACCACCGCATCGCCAACGATCTTGTCGATCGTGCCACCGTGCTCCATCACGCAGCGACACATGGCGTCCAGGTACTCATTCAATACCGAGACGAGCAATTCGGGACTGGCGGTCTCGGTGAATGTTGTGAAACCGGCAATATCGGAAAACAGGAAAGACATCTCCCTGGATTCGCCGTTCAGGCTGAGTTTGTCGGGGTTTGCTACCAACTGATCGACCAGGGCGGGGGCCATGTAGGAACTGAACGCCTTGCGCACCTGCCTTTTCTGTTTCGCCTCGGTAAAATAGCCAAACAGCACGTTCATCGCGATTATCGCAATGACCGTGAACAGCGGCATGACCGGGGACAGGGCCAATTGCGCTGACGTCCATAGCCAGGCATTGCCACCGATCACCAGTGCCAGAAAGAAGACGGCAAAAATGGTGATGGCCAGGGCGCCGAAGGCAGGACACAGGAACGTCAGGAACAAGCCGCATACCGCTATTGCGATCGCATTGGCGGCATTGGCCCAGTCCGGTACCCGGGGAAATGGCTTGCCCGACAGAATTCTCTGCAGCACCGTAGCGTGTACCTCAACGCCGGGAAAGGTGGGGCCGGTCGGGGTACTCACCAGATCCGACAGGCCGAGCGCAGATGACCCGATCAATACCGCTGCATTGTTCAGTTGCGGAAACTCATCGGGGGTCGACGCTTGCAGGATTTTAGTTGCCGAGATGTATGGAACTCCACCGCGTTTACCGGAATAGGGAATCAGCACTCTGCCGTATTGGTCTGTGGGTATCAGGGTGCGATCAAGCAACAGCCCGGTCACGCGTTCGGTAGCGCCGGCTTGCGCCGTTTCGATTTTGAAGCGCAGTGATTTGGTATAGCGACGGGCCATCGCCAGCGACAGCGAGGGGTAGATCATATCGTCGTGCCCCAGAATAAGCGGCGTGCTCCGGAGCACACCGTCCGCATCCATGGTGGTGTTGAGGAAGCCGCCGTGTGTTGCCGCTTTTTGCAACAGCGGCATATTGCCGGTGTAGCTGGACATCATCGGCACGGTGAGCGTGTCGCGCTGTGCCTCCGAGATCATCGACCAGGGCGATGGCAGCGCGCCCACCGACTCATCCCCGGTGGCGTGTAACAGGAACCCGAGTACGATGTTCTGACCCACGAGCAATTTTGAGAAAGCCAGATCCCTGTCCATGTCCGGGATCAACTGTTCCAGGTAGTCCTGATGCTCGAGTCGTCCCGAGCGTGATGCCGCCTCGATCAACTCCTGCGCCACGTTGCGTTCGGGTTCGGCAAAGGCCACGTCGAATCCAATAGTGTTTACGCCCGCCTGCTTCAGTGCTGCTACCAGTTCGCCCATTTTCTGCCGACTCCAGGGCCAGCGTCCCTCCGCCCTCAGGCTGTCCTCGTCGATGTCGACAATCACGACATTCGATGCGGTGGGTCGGTGCGCGGGCAGGGTCAGGTTCAGGCGCAGGTCGTAGGCGAGGTAGTCCAGGCGGTTGATAATCGTGCGGCTCGAATCGGCACCGGACATCTGCAGCCACAGCGCAAGGAGCGTGAAAATGATTCCCAGCTCAATTCTGGAACGATGTTTAGCGAAATACTGCTTCATGTGCGGGTTTCTTACCCTGGCCGCGTGCCCGCTGAGCATCCGTTAGGTGTTATTCGGGACTCGGAGGCGCCATGCCGCCGCCGGGAGGTATCTCGTTATTGATGGGTGGGTCTACAAGTTCTGCCGGGGGCAGTGGGGTATTGACCTGCGACCCAGGGGGTTTGGCGGCGTCAGTAAATTTACCGGCATTAGTGGGGTCGAGCAATATTGCCACGACTACCACGTTGGCCACTACATCCGGGCGTACCGTTGCGATCTTGGCGATAGTGGCAGCCACCGTAGCCGAATCGATACACAAATGCCCGGCGTTGTTGATCAACACCGCCATCACCATCATCAGTTCGCCTTCGCTCAGGGCTGCCAGCTGGGCTTCAATAGCGGCTGCGGCCTCTGCGTCAGTAGGAGGATGGGCAACGTCCCGCAGGGGTTTCACACCCTCGCTGCAACCCTCATCCGTTGATAATCGATTACTGGCATCCGGCGATGCAGCAGCGATGGCCTGGACAACTTCATTTACCGCGTTGGCATCGTTGAGGCGGCTACCATGGTCTTGCCGGTTTTCGGGTCGGTCTGGGTGGCCTGTCCGGTAGGCACTACAATGGTGTCCTTCTGGCCTTCACCATTTTTGCGTATGAGGGTGGCCTCCCCGATCATGGCCTCGACATTGACGGTGACACCATCGACCTCTATCCCGGTGAAACTTCCGCGCACCCCGATGGTGGAGTTACCCGCAGAGAAGCCAATATTGTTAGGGTCCTCTTTGGCGATCAGGCCGCTGACATAGCGCAGTGTGCCCTCTACGACGCTAATTTCACTTTTGTTCTCTTTTGGTGCGGCGGGATTGAAGCTGTAATCGCTCAGCTTGACTTTTGAGCCGCTGTCTATGTCCAGTACGCTGTTGTCGGAAAGCACAATCCTGACCGAGGCGCCCTCTGCCGTGACGATCGTATCCTGGCTATTCAATTGGGTGTTAGCAGTCACCGGTTTGCCGTTAACCCGCACATCGCCCTCAAAATTCAGGACTCGACCATCAGCCGACCACGCATTGGTAACGCACGTAACCAGTAGGGTCAGCAGTAAGAGGGATTCTGACAGCGTAATCGCACTAATTACTTCTCGGGTTTGGGATCAACGGAGATACTGATAAAGGTTCCGCGCACGCCGATGGTGGAATTACCCGCAGTAAAGCTGATGTTTTTAGGATCATCTTTGGCAATGGCGCCGCTGACATAACGCAGCGTGCCCGCCAGGATATCGACCTTGCTGGTATTGGCTTCAGGTGCAGAGGGATTGAAGCTGTAATCACTGATCAGGATTTCTGAGCCGCCGTCCAGGTCAAGCACGCTATTGTCGGATAGCACGATCTTGACTGACGCACCGGGTCCGGTGGTGATGGTGTCTTCCCGCTTTAACTCTGTATCGGCAGTGACCGGCTTGTCCGTTGACCCGCACATCACCCTCAAAATTGAGTATTCGACCGTCAGCTGACCAGGCGTTAACACTGGTCACCACCAACAGGAACAGCAACACACGCGAGGGAAGTAAATACCGCATGACACACAACCTTTTGAAGAATCGCGAATGAGGGTATAAATATAGGCTTACTATTTCACGCATTGCAACAACCGGGGTCAAGCCGGGTCACGTGCATCGTCTTCAGATACTGCCACCCAGGCAAAGGCCAGCAGCACCACAAACCACAGGCTGTTGGCGGGGATGTGCAGATTAAAGTCCGCAAAACTGTGGATCAGGATACTGGTAATACCCATCATACTGGCGAATCCCAGACCCTGTCGCACACGCGACCCGCGGCGTCGCTGGGCCAGCAGTGACTGCCACAGGCTGGTCAGCACGGCAGTACCCAGCAGGGCAAAGCCGATGAAACCGAAGCCGGAGCCAATTTCCAGATAATCGTTTTCGGGATGGCGGTAATAGAGCGAATCCGGGCTCATGTACCCGCCGTACACGTAGGCCTGGAAAAAGGTGTCCGCTCCGGTGCCGACCCAGAAATGGTCCCGCCACATGGCAACCGTGTCGAGCGCCACCTCATCGCGCTTCTCCGTATCCAGAGTGGTGCTCTGCAGGCGCTCCACGACCTTATCCACGCCGAACCAGTTACCCACGATGTAGATATCAATCAGCAGCAGGCTGACGAAGAAAATGACCGCATTGCGCGTCAGGCGCTGTTGCAGAGCACAGGCCCACCACTCCGCACAGCAGCAGGCTGGAGAAAAACGCCGTATTACCCATGCGCGAGCGGGTCAGCACCAGCCCGACCACCATAATCGCCAGATACAGGCGCAGCCTGAATTTGCTGCTCAGTACAATGTCGATAGTGCGACGCATGAATTCGCGCCAACTCCCTGCCGGGTGTCGATGCAGTTGTGCCAGCAGCATGCCGATGCCGATCGCGAGGTTCATTTCCAGGAATCCCGCCAGGTGATTGGGATTGATAAAGGTGCCGGTGGCGCTTGTCCGGTCGAAGGTTTTATCCAGAAACGCGACCTGTTCCAGGTCGCTCATCATGGCGACGCTGGCGAAAAACGCCTGGAACACACCGCACGCGACCATCACGCCGGTGATAGACAGTATTCGCTGCCGCGAATCCACCAGCACCAGCACCAGGAAAAACGCCGCCGTCAGTGCCACACCCAATAGCAGTGCCAGGCGCGGTGGAGTGCCGGTTCCACACTGATATCCAGCATCAGCTGCATCCCCACCCAGGCCTGGACTGCCAGCAGGGCAAGCAGTGCCGGCCATGCCCTGCGCAGGGCGGGGGTCACTCGTAGATGGCGCAACAGCATTAGCAGAAGAGACCATAGCAGCCCGGCCAGCAGCAGACCCGCCAACAGGCGGGTAGACCAGTCGCGATTACTGGCCAGGGGCAGGGGTGCCCAGGCCAGGACGGCCAGCAAATAGTAAAACAGGGCGGTGTTGGTCCAGTGATAGGGTTTAGCAGCGGACTGCGGCATCGCCTGGCAGCTACCTCTCGGTTAAAACCATGATGATACAGGGCGCAGCGAAACAGGTCCCACCTGTCAGTGCAAACATTCCCATGCCAGCACGAGCCCTTGAAAATTTGCACTAGAGACTGTCATCTGTTTGATATTACGCTAGAATGAGGATGCCCAAAGACATCAAATGCAGCCGTATCTGTCCTGTGAGAGTTCAAAAGCTGTTGTTTCGCAGCCCCTTGGCACTAAATTTGCTCACAGGATCATCAGTATACAAGTGCCGATAGAGCACCTATCTGAGATGTATGCATTGAAAAGGACAACTCCGCATGCTCTCACAGGGATCACAACTCGGCCAGGATCGCGCCTCGTCCTGTCGCTCATCGTGTGCACACTGTGCCAAACTGCCCCAGCGCTGGCTGCTGCGAATCCGGTTGGCCCTGCAGTCATCAATGCCGGTCCGGTGGCCATTACACCCACGCTGGTGCGGAAATTAAATACCGCGATAACATCTATTTGCAGGAAAACAATCACCACCGACAGCTGGATTTACCTCGCGCGCCCGGCGGTCAATGCCTTGGTGCAGGATCGTAACAACCTCTACCAGCTGGGCTACAAGGGAGAGGCGGGCTGGTACGAGGTAGAACAGCAATAATGACCGCAATGATTACTTTGACAACACGTTTTCCGGCGACGCCCATATGGAGTTCTCGCGATCGCTGGATAGCGGAGGGTTACGCGCGCTGGGCCGCGCTGCATGAAGACCGCGGTACGGGTCTGTCGGAGGGTCTGATTGGCGAATTCATCCCCGAGCCCATCGAGTACGACCAGGGCGATGTCGGCGGTTCCCTGCAATTTGGCTCTGACGAGGGGGTCGGGCGGTTGGTGCTCAGGGCAGGCTATATGGATCGGGAGTACCAGAACTTCAAAGAAGTCACCCGGCCGCGCGACCGGGACGAGACCACCCTGGCCAGCACATTTTTTTATCCCGTCGCCCCCAATACGGATCTTCTGGTCGAGTATGAGTACAAGGACATTCACTACCCCAACCCCTTCGTCGTAGAGCAGCCCCCACTGGACAGTAAGGAAAACTACCTGACGGTGGGCGCCCAGTGGGAGATTACGCCAAACCTGACCAGCACCGCCAAAGGTGGCTATGTGGACAAGAACTTTGACAGCTCGCAGCGCAAGGACTGGGACGGCGTGGGCTGGACCCTGGACCTGTTGATGCAACCCAGGGAGCAAGACACAATCCTTGTGCGCGGCAGTCGCGCACCTGAAGAGACTACCCTGCAGGGGGATTTCATCAAGAGCGAGAGCCTCGAAACGGCGTGGACCCACGATTGGTCTGACCGTGTATACACGACGCTGGGCGCTGTGATTGGCAGGGACACCTATGAGCAGTCCTTCGACGACAGGCAGGACGACATTTACAATGTATCCGGCAGGGTCGGCTATGAGTTTCGCCGCTGGGCCAATTTTTACACGGGCTACAGCTATGACGATAAGGATTCCAACGCGGAAGACTTGAGCTACACCGACAATGTATTCACTATCGGGGTAGAGTTAAGCCTGTAATCGATTGAGGCTGGCCAGAAATTAAGTATCAGGGTAGATTGCGCCGGTAAGCAGCTTGCTCGTATTTTAGCCGCGCCCTGTGTGCACACTCTGTGCTATCTTGCAGGGCGATAACCGAACCGTACGGAATTTGTCTTGTTCTTTATGTCACGCCTCTACTACCCACTACTGACGTTAATTTTGCTAATCGCAATACCGGTAATGCCGATAGTGGCCGAAGAAGGGGAGGCAGACCCCTCCTACACACTCAATACCGGTGATCACGTGCAGGTGACGGTCTTCGAAGAGCCGGATCTCAGCATCAGCGCGGTGCTGGATGACACGGGGGCTATCTCCTTTCCATTGCTGGGGGAACTCGTGGTGCAGGGGCTGACGCCGCGCCAGCTGGAAACCAGGATCACCGAGGGTCTGCGCGGGCGTTTTCTGATCAATCCGCGGGTGAATGTCTCCATCCTGGAATACAGGCCGTTTTTTGTACGCGGAGAAGTGTCCAGTCCCGGTGGCTTTCCCTTCAAACCGGGGCTGACAGTGGAAAAAGCGGTATCCATGGCGGGAGGGTTTACTTCACGCGCGTCCAAGAGCGAGTTCTATATCATCTCCGATGACAGTGAGAACGGCGATGGCGAGGCGCGCAAGAAACGCGACGTTAAGCTCGCGCATTCGCCCGGGTGACGTCATTAATATCGAACAGAGCTTCTTCTAGCTCGACGCACCAAAAGAACGCAAGGCCAGATCATGCAAGTACAAAATCACGCAGCCAACATCTACGCGCCCGACGAGGATGCAATCGACGTGCGTCGCCTCTGGCGTGTGGTGCGCCACAGCTGGCGGGGCATCCTTGGTCTGTGTTTTGTCGTCAGCCTGTTGACGACGCTGTGGGTGATGAGAATGGACCCGGTGTATCGGGCCAGCACCACTATCATGATCGAATCGCAGGAGGCAAAAACCGTTTCCATCGAGGAGGTGTACGGCCTGCCAGCGGCCACCTCGGAGTACCTTCTCACCCAGTTTGACATCATCAAGAATCGTGACTATCGCCGAGCTGGTTGCCAACGAGTTGGACCTGTGGAATAACCCGTATTTCGCCCCGCCCAGGGCTGCCGAGGGTAAAGAAGACTCAGGGTTGAATATCCGCGCATGGCTTTCAGGGCTTGTTGCAAGCGTATCGGACAAGAAAGCGCCGGTAGTCGATGCCGAGGAACGGCGCAAAGCAGGTGTGATCGAGGGCATCCTTGGGCCGCTATCCGTTGAGCCGGTGGAGTATACACAACTGGTCGTGGTGAGCTTTGAAGCTACCGACCGCCAGCTGGCCGCCGAGGTGGTGAATACCCTGGCGCGGGTCTACATACAGAGCCAGATGGACGCCAAGTTGCAATCCACACGGGAGGCAGGCGACTGGGTGGGCAGTCGCCTGGAGGACCTGAAGACCAACCTGGACAAGTCACAACAGGCGCTACAGGAGTATCGGGACAAGGAAGATATTCGTTGATGTGGCTGGCGGACAAACGCTGGGCGCCCAGGAATTGAACGAACTCACCACGCGCCTGGGAGAGGCGCGTCGCGCCAGGGTCGAAGCAGAAAATATCTATCGGGAACTGGGCGGCACCGCCAATTACTCCGTGGACCAGTTAATGAATATGCCCGCAGTGTTGCAGCACCCGCTGGTGCAAAATCTGGCGCAGGCGCAAACCGACGCGCAGCAGGAAGTGACCAACCTGGCCCGGCGCTATGGGCCGGAACACCCCAAGATGATGGCCGCCAATGCCCGCGTAGAGAGCGTGCGGACCGAGCTCAAACAGCAGGTGTTGCAGGTTGCCACCGGCATTGAGAAAGAATACCGGGTGGCGCAGCGCAATGAGCAGAACCTGGTCGAGCAACTGGCGGCAGTGAAGCGAGACGTGGTAGGCCTGAACCGCAAGGAGTTTCGCCTGCGGGAGTTGGAGCAGCAGGTGGAAACCGACCAGCGCCTGTACGATATGTTCTTCAACAGGGCTAAGGAGACCTCCGAGACTGTTGGTTTCCAGACCGCACACGCCCGGGTGGTGGAAAAAGCGGTACCCCCCGTCAGCCCGATTAATGCTGATAAACAGCGCATAGTGATGATTGCCTTCCTGCTCAGCGCCCTGGTGGGTGTGGGCCTGGTTATCCTCAGGGATTTGTTGGATAACACCCTGAAGTCACCCGAGGATGTGCTGGAAAAGCTCAAGGTACCACTGTTGGGCGCGTTGCCTGCTATCAAGCTGAAGAAAGACCAGCTCGGCCCCTACCTGGGTTATCTGGAGGACACCCAATCCGCCTTCTCCGAGGCGGTGCGCAGTATTCGCACAGGCCTGGTACTTTCGGGGCTGGAAATGCCGCACAAAATCACCGTGGTAACATCCGCCAACCCCGGTGAGGGCAAAAGCACTGTGGCCATCAACCTGGCTGTTGCGCTGGCGCAAATGGAAAGTGTATTGCTGATCGATGCCGACCTGAGAAGACCCTCCATTGCAGCTGCGTTCGCATTGCGCGGTAGTACGCCGGGACTGAGCAATGTGCTTGCGCAAAGCGAGAAGCTGGAAGACTGCGTGCAAACCATCGAAGCAGGGTTTGATGTGCTGCCGGCTGGTATCGTGCCCCCCAATCCGCAGGAAATGCTCTCTACCGCGCGTTTCAAAAAACTGGTGAAACACCTGAGCGAACAGTATGACCGAATCATCATTGATTCGGCCCCCGTAAACGCCGTCAGTGATTCACTGATACTGGCGACCCTGGCTGACTCGCTGGTGTATGTGGTCAAGGCGGATGTGACCCCGCAAAAACTGGCGCTGAAAAACATCAACCTGATCAAACAGAACAATCTTCCGCTAACCGGTGTGGTGCTGAACCAAATGGACATCAAAAAGCAGGAAAGCTACAGCGGGGATGGCTATTACAGCAACTACTATGGCAATGCGCAGAGTTGATGTCCCGAATGCGGTAACACCCACCGGATGACAAAAATCCCATCCGCAAGTGGTTCAGTTTTTCGAATTCTTTGCCGAGTAGTGGGCGGTCACGATCGGGCGGCGTTGCAGGAATGTATTGCTGCCAGGTTGCTGCCTGAGTTGTTCCGTATGGCGCACAGTCAGGATGTGCTACCTGCACTGGCGGTGCGGTGCAATGAGCAAGATATTGACACAGCGGTCTTTGGTAGCGAAAGAGCCGGGCAACTACAGCAGGAACTGATGGATAACACCCTGCGCAATATGGAAATCAGTGCGCAGGCACTCAAATTCACCAGGCAACTCAACCGCGCAGGAATCACACCGCTTTTTTTGAAGGGCACTGCACGACTGCTGATGTTCGAAGCCGCAAACATGGGATTTCGCAAGCAGGCAGACATCGACCTGATAGTGCAACCGGCTGAAATTGAAGCTGCGGGTAATGTATTTCTGGCCGACGGATACAGTTACTATGATTTTTCAGGCAATCCTTCCAGTGCACCAACAAAGCTGTGCGATACCGTCAGCGCTATTAAACAAAGTGCTGCGCACCACCACTTACCCCCTCTGGTAAAAACTGGTTATGACGCTACCGTGGAACTTCATAGCCACTTTTTGGACAGGAGATTCCAGAGCGGCAATCCGCTGGAAGCACTTTTTAGCAATGCCCTACTATTCGAGCGCCACGGAGCTACTTTTCGGGTGCCCTCCACGGAACACCAGATTATCCAGCTAATACTGGGTAAGTTCGTCAATGATGGTCACCTGGCACGTCGAACATTTCCCATTCGCGAAGCTTGCGACTTGATTGACCTGCTGGAAAGTGCCGATGGAGAAGTGAATCAGCAGTTGGTGCTGCAGCACTGTGGCCGCAGCTTCCCGCTGTTCCATGCGCTGGTCTGCGAGCTGATGAATTATGTGCCGCGCACCAGCATCACTGCATGGGAGGACCCCGCGAGCTTCACCCGGATAATGCAGAAACGCTTCGAGTCGCACGCTGTTTGCATTTGCTGGACGCCAGGGCCAGAGCTGAGTATCTGGCCCATGCCCTCGCCTATAGCCCCGCCAAATTACCAGCCTACCTGCGCCGAACAATAGCATTGAACCAGGCTTAGTTTGCGGCTTGCAGGAAAGTGTAGACTGCCGAGCCTAGTTGCGCTGTATGGCGGATTGCACAGCGCGCATAGTGGCCTCTACCACGAGCTGTTCATCGTATTGTTGTGCAACCAGGCTGCGGCCATTCTCGCCCATCCTCGCACGTTCTGAGGCGGTCATCATCAGCATTCTTTGCATCGCCATCTGCAGCGACTCAGTATTCTTTGCTTCGCATAACAGGCCATTAAAGCCATCTTTCACGATATTTCTACAACCTGGTACATCCGTGGCAACTACCGGCAAGCCCATTGCCCCGGCCTCCAGCAAACTGCGGGGCATCCCTTCGCGGTAAGAGGGTAGTACCACACAATCAACAGCGCTGTAGATCTGCTCCATCGTATCGCTAGGCCCCAGCCAATCAACACCCGGTAACTCACCCCACTCTTGCAATCTGCTGGTGGGAAATTGCGGACACGTTTTCCACATCGGCAAACCCACTCAACCAAAGACCGCACTGAACGCCATTGGCGTTAATGGCACGCTACTGCGGCAATAAGTTCGTTCAAGCCTTTATCGGCGAGCATTCTTCCGGCATAGAGAAAGCGAAATGGGCCCGTGTGTGCTTCCCGCAATGAGGGATTGAATCGATCCAGATCAACGCCTGAACCCGGCAGCAGTTCCAATTGCTTCGGCGCTACCAACTTACTTTCCACCAATTGCGCAAAGTCTTCCTCGTTCTGGCAGAACACACGGTGCGCAAACGGTTGGCTGGTTTTGTACAACATCCGTACGATGGTCGGCACCAGGCCACTGCGAATAAAAGCCGTACCCAGGCCGGATACATTATTAATGGCGGGCACTCCCAATGTGCGCGCCGCCCAGGTGCCATACACATTGTTCTTTATAGTGAAATGCAGGGCAGCAACTGGTTTCAGTTGCCGATAATAACGCCAGAATTGATAGACCAGACCGGCATCCCTGAAGGGATTACTGCCCTGATTGTTCATTATCAGGGGCACCCACTCGCAGCCCAGATCACCAATCAATTTCTGGCTGTAGTCATCCTCGGGGGAAAGACAGACCACCCGATACCCCTCGGCCAACAAGCGCCGGATGGTCGAGGCACGGAAGTTATACAAGTACCAGGACGTGTTGGATGAAATGGTGACAGTTTGTAACCGCATGCTAGGTGTTAACCTCCAGCCAGGCCTGGAACATCAACACTGACCACAGGCGATGGCCATAAGACGCTTGTCCCGCCAGATGGGCCTGCCAGGCCGCCCGCACCGGCACCGGGTTGAGAAATCCCTCCCGCCGCAGCCTGTCTTCAGCCAACAGGCTTTCCGCCCAGTCCCGCAGGGGGCCGCGCAGCCAGGCGTCCAGAGGAATGCCAAACCCCATCTTGGGTCGCTCCAGCAGCGCGCGTGGTACGTGTCGGTCGAGCAAGCGGCGCAGCAGCCATTTGCCCTGCCCGTCACGGATCTTCAAGTGCATGGGCAATGACCAGGCAAATTCGATCACATCGCGGTCGAGAAATGGCGCCCGGGTTTCCAGCGACACCGCCATTGCCGCGCGATCAACCTTCACGAGAATGTCATCCGGCAGGTACGTTAGCCCGTCGAGTGCCATCATGCGCGCCACCGGGTCGGCTACCCGGGGCCAGCGCGCGCGCTCATCCAGCAGGTTGGGGGGTATATGGCCGCCCACCACCATGGTTTCGGGGTGGGGCCATTCGGATACCAGCGAAACATACAGGTCGTCGATGCTGCGCATATTGCGCAGGCGACGCCCCAGTTTGTGCGCCTTGTCGCCCGGCTGGGCAATACCTATCCGGTGTGACAGCGGCCCTGCGAGGCGATTGATGCTCTCGACCGATAACGACATTAAACCTGCGCCCACCACTCGCCGCAGTGGTAACGGCATCCAACCAACGTTGCGCCAGACCTTGGGCGCCAAAAGATAACGGTTGTAGCCACCAAACAGCTCGTCCCCGGCATCACCCGAAAGCGCCACAGTGACATGCTGGCGGGCCAGCTGCATTACCAGATGGGTTGGCAATTGCGACGAGTCGGCAAAGGGCTCGTCGTACATCGCCGGCATCTGCGGCACCAGGGCCAGGGCATCGTCGCCGCTTAGCCGCAGTTCGGTATGGTCGGTGCCCAGATGGGCAGCGACCGCTCGCGCATGGTTGGCCTCGTCATAGTCGCGTTCACCGAAAGCCGATGGTGAATGTGCGCACCGGCCTCGGACTATTCATCTGCATCAGGGCGGCAATGGCCGTTGAATCAATGCCGCCGGAGAGCAGTGCACCCAGTGGGACGTCGGCCACCATCTGGCCGCGCACCGCTGCTCCCAGGTGCAGCTCCAGCGCATCCAATGCTTGTGCATCGGAGCCCGCAAACGGACTGGCCATGCCGCGTTCGGCCACATCAGCCAGCGACCAGTAGACCAACGGTTTCGCATCGCGTCGCTCAGGAGACATTTGCAAAAAGGTGCCCGCGGGAAGTTTGCAAATGCCCTTGTAAATTGAATAGGGCGCAGGGATATAGTTGTGGCGCAGCAGCAGGGCCAGCGCGCCGCGATCTATGGTGGCATTGAAAACCGGGTGAGCCTTGAGGGCTTTCAGCTCAGAGCCGAACAGAAAGGTATTGCCCTGCCAACCGTAATACAACGGCTTCTCGCCCATGCGGTCGCGGGCCAGTGTCAGTACCCGCTCATGGCGATCCCACAGGGCAATGGCAAACATCCCCACCAGCGCGCGCAGCGTCTTCTCCACGCCCCAACATTCAAAGGCGACGAGCAATGTCTCGGTGTCCGAGTGGCCGCGCCATTTCGAGTCATTGCGGGATTCCTGCAGCGCTTGTCGCAATTCAAGGTGATTATAAATTTCCCCGTTAAAGGCAATGACATAGCGCCCATCGGTAGAGGCCATAGGCTGATGCCCGGCGGGAGAGAGATCGAGAACGGACAAGCGGCGATGGCCGAGCCCGATACCCGCCGCCTGGTCTACCCAGGTGCCACTGTCATCGGGGCCACGGTGCCTGATGGCATTGGCCATCGCAGTAGCGTCCATCTCAAGGAAGCTGGCCTGGCGATTGGCGGGGGAAATAAAGCCGGCTAGACCGCACATAACTTCATCAACTTCCCCTTATTCCAACCGCGCACCAATACGGGGCCGCATCGGAAAACCGCACGTCAATCAAGCCCGCTGCTGCCATCATGCCAGCGATCTGATCCCGGCTGAAACGCTGCTCCAGCGGTGTACCAAAGCGATCTCGTGCGTCGGTACGCATGGTGTAGAAACTGCGATGCCGGTAATGCGACAGTGGCACAGCTTCTATCGGAAAACCGAGGCGCTCCATTACCAGGCTCGCGCGAGACAGCGGCCAATAGACCAGTGCCGCAATCACGTCTGTAACCCTTCGCTTCAAACCCGGGGGCAAACGACAAATACCCTGACGCCCCCAGTTGGAAATTCGCCATAAGGCCCGAAACCACCGGGGGCGATTATCAAACGCGTAGTAGAGATACAGCAACAGAGGAGCGCCGGGTTTCAGTAGCGCCACGCAGGAGCGAATCGCAGCAGCAGTATCCGGCACATGGTGCAGCACACCCAGCGAGTAGCCAAAATCCTGACTGCCAGGCGGCAACCCCGACTGATCCACCGACGAACAGTGAAATGTGGTATTCGCATGTTCCGCCAGATTGACACGCGCGACTTCGATCGCCGCTGAGGGATCGATGCAGTGCAGCCATCCGACAAGGGGAGCTACCCAGCGCGCCCAGCGGCCACTGCCGCAACCCATATCAAAACCAACTGCATCCGGTGGCAGGTCTTGCCACGGGAAAATCGAAAAATACTCCTCGAACACCTTGCGAGCCTCGCTGGCACTCATGCCAGACTGATCAAAGTGCGACCATTCGTCGCCAAAGCTGGCTACGGTCTTTTCGTCAATATTGCTCATAGAATCCATTAGTTTTGATTTCTCCAGAATTTCGGAATGTCTGCATATATAGTGGCAAACAGCATCGTTTCAGAGAAGGTTTATATTTCGCCCTACCGCTCTTGTACATCTCGTATTCATGCAGCCCTGACAGAACCTCATCGACGCATAGAGACATGGCCCTGCAAATCTGAACAGCGCACAAAGTGGATTTCTTTCCTGACGCAAGCCATCGTATAGCCCGTAATCAGGAGAATCAATATGGCCAAAAGCTCGCTGGCGAAGTCAGTTCGGTCCGGGCGCTCGTGCTATTCCCGCTATCAGGGATTGCGAATCGACTGGTGCGTACGCAGCTATCGTTTCAGTCTGTAGGATATTGTGCCTCGTCCGATGGACACACGATCGTCATGAAGAGCCAGGGTACGGCTGCCTGTCGCGGAAATCACGACATATTGCACGCCATTATGCATATATGTCATCGGCGACGCACTGCCGATGAACGGAAGCCTGTCCTTCCAGAGTTCAACGCCGGAGAAAGCATCAAAAGCGCGAAAATACCGGTCCTTGGTTCCAGCAACAAAGACCAGCCCGCCAGCGGTGGATGTCGGGCCGCTCATGTTTTCCGTGCCTGTTGGCGGGAGTCCGCGCGATAGTAGCGCCTCCTCCTCACCCAGCGGAACCCGCCAATGATGGACGCCTGTCGCCAGGTCAATAGCGGTTAGGGTGCCCCACGGTGGTGCTGAACCCGGATAGCCTTCATTGTCCTTCAGCGCAGCGTATGCGGTTCGCCTCAGCCTCCCCGCGTTTGGCGCCGGTGTGCCCCGGGCTGCTCCCTCGAACATGGAATAGATCAGGCCAATCTCGTCATCGTTGATGCCGGGTACCGCAGGCATTGCCCCTGCGCCGTTACGCACAACGATTGTAAAGGCCTTGCGGTCTAGCTGGCTTACGATGTTATGGAGCGAGGGGATGTTTTCCTGACCCTGAAGGGCTGGGCCGTGGCAGTCAGCGCAGTGTTTGCTGTAAGGCTCCGCGCCGCTGCCGCGCACAAGGCTCGTGGTTACGTTTACCTCATATTCAAGACTGAACATCGAAGGTACGTGGCTGGCCGCGATAAAGGCTACCCCTCTTTGCAGGTCGATAGTTGGCCCGGGATGCATGGCTCCGCCATGCAGGCCAAAGAAAACGGTCTGACGCCCTGGAACGTGTGCCGGATAGAAACCTGTGGTGGCATTCTTCAGTTTCGCCAGGACAGAATTGCGATTGGACTCACCGATCGACGTTACGTCGTCGAGAGTGAAGGCAACACGTCCAAATGGTTGTGGAAGGACCGGATCGGGCTGGTAAGGTGAAGTCCGTTCCCCTGGCACAGGAGATACGGGTGCGCGCCGCAAGCGAAAGTCGAAAAGCGGACGACCGGTCAGGCGGTCCAGGACGAGCAGGTTTCCTGATTTGGTGGCTGCAACGACGACATCGTAGCGGTTGCCCTTGCGCACAACACTGGCAAGCACCGGCGGTGCAGCGATGTCGAGGTCCCACAGATCATGGCGAACCTCCTGAAATGTCCACAGGACCCTGCCGGTTTCGAGTGAAATTGCGACAACCGATGACGCCGGCGCGTTATCCCCCGGCCGATCAATACCTACGCCGACAGGGACTGTATTGCTTGTCGACAGAAATACGATTTGCCGGAGGTCGTCTACAGAAATCGCGCTCCACGCGCTCGCTCCGCCGGGATCAGGCGATGCAGAAAGAAATCTGCCCAGCCAGCTCCGGTTGTCGAATTGTTTCGTATATTCAATTTCACGAACCAGTTTTCCGGTGGCCACATCAAAGACGTGAATTGCGGGCTTCATGCTGGACACGATCAGGAGTCCAGAAGAGAGAACCGGGGCCGCTCGCAATTCGTATCCCACGGAAATCCCGTCCTTTCCGAAAGCCTTAAGCGGCCTTCCGGTATTCTCGTCCAGACCCATGACCCGACCGGCCGCAGTGAAATAAATTTCGCCGGAGCCAGATTTCGCATTCTCTGAATATACCAGTCCGCGTCGTGCCGGTTGCGCAATGCCTGGATCAAATGTCCAAAAAACAGCGCCATTTTCGGGATCGACTGCAACTATCCTGTCTGATCCGTCAGGAAATATGAGATGCCGTCCGGTATAGATCGGTGTCGACTGTATCTCGCCCACTGTGCCCTGACCCCCGTATTCCCACGCTCTTTCAAGATCGGCGACATTTTCGCGATTGATCTGATCAAGGGATGAAAACTTAGCCGACGAATTGTCTCCGTAGCTGCGTGTCCATGTGCTGACACCGTCCTGGTAGAGTCCGCTGGCCGGAGTCATGTTCTCTTCGACGATTGCCGGAATTATCTTGAATTCTGGCATAGTGTTTCGCTCGGTATAGCTTTCGACCTCCAGGTCCCGGTCCATGATGCCCAAGCGCATCGCGATTGCTTGCCTTGGTCTCAGCGTCGCCTGACTCCATGACTGGTCCAACGCCTGTTCGAGGGTGCCGCACCGGAGGTGGAAGCTGAAGCGCTCGAAAGCGGTGCGTCCATGCGGTGAAAGCAAAGCGGCCATGACGGCCATCAAGGCGATGGCAGTCGCTCGGGCAAGTTTACTCCGCTTCATTACCAGCTCCACATGTGCATATATAGAATTTACTAATCGCTTATTGCGATTCAGCTTGTTGGCTCTGGCTTGGCTGGACTGTCTTTAACTATAGCGAAGAGATTTCCCATTTTCCTATTGAGCTATTTTTAGCACTGCTGGAACTGACGCAGCCGCTTGTGCTCAGCGTTACCACGTCAATAGCCGTCTTCGTCAACCGACCAACCCATTGCACGCAGATTTTCCGGAGTTCGAGTTGAGAAAAGCCAATCGCGCTCCGATTTCACCGGGACAATAGTCTCTTGCGCTAACAGCTTACCATTGCTGATGCGGTACAAGTTGTATCCCTCTGCTTGCAGAAATTCGCGCAGTTGAGGAATGTTCTGTGCGCGCCTAAGCACCTCGCAAACGATGTCGGGCTTGGTGCGACGGATCAAATTCTTTGCGCCTGCAAGCACCGCCCACTCGAAACCCTCGACATCAATCTTGAATACCATGCGACCGTTGAAACTTGCAAACAGACGATCAAGCGTTGCGACCGGGATTGTCACTCCATTTTCGGCAGTTGAATCCAGCGCTACGGAAGACGCCAGAACCCCAGGGCCGAGGCTGGCTGAAACAGTGAGCGTTCCTTCATCCTCACCAATACCAAGCAAGTGCGGCATAACACGCTCCACCAGATTGTTGCGGATGATGTTTTGCCATAGCAGCTGAAAGTTCTCAGGGACAATTTCATAGGCGTGGGCAATGATCTGCGGATTCCGCCGAGCAACGGCAAGGGCAAACATCCCTGTATATGCGCCTATATCCAGGAACAAATCGGCGTCGCGGGAAAGTGTCATGGCAAGGTCGAGTGCCAATTTGTCAGCGGGGCTTTTCAGGACGCCATCGCCCCAATACAGTTCCTTGGCCAGATGGCAGCGCTCGGTATTGGTCATCATAATCGGCCCGGTAGCGCCGGTCGAAAAATGCCCCTCCTGCCCTTTGACCGGTATGCGCGTACGAAAGTCAGCATGAGGCAGGCGTTTCAGAATGCCAACCACGACGAAATTCACTGCGGGAACTGCCAGCAGATATAGCAAAATAAGCTTTAATCTGGATCGTTGGGTGATTAAGCGGTAGTCTGCCAAAATTATGCTTCCCCTGAAATTCCTGTGCGTCTGCGAACTTGGTGACGATTTGATTCGCAAACATAGATAGTCAAATTATGCCGCTGTTGATCCGTAGCTCACTCTTCGCGGCATACAAGAGTTATCGCACTGACTTGAGTGTTGAGCAGAGCCATGCCGAAGTATAAGAATTATTGAGGAGGTGTGGCTAGTAGGGACCATCAGTGTTGTAGCCTATTCACATCATGGTTGGCGGTGTGAGTAGGAATAAGCAATCCGCCAACTTGATAACATTCCACCCGCTGATTACACTTGTGCGGCATATTTTACGACGTTAACGACGTCTCCCTGGCAGACTGAATTAAGGAGAAACTTCTGTATATTCTTGGACTAGCGACAATGGGAGATGCTGCCGCAACACTGCTGAAAGATGGAAAGATAGTCGCTGCTGTAGAGGAGGAGAGATTCTCCCGGCAGAAGCATCACGTGGGTTTTCCAGCTCAATCGATCAAATACTGCCTAGAACAGGCCGGGATCACCATTGCGGATGTGAACCATGTTGGTCTGTACTGGAAGCCTTGGCTTGTTGGCACGCGCCTGAAAATGGCCTTTGGCAGCCTGTTCAAGCGCGGCGAGGGGTTATTCGCAGCGAGGGTGAACAGCGGCATTCCAAGGGTGGAAAAATACTTCGGGATGTTTTCCATCCCCTCTCACATTCGCAAGACGTTCGGTGAAAGCAATTTCAATTTTCACTACATAGCCCACCACGACTGTCACGCGGCCAGTGCCTTTTATCCGTCTCCTTTCCCCTCAGCGGCGATCCTTACCATAGACGGCGCCGGCGAGGCGGCATCGACGGTGCTGGCGCACGGCAAGGGCAACAGGAAGATCAGGAATATTGCCGAAGTAAAGCTTCCGCACTCGCTGGGCCAATTTTACTCCGCTGTCACGAACTATCTCGGCTTTGACATGTTCGAGGGCGAAGAGTGGAAGGTCATGGGCCTCGCCGCCTACGGCACGCCGAAGTATTACGATTTCCTGAGCAAAAATGTCCTCGTCCTCAAGGGCGATCGGGATTTCAAGTTCGATGTATCGGTTCTCGATCATCATCTGGCCAAGAACTACAGATTTTCCGCGGAGTTCATCGCGGCCTGCGGATTGCCGCGGAATCCGGGTGAGGAGCTCACGCAGCAGCATATGGACCTTGCCGCTAGTGCCCAGAAGGTTGTCGAGGAGATCGTGCTCCGGCTAGTGAGAACCCTGAAGAAAGAGACCGGCGAAGACAATCTATGCCTGGCGGGCGGCGTCGCCTACAATTCGGTAATGAATGGGAGGCTTGTGCGCGAAGGGGTCTTCAAGAACGTTTTCGTGCAGCCGGCCGCAGGCGATTCGGGATGCTCGATGGGCGCGGCACTGTACATCAATCACGTCATCTTGAAGCAGCCCAGGAACGAAGTCCTCGAGCACGCCTATTTAGGACCGGGCTACAGCAACGAAGAGTGCATTCGGGCGATCGAAGAAGCAGGGCTCCCCTATGAAACTTACGAAGATCGTGCGCTCACCCGAAAAGTTGCGGAGCTGTTGTCCCAGGGAAATCTGATCGCATGGTTCCAGGGCCGAATGGAATGGGGGCCACGCGCGCTCGGAAACCGAAGCTTTCTTGCGGACCCACGCTTGCCAAATGTGCGCGAGGTACTAAACCATAAGGTCAAGCTGCGCGAATGGTTCCGGCCGCTGGCGCCTTCGATGCCCGAAGAAGAGACGCAATGGGTGTTTGGTGAGGACTACCGCGATCCCTTCATGGTCACGGTCCATCCCGTGCCCGAGGAGCGGCGTCAGGACATTTCGGGCGTTGTTCACGTTGACGGCACGGCGAGGCCGCAGACGGTCGACCGCAAGGTAAACCCCAGGTATTGGCAGCTTCTCATGGACTTCAAGGAGATCACGGGCGTTCCTGTCCTCCTCAATACCTCATTTAATATCCAGGAACCGATCGTCTGCTCGCCGCACGATGCAGTAAATACGTTTGGGCGGTGCGAAGTCGATTACCTTGTGCTTGAGAATCAGTTGGTGCGCAGACCGGAACGGTAAGGCTAATTTTCGATCGCAAGAGCGATCCATGCCTGCTTCCTGAGTCAATGAAATTGCTTTAAGAGCAACGGTCACGGAGCAGAATACACTCTACATCCATGCGGCATATTTTTTATCATGCAATTTATTAAAGGATTCCCTTACTGACGATGCAACCTATATCCGCCCAAAGATGCGCAAAAGCAGTCTTTCGACAGATGCTTTCCAGCCTGAGAGATTCTCCTTGGTTACGACTCCTGGAAGTGGAATCAAATGTGCTGGTACCGACAATGCCTCTAAAACAGCAGGTAAGACATCGCCGCATTTGGCGATATGTAAATCATAATCTACAATATGAACATTCGCGAAACCATATAGGCTGGAGTAGGCGCTGATCAAGCCATCGAAATCCGCCAACCAACTATCATGCTCGACATAGAGCGCACTGGATGGATTCGAAGAAACAGTACGGCCTGGAACTTTAAGTATCTGGCGTCTATACGAGGCGAGGTATGACTTCCTCTCGCGAAGCACTAGAACTATGTTTACCTCGAACTTGTTTGGGTCGAAAAGCTTCCCAAGCCTTTCCATTTCTTCTGGCTCGCGCAGCAGTGATAATCCCTCTGTGGAAAATATCAAAGTTTTAGCCTGAGATTTCTCTAGAAAGCTATGGACTTCATGTAGTGTTTTAGAAGTGAAGTCTTCACTGAGCGAGAGATCCATCTGCGATTTGGCAAGGGTCTCCTTGTTGGGATCAAGGGTAGATAGATACAGTTCTATATGGTTGGCTGGTATTAATGAGCCCCGATAATATTCTATGCCCTCCGCCAACAACTGTTTCCGATTTCGATTTAGAAAGGTCTGAAGAGTGGTAGAGCCCGTCTTGTGTGTACCTATGTGTAGATATACCCGTGGAAGACTGCCTGATTGTTCGTTTTTAGCCATCAATATCGCCTTTGCGGAAGCCAATCACACTGGAATCAATTCCGATCAAACGCCATGCGAAAATCCAAGTCGAGAGATTCCACAGGCAAATGGTAAAAGCAGATGATGCCGCTGCACCCATAAACCCAAATTGCGGGATGAGAAGGAAACACAGAGCTATATTGAGCGCCACCGTAACAATACTGAGTTTCGCTAAAACGCCCTCTTTGCCGCTCATGACAAGTAGAGTGCTGGCCATGCCCACAAAGGAACTGATCATTTGAATAAGAAATAGTAAAAAAATCGGTTTTAGCGCGGACGAAAACTCATGGCCAAAAACCTTAACCAAAAGTGATTCACCAAAGAAATAGAAGATAATTGGAAGCGGCAAGGTACTGACAAATGCAAAGCGTGCCATAAAGGATGCGGCAGTGGCCAGCTGTTGAAAATCGCCTGAGGCATGTAGAAAGGCGAACCTTTGCCCCGCTACCATATTGAGAGCTGTATAAACAAACCCGCTGAATATAGCTATTTGTGCAGCGACTCGATAGACGCCTACTTGCTCGAATGTACCGAGTGCGCCCAGCATCAGAATGTCAATCTGGTTGTTCAATATAACCAGGCCGGCATTACCGGCCAACAAGCTGCCGCTGACACACCATGCATGGAAATCGTAGCGGGCTGAAATTTTTGAAATATCTACAGGGAATTTTCGCCGCAGAATCAGTCCGCCAATCACTACGGTAATGCCTGAAGCACCTAACAACGACCAAAACGCATGCTCCACGCCCAGGGTATGTCCGAAGATTTCGGAACCCAGAAGAAATATGACCACCAACAGAAAGGGGCGCAGCAGCATCTGGGGATCTGGCCCCAGACAGGGTGCTTCAGACCCCGCAACACCGCCAGGCGCAGTGCAGATAACTGATCGAAGAAAAGCACAAGCGCCAATATTCCGCAAACTACATTGCTCGGCAGGCCATTGTTGAACGAGGGAAGATACGCATAAAGTGTCAGTGAAACGAGAATTACCACAACCGATACGAAAAACGAGAGTTGTACGCCGCGCCGTATTAATCCCTTTACCGCGCCCCATTCCTGATCGTGTGTTGACCGGGAAACCGAGCGCAGTAACAGTGTCGCCCAGCCATTACTGACCGGGACGGCGAGCAGCGACAATAGAATGATACTGTAGCCGTAAATCCCCAGGCCTGCTGGTCCCAGCGTCCGGCCAATAACAACGGTGACAAGCAGGCCCAGGCCCATCCCGAAAGTCCGCACCAGCGCGATGGATATACCATCAATCAGGATTTTTTGGCGCATTGCTCTTTCGCTGTTGCAGCTGTATTGAGGAAAAACTCTTCCCAGGTGTCCAGGACGCTCTTCAGGGCATAGCGCTGTACCGAAGCGGGCCCCGCCTGACCGAGCCGATGCCGCAGTGCTGGATCAGCCATCATCTGTGCGAGACCCTTTGCCAGATTCTCCACCCTTTTTTCGGAGCTGTCCCCGCCCTTTACTAAAAGCCCGTTCTGCCCGCTCTTTATCATTTCGGCGATTCCCAGACAATTGTCGAAGGAAATGACAGGTCGCCCTGATGCGAGAGCCTCGGCAGCAACGAGACCAAATGATTCATAAAGAGAGGGCAGCGCGACTATGCTGGCTCTGGCATATTCAGCTGCGACGTTCCTCGTTGCTCCTGTAAATTCGACTCTATTTACAAGTTCAAACTGATGGACCTCATCCAGTAGTAGTGAACGTAATTCGCCTCGCCTACAATTTTGAGTTTCCATTCCGGAAAATTCGTTGCAACTCGGCGAAAACACGAATCGATCAATATGATTTTTCTCCTGCCATAGTCGGCCGATGGACAGCAATACCGGCGGTAAAACAGGTGGAATTTGATGCGCTGAGGAGACAGTACCAGGTCCACTGCATTTCGCATTACATCAAGCGGCCGCCTGCCTGCTGAATGTGCATCTTGCAATGCTAAAGACGGAACAGTCTTTGCCAATACCATGTGATCCACGAGTTGTACCAATAGGCGCTGGATCGGCCTGCTGCGATAGTGAGTATTATCGACATGTTCGCTGACAATGATTTTGGTCCCTGTTCCCACAAGCGCAAAAACCAAAGGAACATAAGTTGAATGCATGAAGGGAATTACCAAGTCTGCACGCAAATCCTGAACTATTCGACGAATCCTGAGAATCGATCTCGCGAAAACTACGCGAGAGGTTGGCTTACCGGGCAAACCAATTGCAATATCTATCCGGGCAACCAAGGGGGAGAGCGGATAGAATGATTCGCCGGGACTATCGAAGGTAAGAATATGTACCGCATGCCCGCGCGCTGCCATCCCGTTCGCCACATCCACAAGCACGCGTTCAGCTCCACCCCCTACGACATTCAGCGATTTAATGGCAAATAGCAGTTTCACGGGAAGTCCTTCGTGGTCACGATGATTTCCAAAGCTGCCAGACGATTCCAATCATTGCTTTTGTGAAGTATTGCGTTTGCAGATAACGAAGCATTGAGTTCAGCAGCACATGGGCCGCAGATATGAATCGACCGTGAAGAAATTTCTGTAGGGCAAGTGCGCAATCCCTGAGTTTGAATAGCGCAGCCAAAAGATGGTCACAAAAACGAGAAATAGTATAAGTCCAATCCTGTACAAATTGCGTAAGTCGTTGCTTTTTATTGCAGCAGGGAGCGCGGTCAAAATATACATGGAAACAGGGAACAGATACATCCCGATCCTGCCAGACGCAGTGGATGCCACGAATGATGCTGGTATGAGAATAACGGCGAGCAACGCCATATGTGGATGGATATCGTTGGGTAACAATACTGGGCGGAGGCGTCTCAAGAGGAAATAAATCAAGGCTGGCCCGCCGTTAAGCATTACATGATAGGTCGCGCCAGGTGACCGAGTTAACTTCGTTTGACCGGCAACATACATCGAATCGTAATACCCATACTGTCCAGTTGATGACATGTAGACAAATATTGCAGCCATAAAAACACCGGACAAAATGATTTTGAAACTGGTGCGAATATGGAGATCGGCCAGTGTAAATACCAAAAACATGACTGCGCTGGAATGGAACATTGCCGCGATACAGATAAATATGGCACGCTTGGTGAGTGATGATGTATCCCAGTGGGATATGATCCACAGCAGCACACCAATTGCCACCGCTTTTACTTGCGCTCATCGCAATCACTACTACAAGAAAGGCATCGCTACTAGCAGTGCGAGCCAGGGTGCCGGCGTAGTACGCGCATAGCTGAACAGACCCAACATAAAAATGAGAGTACCTACCAGATTGCTGCCGTACACTCCAAACCCCAATTTTCCTGCAGACCACAACATCGCTGCATACAAGGGTTCTGAATATTTCGTTGCCTCGACCAGTGTGCCACCGGCAGCTTAATCATCATCAGATAATTGTTCCAGTCCATTCCCACGTGGTGACGCAGGCCGACGAAGATCAGGAGTAGGATAAAGGCAAACAGCCATAGGAGCGGCTGTTTGCGCCGTGAAGGAAAAAGAAGCGCCATGATGGCAATGAAGCCAGTAACTGCAATATAAGGAAACATAGCGTTATTGGAGATCCCTGATCAGTGATGCAAGGTCGAGTGCTCGCGCCGGAGCCTGAATTGACCATGCTGTCTGGAAACTATCCTGGTATGCGTTTTCCATATCCAGATAATTGAGCATGTCCTCCAATTCGACGGGAGTGGAAACGCTGGTCGGAAACTTTGAGACGGCTGCATCCACATGACTTGCCTGCCAGTCCAGAACAATACAGAGATAGCCTTCAAGCAATAAATCCAGAGTCACCGTTGATGGTGTGGCAAGGGTCCAGTGTGCCTGTGCGGCTGCGTCATGCAGCTTGGTATGGCGCGGTATTAGCTTATAGCCCAGCGAATGCGCCTCATCCACTAACTGTTGTTGGAGTGTAGCAGGCAGTTCCGACATCACTGGATGCGGCTTCCACATTAACGGTTTTGCTCGCGGGCCTAGCTGACTGGCGATAGCCGCCACATCGCGCAATACGCGCAATTCGTCCGCCAGCCCGCGGGCGATGTACCCGGGATTCATCGAGTGAGCGTAATTGGTCAGAATGAGCATGCCTGATTCGCCACGCCTTGGCTTTGGAGTTGCCGAAGGGGGTGCTAAACATCGTCGGTACTGATGCAAGCTCTCATACAATCTCGCATCATGGCCGCAGCGAAAAACGGCAATATCCGAGAATCCGAGAAAATTTGGCCCCGTGGCGAGCCCGTGGATCACATGGATGGTTGTCGCCCCCATGCTTTGCTGCGCCCTCCGAGCATTGTGGTGTCGGCTGTTCCAGTATGACCGTACACCACCGTGCCGCCGGTGAAACCTGATCCTTCCAGTACTGGTGCATGACCGCACCCAGGAGCACCCGAAATACAATAGCGGCATGATCGCGCAGACCTGGCAAGTGCCCCTGTTGTGGCGAGAGGCAGATGCCCTGCCACAGGAGATTCAACATCTGAGGTATAGCTCGTATGGCTGCGATTGGTGATATCGGAACGAAAACGGGCGGCAGCCTGATCCCAAGGTTTTCTGTCCAATTTTGTACAATTAATTCAGGGATGGTGCGAACTCGCCCCAGTAAAATAATGGCATCAGCGGAGAAATCGTGCCCTAGCTGAGTCAAAACGTGCCTGTGTGATTTGACCATTCGCCATGAACAGCCAGGAACAAGTCGATGTGAGATACAGCTGGCGCGCTGTAGCTTGAATAACGCATCAGGTAGGCGAGCAACATAGTAATTGCGCCTAAAGACGCCACAAAAAATTGTGCCCGGTCGACGAAGGCTTGCCACCTCAGCCCACCAACCACAAGCCCGCGCATGGCCAAGGCGCGCATTGCTGTACGAACATTCAGATAA
>CAVXKH010000012.1:0-118036 GCA_963762235.1 uncultured Gammaproteobacteria bacterium | reverse complement strand
GAACGGGGGCTGGACTTAGTGCCCGGTTCGGTGGAGTTTGCCGACTTCGACCCGTCGGCCACTTCCATTGCCATCACCATCGCCGACGCGTTGCAGCACCTGCCGCGCGCCGCCATCGAGCAGACCTACGACAAGTACCTGCAAGGTTTTCGCACGCGGGTAAGCGGTGAGATGCCCTGGACCAATTACAGCGCTTACGAGATACGGATCATCGGCGCGCTGGTGCGTCTCGGCCAACGCGAGGCGGCGCATGAACTGTTGCGGTTTTTCCTGAGTGACCGGCGCATCCGGCCCTGGAACCAGTGGCCCGAAATCTCCTGGTTCGACCCCCTCAGCCCCAGTTTCATCGGCGATATGCCGCACAGCTGGATCGGCGCGGAATACATACTCGCAACCTGCAGTCTGTTCGCATATGAGCGCGAGGCAGACCGCAGTCTCGTCATCGCCGCCGGCGTTGCGGCCCAGTGGCTGGATGACGGCGGCGAGGTCGTGGTGCGAGACCTGCCGACCCATTATGGCCCGCTCAGCTACCGTTTGCGCCGCGAGGGCGCGGGCACCTTGCGCATGACGCTGGAGGGCGAGCTGGTCGCGCCGCCCGGCGGCATCATCCTCATGCCGCCGCTATCGCGTCCCCTGGTAAAGGTCGAAATCAATGGCCACAACTGCACGGCATTCGGGCCGCAGTGGGCACGGTGCGAGGAATGTCCAGCTGACGTCGTGTTGCGATTCTGATGGAAGCCGCCTTGTTGAATCCAGTCAAGGTTAGCCGCAGCAGAGGCTAATGTTGGAGCGCCGGAAGGAGAGAACCTCAAATGCATGATAAATCAATCACTGAAAACGAAGTGCATTCAATGCAGCTGGATATCGGTAACCGCCAGGATTTCGACCGGATAGAATTTTCCAATGCGGCAGGCCTGACGCTTGCGCTGTATAAAAACGGCGGCACTGCCGGCCTTTTCCTCGACGCACTGATGATCAACCAGGTGGAAGGACGACCGCTGCAGGGCGGACTCGACCAGGTCTGGCTGCGAGTACACACCGCAGACGGTATCGAGCCCCTGCCAGTATCGGGTACCGCAGCGGCGTGCTCCTTCCATAAACATGGTGCGGTATGGCGGCAGGATACAGGCACGGTAGATGCGTCCATGCAGATGATGCTCCATCCTGAACTGCCCATCCTCTTTCGCGTGTGCCATGCCCGCAACACGGGCACGCGCCCCGTAACGCTCGACTGGCTAGCGGGACAGGATATCGGTCTGGCCGACAGCGGGATGCTGAAAAACAATGAAGCGTATGTGTGCCAGTATCTTGATCATCGCATTGCCAGTCACCCCATCGCCGAAAAGGTGGTGCTGAGCCGCAACAACCTGCATTCGAGCAATCCCTTTGCCATGCACTGCTGCCTGCAGGGCGCGCAGGCGGCCTCCACCGACGGCTACCAGTTCTTTGGCACAGAATACAAACTGAGCGGCGTCCCGGCGGCGCTGCACTCCCCTACCCTGGAAAACCGCGTCCGGCAGTACGAGTTCGCCTATGCGGCGCTGCAATCGCGCACGATTGAGTTGCAGGCGGACCAGAGCAACACTGCGGTATTTGCCCTGTATGTGCTGAAGGAGCATCCGAGGGTGTCGTCCGCGGACGATCTGGTGCTGGTCGACGACTTGTTGAGGGCGGATCTTCCGCAGCCAGGGCCAAGGCTCGCGGACGGCAGGGCAAACGCCTTCTTCGCAACGACGCCACTGCTGGCCGCCGCAGCGCTGGACGCAGCGGAGCTTAAAACACTATTTGCGGGCGAATGGCGGCATACCGAATATTCCGCGAGCCGCGAGTTGCTGTCATTCTTCTGCGGCGACGACACGCATGTCGCGCTGCCCGCCAAGGAGCGCAGCGTGGAGCGCCAGCACGGCACCATCTTACGTGCAGGTTCTGGCGCTGCGCTGGTCGACAACACCCTGAGCGCGACGTGCTATGGCTACGGTGCCTTTGGCACCCAACTCGCGGTGGGGAACTCCGCGTTTGGCCGCTTCAGTTCGGTACTGCGCAACTCCCTCAATATCGAGCGCTCCAGCGGTATTCGCCTGTTCGCTCGTAGCGGTGGACAATGGCGACAGCTCGGATTCCCCTCGGCATTTGCCATGGCGCGCGACCGGGTGCGCTGGATATACGCAACCAGCGACTGCGTCTTTGAAATCGTTGCCAGCGTCACCACGGACACGCTGGAATACCGCGCTGTCCCGCTGCGCAGTACTCTGCCCGCGCTGCGCCTGACCTGGGAAGTGTGCGGCGAACCCAATGAATTCGACAGCGCGCCGCAGGTGGAATGGGATGCGGCAGAAAAACTCCTCACCTTGCGTCCGGCGCAGGGTTCGCTGCTGGAGCGGAAATTCCCCGAGGCGTGTCTGCTGGCGAGGCTCGATGCGCCAGATTGCACAGTGGGCGATGCCAGGCGGCTGGGCGGAAGCCATGAACCCTATGTGGTGATGGATTTTCCCTTGCGGTGAATTCACGCTGGCGCTGACGGGCCATTACGGCGGCAGCGCGCTGGCGCTGGAGCGCTTTGGTAAAACCGCGACACCTGATTGGGAATCTCTGCTCGCGCGCTTCAATGTGGCAGGGCGCTTCTCCCGTCGCGGCGAAGTTGTCGGACACCGTCAAGTGGTTCGCGCACCATGCGATGATTCACTACGCCGCGCCGCGCGGCATGGAGCAGTACGGCACTGCCGCCTGGGGTACGCGCGACGTCTGCCAGGGCGCGCTGGAATTCCTGCTCGCGCTGGGGCATGACCGCTGCGTCGCCGACCTGCTGTGCGAGGTGTTTTCCCACCAGTACCAGCGACACTGGCAACTGGCCGCAGTGGTTCATGTTCGACGAGTTCCGGGAGGTGCAGGGCAGTGAATCCCACGGAGATATCATTTTCTGGCCGATCAAAGCGCTGTGCGAGTACATCGAGCAGACCGGTGACCCACAAATTCTTGCAACGCAGGTATGCTATACCGACCCGCAGTCCTGCGGCTTTACGCCTGCAACAGAATCACTGCACGAACACGTCAAAAAGGCGCTCGGCGTACATCTAGCACTCCTGTGTGCCCGGCACTGCGCTGCCGAGCTACGGCAACGGCGACTGGGACGATTCACTGCAACCGGCCAACCCGGCGATGAAAACCCACATGGTCAGCGGCTGGACGGCCGGACTCGCCCTGCAGTCGCTGGGCGCGCTGTCGCGCGTCTGGACGATGGCGGGGTTCGAGCGGAATGCGCGGCAACTCGACACTTTCGTGGCGCGCATGAAAAGCGACTTCCGCACGCACATCATCAGGGATGGCGTGGCGGCGGGCTTCGTGCTGTTTGAAGGCGAAAAATCCATCCCGTTGTTACATCCCACGGATGAAGAGACCGGCATTCACTACCGGCTGCTGCCCATCAACCGCGCGATCATCAGTGAACTGTTCTCGCCGCAGGAAGTCGAATTTCATCTGGATCTGGTCCATCGCCACCTCAAGTTCCCCGACGGCGTGCGACTGATGGACCGGTCGCCGCAGTACCGCGGCGGAATATCCGTTCACTTCCAGCGCGCGGAGACGGCCGCGCATTTCGGCCGCGAGATCGGATTGCATGTATGTGCACGCGAACATCCGCTATTGCGAGGCGCTGGCCAAGGCGGGACGCGCCGACGAACTGCTCGAGATGCTGCAGGTGATTTCACCGGTGGCGATCGCGGCGACGTCGTTCCCAATGCGCGGCCACGCCAGGCCAACCTCTATTTCACCAGCTCGGATGCGCAGGTGTATGACCGCTACGAGGCGGCGCAGCGCATGGACGACCTGAAGGCGGGCAAGGTCGGCGCGCTCGCCGGCTGGCGGCTGTACTCCAGCGGCCCCGGCATCTACATCGGCCTGGTGATCAGCCGCCTGTTCGGCATTCGCCGCAGCTATGGCCGCGTGGTGATCGATCCCGGTGCTGCCGACAGTCGATGAATGGTGCGGAACTGTGCCTCGATTGGAACGGCAAAAAGGTGCGCTGGATCTACCATGTGACAAAGCAGTCTTTCGATCCATACCGTGTGCTGGTCAACAATGCGCCTGTCGAAGACTGCCAGCGCCTGCAACAAGCGTATCGCGGGGGCGGCCTCAGCGTCGACGCCACTCGATTTGGCGCGCTGCTCGATCGGGAGGAGAACATCGTTGAAATCTATCTTTAGCGGACTGAAACCAGCTGCACTCAATGAACAGGACTACACGCATGCACGACTCGACTCCCCTTGCTCCAGAGGAACTGTACCGGATCAACGCCTGGTGGCGCGCCTGCAATTACCTCTCGGTCGGCATGATCTACCTGCGCGACAATCCGCTGCTCAGGGAGCCGCTGCGGATCGAGCACGTCAAGCATCGCCTGCTGGGCCACTGGGGCGCGAGCCCTGCGCTGTCCTTCACCTGGGCGCATCTGAACCGCTTGATCAAACGCGACGATCTCGACGTGATCTTCATCGCCGGCCCAGGACATGGCGCGCCGGGCGTGCTTGGGCCAGCCTACCTCGAAGGCACCTATTCCGAGGTGTATCCGGACATGAGCCAGGATGCACGAAGGCCTGCAGAAATTCTTCAAGCAGTTCTCCTTCCCCGGCCAAATCGGCTCGCATGTCACTCCGGAAACCCCGGGATCCATCCATGAGGGCGGCGAACTCGGCTACAGCCTGTCGCACGCCTACGGCGCCTGCCTCGATAATCCCGACCTGATCGTCGCCTGTGTCGTCGGCGACGGCGAAGCCGAGACCGGACCGCTCGCCACTGCCTGGCACTCCAACAAGTTCATCAACCCGATACGCGACGGCGCCGTGCTGCCGATCCTCAACCTCAACGGCTACAAGATCGCCAATCCGACCATTCTCGCGCGCATCAGCCACGAGGAACTCGAGGCGCTTGTTCCGCGGCTACGGCTACACGCCCTATTTCGTGGAAGGCGACGATCCCGACACCATGCACCAGCGCATGGCCGCCACGCTGGAAACCGCTATCGCGGAAATTCGCGCGGCGCAGCACAAGGCGCGCGCGAGCGGCGTGGCCGAGCGGCCGCGCTGGCCGATGATCGTGCTGCGCTCGCCCAAGGGCTGGACCGGACCGAAAGAGATCAATGGCCACAAGACCGAGGGCTCGTGGCGCTCGCACCAGGTGCCGATCACCGACGTACGCGACAATCCTGCGCACCTGCAACTGCTGGAAGACTGGATGATGAGCTACAAACCGCAGGAGCTGTTCGACGCCGACGGCGCTCTGCTGCCCGAACTGCGCGCACTCGCCCCCAGCGGCACGCGGCGCATGAGCGCCAATCTGCACACCAACGGCGGTTTGCTGCGCCGTGACCTGAAACTGCCGGATTTTCGCGACTACGCGGTGGACGTGAAAGATGCGGGCAAGGTACTCCATGAGAACACCGCACCGCTGGGCGAATTCCTGCGCGACGTAATGCGCGACAACATGACCAACTTCCGCCTGTTCGGACCCGACGAAACCGCCTCCAACCGCCTGCAGGCAGTCTACGCGGTGAGCAAGAAAGTATGGATGGCGGACATGCTGCCCGAAGACGCCGACGGCGGTGAGCTGTCGCGCGACGGGCGGGTGATGGAGATGCTCTCCGAGCACACCCTGATTGGCTGGCTCGAAGGCTATCTGCTCACCGGCCGGCACGGCTTTTTCCACACCTACGAGGCCTTCGCCCACGTCATCGATTCGATGTTCAACCAGCATGCCAAGTGGCTGGACATCTGTAAGAACCATGTGCCGTGGCGCGCCTCGGTGGCCGCGCAGAACATCCTGCTGTCTTCCACTGTCTGGCGCCAGGACCACAACGGCTTTTCACACCAGGACCCGGGCTTCATCGACGTGGTCACCAACAAGAGCCCGAGCGTGACACGCATCTACCTGCCGCCCGATGCCAACACCCTGCTCGTGGTGGCGGACCACTGCCTGCGCTCGATGGACTGCATCAACGTCATCGTGGCCGACAAGCAGAAGCACCTGCAGTTCACCACTATCGACGAGGCCATCCTGCATTGCGCCAAGGGCATCGGCATCTGGCGGCGTGCCAGTAACGACGAGGGCGTGGAGCCGGATGTGGTGATGGCATCCTGCGGCGACGTGGCCACCCAGGAGGCGCTGGCGGCCACCGCCATCCTGCGCGAGCGCCTGCCCGAGCTGATGGTGCGCTTCGTCAACGTGGTGGATTTGTACAAGATGCAGCCGGCCAGCGAGCACCCGCACGGCTCAACCGACCGCGAGTTCGACAGCCTGTTTACCACTGAACGGCCAGTGATCTTCAATTTCCACGGCTATCCCTGGCTGATCCACAAGCTCGCCTACCGCTTCAGCAACCACGAGAATATCCATGTGCGCGGCTACAAGGAGCGTGGCAACATCAACACGCCGCTGGAACTGGCGATCCTCAACCAGACCGACCGCTTCACCCTGGTCATCGACGTAATCGACAGGGTACCGGGGCTAGCCGCGCGCGCCGCGCACCTGAAAGAGCAGATGAAGAACGAGATCATCCGCAACCTGGCCTATGCGCACGAACACGGCACCGACCGCGATGAATTCACCAACTGGGTGTGGCCGGATTAAGGATTGATTTTGGTGATTTTCGAGCCCTGTATGCCAATACCGGCCATCAAACCCTTTTGGCCAAAGGTGAAGGCATAGACGTCATCCTTGGCGGTGGTGGTGGTCAGCGACTTGGCGACGCCCTCGTCCACAATGACGATGCTCGGCCCAACCCCCACTTCCCAGCCGTCTGCCTTTTTGATGGATTCGATGGCGGCGTCGGTCATCAGGAACATCGCATAAGCGAACTCCTGGGCTCCGGCCTGCAGTCCGTAGGAAGCCGCCGCCGTGTTGTAAAAGCCCGCGACTTTACCGTCGACAAACAGGGCGCCATTGCCACCCTGGCCGCCAATGATCAAACCGGCCTTGAGAATACTGGGGAATACCAATATGGCTTTTGCCTTGTCGCCGAGCGCCTTGGCTGCAGGCGTCGACGCGTACAGTTCGGCCAGGGCGGCTTTTGAGTCGCGCTCAATTTTCGCCGTATCAGCCGCCAGTGCCTGGCCGGGAGCGGCCAGGATCACTGTGGTCAGTGTGGCAAACATCAGGGTAAGGAAGGTTCGGTTAATTCGCTGCATGGCTAGTTTCTCCGTTGATGAAATTTTCAGGCCTGAGCCTGCTGATCATATGTATAAAATTTGTATGACCGTTCCCGACCCGGGCAACCGACCGTCAATTCGACTTGGTGCTTTGACCCTGTTGCACGCCTCGCTGAAAAGCCTGCTCCTCGTTCTTCTTGCTCTGGTCCACCAGGAAACCACCCGCCGCACCGGCCGCCGCACCAGCTGCGGCCCAACCCCAGTCACCGGTTAATACCCCGGCGGCAACCCCGCCGATGGCGGCCCCGGTCGCCGTGCGCTGCTGCGTGTCGCTGAATCCGGTACAGCCGGCAAGCGTCACAGCGGCGACCAGTGCGCAGGGAATTATTTTGTTACGGTTCATTACAGTTCTCCTCATCTCTGCATTATGTCGAGCGGTCATTTCGCGCACGGGTAGGTTGCCGCGAGAAAGCGAAACAAGGTATCGATCGGATCATCATTCATGTACTGCGGGTGCGCCTTGGCCCACACCACAAAACCGTTCATAACGTCGGCGCTTTTCGGAGTCGGACTCGGTGAGCAGACAAACCGATCCGCCGCGGGCACCGTCGAATCGTAGTAGCCATACGCGCCGAGCAGGACGCCCTGACAGAGTCCCATGGCATTGCTATAGAGAGGATCGTCCGGAGCCAGGCTGCAGGCCCGCACGAGATCGTCCGCAGTACGCACCTGGAATGCATTTGAACCGGCCGCCAGTGCGGCACCCGATATCAGCAAGGCTGCCACCAGAATCAATCCACGCATGACCTTCCTCCTTTTTCGGCTTCAATGGTAAACGACAGCTGGAAAAGTATAGTAGCCGATTTGTATAGACGACCTGTTTTTTTGTGGCAGGCTCTGCGAGTCACGAGCGCCTGGCGAGTGCGATGGCCCTGGATTCTACCAGATACCAGGAGAGGCTCGCCGCCGCCAAACTGCACAGGAACATCAGCAGTGCCATACGCGGAAACTGGTAAGTATGCATATCGGCAATCAGCGGTGTATGCATCAACCAGTTGCCAATTGGCGCATGCCATAAGTACAGGCCGTAACTCACTGTGCCGAGATAAAATATCGCTCGGTTGCCGAGCAGCCTGTTCAGAAACGAACGGTTGAGGGCACAGTTAAGGATGATGATCAACACGTTGGCGCCGAACAGCGGCGTCCACAGGTAGAGTATCGGAGCGCCGCTCCAGTACAGGGCGTAATCCTCAGCCATCCATATCCCCAACAGCGTAAACATGACCGGCGTCACCCAAAGGAGGGCGGCCAGGCGCTGAGCGTAGGCAAATGCATGATCCCGGCAGCCGGCGTACTGCACATGCAGCACGGCCCCAAGCATTCCCAGACCAAAAGTATCCATGGACCCGGGTAGCTGGTACATCCAGACGGGTACCTCGCTGGCGGGTTGAATGACATTCGCCACAAGATAGCGCCACGCCAGCATGCAAAGGAACGGCAACGCCAGCAACAATAGCTTGTGGCGGTGATCGGCCAGCCCGGCAATGAATGGCAACACGAGGTAAAAGGACAACTCGATGGGCAGGGTCCACCATACGCCATTGACACTGGCGGGGGCGCCGATGCCCAGCGGCTCGGGGACGAATAACATCAATAGGTATTGGACAACGTTCGACCAGTTGACCAGCAACACGCCCGAGGTCAACAAGGAAATCAGGATCAACAACATGAGCTGCAGGTAATAGGCGGGAAAAACACGCGCGATCCGTCGTCGTAAATAGCGCGACACCCGGGGCCGTGCAACACCGGCCGCATTGGCGCGGGCATAGGGCAGGGTCAACAGGAATCCGGAAAGCACAAATAGCACCTGCACACCCGCCCAGCCCAGCGAGAAAAACACATGCACCCGAATCGTTCCACCAGAAAAATGCAGCAGTATTTCCTGCGGTATCACGAAGACCCAGGCGTGGTAGACCAGGACCCACATCGCCGCCAGCCCGCGCAGGCCCGTTAATGCGGGCAAGCTGTGATCCGCAAAACCCGCCTGTACTGCTCTACCTGTCATCTATGATCCTTAATGGATTGTTCACTGCTGACCTGACGATCGTTCAAACCCCGGTTACAATCCTCACCTCGACGCGATCAACTCTTTTCCAGCAGGTAACTGTACACCCCATCCACCTCCGCGCTCTCGAGCAGGAGGTGGCCTGATTGCTCGGCAAACACACGAAAGTCCCGCACCGAACCCTGGTCCGTCGCCAGCACCCGCAGTCGCTGGCCGACCTGCATGGCGTTCAGGGCCCGCTTGGCTTTCAACAAGGGCATGGGGCAGGCCAGCCCGGTGGCGTCCACTTCTACCAAATCCCGTTGTGTCATTGTTGCAGATGTCCGGCGCCGTGAAAACCGCAGTATACGTATACACACCGATTCAAGCACGAGTTGGGTTACCCGTGAAGTTTAATACAGCCTGTGCGATAGTTCGGCAACGGCATCCCGATCAAAAGGAGCACTGTTTGCGGGACTTCAAGGACAAGGTAGCCGTCGTCACCGGCGGCAGTAGCGGTATCGGCCAGGCCATCGCGCTGGCACTGGCCAAATGTGGCTGCAGGGTGGCCATCGTCGGCACCGCGCAGGAGCGTATCGACGGGACGCTGGCGCTGATGCCCACGGGCAGGGAATGTCGTGGATATGTCTGCGACGTCGCGGACAGGGGGGCAGTGACTGCCATGGCCGATGCTGTCGAGAACGACTTCGGCCAGGTCGACATCATCGTCAACAACGCGGGCATCACCTCCTCCGCGCCCTTCGCGGAGTTCGACATCGAACTGTTCGACCGCATCATCAGGACCAACTTTTTCGGCGTCGTCAATTGTTGTTACGCGTTTCTGCCCAAGCTGCAGTCACGCGGGCATGGCCACATCGTCAACATGTCGAGCATGCTCGGTTTCGTCGGCGTACCGAACCAGTCGGCCTACGTGTCGACCAAGTTCGCCATCCGCGGCTTCACCGAGTCACTGTGGGCGGAGCTGGACGACACCGGCATCGCTGTCACCGGCATCTATCCAGGCACCATCCAGAGCGAAATCCTGCAGCGCGCAAGCTTCTCCGATGAGCGCGAAAAGGCGGCCATGATGAAGATGATGGACCGCTTCGGCATTCCCGCCAGCGACGTGGCAAGGAAAACAATCCATGCCATCAGGCATGACCGCCGTGAGATCATCATCGGCAGGGATGCGATTGCGCTGGTGGCGCTCAAGCGCTTCTTGCCCGGTCTCTGTCACCGACTGACCGCCAGCGGCGCGCGCAAGGCGAAAGAAAAAATCCACGCGGGAGAGTGGTGACACCATCCGGTTGACCTGGTTATCCGGCACGGTGAAACTGACTACCATGCCAGCGCAGGCGCAACAGGGATCGGCCCATGGACAGATTTCAGGAAATGCAGGTATTTCTGGCTGCTGCCGATGAGCAGAGCTTCGCCGCGGCCGCGCGTCGCCTGAATATGTCGCCACCGACAGTGACCCGGGCAATCGCCGGCCTGGAAGCGCGTATCGGCACCCAGTTACTGACCCGGAACACCCGCACGGTCAGGCTCACGGAGGCGGGCCAGCGCTACGTGGAGGACTGTCGCCGCATTCTGGCGGAGCTGGAGGAAGCGGAGGAATCCGCCATGGGCAGCCATAGCGCAGCGCGCGGGCTGCTGCATGTCACCGCGCCAGTCTTATTTGGCGAACAATTCATCACGCCCCTGATGGTGCGTTACATGCAGGCCCAGCCGGCGGTCAGTATACGCGCGCTGTTGGTGGATCGTGTCGTTAACATGATTGATGAAGGTGTTGATGTCGCCGTCCGCATCGGCGACCTGCCGGATACGGGCATGGAGTCCGTTTGTGTGGGCAGCGTGCGGCGGGTGGTGTGCGGGTCCCCGGACTACCTGGCGCGTATGGGAACTCCCTCCCGTCCCGAACAGTTATCCGGCTACCGCCTCGCACTCTCCAACAGCAATCAGATGAGTGCGCAGTTTGTTGATCGCGGCAAGCCGCTGAGCGTACACCTGCAGCCGCAATTGCTCACATCGACCATGCAGGCCGCCATTAATGCGGCCTGTAGCGGCTGGGGCCTGACCAGGGTGCTGTCCTACCAGATCGCGACACAACTGGCCGAGGGCAGCTTGCAGATTGTCCTGGATGCGTTTGAACCGCCGCCCCTGCCGATCAATATCGTGTGCCAGAACCCCGGCAAGCAGACAGCCAGGGTGCGCAGCTTCGTGGATTTCTGTGTCGAGGAATTGCGGCGCGAACCTGCGCTCAACTCGATCAACGCCGTTTAAGGCCGGCATGGACCGTTATCACGAAATGACCGCATTTGTCGCTGTGGCCGAGACCGGGGCTTTTGCAGCAGCGGCCCGCCTGCTCGGGCTGTCAGTGCCCACAGTGAGTCGCGCCATCGACGCACTGGAGAAGCGGCTGACGAGCACACTGCTGCGACGCAGCACTCGCGGTGTCACGCTCACTGCAAGCGGACAGGAGTTTGCCACCCACTGCCAACACCTGCTCACTGACTTGCGCGACGCCGAAGCCTCGGCCACCGGTGTGCACCAGCAGGTGGCAGGGCAACTCACAGTCAGCGCCCCCCTGTTGTTCGGCGAGCAACTGCTGGCACCCATTCTGCTGGACTACCTCGACAGCTATCCGCAGGTGCAGGTGCAGGCTCAGTTTACGAATCAATTCCCCAACCTGCAGATAGACGGGGTCGATGTCGCGATTCTGATTGGCGAACTGTCGGACTCTTCACTGTTTGCGCGGGAGCTGGGCCATATCCGTCGCGTGGTCGTGGCCAGCCCGGCGTTTCTGCAGCAACACGGTTTACCGCAGCATCCACGGGATTTGCAGCAATATCCACTCATTCACACACTCGCCGATGCCCGTCACCCGCAATGGCGGTTCCAGGAGCGCGGCAAGGCACTGCGCATCGGCTTTCGTCCACACCTGGCCACGTCTACCAGCCAGGCTGCCATCAACGCCGCGTGTTTACATGCGGGACTCGCGCGGTGTATGAGTTACCAGGTGCAGTCCCAGTGCGAGCGCGGCGCACTACTCACCGTACTGGACGCCTTTGCACCCGCCCCGCTCCCCGTACACCTGGTCTACCGCGAGGGTCGCAAGGCATCAGGGCGTGTGCGCAGCCTGGTGGATTTCGCTACCCCGCGCCTGCGGCAAAAGACCTGCCTTCAGGGCCAGAACTAATGTGTTGCAGGATTTGAAACAATGGATTGTCATTTGTGGTGATTCCGCCTGAGGTCGGTTGCGAGGATTATGCACTCCAACAGCACAGGCCAATGCAGTACCGGCGCTGTGCTACCCCCTTCATCAACTGGCACAACTGGAGTTCACCATGTCGACGCAATCCGTAAAACTGTACCGTCACCCACTGTCCGGTCACTCGCACCGGGTAGAGTTGTTACTCTCGCTGTTGCAGGTCCCTGCACAGTTGATCGATGTGGACCTGCGCGCCGGAGCGCACAAGCAACCAGACTTTCTCGCGCTGAATGCCTTCGGCCAGGTCCCGGTTCTGGACGACAACGGAGTGGTGCTGGCCGATTCCAACGCCGCCCTGGTCTACCTGGCACGAACCTACGGTGATGAGCAGTGGTTACCGACTGATCCGGCCAGCGCGGCCGCCGTGCAACGCTGGCTCTCGGTCGCGGCGGGGCAGATTGCGGCGGGTCCGGCCAGCGCCCGCCTGGTCACCGTGTTTGGCGCGCCCTACAATGCTGAAGAGCTTATCGCCCGCTCGCATGCACTGCTGAAAGTACTGGAGAGCGAGTTGAGCACGCGCAACTTTCTGGCCGGCAATGCGGCCACCATCGCCGATGTCGCCGCCTATGCGTATATCGCCCACGCCCCGGAAGGCAATGTGTCGCTGGCAGACTACCCGCACCTGCGCGCCTGGCTGGCCCGTATCGAGGCGCTGCCCGGATTTGTCCCGATGCAGAAAACAGTTGTAGGTTTGCAATGCGCCTAGACGACACCAACGCCACGCCGTCACCCTTCCACGAGGGCGAAAAACGCCTGCAGGCGCGGGTGGGCGTGGCCGAGCAAATGGAGAGCTTTGGTCGCCGGGTCATCCGCGACCACATGCCGCAGCAGCATCAGGACTTCTACCGGCAGTTGCCCTTTATCCTGCTGGGTGCAGTGGACGCAGACGGCAGACCCTGGGCCAGCCTGCTGGAAGGGCACCCCGGCTTCGCCCACGCGACTGACGACAGACACCTCGCACTGGACGCTACGCTCGCTGCAGACGACCCGGTTAAGGCGACCCTTGTGGAAGGCGCGGCTGTCGGTCTGCTGGGTATAGAGCTGGGAACCCGACGCCGCAATCGACTCAACGGCAGGCTGCAGCGCGTGGCTGGGGACGGAATCAGCGTGGCGGTAGAGCATGCCTTCGGCAACTGTCCGCAATACATCTCCAGGCGCGAACCCCGTTTTGCACTTGATCCCCGAGAGTTCCGGCGCCAGCACAGTACTGCAGCGACGACGCGGCAGGACGCAGAGAGTTTCGCCGGCATTGATGCGCGCGCTCGCGCCATCGTCGACTCCGCTGATACTTTTTTTGTCGCCAGCTATGTGGATATCGATGGCAAGCCGCAGCGGCGCGGCGTGGATGTCTCCCATCGCGGCGGCAAACCGGGTTTTGTGCGCAGGGAAGGCGACCTGTTAACCATTCCGGATTTTTCCGGCAACCTGCATTTCAACACCCTTGGCAACCTGCTTCTCAATCCGCAGGCGGGATTGCTGTTTATCGACTTTAACAATGGCGACATGCTGCAGATCAGCGGTCGTACCGCAATTATTTTTGCAGGCCCGGAAGTGGAGGCGTTCCAGGGCGCGGAACGCCTGTGGACCGTGCAGGTTGAGCGCATTGTCTATCGACCGGCAGCGCTGGCTTTGCGCTGGCACTTTAATGAAGGCTCACCCAACAACCTGCTGACGGGAACCTGGCAGGAAGCCGCGGCGCGCCAGCGCGCGCAGGCGCTGCGCAATAACTGGCGTCCATTTCGGGTGGCGCGTATCGAGGACGAGAGTTGCAGCATTCGCTCGTTTTACCTGGAGCCGACCGATGACGCCGGCACTACCGGCGTTCCAGAGCGGCCAGCACCTGCCGTTAAGGCTGACCCCCTCCGCCGATGGCGTCGAGGTGATCCGCACCTACAGCATCTCCAGCGCGCCGGCTGATGGCTATTTGCGTATCAGTGTGAAGCGCCAGGGACTGGTGTCGTCTTACCTGCACGATCATGTGCGGGTTGGCGCCATCTTGCAGGCACGGGCGCCGCAGGGTTCCTTCCTCGTCGACACCAGCGTACGGCGACCTCTGGTATTACTGGCCGGCGGCGTGGGCGTCACACCACTGCTCAGCATGTTGCGCCATGTTGTGTACGAGGGGCAGCGTACCCGCCGCACCCGTCCCAGTTACTTCTTTCCAGGCCTCACGCAACCTGGCGGACCGCCCCTTCGCTGCAGAGCTTGCGCAGTTGTCAGCTGTCGCGGGTAACAGCCTGCGCATCTGCCAGATACTGAGCCAGCCAGAGGACAGCGCTGCAGCCGGCGAGCAATTCGATGTCGCCGGGCGCCTGGACATCGATCTGCTCAAGGCGTGTCTGCCGTTTGACGATTATGATTTCTACCTCTGCGGACCTGCGCAGTTCACGCAACAGCTCTATGACGCGCTGCGCGCCATGCACATTCCAGACCTGCGCATCCACGCCGAGGCCTTTGGCCCCTCTGGTTTGGTAAGGCAAGCGGATGCAGCACCGTCACCGTCTCCCCCGCAGCAGCCGGCAGCCACCAGCGCCGTGTCCGTTCTGTTTTCCCAGTCCGCCAAAGAGGCGCGCTGGACTCCCGGTTCCGGCACATTGCTGGAGCTGGCCGAGGCGCGCGGCCTCACTCCGCCCTACAGTTGCCGCAACGGGATCTGTGGCAGCTGCAGTACCCGCATCATCAATGGCGCTGTGCATTATCCGCAGCCACCCCAGGCCATTCCTGCCGTCGGTGAGGCGCTGCTCTGCTGCGCTGTGCCCGCCGCCCCGAGTGACCCGAATGCGAGCCTGGTGCTTGATGTGTAACTCGCTATCGCCTTTTTTCCCGCATACCCAAGGAGACACAACATGACAGCACAGGAAGTCCGCCCACCACTGCCCCCGTTTACCCACGATACCGCAATCCAGAAAGTCCGCATGGCGGAGGACGGCTGGAACAGCCGCGACCCCCAGCGCGTGGCACTGGCCTATACCATGGACAGCCAGTGGCGCAATCGCGCCGAGTTCCCCGTGGGCCGGGAGCAGATCATCACGTTCCTGCAGCGCAAGTGGGAACGCGAGCTCGACTATCGCCTGATCAAGGAGCTGTGGGCCCATGAAGATAACCGCATCGCCGTACGCTTCGCGTATGAGTGGCACGACGATGGCAGCAACTGGTTTCGCTCCTATGGCAATGAGAACTGGGAATTCGATAGCAACGGTTTGATGCAGCGACGTTACGCCAGCATCAACGATTTACCGATCCAGGAATCCGAACGCAAATTTCACTGGCCGCAGGGTCCGCGCCCGGCTGACCACCCGGGACTGACAGACCTTAACCTATAACATCGCAACCAGATGATTTGGCTAGAGCGGGTTCCATGCGTCGCTATTTGCCGAGATAGAGAAGCGCCTCATGCATTGGCGCACTGGACAGGGTGATCAGGCCGGTGAAGGGTGAGTTCATCTCCAGAATCAGGAACACCGCGCCCGCGGCCGACATGGAACACACCAGCAGCGCCCCTATCACCACCGGATTGCGGGGCGCGAACAAGCCAAACGTGGAAATATCAAGGTTAACCACGCTCCCAGCACGATCAGCAGTGCCCTGGGCATGGAGTCCTCACGCTGCGCATGTATCAGGGCGTTGGTCATGTTGATCTCGCCATTGAGCTCCACCGCACGCGCCTGCAGTCCCTGCTGCACGGGGCCATCCGGGGCCAGTGCAAAGATCCTGGAATCGATATTTTCCTCCTGGGTGATGGCGCCCCAGGATCCATCTGCAAGATTGTTCGCGACCATCGTAGCGGAATAAAGTAGTTCCATTGTTCTGGCAAAGCGGGATTTGAGTAAGGCCCGGATGTCGTTGGCCTGCGGCCCATATTCGGCCAGCGTCCGGTCGAGCATGACTACCCTGGCCGCATTTTGGGTCAGTTCGTCGTCGAACCTGTCGAAGGAACTGTTGGCCGAGGAGACCAGCAAGCTGAGGATAAGGGCCGAGATGGTCGCGACCAGGGCCGTGGCCAGCCTGACAACATCTTTGGTATCAGTTGACAAGTGTTGATCCGGCAGAACCTTCTGCAGCCACAGGCCAAACAGGGCGCCGCCGAACACGACGCCCAACATTATCAAAGCCACTACTGACAGAATTCATTATTTCACTTCAGCCTTTGCGCCAGCGGCGCTGGTGATTAGAGGGATGCTGGCAGAAATTATAAACTCTGCAGCGATCGAAAATACTATTGTCCAAGATAGAGTAGCGCTTCATGCATGGGCGCACTGGACAGGGTGATGAGGCCGGTGAAGGGTGAGTTCATCTCCAGAATAAGAAATACCGCGCCCGAGGCCGACATCGAACACGCAAGCAGCGCCCCCGCCACCACCGCATTGCGCGGCGCGAACAAGCCGAACGTGGCAAAGATCAGGGTTAACCATCCCCCCAGCACAATGAGCAGCGCCATCGGTAGGGAGTCCTTGCGCTGTACATGTATGAGGGCCCTGGTCATGTTGATCTCGCCATTAAGCTCCACCGCTCGCGCCTGCAACCCCTGCTGCACTGGCCCAGCCGGCTCCAACGCAAACAGCCTGGAGTCGATATTCTCCTCCTGGGTAATCGCGAGCGCCCCGTCCACCGCTTTCGTTGCGGCCGCATTACTGGAAAAAAGCAGTTCAATTCTTCTGGCATAAGCGGCTTTTATTGATGCACGTATCTCGCCAGTCTCGGGCCCATATTCGTCCAGGGCCCGATCGAGCATGACGACCCTGGCCGCATTCTGGGTCAATTCATCGTCGTACCGGTCAAAGGATTCTTTGGCCGAGGAGACCAGCAGACCGAGGACAAGGGCCGAGATGGTCGCGACCAGGGCGGTGGCCAGCCTGACCACTTCCTTGGTTTCTGCTGTGAGGTGTTGATCCGGCAGCACCTTCTGCAGCCACAACCCGAGCAGGGCTCCGCCAAACACGAGAGCCAGCATGATCAAGGCAATTACCGATGGATTCATTTTTTCATCTCAGGTTTTGCGCCAGCGACGCGGTTATTTAAACAAAGAGAGCGGGCCACAATGACCATGCTATCGCAGGTATTATCGAGACTATCAAGCAGTCAGGCGGACACCCCAAACAAGGCTCCCACGCCAGCCGTCAGGGCCATTGCCAGTGCGCCCCAGAACGTCACCCTGGTCGCTGCCTTGGCCACGGACGCGCCACCGGTGCGCGCGGCAACGGCACCGAGCAGGGCGAGGAACAGCAGTGAACTGCCCGCGACCGCCCACATCAGCGTCACCAATGGCACCATGAGCACCACCAGCAGGGGCAGGATAGCGCCCACCGAAAACGTCGCGGCAGACGCCAGCGCTGCCTGCACCGGTCGGGCGCTCAGTATCTCGGAAATACCCAGTTCATCGCGGGCGTGCGCACCGAGCGCATCGTGCGCCATCAACTGGGTGGCGACCTGCCCTGCCAGTTCGGCATCCAGGCCGCGACCGACGTAGATTGCCTGCATCTCTTCATGCTCGTGCACGGGATCAGCCGCCAACTCGAGCCGCTCGCGCTCCAGATCGGCGCTCTCGGTATCGGCCTGCGAACTGACCGACACATATTCGCCTGCCGCCATCGACATCGCGCCCGCTACCAGTCCGGCAACACCCGCCACCAGGATGTCCTTGGAAGTCGCGCCGGCCGCGGCCACGCCCAATACCAAACTGGCGGTGGAAACAATGCCGTCATTGGCGCCGAGTACCGCTGCGCGGAGCCAGCCGATGCGCTGGGTACGGTGTCTTTCGATATGTCTCATGGTTCTTTCCTCAGGAAATGGTAGGCTGCTTGCGATAGATGACCAGCAGGTACACGGTAACGACAACGAAGATCAGATTAACAGAACTTGAAAATACCAGTGCTGTACCTTTTCCCGTGGCCTGATACTGAGCCACCGCATAGAAAACCGCGATTGCTGCGGAAACGCTCCACAGCAGCCATGAACGCAGGGAGATATCCTTACTCGATCTGGTCGCAATAATTTTCTTCCACTGCGGCAGGTAGGCGCTTAACGACAACAGTGGAATACTACCCTGCAGAAAACTGGCAGCCGCAATGACTGAATCAGATAGCATCACATGTCTCTCCCTGCCTGAAGTCTCATGGGCGCAGCCGTAGTATCTCGCTGCCCGGACTGGTCATGGTTATGGGCTGACCCAATTCCGGCGCCACCGTTCTTTTGTCCGTGCGGTCTGACCGGAAAAATCAGTCCTCACAGAAGCAGGAAATCCAACTTATTTTTCATACACAGCGCATTCAGCGCGCCATAGACAGTACCGTCGATGTCTACCGTGACATCAACGCGTCGCCACAATGCCGCGCTGCCCATATCAGGTTTCTGCAACAGACCATTGCGCCATCCACGTGTTGCCTTGCCCGAACTATTGATGAACAGGGTTTCGGCAACCAGCCTGCGACCCACATTGTTGTAATAGAGTCGTTATTTCCTCCATCCGACAAACACATCAATGAGTTCAAACTGCAATGGTGGCGTCATTGACAAACTTGGCAGCCAATATTCACGGATAGCGGGCTTTCCCTTAAGTTTACCCTCTGGCAACCCAGACGCGTCCACGATAAGGGAGAAGACATTTCAAAATCGTCGGTATAGTGCGCAAGAATGCGCTCCATATCGTGTGAGTTCCACGACGCAATCCAGTCCTCAGCAAATGCCTGCGCCCACTGCTGGTCAATCATTCGCACTCCCGTGACTGTAGTAAAGCGGATGCCGGACAGTACCACTATTACTCATAAGTAGCACAAAGGATTATCGGCAAGACAGGCCCTGACCTGACTGTGCAGGCATCGACTGCATACCGCAAAGTTCGTGGACAAGACCACGCGCTGCGACATGATAGCGCGCATCAACCCCGGCAGGAAATAACCAATGGATCTATTGAAACTGGCGCTCTCGATGCGAATCTTGCCGTTGACTCTTGCCGCCATAATGAGCGTAGTGGTGCTGCTGGAAATGCTGGCCACCCCGTCCACGTTTTTGTTTCTGGTGCTGCCATTCCTGGCGCTTGTCGGCCTGACCTGGCTCGGCATAAACGATATGCAGCAGGAGCAACATGCCATCCTGCGCAACTACCCGATCACTGGTCATGCACGCTTCCTGATGGAGGCTCTGCGCCCCACCCTGCGACAGTATTTCTTTGAGGGCGAAAAGGATGGCAGGCCGTTTTCGCGCGACAGGCGCTCGCTGGTGTACCAGCGCGCCAAGGGTCAGCTGGATAAACGGCCATTCGGAACCGAGTTCGACGTCTATGATCCGAGCTACGAATGGATCTCGCATTCGCTGGCACCGACCGAGGTGCAAGCGCATGATTTTCGCGTCAAGGTCGGCGGTCCGGACTGCACCAAACCCTATGACGCTTCAGTGCTTAACATCTCCGCCATGAGTTTCGGCTCGCTATCCGCCAATGCTATCCGTGCGCTCAACAGCGGGGCAAAAGCCGGTGGCTTTGCGCACGACACCGGCGAAGGTGGCGTATCGCCCTATCACCGCGAGAATGGCGGTGACATTATCTGGGAGATCGGCTCCGGCTACTTCGGCTGCCGTGATGCGGCGGGTAATTTCTCGCCGGAAAATTTCGTCAGTACGGCGACGCTCGATCAGGTCAGGATGATCGAGATAAAGCTGTCGCAGGGGGCCAAGCCCGGTCATGGCGGCGTGCTACCCGCCGCGAAAATCACTGCTGAGATTTCCAGGATACGCGGCGTACCGATGGGTCAGGACTGTATTTCGCCAGCGCAGCATTCCGCCTTCTCCACGCCACTGGAACTGATGGCCTTTATCCAACAGCTGCGTGAACTCTCTGGTGGCAAGCCCGTTGGGTTCAAGCTTTGCATAGGCCGCAAGCATGAATTCCTGGCTATCGTCAAAGCCATGCTCAAGACAGGTATTACGCCGGACTTCATTGTGGTCGATGGCAAGGAGGGCGGCACGGGCGCCGCGCCGTCCGAGTTCATCGACCATATGGGCATGCCGCTGCGCGAGGGCCTTTCATTTGTGCATTTCGCGCTGGTCGGAGCGGAACTGCGCGGGCGCATCAAGATCGGCGCATCGGGCATGATGATTTCCGCCTTCGACATCGCCAGGACCATGGCTCTCGGCGCCGACTGGGTGAACATGGCGCGCGCATTCATGTTTGCTGTCGGCTGCCTCCAGAGCCAGACCTGCCACACCGACCGCTGCCCGACCGGTGTCGCCACGCAGGATGAGGACCGGCAGCGTGCGCTGGTCGTACCGGACAAGGCGACGCGCGTCGCACAGTTCCATGAAAAAACGCTGATGGCGTTGGCTGAAGTGGTGGGCGGAGCGGGGCTCACTCACCCCTCGCAATTGCGCCGCTTCCATTTCCACAAGCGGATCAGTGAGTCAATGGTGAAGTCGTTTATGGATCTCTATCCACCCTTGCGCAAAGGCGAACTGCTGACCGGAACAGAAGATCCAAGATTCAAGGGGGCATGGCAGCGGGCGCAGGCTGAAATCTTTGCCGCGGCGCATACCGCTTTACCAAGAGCAACCGTGCCCACTCGCGACAGCATCAGACCACCGTCTTCAGCAGCTTGAGCAATAGGTCGCGAATTGGAATCTGCTGCGAGATAACCAATAACATGGGAAGTATGATGGGGATAAGCACCATCATGATGGAGCTCTTGCCGACCGGCAGGGGAGTCACTTTTTCCACTGCATCGTAAATCGCCGCAATATCGACAACCGGCCCGAGCTCAGGGGCATCGAGTATATCCCCCGCAGCCGATTCACTGTTGACGCTTTGGCCGAGAATCCAGCGCTGGTGCACGAGTCGACCGTGTGTGCCAATCAGCGCTCCATAGCTCAGCAGCGCCTCACGTTTCATGGCGGCGATGCGCGGCGCGAACAGGAATAGTGGCGAGAGCATCATCGCGCCCCAGACCACGACAAAAACAGCGAACGGCGCCTTGAGAGACGGCCAGGGTCTGGCCGTGATAGAGCACGTCGTGCATCCAGCGTGAGGCGATAATCGCGGACACTGCAAATGTCACCAGAAAGAGCGCCATCGGCAGTTTCTTCAGGAAACCCAGACCGCCACAGCGATCGGGATGCGAGGGCACCAGCGACAAATTCATCTTCGCAATGCGCTGAAAGAGCAGGATCACCAGGGCGATACGCCACAGCCAGCCCAGCAGGAGAATCACAAAAACAGGCTTGGCGACATACAGGAACCACCAGCCGCCGAAGCCGAAATCGGCGCCCGCTGCAGCCCAGGACAGTTCATGCGCATCTGAATGAACCGGATTGCCGAATATCCAGGCAAACGCCAGGCCGATTACGACTATCCACGGGAGGCTCGAGTCACGCAAACGTGCCACGCCACTCAGCACTTGTGCAAATGCTACTTGCTGCTCATCGGCAATGATATCGTTCGATCGAAATTGTCCCACGATCTTTTGCAATACGCCGCTCGCCATGGCTTCCGCCAGAATGAACAGCGGAATCGCGACCAGGCAGCGCACGTGAATCCCGAAATGCATGAATAGCGGCTCGCCGGTATCTGCATGCACCAGTCGATCATTGAGGACCGCCCAGATCACGATCGGCAGCCAGGTCAGCAGTGCAAAAAAAACGGCGCGGCGCACGACACCCAGCCCCTGCGGTGGCGCGATTCGCAGTTTGCGCTGCCAGCGCAGGAGCAAATCGTTGCGCAACAAATCGAAGCTGTCATCCGGAGTGGCTGCTTTATCTGTTTTCATACTGTGCCTACCCCATATTTCAACGATAACGCCTGACGCACTGGTACTTGCTGATGCTAGCACAAGCTCTTTGTGTAGTTATACGCGTCTTTAACCTGCGGCACGGCGCATGACAGATGGCGTAGTGTCCGACCAGCGCTTGAACGCGCGACGAAAGTTGGTGGTATCACTAAAACCGAGCAGGCAGGCAATTTCAGCCACCGGCAACGTGGTCCCGACCAGGTACTCCTTGGCCAGGCGGTAACGCACCTGGTCCAGCAACTGCTGATACCGACAGCCTTCAAGTGCCAGGCGGCGCTGCAGCGTACTTTCACTCATGTGCAACTGTAGCGCGACAGCGGCGGCCGTGGGAAATTCCGAGCCTGATTGTAGTAATACCTGCTGCACTCGCTCACTCACCCGGCCATAACGCGAGTCCAGCGCCGACAGGCGGTCACACTCCCGGCGAAAGATGTCCTGCGCCACCGGGTTGGCGGTGGTGATGGCGATACCCAGGCTGGCCGCGTCGAAACTCAGGGCGCAACGCTGGCTGGCGAACTGGACGTCGGGTCCGAACAACTGTACATACTGCCCCGCATCACGCGGCGCGGTGTAGTCCAGTTCCAGTGTGGTCACCACCGCCCTGTCGCCGATGAGCAAGCTGCCGCTATGGATGATGGCCGCAAACAGCACCTCGCAATAGAACCGCTCCAGTTCCAGAGGCAGGTGCGCGGCCTCGACCACCACCTCGACCCTGCCGTCATGTTGCTGCACTTCTATATGAACACTGGGCAGTATGGCCCGGCTGTAGCGAATCAATAATTTGAGCGCATCCCCGACTGTGGCGCTGGTCATCAGGGCGTAGCCGAAAATGCCCTGCGAGGAGATATTGATGCGGGAACCCAGTCGCAGCCCGAACTGTTGGTCCTGGGACAGTTGCAGGGCCCGCATGCAGACGGTGTCCATCTGCCTGGCACTGATGCTGAACTCTTCCTGTGAATTGATGGCTTCCAGGCCGGTGCCCTGCAGCAGTTGGCCCGTGCTTACGCCCTGGCCTGCGAGCAAATCGACCATGGTAGTTAGATAGTAGGCGTGCATGGTGACGGTAATTGACCCTGATGATGACGGTTTTTAACCCGGTAATTGATGGGATTTAACCCTGTTGTATTCATCATTGTCAATTAGCATCACCCCATCAGTCACATACCCACTGTGTTGGAGAGTCAATATGGGATCACCAGTAGCACACCCGGCGACGCAATCAGGCACCCCCGGCGACGTGCAGATCAAGCCGCGCAACCGTTCCCACGACATCACTGCCGCTCTGCACGGCGCATGGCTGGACGACAACGCCTTTCTCACCGCGTTCTTTAATGGCATGTCGATCGCCTTCCCGGTCGGTGAAAAGTTCTTCATTGATAGTGTGCGTCACTACGCCGATCAGGTAACCGACCCTGTCCTGAAAGAGAATATCAAGGGCTTCTGTGGCCAGGAGGGCTTCCATCGACGCGAGCACCAGCTGTACAACGAGACGCTGTGCGCCACACGTGGCTATAACCTTGAAAAGCTCGAAGGCACACTGACAAAGCGCCTCAACTGGGCGCAGAAAAATCTATCGCCGCTTAAAAATCTGGCCATTACCGTGGCCATTGAACATTTCACCGGCGTGCTGGCGGAACTGCTGTTGCGCCCCGGATCCATCATGGACAGGGCTGAACCCTCGATGCGGGCACTTTGGCGCTGGCACGCGGCGGAGGAAATGGAACACAAAGCGGTGGCATTTGATGTCTACCGGGCGGTCGGCGGCAGCGAGGAATTACGCGTGGCCGTCATGCGCCGTGTGTCAGTACTGATGAGCATCGAGCTCACCAGGGCGTTGTTCTATATCCTCAAAAAAGACGGGCAGCTGTTTAACCTTAAACTGTGGCGCGCCGGACTGGCGGGGCTGTTTGGCAAAAATGGCGCCTTCAGCGGTGGCTGGTCGCCCTACAAGGCGTTCTATACGCACGGTTTTCATCCGTGGCAGCAGGACACCCGTGAATTGCTTGTACAATGGGCGGCAGAACCCCAACCACTGAGCGCATGAGCATGAAAAAGCTGGCCATAACGTTTGCCATAGTAGCGGTTGCTGTATTCATGGGCTGGCATTGGTTTAGCGCAGCACCCGTGGCCCGGGTGGTGCCCGATGATGGCGGCACCCGATGGCGGCCGCAGGGCAATCCGACCGTGGGCGCATTTGACGAACACATGGCCACGCCGATTACCTTTCGCACCATGCACGTGGGCCTGAACAACAGCGACCAGCTGTGGACCGCGACGGCACCGGAACAGGAGCTGGCCTGGGTAGCGGAACAGGATATGTACGTCCCCGAGGGACCCACCATGGATAACCTGGGACAAATCTACTTCAGTCCCCTGTATCCGCAGGAGGATGTGAGCCTGGTGGTGCTGGATCCGGCAAATGGCAAACGCCTGTGGAGCTTACCCAATAAAGGCGACACCAAGGGCGCGGGCGCGCCGCTCATTCTGGATACGCCGAACGAGACGTCCGCGCAGACTATTTATCACGCAACCTATCATTGGGCCTGGGCGGTAACGCCGCAGGGCAAGGTGCTATGGCATAAACCCACCGGACTGAGTTATCAGGGCGCGGACGTGCCGCATGCCTGGGGCGTGAATTACATTCCGCAACTCGATGCGCTGACGGTGGTTACGGGTAATGGCGAAATCGCCGTGCTCTCGCGTACCACCGGTGAATCATTATTGGCCGCGCCCTTTGAACTACCCGGCATGCCCGCCGCGGCGACGGCCAGAAAAATGCCCTCGAAGTGGATACTGCAACGTGGCGACAAGCTGGCCGAGCAGCGCTTTGGCAAAATGCCGCTGCCCGATGGACTGTTTACTGACATGGTGCGCATTATTTTTGGCGCGGGGTCCGAGGTGTCCAATTTTTATGCCGTTGACCCCAACAGCGGCAGGCTGTTTGTCGCTGCCACTGCGCCGGACGACGCCGACGGCAGCACCGATGGCGTCTCCGCCAACGGCGCGATCTATGCACTGGATCTCGTCCCCAGCGGGGACAAGCTCTCGCCGGTCATTGCCGCGCGTTATGACTTTGACGGCGGCACCGGCTCCACACCCACGGTGAGCAATGATGGCCAGCGCCTGTATATCACTGACGATAACGGCAACGTCATGGCGCTGGATCGCGACCTGCAGGAGATCTGGCGGATCAATGTCGGTGACCAGGTCGCCGCGTCAGTGGCCGTGTCGGCCGACAATCACGAACTGTACGTGGTGACCGGCAGGGATGTTTTCAAGCTGTGGGACAGGGGCGATCATGCCGAGCACGCCTGGAAGGCCCAGCTCGATGTATTCCCCGACCATGTGAATGTCAACGCGCTGACGCCCACGATTACCGCCAATGGTATCGCTGTGGAAATTGGTGCCAGCCGCGAGCTGGATGGCAATTCTCTGTTAATGGCAGTCGGCTTTGGTTTACTGGATCGTGACACCGGTAAAGTGCGCGGCTTCGTGCAGGGCGTGGAGGAAGGGATCGCGGTGACCGTGGTAGCCGCCGACGGTGGCTTCACTATTGCGCACTCCCCGGTACGAAGGCTGGGCAGCAAGGCGATATTCGGCGACAGCATCTCGCCGATTCTCGGCGGCATCGCACGCTACAAGCCCAGTAACTATGCACGCCTGGCGCGCGAAGCCAGTTGCGCGGCCGCAGCGATAGACACGCGCAGTAAAGCGCAGCAGGGTGTGCCGGGATACGATTGGGCGGCACAGCAGTGGGATGACAGGCAAATCCAGGCATTGATGACACAGGCGACACAGGCGCTGGGCAAAGCAGATCATGCAATGCCCGATTCCGAAGGCCCTCAGCACTGGTGCGAATTTTTAACAACACAGAGTCACTGAGTATGTCCGCCACAGTGCCAGCCGAAAGAACGCATTTTGAAGTAATCGTTGTTGGCGCCGGATTTGCCGGTATCGGTGCCGCCATCAAACTGCGCGAAGCGGGCTTCGATTTCATCGTATTGGAAAAAGGCGCAGAAATTGGCGGCGTCTGGCGCGACAACACCTATCCCGACTGCGCCTGCGACATTCCCTCGGCGCTGTATTCCTTTTCCTTCGCACCCAATCCCAACTGGAGCAGTTTTTTCGCCCGGCAGGAGGAGATCAGGGACTACACCATCGAGACAGCCCGCAAGTTTGGAGTGAAGGATTCGATCCTCCTCAACCACGAGTTACTCGAAGCGCGCTGGAACCAGGACCAGAAGGTATGGCAGCTGCACACCAGCGCCGGCGACTACACAGCACGCTTTGTGATCATGGCCTGCGGCCCGATGCACAAGCCCGTTACACCGGCGCTCGAAGGGTTTGGAATCCTTTACCGGCACCAGCTTCCACTCGGCCCAGTGGGACCATAGCGTTGACTTGACCGGCAAGAAGGTCGCGGTGATTGGCAGCGGCGCATCGGCCATCCAGTTTGTGCCGGCCATTGAACCGAAGGTCGCACAGCTCACCCTGTTCCAGCGCACGCCGCCGTGGGTGCTGCCCAAACTGGATGTGCGCGTCTCTGAACGCTGGCAACGTATTTTCCGGCGTTTCCCCCTGGTCCAGTCGCTATTGAGAAAACTGCTGTATCTGCAGTTTGAATTCCTCAATCGCAGCTTGAAACACCCACGTCTCATCAAGCGCCTGCAGGATGCGGCGCGCAGCAATATCTATCGCAGTATCAAGGACGAAGAGTTGCGGGCGCGCCTGACACCGGATTACGCCATCGGCTGCAAGCGCATTTTACAATCCAATACCTGGTATCGCGCGCTGGCCAGGCCGCATGTCCATGTCCTCGACAGCGTGGCCGAAGTGCAGGGCAACACGGTGATAGCGCAGGGCGGTGCTCGCTGCGAGGCCGATGTCATTATTTTTGCCACGGGTTTTGAGGTAGCCAACCCGCCCATCGCCGAGCGCATTGTCGGCGCCAGCGGTATCACTCTCGCGCAGCAGTGGCGCGGCAGTCCTGATGCCTACCTTGGCACCGTTGCCGAGGACTGTCCCAACTGCTTCCTGACCTTTGGCCCCAACCTGTACACCTTCTCATCAGCGTTCGTGATCATCGAGGCGCAATTGCAATATATTATGAGTGCGCTCACCACGCTGCGCGCCAAACGCGCGGGCAGCTTCACTGTCGACAAGCAGAAGAATCGCCCCTACAACGAGCAGCTGCAATCAGCGTTGCAGGACACCGTGTGGAACAGCGGCGGGTGTGTGAGCTACTTTATCGACAGGAACGGCCGCAACAGCACCAACTGGCCGTGGACCACATTTTATATGCGGTGGCGGCTGGCGAAGTTCAGGCCAGACGACTATATAATCCAATAAAATAATCAGGGAGTAAGCGTTATGAAAACGCTGTTACGTGTTCTGGTGACCTTACCCGCTGTACTGTTCGTGGTGATGGGCCTGCGCTGGATTACCGACCCCACCGGCGCTGCCACCGCACTGGGCATGACTCTGCTGGACGGTGTGGGACGCAGCTCGCAGATCGGCGATGTGGGCGCACTCTTCCTCTCCATGGGCATCATGATGCTGCTCGCGCTGATTACCGCAAGGCGCAGCTGGTTTTACGCGCCCGCATTGATGCTCTCCCTGGTGGCATTGCTGCGACTGCTAGCCTGGCTGCTGCATGGCGCTGCCCTGGCACTGGATATGATCGCCGTTGAAGTGGTGATCGCCAGTATTTTGCTATTTGCATCAAACAGACTGTCGCAGGGGGAGTAGCACGTGAACCTGGCCAGAGGCGGTCGTGTTCACCTGCTTGCATCCCTGCTGCTCGCAACGGTGTGCGGTTGGTACACATCACAGGCACAGGCGGCGCGACCCAATATCGTGCTGATACTCGCCGATGATCTGGGGTTCAGCGACATCGCGCCCTATGGCAGTGAGATCCAGACGCCCTCACTCACCGCGCTGGCGGAGTCCGGATTCCGCTTCACCAACTACCACACCGCCGCCAGCTGTGCGCCGACACGGGGCATGCTGTTGACGGGGGTCGACAGTCACCGCAACGGCGTGCCGAATATTCCGGAGACCATTCCATCCGAGCAGGCGCAACATGCCAATTACCAGGGCACCCTCTCCCACGACGTGGTGACGGTGTCCAGCCTGTTGCAGGACGCGGGCTACCACACCTACATGGCCGGTAAATGGCATCTCGGCATGGCACCGGATCTGCTGCCCTTTCGTCGCGGATTTGATCGTTCGATCACCATGGCCGATACCGGCGCGGACAACTGGGAACAGAAGCCATATCTCTTCATCTACAAGAAAGCCAACTGGTTTGCCGACGGGGAACCGTTCGACCTGCCGGAAGATTTCTACTCCTCGCGCTTCCTGGTCGATAAAACGATTGAATTCATCGCGTCCAACGCGAGCGACGGCCAACCCTTTTTCGCCTACCTGCCGTTCCAGGCCGTGCACATCCCGGTGCAAACGCCACAGGAGTTCACCGACAAGTATATGGGTGTCTACGACGCGGGCTGGGAGGAATTGCGCAAGCAGCGGCAGGAACGCGCCAAACAACTCGGCATTGTGCCCGCCGACAGCGCCATGGTCACAATGTCCACCACCAACGACTGGGACTCCTACACCGCCGAGGAGCAGCGCTATCATGCCAAGCGCATGGCCGTGTACGCCGGCATGGTGGATGCGATGGACCACCATATAGGGCGGCTTATCGACTATCTGAAAAGTACCGGCCAGTACGACAACACCATCTTTATCTTTACGTCTGACAACGGCAGCGAGGCCTCGGGCGGCGACTCACCGCGCCATCCGCTGATGCGTCTCGCCCTGCGCGCGCAGGGCTACAACAACGATTACGACACCCTGGGACTGAAAGGCAGTTTCAATACCATTGGCCCCAGCTTTGCCAGCGCCGCCGCGTCACCACTGGCGTACTACAAGTTCTATGCCGGGGAGGGCGGCATGCGCGTGCCGCTGATCGTCGCCGGCGCTTCAATCCCCGCAGCGCCGCGACTGTCCGACGCATTTGCCTACGTCACCGACATTACACCCACCATTCTGGACATGGCCGGTGTCAGCCCGCCCGCCAGCCATTACGGCGGTCGTCCCGTAGAACCGGTGACCGGGCGCAGCCTGCTACCCGTGATTCGCGGTGATATCGAGACCGCGTACTCGCCCACCGATATCACGGGCTATGAACTCGGCGGCAATGCCGCACTGTTCCAGGGCGACTACAAGATCGTCCTGAATATCCCTCCCGTCGGGGACAACGAATGGCATCTGTACAACATCGTTACCGACCCGGGCGAAACCGAGGACCTGGGCAAGAGTATGCCGGAGCGCATGCAGCAAATGCTGGAGCACTATCACGCCTACGCTGCTGCTAACGGTGTGTTGCCGGTTCCTGCGAACTACGACGCGACAGCACAGGGCATTTTCAATGGCGTGCTGGATCGCTTTGGTGGGCAAATCCTGCTGGTGCTACTGGCCCTCGTTACCTTGGTGCCGTTTTATATTGCCTACCATTCCCGCAGGAAGTGAGTTCATCACGGAAATACCTTTGCCGTCATTTCCACCTTCTACTATGATTAACACGCTCCCGGCAATGGGATCACTCTAACGCGCAAAGATAGAAAAGGAGTCCGTTATGTTGAAACTGCACAATACACTGCTTGTCGCTTTACCAATCCTGTTGTCAGCCTGTGCCTCCGGCCCCCCGTTCGCCGACCAGATACAACCTACCGCCATTGAGATGGCGGTACGGCGCGGCCAGTTCGAAATGAATTGCCCCTCCGCCACGGGCTCAACTGATCTCCAGCGAAACCATTCAACCCCCTGTGCGGCCATTCATTATGATTCCCGAGCGGGCGGAATTTACCGTGGGTGTCACCGGCTGCGGGAAACGCAACAGCTATGTCGTGATTTGTCCCGACAATGGCAGCAACTCCTGTTTTGCCGGCGCCTCACGTGATGACTCCATGCAATAACACAGGGTACGCGCCATGAACCTGATCCGTAACGCACTGCTCCTTTGCACTTCTCTTCTCGCCCTTGCCCCGATCACGGGATTCAGCGGCCCTGCCGACCCGATTAGTTCGGCGGCAGAGGCCGACAAAAAGACCGGGATTACCGCTCCAGGTATCGAGGAGACCCGCGCCATCGCCGAGGAGGGCTTTATCTACGGCCTACCCCTCGTGATGAACTATGCGGTGCAGTACGATTTTGCCATCGACAAAAGTTCCAGTCAGTTCAAGGCGCCTTTCAACGAAATCAATAACGCGTCGCGCGTGTTCACCTACCAGGACACCACGATCGTCACACCCAACAGCGATACGCCCTACTCCATGGTGTGGCTGGACCTGCGCGCGGAGCCCATGATCCTGTCGGTGCCCGCAGTACCGGCGCCGCGTTACTACTCGGTGCAACTGGTGGATGGCAACACCTTCAACTACGGCTATATCGGCAGCAGGGCCACGGGTACGGAGGCAGGGGATTACATGGTGGTCGGCCCCGACTGGCAGGGCGCAACACCACCCGGCATCAAGCAGACGTTTCACTCCAGCACGGATTTCTCGCTCACCATCTATCGCACGCAACTGTTCAACCCCACGGATATGCCGAACGTTGTCGCCGTGCAGGCGGGTTACAAGGTACAGCCTCTCTCTGCTTATTTGAAAAAGTCCGCCCCGCCCGCCGTAGCCGCCATCGACTTTCCGAAAATTAACAAGGACATGGTCAAGACCAACTTCTTTGAGTACCTGGATTTTGCCCTGCAGTTTGCGCCTGCCGGCCCGGAGGAAAAGGCGATTCGTGAGAGGCTGGCCAGCATCGGCATCGGCCCGGGCAAATCCTTCTCCTTCAAGGATCTCTCCTTGGAGCACAAGGCGGAACTACTGATTGGCATGAAGCAGGGCAGTGACAAGGTCGACCAATACCTCGCCACGCAAGTGACAAACGTCAATGGCTGGGGCCTCAGCGATCCCTTTGGCGACCGCGCGTTTTTCAATGGTGACTGGCTGAAACGCGCCGCCGGCGCCAAAGCCGGAATCTACGGCAACGACACGATCGAGGCTACCTACCCCATGACGCGCAAAGACGTCGACGGCGATACGCTGGACGGTAGCAAGCACCAGTACACGATTACCTTCCCCAAAGGCGAACTGCCACCGGTCAACGCCTTCTGGTCGATCACCATGTACGACGGCAAGACGCAGTTGCTGATCAAGAACCCGATCGACCGCTACCTCATCAATTCGCCGATGCTGCCACAGATGAAAACGGGCGAGGACGGCTCGCTGACCCTCTATGTACAGAAGGACTCGCCGGGCGCCGACAAGGAATCCAACTGGCTGCCCGCACCCGACGGCCCGATCTATCTGGTCATGCGGCTGTACTGGCCCAAAACCGAGGCACCTACTGTCCTGCCGATCGGCAAGGGCGACTGGAAGCCGCCAGGTGTGGTGAAAGTGCAGTAGGATATGACAGCCCGCGAATACACGCGGGCCGTACTTACCGTCGCGGGAGAGCGCAATTCGATGACCCCTGTCATTATCGGCACGCCGCTCAGCAAGAGCGCCAAAAAGGTATTGCTGTGCGGTGCCGGAGAACTGGGCAAGGAAGTCACTATCGAGCTGCAACGCCTGGGTGTCGAGGTGATCGCGGTGGACCGCTATGCCAATGCCCCTGCCATGCAGGTCGCCCATCGCTCTCACGTGATCAATATGCTCGATGGCGAGGCGCTGCGCGCAGTCATCGAACTGGAGCAGCCCGATCTGATCGTGCCGGAAATCGAAGCCATTGCCACTGCCACGCTGGCCGAGCTGGAAGCCGGGGGCTTTACCGTCATACCCACCGCAAAAGCCACGCAGCTGACCATGAACCGCGAGGGCATTCGCCGCCTCGCAGCGGAAGAACTTGGGCTGAAAACCAGTCCGTATGAGTTCGCGCAAACCAAAGATGAATACGTAAGCGCGGTAGCAAAGATCGGCCTGCCCTGTGTCATCAAGCCGATTATGAGTTCCTCCGGCAAAGGCCAGTCGCTGCTGCGCAAGGCGAGTGAGATTGACGCTGCCTGGGACTACGCACAGGCAGGTGGTCGCGCCGGCAAAGGGAAAGTCATCATCGAGGGCTTTGTGGATTTCGATTTTGAAATCACCCTGCTCACCATTCGTCACCGCGATGGCACGTCGTTTTGCGCGCCCATCGGACATCGCCAGGAAGGCGGCGACTATCAGGAATCGTGGCAGCCGCAGCCGATGACGGCAACCGCCTTATCCGCAGCACAGGCAATGGCCGAAAAGGTGACGTCGGCCCTGGGCGGCAAGGGCCTGTTCGGCGTGGAGCTGTTTATCAAGGGTGACGAGGTGATCTTCAGCGAGGTCTCGCCGCGCCCGCACGACACCGGTCTGGTGACCTTAGTCTCCCAGGACCTGTCGGAATTCGCCCTGCACGCGCGGGCGATACTGGACCTGCCAATTCCCACAATCCGGCAACGCGGCCCGAGTGCCTCCAGCGTTATCCTGGTCGAGGGAGAGAGCCAGAACGTCCGGTTCGGCAACCTGGACAAGGCCCTCGCGATTGCCGACACCCAGCTGCGCCTGTTCGGCAAGCCGGAGGTGTCCGGGTCACGCCGCATGGGCGTGGCGCTGGCCGTCGCTGATACGATTGAGCAGGCGCGGGAGAAGGCCAATGCGTGTGCTGCTGCGGTGACTGTGGAGCTATAGCACTAAACCTGCCGGCATCAGGAAGTCGCTGTCGGTTTACTATTTGAGTCACAGCGGAGGCTTTACCCCCTACGGGCCGTAATGAGAGCGGGAATTTGCTAGACTACGCGCCGCATCTCAATCACCTGCCGGCAATACATCGCATGAAAACAAATATTGGACTGCTTCTTAAAAAGCGCGCCGAGATCTGCCCGAACCGCGAAGCGTTCGTGGAATTCGAGCGCGACCGCCGCTTCACCTTTGCCCAGCTCAATGCCCGCGCCAATCGCGTGGCCAACGGCCTGCTCGCGAAAGGGATTCGCCCCGGTGACCGCGTGGCCACCCTGCTCAAGAACAGTATCGAATTTGTGGAAACCTACTTCGCCGTGGCCAAGATCGGCGCGGTGATGGTGCCGGTCAACTGGCGCCTGGTGGCGGGCGAGATCGCCTACATCCTGCAGGACAGCGGCGCCCGTGCGCTGGTGTATGACTCGGATTTTGACGAGGCCGTCACCGCACTGCAGGGCGGCGAGCACGGCACAATGCCGGTACAGCAGTGGATCCGCCGCGAAAACGGCGCGGCGAGCACCCCGCCATGGGCACTGGATTACGAGCAGTTCACGGCGGACTCAAATGCTCAGGAACCACCGGTGGGCGCGTGGGACGACGACAACCTCTTTATCATGTACACCTCGGGCACCACCGGGCGCCCCAAGGGCGCGGTGCACAGTCACGATGGCATGCTGTGGTCGCAGCTGACCAGCATGTCCACCTCTGACATGCGCGACGGCGACCGCTGGCTGCTGGCGCTGCCGATGTTTCACGTGGGCTGCCTGAGTCCCACTTCCCTGCTGGTGCACCGCGGGGGCACCGGGGTCATCATGCGTGAACTGGATCTGGGCGCGATGTTCCGCTGCATTGCCCAAGAGAAAGTCACCATCTTCATGGCGGTGCCCGCCCTGCTGCAGTTCATGCTGATGACACCGGAGCGACAACAGTACGATATCTCGTCCGTGCGCTGGATCGCGACCGGTGCGGCGCCGGTGCCGGTGTCCCTGCTGCACGAGTATGAGGCGCTGGGCATCCGCATATTTCAGGCGTACGGGCTGACTGAATCCTGCGGCCCGGGTACCCTGCTGCTGCATGAGGACGCCGAGGCCAAAGTGGGCTCCTGCGGACGCCCGCAGATGCATACCGAGGTGAAAATTGTCGATAGCGCGGGCAACACCATTCCCATGGGATCGGACCAGCCCGGCGAACTGCTGGTGGGCGGTCGGCACCTGATGAAAGAATACTGGAACAATCCCAGGGCCACTGCTGAGACCCTGCGCGATGGCTGGCTGCACACCGGCGACATCTGCACCTGGGATGCGGAGGGCTTCATCACCATCTGCGACCGCATGAAGGACATGATCATCTCCGGCGGCGAGAACATTTATCCGGCCGAACTGGAGAATGTACTGGCCGGATGTCCCGAAGTACAGGAAGCGGCGGTCATCGGTGTCGCCTCAGAGAAATGGGGTGAAACACCACTGGCCATTGTTGTAGCCGCCCCCGGCGCTGCACCGACGCCTGAGAGCCTGAAGGCCTATTGCAGGGAGCACCTGGCGGGCTATAAAGTGCCACAGTTGTATGAAATGGTGACTTCACTGCCGCGCAATCCCTCGGGAAAATTATTGAAGCCCCAGTTGCGCGAGCAGTTCCCGGGCCCCGCTCCCTTTTAAGAGATTGGTTATCCACCGCTGAGCTGGCAGCAGCAGGATAGAATGGCTCAATATAACAATCGGAAAAGTATTATGTATCGGCTGCTCACCTTATCGCGTGCACTGGGAGTTCTGGTACTGCTTTCCAACGGCAGTTTTTGCATGGCTGCGCAACCGCTGCGCGCGTTGATCCTCACCAGTCCGGGCGTCTATCACAATTATGAGCAGCAGACCCAGCAACTGGCGCATGCCATTGCCGAGCGTGCCAACGTCCGGTTCGACGTGTCGCTGGCAGAACTGGAGCGTTGGAAAACCACTGACTTTTCCACAGGCTACGATGTCCTGATCTACAACATCTGCATGGCGGACAACCAGGATGCCGCATTGATAGCCAACCTGCGCCGCCAGACCGAACAGCTCGGGGTGCCGGCCCTGGTCATCCACTGCACCATGCACTCATTCCGCGAAACCGACCTGTGGTGGCCTATGTTTGGACTCCAGACGAAAGCGCATGAGGAGGAGCGACCGTTACCCCAGATACAGAAAGAACAACATCCCATTCTAAAAGGCATTCCGACTGACTGGACGGTGGCCAGCGACGAGCTGTATATCAACCTGCAATTTACCGCACAGCCGTTGCTCAGCAGTGTGGGTGAGGATGGCAAGTCGCACACGACGGCCTGGTTGGCCTACCATGGCAGGACGCCCATCTTTGGCACCACGCTGGGACACAGTGATGACACGATGCAGGACCCTGCCTTCCAGCGACTCATTGCCAATGCCGTGCTGTTTGTCACTGGCAACCTGTCGCCCGACGGCACGCCGAGGGCCGGCCTGGTGCCCGCTGGAGCGGGCATGGACATCTTCGGGACATTTTCCGCCCCCGCCGGTGTGAAGTTTTTGGGCAAAGAAGGCAAGGACTGCGCTTTTCGCAAGCTCGCGATCGCCGCTGGCCCCTGTTATGTCGGCTGTATTCTCAATCCCTTCGCATGGGGAGAGGCAACCCGGGCGTGCAAGAAGGCCTGCGAAACGGATTTGCCAACATCGGATGCACTCATCGAGGCCTGTACGCCAGGAGCCTGAATGGTGACTCTTCAGTAAACAAGGCTGGTCGTCGCAAAAGACATTGACAGCCAAACTAATGACCATTAGTTTATCGGCATCACACAAGGAGGACACCATGTCTATCTACGAACCTATCGAATCCACTGATTCCCGCCGTCACCTGCAGCTGCGCAGCCCAGTCACGCTGGAGCGCACGGGCGAGCTGGTCTGCGCCAATGCCGAAGATGTAGCCAGCGCCATCGCCAGGGCCAGGGCGGCACAGCCCGCCTGGGCCGCGACCAGCATGAAGGAGCGCGCGGCTATCGTTGAACGCGCCCTGCAGATCGTACTGGCGCGGCAGGACGAGATCATCGACACGGTGGTCAAGGAGACCGGCAAGGCCCGCACCGACGCCATGACCATGGAGGTATTTTCGGTGGCGGACCAGCTCTGCTACTACGCCAAGAACGCACAGAAGTTCCTCAAGCCGCGCAAGCGCAAGATACACGGCATCATGGGGCTGATGAAACAACTGCGCATCCTGTACAAGCCGCTGGGTGTCATCGGCCTGATCACGCCCTGGAACGGACCCTTCGTGCTGGTGATGAATCAGGCAGCACAGGCCTTGCTCGCCGGCAATACGATAGTGGCCAAGGGTTCCGAGGTCACCCCATTTTCCGCCAAGCTGGCGGAAGAGATTTTCCGTCAGGCCGGACTACCTGAGGGCGTACTGCAAGTGTTGCTGGGCGACGGAGAAACCGGTGCGGCCATCGTGCGCGGCGGCGTGGATAAGGTGTCCTTTACCGGGTCCGTGGCGACCGGTCGCAAAGTGGCCGAGGCCTGCGCCAGCCAACTGATTCCCTGTTCACTGGAACTGGGCGGCAACGATGCGATGATCGTGTGCGCCGATGCCGACCTGGACCGGGCCGCAGACGGTGCCTGGATAGGTTCATGCATGAACACCGGACACTACTGCTGCGGCACTGAGCGTATCTATGTGGTGAAGGAAGTCTACGACGAGTTCCTGCGCCTGGTACTGGAAAAGGGCAAGGGCCTGCGCCAGGGTTCGCAGCACGGCTGGAACGAGGATATCGGCGCCGTGTTCTGGGACCGGCAGATGGCCATTATCGAAGCCCACGTGGAAGACGCGCGGGCCAAGGGCGCGAACATCCTGATGGGTGGGCGGCGCAATCCGGACCTGCCGGGCCTGTATTACGAGCCCACCGTGATTACCGAAGTGGATAACCGCATGGATATCATGCTGCTGGAGACTTTTGGTCCAGTGCTGTGCATCCAGAAAGTGGACAGTGAAAATGAAGCACTGGCGCTGGCCAATGACTCCGAGTTCGGACTCAACGGCAACGTGTGGACCAAGGATAAGGAAAAGGGCTACCGCCTGGCGGCAGCGATCGACACCGGCGCCTGCAGTGTCAATGATATGGCGGTGAGCTACGGCATTCCCGCTGCACCCTTTGGCGGCAAGAAGAACTCGGGACTGGGCCAGGTAAACGGCAAGAAGGGCATCCGCGGCTACTGCCACGAAATGCCCATCGTGATCGACCGCTTCGGCGGCAAACTGCAGAGTGGCTATCCCTACAGCGCAAAGAGCGCGGAGGGCATGAAGAAGCTGATGGATTTCCTCTGGGTGAAGACACCCCTGGGACGCTGGCTGAGCTAAGCACTGGTACTGCCAAGCCAGGCGGGAAAAACCCTCCGGGGTGAGTGTCTTGCCAGTTCGAACCCGGGAGGGTTTTTCCCGCCGGGCAGGGGTACAAGTCGGACAATTACTTGCCCCGGCCTGACCAACGACTACACCAGCACGAGGTTATCCCGGTGGATGAGTTCCTCATCCACCTGGTAGCCGAGTATGGACTCTATCTCCTGCGAGGGTGAGCCCATGATGCGCCGGGTTTCATCGGCACTGTAATTGACCAGGCCGCGGGCTATCTCGCGACCCTGCGCATCGCGGCAGGACACCATGTCGCCGCGGGCGAAATTCCCGGCCACAGCGCGCACGCCCACGGCCAGCAGGCTGCGGCCGGATTCACGCAGCACGCGTACCGCCCCCTCGTCCAGTTCCACGCTCCCCGGTGTCTGCACCATACCAGCCAGCCACTGTTTGCGCGCATTCTGGGGCTGCTTGCCGCTGCGCAGCCAGGTGCCGACATTGGCGCCGGCGACAACGCTGCTCAGGCTGTGCTCCACCCTGCCTGATGCAATCACGGTCTCGGTGCCCGAGCGGGCGGCCAGGCGCGCTGCGCGCAGTTTCGTCACCATGCCACCGCGACCCAGGCTACCCCCCTCGCCAGCCATGGCATCCAGGCTGCGGGTCATCTACATCGCAGACTTCAACCAGCTCTGCAGCGGGGTTGTGGCGGGGATCCTCCCGGTAGAGACCCTGCTGGTCGGTCAGCAATACCAGAACATCGGCATCAATCAGGTTCGCCACAAGCGCGGCCAGGGTATCATTGTCCCCGAAACGGATTTCCTCCGTGACTACCGTGTCATTCTCATTGACGATGGGAATCACACCCAGGCTCAACAATGTCTTGAGGGTACCGCGCGCATTCAGGTAGCGATCCCGGGCGAGCACATCGTCGTGTACCAGCAACACCTGGGCGGTGGCGATATCGTGGTGCCTGAAGGCGTTTTCATAGCTTTGCACCAGTATCGACTGCCCCACCGCAGCGGCCGCCTGCAGCTCGTGTACCAGGTGCGGGCGCGCAGTCCAGCCCAGGCGCACAATACCCGCCGCCACGGCGCCGCTGGAAACCAGCACCACCTCACAGCCGGTCCCGCGCAGTTGCGCCAACTGATCCACCAGAGAGGAGATCACACCCTCGTCCAGGCCGCGCCCGTCATTGGTGAGCAGCGCACTGCCCACCTTCACCACCCAGCGTCGGGACCTGGCTATTTCAGTTCGTTCAGTCATTGGCTTTCCTATAGCCGGTACTCGACCTCAACCTCGAAGTCGTCGTCATCATCAAAATCGTCTTCGCCTTCCAACGCCACGCGGCGCAGCTCGGCGCGCAGTTCATCAATGCGCTGCCGGGCTTCCAGTTGCATACGGCTCTGCAGCTCCTGCTCCGCCGCCGCCAGTTGCGGATCTGCCGCCTCCCGCGCGCGGCACTCCTCCAGGTACCTCATCAGGTCGCCACACAAGGCAGCCGTACCTTCCGCCTTGATCGCTGCAATGGAGTATACAGGCCCATGCCAGTCCAGCGCCGCCAACACCGCACTGCGGCGTTCAGCAAAGGTTGCGGCGTCCAGCAGGTCGCTCTTGTTCAGCACCAGCCAGCGTTCGCGCTGCGCCAGGGTGGGACTGAAGCGTTCCAGTTCCCGCACAATGGTCAGGGCAGCGTCGGCCGGCTCGACGCCGTCATACGGGGCCATATCCACCAGGTGCAACAGGATGCGGTTGCGTGTCAGGTGCTTGAGAAAGCGGATGCCCAGGCCAGCGCCATCCGAGGCGCCCTCGATCAGGCCCGGAATATCCGCCATGACAAAACTGCGATGAGCCTCCACGCTAACCACACCGAGATTGGGTACCAGGGTAGTAAAAGGGTAGTCAGCCACCTTGGGCTTGGCGGAGGACACCGCGCGTATCAATGTCGACTTACCGGCATTGGGCAGGCCCAGCAAGCCCACATCCGCCAGCACCTTGAGTTCGAGTTTCAGGCTGCGGACTTCGCCTTCACTGCCGGGGGAGGTCTGCCTGGGTGCGCGGTTGGTGCTGGATTTGAAGCGGGCATTACCCAGACCGTGAAAGCCGCCCTGCGCCACCACCAATCTCTGTCCGGCTACTGACAAATCGCCCAATACCTCTCCGATATCCTCGTCGATGATGGTCGTTCCCACAGGCACCCGCAGCACCAGGTCCTCTGCGCTCCTGCCAGTACAATTGCGACTGCGGCCGGATTCGCCATCGCCGGCACGGTAATTGCGCTTGAAGCGGTAATCCACCATGGTGTTGAGGGATTCGTCGGCCTCAAAGATAACACTGCCGCCATCACCGCCATCGCCCCCATCGGGACCGCCTTTTTCAATGTACTTTTCACGCCGGAAACTCAGGCAGCCATTGCCGCCCTTGCCGGCGTAAACACTGATACTCACCTCATCTACAAATTTCATTTTTACCCCCGACTTAAGCGGGCTCTCGCTTCGTCATTAGTCTGCTCTCTCGCCCTATCGACCCGAAGCGCTTTGAAAAAAGTCCTGGGCATAAAAAAAAGCCCCGTCAATTGACGAGGCCTTCGATCGTCTGGCTGTGCGCCGCCGACTCAGGCGCTCACCACCTGCACAAACGTACGGCTCTTGGGGCCGCGGGAAATGAATTCCACCTTGCCAGTCAGCCTTGGCAAACAGTGTGTGATCCTTGCCAAGGCCAACATTGCTGCCCGCGTGAAAGCGTGTACCACGCTGCCGCACGATAATGTTGCCGGCCTTGACTGTCTCACCACCAAAGCACTTGACGCCCAGACGCTTACTTGCCGAATCGCGCCCGTTGCGGGTACTACCACCAGCTTTCTTGTGTGCCATTGTCCAAGCCCTCCCTTAAGCCTTAATAGCAGTAATCTTCACTTCGGTGAACCACTGGCGATGGCCAGTTTCTCTCCGATAGTGCTTACGGCGGTTAAATTTAATGATTTTGACCTTCTTGTGACGACCGTGGGCAATCACTTCGGCAGTTACCTTGCTGCCTGCGACCAGCGGGGTGCCAATCCTGATCGTATCGCCACCAACCATCAGGACCTTGTCGAACTCGACAGTTTCGCCTGTGGCCACTTCAATTTTTTCGAGTTTGAGGGTTTCGCCCTCAATGACACGGTGTTGCTTGCCACCGCTTTCAATTACTGCGTACATATTGTGCTCCGTTTAATTAGCCTGCTCGCATTAACAACAAACCCTTGTAAATCAAGGGGGCAGAGCCAGGCACAAACAGTTGAGTTGACCCGTGACGGCTACGAGTGGGCGCAGCACCGTCCAGAGGGCGGCGATTTTACGCAAATCAGCCTGCCGGAGCAAGGGCTAATTTTCATAAAAACAATGAGTTGCGAATGAGGCCGGCAGGGTCATTGGCGCGTTCGCTGCAGCTTGACAGGCCAGTGGGCGCATCCTAGCATGCGCGGGCCCTTTTCACTCCACCGTACCCTATGCATCAGATACACGCCACAGTCGCTCGGGAATTCGAGCTGGTCAATCAGCTCATCGTCGAGCAGCTGCACTCGAACGTCGAAATGGTGGAAAACGTTGGCCATTACATCGTTGACGCCGGGGGCAAACGGCTGCGCCCTCTGCTGGTGTTGCTCACTGCCACCGCCCTCGGTCGCTGCGATACAGCACATATCACATTTGCCGCCATCATTGAGTTTATCCACACCGCCACCCTGCTGCACGACGATGTGGTCGATATCTCCTCGCTGCGCCGGGGACGACCCACTGCCAATGCGGAATTTGGCAATGCGCCATCGGTTCTGGTGGGCGATTTCCTGTACACCCGCGCTTTTCAATTGATGGTGCGCCTGGGTGACATGGATATCCTGACCCACATGGCCGAGACTACCAATATCATCGCTGAAGGCGAGGTACTGCAATTGACACGCGTCGGCGATGCCAGCACAAACGAAGCGCAATACCTGGATGTGATCACGCGCAAAACTGCCATTCTGTTCGCGGCTGCCTGCTATGGAGCGGCCACCCTGTCCGGTGCAGAGGAAACAACCCGCAACGTCCTGCGGGAATTTGGCCTCAACCTGGGCATCGCCTTCCAGATGATTGACGATGTCCTGGACTACGACGGCAACCCGGCGACAATGGGCAAGAATATCGGGGACGACCTCACGGAAGGCAAAGTTACCCTGCCGCTCATACACACGCTGCTCAACGGCAGTGCTGCTGAACAAGCCGTCGTGCGCAATGCGATCACCGGAAAAAGTGCGGAACAAATCGAACAGATCACCGCTGCTATAAAGCGCTGCGGCGCCCTGGACTACACGCGCACACGTGCCCGACACTACCACGACCTGGCGCTGGAGAAATTGACGCTGCTACCCTCCAGCAACGCGCGCAGCGCCCTGGAACGTCTCACCAGGTTTTCGATCAGCCGCGACTACTGACGCTACCTGGTCACAGCTCTAATTCTTACCTAATCTCAAGCGTCGATCAAAGCCAGTAACTCCGCCGTCCTGGCATTCATCAGGGACACATCGCCACGGCTCTCCACGTTGAGTCGCACTACCGGTTCGGTATTGGACATGCGCAGATTGAAGCGCCAATTCCCCATGGACATACTTAAGCCATCGACACGCTCTACAGACTGGGCTTGCTTGCCATAGACCTCTTCAACCCTTGCCAGTACCGCAGACGGGTTCTCAATCGTGCGATTTATCTCGCCACTGCAGGGATAGGCCGCCATGCGCTCAGCCACCAATTTGGAAAGCGGCTGTTCACCACTGCTGACCAAACCAGCGACCAACAACCATGGGATCATGCCGCTATCGCAATAGGCGAAATCCCGAAAGTAGTGGTGCGCACTCATTTCGCCACCGTACACCGCATTTTCCAGCCGCATACGCTCCTTGATAAATGCGTGCCCGGTTTTACTCTGCACCGCCTCGCCACCCAGTGACTGCACAATCTCAATGGTGTTCCAGGTAAGTCGCGGGTCATGCACGATGCGTGCCGGACCCTGCTGTCGCAAAAATGCTGCCGCCAACAGGCCCACAACATAGTAGCCTTCTATGAAATCGCCATGCTCGTCGAAGAAGAAACAGCGATCGAAATCGCCGTCCCAGCCCAGCCCCATGTCGGCGCCGTGTTCGCGCACAGCGGCGATTACCGCAGTTCGATTCTCCGGCAATAGCGGGTTGGGTACGCCGTTGGGGAAATTACCGTCGGCTTCATGATGCAGTTTTATAAACTCAAACGGCAGATGCGGCTCCAGCAGATCCACCACTCGACCGGCGCCACCATTGCCAGCGTCCACTACAATTTTAAGCGGTTTCAAAGTGGCAATATCAACATAGGACAGCAAATGCTGCACATAGGCTTCTGACGTATCCAGCGCGTACAACGTTCCCGGCTGTGACGCGGGCATGAACTGATTACGTTCGGCCATCGCCTTGATATCAAACAGGCCCGTGTCCCCTGAGATCGGACGCGACTCCTCGCGCACAAATTTCATACCGTTGTAATCTTTCGGATTGTGGCTGGCAGTGATCGCAATACCGCCATCCATACCGGCATGTGAGGTCGCGAAATAGATTTCCTCGGTGCCACACAAGCCGATATCGTACACGTCGACACCTTGCTCAAGCAGGCCCATAGTGACCGCCTTTTTGATGGCTTCGCTGCTCAGGCGTATGTCATGTCCCACTACCACCTGCCGGGGTTTGACCACATCAGCGTAGGCGCGACCGATGCGATGGGCAATCTCCTCGTTGAGCTGGTCTGGTACTCGTCCCCGAACGTCGTAGGCCTTGAAACAGGTAATCTCCTGCACAGAGGCCTCGCTCAGCTTTTCAGATAATAGTGATCGTAGACAAAGTTCGTGGCCTCCACAAACCCCGGGACACTGCCGCAATCGAAGCGACGGCCTTTAAATCGGTAGGCCATGACACAACCATTTCGAGCCTGGGTCTGCAGTGCATCGGTGAGCTGAATTTCACCGTTAGCACCGGGCCCCGTTTCACGCAGGATATCGAATATGTCGGGGGTCAGGATATAGCGCCCGATAATCGCGAGATTTGATGGCGCGTCCTTGGGCTCGGGCTTTTCCACCATCGTCTCGACACGATAGATGCCGTCCCGCAGACTCTCGCCGCCGATCACCCCATATTTGTGGGTTTCATCCTCCGGTACTTCCTGAATGGCCACAATGGAACAGCGAAACTGTTTGTACAACTCCACCATCTGGGACAGCACTCCCGGCCCATTGTTAAAGCATAAATCGTCTGAAAGCAGCACACCAAAGGGCTCGCTTCCAATCAGCGCCTCACCGGTGAGAATCGCGTGTCCGAGACCTTTCATTTCCCGCTGGCGCACCATCGTGAAAATGCCTTTATCCAGAACGCTGCGGATACTGGTGAGGTACGCTTCCTTACCCGTACCGGAAATCTGGTGTTCCAGCTCGTAACTGATATCGAAATGATCGGCTATCGCGCGCTTGCCGCGACCGGTGACCATCGCACAGGTTGTCATACCCGCCTCAATGGCCTCCTCCACGCCGTATTGCACCAGCGGCTTATTGACCACCGGCAGCATTTCCTTGGGCATGCTCTTGGTAGCCGGAAGAAAGCGAGTGCCATAACCCGCCACGGGAAACAGACATTTTGTAATCACAGTAATAAACCTCCAGGTTGAGTCGGTCTCATTTACTGCGACCGTACACGTCTTCAAAGCGCACAATATCGTCCTCGCCCAGATAGGCTCCTGACTGCACTTCAATTATTTCCAGCGGTATATGCCCCGGGTTTGTCAGTCGATGCTTATGACCCAGTGGAATATAAGTGGATTCATCCTCTCCAAGCATAAACACTTTGTCTTCACAGGTCACCTCTGCGGTACCTTTGACAATAATCCAGTGCTCAGCGCGGTGATGATGCATCTGCAATGACAGCCTCTGCCCCGGATTAACCACAATACGCTTCACCTGAAAACGTTCTGACGATACCAGTGATTCATAGGAGCCCCAGGGTCGGTATACGCGACGGTGCAGAGAGGCTTCAGTGCGCTTCTGTTTCTTGAGCGTATTGACGATGCGCTTTACATCCTGAACGCTATCACGGTCGGCCACGAGTATCGCATCGGCGGTTTCCACCACCACGACATTTTCCATGCCGATTGCAGCCACCAGTCTCGAATCGCTACGAAAATAACTACCACGACAGTTATCTACAATGACATCTCCACGACACACGTTACCATCCACATCACGCTCAGCGACCTCCCACAAAGCGGACCAGGCACCCACATCGCTCCAGCCACAATCAAGGGAGACCACACCACCGACGTCGGTTTTTTCCATGACAGCGTAGTCGATACTGTCACTCGGACACTGCTTGAACAGCTGGGCGTCAGGACGCACAAAATACATATCAACAGCGGCACCTTGCATGGCCTGCTGACAGCAGGACAGAATTTCCGGGGCGCGCTTACCCAACTCATCGAGATAGCTCTGTGCCCGCATCAGGAACATGCCGCTGTTCCAGAGATACCCGCCAGTTTCCAGATAGTCTCTAGCAGTGGCGGCATCCGGTTTTTCAACAAAACGCTCAAGTTCGAAAAGATCATCGGCCAGGGCTGCGCCACACTTGATATAACCGTAGCCCGTCTCGGGTGCTGTAGGGACCACCCCGAATGTCATCAATCGACCTTGCCTGGCAAGCGGCAGGGCTTTGTCGACCGCTGCAACAAAAGCGTCAACATCCCTGATCAGGTGGTCTGCCGGCAGCACCAACAGAATGGACTCCGGGTCAGCAGCTATAGCCTGCAGCGCCGCCAATGCCACCGCCGGTGCCGTGTTACGACCCAGTGGCTCAAGAATCAAAGCGCTGGCCTGTAAATTCAACTGTCGCAGTTGCTCGGCGACCATAAAGCGATGTTCCTCATTGCACACTACCAGCGGTGCGGACGCAGCGAGGCCGGCGGTGCGCTGCAGGGTTTCCTGCAGCATGGTAATCTCCCCGGCCAGCGGCAGGAACTGCTTGGGATGGGTCTCCCGGGAAACCGGCCACAGCCTGCTACCGACACCGCCGGAGAGAAGTACGGGTGTTAACATGTGGGTCCCCTGTTGCCTGACGAAATAGTTCGAATTGTTAGGGTTCTGCGCTGTCTTGCTGCGGAAGCATACAGCCAATCCATGTTATCCGAAGGCACTATTTTTGGCCAGCAAACCACTGGACTTGTGACTCCCAGCTATTAAAATGGTCACGCTCACCGATCCCTGCACCCGCCCGGGCAAGAACCCCGTTTCGTCCCGGGATATGCGGCGTCCAATTTCAAGGCATACTGGATAATCTATGATAGGTAAAAGCGCATACACCAGGGAAGAACTGATCGCTTGCGGGAACGGGGAACTCTTCGGCCCGGGAAACGCACAGTTACCTACTGACGCCATGTTGATGGTTGACCGTATAGCGCATATCAGTTCAGAGGGCGGAAGTTTCGGTAAAGGCGAAATCATCGCCGAGTTGGATATCCATCCGGATCTATGGTTTTTTAAGTGTCACTTTCCCGGAGACCCGGTCATGCCCGGATGTCTGGGCCTGGACGCCATGTGGCAACTCGTGGGATTTTTCCTGGGCTGGCGTGGCAACCCGGGTCGGGGACGCGCACTGGGCTGCGGAGAAGTCAAATTCAGCGGCCAGATACTCCCCAGTGCAACCAAAGTAGTCTATAACATCAATGTGAAGCGCGTGATTGAACGCAAACTGATCATGGGAATTGCCGACGGCGTCCTCTCGGTCGATGGTACCGAGATCTATACAGCAAAAGATTTGCGCGTCGGTCTCTTCAAATCAACGGAGTCGTTTTAAGCCTATGGGTAAAAGAGTAGTCATCACAGGACTGGGCATCGTCTCCTGCCTGGGCAACGACGCCGAATCCGTCTCGAATTCCCTCTACGCAGGTCGCTCTGGCATCAGCCTCAGCCAGGAACAAATCGATGCAGGAATGCGCTCACATGTTTCTGGCGCGCCTGACATCGATATCGAAGCGCATATCGATCGCAAACAGTTGCGCTTCATGGGCAACGCTGCGGCCTACGCCTACATCGCGATGCAGCGCGCCATTGATGACGCCGGACTGCAGCCCTCCGAGGTGTCCAACGAACGCGCCGGTATCATAGCAGGGTCGGGCGGGGCATCCTCCTCCAGCCAGACGGAGGCTTCGGACATCATGCGCGAGCGCGGCCTGCGCCGGGTCGGCCCCTATCGTGTCACTCAAACCATGGGCAGTACGGTATCCGCCTGCCTGGCCACGCCCTTCAGGATCAAGGGGGTCAACTACTCGATTTCTTCAGCGTGCTCCACCAGTGCGCACTGCATTGGCAACGCCATGGAGCAGATCCAGCTAGGTAAACAGGATCTGGTGTTTGCCGGCGGTGGCGAGGAATTACACTGGACCCTCAGCTGCCTGTTCGACGCTATGGGAGCGCTGTCCACCAAGTACAACGACACCCCGGAGCGGGCCTCCCGCGCCTATGATGTCAACCGCGACGGCTTCGTCATCGCCGGTGGCGGCGGCATGCTGGTCGTGGAAGAACTCGAGCACGCCAGGGCCAGGGGCGCAAAAATCTATGCGGAGCTGGTGGGCTACGGGGCTACCTCGGACGGTTACGACATGGTCGCGCCCTCCGGTGAGGGCGCGGTGCGCTGCATGCAACAGGCGCTGGCCACAGTGGATGGTCCGGTGGATTATATCAATGCGCACGGCACCAGTACGCCAGTAGGGGATATCCAGGAACTGAAGGCCGTCCGTGAGGTTTACAAGGGTTACGCCAGCATTCCGGTGATCGGCTCCACCAAATCACTGTCGGGCCACTCCCTGGGTGCCGCCGGTGTGCAGGAAGCCATTTACTCCCTGCTCATGCAGCAGCGCGGATTTATCGCAGCCTCGGCCAATATTGAGGATCTGGATCCGGAAGCCGAGGGATTACCCATCGCGCTTGTGCGTCATGACAATGTCGATTTGCAGCGGGTGATGTCCAACAGTTTTGGCTTTGGCGGCACCAATGCTTCTCTGGTGTTCCAGAAATACTCCAGCTAAGACTGTCAGCAGTCTTCACGCGCGTCGCCTTACGCCACCCTTCGTATCACACCAAAGAATCCAGCAATATTACCTCCACGCTGTCGCCCTGCTTGAGTGTGGATCCCGCGGGAATAACCGCCAATGCATTGCTGTGACTCACTGAACTGAGCACCCCGGAGCTCTGGTTGGGGTACGCCACAGCCTGCAACCCCAGCTCTGCGTTTTCCAGGGTAACCCGCAAGTATTCCTGGCGAGTTCCCGGCCTGGCCACAGTGAAGGCAGCTCGCGCCTGCAGGCGCGGTGGTTCGGACTCGGTAACTCCCTGCATCTGCAACAGGAAAGGGCGAGCTATCAGGCAGAAGGTGACGAATACGGAAGTGGGATTGCCGGGCAAGCCGATAAACGGGGTATCGCCAATACTACCGAACGCCAGGGGTTTACCAGGCTTGATGGCGAGCTTCCACAGGTCCAGTCGGCCCAGGCGTTCTACCTGATGCTTGACATGGTCCTCCTCACCAACGGAAACGCCACCGGTAGTGATTACGCAATCGGCGCACGCAGCAGCAGCAAGTAGCGCCCGTGCGGTAGCGTCCGGATCATCCGCAACAATCCCGCAATCAACAAATTCAATATTGATTGAGCGCAGCAATCCAGCCAGCGTATAGCGGTTGGAGTTGTATATTCTTCCCTCGGGCAACCCGCCGCTGCCTGGCTCAATTAACTCGTCGCCAGTTGACAGCACCGCCACCCGCAGACGCCGATAGACTTGCACTCGCGCACAGCCAATAGAGGCCAGCAATCCCAGATCCTGTGGACGCAGCACACGGCCCCTTTCCAGTACCGTGTCGCCGACTGCGATATCCTGTCCACGGGGGCGGATGTTCTGCCCCGCACTGACAGGCGCTGACACTGTCACCACACCTGCAACTTCCGTGCAGTCTTCCTGCATAACCACCGCGTCTGCTTCCGCGGGAATCGCTGCACCGGTGAAAATTCGTGCTGCGGTACCTGCCACAAGGGCAGAACCAACAGTACCAGCGGGGATGCGCTGGCTTACCGGCAGTGCTTGCCCGGCTTCACGGGCGCGCAGGGCGTACCCATCCATGGCGCTGTTGTCCGCCGGGGGGACATCGATAGAAGATATGACCCCCGCTGCGAGCACCTGGCCCAGGGCATCCAGCAGAGGCAGCTCAATGGTCTCTGCTACCGGGCGGGCAGCACAGAGAACCCGCGCCAGCGCCTCAGCAACCGGCAGCATGGCGCTCAATGGTCCTGTTCCCGCACCCTGAGCACGCCCACAAAATTACAGGGGCGATGACTACTGTCCAACTGTTCGCGAATGAGCCCGTTCCAGGCCGTCTTGCAGGCGCCAGTAGAGCCAGGCATACAGAATATAACCGTATCGTTGGCGAAACCCGCCAGAGCTCGCGACTGCACTGTGGAGGAGCCGATTTCCGCATAGGACAGGGCCCGGAACACCTCGCCAAACCCCTCAATGTCCTTGTCAAACAGGGGTCGCACCGCCTCGGGAGTCGAGTCGCGCCCGGAAAACCCCGTGCCACCGGTGATGAGTACCGCATTGATGTCCGCATCCGCAATCCATGCCGACACCGTGGCGCGAATCTGGTAAATGTCGTCGCGGACTATCGCCCTACTTAGGGTGTGATGGCCCCCCGCCTCCAACGCCTGAACCAGATAGTCTCCGGAGGTATCATTGTCCCCGGTGCGGGTATCCGACACCGTTAGTACCGCTATAGACAACCCCTGTGAGCTGCTATCGGTCGCTTTAGCCATGGGTGTTCCCCCTACTGCTGTTCGTAATAGTGCTTCACCAGGTCACCAATCGCACTGCGCCAGGGCACCTGCCTGATGGCAAAGGTGTTGCGAATCTTGCCGCAGTTCAGCGTCCTGCTCAGCGGCCTCAGACCCTCCGCCTCGCGCTCCAGTTGTACCGCCGAGGAACTGAACTCAAAAAACTGGGAGGCGGAAGCCAACAGCGCCTCGGCAAATTCATAATAGGTGGCGGTATCGGAACTGCCATAATGATAAATACCCCAGGGCTCCAGACCGGTACCAAGTTGGTCGAGCAAGGCCAGTATCACCCTCGCCCCATCGTCAGCGGCCACCGGACAACCACGCAGGTTGTTGTCCAGGATCAGACTGTCACCCTCGCGCAGGGGACCCAGCATCTGGGTGATGAGATTCGTTCCTTCATAGGAAAAGATCGGACCAAGACGCAGTATCAGGTGGCGCTCACAGGCATCAGCCACCACCTGTTCCGCACGAGCCAGCAACTGACCCACGGCTTCCTCGTTGTCCGGCGCATCCTGCTCCACGTAGGGGCGGTCCAATTGACCGGAGAACACGCGCGAGCTGGAGACATACAGGTAAGCGGTATCAGTCCGCTGACAGCCCTTGGCCACCCAGTGACAGCGCTGCAAATCCAGTTCCTGAATCTGCAGTCCGCCATCTCCTGCGGCCTCGATGCGGACGTCCACCACAATATCGCTGTTGGCACGTACGACGCTTTTTTTCGCCTGTCGCTCACTCTTCCAGCGGCACGCCGAGCGACTCATAGGCACTATTTCATGGCGACCCAGAAGCGCTTGTCGATGCACAAGCGCCATGCCTAACGGCGTATCGGAGCCCAGTATGAGTACACGCACCGTTTTGTTTCACCCACCGAATCCTAGTGACCAGTCATTTGACGCTACCCCAGCTAGAACGGGATGTCGTCATCGAAGCTGCCATAATCACCGACCGGCGGCGCCCCCGTATCAGCCGATTGTTTGGCCGGGGCGGACCGAGGGGTATTCGGGGCGAAGTCGCCGGACTCCTGAGAACCGCCAGCCTGGCCGGCACCCCGGGAATCCAGCATCTGCATTTCATTGACCACGATTTCCGTTATGTAACGATCCTGGCCTTCTTTATCCTGCCACTTGCGGGTATGCAGGGAGCCTTCAACATAAACCTTGGAGCCCTTTTTCAGGTACTCACCCGCTATCTGACCCAGCCTGCGATTACCCCGGTCACGAAAAACAAGCCGGTGCCACTCCGTACGCTCCTGCATTTGCCCCGTCTGCTTATCCTTCCAACTGTCACTGGTAGCGATACTGGCATTAGTCACCGCGCCACCATCGGGGAAAAAACGGGTCTCCGGATCATTGCCCAGATTACCCACCAGGATGACTTTGTTCACGCCCCTTGCGGCCATAAATTTTCCTCATTGCTTACAAAAAATCGGTACTGGATTGATGGTCGACTATAGCAACCCCACCTGCCAAATGCGACAGCAACCCCGTCCAAAGTCCACCACTTCAGCCGGCAGCGGCGCCGAATCCGGCCACAGGACGCCTGCGCAGTTCAGCGTTTAAACGCCGGGTAACGCGCCGGTGGTGATATTTTTCACCACCGCCAGCCTGGGCGACCGCAACACCACCAGCCACCAGCCAGCGGCCAGCGCAAGGCACACGCCGCTCAACATACCCTCGCCAAGGTGATCCAGCAGCCAACCCCCGCCAGCCCCGCCAGCGAATGCGCCCATAAACTGGCAGGTGGAGTAAACACCCATCGCGGCCCCCTTGCTGCCCGCAGATACCGTCTTACTAAGCAGCGAGGGAAGCGTCGCCTCCAGATAATTGAAACCCACAAAGAACAACCACAGAGCACCGTATAACAATGGGCTGGCCGCAGCATAATCCAGGGTGGCGATTGCCACAAAAACCAGTGCAATAGCCAGCAGGAACATCTGGCGCAGCCGACCACCTCGCTCCGCCAGCATCATCAACGGCACCATACCGGCCAGCGACAGCACCAGCACCGGCAGATACACCATCCAGTGTCGCTCCCGGTCGACGCCCAGAGACTGCTCGATAATGCCGGGCACCACCAGAAAGAATGCCACGAGGATAAAGTGTAGAACGAAGACGCCGAAATTGAGCCGCACCAGTGCCATGTCCCCGAGGCCGCGCCGCACAAACTCCAGGCTGACACCCGTCTCCGAGTCATGGCTGCCAGTGGCCGCAGGGGGTGACGACGGCACCAGCAGGATCAGAATGACGATACCGGAACCTGCGAGCGCCGCGGTAAACCAGAACACAGTAGGCAGGCCACCGAACGTCGCCACCGCAGGCCCGAGAACCAGCCCTACCGCAAAAGACAGGCCAATACTCATACCCACTACAGCCATGGCCTTCGTGCGCTGCTCCTCACGGGTCAGATCCGCTACCAGGGCCATGAGGGTACTGGAAATCGCGCCGGCGCCTTGCAGTGTGCGGCCCACAATAATACCCATGACACTGTCCGCCATCCCGGCGACGACGCTGCCCAGGGCAAATAGCACCAGTCCCGCAATGATAACGGGCTTGCGACCCACCTTGTCAGACAGCCAGCCGAAGGGAATCTGCAGCAGGGCATTGGCCAGCCCATACATACCCATAGCCAGACCGATCAGGGTCGGGGTTGCGCCTGGCAGGTCCGCCGCATACAGAGCCAGTAGCGGCAGCACCATGAACAGGCCCAGCATACGGAAACAGTAGAGCAACGCCAGCGACGCTACCGTGCGCCGCTCCTGTGCCGTCATAGGATTTACGGTTATCACTTGGGTTGAGTCACCAATAGTCAGCCAGAAAAGCAGCCGGGAATGTTACCAGTTTCGCGCAGCGCGGGACATCGATACTCCTCCATCCCGGTGAAATATAGGCCGGGTTTTTGCCAGACGCGCGGCTCTGGGCATATACTGTTCGGTTTCAGTTTCTGAGCGGCACCAGAGGTTTTATGAACACCATTCAAGTACGCGGGGCGCGGACCCACAATCTGAAAAACATCGACCTCGATATCCCCCGGGACAAACTGGTTGTGATTACTGGCCTGTCTGGCTCGGGCAAGTCCTCCCTCGCCTTTGATACGCTCTACGCCGAGGGGCAGCGTCGCTATGTGGAATCCCTGTCCACGTATGCCCGCCAGTTTCTTTCCATCATGGAAAAGCCGGATATGGATCATATCGAGGGTCTGTCACCGGCCATCTCCATTGAGCAGAAATCGACCTCCCATAACCCTCGCTCCACCGTCGGTACGATCACAGAGATTTATGATTACCTGCGCCTCCTGTACGCCCGGGTTGGGGAACCACGCTGCCCCGACCATGGCATTACCTTGCAGGCCCAAACCGTGAGCCAAATGGTGGACACTGTCCTGGCCCTGCCGGAGGAAACCAAACTCATGCTGCTGGCACCGGTGGTGCGCGAGCGCAAAGGCGAACATCTGCACGTGCTTGAGGAATTGCGGGGCGCTGGCTTCGTGCGCGCCCGCATTAACGGAATCGTTACCGATCTTGACGACGCACCGGTCCTGGACAAAAAAAGGAAACATCGTATAGAGGTGGTGGTGGACCGATTCAAGGTGCGCCAGGACCTCGGTATCCGTCTGGCAGAGTCCTTTGAGACCGCCCTGGGCCTGACCGATGGACTGGCGTCGATCAGTTACATGGACAGCAGTGACACGGACATCAGTTTTTCCGCACGCTTCGCCTGCCCCGAGTGTGGCCACAGCATTGACGAACTGGAGCCCCGTCTGTTTTCGTTTAATAACCCCGCAGGCGCTTGCAGCGGCTGCGATGGCCTGGGTGTGAAGCAGTATTTTGACGAGGAACGGCTGGTACTGTTCCCTGAGGCCAGCCTGGCGGAGGGCGCCATACGCGGCTGGGACCGGCGCAATGTGTACTACTTCCACATGCTGAATTCCCTCGCGGAGCACTACGGATTCCAGATCGATACACCTTTCAAGCAGTTGAGTAAAAAGCACCGCCAAATTATCCTGCACGGCAGTGGCAAACAGGAAATCGCCTTCGCCTACATCAACGACCGGGGCGATGTCTTCAAACGCACGCACCCCTTCGAAGGTATCCTGCCCAATATGGAACGGCGGTACCGGGAAACGGAGTCGCAATCGGTACGGGAAGATTTGTCCAAATTCTTGGCCTCCCAGCCCTGCCCAGATTGCCACGGCACCCGACTGCGACGCGACGCCCGCCATGTATTTGTGGACGGGCGCGACCTGCCCAGTATTACGGCCATGCCGGTGGGCGAGGCAGAGCTCTATTTTGGACAGTTACAACTCGAAGGTCGCCGCGGCGAAATCGCCGACAAGATTCTGAAAGAACTGCGCGCCCGCTACCGTTTCCTGGTCGATGTGGGTCTCAACTATCTCACTCTAAATCGCAGTGCCGAAACACTGTCGGGCGGCGAGGCCCAGCGCATCCGCCTGGCATCCCAGATCGGTGCGGGGTTGGTGGGTGTTATGTATATCCTTGACGAACCATCCATTGGACTACACCAGCGCGACAATGCACGACTGCTGGCCACCCTCACCCACCTGCGGGATATGGGTAACACGGTGCTGGTAGTGGAGCACGACGAGGACGCGATTCGCAGTGCAGACCATATTATTGATATCGGCCCGGGCGCCGGCATACACGGAGGCCAGGTAGTAGCGTCAGGCACCCTGCAGGATATCCTCAACTGCGAGCGTTCACTCACGGGCGCTTATCTCTCCGGCGCAAGGGAAATCAGCATACCGCAGCGGCGCACCCCCCGCGATGCGAAGCGTCTGCTTATTCTTGAGGGGGCAACGGGCAACAATCTGCAATCGGTCACGCTGGAGATTCCGCTCGGGCTACTCACTTGCGTCACCGGCGTGTCCGGCTCAGGCAAATCTTCGCTGATCAACAGCACGCTCTATCCGATCGCCGCCACAGAACTCAACGGTGCCACCACGCTCACGCCTGCGCCCTTTGAGTCGATTACGGGTATGGAGCAGATTGACAAATGCATAGACATCGACCAAAGCCCTATCGGCCGCACGCCCCGGTCCAACCCGGCGACCTATACCGGCATTTTTACCCCTGTACGTGAACTGTTTGCGGGAACGCAGGAAGCTCGCTCCCGTGGATACAAACCGGGCAGGTTCAGTTTCAATGTGAAGGGCGGTCGCTGCGAAGCTTGCCAGGGAGACGGCGTCACCAAGGTAGAGATGCACTTCCTGCCGGATATCTATGTGCCCTGTGATATCTGCAAGGGCAAGCGCTACAACCGTGAGACTCTGGAAGTGCGCTACAAGGGTAAAAATATCCACGAAGTTCTGGAAATGACCGTCGAGGACGCCCTGCCTTTCTTTGACCCAGTCCCCGCCATCGCCCGCAAATTACAGACCCTGATGGACGTCGGCCTCTCCTATGTCCGCCTCGGCCAGGCCGCCACCACCCTGTCCGGTGGCGAGGCGCAACGGGTCAAACTGTCCCGGGAACTGTCTAAACGCGACACGGGCAAGACCCTGTACATCCTTGACGAGCCTACGACAGGCTTGCACTTTGAGGACATCAAGCAATTGCTGGAAGTGCTGCACCGCCTGCGCGATCACGGCAATACGGTGGTCATCATCGAGCACAATCTTGATGTGATCAAAACCGCGGACTGGATCGTGGATCTGGGGCCTGAGGGCGGGAGTGGTGGCGGCCGGATTATCGCTACCGGCACCCCGGAGGAGGTGGCGAAAATCAAAGGCTCCTTCACCGGCCAGTTTCTGGCGCAGGTACTGAAAAAGCGCAATAGGCGCAAGGCAGCCTGAACAGAGCCCATGCTTAGCGATGGATATCCTCTACCTCCAGAAGAATGGACTTCATAGGTATTCCCACAAGGCCGTGAACAATCGAGCTCGACTGCACCCTGAACAATAAAACATCATATTTCCAGTTGATCATATGAAAGTTCTCTTGGGTGCCGTTGGATATGCTCACATCCACACTGTAATCACCGACAGGCAAAAAAGGCATGGTGAATTCAAAACTCGCTACACACATCTGCCCGGCAAGAACTTCTACTGGCGATTCGCGATACGAGAGGTAGGTATTATCGCCAAAAACCGCTTGGCCCAAACGATTTTTAATAAAGAAGCCCACGATAGGTCTATCCAGATCGATTGCGCTGATACACCTAATTCTCAGTGTTACGCTTTCTCCACCTACCATCCAACTCAGCTTCTTTCCATCCTCCAGAAACTCGACATCGACAATATCAGCATGTCCTTCAGTAAATTCCGCTGCGTTTTCACTAAACGCAAACAGTTCGATATCATTTCTCAAATTGCTGTGATTAATAAAATCGTGGCGCTGGTCCCTGTATTCGTTAGTGGTACTAGGGTTCCGCAATTCTGCAATAGCGACCTTGTTTGGTTTCGAAGCGACATCAGTGTTGTATAAACCCTCTAAATAAAGACCCACCACATCTTTAGCCGCACCTATAGACTGGACTTCCCCTTTATCGAGCCAGATTGCTCGATCACAGAGACCGACGACGGAACTTGTATCATGGGAGACAAAAAGCAGTGTGCCTTGCTCACAGAAACGCCTGAGGAAACGCATACACTTCTGGACAAAATAGGCGTCTCCAACCGCCAGTGCTTCATCGATTACAAGAATATCCGCATCAACGTGCGCAATAACGGCAAACGCGAGCCTGACAACCATGCCGCTGGAATAGGTTTTGACCGGCTGATCCAGGAACTCACCAATATCCGCGAACTCAACAATTCTCTGAAACCGCTGAGCAATAGCATGCTCATCCAGACCAAGGATGGAAGCATAAAGGACTACGTTTTCGCGTCCGGTAAACTCAGGGTTGAATCCTGCGCCCAATTCCAGCAGTGCCGCGACTTTACCATGGACGGAAACCTCTCCTGAGCTTTGCAAAAGCGTGCCGCAGACAATCTCTAGAAGAGTAGATTTTCCAGACCCATTTTTTCCGATAATTCCAACGGTTTCTCCCTTCTCGATGGTAAAACTCACATCTTTCAGTGCCTGGAACTCGCTAAAATACTTCTTTCTACCACGCACCAGCATTTGCATAAAGCGATCCTGTGGTCGCTCATACACCTGATAAGCCTTACTTAAGGAATCTCGCCCTTATTACCACCTCAGATGACATCAGCAAATCCACTTCTGGTCTTCTGAAACCAGGCAAAACCCAGACCAGGCAACGCCTAAGCTCACGGCATAATACACACCCAGTTCCGTCGCGGAGGGCAACTGGCCGAAAGAGGAGGAGTTCGCGACTGGATTCAATGATAAAAGTGAGCGGATTGAGGTAAAACGCCCAACGATAGAGTTCGGGGATGGAAGAGAGAGGGTAAAATACCGGTGATAAAAACAATAGCACTGTACTAATAAATCCCGACACCTGGGACAGATCACGGAAATAAACACCCGAAGCTGAAAAAAACCATGAAAGGCCGAGCGTAAGAATCATAAGTGGCAGATAAACCATTGGAACTAAAACTGCCGTTAACGGGATATGTCCCGTCAACAACAAGCTCTCCCGCCAGCAATACAAGCAAACTCACCCCCGCGTGGAATGTAGCGGTACCTATGGCAACCCAGGACAACACTTCGAGCGGAAAGACCACTCGTTTAACAAAATTCGCATTGCCCGTGATCAAAACTGGGGCTTCGAATAAAACACTCGGAAAAAAGCGCATGCACGATCATCCCGGCAAAGATCATGATAGCAAAGCTACCATCATCAACGGCTGTGAACTGTCGTGTCCCCCCAACGAGCCTTGAAAACAACAGTGAAAATGAAAGTGTAAACGAGAAGAAGCAAAACGGGGTTAACAAATGACCAGGCCAATCCGATAATCGATCCGCGATACCTGGCTGCTACCTCGCGCCTTGCCATTCTGGCAATGAGGACTCGGTTGTGGGTAAAAGAATTGATCAAACTCCGGAGTGAGCTGTCGAAATGGTTCATTGTTTAATCCGGCTCACCGAGTCTGGAGTATGGAAAACTTGCTTCTCAACTTGCGTAGAAATTTGGAAGCACGAGGACCCCCGACAGGAATTATTCCTCGTCCTCAACACTCACTACCTGGGGACGATCCACCAATTCGACATAGGCCATAGGTGCCTTGTCTCCCGTGCGATAACCGCACTTGAGTATACGAATATAACCGCCTGGACGCTCCTGGTAGCGAGGACCCAACTCATTAAATAGCTTGCGAACAGCAGAACTGTCTCGCGTCCGGTCGAAAGCAAGTCGACGGTTGGCGACGCTGTCCTTTTTTGCCAGAGTAATGAGCGGCTCAGCATAGCCGCGCAGCTCCTTCGCTTTGGGCAAGGTTGTCCGGATCAGTTCATGCTCCACCAAGGAAACAGTCATGTTACGAAACATGGCCTTGCGGTGAGAACTATTGCGATTTAATTGACGTCCACTGTGACGATGACGCATTTTTGCTATCCTATTCTAGTGTGCTATCACAGCACTGCTATCTGTTGGTCGGGGCTGATTAGACACTCAGAACCCGATCATCGTTTTTCAAACTTGCTGGCGGCCAGTTGTCCAGACGCATACCCAGAGACAGACCGCGGGACGCCAGTACGTCCTTAATTTCGGTAAGTGATTTCTTACCCAGGTTTGGTGTTTTGAGCAACTCAACTTCAGTGCGCTGCACCAGATCACCGATGTAGTAAATGTTTTCGGCTTTGAGGCAGTTAGCAGAGCGAACTGTAAGCTCCAGATCGTCTACCGGACGCAACAGAATCGGATCTACCTCGTCCTCTTCCACCACAGACTCAGACTCGGACTCGCTCTCCAGATCGACAAACACAGCCAACTGCTGCTGTAAAATAGTCGCCGCGCGACGAATCGCCTCCTCGGGATCGATGGTTCCATTGGTTTCGAGATCCAGCACCAGCTTATCCAGGTCAGTACGCTGCTCTACCCGGGCGGCTTCAACCACATACGAAACGCGATACACCGGAGAAAAGGTAGCATCCAATTGCAGACGACCTATAGAGCGAGTTTCATCATCGGGGCTTGTGCGGGAATCCGCAGGGGAATAGCCGCGACCAAGCGCCACAGTCAGCCTCATGTTAATTTCTGCGCCGGCATTGAGGTGACAAATGACATGGTCAGGGTTGCGAATCTCGATATCGTGATCCACCTGGATATCGCCTGCAGTCACCACACCCGGTCCTTTCTTGCTCAGTGTCAGCTCGGCTTCCTCTTTACCGCTCATGACCAAAGCCACGCCCTTGAGGTTCAGGAGGATTTCGATGACATCTTCCTGTACACCTTCAATCGCACTGTACTCGTGAAGCACGCCGTCAATTTCCACTTCGGTAATTGCACTTCCTGGCATGGAAGATAACAAAATACGACGAAGCGCATTGCCCAAGGTATGGCCAAAGCCGCGCTCCAGAGGCTCCAGAGTCACCTGGGAGCGTGTGCTGTTTTTCTCGTCAACATTGATCACGCGGGGGGTTAAAAATTCGTTCACTGCACTCTGCATTGGGGCACCTGTCTTTTAGGTTGGTCCGTCAGTGGATTACTTGGAGTAAAGCTCGACGATAAGGTTTTCGTTGATCTCGGAAGACAGATCCTGACGATCAGGTACTGCCTTGAACACTCCTTCCAGCTTCTCGCTGTTGACTTCGATCCACTCCGCATCACCGCGATGAGAAGCCAGCGCCAGGGCAGACTGCACGCGCAGCTGCTTCTTGGCCTTCTCCCGCAGGGCAACGACATCACCTGCCTTTACCTGGTATGAGGGGATATTAACAACAGCACCATTTACCATAATGGCCTTGTGGGAAACCAGTTGGCGGGATTCCGCGCGAGTAGAGCCAAACCCCATACGATAAACCACGTTATCCAGTCTGCTCTCCAGAAGCTGGAGCAGGTTTTCACCTGTTGCACCCTTAAGACGGGCAGCCTCTTTGTAATAATTGCGGAACTGTTTTTCCAGCACACCATAGATTCGACGCACCTTCTGCTTTTCTCGCAACTGCACACCGTAGTCCGACAAACGACCACGGCGGGCCCCATGCTGACCGGGAATAGTTTCTACCTTACACTTGCTTTCCAGCGCACGAACCCCGCTTTTCAGGAACAGATCCGTTCCTTCTCGACGGGAGAGTTTGCACTTGGGTCCAATATATCGAGCCATGTCAATTCTATCCTGTAAGCGTTATACGCGACGTTTCTTGGGAGGACGGCAGCCATTGTGGGGGATAGGCGTAACGTCTGTAATGTTGCTGATCTTGTAACCACAGGAGTTCAGCGCACGAACAGCGGACTCTCGACCGGGTCCGGGACCTTTCACCTGTACGTCGAGATTTTTGAGACCGTACTCCTTTGCCGCCTCGCCGGCACGCTCTGCCGCTACCTGGGCAGCGAAAGGAGTACTTTTGCGCGAACCGCGAAAGCCGGAACCGCCGGATGTTGCCCAACTGAGGGTATTACCCTGCCGATCTGTGATAGTAATAATGGTGTTATTGAAGGACGCATGAATATGCGCAATTCCGTCGATAACAGTCTTGGTGATTTTTTTTCGAGTGCTCTTGGCACTTGGCTTAGCCATACTCTATTTCCTGCATTAATATCAACACTGCACTAGGGTGCAGCTACACTAAAAAGGATTCGCGGCGAACAGTGCCTACTTGCGAATCGGCTTGCGCGGCCCTTTACGGGTACGGGCATTGGTCTTGGTTCGCTGCCCTCGCAAAGGCAGACCCCTGCGGTGCCGCAGGCCGCGATTGCAACCCAGATCCATCAGTCGCTTGATGTTCATGGAGAGTTCACGACGCAAATCGCCCTCCACCATCATGTCACCTACTTTGGCGCGAAGAGCATCCATCTCCTGCTCAGTCAGTTCTCCTATCTTGGCGTTTTCAGCAACGCCGGTGTCAGCACAGAGGCGCCTGGCCTGACTACGGCCTACACCATAAATATATGTCAATGAGATAACGGCATGCTTGTTATCTGGTATGTTGACGCCGGCAATACGAGCCATTCAACTCTCTCCAATCATTTGTCGTTGCTGCATGCTGCACCCTGTCCTAACCCCGGCCCTTGGCCGTACCGCACCTAGGGGGCGCACAAAAGGCGCAGCAGTCTAGCGATATCGCTAATAAAAATCAACCAGTGCGCTGGTCGGCCTTACCCCTGACGCTGTTTGTGTCGTGGATCAGTATTACAGATCACACGAACGACACCCTTGCGGCGGACCACTTTACAGTTCCTACAGATTTTCTTTACTGATGCACGTACTTTCATTACAACCACTCCCACTTGGACAATCCGGACCCAACTATCGAACGCGCCCGGCTCCACCATAATTCTTCAAATTGGCCTTTTTCATCACTGAGTCATACTGGTGTGACATCAGGTGACTCTGCACCTGAGCCATGAAATCCATGACAACCACCACTACAATCAGTAACGATGTGCCACCCAGATAAAAAGGCACATTCCACATAACAACGAGAAATTGCGGCAGCAAACAAACGAGCGCAATATAGGCCGCACCAAACACAGTCAACCGGGTCAGTACGCCATCGATATAATCGGCGGTCTTTTCCCCCGGCCTAATTCCAGGAACAAAAGCACCCGAACGCTTCAGGTTGTCAGCTACCTCTACCGGATTGAACATCAAGGCCGTATAAAAAAAGCAGAAAAACACTACAAATACTGTGAACAACAGGATATTCAAAGGCTGGCCGGGACCAATTGCCACTGCCAGGTCCTGTAACCAGTCGGCAGAGCCGCTCGAGCCGAACCACTGGGCGATAGACGCCGGAAACAGCAAGATACTACTGGCAAAAATCGCCGGAATCACCCCGGACATATTTACTTTCAGCGGCAGATGGGAACTCTGCGCCTGATACATCTTGCGCCCCTGCTGCCTCTTGGCGTAGTTCACTGTGATACGCCGCTGACCGCGCTCAATAAACACGATCATGTAAATGACTGCGATTGCCAGTGTCAGGATAAACAGTAGTACCAGGATATTCAGCTCTCCCTGCCTCGCCTGTTCCAATGATTTACCAATAGCTGCGGGCAACCCCGCCACAATACCGGAGAAAATCAACATGGATATACCGTTACCCACACCCTTTTCAGTAATCTGCTCCCCCAGCCACATCATAAATACGGCGCCGGTAACCAGAGAGGTAATAGCAATCACATAAAACAGCAACGATGTGTCATATGCCATACCCTGTTTAGCCATACCCGCAGTCATGCCGACCGCCTGAATAAAGGCCAATAACACTGTCAGATAACGCGTGTACTGGCTGATTTTACGACGGCCGGACTCGCCTTCCTTCTTCAACTGCTCCAGCTGTGGCGTCACTGCTGACATCAACTGCATGATAATGGAGGAGGAAATATAGGGCATGATCCCCAACGCCAGGATACTCATTCGCTGCAAAGCGCCACCGGAGAACATATTGGCCAGACCCAGAATCGTACCCTGATTCTGACTGAACAGCGCCGCCAACTGCTTGGGGTCAATTCCAGGCAGCGGAATATGCGTTCCGATTCGATAAACGATTATGGCGAGCAAAACAAAGCGCAGCCGAGAAAAGAGCTCGCCAAGACCCGCCTTGTTTACTGAGGGCAGCTGTCCGGTTGCCATTTAGTCCTCTACTTTCCCGCCAGACTTCTCAATAGCTTCGCGTGCACCCTTGGTGACCACGAGGCCCTTGAGAGTAACCGCCTTATTCAGCTCGCCAGATAGAAACACACGAGCCCGGATCACATTCTCCTTAACTAAATCTGCGCTCTTTAGTGCCGCCAGATCGACAACATCACCCTCAATGGCATTCAATTCGCCCAAGCGAATCTGTGCTGTGGTGCGACTGATACGTGATGTAAAACCGTACTTTGGCAGGCGCTTTTGCAGCGGCATCTGACCGCCCTCAAAGCCCGGCCTGACCTTGCCACCGGAGCGAGACTTCTGCCCTTTATGGCCACGACCGGCCGTCTTGCCCGTGCCGCTGCCAATACCACGCCCTACACGCTTGGCGTCCTTCTTGGCGCCTGGCGCTGGACTCAGGCTATTCAGTCGCATTACATCGGACATAACTTACTCCTCTACCCTTACCAGGTAGTGCACCCGGTTGATCATGCCTCGAACTGCGGGTGTATCCTCAACTTCAACCGTGTGGCCAATTCGGCGCAAACCAAGCCCCGCTACACACGCCCTGTGATTTTTCAGGCGTCCAAAGGTACTTTTGACCTGTGTTACCTTGATCGATGTTTTAGCCATGACTAGCCAACCTAATAGTTAATTCAGAATTTCTTCAACTGTCTTGCCACGCTTGGCGGCAACATCCTCAGGCGAGGACATAGTGCGAAGACCATTGAAAGTTGCCCTTACGACATTCACCGGATTAGTAGAACCGTAGCATTTAGCCAGCACGTTATGTACGCCGGCAATTTCAAGCACCGCTCGCATCGCCCCACCGGCGATGACGCCAGTACCTTCAGAGGCCGGCCGCATATACACCTTGGAAGCACCGTGGGAAGCTTTTATTGCATACTGAAGGGTGCCATTATTCAACTGGACCTTAATCATATTGCGGCGCGCCGCCTCCATCGCCTTCTGGATAGCGACCGGCACTTCACGTGCTTTACCGCGACCGAAGCCAACTTTTCCTTTACCGTCACCGACAACCGTCAGAGCCGTGAAACTGAAGATACGGCCACCCTTAACCACCTTGGCCACACGATTGACCTGTACCAGCTTCTCCAGGAAATCGCCTTCAGTTTGCTGCTTTTTCTGATCGTTAAAAGCCATATGTATATCCTAGAATTCCAGTCCTATTTCACGCGCGGCATCAGCTAAAGCCTTAACACGTCCGTGATACTTATACCCGCCGCGATCAAAAGCGACCTTGCCTATACCTGCTTCCATGGCACGCTTTGCTACCAGTTTGCCAACTTCTGCCGCAGCGGCGATATTGCCGGTCGCTCCATTGCGCAGATCAGAGTCCAGCGTCGAAGCGCTGGCGAGCACCTTATCTCCAGCAGGGGCTATAATCTGGGCATAGATGTGCCTGGGAGTACGGTGCACACTCAGTCGGTTCATACCCAGATCACGTATTCGGGTACGAGCACGGCGAGCGCGACGCAACCTTGAATCATTCTTTGCACTCATCTCATATACCTATTTTTTCTTGGCTTCTTTACGACGGACTACCTCATCAGCGTAGCGAATACCCTTACCTTTATATGGCTCGGGCGGACGGAAGCTGCGGAGTTCCGCTGCAGCCTGCCCAACCGCGTGCTTGTCTATACCCTTCAAAATTACTTCGGTTGGACTGGGGCTTTCGGCTGAAACACCGTCTGGTAGTTTATAATCCACCGGATGGGAAAGGCCCACAGTCAGATTGACTATATTGTCAGTAACCTTGGCCCGATAGCCTACGCCATTCAGTACAAGCTTCTTCTGCCAACCTTCGCTGACGCCCTTGACCATATTGCTTACCAGAGCACGAGTTGTTCCTGCCATGGCACTATATTGGACGCTTTCGTATGCCAGGGTCAGAACGTTGTCGTCCTGGGTAAGCTGTATACCTTTCGACAAAGAAAGACCCAACGTACCTTTATCGCCCTTAACAGTGAGATCGCTACCATTGAGCTTTACCTCTACACCCTTGGGCAGCGGTATTGGATCCTTTGCGACTCTAGACATTTTGCAATACTCTTTACATCAAATATAGTTTTAGTAAACAGTGCAGAGCACTTCGCCACCAACACCGGCAGCGCGAGCCGCGCGATCAGTCATCACTCCCCGCGATGTGGAAATGATGGCCACACCCAAGCCTGTTCGAACTGAGGGCAGATCACCCCTACCACTGTAGGTACGCAGGCCAGGGCGGCTTACACGATTTATCTCGGCAATCACGGGCTTACCAAGATAATATTTCAAATCAATGGCCAATCGCGGCTTAACGCCATCGTTCGTGGCACTGAAGCCATCGACATAACCTTCGTCCTTCAACACCTGGGCCACAGCAACCTTCAACTTGGACCCGGGCATTTCAACGCGTTTCTTGCCAGCCATTTGTGCGTTACGAATGCGGGTCAGCATATCTGACAGGGGATCTTGCATACTCATAATCTATTAATCTCCGTAGACCATCTCGCCAGTTACCAGCTCGACTTAACCAGGCCGGGCACGTCGCCGCGCATCGCAGCCTCGCGCAACTTGTTTCGACAAAGACCGAACTTACGATAGACCCCGTGCGGCCGGCCTGTAATCTGGCAGCGACGTCGCTGCCGAGTCGGACTGGCATCACGCGGAAGCTTCTGTAAGCTCACCTGCGCTTCCCATTTATCTTCGTCTGAGGCCTTGGTACTAACCAAGGTCGCCTTCAATGCCGCGCGCTTTACTGCGTACTTTGCCGCGATTTGTGTACGCTTTTTCTCGCGTGCAATCATTGATTTCTTTGCCATGTATAAAGCCTCTTAATCCTTCAGTGGGAAGTTGAAAGCGCGCAGCAATGCACGGCCTTCGTCATCCGTGCGAGCAGAGGTAGTAATTGTGATATCCATACCGCGCAATGCATCCACCTTATCGTACTCAATTTCAGGAAATATAATTTGTTCAGTCACACCCATTGCAAAGTTACCGCGACCATCAAAGGATTTAGGACTCACGCCACGAAAATCCCGTATGCGGGGAATAGCAATGCTGATCAGGCGATCTAAAAACTCATACATACGATCTGAACGCAGCGTTACCTTACAACCAATAGGCCAGCCGTCACGCACCTTGAAGTTCGCGATAGACTTGCGCGCCTTGGTCACGACCACTTTTTGGCCTGCTATTTTTTCCATATCAGCAACGGCATTCTCCAAGACCTTCTTGTCGCCCAGCGCCTCGCCCACGCCCATGTTTAGCGTGATCTTTGTAATACGCGGGACTTCCATCACATTTTTCAGACCCAACTCTTCCTTAAGCTGTGGAATGATTTCGCTCTTGTATTTGTGCTTCAACGTTGTCATGTCTTCTACCTGTCGACCAGTCAGCCATATAAGGCTTAGGAGTCAATCTCCTCGCCACTGGATTTGAAAATTCGAACCTTTCTATCTCCATCCACCTTAAAACCAACGCGATCAGCCTTATTTGTGCTCGGGTTGAATATCGCTACATTCGAAGTCTGAATAGGGCTCTCATTCTCAACTATTCCACCAACCACGCCCGCCTGTGGATTAGGCTTGGTATGCTTCTTAATCATATTGATACCGGACACAATGACTCTATTGTCATCCAGAACCCTGCGTACCTTGCCGCGCTTACCCTTGTCCTTGCCGGCCAGGATAATCACTTCGTCTTCGCTTTTAATCTTCAACATATCTCTACCTCTCCCTACCCGATAGGCTAGATAACTTCTGGGGCCAAGGAAATAATCTTCATAAACTTTTCACCACGTAGCTCCCGAGTTACCGGCCCAAATATACGCGTCCCTATTGGAGCTTCCTTGCCATCAAGCAAAACTGCGGCATTATCGTCGAACTTGATCAGAGATCCATCGGGTCGACGAACACCCTTTCTGGTACGAACGACCACGGCAGTCATCACCTGGCCCTTTTTGACCTTGCCACGAGGATTTGCTTCCTTAACCGTTACCTTAATAAGGTCGCCAACTCGAGCATAGCGGCGCTTGGAGCCACCCAACACCTTTATGCACATCACTCGACGAGCACCGCTGTTGTCTGCGACTTCCAAATATGACTGTGTCTGAATCATGCTCTACTCCCACTTGCGGCCAAGCCGCTACCCCTTTGCTTCTGATACCCGGATCAGTCCTGAGTGGCTCTTTCCACTATTTCCAACAATTTCCAGGTCTTGCTTTTGGAAATAGGACGCGATTCAGCAACCGTAACGGTGTCGCCCATACTGCACTGGTTGTTTTCATCATGAGCATGAATCTTCGATGACCGCGTGATGTACTTGCCATAGACGGGATGCTTCTCCCGACGCTCTATCAGCACAGTTATCGTCTTATCCATTTTGTTGCTTACAACCTTACCGGTTGTGACTCTTGTACGCTTTTCTACTCCTGACATTTTCAATTACCCGCCTTTTGAGTGAGTACAGTCTTCACACGAGCAATGTCACGTTGATTCTGCTGAAGCAAGTGAGTTTGTCCCAATTGACCAGTTGCCCGTTGCATACGCAGCTTGAACTGCTCCTCACGCAAAGTGAGGAGTTCCTTACCCAGATCATCAGCGGACTTTGCACGTAATTCGCTTGCTTTCATCACATCACCGTCCGTTTAACAAATTGCGTGGCAATAGGCATCTTGGCCGCAGCAAGGGCAAACGCCTCTCGTGCCAACTCTTCGGAAACGCCCTGCAGTTCGTAGAGCACCTTGCCTGGCTTAATCTGCGCGACCCAGTACTCGACATTACCCTTACCTTTACCCTGACGCACTTCCAAGGGCTTGCCCGTGATCGGCTTATCCGGGAACACACGAATCCAGATTTTTCCACCACGCTTTATGTGGCGGGTCATCGCACGACGGGCCGCCTCTATTTGACGGGCCGTTAGGCGCCCACGGCTGGTGGCTTTCAAACCATACTCGCCGAAGCTCACCTTGCTGCCACGATGCGCCAGGCCACGGTTGCGGCCCTTCATCATCTTGCGAAATTTTGTACGCTTTGGTTGAAGCATCTGCGTAACCCTTAATTAGTTGCTGTCTTCTTGGCGCTATCGGCCTGGCCTTCGGTGCCAATGACTTCGCCCTTAAAAATCCACACCTTCACGCCTATAATTCCGAAGGTAGTGACGGCCTCGTACGTGGCATAGTCAATGTCCGCTCGCAGAGTATGCAAAGGCACTCGACCTTCGCGATACCACTCTGTGCGCGCGATTTCGGTACCACCTAAGCGCCCTCCCACCTGGACTTTGATACCCTCAGCACCCTGACGCATGGCGTTCTGCACCACACGCTTCATAGCGCGACGGAACATCACTCGACGCTCAAGCTGTTGTGCAACGTTTTGCGCAACCAACTTTGCGTCAAGATCCGGCTTGCGTATCTCTTCAATATTGATGTGTACCGGCACACCCATCTTCTGCGTCAGGTCTTTACGCAGCTTGTCGACATCCTCACCCTTCTTGCCGATAATAATACCTGGTCTGGCAGTGTGAATGGTAATGCGCGCTGTTTGCGCCGGACGCTCGATCACTATGCGACTGACAGATGCGTGATCCAATGTCTTCTCAATATAGGCCCGCGCCTGCAAATCAGTAATCAACTGCTTGGCGTAGTTCTTGTTATCGGCATACCAGATCGATGTGTGATCCTTAACAATTCCTAAGCGTATGCCGGTGGGATGTACTTTCTGACCCATTTGGTCTTCTCCTAAACTTAGAGGTCGCTATCTGCAACTTTTATAGTGATATGGCAGCTGCGCTTCAATATACGGTCCGCACGACCTTTAGCTCGCGGGCGCAAACGCTTCATAGTCATACCTTCATCTACAAAAATGCTGGACACCTTTAATTCGTCGACATCCGCACCTTCATTGTTCTCAGCGTTGGCTATAGCTGAGTCGAGCAACTTCTTGACAATATGAGCGGCCTTTTTGGTGCTGAACTCCAGCAGGCCGAGAGCCTCTTCCACGCGCAAACCCCGCACCTGATCCGCAACCAGGCGAACTTTCTGTGCAGATATTTGGGCACCTTTCAATCTTGCTGCTACTTCCATTTCCTAAACCTCGCTACAATTCAGCGTCTAACGCTTGGCCGCCTTGTCCACAACGTGGCCCCGGAATGTGCGGGTTAGCGCAAACTCCCCCAGTTTATGCCCGACCATGTCTTCATTAACCAAAACTGGTATGTGCTGACGGCCATTGTGAACAGCGATGGTCAGACCAACCATATCGGGTGATATCATAGAGCGACGTGACCACGTCTTGATCGGTCGACGGTCGTTGCTCGCAATTGCAGCTTCAACTTTTTTCATCAGGTGAAGGTCGATAAAAGGACCTTTCTTCAGTGAACGCGGCACAATGTATTCCTCTAGTCTCTTGGCTCTAACGACCGAACTTACTTCTTACCACGACGACGTACAATCAAACCGTCAGTACGCTTGTTCTTACGTGTTTTGTAACCCTTGGTAGGTGTACCCCAGGGACTAACTGGATGACGACCACCTGAGGTCCGACCCTCACCACCACCATGCGGGTGGTCGACCGGGTTCATCGCGACACCACGGACAGTCGGTCTAACGCCGCGCCAACGGACGGCTCCGGCCTTACCCAATTTGCGCAGGTTGTGCTCCGAGTTGGAAACCTCACCCAGTGTTGCTCGACAATCAGACAACACCTTGCGCATTTCACCGGAGCGCAAACGCAAAGTGGCGTACTGACCTTCGCGCGCAACTAGCTGCACTGACGCGCCCGCAGAGCGCGCAATCTGTGAACCTTTACCGGGCTTCAATTCTATACAGTGCACCACTGAACCAACCGGTATATTGCGCAGAGGTAAACAATTACCAGGCTTGATCGGCGCAGCAGGACCCGACTGAAGAATATCGCCGGCTTTTACGCCTCGGGGCGCAATGATATAGCGACGCTCCCCATCAGCAAATAACAGCAGAGCAATATGCGCCGTGCGATTTGGATCATACTCCAGACGCTCTACCTTTGCGGGGATAGCGTCCTTGGTGCGCTTAAAATCGATAATGCGATAGTGCTGCCTGTGGCCGCCGCCAATGTGGCGAGTTGTAATTCGCCCATTATTGTTACGACCACCATTCCTGGTTTGGTTTTCCAACAACGGCGCATAGGGTGCGCCCTTGTGCAGATCGTCGTTAACTACCCGGACGACGTGGCGACGACCCGGTGAAGTAGGCTTACTCTTTAATACTGCCATTTCGCTCCCGCTCCTTAATCTGCCAAGGCAAAGTCGATGTCCTGACCCTGCTCCAGTCTTACGTAAGCTTTCTTCCAGGTTGATTTGGTGCTGAAGCCATGCTTGTTACGCTTGACCTTGCCTTTGACCCTCAAGGTATTTACATCACTGACCTTGACCTTGAATAACTGCTCAACAGATTTCTTTATTTCCGTCTTGGATGCATCAACTGCGACCTTGAACACATACTGATTATTCATGTCTGCAACGATGGCGGCCTTTTCAGAAGTATGCGGGCCTGTCAACACCTGAAATATGCGCTCCTGGTTCATCCCAGCATCTCCTCAAATTTCTTTACAGCATCAACCGTGACCATAACTTTATCGTGACCAATGAGACTGAGCGGATCAACACCGTCGACATCACTCACATCCACCTTGTGCAAATTGCGCGCGGCGAGATACAAATTTTCATTAACCTCGGCGGAAACGATGAGGACATTGTCTAAGCCATATTCGCCAAGTCGCTTCACCAAGAGCTTGGTTTTAGGCGACTCCAGGTCCAAACTCTCAACAACCACCAAGCGGTCCTGGCGCGCCAGTTCCGACATGATCGTTTGCATAGCCGCACGATACATCTTGCGATTAACTTTCTGAGAGTGATCCTGCGGCTGAGCGGCAAAAGTCACACCACCACTACGCCAGATCGGTGACCGTGTAGTCCCTGCGCGAGCCCGACCAGTGCCCTTTTGACGCCAGGGCTTCTTGCCACCGCCATTTACCGCAGCGCGGTTCTTCTGAGCGCGAGTTCCCTGCCGGGCTCCCGCCATATAGGCAGTAACTACCTGGTGAACCAGATCCTCATTGTATTCACGCGCGAAAGTGACGTCAGAAACCGACACTGTGCCCACTTCGCTGCTACCCGGCTTACAAACACTTAGTTCCACGTTAGAGACCCCCTAACCTTATGCTTTGGCCGCGGGACGGACAATTACGTCGCCGCCGGGCGCACCAGGTACAGCGCCCTTGATAAGCAATAAATTTCTCTCGACATCCACCCGGACAATTTCCAGCCCCTGAGTCGTGACATTCACAGCACCCATGTGCCCAGCCATTTTTTTGCCCTTCCATACCCGTCCGGGGGTTTGGTTCTGACCAATAGAACCGGGAGCGCGGTGCGAGCGTGAGTTACCGTGTGTAGCGTCCTGCATGGCAAAATTCCAGCGCTTGATAACACCCTGGAAACCCTTGCCCTTGGATTTTCCCGCCACATCAACTTTCTGACCAACTTCGAACCGCTCGACGGTGAGTTCAGAACCAACGGCGGGCGCCTCATCAGCGTCGCCCAGACGAAATTCCCACAGGCCTGTGCCCGCTTCGACACCAGCCTTGGCGAACTGTCCCGCCTGTGACTTGCTTACCCTGGAGGCCTTACGACTTCCCCTGGTGACCTGAATCGCACGATAGCCATCGCTATCGATCTCTTTGATTTGAGTAACGCGGTTTGGAGTAATCTCCACTACGGTTACTGGGATTGAAACACCTTCCGCGGTAAAAACACGCGTCATACCGGACTTACGACCGACTAAACCAATAGTCATTTTACTAACCTCTCAGTGTACGGGGCTGAACCCTCTATGGCCGCCCATTTCTGGGCGTTACACACTCGGGACTCCTGCCCCAAGCAGGTCTTGCTACAATTTGTAGTTAACCAAGACTAATCTGAACTTCTACGCCTGCTGCCAGGTCAAGTTTCATCAGGGCATCCACGGTTTTCTCTGTGGGCTCCACAATGTCCAACAACCTCTTGTGAGTACGAATCTCGTACTGATCACGGGCGTCCTTGTTAACGTGCGGCGAAATCAGCACGGTAAACTTTTCCTTCCGAGTGGGAAGTGGGATCGGGCCTTTAACCAAAGCACCGGTGCGGCGCGCTGTTTCAACGATTTCCTGAGTAGAGGAATCTATCAATCGATGGTCAAAGGCTTTGAGGCGAATTCGAATGCGTTGACTGTGCACCTGACTTAACTCCAATCAAATAAAAAACCAGAGGCTCGCGATGGAACCCCCCGAAAAAGGAACGCGAATTCTAATGATCGCCCCAACACATGTCAAGCAGGGCACCGAACTAATTATTAGAGCGACCCCGCGCTCTTAGCGAACTTGTCATAACCTGGGGCTATATATGGCTCGATTTGTGCGCGGAGCGACGAGAACACCCGCTACTGGGCGCAGTTCAGGCAGCGAGTGGCTTCAGGAACAGCCCTCAACCGTGCCTCGTCTATAGCATCCCCACAACTGTCACATGTGCCGTAGGTGCCATTTTCAATACGTTCAAGGGCTGCAAGGATGACGCGAATTGACCGAGTCGTCTCATTCCCAATAGCATCCACTACCTGGTCGTTTTCACGCTCCTGCGCCTGCTCAGCAGAGTCCCCTGAGTATGGCTGGGTAACGTCTTTCTTGAGGCTGGAAAGACGCGTCCGCAATGCAGCCAAGCGCTTTTCCAACTGGTGTTTTAGGGCTTCATGCGCCATAGATAGAGGCCTCCTGCCTTAAGTGGCCGTCAACAGACGATACAGCTCGTCCTTCAGGTGCAAGCGTCGCAGTTTGGCCTCTTCCTCGGTGCGGGTCGCGACAGGGGTCACCTCATCTTCCATCTTTTCGACCTCGCGGGTCAGATCGTGGTACTCGTCGAATAATCTCCGAAAATGGGCATCACTTACCTTTAACTCATGGATGCGTGTTTTTAAGTGCGGAAACTCGTGAATAAGGTCGTGGTGTTCTACTGCCATACAATCTCCTCATACCTATGTAAAACTCTGTGTGCAGCTTAGCGCGCGGGCCGATCAATTCCATGATCCATATCAGCATACCGGGACTCCAGCGATGAATCCTGGACTTGACGCGGTGGGGGGCAGACACGACCATGAGTGCTCTCGACTGACCGTACTGAGGAGCAATACATGGAACAAACCCCGCGCACACATTCAATATTGCTGGGCTACCTGCTCTGGATATTCGGATTCATTGGAGCCCATCGATTCTACTACGGCAAACAGGTTACAGGGGTCATCTGGTTCTTCACATTCGGCCTATTCTTTATTGGCTGGATTGTCGATCTGTTCCTGATCCCCTCTATGGAGCGGGAAGCAGAGCGCCGTTTCGTCCCCGGGCCTGTCAATTATGACCTGACATGGATTCTCCTGACTTTTCTAGGCCTGTTCGGCGTTCACCGTTTTTACATGGGAAAAATATTCACCGGGCCTGATATATCTCTGCACCGGCGGACTTTTTTTTATTGGCTACCTCTACGATTTCCTTACTTTGAACGAGCAGCTTTCTGAGGTTAATAGCAGGCATTAGCCGCTCAGACACTGAGTTCACTGGTATTCGAGAGTATCTGACGCCAGCGACAAACCAAAAATCGGCGGGCCTGCTTCCCGACTGAAAATACGGCCCATAAAAAAGCCCGGCGGTAAGGCCGGGCTGGTTATGTGCTCGAATTTCCTGGCATTTACTCGATAATCTTGGCTACCACACCGGCGCCAACCGTACGCCCACCCTCACGAATCGCAAAACGCAGGCCTTCCTCCATCGCAATCGGCGCAATCAAGGTCGCCACCATCTGCACGTTATCCCCAGGCATCACCATCTCAACACCCTCAGGCAACTCACAGGCGCCCGTCACGTCCGTCGTACGGAAGTAAAACTGCGGACGGTAACCCTTGAAGAACGGCGTATGACGACCACCCTCTTCCTTGGACAGAATGTAAACCTCGGCCTCGAACTTCGTGTGCGGGTTCACAGAACCCGGCTTGGCCAGTACCTGACCACGCTCAACGTCTTCACGCTTGGTACCACGCAGCAGTACACCCACGTTCTCACCCGCACGGCCCTCGTCCAGCAGCTTGCGGAACATCTCAACACCCGTACAGGTCGTCTTCTGGGTGTCGCGGATGCCGATAATCTCAAGCTCCTCGCCAATCTTGATCACACCACGCTCAACCCGGCCAGTCACCACCGTACCGCGGCCAGATATGGAGAATACGTCCTCTACCGGCATCAGGAACGGCTGGTCAATCGCACGCACCGGCTCAGGAATGAATGAATCCAGCGCCTCTACCAGCGCCTTGACCGCAGTCGTACCCAGACCGTTCTCGTCCTCACCGTTCAGCGCCATCAGCGCGGAACCACAGATGATCGGCGTGTCGTCGCCAGGGAACTCATACTTGTCCAGCAGCTCGCGCAGCTCCATCTCGACCAGTTCCTTCATCTCTGCGTATTCCTCAGAGTCCGCACCGCCGCAGTCGTCTGCCAGCAGGTCAGCCTTGTTCAGGAATACCACAATGTAGGGAACACCCACCTGACGCGACAGCAGAATGTGCTCCCGGGTCTGTGGCATGGGGCCATCGGTCGCACCACACACCAGAATCGCGCCGTCCATCTGCGCCGCTCCGGTGATCATGTTCTTCACATAGTCCGCGTGTCCCGGGCAATCCACGTGCGCGTAGTGACGCGTCGCAGAGTTGTATTCCACGTGAGACGTCGAAATGGTGATACCCCGCGCTTTCTCTTCCGGCGCATTGTCAATGCCGTCGAAGGCTACCACTTGTCCACCCCAGGTCTCAGCACACACCTTGGTCAGGGCCGCCGTCAGCGTCGTCTTGCCGTGGTCAACATGACCAATCGTGCCTACGTTAACGTGGGGTTTGGTACGCGCAAATGCTTCCTTTGACACTTTTAATCACCTCTGTGAAATAGACTAAATCTTAATTTGTTTGATTTTTGGAAATAATTTCCTGCGCAATATTGTTCGGCGCTTCGGAATATCTGGCAAATTCCATCGTATAGGTAGCACGACCCTGGGTCGCGGAACGCAGATCGGTTGCGTAACCAAACATCTCCGCCAAGGGGACCTCTGCGGTAATCACTTTACCCATCGCGTTTTCATCCATGCCGCCGATCAGGCCACGGCGACGGTTGAGGTCGCCGACCACGTCACCCATGTTCTCCTCAGGCGTAACCACTTCAACGGCCATGATAGGCTCAAGTAGCACCGCACCGCCCAACTGGGCCAACTTCTTGGTGGCCATGGAACCCGCTATCTTGAAGGCCATTTCATTGGAATCCACGTCGTGGTACGAACCATCGAACAGGCTTGCCTTCAAACCCAGCAAAGGATAACCAGCCAGAACGCCGTTCTTCATCTGCTCTTCAATGCCCTTCTGGACTGCCGGGACATATTCACGGGGAACCGTACCACCGACAACTTCGTTGACAAACTCCAGCCCTTCAGCGTTTCCATCTTCACCGGGCTCGAACCTGATCCAGACGTGACCGTACTGACCGCGACCGCCGGACTGACGAACAAATTTGCCTTCAATCTCGGAAGTATTGCGAATCGCCTCGCGATAAGCGACCTGGGGTTTACCAATATTCGCTTCGACATGAAACTCGCGGCGCATCCTATCGACCAGAACATCCAGGTGCAATTCTCCCATTCCGGAGATAATAGTCTGGCCGGATTCCTCGTCAGTTCTGACGCGGAATGAGGGATCTTCCTGAGCCAGCTTGCCTAGTGCAACACCCATTTTTTCCTGATCGGCTTTCGATTTTGGTTCAACGGCCACCGAAATCACTGGCTCGGGGAATACCATACGCTCGAGGATGATTGGTCTATCGATATCGCACAGCGTATCACCGGTTGTCACATCCTTGAGGCCAATCGCTGCGGCAATATCGCCCGCCAGTACTTCCTTGATTTCCTCTCGACTGTTGGCGTGCATCTGCACCATACGCCCAATCCGTTCCTTCTTCTCCTTTACCGAGTTATAGACACCGGTGCCGCTTTGCAATGTGCCAGAGTAAACGCGGAAAAAAGTCAGCGTACCCACGAATGGGTCAGTCGCGATCTTGAATGCCAGTGCCGAGAAAGGGGCGGCGTCATCCGCCTCTCGAACTTCAATAGTGCCCTCCTTATCCAGCAGAGTACCTTCAATGGCCTTAACTTCAGTAGGCGCAGGCATGTATTCTATTACCGCATCCAGCATTGCCTGTACGCCCTTGTTCTTGAAGGCAGAGCCTCCCAATACGGGGATTATCTCGTTGGCTATGGTACGCGCGCGAATCCCTATCTTAATCTCTTCCTCAGTGAGCTCACCTTCCTCGAGGTACTTCTCCATGAACTCATCGTTGGCCTCAGCGGCCGCCTCCATCAGGAACTCGCGCATTTCGGCGACTTCGTCAAGCATGTCCGCCGGCACATCTGCGTACACAAAGGTCATGCCCTGGTCCGCCTCATTCCAGAGGATAGCCTTGTTTTTTACAAGGTCGACGACGCCTTTAAAGTCTTCTTCTGCTCCAATCGTCATTTGCAACGGAACCGCGTTGGCACCGAGACGCTCCCTCAGCTGCTTCACTACCTTGAGAAAATCGGCACCCGCTCGATCCATTTTGTTGACGAAGACAATTCGCGGCACTTCGTATCTGTTCGCCTGACGCCAGACGGTCTCAGTCTGGGGCTGAACCCCGGATGAACCACATAACACTACAACGGCACCATCCAGAACACGCAAGGAACGCTCCACCTCAATGGTAAAATCCACGTGTCCTGGTGTATCTATGATGTTGATCCGATGATCATCGAATTGGGATTCCATACCACTCCAGAAACAGGTGGTAGCCGCCGAGGTAATTGTAATACCACGCTCCTGCTCCTGCTCCATCCAGTCCATGGTAGCAGCGCCATCGTGAACCTCACCAATTTTATGGGAACGTCCGGTATAGAACAGCACGCGTTCGGTGGTTGTGGTTTTACCCGCGTCTACATGCGCACAGATGCCAATATTGCGGTACCGGCTGATAGGTGTTTTGCGTGCCACGATTTGATCCCCAATAAAATGTTGTAGGGCGAAAATTAGAAACGATAGTGCGAGAATGCCTTATTGGCTTCTGCCATACGGTGCACATCTTCACGTTTCTTCACAGCATTACCTTTGCCCTGTGAGGCATCGATAATTTCACCGGCCAGACGCTGACGCATGGACTTCTCGCCACGATTACGGGCGTACTCCACCAACCAGCGCATGGACAGTGCTACCCGACGGGAGGGACGAACTTCTACCGGCACCTGATAAGTAGCGCCGCCCACACGCCGGGCCTTAACCTCCACCATAGGTGCTATGTTTTCCAATGCTTCGTCGAATGCTTCGAGGGGATCTTTGTTCAGTCGTTCCCGAACGATCTCAAGAGCACCGTAAACGATGGTCTCTGCAACTGATTTCTTACCACTCACCATCACGTGGTTCATAAACTTGGCCAATGTCACGTTGCCAAATTTAGGATCTGGCAGTACTTCGCGCTTGGCGACTATTCGTCTTCTCGGCATGATATATATCCTTATCTCTCTTCAGGTGACCCGAACACCACCCTGCCACAAATACGGGGAGGCAGAGGTTCGGCCTTACTTACAACTTCGTCAGCGTGGTTACGCCAGTAGAACTCGCTTACTTGGGACGCTTGGCACCGTACTTGGAGCGGCCGTTGCGACGGTCCGCTACTCCAGATGTGTCCAGGCTGCCACGTACTGTGTGATAACGCACACCGGGCAAGTCTTTTACACGACCACCGCGAATCAGCACGACACTGTGTTCCTGCAGATTATGCCCTTCACCACCGATGTACGAGGAAACCTCGTAACCATTGGTCAAGCGCACACGGCAGACCTTACGCAGTGCGGAATTTGGCTTCTTCGGGGTAGTAGTATAAACGCGTGTACAAACTCCACGGCGCTGCGGGCAGCTCTGTAGGGCAGGCACACCACTCTTTTCTACTTTGCGTTTCCGAGGCTTACGAACCAATTGATTGATCGTTGCCATCTATTTAGAACTCCAAATATAGTTTCTTCTCAATGGCCTTATCTGGCCAACTTCCAATTCCTGGCTGGCGTATTGCTACAGTCAAAACAACAGAACATACAAAACCACCCCCGGAAAGAGGAGGCGGCATTCTATAGACGCTGCATGAAGGAGTCAACCTGCGAAATCGGTGCATCTGCTTCAGTCGCCAACAAAAAAGGGGCGGCGGGTAGTGCCCGCCGCCCCTGCATATTGGGGAATCCCAAAGGGTTAGTTATCTGCCTGCAGCGCCTCGGTCAACGCCGCTTCGATCTCCTGCGCTGACACAGTAACCTCACTCTGACTGTCTCGGGCACGCTTGCGCTTACGCTCCGCATGATAAGCCAATCCCGTACCAGCCGGAATCAGACGCCCAACAACCACGTTCTCCTTAAGACCACGCAGGTAGTCGCGCTTGCCCGTCACCGCCGCTTCCGTCAGAACACGGGTAGTCTCCTGGAAAGAAGCTGCTGATATGAAGCTTTCGGTGGCAAGCGAAGCCTTGGTAATACCCAACAGCTCCCTCTCTCCTGTGGCGGGCACCAGATTTTCCGCCAGTAGACGCTCGTTCTCCTCCAGCAGAGTCGTAAACTCTACCTGCTCGCCCTTGATCAGGTTGGAATCGCCCGAGGAGGTAACAATCACCTTACGCAGCATTTGACGAACGATAACCTCAATATGCTTATCGTTAATCTTCACGCCCTGCAAACGATAGACCTCCTGTATCTCATTGACGATGTACTTGGCCAACTCCTTGATACCTTTCAGGCGCAGAATATCGTGGGGACTCGGAGAACCTTCTGAAACAACCTCCCCCTTCTCCACATTTTCGCCTTCGAAGACGGACATGTGACGCCATTTGGGGATCAGTGCCTCGTAGTGGTCAGAGCCATCAGGCATGGTGACATTGTCGGTCGGAGTTATGATCAGACGCCGCTTGCCCTTGGTTTCCTTACCAAAGCTAACGGTGCCCGAAATCTCCGCCAGGATCGCGGGCTCCTTCGGTTTGCGCGCTTCAAACAGGTCGGCAACCCGCGGTAGACCACCGGTTATATCGCGAGTCTTGGAGCCTTCCTGGGGAATACGAGCAATAATGTCACCGGTGTTAATCTTGGCACCGTTTTCCAGGCTCACCTGAGCGGCCGGCGGCAGGAAGTAGTGAGCCGGCACATTGGTATTCGCCAGACACAGTTCCTTACCCTTGCCATCCACCAGGCTGATGGCAGGACGAATATCCTTGCCTGCAGCAGGGCGCTCGCCTGCGTCCATCACAGAGATGCTGGACAATCCGGTCAACTCGTCGGTCTGGCGCTTAATGGTAATACCCTCTTCCATACCGCTGAATTTCACCGTTCCAGCCACTTCGGTTATGATCGGATGGGTGTGAGGATCCCAACTGGCAACAACAGAACCCTTGGTTACTTCCTGATTGTCCTTGACCTTAAGGATAGCGCCATAGGGCAGCTTGTATCGCTCCCGCTCACGGCCGCGAATATCGAGTACGGACAGCTCACCTGAACGGCTGACAGCCACCAGGTCACCATCAACCCGCTGCACAGTCTTCAGATTGTGCAAACGCACAACACCGTCATTCATCACTTCGATATTGTCCTGAGCAGTCGCCCTGGAAGCCGCGCCACCGATGTGGAAAGTACGCATGGTCAGCTGCGTTCCAGGCTCACCAATAGACTGTGCGGCCACGACACCAACCGCTTCACCCATATTTATCCGGTGTCCGCGAGCCAAATCCCGACCGTAACAGGCCGAGCAAATACCGTGGCGGGTTTCGCAGGTAATCGGCGAACGAACCTCAATTTCGTCGATACCCATCTCTTCAAGTCGCTTGATCCACAACTCGTCCAGCATGGTACCCGCCGTTATGGCTATCTCATCTTCCGTGCCCGGCCTGATCACGTCTTTTATAACGAGGCGCCCCAGTACCCGATCACCCAGTGATTCGATAATGTCACCACCGTCAATAACCGGCGTCATCAACAGTCCGTAGTCAGTGCCACAGTCTTCCTCAGTCACCACCAGGTCCTGTGCAACATCCACCAAACGGCGAGTCAGGTATCCGGAGTTAGCTGTCTTGAGGGCCGTGTCTGCCAAACCCTTACGTGCTCCGTGCGTGGAAATGAAGTACTGCAGTACGTTCAGGCCCTCACGGAAATTCGCGGTAATCGGCGTCTCAATGATAGAGCCATCAGGCTTGGCCATCAGACCACGCATACCTGCCAGCTGTCGAATCTGCGCAGGTGATCCCCGGGCGCCCGAATCCGCGTAGATATACACTGAGTTGAAGGATGCCTGTAGCTCCTCCTTTCCTTCGCGATTTATCACCGGCTCCGTGGACAGGCCTTCCATCATTGACTTGGATACCAGGTCATTAGCCCGGGACCAGATATCGATCACCTTATTGTACTTTTCGCCCTGGGTTACCAGACCGGCGGCATACTGGTTCTCGATTTCCTTTACCTCCGCGTCGGCGCGCTCGATGAGACGCGCCTTCTCCTTCGGAATAACGAAGTCATTGACACCAATGGATGCGCCGGAGCGGGTTGAATACTCGTAACCCGTGTACATCAGCCGGTCGGCAAATATGACTGTGGCTTTCAACCCCACCATGCGGTAACACTGGTTGATAATTTTGGAGATCGCTTTCTTGGCCATATTCTGGTTGACCATGGAAAAGGCGATTCCGGCAGGTACAATTTCCCACAACAGGGCGCGACCTACGGTCGTATCGGCAAGGAACGTTCTTTCAATCGTTTCGCCTTCATCAGTCTTCTCCACCTCGTGGATACGTACTTTAACCCGGGCCTGCAGGTGTACATGTCCACCCACGAACGCACGATGCACCTCCGAGACATTGGCAAAGGCCATGCCCTCGCCCTTGGCATTAACGCGCTCACGGGTCATGTAGTAAAGGCCCAGAACCACGTCCTGTGAAGGCACGATGATCGGCTCGCCACTCGCCGGCGACAGAATATTGTTGGTAGACATCATCAAGGCGCGCGCCTCAAGCTGCGCTTCAATGGTCAGAGGCACGTGCACGGCCATCTGGTCACCGTCAAAGTCGGCGTTGTAGGCGGCACACACCAACGGATGCAGCTGAATCGCCTTACCTTCAATCAGTACCGGCTCGAATGCCTGTATACCCAGGCGGTGCAACGTGGGAGCGCGGTTCAACAGCACCGGGTGCTCCCGAATAACTTCAGCCAGAATATCCCATACTTCCGGCGGTTCCCGCTCTACCATCTTCTTGGCAGCTTTAATAGTCGTGGCCAACCCGCGCGCTTCCAGCTTGCCAAAAATAAAGGGCTTGAACAGCTCCAGTGCCATCTTTTTGGGCAGACCGCATTGATGCAGCCGGAGGGTCGGACCCACCACAATCACGGAGCGACCGGAATAGTCTACCCGCTTGCCCAACAGGTTCTGGCGGAAACGACCCTGCTTGCCCTTGATCATATCGGCCAGCGACTTCAGCGGACGCTTGTTCGACCCGGTAATCGCACGACCGCGACGACCGTTGTCCAGAAGTGCATCCACAGATTCCTGCAGCATCCGCTTTTCGTTGCGCACGATAATGTCCGGGGCATTCAAATCCAGCAGACGCTTTAGACGATTGTTACGGTTTATTACGCGACGGTACAAATCATTGAGATCGGAAGTGGCAAACCGACCGCCATCCAGAGGTACCAGCGGACGCAAATCCGGCGGCAGCACGGGAAGCACGTTCAACACCATCCACTGCGGCTTGTTGCCGGAACTGGCGAAGGCCTCCATTAACTTGAGGCGCTTGGAAAGCTTCTTGATCTTGGTCTCTGAGTTGGTGACGGGGATCTCTTCACGCAGGGTTGCGATTTCCTGGTGCAGGTCCAACTGCATCATCAGATCCTGAATAGCCTCCGCGCCCATTTTGGCGGAAAATTCGTCCCCAAACTCCTCCATGGCCTCGTAGTACTGCTCATCTGACAACAGCTGGCTTTGTTCGAGGGTCGTCATACCCGGATCAGTAACAACGTAAGATTCGAAATAGAGTACCCGTTCGATATCCCGCAAGGTCATGTCCAACAACAGGCCGATACGTGAGGGCAAAGATTTGAGGAACCAGATATGCGCGACCGGACTCGCCAGCTCGATATGACCCATGCGCTCTCGACGCACCTTGGCCAGTGCCACTTCCACGCCACATTTCTCACAAATGACACCGCGGTGCTTGAGTCGCTTGTATTTGCCGCACAAGCACTCATAGTCCTTAACAGGACCAAAAATCTTGGCGCAGAACAGGCCATCCCTTTCCGGTTTGAAGGTACGGTAATTAATAGTTTCGGGCTTCTTCACTTCACCAAATGACCAGGAGCGGATCAGCTCCGGTGACGCCAGACCAATCCGAATAGAGTCGAACTCGTCATTGTGTCCCTGGGACTTCAACAGATTTAGTAAGTCTTTCAAGGCATATCCTCCGCGAGGTTTTTACTACCAGGCAGTGCGTGGAATATCCAGCGCACCTGCCACCAAGTCCAATGTTTACGTTTTTTAGTCGCTCTCGAGATCGATATCGATAGCAAGCGAGCGTATTTCCTTAACCAACACATTAAAGGACTCGGGCATGCCCGGCTCCATGCGATGATCACCATCGACAATGTTCTTGTACATTTTGGTCCGCCCAGCGACGTCGTCGGACTTGACCGTGAGCATCTCCTGCAAAGTGTAGGCCGCGCCATACGCTTCCAGGGCCCAGACCTCCATCTCTCCAAAACGCTGACCACCGAACTGCGCCTTACCACCCAGAGGTTGCTGGGTAACCAGGCTGTACGAGCCGGTTGAGCGGGCATGCATTTTGTCGTCCACCAGGTGATTCAGCTTCAACATATACATGTAACCAACCGTCACCGGTCGATCGAAAGCCTCCCCACTGCGTCCGTCATACAGCGTAAACTGGCCACTTTCTGGCATATCGGCAAGCCTCAGCAGACTTTTGATCGAATCTTCGGCGGCGCCATCAAATACCGGTGTGGCCATAGGAACACCGCCGGCGAGATTTGCCGCCAACTCCATTACCTCGGCATCACTAAAGGACTTGATATCCTCCGTGCGACCGTCACCATTGTTATAGATCGCCTCAAGGAACTTACGCACCTCGGCCACCTTTTTCTGCTCCTTGATCATCGCATTGATCTTGTCGCCCAGACCCTTGGCAGCCATGCCCAGGTGAGTCTCCAGAATCTGGCCCACGTTCATTCGTGAGGGAACACCCAATGGATTCAGAACAATATCGACGGGCTCGCCGTTTTCATCGTAAGGCATATCCTCGACTGGCATGATCACCGAAATCACGCCCTTGTTGCCGTGGCGCCCGGCCATTTTGTCACCTGGCTGTATGCGGCGCTTAATCGCCAAATAGACCTTAACGATCTTGAGCACGCCAGGAGCCAGGTCATCACCGCTTTGCAGCTTACCTTTCTTGTCCTCGAAGCGGTCTTCAAGAAGCTTGTTCTGCTCATCCAGCTGTCGCTGGGCCGAGGCCAGAGCATCGTTCAGCTTGGCATCCGACATCTTCAGTTTAAACCACTGTTCCCGATCCAAATCCGCCAGTACCGCAGCGGTGAGAGAAGTACCCTTGGCCAAGCCACCACCACTAACGGTGCTCTTACCCTTGAGCATGCTCGCCAGGTGCGCGAATGTGGCCTCCTCGAAGATGCGATACTCTTCCTTCAGGTCCTTGCGATACTGGTCCAACTGGTGCTTTTCAATCTGTAATGCACGGGCGTCTTTCTCCAAACCATCTCGAGTAAAGACCTGCACATCTATCACAGTGCCCTTGGTGCTGGTGGGAACCCGCAGGGAGGTATCTTTCACATCGGAGGCTTTTTCACCAAAGATAGCGCGCAGCAGCTTCTCCTCTGGAGTCAGCTGGGTCTCACCCTTGGGGGTAACCTTGCCTACCAGGATATCACCCGCTTCCACCTCGGCGCCGATATAAACGATACCGGACTCGTCGAGCTTGGCCAGAGCGCTCTCGCCCACGTTGGGGATATCGCCGGAAATTTCTTCCGAACCCAGCTTGGTATCCCGCGCAATACAGGTAAGTTCCTGAATATGAATAGTGGTAAAGCGATCTTCCTTCACCACCTTCTCAGAAACCAGTATCGAGTCCTCAAAGTTATAGCCATTCCAGGGCATAAACGCGATGCGCATGTTCTGGCCCAGAGCAAGTTCGCCCATGTCAATGGATGGGCCGTCGGCAAGAATATCACCGCGCGCAATCACATCACCCGCTCGCACGATGGGACGCTGATTTATACACGTATTCTGGTTGGAACGTGTGTACTTGGTCAGGTTGTAGATATCGACCGGCGCTTCATCTACTCCGACATCCTTATCATTTACACGAACCACGATACGACTGGCATCTGCGGAGTCGACCACTCCGGCTCGCTCCGCCACTACACACACACCGGAGTCGGCCGCGACATAGCGCTCCATACCTGTGCCGACGAGCGGCTTTTCAGCCACCAGAGTAGGCACAGCCTGACGCTGCATGTTGGAACCCATCAGGGCGCGGTTGGCGTCGTCGTGCTCCAGGAATGGAATCAGGGCCGCTGCCACGGAGACCACCTGCTTGGGTGACACATCCATGTAGTCCACGCGCTCCGGCGGCATCACCGTAAACTCATTCATATGGCGGACCGCGATCAGGTCATCCACAAACTTCATGTTCTTGTCCAGGGTTGCCGATGCCTGGGCGATCACGTGTTCCGCCTCGTTAATAGCTGACAAAAACTCGATATCGTCAGTGACCTTGCCCTTCACCACCTTGCGATAGGGGGTTTCGAGAAAACCATAATCGTTGGTACGCGCGTAGGTCGCCAGCGAATTGATCAGGCCAATGTTCGGTCCTTCCGGTGTCTCAATCGGGCAAACGCGACCGTAGTGCGTAGGGTGTACATCGCGCACCTCAAATCCGGCACGCTCCCGGGTCAGGCCGCCCGGTCCGAGGGCGGAAACGCGGCGCTTGTGAGTAACTTCCGACAGGGGGTTATTCTGGTCCATAAACTGGGACAACTGGCTGGAGCCAAAAAACTCTTTAACCGCGGCCGATACAGGCTTGGCATTAATCAGGTCCTGCGGCATCAGGCCTTCGCTCTCGGCCATTGAAAGACGCTCTTTTACCGCTCGCTCAACTCGCACCAGACCCACGCGGAACTGGTTTTCCGCCATCTCACCCACACTTCGGACACGCCGGTTACCGAGGTGATCGATATCGTCTACCATCCCTTTACCGTTGCGGATCCCGACCAGAGTTCGCAGCACTTCCACAATATCTTCCCTGTCGAGCACACCGCTACCGGTGACTTCCTCGCGGCCCAGGCGACGGTTGAACTTCATGCGACCAACCGCAGACAGGTCGTAACGGTCAGCGGAGAAAAACAGATTCTGAAACAGGTTCTCTGCCGACTCCTTGGTGGGCGGCTCTCCAGGACGCATCATGCGGTAGATCTCAACCAGTGCTTCCAACTCATTGCGTGTAGAGTCATGGCGCAGGGTATCGGAGATGAAGGGACCACAGTCCAACTCATTGGTGTACAAGGTCGCGATTTTTGTGACGCCCACCTCTGTCAACTTATCCAGTATTTCGGCTGTGATTTCGGTGTTGCACTCAACTATTACCTCTCCGGTCTTCGCATCAACGACATTCGTGGCCAGAGCACGGCCATACAGATAGTCGGGGGGAATTTCCAGAGCGGTGATTTTCGCTTCCTCAAGTTCGCGAATATGGCGCGCCGTAATCCGGCGACCCTGCTCCACGACGACAGTCTTGCCGTCCTTGATATCGAATGCTGCCACATCACCGCGCAGGCGCTCGGGAATCAGCGTCATTGAATAGTTGCCATTTTTCGCAACGTGAAACGTATTCACGTCGTAGAACATGCCGAGAATTTCCTCGGCCTCATAACCGAGAGCGCGCAGCAATATAGTCGCGGGAAGTTTGCGACGACGGTCGATACGCACGAAAACCATATCCTTGGGATCGAACTCGAAGTCGAGCCAGGAACCACGATAGGGTATCACCCTGGCCGAATAGAGCAGCTTGCCAGACGAGTGTGTCTTGCCCTTGTCATGATCAAAGAATACACCCGGGGAACGGTGCAACTGCGATACGATTACGCGCTCGGTGCCGTTAATAACGAAGGTGCCGTTGTCCGTCATCAGGGGAATCTCCCCCATGTAGACTTCCTGTTCCTTGATATCCTTGATGGTCTTGTTGGAAGACTCCTTGTCGTAGATGATCAGGCGAACCTTCACGCGCAGGGAACAGGAATATGTCACACCACGCAACTGGCACTCGTTTACATCAAAAATCGGCTTACCCAACTTGTAATCCACATATTCCAGCGCAGCATTTCCGCTGTAACTGACTATGGGAAACACCGACTTGAAGGCAGCATGCAAGCCGTAATCGCCGCGTTCATCAAGCGAAACACCCTGTTGGGTAAATTTCCGGTAAGAATCCATTTGGATCGCAAGCAGATAGGGTACATCCATCACATTCGGCAATACGCCGAAATCTTTGCGAATACGTTTTTTCTCAGTGTACGAGTATGCCATCAGTACTCCCCAGCGTGATTAACTTTTAATCGCCCTTCAGGCAATCAACTAGCCCCTTACAGGGCTAAAATAAGGCGGTCGCGCACCGCGCGCCAACCCTGAAAAATCTCATTTCTTGAAGCGGGAAAAGGCCGGCGGGCACAGCGCCCACCAGCCTTGTCCTTATCCGACCGAAGCCAGATCACTGCCAAACCTATTTGAGCTCGACGGTGCCACCAGCTTCTTCAAGCTGCTTTTTAACATCCTCTGCTTCCGCCTTGGAAACACCTTCCTTGACGTGCGAAGGAGCACCATCGACGAGACCTTTGGCTTCTTTCAAACCCAATCCTGTCACTGCACGAACGACCTTGATCACGTTCACTTTCTTGTCGCCGGATGCAGTCAGGATTACGTTGAACTCAGTCTGCTCTTCAGCAGCGCCACCGGCATCACCACCAGCAGCTACCGGTGCAGCAGCAACGGCTACAGCAGCAGTAACACCAAACTTCTCTTCCATTGCCTCGATGAGCGACACGATGTCCATTACGCTCATTTCGGCAATTGCATTCAATATATCGTCTTTAGACAGAGCCATGACTCATATCTCCTATTTAGCTGATTAAATAACCACGGCAGTGGCTTACGCCGCCGCCTCTTTCTGATCGCGTACTGCTGCGAGTGTGCGAACCAGTTTTCCAGGTACTTCGTTCATTGTCTGAACCAGCTTGGTCACCGGCGCCTTCATAACACTCATCAACATCGAGAGTGCCTGATCACGCGTAGGCAACTTAGCCAGAACATCCAACTGATCTGCACCCAGCATCTGGCCGCTAACCGCCAATGCTTTCACTTCAAATTTTTCGTTTTGCTTCGCGAAATCTTTGAATATTCGAGCTGCTGCACCCGGATCTTGCATTGAAAATCCGAACAGGGAGGGACCAACCAGCGAGTCGTTAACGCACTCGAACTCGGTTCCTTCCAGGGCGCGCCTGGCCAGGGTGTTCCGCACTACACGGAGGGTCACCTGGTTTTCACGCGCCGTTTTGCGCAAAGCTGTCATCCCGTCCACAGTCACGCCGCGCGAGTCGGCGATAACCAGGGACAGCGCACTGGTGGCAGTCTCGTTAACTTCAGCTACGATCGCTTTCTTGTCTTCGAGTCCAATTGCCACTGGAGTTACTCCTGGATTGCTAAGTTTGTGCAGTCCCCAAACGATCTTTTCGTTTATGGCCAGCACAGTTAAATGCCGACAAATCTATGCCAACACTGCTTGTGCGTGGTGAACATGTTCACCATCTGCGTAGGCGTTGGCGCATCCCGAGGGACTTGCCGCAATTAAACCGCACCCGATAAACCGCATCGATTTTGGCACCTACGGTCTTTGATGGCCTTTAGTTCTCAGCTAAATGGGCAAATCGCCCGGTGCCTTGTCCAAAGACCTCAAAGTGGACCGGAACGAACCTGTAGGTATCGTTTTCGGCCTACACCACTCACCATCCGTGGCGAGCTTTTGAGGAACCGCCCCTTACGGGGGCGGTTCGATCAATTTTCTACCGACCCCTGGTCGATGGTAATGCCCGGACCCATTGTGGTACTCAGGCTGATTTTTTTAACATAGACACCTTTTGCGGAAGCCGGCTTGGCCTTTTTCAGGTCGGCCAGTAACGCCTCCAGGTTGCCCCTGATAGCATCCAGCTCGAAATTGATCTTGCCGATACCACCATGGATGATGCCATTCTTGTCTGTGCGGTAGCGCACCTGACCGGCCTTGGCATTATTCACCGCAGTAACCACGTCAGGCGTCACAGTGCCCGTCTTCGGGTTTGGCATCAGGCCGCGGGGACCCAGTACCTGGCCAAGCTGGCCGACCACACGCATGGCGTCCGGAGAAGCAATGACAACGTCGAAGTCCAGCATGCCGCCCTTGATCTGCTCCGCCAGGTCTTCCATGCCCACCAGGTCAGCGCCAGCGGCCTTCGCTTTCTCTGCGGCTTCACCCTGGGTGAAGACAGCCACGCGAACAACAGAACCGGTGCCGAAGGGCAGGGTGGTTGCGCCGCGCACGGCCTGATCGGATTTACGGGCATCTATACCCAGGTTCACTGCAACCTCAACCGTTTCGTTGAACTTCACAGTGGCAAATTCCTTCAGCAGGTTAACCGCTATATCCAGCGGGTAGGCCTTCTGGGGATCAACTTTTTCCTTAAATGCGCGTACGCGCTTGGACAGCTTAGCCATGTTAGTTTACCCCTTCTACTTCGATACCGGCGGAACGGGCGCTGCCGGCAATAGTGCGCACGGCGGCATCCATGTCAGCGGCGGTCAGGTCTGGCCACTTCTGGGTGGCGACCTCCTCCAGCTGGGCACGATTTACCTTGCCGACTTTATTGGTATTCGGGGTACTGGAACCCTTTTTGATCTTGGCAACCTTCATCAGCAGCACAGACGCCGGCGGTGTTTTCTTGATGAAAGTGAATGAACGGTCACCGTAGACCGTGATTATCACTGGAATCGGCAGACCGGGCTCCATACCCTGAGTCTCGGCATTGAATGCCTTGCAGAACTCCATGATGTTGACACCGTGCTGACCCAGCGCCGGACCCACTGGCGGACTGGGATTTGCCTGGCCGGCTTTCACCTGTAGCTTTATATAAGCCTGGACTTTTTTTGCCATCTCTATTCTCCCGGGTGCAATCGCCGTTTGGGCCGCAATGGCCTACTAGGGCTCCCCATAAAAGCAGCTACGCTGCCATCTCGTTTATGGGGCCAGAACCCTTTTTCACCAAGTCGTGAAAAAGGGCTCTGACCCCGCTTCGTTCTGATCAGGCCTTTTCAACCTGACTGAATTCAAGTTCCACCGGGGTGGAACGACCAAATATCAGCACCGCCACATTGAGGCGGCTCTTTTCATAATTAACGTCTTCGACTACACCATTGAAATCGTTGAAGGGCCCACTCACAACCCGCACCATCTCTCCAGGCTCAAACATAGTCTTGGGCCGTGGTGCTTCTACGCCGTCTTCGACTCGCTGCAGTATCGCCGCCGCTTCTTTCTCAGTAATAGGTGCGGGTGCGTCCGCCTTGCCACCAATGAATCCCAGTACTCGCGGAGTCTCCTTTACCAAATGCCAGGTATCGTCACCCAATTCCATTTGTACCAGCACATAGCCAGGAAAGAACTTGCGTTCGCTACGCCGCTTCTGGCCACCACGCATTTCCACGACTTCTTCGGTCGGCACCAACACCTCCCCGAAGCGATCCTGCATTTTATGCAGCTCAATGCGCTCCTTCAGGGCTGCGGCAACTTTCTTTTCGTACCCTGAATAGGCATGAATGACGTACCAACGCATTGCCATCGGCTAACCCTTATCTCGTTTGTTAAGCAATTGCACGCGACACCAACCAACCGAGGAATGAGTCCAACCCCCACAGCAGCAACGCCACCAGCAACACAAAGCCCACCACAATCATGGTGGTCTGTACGGTTTCCTGCCGGGTAGGCCAGACAACCTTGCGTATTTCGGTTCTGGAGCCTTTCACCAGCGCCCAGAACGCCGCACCTTTGGCGGTCTGCAAAGCGACCACACCGGCAACCCCTGCCAATGCAAGTATGCCCAACACCCGGTACAGCAGTGACTGGTCGGCATAGTAGCTATTGCCCACCACCGCCACCGCCACCAGAACGGTTACAACAGTCCACTTGACCGCGTCGTACTTGCTCGCAGTTGTTTCCACACTCATCAAATCAACCTTGTTACATTAGACGGCGCCCAACATGGACGCGGTCCCCGCCAATAAATAACTGGCAGGCCAGGAGGGAATCGAACCCCCAACCTGCGGTTTTGGAGACCGCTGCTCTGCCAATTGAGCTACTGGCCTAAACCTCTCACTGAGACAACGAAGCCGAACTGCCTGTTCAAGCGGTTCGGCTCAGTCTTCAGTAGGACCGGAGTCACTACCCCGGCCCCGATCAAACGATGTTCTCACTCGATAATCTTGGCTACCACGCCGGCGCCAACCGTACGCCCACCCTCACGAATCGCAAAACGCAGGCCTTCCTCCATCGCAATCGGCGCAATCAAGGTCGCCACCATCTGCACGTTATCCCCAGGCATCACCATCTCAACACCCTCAGGCAACTCACAGGCCCCCGTCACGTCCGTCGTACGGAAGTAAAACTGCGGACGGTAACCCTTGAAAAACGGCGTATGACGACCACCCTCTTCCTTGGACAGAATGTAAACCTCGGCCTCGAACTTCGTGTGCGGGTTCACAGAGCCCGGCTTGGCCAGTACCTGACCACGCTCAACGTCTTCACGCTTGGTACCACGCAGCAGTACACCCACGTTCTCACCCGCACGGCCCTCGTCCAGCAGCTTGCGGAACATCTCAACACCCGTACAGGTCGTCTTCTGGGTGTCGCGGATGCCAATAATCTCAAGCTCCTCGCCAATCTTGATCACACCACGCTCAACCCGGCCAGTCACCACCGTACCGCGGCCAGATATGGAGAATACGTCCTCTACCGGCATCAGGAACGGCTGGTCAATCGCACGCACCGGCTCAGGAATGAATGAATCCAGCGCCTCTACCAGCGCCTTGACCGCAGTCGTACCCAGACCGTTCTCGTCCTCACCGTTCAGCGCCATCAGCGCGGAACCGCAGATGATCGGCGTGTCGTCGCCAGGGAACTCATACTTGTCCAGCAGCTCGCGCAGCTCCATCTCGACCAGTTCCTTCATCTCTGCGTATTCCTCAGAGTCCGCACCGCCGCAGTCGTCTGCCAGCAGGTCAGCCTTGTTCAGGAATACCACAATGTAGGGAACACCCACCTGACGCGACAGCAGAATGTGCTCCCGGGTCTGTGGCATGGGGCCATCGGTCGCACCACACACCAGAATCGCGCCGTCCATCTGCGCCGCTCCTGTGATCATGTTCTTCACATAGTCCGCGTGTCCCGGGCAATCCACGTGCGCGTAGTGACGCGTCGCAGAGTTGTATTCCACGTGAGACGTCGAAATGGTGATACCCCGCGCTTTCTCTTCCGGCGCATTGTCAATGCCGTCGAAGGCTACCACTTGTCCACCCCAGGTCTCAGCACACACCTTGGTCAGGGCCGCCGTCAGCGTCGTCTTGCCGTGGTCAACATGACCAATCGTGCCTACGTTAACGTGGGGTTTGGTACGCGCAAATGCTTCCTTTGACATTACAAAAGTCTCCTATGAACACCGGACACAGCCTTTCGGCCGAACCACTTCAATTGATATATATCTAACCATTACAAACAGTTGCGCTAATAATGGAGCTCATAACCGGATTCGAACCGGTGACCTCTTCCTTACCAAGGAAGTGCTCTACCGACTGAGCTATATGAGCGCATCCTTCCCAACTATGGAGCGGGTAGCGGGAATCGAACCCGCATATTCAGCTTGGAAGGCTGACGTTCTACCACTGAACTATACCCGCTACTTATTCTGACCCCGTACCTCGCACCACTTGAGATCCTTTCATTCATGGTGGAGGGGGGTGGATTCGAACCACCGAAGCTCGCGCGTCAGATTTACAGTCTGATCCCTTTGGCCACTCGGGAACCCCTCCGAAAGGCGGCATATTGTCCTGATGGGCCACTCCCTTGTCAACCGCATATCCCAATAAAATTATTAACTTACGCTGCGTTCCAAACAGGGAGTGATTAGCGAGCGGCCAGAATCAGCTGTAACGCTTGCGCAGCAAGTCCTTTTGCACCTTACCCAGGGCGTTTCTGGGCAGTTCGTCGACAAATAGTATCTTTTTGGGCACTTTGAAATTCGCGACCCTGTCTCTGATTGAGTTCCGGATTCGCTCCGCAGACAGGCTGACACCGTCGGCCAACACCACAACCGCGACAACGATTTCGCCGAAATCCGCATCGGGCAAGCCGATTACCGCTGATTCCTTTACCCCCGGCACTGCATCGATCAGCAGTTCTATCTCCTTCGGATAGACGTTCAAACCGCCAGTAATCACCATATCCCTCGACCGCCCGACGATCGAGACATAGCCATCCTCGTCGATGAGCGCCTGATCACCGGTATTGAAGAAGCCGTCAGGCGTAAAGTCCTGCGCGGTTTGTTGCGGCAACTTCCAGTAGCCACTAAACACGTTGGCCCCGCGAACCTGCAGCGCCCCCACCTCGTTTACACCCAGCACCCGATTGTCCGCATCACAGATCCGCACCGTCACACCCGGCAGCGGAAAGCCCACGGTTCCCGCCCGCCGCACACCGCGCAACGGGTTGGAGGTGTTCATGCCTGTTTCGGTCATACCGTACCTCTCGAGTATGGTGTGACCGGTGCGTCGCTCAAACTCAACAAAAGTATCCACCAGCAGAGGCGCCGACCCGGAGATGAACAGGCGCATGCCCGCGCAAAGTTGTGCAGTGAATGCAGGCTCGGCCAGCAAGCGGGTGTAATAGGTTGGTACACCCATCATCACCGTGCAGTGGGGCAGCTGTTGCAGTACTGCGCCGACATCGAAGCTCTTCGTCCAACGCATGCTTGCACCACTCATCAGGACGCAACCAAGCGCCACAAACAAACCGTGCACATGAAAGATCGGCAGCGCGTGCAGCAGGCAGTCGTCCTGGCCAAAGCCCCAGTAATCAACCAGCACCGAGACATTTTCTACCAGGTTTTTATGGGACAACATTATGCCCTTGGGCCGACCAGTGGTGCCGGAGGAGTACACCAATGCAGCGAGGTCAGTCGCACTTGTCACCGCTGTATCGAAGTGCGTCGAGCACCGCTGCGCATCCCGCATCAATGTGCCGGCGCCGTCAGCGTCCAGGGTGCGCAGACGTGACACTCCGAGGCTGTCACACAATACCTGCAGGGGCTCAGCGCGACTACTGTCACAGATCAGAACAGAAGAGGCAGCATCCTCCAGAAAGAAGTGTAACTCTTCCTGCGTATAGGCAGGATTCAGCGGATGAAATACCAGGCCCGCCCTGATGGTACCGAGATACAGCCACAGGGCTTGAACCGATTTTTCCACCTGCACGGAAACCCGATCGCCTTTTTTAAGGCCCAATTCAACCAGGAAGTTGGCGATCTGTGCAGAGTAATTCTCCGCATCGGCATACGTGTAGGAAATTCCGGCGTCGGTAGTCAACAACACCTTATCGAGGGCGGGAAAATGGCTCCGGTAAGTCGAAAACAGGTTTAGCTGACCAGCATAACTCATGACCAGTTTGCCTCCCGAGCGTGAAGACAAGGACTATACCCCAAGCCACATTACATTTGAGGGGTGAAATGGAGCTGGCGAGAGGAATCGAACCCCCGACCGGCTGATTACAAATCAGCTGCTCTACCTACTGAGCTACGCCAGCCTTGATCAGATCGGAGCAGATAATCACGCTAATCACCTACCCCGTTTGAAGGTTGGGCAGTTTAGACAAAGAGCTTATGGGAAGCAATGGGGAGTTTGTGTGATTGTCATTCTCAATTCACCGACAAGAAAAAGCCCACGCTGTGGTGGGCTATCCTTACATCCTGTAACAGCGCTTGTCCGGATCAGCTGCGCTTGAATGATGAACGTAGGCGCCGCGTACCCACCAGCAGCAGGCCAAGAGTGGTTAGCATGAAGCCGTACATGGACATTGTGGGGACCGGGGTGGCAGTAGCTCCAGCTCCACCGTACCATGCCACGTCCTGCACAAATGCAGAGGTGGAATTCGCTGCCACGGTTGTGCCTATACGCGTAGTGTTGCCAGTATTCGGATCAATCACCCAAAGAGCTTCATCATTATCTTGCCAAAATGAGCCATAGAGCGTTCCATCTGGCGCAGCACCCAGGCCCAATATACTGAAGGTATCATCCAGTATTATCGTGCTTTGGAAAGCGGCCGTTGCAGGATTAAGTATGTAAAGCTCGTTGTTTTCTCGGCCAGACCAGCCCAATTTGTAATAGATGGTACCGTCACTGGTAATAGCCAAGCCGCCCTGATCATTATTGAGTGAAGAGTCCCTTCCGATTATGGTGACTGCTGCGGTGGATGTGTTTATCGTCACTAGATATCCGCCATCATCAGCAGCCCCACAATCGGGGCCATCCCCATTCGCGGTGATTCCATATAATGTGCCATTCGGATGCATCGCAAGATCACCAATTAGACAACCTTCCCCACTCTCAACTTCGGTGAAATTGCCAATGGTGGACAGTAGTGCGCCGGTATTGGGGTCTACAGTAATGAGTTGCCCATTGCCACCCCCAGCTACTGCCACGTACACGACACCGGAAGCGCTGACCGCGATGCCGCCCAAACCTTTACCAACCCCTGCGGGGGTGTCAAGAATCGTCAGTGCAGCAGTTGATGCGTCAACAATTGAGACGGCACCGGGATCGCCCCCACCACCTCCGGCACCGCCGTGTACTCCAAGAAGAAAACCTTGAGCTGGCTGCGCTAGTACGGCGGGTGATAGTAAAACGGCGGCAAAGAATGTGGCCATCCACCCTGCCCGTTGCGGTAACAGACGCAAGCACAGCGCTCTCCGTGATGAAGATTTTTTCATATCAGAACTCCTCATGATGGGAATTATCATGCCTGCTTTAGGTGAAACCGGCTAAAGGATTTATCCATTCCTTCTTATATTAGGGGCATTATGCTCCGCCTGCTGTAAGCTCGCAACACACTAGTTGTGGTACATTTTTGCTATGTAGTTAGTAGAGACAGTAGTGCTGGAAGGGACTGGGATATAGACAACATGATCAGATCGAAGCAGATAATCACCAGATAATCACCTACCCCATTTGAAGGTTGGGCAGTTTAGACAAAGAGCTTATGGGAAGCAATGGCAAGTTTGTCATCCTCAAATCACAGACAAGAAAAAGCCCACGCTGTGGTGGGTCATTCTTTCAATTCTATAAAAATGCTTTTTCCGATTAGCTGCGCTTGAAAGATGGACGCAGTCGGCGGGTTGCCACTAGCAGCAGGCCGAGAGTGGTCAAAGCGAGGGCATAGATGGACATTGTTGGGACCGGAGTGGATGTAGAAGGTGGTGGTGTGCCACCATTACTAGAAAAGGTGAGATTATCCAATACAGGTGCCAGTGCGCTAACTTCAAAGAAGGCTATGTCGGCAGTCTGCCTTACGATTCCACGAAAAGCCCCGGCATTCAGTCCACCCGGCGTGACAATATCGGCCAGGTTGGTAATGTCATATGTCTCCAATACATTCAATCCGGCATCCAGCGCTGTAATAACGAGGTGTGGAGAATTGGGTGCATAATTGATAAAACCACCGACCTGAGAAACAGGCCCGCCGTTAAAAGAAAAACGTAATCCGCTGGTCGAATTGCTCCCGACATAGGTCTGCGGCGTGCCCCATGTGCCATTGGAGGTCAAACCCCAACCATTATAATTAGTGTATAACTGGCTGCTTCCGTCAACGGTTTGTACTGTAACGTCTTGGCCGACGAGGCTTCCTATTTGAACCGGGCCAGTAACAGCTGATACTGTTGCTTGCGTACTAAAATCGATTACAACAGGACTGCTAATTATATCGGAAGTGACAAGGGCTGCATTTGCCATAATGGATGCAGTCATCAAAAAGCCCGCAGCCACTGTAGTCTTTACTAATCTGGCTTGATGTAAAGCCATAGTCATTCCCCTATTATTTTTTGGTTGCTCTTTGACAACATGCACTATGCTAGAAACATGCATAATACATTACGTTTTATAAGGCTTCTGCTGAAATTTGTAAAGCCTGCTGAGGAAAAACTAATCAAGTGGGTAACCAGCTAAACTTGCAGTAACGGATATCGGTCTATAGCGAGGCTTGCAGTGTTGTGCAGAAGACAGCAGTTCCTGAAAGAGCCTCTGCAGGGGGGAGGGGGGTGATGTGTTGCCAGTTGGTTTAGGTGGGCTGCAGTGGAGCAGGATGAGCCGCTACCACGACGATTTTTCCCGCCGTATCTTTGTGCCATCCAACATGTATGCGATGGTGGTTATGGTAGATGAAGTCGCGCATTGATAATGCAAAAACCACCATTACGGGAAATAGAACGAACAGCACCAGTAAGAACATCGACAAATCGATAATCTGAAAAATCATATGCAATCCCCCGCATCTCCGCCGCAGAAGATATATTGTTACAGTTGCACCACGTGATCCCGAGAAACTCTCGGAACTTGCCGTTCAGACTCACCCCTTTAACACTATCTGTAAATCAACTAAAGATTAGTTGAAGGAGATTAGTATGCTTTATTGATGCATATCAACGCATTGGCCTGTGCAGAAAGTTTATTAGTGGGTAAACCATCGAAGTAGTAATTAGTGGGGCTTGCAATACAAGCTGCAGAGTATTGATGCAGTACCTGACCCGCAGCTTGTGTCATTCACTGGTGATGGCATATGACTCAACACAGTGGATACCCACAGAGACCCATCCATTTTCGCAATGCTTGCATTGGACGTATTCTCACGTAAACTCTAGGGGAATTCTGGCGCTGACTTTAATGGGGACGATTCATGAACTTCTATAAAATTAAATCCCGCTATCTGTTACCTACTTTTTCCGCAATTCCTCTGCTGGCAGGAGCTTTTTCAGCTATGGCACAGGTGAGCCCTGTCGGCACTATGGACTACGGTCCGAGCATCGCAACTGCTGTACCCATCGGTGGTGGTGTATTCCTGATGATTCTGGGAATATTTTTGGGCGCTATCGCCTACCGAAAAATATCGCGAAACGGCGCCGCAGGAAACATGGCAGCCAGTATATTACTAGTGATTGGGGCAATTGCCTTCAGCATGACCGGAGGCCAGATGCTGCACCAAGCCTACGCTGGTCTCTCCACCACTCCCCTATCCAACCCACAGGGCGGCACTGTTGATATTTTTCCGGGCTACCAGGAATACGAAAACACCAGCGGAGCGCCACTGAAAATTAGCGCCATCAATTTGAACAATTGCCCTGCGCCAAGCGCACAGGCACTGGTGGAGTCTGTGAATCCCCAATGTATCCCCGGCTCTACCGTCCTTGAAATTGGTGGCATATGCACCACCAACTATCCACCCTGCATCGCGGGCAACAGGGTAACCTTCCGGGCCGGTTATTACTGGGTACGCGCAGACTATCGGGCAGCTGCTTCAGACCATGCTGCGGTCTGTGCAGAGTTCGGATTTGCACCCACTACCGAATACGTGACCCTCACTTGGGACGCAGCATTGCTGCAAACACTTTCGACAGATTTTGGTTATCTCTCCAACGGTGATGATAACGACGCTGCCACTTCCATGTGGTGCTGGGATGGAGATGGCGGCCCCAGCACTCCTGCGGGTTACTGCGAAACCCACAACTTCGGCACCCAGTTTCAAAACTATGGCTTCTGGGGCTCCGACCCGGACATTCGCCCGGTCTTTACCTGTATGACCGCACCCCCGTAGAGCAGCGACAATGATTATGCGGTGAGGAGGAGGGAAGCTTGTGCTTCCCTTTTTTGTTCATTCGTATATTGAACTGACAGACCTCCACCGCGACGACCGAAACGTCTGCTACTAGCCGGACTTGTCTAACGTCAGCCAACGTGGTCCCAAATGTGCTGTTCCCCTAGAGGGCGCTGGGTTCTAGACAAAGAGCTATTGGGAAGCAATGGCAAGTTTGCTGGATAAAGGAACCGATGATTACATGGGATGTGCAATTGGCCGAGCAGAAGACTTGCAGTGCCTATACAGAAGTCAGCATCTCCTGGCAGAGCCTCTGCAGGGGGGTGGGTGTTGTCAGCTGGGTGGTCATCGAACTACTTACAATTGCATATGAATGAGGCCAAAGAGTACCCAATCCCCCTCGCTGACAATCTCATTTGGCTATATGTTCAGATAAAGAGCGCCTGTGAAGCAATGGCAGTTTGAGTGGATGTATAACGAGACCGGGAGTGGATGTATAACGAGACCGGGAGTGCCTGCACAGAAATGACAGTGGCTGCCGAAAGAGCCGCTGCGGCTTGACCGGATATGTTACTCGCTGGTTGAGACGATCTGCAGAGGAAGTGGGCGAACCGCTACCAAGTAGACCTTTCTGCCACATCCTGATGCCAACCAGCATGTATGCGATTTTGTTTGTGGTAGATAATATCGCGCATCAACATTGCGAATATCATCATTCCGGGCAATACAACGAACAGCACCAGACAAAACATTGCCAAGTCAATAATAGCAGCCATTTGCCTGCCTCCTTCTCGTTTCCCAGGAGACATGTTGTAACAGTTACAACACGTTATCCCTGGAATTCTCGGGACTCGCCTGCATTATCAGCCGCATTATTATCGCCTGTAAATCAACTAAAGATTAGCTGCAACTGTTCACTACGCTTCACTGCTTGAATTGTTGAATCCGAAGTTACAGTCAGGACGCATAACCATATCTGAGCAAAATCGGTAACGTGTATTTGTATTCATCGCCCCATGTGCGCGGTGTCACTCACCCTAACAGGTGATATGTCTTCCGCTATTTGTCTCAGGAACAATAGACTTATGATTATGTAATGAGCGAAATAGTAACGCTCCTCCAAAAGTGGAAAACTGAAATACCGTATTACCATTGCCATCAGCACAGTAACAGTCAGGCCAGCCAATAGTGCTGAGGATTTGCTTGCAGGGCGATTGCGGTTCAGAAGCACTGTAGTAATACCCAGGAAGGCGAATAAGCAGGTTTGTTTAATCGCAAAAAATCTCGGAACTATGCTGTATTCGTTGGCGAGAGCCGCTAAATAGTAAGCCAAAGTTACAGAATGCGCCTTGTTTGCCGGGTCAATAATGAGTTCTCCACGGGAGTGATGAAACATGGTTGCCCAACTGTCCACGTGTGCAAGGTGACCTATTGCCAGATAGCTGGCAGTGGCTGCAATGCCAAAAATTCCAAACTGCACCAGAGTCAGGCGATGACCTCGCGGGGCGAACAATGCGAAATAGCAAAATATCAGATTAACCAGGATGATGTTATCAATCCGGGCAAATACTGATAGCACGAGGATGAAGGCGCCTGTCGAGGGGCGCCGCTGCTCCAACAGAAAGTAAAGCCCCAGAACAAGCAATGCTGCCGACAACATGTCCGGTGTGGAAAACAATTCGACGGATTGAATTCCAGCACCGGTAGCAAATAAGCAAGCGAACACGCAGCTATAGCCGATTGTATAGTAACGAGACAGCCAGATAAGGATTAAAACCGCGAGTCCTATCGCGGGCACAATCGCCAGCAATCTGGTGCTAAATACCAAATTCAGGCCAAGTTTATGCAGTACGTATATCCCTGCAACATACAAAGGTTTTACATGATAGCCATTTAACTGTGAAACAAAAAAATCGGGGCGTTCGGACAGTATCTTGTGATGTGGAATTATCGATATTAGTGCGAAATGCCTGTCTTCAGGTACAGACTCCAGCACACTTTGATACGTCTCATGATGCAGTGTTGTTATGTCTTTTTCTTCATAGCTCAGAGCTGCCCCGATATAGGAGATCATGTCCCAGTTATATGCCGGCTTGTCATTCCAGTGCACTACCAGGAGTGCGATATACGCAAGATATAACGCCAGGCACACCATTTTTGACATCAGTCCAAATTCTCCTTCTAAAAAAGGCGCGTGTAAAAGCTCTGCTAGCTGGCAGCAGTGTTTGAGCTGCGCCCACCGATATTCGAGCCTGCAGCAAATCCTGCAGGAGGTGAAACGGATTCCGCAACCTGTCGTAAGAACAATAAGCTTATCATCATGTATTCAGCGAAATAGTAACGCTCCTCCAAAAGTGGAAAACTCAAATACCGAATTACCATGGCCATCAATACAGTAATAGCCAGGCCCGCTAGCATGACTGAAGAGCTGTGTGCGGGGCGATAGCGATGTAGCAGGACCGTAATAATGCCCAGGCCGGCAAATAAGCAGGTTTGCTTTATTGGATTCGTTGTCAGCGCCAGGCTGAACTGCCTGGCGAGAATCTCCACATAGAAACCCGGCGTGATGGAATATAGTTTGTTTGCCGGGTCAATGATGAGCTCCCCAAAGGCATAATGGAATGTTGTCGCCCAGCTATCCACCTGTGCAAGGTAGCCTATGGCCAGATAGCTGGCCGTAGCTGCGATGCCAAAGAACGCAAACTGCGTCACGCTTATCCGATCGCTACGCGGGGCGAACAACGCCAGATAACAAAATATCAGATTAACCAGGATGATGTTATCCATTCGGGCAAACACTGATAGCACCAATATCATGGCACCGGTCGTGGGTCGCCGCTGTTCCACAAGAAAGTAAAGCCCCAGAACAAGCAAAGCCGCCGACAACATGTCCGGTGTGGAAAACAGTTCGACGGACTGAATTCCAGCACCTGTAGCAGACAAAAAAGATAACAGGCAGCTATAGCCGATGGAATAGTAACGAGAAAGCCAGATGAGGATTAAAACCGCCAGGCCTATAGCAGGCAAAATCGCCAGCAATCTGGCACTAAACACCAGATTCAGGCCGAGTTTATGCAATCCATAGATCCCTGCAACATACAGAGGTTTTCCGTGATAGCCATTTAACTGTGCGACAAAGACATCCGGTCGTTCAGCCATTACCTTGTCATGTGGAGTTTTGGATAACAACGAGCCACGCCTATTTGCCGGCACAGCATCGAGCACACTTTGATACGCCTCATGATGTAGTGTTGTTATGTCTTTTTCTTCGTAGCTCAGAGCTGCCCCGACATACGAGACAGTATCCCGGTTATATGTCGGATACTCATTCCAGTGCACGATCAAAAGTGCGATATAACCAAGGTATAAACCAAGACAGACTATCTTTGGCATACAACTAGCTTCCTTCCAGCAGATGACCCGTCACGCTACTTCTCGCCGTGCGGAAGTCGCAAGCAGGACAGCGGCGATGACGGATGCTCCCACCAACCAGATCGAATAGCGGAAGTCGGTCGAAGGAGCGATCAGGGGCAATGGCGCAACGTAAAGTATACCGCTTGCCGCGATGGCTCGCGCTGAGACCGCCGCATCCCCGCGCAACAGAAACGAAGCGGGTAACGCCAGCGTAGCGAGCAACAGATAGACCCATGGACTGAATAGCGGCGTGAGTCTGCTCCACTTCCAGAGCGCCGCACTGAGCGCCTTGTATCCCGGTCGCGCTTCGAAGCGTATGTTGAAGTCGTTGAGGTCGAATCCCGGGATGGGCTCCATAAAGAAGCTGACCGGCAGCATCGGATCAGTGAAGAGCAGTTTCGTCACATGCCACCTGTGCTGCAGGTACTCGCGCGGGTACTTGAAAATCGTGTGAACCCAGTCGCGCAACAACTGATCGGCCTCCAGCTCCGACATCTTGCGATAGCTCAGATCCATGGTCACCTGCTCCCGGTCCGCAGGGTCGTGGACATCGCAGCGGTAGTCACGCGAAATCATTCGCAGCCGCTGCATGTCCAGCTCGGGGTTGTTGACAGCATAGGCAGGTATCAAAAACTGGTTGCGGGCCAGCGAGATCATGGCGATATCCCACAGCGGCACGGCGGCCCGATAGGGAAGGCGCACCACGCCTCGAGTATCCAGCTGGTGGATCGCAGCCATGAAGACAACCGCAATCGAGACGACAACTGTGGCGCGGCGCACCACCGATTTCCAGCCGGGTAGAATGACTTCAGCGAGGAGCCACAGCAGGGGCAGCACGGCAAGCAGGTTGGGGGTACGCAGCGCACTGGCATAGAAAGCGCACAGTAGCGCCAGCAACGCGAGTCGCTTCGAGCAACGGGCTCGCGCATGCAGGGTCAGCGCACTGCAGAGCAGGAGGAAGGCGAGAGCGCCCCCGTCCTTCAATATAATGGCAATGGTGGCGAACAGCGGAGGAAAGCATCCCACGCCCAGCACGATCATCACCTGCAGCCATGGCGAGCGCGTCGCGTAGGTGGCGATCAAAGCCAGTCCGGTCCAATAGGCTGCGACCTGGAGGATCAACATGCCGCCCGGGCCGTAGACCAGTGTGTTGGCGAGCATCCACACATAGACCATGATCGGCGGATGCGAATTTTCGACGCGACCCGAGATCACCTGGGCGAACTGGAAGGTGGCGTCCCATGGCATAAAGCCCGGGTAGAAGAGGTACAAGGTCACGATGCAGCCAAGAGCTGCAGCGAGCACCGCGCCGAGCTTCGACGCTGCTGCGGTGTCGCCGTGTCGTTGCCCTAGTTCATCGGCGACCATCTAGGCAATCTCTAACGTCAGTAATCATCGCGGGAACCGCGAGCGAGATTTTCAAACCGGGTGTATTGTCCGATAAACGCCAGGCGGCAGATACCAATGGGGCCGTTGCGTTGCTTACCAATGATGATTTCAGCAATGCCCTTCTCTTCCGACTCCTCGTGGTAGACCTCGTCGCGGTAGATAAACATGATGAGGTCTGCATCCTGCTCGATCGCGCCCGACTCGCGCAGGTCCGAGTTCACCGGCCGCTTGTTGGGGCGCTGCTCCAGGGAGCGGTTCAGCTGGGACAAGGCCACCACGGGCACCTTGAACTCCTTGGCAATGGCCTTGAGACTGCGCGATATCTCTGAAATTTCTGCTGTACGGCCTTCCGATGAACCCGCCACCTGCATCAGTTGCAGGTAATCCACCATGATCATGCCCAGGCCGCCATTCTCGCGCGCTACCCGGCGGGCGCGGCTGCGCACCTCCGTGGGTGTAAGCGCGGGCGTATCGTCAATAAACAGAGGCACATCCTTGAGCTTGGTGACCGCGCCACTCAACTTGGGCCAGTCTTCCTGATCCAGCTTGCCATTGCGCAGACGCGTTTGGTCGATGCGACCGATGGACGACAACATACGGATGATCAGGGAGTCGGCCGGCATCTCCATACTGAAGACCAGGATGGGCTTTTTCTGCGTCAGTACCGCGTGTTCCACCAGGTTCATGGCGAAACTGGTTTTGCCCATGGAGGGCCGACCAGCCACGATGATAAGGTCGGAATCCTGCAAACCCGATGTCATACGGTCCAGTTCGATAAAGCCGGTACTGAGACCGGTAATATCACCACCGGATTGGAACAGTTCGTCAATGCGCCCAAGGGCTGCTTTTAACAGCGGATTGATATCCCGGGGACCGCCGGCTTTGGGTCCCTCCTCGGCGATCTGCATGATCCGGCGCTCCGCCTGATCGATCAACTCATCAGACCTGCGCCCCTCAGGATTGAATCCGCTCTCGGCGATCTCCTGCGCGGCCTCGATCAGCTTGCGTAAACTGGCGCGTTCGCGCACCACCTGGGCATAAGCCCTGATGTTGGAGGCACTGGGCGTGTTCTGGGCCAGTTCCGCCAGGTAGGGCAGCCCACCCGCAGCATCCAGTTCACCCCTGGCCTGGAGTTTGTCCGCCACGGTAATCACATCGACCGGTGCGCTGGCCTCGGCGAGTTGTGCTATCTGGCGGAAGATAAGGCGGTGACTCGGGCGATAGAAATCACTGGCCCCAACGGATTCGGCGACCGCATCCCAGCTATCCGCTGACAGCAACAGGCCACCCAATACCGATTGCTCCGCCTCGACAGAGTGCGGCTGCATCTTGATCCGCGCGACCTCGCCTTCTCCCGGAAAGCGGAGTTCAGATACGTTGCTGGGATACTCAGGATCTGCCATAACAACTATTATTTTTAAGGGGGTACACAGCCTATAGGAAATAGGCGATCAGCAGAAGTGAAAACACGCCTGATGTCGGCCGTCGGAGACACAGAAATACTCAAATAACAAAAATGCACCGGTCGGGGGTGACCGGTGCATTTTCGGGTATGGGTTGCTCCCCGGAGGGAACAGAAAGCAATCGCGCTTATTCTTGAATTACCGCTACAGCGACCATCGCAGTGAGGTCACCGTGGACCTGGATGGCGATTTCGTACTCGCCCAGTTCCCGCAGTGCTCCACTCGGCAGTCGGACTTCAGACTTATCGACCTCACAACCGAGTGCCACGATGGCCTCAGCGATATCCCGCGTACCCACGGAGCCGAACAGCTTGCCCTCTTCTCCCGCGTTAGCCGTGATTGAGACCAGGCCCAGCGCATTGATCGCATCGGCGCGCAGCTGTGCTGCTGCCAGCAGGGCCGCTGCTGCGGATTCCAGCTCGGCGCGACGCGCTTCGAAAGCAGCGGTGTTGGCCTCGGTGGCGTGCACAGCCTTGCCCTGCGGAATGAGGTAGTTGCGGCCGAAACCGGCCTTCACATTCACCGTCTGGCCGAGCCTGCCCAGCTTGCTGATGTTTTCCAGCAAAATGACTTCCATCTTACGTTCCTCTGTTCGGGGAGCAATCTCCCAACACTTCAAATGTCTCTGTCGTCGTGCTCGTCGCGCGGACTCACCTGTGTTCCCGGCCCCCGGGACCAGCGCTGGCGAAAATTCAACCAGCTGTCAGCGATAGCGAGAAACACTACCAGTATTTTCACCGGGTCAAAAATCACCCAGGCAATGTAAAACCCCGTCAACCAACCCCTGCCCCGCCCGCGTAACTCAAGGCGAGTGTGTATCAACGCCAGGCCCGCGAATGTCAGCGGGATAAGGCAACTCACCATCCATGTGCGGTATTGCGTACCCAGGCCGTACAGCACCAGGGCCACTATCACCAGCACTGAACTCACTGTCGCCGGGTAGTACAGCGCCTTGAATTCCGCACCAAAACCGCCCGGGTTATACAGGGCGGCCTGCCAGTAGCGTGCCAGCAACAGGCACAGCACCGACATCATGGCAGTTCCCGCACCGAGCATTCCGGCTATCTGCGTCGCTCCGGGCCTCGGCAACTCCACCGGCTGCCCACCCTGGGACAACTGTTGTTCCATACTACCCAGAAACTCACCGAAGTATGCCGCCATCTGGTCCAGGTAGGCTCCGGAGAAGGCCACCATGGCCAACCCGGTCCCCGCACCGACACCAACCGCCGCCAGCACGGCCAGCGGCAGGTTTACGGTGGCGCGCAGCACCAGAGCCAACACCATGGTGCCGACCAACAACGCCAGCGGTCCCGTATCGCCAAAGGCATATACAAGTGTGCCCGCCGGCAACAGTGCCCACATAAACAGCCAGGCACCCGCTCCCGCGCCTTTACGCAGGGTAACCAGCGCCAGTGCGGCCGCGCTGATCCAGCAAAACAACAAGCTGCCGGCGCCAGCCACGATCACCAGCAGCGCCTGCAAGCGTCCACGCATGACAAATTCTGCCAAGCCCTTCAAGAATAACCTCGACTGGCCAATGCGCGGATCAAGGACTTTTTACAGATGCGAATCCGTGTACGGTATCAGTGACAGAAAACGCGCACGCTTGATGGCAGTGCCCAACTGACGCTGATATTTGGCTTTGGTGCCGGTAATCCGGCTCGGTACAATCTTGCCGGTCTCGGACACATAGGCCTTCAGCGTCTCCAGATCCTTATAATCGATTTCCTTGGTGCCTTCAGCAGTAAAGCGACAAAACTTACGGCGACGGAAAAAACGTGCCATGGTGATACTCCTCTAAACCTCGATATTCGTTACGTGACGGAGAAGACTTATTCTTCATCCGCCTCATCATCATCGGAGAAAGTCCCTACAGTCACTTCCTCACTGTCGACAACTTCAGCCCTGGCCGCGTCGGCCGCCTGACGTTCTTCATAACGGCTCTTGCGCTCGCGATTCTCTTTCTCGGCCTTCATGATGAAAGATTCTTCAGTCACCGGCTCATCGCGACGGATCACCAGGTTGCGGATCACGGCGTCGTTGTAACGGAAAGTGGTGGTCAGCTCTTCCATTGCCTCGTTGGACGCCTCCACGTTCATCAACACGTAATGTGCCTTGTGGATCTTGTTGATCGGGTAGGCCAACTGGCGGCGCCCCCAGTCTTCAAGGCGATGCACCTGACCGCCGTCTTTCTGGATAGCTGTGGTATAGCGCTCGATCATACCGGGCACTTGTTCGGACTGGTCCGGATGGACCATGAATACGATTTCGTAATGTCGCATACAGTAAGCTCCTTACGGGTTAATGCTACCCACGAAATGGTGTAGCAAGGAGGATCGGCCTTTGAGAATAGCCGGGCAAATTTTGAGGGAGCGAAGTCTACCGAGTTTGGCAGTGGGTGACAAGGAGATTATTTGCCGGAGGCAACACGCTGGCGCACCGCCTCGAACAGGACGATACCGGCTGCCACCGAGACATTGAGGCTACTCACCGAGCCAGCCATGGGCAGGTGGATGAGATAGTCGCATTGCTCCCGCGTGAGACGGCGCATGCCCTTGCCCTCGGCTCCCATCACCAGCGCGAGCGAAGCGGTCAAGTCGCTGTCGTATATGGATTTTTCTGCGTCACCGTCGGTGCCGTAGAGCCACACACCGCGCTCCTGCAGGGCCTGCAGGGTGCGACTGATGTTAGTCACCCTGACGAAGGGCACCACCTCGGCCGCACCGCAGGCCACCTTGCGCACCACCGGGGTCAGGTCCGCCGAGTTGTCTCGGGGCACCACCACTGCATCCACCCCGGCAGCATCAGCACTGCGCAGGCAGGCCCCGAGGTTGTGCGGGTCGGTAATGCCGTCCAGTACCAGAATCAACACCGGGCCACCCTTATTTTCCACCGCCTGCAGCAAATCGGCCTCGCGCCACAGATTGGAAGCCGCCGCATCGTCCTGCGCCGCTACATCCCGCAACTGGGCTACCGCGCCCTGGTGACGCGCGCTGACCATTTTGTCGAGGTCGGCGCGCGACTCGCGCACCACGGATACGCCCTGGTTTTGCGCCAAGGCCAACAGGGCCATGACGCGCTTGTCGTCGCGCCCCGCCTGTAGCAACAGGTGCTGCACTGACCTGGGATTCTGGCGCAGCAGGCTCTCCACCGCGTGAATGCCGTAGACGTACGGCACGCTCAGCGGCGCCGCCGGTGGCCGGTCTTGCCCTTGGATTTATCGGAAGCGCTGGATTTTTTGCCCTTCCTGGCACCCTTCCTGGCGTCCTTGCCGGCAGGTTTGTCTGCAGGTTTTTTTGCTTTGGCCTTACCCGCAGGCGTGGCGTCAATCAGCTCCAGGTCGATCTTGCGGTCGTCCAGGTCGACCCGCGCCACCTGCACCCGCACCGCTCCCCCGAGCTGAAAACTGCGCCCCGAGCGCTCACCGGTGAGGCGCTGCCGGGCCTGGTCGAAGTTATAATAGTCGCCGGGCAGTGCCGTGATATGCACCAGTCCCTCGATATACAGGTCCTGCAACTCCACAAACAGGCCGAAACTGGTCACCGCACTGATGACCCCGTTGAACTCTGCCCCGACATGTTCCTGCAGGTACTCACACTTGAGCCAGGCGTTAACCTCCCTGGTGGCCTCGTCCGCACGTCGCTCGGTCATGGAACAGTGCTCACCACTTACGACCATGGCGTGTATATCGTAAGGAAATATCTGCTTGGTGGGGATGGACTTCGCCCCCTCTATGCGCAGCACACCCTTCGCACCCCCGCCACTGCGGATGAGATGTCGTATCCCTCGATGTACCAGCAAATCGGGGTAGCGCCGGATCGGTGAAGTGAAATGGGCGTAGGCCTCGTAGTGCAGGCCAAAGTGGCCCTTGTTCTCCGGCTGGTAGACCGCCTGGCTCAGCGAGCGCAGGAGCATGGTCTGGATCACGTGGGCATCCTCGCGATCGGCGATCTGTAACAGCAGATGCTGGTAATGGACGGGAGTGGGTTTTGCGCCGCCGCCGAGATCCAGGCCCAGCTCGCCGAGAAACTTGCGCAGGCCCTCCAGTTTGTCCTCATTTGGACCCTCGTGTACCCGATACAGCATCGGCAACTTGTTGGCATCGTAGAAACGCGCCGTGGCCACATTGGCGCAGAGCATGCACTCCTCGATCAACTTGTGCGCATCGTTGCGCACCACCGGCACGATCGCCTCGATCTTGCGGTGCTCGTCAAATATGATGCGGGTTTCCACGGTCTCGAAATCGATCGCGCCGCGCTTGTCCCTGGCCGCGCGCAACACATGGTAGAGGCTGTGCAGGCGCTTGAGATCCACCACCCGGCGCTGGTCCACCTGCGGGCAACTGCCCTGCTCCAACACCTCTCCCACCTGGGTGTAGGTCAAACGGGCGTGGGAGTGAATGACCGCTTCATAGAAGCGGTATTTAGCCAGCACGCCCTTGGCACTCAATTCCATCTCGCAGACCATCGCCAGGCGGTCCACCGCGGGCTTCAACGAACACAGGCCGTTGGACAGGGCCTCCGGCAGCATCGGTACCACGCGCGCCGGAAAATAGACCGAATTGCCGCGCAGCGCTGCCTCCTGATCAAGGGCCGAGCCCGGCGCGACATAGTGGGAGACATCGGCAATCGCCACCCACAGGCGCCAGCTTCCTCCTTTGGCCTCCTCACAGTAAACCGCATCATCAAAATCCCGGGCATCCTCACCGTCGATAGTGACAAACGGCAATTTGCGTAAATCAATCCGGTGTTGCTTGTCCTTCTCCAGCGGCTCAGCTTCCAGGCTCGCCGCTTCAGCCCGCACTTCCTCCGGCCACTCAAAGGGAATCCCGTGTGAGCGAATGGCCACATCGATTTCCATGCCCGGATCCATGTGATCGCCCAGTATCTCGGCAATACGTCCCTTGGCGCCGAGCTGGCGGGTGGGATAGTCGGTAATCTCCACCGTGACGATCTGGCCCGGCCGCACCAGGCCTTTCTCCCGGGGCGGGATGAGTATCTGCTGGGTGAGACGGCCATTGTCGGGGATGACAAAACCGATGCCGCTGTCCTCCTGGTAACGGCCCACCACGGTTTTGTGCTTGCGCTGCAGCACCTCTACTACCTTGCCCTCCAGGCGTCCCCGGCGGTCTTCGCCGGTGACCTGCACCAGCACCTCGTCGCCATCGAATACGAAGTGCATCTGCCGTGCGCTGAGGTAGATGTCGTCGCCCTCGCCCAATGGCATGGCAAACCCGTATCCGTCGCGGTGACCCTGCACACGGCAGTGCAGTAAATGCATTTTATCGACCAGACCATAAGCACCGCGGCGGTTGACCATCAACTGGCCGTCACGCTCCATGGCCCGCAGGCGTTTCTGCAGGGCGTCCACCTGCTCCGGTTCCGCCAGACCCAGGGTCTTCGCAATATCGGTGTGATCGAGGGGCTTCTCCGCCTCAGTCAAAAGCTGGAGGATGGCCTCGCGACTGGGAATCGGGTTTTCATAGCGCGCCGCTTCGCGCGCGGCATGGGGGTCGGCAATCTTGCCTTTTTTGGCCATAGGACTTGGGTCTTCCGTCAGAAAAGTCAGTGGGGGTTTATAGGTATCCGGGGAGTATACGCGAGGAGAGCCTGCCCCGCATCATCGGGCATTGACAAAGCCGCGCGGGAAAAGTAAAGTCGCCGCCCTCAGATTCCTCGGCAGGCAGTATGTATCGCGGGGTCTGCTTCTGCCCAGATGGTGAAATTGGTAGACACGCCAGCTTCAGGTGCTGGTGCTCGCAAGGGCGTGGAGGTTCAAGTCCTCTTCTGGGCACCATTCAAATCAAACGTTTCCTGTTGTACTCCCGCTAACTCGCGCATTGCCCCGGCTTGAAATAGGCCGGTCTTACTCCCCGCAACTGATAACATTGTCCGTGCGCGAATCAGGCAGGAAATGACTGTCGGTCCTGATATTTTGTATTGTCCCAATATTCCGCTGCGGTACACTGTGGCGCGTACACGGGCATCAGCGGACGGCAATATGAACCTTAATCAAACCATTGCATTTTCCGATCAGGTGATCTCCCAGGAAGTCTCCGGCGAGACCGTGCTGCTGGATCTGCAGAGCGAGTGCTACTTCGGCCTGGACGCGGTGGGCACCCGCATCTGGCAATTGATTCGCGACAGCGGTGACTTGCGCACCATCTATTCGACTCTGCTGGAAGAATACGAGGTGGAAGAGACGCAACTGCAGGCCGACCTGGAAGCATTGCTCGCAGACGCCAGCGCGCGCGGCCTGATCACACTGCAGGATTCCCCTTGAGCCAGGCAACTTCGGAGCGAAAAACACACCTGCGGGCCTGCCACCTGTGCGAGGCCATCTGCGGCGTCGTGATAGAGACCGAGGGCAACAGGATCGTCTCGATCAAGGGCGATAAAAATGATCCCCTGAGCCGCGGCCACGTCTGTCCCAAGGCGATGGCGCTGCAGGATATCCACGAGGATCCGGACCGCCTGCGGCACCCGCTGCGGCGCGTCACCAATGCCGCGGGTGAGTCGCAGTGGCAGGAGATCAGCTGGGACGACGCGCTGGACAGCGCCGCCAGGGGGCTGATCGATGTGCACGAAAAATACGGGGTGCATGCCATCGGGGTCTACCTGGGCAACCCCACTGTGCACAACCACGGCATGATGACCCACCAGGGCAACCTGTTCAGGCATTTGCACACCAATAACCGCTTCTCCGCCACTTCCGTGGATCAACTGCCGCACCACCTGGCATCCCTGTGGTTGTTCGGCCACAAGTCCCTGTTTCCCATACCCGACATTGACCGCAGCGATTACCTCCTGATGCTGGGCGCCAACCCCATCGCCTCCAACGGCAGTATCTGGACGGTGCCCGACGTGAAAAAACGCATCAAGGCGCTGCAGGCGCGCGGCGGCAAACTGGTCCTGCTGGATCCGCGCCATACGGAAACCGCGCAACTGGCCAGTGAACACCATTATATAAAGCCCGGCACCGATGCCCTGTTTCTGTTGGCAGTATTGAATACGATCTTCAGTGAGGGGCTGGACCATACCGCCCACCTGCGTGACTTCACCCGCGGACTGGAGGAGGTGCGCCAGGCGATCAAGGATTTCTCTGCGGAGTACGCCGCGCGCTACACGGGCATCGACGCCGATACTATCCGGCGCATTGCGCGCGAGTTTGCCGCCGCCAGTGCGGCCATCTGCTACGGCCGCATGGGCGTCTCCACCCAGGCCTTCGGCGCGCTTAACCAGTGGCTGATCCAGGTGATCAATATCGCCACCGGCAATCTGGACCTGCCCGGCGGCTCGCTCTTCACCCTGCCTGCAGTAGATCAGGTGAGCACCACCAGCCCCGGTGGCTTTGCCCGCCATCACAGTCGCGTGCGTGGCCTGCCCGAATTCGACAGGGAGTTTCCCGCCTCTGCCCTCGCCGAGGAGATCACCACGCCGGGCGAGAACCAGATTCGCGCGCTATTCACGGGAGCCGGCAACCCGGTCATGTCCACGCCCAACGGCCGACAACTGGATGAGGCGCTGGCCCAGCTCGATTTCATGGTGTCGCTGGATCCCTATCTCAATGAAACCACGCGCCACGCCCACATTATACTGCCGCCCACCTCGCCACTGGAGCACGACCACTACGACCTCGCCTTTCATGCCAATGCCGTGCGCAATACGGCGCGCTTCAACGAGGCGATCTTCGACAAGCCCGCCGGTGCGCTGCACGACTGGGAAATCTTCACAGAGTTGGGTAACCGCGTGGCGCAGTTGTTAGGAGTGCGAGCCGCAGCCGTCAATTGCGCCGGAACAGATCATTGATCTGGGGCTGCAATTTGGCCCTTACGCAGATCAGGGTATGTCCGTGGCGAAGTTACGCGAGCATCCATCGGGGATCGACCTCGGCCCGCTACAGCCACAGTTGCCCGCGCGCCTGCAAACGAGGGACAAGATTATCCAATGTGACACGCCCCAGCCGCTGGCAGACCTGGACCGTGTGCGCCGCGAGTTTCCCGCTGCCAGCGCGCCAGCAACCAACCAACTCCGGCCACTGCAACTGATCGGTCGGCGCCATGTGCGCTCCAACAACTCCTGGATGCACAACTACCGGCGGCTGGTGAAGGGCAAGAATCGCTGCACGCTGCTCATGCACCCTGCAGACCTGCAGCAACGAGGCATTATCGCAGGCAGTGAAGTCAGCGTGCGCTCGCGGGTGGGAGCGCTGCAGGTAGTTGTTGAATCCTGCGCGGAGATCATGCCCGGCGTGGTCAGCCTGCCGCACGGCTTCGGACATGACCGCGAGGGCATACGCATGGCCATCGCGCAGCGCCATGCGGGCGTGAGCTGTAATGACATCACCGACGAGCTGGCGCTGGATGAGTTGTCGGGGAATGCCGCGGTCAACGGGATACGGGTCGAGGTTTCTCCGGCCTAGGTCGAGTACCGCAGAAGGTCTGGCGGCGAAACACAACACAAAACAACCAAATTCGCTCAAGCTGCGCGCGCAACTTTACCCGCAGCAATTTTGTGCTAGCTTGATAGATACCGCTGGCCCGGCGCAGTGATTCGCGCCGCATAAGAAGGACAAGGTCACACGGTAAACAAGTCCCCCTGGAAACCACAACATGGATGTTATGGCTATGGAACAAACACTTTTGTCGCACCACGGCGGGGATGATGCTATCCCGCCGCCTGAAAAACCCGGCTACCTCGCCCTCTCCCGCACCACCGATCGCGTGTTACAGATCCTGCTCGGCGGCGATCTGGCCCGGTTACGCGCCGACTCCGTCGCGGAATCTCTGGGCATGAGCAGTACCACCTTGCGCCGTCGCCTGCGCGCGGATCACACCTGTTACCAGTTCCTGCTGGACCGGGCCCGGCAGTACCGCTGCGAGCAGGTGCTGCGCACTATGTGGCGGCCGGGCAAGTGCCTGGCGGATGAACTGGGCTATCTGGAGGTCAACAGCTTTTACCGCGCCTTCCGGCGCTGGACGGGTTTGACGTACAGCGAGTACAAGATGCGCCACTGCATTTGACAGTGCCGGAGGGTCTACGCCTTTCTGGTTTAGGACCTGGCCAGCGTTACAGCCAGCCCCTCCAGCGGTAGACCCAATAGCCGACGATCTCATGCAGGGCATCAGTGGTCTGGTAGAGGTTGCTCACTTCTGGCAGCCAGTCAGGTAACACCTGTCTTGCCACCAGCTGCTGGTAATCCGTCGGCGCCGGCACCACCTCCAGTCCCTGCCCTTCAAACAACGCCACTGCACGGCGCATATGAAAGGCGGAAGTTACCAGCAGGATGCGGTGCATGCCCCTGGCCTTGAGTAGCCGTGCCGAATTTACCGCGTTGTCGTGGGTGTCCCGGCTCGCGTTTTCCAGCATCAGATGCTGGGCCGGGACGCCCATGACCGCCAGCACATCCTGCATCTGCTGGGCCTCCGGGCGCGAGTCCTCTACCGCGCCCCCGGTCAGCAGTATGACCGGCGCCTTGCCCGCCTTGTACAGGGCCACGGCATGCACCAGCCGGTCGGCGTGCTGATTGAGGTCAGGCAGGGTGCCCATGTGGGAATCGCCGCGCATGGCGCCACCCAGCAGCACAATGGCATCGGCCGGAGCGATGACAGACATGGCGCGGGGCACAAAGCCACGCTCCAGCGTACCCATGAGAAAGTCCGCGAACAGCGCCGTGGAGCACAGGTACAACCAGCCAGCAGCCAGCAGCAAGGTATAAAAGCTGCCGCGCGCCCAGCGTAGACGTGAAAATATCAAGGCCAGTACACACAGCAGCAGGCTAAAACTGAGCGGATACACCAGCAGGGACAGGAGTTTGGAGAGGGTGAAGGCGCTCACGCGTAGCCCTTGGGATTCCCCGCTTGCCAACGCCAGGCGTCTTCACACATCTGCTGCAGGCTGCGGGAAGCTTTCCACTGCAGTAACTTCTGCGCGAGGCCGGGGTCAGCCCAGCAGGCGGCGATATCGCCGGGGCGGCGCGCGACGATCTCATAGGGCACCGGCTGGCCGCTGGCGCGCTCAAAGGCTGCCACCATCTCCAGCACCGACACGCCGCTGCCGGTACCCAGATTGATGGTATGCAGGCCGCGCTGCCTGCGAGATGTAATCCAGTGCGACAACATGCCCCTCCACCAGATCCATCACGTGGATATAGTCGCGCACGCCGGTGCCGTCCGGGGTCGCATAGTCATTACCAAACACGAACAGTTTCTCGCGCTGGCCCACGGCAACCTGCGCCACAAACGGCATCAGGTTGTTCGGAAAACCCTGCGGCGCCTCCCCGATACGGCCGCTGGCGTGCGCGCCCACCGGGTTGAAATAGCGCAGGCGGCCGATGCTCCAATCGGGATTCGCAGTGAGCCAGTCCGCCAGAATTTCTTCCACCATATGCTTGGTGCGACCGTAGGGATTGGTGGGGCCGAGCGCAAAATCCTCGCGAATCGGCACAGTCACCGGATCCCCGTACACGGTGGCCGAGGAGGAGAACACCAGGTTCCTGACCCCGGCGTGGTGCATGGCAGCCAGCAGTATCAGTGAGCCAGCGACATTGTTGTCGTAGTACTCCAGCGGCTTATCAACCGACTCTCCCACCGCCTTGAGACCGGCAAAGTGCAACACGGCAATAATGCTATGTGTCTGGAAAATGCGGTCCAGGCAATCTCGATCCCGTATATCACCCTGTATGAAGACCGGCGCTGTACCGCAGATTTCCCGCAACCGCTGCAGGGCGACCACACTGCTGTTGCAAAGATTGTCCAGCACCACCACTTCATAACCGGCTTCCATCAATGCGACACACGCGTGGCTGCCAATGTACCCTGCACCACCTGTCACCAATACGGTACCGGCCATGCCATTCTTCCCCTGCTAGTAGTCTCGCTAATCGGCTGAGAGTATAACCGATTGCACAACGGGGGAAGCCCGGCCACATCACACCCCCAAGCGCAAATGCCGATGCAATGCAAAAGCGCGCAAAACAATTTATCATGCACCTCCAAACTCGCGCAGTAGAGTCACCCCAATGCATATCCTCGTCACCGGCGCTGCCGGCTTTATTGGCTATCACCTCAGTGACAAGTTACTGGCGCGCGGCGACACTGTCACCGGCCTGGACAACCTCAACGATTATTACGCGGTCAGCCTCAAGGAAGCACGCCTGGACCGGCTGAAGAAACACGCCGACTTCCGTTTCATCCGGGCCGATCTCCAGGACCGCGCCGCCATGGCGGCATTATTTGCCCAAAACCACTTTGACGCCGTGATCAATCTTGCCGCCCAGGCGGGCGTACGCTACTCGCTGGAAAATCCCCACGCCTACATTGACAGCAATATTGTGGGATTCATGAATATCCTGGAATGCTGTCGCCACCACAATATCGGCCATCTGGTCTACGCCAGCAGCAGTTCGGTCTATGGCATGAACAGCGCGATGCCCTTTTCCGTGCACGACAACGTGGATCACCCGATCTCGCTCTACGCCGCGAGCAAGAAGGCCAATGAACTGATGGCCCACACCTATTCACACCTGTACGGCATTCCCACCACGGGACTGCGCTTTTTCACGGTGTACGGCCCCTGGGGACGGCCCGATATGGCGCTCTTCCTGTTCACCAAGGCCATACTGGCGGGCGAGCCAATCCAGGTATTCAACAATGGCAACATGCAGCGCGATTTCACCTATGTCGACGATATCGTCGAGGGCATTATTCGGGTAACCGACAAGCCCGCCACCGCCAATGCCGACTGGGATGCCAGCTTCCCTGACCCGGGCACCAGCAGCGCCCCTTACCGCTTGTACAATATCGGTAACAGTAAACCGGTATTGTTAACTGAATTCATAGCGGCTATCGAGAAAGCACTGGGCAAAACCGCTACACAGGAACTGCTGCCCATGCAGCCGGGCGATGTGGCAGCCACCTATGCGGACATTGAGGACCTGATCGAGGCCGTCGACTACCAGCCACAAACGCCGGTACAGGATGGCATTAACGATTTCATCGCCTGGTATCTGGAATACATGCACAAGGAACAACCATGAATGTTGTAATGATCGGTGCCGGCTATGTCGGACTGGTGTCCGGCGCCTGCTTTGCCGAGTTCGGCGCCAATGTCACCTGCCTCGATGTGGATGCGGGAAAAATCGAGGCCCTGCAAAACGGCAAGATACCGATCTACGAACCCGGCCTGGAAGATCTGGTGCACAGCAATATGCGCGCCGGACGCCTGCAGTTTTCCACCCAATTCCAGGACTGGATCGGTGACGCCGACCTCATATTCATTGCCGTGGGCACGCCCACACGGCGCGGCGATGGCCACGCCGACCTTAAATATGTCTACGCTGCCGCCACCCAGATCGCCGCGCACCTCAAGGGATATACCCTCATCGTGGACAAATCCACCGTGCCGGTGGGCACGGCCCGGGAAGTGAAGCGCGTTATTCAGGAGGCCAACCCCGCGGCCGATTTCGATGTCGCCTCCAATCCGGAATTTCTGCGCGAGGGCTCCGCCATCAACGATTTCATGCGCCCCGACCGCGTGGTGCTGGGCGTGGAAAGCGAGCGCGCCGAGGCCCTGCTGCGTGAACTGTACCGCCCGCTCTACCTGATCGAGGCCCCCATCCTGGTCACCGACCTGGAAAGCGCCGAGATTACCAAGTACGCGGCCAACGCCTTTCTGGCCACTAAAATCAGCTTTATCAATGAAGTGGCGGAGCTGTGCGAAAAAACCGGCGCCGATGTCCACGCGGTGGCAAGAGGAATGGGGCTGGACGCGCGTATCGGCAAGAAGTTTCTGCATGCAGGGCCTGGCTATGGCGGATCCTGCTTTCCCAAGGATACCCAGGCGATGATCCGCATGGCCCAGGACGCCGGCACCTCCAGTCGCATCGTCGAGGCGGTCGTAGCGGTGAATGCCGCGCAGAAAGCCCGGATGGTGGTGAAAATCCAGCAGGCGCTGGGCGGCAGCGTGGCGAACAAGACGATCGCGGTACTGGGACTGACCTTCAAGCCCGAGACCGACGACATGCGCGATGCGCCCTCCCTGACCATCCTGCCCGCGCTGCTACAACAGGGCGCGAAGATAAAGGCCCATGATCCCCACGGGATGGACGAGGCCCGCAAGGAGCTGCCGGATACCGTCGAATACACCGACAATATCGACGATGCTGTCAGGAATGCCGATGCCATCGTACTGATGACGGAGTGGAATCTGTATCGGGGCCTGGATCTGGAAAAACTGAAGTCCCTGATGCGCGGTAACGTGTTCGTGGACCTGCGCAATGTGTATGAGCGAGGCCTGATGGAGGCGCATGGCTTTCACTACAGTTGTGTGGGTCGATAGTGAGCCCGTAATTGATAGAGGTGGCTCCGATCCTCTGGTGCACTATAGCCCATTCCCCGTCGATTCAGGGCGGTAAGGTTCAACGATTATGAATTCTGCAGCGACTAAAACGATTCCCGTATGTATCGTGAATGATACCAGGGTCGATCGGCACCATGGATGCTTTCGGGTTATGTCGGCGATAGAAACGCTTTTAGCCAAAAACGGGTTTTATGTTGAGGGTAGAAGTTTGCGCACGAAGACTGGGAAGCAAACCCGACTTTCATGCGAGCACTCGACAAAGCACAACTCATAATAGTGAACGGTGAGGGTACGATACATCATGATCGCCCTGCCGGGCGTCAATTGCTCCGAATTGGTCACTATGCAAAAGCGCGCGGCATTCCAGCGACTCTGATCAATACTGGTTGGGAGTCAAACGGCCCAGAGTTTTACGACCTCCTGAAGGAGTTTACGCTCATTGCGGCAAGGGATAGCGACAGCGCAACGCAAATCAGGCAAGGCGGCCTTCTATGCAGCATAGTCCCCGACCTGAGTTTATACGGTAGAAGTGATCTTGTACCATCCATGCGTTCGGGTGGCGTTGTATTTTCCGATAGTGTGGACCGCTTCAAGGCTGTTGCCCTGGAACGGTGCCGGCGTGCCATTGGTGGTAAAACCCTATCGATTATTTATCCGCAAGCAGGATCTCTTGGCTACCTGAAATTTATTCGCGAAGGATTCGCAATCCGCGATGCACTCACACCACCGATTCTTTTGGACATTATTCGGGTACGTCATACATTGTGGCGAAGCTCTTGCAGTAATATTTCACCGTTTTTTGAATCCCTTTCGCGCGCCGAGTTGCTAGTGTCGGGCCGTTTTCATGCCTGCACGTTGGCGTTGACCACTGGTACCCCTTTTGTTGCCATACCTTCGAATACCGCCAAGATTGCATCACTGATTGCAGACGCGGGCCTTGAGCGCTGGCGCGCAGATACAGAGTTGATGCCTGAGGCAATCAACCAGGCCCGTAGTAAGGGGTGGTCGCACAGCGAGCGGACAGCTATTGAGGATTACCTCGAAGCAGCCAACGAAAGCGCAGAGACACTGTTTCGTGATCTCGCAAAGTTGGCTTGATGGCTGAACTATCTGCGACGAGACATGCTGGCCGATGGCGTTTTTTGCGCCGGGATATTCCTTGCACAGCATCTGCAACCCTCGCAAAGGCCAGAGTGGATGGTCGTGCCGCAGTTTGGAAGGCCGCACAAGCATTAAGCATCGATTCCTCTCCGTGGGATCTGGAATATTTGAAGGCCAGTCTGGGTGAACCGGAGATCATCGTCGGGCTTGCCGAGATGCTGGCAGCGGACTGCTCATCACAACAGACTGATGACTATGCGCAAGCGGATTTAACTATTTCCGCACCGG
>CAVXKH010000011.1:0-105975 GCA_963762235.1 uncultured Gammaproteobacteria bacterium | reverse complement strand
ATGATGAATCGCCGCCAGATGCTACAGTTGAGCGCCGCTCTGCTGGCGTACCCGTCACTGGAACTGCACGCGGCGGCGCCAGTGGCTTCTTCTGGCACACTGCCGCTGATCCAGCGCCCCATACCCAGTTCAGGAGAACTGCTGCCGGCCATAGGCATGGGCACTTCCCGCACCTTTGATACTGCGGGCGATCCGCAGTCACTGGCCAATCTGACCGAGGTGATGCGGGTCTTTTTCGACGGCGGAGGCAAGGTCATCGACTCCTCCCCCATGTATGGCAACGCCGAAACCCGTGTCGGTGATGTGTTGGGCGCCATGCAGCAACCGCCCCCGCTGTTTGCCGCCACCAAGGTCTGGACCACCGGCGCGGAGCGCGGTATCGCACAGATGGAAGAATCCGCCAGGCGCATGCGTGTCAAGGCCTTTGACCTCATCGCCGTACACAATCTCAGGACTGGCACACACAATTGGCCACGCTCAAGCGCTGGAAGGCGGAAGGCAAAGTGCGCTACATCGGCATCACCACGTCCCACGGCCGTGATCATGAGCAGTTGATAGAAGTCATGCGCAGCGAACCGCTGGATTTTGTGCAGTTCAGCTACAATATCGAGGACCGCGAGGCGGAACAGTTGCTGCTACCGCTGGCGCAGGACCGGGGCATCGCCACCATGATCAATCGCCCCTACCAGCAGGGCGCACTGTTCGGAAAATCCCACGACCACGCCCTGCCTGCGCTGGCCGCTGAACTGGATTGCAGCAGCTGGGCCCAATTCTACCTGAAGTTTATTCTCGGCCACCCGGCAGTCACCTGCATCATCCCCGCCACCGATGTACCGTCGCACATGGCGGACAATATGCTGGCCAACTTCGGCCGGGTGCCGGATGCGGCCCAGCGCGCAGAAATGCTGCGCATTTTTGGGAGTCTCTAGGTTGAACGACAATACCGCACCAGCGGGATTGCTGCAGCGCACCCTCGCGCGCGCCTGCGATATCCAGCCCGAGGAAACGCGCGCCACACTGGCCTCGTTTCTCCTGGTGTTGATGCTGATGGGCTCCTATTACATCCTGCGCCCGGTGCGGGATGCCCTGGCCAGCAACTGGAGCGACGCGGAGGTCGCCTCGCTGTGGACCATTACCTTTTTCCTCAGCACCATCGCCGTATCACTGTATGGCGCAGCAGTTGCTCGCATTCGCTTCCAGCGGCTGGTGCCCTCGGTCTACGGCCTGTTCGCCGTCAGCTTTATCCTGTTCTACCTGGGAGAAAGAGTAGTCACAGAGCAGGTGCTGCTGGATAAGGCGTTCTATCTGTGGGTCAGTCTGTTCAGCCTGTTTCATATCTCCGTGTTCTGGAGTTTCATGGCTGACACCTTCTCCAAACCGCAGGCCACGCGGCTGTTCGGCTTCATCGGCGCAGGCGCCAGTGTCGGCGCCATCCTGGGCCCGGCGATCGCCGCGCTGCTGGTCGGGGATCTTGGTACCGATGCCCTGCTGCTGATCGCCGCCGCCATCGTATTCCTCACGCTGCCCCTGGTGCACTGGCTGCAGCGGTTAAAGATCTCCGACTTGGGCAATCCGCAGGTCATCGCTGGCAGCGTGGGAGCGCAAGCCATCGGCGGCAATCCGTTGGCCGGTTTCTCCGAATTCCTGCAAAGCAGTTACCTGCTCGGCATCGGGCTGTTTCTCTTTCTGTTCACCTCGATCAGCTCCTTTGTATACTTCGCGCAGAAAAATCTGCTTGAAGTGTATGATCTGGAAACCCGCACGCAGATCCTGGCGGATATGGATCTGGCGGTCAACAGCCTGACCATACTGGTGGCGGCCTTCGCCACCGGACGCATGGCCAACAAGCCTGGGCATGCCCTTCACCCTGGCGTCGATACCGGTGCTGATCGGCGTGGGGCTGCTGTTGCTTGCAGCGGCGCCGCTGGTGAGCGTGGTCGTGGCGCTGCAAATTATTCGACGGGCGGGGGATTACGCCGTCTCGCGTCCGGCGCGCGAAATACTGTTCACCGCCGTGGACAGGGAAACGCGCTTCAAGGCCAAACCGGTGATCGATATCGTGATCTATCGCGGCGGCGACATGCTCAGCGCCTGGGCCTTTACCGCACTCACGCAGGTACTGGGTCTGGGCCTGGCCGCGGTGGCGCTGGTGGGAGCGGGCATTGCGGCCCTCTGGGCAGTCACCGGTATCTACCTGGGCAGGCGTTTCAATGCGATGACATCCATCCGAGCCGCGTAACTCGGCGGCCAGTGGCGCACCAAGTTGAATAGTTAAGCCGCCGCACAATCCTTGCTTCTCTGGTCCGATTGGACGATACCGGCAGCGGCCGCTCAGTCTATACTCTGACATCGCTATACATTTACAAGGTGACATCATGGCAACAGCTGCTGAGTACAATCTGGGCCCCAATACCTTTCCCCGGGGTTGGTTCATTGTAGCCGAGGCAAAAGAACTGGACGCGGGTCCCGATGGCCGTGCGGTTTTTCGGCCAGGATCTCGCCCTGTATCGGGGAGAGAGCGGCAAGCCGGTCATGCTGGACGCCTACTGCGCCCACATGGGCACCCACCTGACCGCCAGCACCAGCGCCATGATCGTGAAGAACGGCGAGCAGATCGAGGGTGACTCCATCCGCTGCCCCTACCACGGCTGGCGCTACAACCCGGCCGGCGATGTCGACAACATCCCCTACTCCGATGGCCCCTACCCCAAATCGGCGTCCATCCGTTCCTACCCGGTCGTGGATAACATGGGCTGCATCATGGCCTGGTACGACCCGGATGGACGCGCACCCGACTACGACCCGCCCTTCCTGCCCGAGTGGGACGATCCCCAATGGGTGCGCTGGGAGCTGGATCACCTGGGCGAGCTGCCCGTACACACCCAGGAAATTCTCGACAATATGGCCGATGTGCGCCACCTGGGCCCGACCCACGGCGCACCGAGCGAGTACTTTGAAAACGAATTTATCGACCACGTCTATGTGCAGCGCCAGGGCGGCCCGATGCAGCTGTACCAGACCTATCTGTACACCACCACCTGGTACACAGGGCCGGGCATACTGCTGTCCAAGCAGGTATTTGCCGGCAATGTCATCTATGAGCTGATTGCCAATACGCCGGTGGACGACGGCTTGACCCGGTGCTTCCACGGCTGCCTGTTCAAGGGCAGCGCGACTGTCGCGACGGAGCGAAGATCGCGCGGCGGCGAAGCAGGCGCAGGCGGGCGCGCTGGAAGCCTTCGGCGCCGACTTCAATGTGTGGGCGAACAAACGGCCCGCGCTGAAAATCATGCAGCTGAAAACCGACGGCCCATTCCGCACCGGGCGCAAGTGGTATTCGCAGTTTTTCGCCGCTCCCGAAGATGCCGTCGGCGATTCAGCGGGAGCTCAATGGCATCGTGCACACCGAGGGCATGGCGACACCCGCGGACTCCAATCACAATATTGATCAGGGCTTGCCGTTCTAGGATGTTAAAACGACTACCTGCTGTTTATCCTTGCATTCGGTCTGCTGTATGGCTGCGCCACCAGCCCGACCGGGCGCTCCCAGTTGATGCTGGTGTCCCCGGAATCCGCGATCGTCGAATCGAAGAAGGCCTACATCAGCACCGTGGGCGAGTTGGGCAGGGAAGACAAGCTGCTCAACGACCCGGCGCTCGTCGAAACGGGTGGCAACAATTACCGGCCGACTGGTAACGGTGGCGATCCAGAAGTTTCCCGCCAGCGCCAAATGGGAGTGGAGTGTAGCTATCGTGGATGACCCGAAAATGGTCAATGCCTGGTGTATGGCAGGAGGTCGCATGGCGGTGTACACCGGCCTGTTCGAGAAGCTGCACCTGACCGACGCCGAGTTCGCCCAGATCATGGGGCATGAAATATCCCATGCGCTGGCCAACCACACGGCAGAACAGATGTCCCGCGCGATGGCCACCACACTGGGCGTGGTCGCCATCGGTGCCATGTCGGACAAACCGATGGTTGCCATGGGCGGCGCGGCCATGGCGGCGAAAGTGGCGCTTGATTTACCGAACAGCCGCACCGCAGAAAAGGAGGCGGACCAGATGGGCATGGAAATGGCTGTACTGGCGGGTTACGACCCGGATGCCGCCGTGACCCTGTGGCGAAAAATGGCCGCCCAGGGCGGTGCCAGTCCGCCCCAGTTTCTGAGTACCCATCCGGCGCCGGGCAACCGCGAGGCGGATTTGGCCGCGATGATACCCGGCATGCGCAAACTCAACCCAACGGGAAAACTCGCGCCCGTGCATCCGGTGCAGATTGTGCGCTAATTTTGACCTAACGCAATGCGTTGCCTTTCTTGCGGGCAGACAATTTCCGCCCTTTTGCGCATTAGCGTGGAGCCTCGGTTCCCGGGAGAAGTCAGATGGGCAGTTCGCAATCCAGCAAGACACCCAATATTCGCCTCAGTAATCAATTCAGCGACGCGTTTAACCAATTCCAGGAACAGATCAGGGAGCGGGCCTATCAGCTGTCCCTGCTCCGCAACCCCGCTCAGGGGAACCCGATGACCGACTGGCTGGAAGCCCAGGCGGAGTTGTCGGAGCCCGTTCATCTGGAAGTAAAAGAGCAGAAGAAAAATACGGTGGTGGAAGTCAAGCTCAAGGATTTTACCCCCGAGGAGATCGAGATCGAGGTCGCGGGAAATATACTGCAAATATTCGGCTCGCACAGTGAGACCACCCGGCAGAAAAAAGGCCCTGGCAGCGGGTCGACCTCGAAAACACAAACGTTCTTTCAGTCAGTGCCGCTGCATGCGCCCGTAGATCTGGATCACAGTCACGCGACGTTATTGAAGAATGGCAAGCTGAAAGTGGTACTGCATAAAAAAGGTGCGTGATAGCGTTCGTTCTCACTCAGCTGAACGATACGCACGCACCACCTCTACCACCTGGACTGTATACGATTTGTACCACGTGGAACGCCCTTTTTCCTGCGCGACCAGGTGCTCGGCGTTTTGCTTCCACCGCTGAATGTGTTCTTCACTTTCCCAGTATGAGATAGCGATCTCGCTATTGCCTTGCGTACACGCGACAAACTCTACACACCCATACTCATTAATCGCCAGGTCCCGCATCCTGTTGGCCATGGATGTATACCCTGCGTCCAGTGCCAGAATCTCTGCCCTGAAAATTACCGCGTACATGGACGCCCAATCACGTAGCTATGAGGTTTCTTGCTGCTCATCGAAACAAGCTAATACTGTGCATATAACGTACCAGGAGTATGGCGATACAAATCCGCTCCCCGCGCCCAGGTCGCGTGGAAGCCAAAGGGTACGCGCTGGGGCAGATGCACGCGAGCCACCGGGCCCTGTGCGATGTCGGTCGCATCGAATACCAGGCACTGTGACGTCCAGTCCCTGCTGTCGGTGACCAGCGTGATGACATAACCGTCATCCTCAGCCGAGCTGCGGTCTGCACCGGGTTTAGGCGCAAACACCGCTTCGCTGCCGAACACTCCGCTACCGTAACTCCACTGCGTACTCTGGCCGGTATCATTGTTGTATTTCACGATACCGGTGAAGCGCAGTGTGTGGCCACCTTCGTGCAGCAGTGGAATCCGTTGGTGATAGGAGTACCTGCTTTTCACGCCGTGGAAGATGGGATTGGACTTGTTGAACTCCGTATTGAGCTCGTCGATATCGCCCTCGCGCACCTCACCGGTTTGCAGGTTGAAGCGCCAGCGGTAGGCGTTCGCCTCCAGCCGCATATACGCCAGCATGGATGCCAGTTCTCCGTCTCCCGGCTGCACATCGGGCATCGGATTGCAGGAGCGACAACCATCCATCACCACCCAGTCGCCCTCTTCCCAGCAATTGGTGACATGCAGGATGTAGCAGGGCTGGCATTCGAACCAGCGCACCTCACCACTCTGTCCGCGGCGCGGAATAATACCGAAGCGCGTGGGCATTTCGCGATGAAAGGTCAGCACCCGGTAGTGGTGCTTGCGCAGCACGTCCATGTCATGGAAGAAGGGCAGGTCGTGCACGATGGCGTAGTGAGTGGTGAAGCCAATATCGTGGGGCAGCCGCGGGCCGGGCAGATCGATGGCGACCTCGTGCAACAGATTGCCACGGGCATCTGCCACACCGTAGGTCATATAGGGTGGCTCGTCGCCGTAATCAAAGAACAACAGCTCGCCGTTACGCCAGTCCACTTTTGCGTGGGCCGACATGCGTGGCTGAACTCTGCCGTGCAGGTGAAAATGCTCCACTGTCTGCAGCGTTGTGCTGTCCACACGATACGGGTCACCGGCGTTGTACCACAAGGTCATCAGGTGCCCGGCGTACCAGAGCAGGTCGGTGTTGGACGTATCCTTGATGCCAAAGCGGGACACGCTGTAATCGAAGGGGCCCATGACGCCGGGCGAGATCGATCGGCCCGCGGCCAGTTCCTGCAGCAATGCGGTGGTCTGCACATAACGGTTGCGATAACTTACCTTCCCGTCCCTGAAATACACACCGTGTACCATGCCATCGCCGTCGAACGGGTGATGGCGATTAAGCGGCGGGTGCCGTGGGTTGGGGCCGTTGCGAAAGTACGCACCCGCGAGATCCGCGGGCAATTCACCGGTTACCGGCAGATTCTCGAGGTGAATTTCATGCAGTGTCGGCGCGTAGATACCGTGCAGATAAGGGTTATCCAGCTCATAAATCCAGCCAGGGGCATCAGTGAGGGCGCTAACCGGGCCCAAACAACGCTCGGTGGCAGGGTATTGTCGGAGATGCGCCATGTGGTGCCCTCCTGCGGGCGCGGCAGCGTCTGAATCTAGAAAGCCGGTATGTCCGTCTGCGTGCGGCCGAGGATCAATGCGTGAATATCATGCGTGCCTTCATAGGTATTCACCACTTCAAGGTTCACCATGTGGCGCATGACCGGATACTCATCGGAGATACCATTTGCCCCCAGCATATCACGCGCCTGCCGGGCGATGGCCAGGGCCTTGCCGCAGGAATTGCGTTTGATCAGGGAGATCAGTTCCGGCGCAATCTGCCCCGCGTCCAGCAACTGCCCCGCGCGGTAGCAGCCCTGCAGCGCCAGGCTGATGTCGGTCTGCATATCCGCCAGCTTTAACTGCACCAGTTGGTTGGCCGCCAGCGGGCGACCGAACTGGCTGCGCGCCAGGGTGTAATCCCGCGCGGTATGCCAGCAGGTTTCAGCGGCGCCCAGCGCGCCCCATGCGATACCGAAACGGGCCATGTTGAGGCAGCCAAACGGGCCCTTCAATCCCTCCACCCCCGGTAGCAACTGTGCCTCGGGCACGAACACGTCCGCCATGACGATTTCCCCGGTGATGGAGGCGCGCAGCGCCAGCTTGCCCTCTATCCGTGGCGTACTCAGCCCGGCCATACCCCGCTCCAGGATAAAACCGCGAATATTGTCATCGTCTGTTTTGGCCCACACCACAAAGACATCGGCTATCGGGCTGTTGGTGATCCACATCTTCGCGCCGCTGAGCAGGTAACCGCCAGCGACTCGCGTGGCGCGCGTCACCATGCCGCCGGGATCGGAGCCATGGTCCGGTTCGGTCAAACCGAAGCAACCTATCCATTCGCCGGTAGCGAGGCGCGGCAGGTATTTTTCCCGTTGCGCCCCGGTGCCGTAGGCATCGATGGGGTACATTACCAGGGACGACTGCACGCTCATCATGGAGCGGTAACCGGAATCAATGCGCTCCACTTCCCGCGCGATGAGGCCGTAGGAGATGTAGTCCACGCCCGGGCAGCCATAACCCTCAATCGTGGCGCCCAACAGGCCCACTGCACCCATCTCCCGGTAGATGTCCGGGTCGGTGTATTCAGCGCGAAACGCCTCCCGCACCCGGGGCAGCAATTTGTCCTGCGCGTACTGGCGCGCACTGTCGCGCACCATGCGCTGCTCGGCGCTCAGTTGCTGCTCGAGCCCGAAAGGGTCCTGCCAGTTCAGCTTCTGCCAGCTTCTGCGCTTTGCCATACCTGTATGCCTTTGTTCAATCACAGCGCTAATATGCCACACTATCGTTTTACCGCCACGGGGAACCGCCGCATGACCACCGAGGTTGAGACCGCCAGGTTGCGCCGACTGGACCAGGCCCATCACCTGCACCCTTTACCAACCTGCGCAAGTACAGCCAGCAGGGGGGGCGCATCATCACCCGCGCCGAGCATATCTACATCTATGACAGCGACGGCAACAGGATGCTCGATGGCATGTCGGGGCTGTGGTGTTGCAACCTCGGCTACAGCCAGACCAGTATCAAGGACGCGATTTACGCCCAACTGCAGGAGCTGCCGTACTACAACAATTTTTTCCAGTGCGCCAACGAACCCGCCGTGGAACTGGCGCGCGCCCTGGTGGAAATCACGCCCGCCCAGTTCAACCATGTGTTCTTCACCAATTCCGGGTCCGAGGCCAACGACACCAACCTGCGCCTGGTCCACCGTTACTACAACCTGCTGGGCAAGCCCGACAAGAACCTCATCATCAGTCGCAAAAACGCCTACCACGGCTCCACCATTGCCGCGGCATCACTGGGCGGCATGAGCGCCATGCACCAACAGACGCACGGCCTGGACTGTATCCACCACATCAACCAACCGCACTGGTTTGCGGAGGGCGCCGACGAGGACCCCGACGCCTTTGGCCTGCGTGTCGCGCGCGAACTCGAACAAAAAATTGATGAACTGGGCGAGGCGCGGGTCGCGGCCTTTATCGCCGAACCGGTGCAGGGCGCCGGTGGCGTGATCATCCCGCCGGACTCCTATTGGCCGGAAATCAAGCGCATCTGCGCCGAGCGCGACATTCTCCTGATCATGGATGAGGTCATCTGCGGGTTTGGCCGCACGGGCAACTGGTTCGGCTGCCAGACCTATGACCTGGAACCGGACCTGATGACCTTCGCCAAGGCCGTGACCAACGGCTATATTCCGCTGGGCGGCGTGATGGTGGGCGACAAGGTCGCCGATGTGCTGCTCAGCCATGAGGGCGAGTTCGCCCACGGACTGACCTATTCCGGCCACCCTGCCGCGTGTGCGGCGGGTATCGCCACCCTGCGCGTGTTGCGCAAGAAAAAGATTATTGAGGGCACGGCCAGCAAGCTCGCGCCGTATTTTCAGGAGCGCCTGCAAACCCTGCGGGACCATCGCATCGTGGGCGAGGTGCGCGGCCTCGGCATGCTGGGCGCAGTGGAACTGGTCAGGGACAAGCATTCCCGGCAGCGGCTGGCGCCGGATGCCGCCGGGGCCGTGTACTGCCGCAACCAGGCCAATAGCGGCGGCTTGATGGTGCGCCAGACGGGGGACGCCATGATCATGGCGCCGCCGCTGATCTGCAACCGCAAGGAGATCGACACGCTGGTGGAGATGCTCGCCCGGGCGCTGGATGAGACCGCAGCACATTTTGGTATCTACTAGGGCCGCATAATCGACTATGCTTCCGCTACCGGACTAACACCACTTTCAGGAGAATCACCACATGGGCACACGGCAGGTACTGAACAAGAAAAATCTGGGCATAAAGGATGGGATACCCCTGCAGGCCAGCGCAGGCGGTATTGAGGATTTACGGCGCGATATCCAGCGACTGATGGACATGGAGGCGATAAGGCAGCTGAAATATGCCTACTTCCGCTGTGTCGACACCGCCAACCTTGAGGAGCTGGCGACGTTGTTTCACGATGACGTTACGGTGCATTTCGTCGGCGGCAGTTATGAGTGGAACGTGCAGGGCAAGGCGGACTATGTCAGCAATATCGGCAAGTCATTTACCACCGAAGCCGTGGGACAGCACAATGCGCACCACCCGGAAATACAGATGTTGAGTGATAGCGAGGCCACTGCCCTGTGGTATCTGGCAGACAATATGTGGATTCTCAACTACAACGTGAAAACACATGGCACTGCCATCTACCGCGACCGCTACCTGAAAGTGAACGGCAAGTGGTTGATCAAGGACACGAGCTATGAGCGCATTTACGAGATCAACGATGTGCTGACGGAGCGTCCCAAACTGAGCTCGCATTACCTGGGCGTGCACGGCACCGCGCCGTAGTTCTAGGCTGTGTAAATCCATCAGGTCGTGCATCGGGCTGGTGTCGGTCTGTCACGGCTAGCGGGTTCGGGTGTCGGGTGTGCAATTTCGCCGGCTTCCCCGATACTCGCGGAACAAATTGCACACCCGACACCCGAACCCTCGTTCCGTGCTATCACTCAGACCGATGTTTCATGCAGGTGACACGGTCAAGGATCCGGGCGGGTAAGCCTTTTCGCATGCGAGTATCGGGAAGCCCGACAGGGGAAGCAGGCGAAAACGGCTTCTCCCGGCCGGAGCCGTTGGCAGGAATGATCAGGAATAATACTCAGCGCTACTACGCCCGCAGCACAGCGACTCGCGATACTCCGCGAGTCGCGCCTGTGCATCGCTGCCGAACAGGATTTCACAGGCCTCCAGCAGGCCGGGCGCGTTGGCGATATCCTCGCGCCGCACCACCTCCTCGATCTTGGAGCGGCGGCGCATAAAATCCTCCAGCTTTACAATCATCTCGCGCCGCGCCGCCAGCTCGATTTCACAGCGTGTGTATTCCGCATTTTCGATCAGCAGTTTGGCTTCACTCTCATCCGCACGAATCCGCTCCAGCAGGCCGAAGGCGCTCTCACCGTAGCGGCGCCAGAAGCGTTCCGACAGGGGCTCGGAGGACGACGGGTCGGTCAGCGCATCGAGTGACATCAGCCGGGCCTGCAACATAAACTCATCGCGCAGCTCGGCTCCGGGCTCGCCGTACCACCGGTTGTGCTTCTGCGGCACGTCGATACCCAGGCGTTCAATCCACGCGGCCACCTCGTCGCCCACGTTGAGGCAATCGGTTAACTTGCCACCGAAGATGCTCAGGTGCTGGCGCGGCTCATCCACCTCGATCACATGCTTGCGCGACAGCTGCACCCAATCGGCCTTGCCGCCCTCGCCCCTGATCGCCAGTGGCCGCACGCCAACCCGCTCTGCGATGATGCTGGCGCGCGTGAGAGGCGGCTCCAGATCCAGCAGGGCATTGGCGTTCTGCAGCACAAAGTCGCGGTCCGCATCGGTAACGCCGACGTCAGGCGATTCAACCTGGGTATCCGTCGTACCGATACAGGTCTTCGGCCCCATGGGAATCAGGAAGAACAAGCGCCCGTCACTGGCGAAGAACGTCAGTACCCGTTTGTTGTCGGTGATTTTATCCACGATCAGGTGAATGCCCTTGGAGAACAGATGATGATACTGGGTCTGTTCCCCTATGCTGCGGTTTTGCGCATCCACCCAGGGGCCACAGGCGTTGATGATCGCCTTTGAGCGAATCTCGAACTGCTCACCACTAATCACGTCCCGCGCACTGGTAAGCCACTGACCGCGCTCACGACGGGCACTCATCGACTCAACATAATTGGCGGCGATGCAACCGAAGTTGAGGCTCTTGCGAATAAAATTGAACACGAAGCGGGCGTCATTGTCGTACAGGTAGCAGTCCGAGTATTCCAGGCCGCCCGCAGCCTTGCTGGTGTTAATCACCGGCTCTGCTGCCTCAATGGCGCCAGCGCTTATGTAACGCGGTGCCCGCGTGGCAAAGCGGCCCATGACCCAGTACAGCACGCTGCCGAGGTAAATAAAGAACGGCGGAAAGCGAAAGCCGCGCTGGATGGTAGTAAAAAAGCGAATCTCCTTCACGGTGGACGGATAGGCGCGCATCAACCTGTTGCGCGATTTACACAGTTTGTTGACCAGCAGGAATTCCAGGCTCTCCAGGTACTTGATGCCACCCCAGGCCAGGTTGGAGGAGTTGGAGCTGACACCACCGGCAAAGTCGCCGCGGTCGATCAGCGCCACCCGCACGCCGCGGCCCGCCAGTGATGCGGCGGCAACAGCACCGTTAATACCACCACCCACGACCAGCACATCAAACGGGTGTTCACGCAGTTTTTTCACATTGTTGTTGCGCAGTGTGGCTGCCATCTCTACAAGTTCCAGAAGCGTTGGCACAGGGCGATAAAATTCCGGGCGCTGTCACTGAGACTCTTGCCCGCGCGGTAGTAAAGGCCCACCTGCTTGTCGATACGGCCGAAGGATACGTCATCCATGATACGAAAGTTGGCGCAACTCGGATGCTCCTCCAGCAGTTTGCGGTCGATAAACGTCACGCCCATACCCTCCTCCACCATGTGGATGCGCAGCGACAGGCTGCTCACTTCCCACACCGTGCTGAACTGGTCGCGCAGGCGCTGGATAGAGGGGCGCATGTCCGGATTGTCCAGGGCGGAGGCGATCAGGGGTGTCAGCTTGAGCGCCTTTTCATCGCCGTTGATCATATCCTCGTAGCGTGCGTGTTTAGGGCTTACCACGAGATGGCGGGAGTCTCTGTACAGCGCCAGGGTTTCGAACGCGACCATGTCTTTCTGAAACGGCCCGAGGCCCAGTTCCACGTTGCCCGACAGCACAGCGGCGATAATGCTGCGGGACGGCATTTCGGCCACTTTCATTCGCGTGTGGGGGTTTTCCTGATAGTAAGCACTTATGAGTCCGGGGGCGTAAAAGCGGTTGAGGGAGGCGCTGAGGGCCAGACTCAGCGTTTCGGTCTTGCCCTGTTTCAGCTGCACGATATCTTCCAGGGTCTGCTGCTCGCCGCGCAGCACATCCACGGCGTGTTCAAACAAACGCCTGCCCACGTCGGTCAGCCGGAGCTCCTTGCCGCGCTGCACCAGTGGCGCTTCCAGCTTGAACTCCAGGCCCGCCACTGCCTGGCTCACGGCCGACTGGCTCAGATGCAAGGCATCGGCAGCCCGCCGGAAGCCGCCCTCTTCAATCACCGCCCGAAAGGCCCGCAACTCGCTATTTTCCAGTCGCATATTAGCTCTCCTAATACAGGGATAAGTATAATTAACTCCGCTGATTATAGTGTCCGACCTATACTGTGAAAAAGTACCATTTTCGAGTAAACAACCATGAGTTCTCAAGAACCGATCTATTCGAGCGATCTGGCTGGCATCATCGTCGGGGAAACCGCCATATCGGATGTGCAGGGTGACATCGGCCTGCTGAGCTACCGCGGTATCGATATCAAGGATCTGGTCGGGGTGCCCTTCCTGCATGTGGTGTGGATGGTGCTGTTTGGCGAATGGCCGAACGAGCAGGAGAAGAGCCGCCTGAAGGCGTTCATGTGTCGCCACACCCGCCTCAGCCACGCAGAAATCAATCTGCTGCAACAGGTTTCACGGGATCTGCACCCGATGTTAATGCTGCAGGGCCTCGTACCCCTGTTGATACCACCCGCGGAGGAAACCCTGGAGGTCGGTCGGGATGCAGAGCACGGCCTGTTTCTGGCGGCCAAGATTTCCGCGCTGGTCGCCGCCCATCATCGTCTCTCCCAGAGCAAGGGAATCCTGCAGCCGGTCCCCGGCAAACTGTTCCACGAAAACTTCCTGACCATGTTCCACGGCACAGCCCCGACCCAGGAGCAAAGGCAAATGCTGGACGCCGCCCAGATCCTGCAGATGGAACACAGTTTCAACTGCGGTACCTTTGCCGGCAGGGTCTGCGCCAGCAGCCTGGCGCCGATCCAGTCCTGTATCTCCGCCTCCATCGGCACACTGTTCGGCAAATTGCACGGCGGCGCCGACCAGGCCGCACTGGAAATGGCCATGGCCATCGGCAGCCCTGAAAAGGCCGAGGCCTACGTCAGGGACTGCCTGGCGAACAAGGAAAAAATCATGGGGATGGGGCATCGCGAATACCGCACCGTAGATCCGCGCGCCAAAATTCTCAAACCTATGGCCGTAGAACTGTGCCAGGATGATGAGAGTAAAAATCTGCTGGCCACCCTGGTCGCGGTGGAGGAGGCCTGCCAGCGCGAGTTCGCCGACAAGGGCAAGGAGATCTGGGCCAACGTGGAATTCTACAAGGGTGCGGTATTCCACAGCCTCGGGATTCCCTCCCACTATTTCACTGCCATGTTCGCCATGTCGCGCGTGTACGGCTACATCGCCCACTTCCTGGAATTCAGGCGCGACAGCCGCCTGATCCGCCCGCGCGCGCGGTACACTGGTCCTGTGGTCGGTACGCGGAGCAAGTCCGCCGCCTGATACGACCCCGGTGCTGCCACTCCCGGTGGCACCGGACGCTTCCACTCGCCCGCCAGGCACGCGCAAATTGCTGCGCTGCCATTGCAACTGTCCCTGTGCATGCGTATAAAAACAGGGCAGTCCACTCCACACAGCAGGCAGGCTTGATCCATGCGCATCGTGGCAACCGCACTTGCACTCGTTCTACTGGCGGGCTGTGCCAATAAGGCGTGCCGCGAGGCGCTGGGCACTCTGGAGCGCGACCGCATCGTGCTCAAGGCCACCGGCAACGAGATCATCCTCGACCGACCCGTTCCCGAGGGCAGCAGGTGGCCGCCGGCACTCTGCTGGTGCAACTGGATGACGGACGCCAGCAGGCACTGGTGGCGCGCGCACGGGCAGAGGTGGCACAGGCTGAAGCCCGGCTCGAAGAATTGCGCAATGGCGCGCGACCCGAGGACATCGCCGGGCGCGAGTGCCCGGGTCTCCGGCGCGCGCGCCGCTGTGATCGAGGCCCAGGCCAACTTATCAGCGGGCAAAACAACTGTTACAGCAGAAACTCGCGGCCCAGGCCACGCTGGACCAGGCCCTGGCCAATCGCGACTCGGCGGAGGCATCCCTCAAGTCTGCACAGGAAGAATTACTGCGCCTGACCAATGGCACTCGCAAGGAACAGCTGGACCAGGCGGCGGCAGCGATACAGGCCGCAACAGCGCAGCTGGCACTGGAACAGCGCAACTTGACGGATCTCAGTATTGTAGCCACCCGTGATGCCTATCTGGACAGCCTGCCGTGGCATGTCGGCGAACGCGTGGCGCAGGGCGCGACCGTGGCCGTCCTGCTCGCCAACGATGCGCCCTATGCCAGGGTGTATGTGCCCGAGCCGTGGCGCGCGCGCCTGCAGGTGGGTGATCGCAAGCAGATCAGGGTGGACGGCATCGAACAACCACTGACCGGGCAACTGCGCTGGATCGCCACCGAACCGGCCTTCACCCCGTACTATGCACTCAACGCCAGTGACCGGGCGCGCCTGGTCTACCTGGCGGAATTTGATCTTGAGGGAGGGGAAGAACTGCCCACGGGTGTGCCCGCCCAGGTGCTGCTCAACGATGACTGAGTTCGCCATTCGGGCGCGCGCGCTGTGCAAGCAGTTTGGCGAGGTCATTGCCGTGGACGGTGTCGACCTGGAAATTCCAGCGGGGCAGATCTACGGCTTCCTCGGACCCAACGGTTCCGGCAAGACCACCATCATCCGCATGCTCTGCGGCCTGCTCACACCGTCTGCCGGCGAGGTCCGCGTGCTGGGCCTGGATATCCCGGCCCAGACTGAAAGCCTGCGCAGCAAGATCGGCTACATGACGCAGAAATTTTCCCTGTATGACGACCTCACCGTGCAGGAAAATATGCAGTTCATGGGCCGCATTTACGGCCTGTCACGCCGTGTCGCCAGCGCGCGCATTGAAGAGCTGCTCGACCTCTATTCCCTCGCCCCCCTGCGCAACCGTTTTGCCGCCGCCATGAGCGGCGGCCAGCGCCAGCGCCTGGCGCTGGCGGTTGCGACACTGCACTCGCCCACCCTGTTATTCCTCGACGAACCGACGTCCGCAGTGGACCCGGAAAACCGCCGCGATTTCTGGGAAAAGCTCTTCGACCTCAGCGAGGCCGGCACCACGATCCTGGTTTCCACCCACTACATGGATGAGGCGGAGCGCTGCCATCACCTGGCGATCCTGGAGACCGGACACCTGCGCAACCAGGGCACGCCGCAGGAACTGCTGGCGCAACTGGATAACCGCGTGGTGGAAATTGCCGGTGACAACCTGCGCCAGGTTAAGGAGAGGGCGCTGCGCCTGCCTGGAGTCCAGTCGGCCGCACAACAGGGCGTGCGCCTGCGCGTTTTATTACAACCGGGCACACCGGACCCGACCGGCTACCTGCGCGAACAACTGGCAGACCAACATCTCATCCTGACCCACACCCGACCCAGCCTGGAGGATGTGTTTGTTGCCTCCACCACGGGAAGCAACCGGCAATGAGTTCACTGAGCAGGATAGGCGCCGTCGCCGCCAAGGAATTCAAACAACTGTCCAGGGACCGGATGACCTTTGGCATGATCGTGATGATCCCGCTGCTGCAGTTGATCGTGTTTGGCTATGCCATCAGTACTGTCGTGCGCAATATTCCGATCGCCGTGGTGGACAATAGCGGTAGCGCCGCAGCGCGCGCGATCACTGAACAGGTGCGCGTTACGCAGGTGGTGGATATCGTTGCACACTATGCCACGGCGGCTGAAGCGGAAACCGCCATCGTCGCCGGTACTATTCGTGCGGCCCTGATCTTCCCGGAAAATCTCACCCAGCGAGCGGCGGGCGGCGAGCCGCTGGCGCAATGGCTGGTCGATGGCTCTGATACCATGGTGAGTGGCGCAGTCCTGGCCCTGCGCACCATGCCCCTGCACCTGGAAGCCGGAGTCCCCGCGGGCGCCTACCAGGCAACAGCACCGAGTTTTGAGGTCGCGCTGTTCTTCAATCCCGAACGGCGCTCGGAAGTGAACATCGTGCCAGGCCTGACCGTGATTATCCTCACCATGACCCTGGTACTGTTCACTGCGGTCGCCCTGGTGCGCGAGCGCGAGCGCGGCAACCTGGAATTACTGATCACCACGCCGATCCATCCGCTGGAGCTGATGGTGGGCAAACTGGTACCCTATATTTTTGTCGGCCTGACCCAGATAACCATCATCCTGGGGCTGGGCTGGCTTGTGTTCAACGTGCCGCTACAGGGCGAACTGCACGATCTGTTGGCGGTGATCATACCGTTTATCGCCGCCAACCTGACCCTGGGCCTGTTGTTGTCCACGATCGCCAAGACCCAGATGCAGGCCATGCAAATGACCTTCTTCCTGCTGCTGCTTTCGGTCCTTATCAGCGGTTTCATGTTTCCCTATGACGCGATGCCCAGGGCGGCCCAGTACATCGCCGAAATCCTGCCCGCCACCCACTTCATGCGCCTCATTCGCGGTGTTTACCTGCGTGGCGCCACTGCCGGACAACTGCTTCCGGATATCCTGTGGCTGCTGGCCTTCACCGGCATCATGCTGACCATTGCCACCAAGCGCTTCCATAAGTCGCTGGATTGAACCCGGGCATGCGATTGAGCACTCTGCAGTTGCTATGGGTTCTGGTCGCCAGTCTCTTCCTGCTGGCCTGCGGCAGCGGCGAATCCAATGTCGTACAGGGCAACGCCGCGGGTATTCTGCACTTCGGCAATGGCACCGAGCCCCAGGGGCTGGACCCGCAGGTGGTCACCGGCATCCCGGAAAGCAACATTGTGCACACCCTGTTCGAAGGGCTGGCCGTCAAGAATCCCTACACCCTGGAGCCGGAGCCCGGTGTCGCGCAAAGCTGGGATGTCAGCGCGGATGGCCTGACCATTACCTTTCACCTCAACCCCGCGGCACGGTGGTCCAACGGCGACCCGATGACCGCGCAGGATTACGTGTGGTCCTGGCAGCGCGCCCTCAGTCCGGCCATGGGCAACCAGTACGCCTATATGCTCTACCCGGTGGCAAATGCCGAAGCGTTCGCCACCGGGAAACTGGATGATTTCAACGCGGTGGGCGTCAAGGCGCTGGATGATCACACCCTGCAGGTGCGGCTGACTACGCCCACACCCTACTTCATACAACTGATGGATCATCACAGCACGTTCGCGGTACACCGGCCCACCATTGAGAAGTTCGGCAAGGCCACCGACCGGTTCACGCCCTGGACGCGGGTCGAGAACATCGTCGGCAACGGCCCCTTCCGCCTTACGGACTGGCAACTGAACCGGCGCATCACCGTGGCCAAAAGCGATACCTACTGGGACCATGACCGGGTGCAGCTCAACGGCATCGTGTTCTATCCCACGGAAAATATCTCCAGCGAGGAGCGCATGTTCCGGGTGGGACAGCTGCACTACACCCAGAGCGTGCCGCTGGACAAGATCCCGGTGTACCGGGCCATGCACAACAGCCCCTATGTCAATGCGCCCTATCTTGGCACCTACTACTACCTGCTCAATATCAACAAGCCGCCGCTGGATGATGTGCGGGTGCGACAGGCGCTCGCCATGGCAGTGGACCGGGAGCGCCTCAACAACACCGTGTTGCATGGCAGCAATGTGCCCGCTTACGGTATCACCCCGCCGGGCACACTCGGTTACCAGCCGCCTCAGGTCTTCGGCCACGACGTGCAACGGGCAAGGCAGCTGCTGGCAGAGGCCGGCTATCCCGATGGCAAGGGCTGGCCGGGGCTGGAAATTACCTACAATACCAGTGAAAGTCATCGCAAGATCGCGGTGGCCCTGCAGCAGATGTGGAAGGATGCACTCAACATCGACGTGACACTGACCAACCAGGAGTGGAAGGTCTACCTGGACTCGGTGGACCAGATGAATTTCCAGATGGCGCGACGCGGCTGGATTGGCGACTATGTTGATCCGAACAACTTCCTGGACCTGTTCCTGTGCGGCGGCGGCAACAACAACACCGGCTTTTGCGACCCCCGCTACGACGAGTTGGTCAAGCGTCAGGCCCCGCGGGCAACAGCGCGGGATGAACGCTATGCGATCTTCAGCGCAGCCGAAACGCTGCTGATGGAACAGATGCCCATCCTGCCGATCTATACCTACACCAGCAACCACCTGATCCATCCCAGTGTGCAGGGCATGCCCGCCAACATGCTGGATGCGGTGAATTTCAAGTATGTCGCGCTGGATAAGAACTGGAAGGCTGAAAAATAGGGATGTGGCGCTTTGTCAGCTATCGCGTATTGCAGGCCATCCCGGTGTTACTGGTGGTCATCACCGCAACCTTCTTTCTGGTACGGATAGCACCCGGCGGGCCCTTTTCCAGTGAAAAGGCGGTCATTCCCGAGGTAAAGGCGGCACTCGAAGCGCAGTACCGCCTCAACCTGCCGCTGTGGCAGCAATACACGGCCTATCTTGGTGACCTGGCGCGGGGCGACCTGGGCCCGTCCTTCAAGTATCCCGGACGCAGCGTCAACGAACTGATTGCCGCAGGCTTTCCCGTGACCGCAGAACTCGGCCTTTACGCACTGCTGGTCGCCCTCGGCATCGGCGGCGCGGCCGGGGTCATCGCCTCCCTGAAACCCAACTCAGCGCAGGACTATATCCCCATGTCCGCCGCCATGATCGGCATCTGCATGCCGTCCTTCCTGCTGGGTCCGCTGCTGATCCTGGTGTTTGGTATCTACCTGGAGTGGCTGCCGGTGTCCGGCTGGGGCGATAGTCCCGGGGACAAAATACTGCCTTCGATTACATTGGGCGCCGCCTACGCGGCCTATATTGCCAGGCTCAGCCGCGCCGGGATGCTGGAGGTGATGTCGCAGGACTACATTCGCACTGCCCGCGCCAAGGGCCTGCCCGAATGGCAGGTGGTGGTGCGCCACGCGCTGCGCGGCGGCATGATCCCCGTGGTGGCATTCCTGGGTCCGGCCCTCGCCGGCCTGCTGTCGGGCTCCTTTGTGGTGGAGACGATCTTCCAGATTCCCGGACTCGGTCGCTTCTATGTGCAGGCGGCGTTCAACCGCGACTACACCATGATCCTCGGCGCGACTGTCTTCCTGTCCGCGCTGATCGTGGTGTTCAACCTGTTGTCCGATATCCTCGCCGCCTGGATGAATCCCCGGCTGCGCGCCCAGTTCGGTGAACAGTAGATGAGTCGCGCCTGCGCTGACGTGACATCGCCCATGCCGAGCAGGGCACCTCCCTGTGGCAGGACGCCTGGTTGCGCCTGCGCCGCAACCGGCTGGCATTGTGCGGCCTGGCGGTGTTGCTGTTGTTCATCCTCGTCGCCGCGCTCACGCCCTGGCTCGCGCCCTATGGCTACGCGCAGCAGAACCTGGAACTCGGCGCGGCGCCGCCGTCGGCAGCGCACTGGCTGGGCACGGATATTTTCGGCCGCGACCTGCTGACCCAGATCATGTACGGCGGGCGCATTTCGCTGGCGGTGGGTTTTATCGCCACGGCAGTCGCGCTGCTCATCGGCGTGACCTGGGGCGCCATCGCCGGCTACGCGGGCGGTCGCGTGGACGCCGTCATGATGCGCCTGGTGGATATTCTCTACGCCCTGCCCTTCATGATTTTCATCGTGCTGCTGATGGTGGTGTTCGGGCGCAACATGCTGCTGCTGTTCCTGGCCATCGGCGCCGTGGAGTGGCTGACCATGGCCCGCATCATGCGCGCGCAGGTGCAGGCCCTGCGCCAGCAGGAGTTTGTGGAGGCGGCCATTTCCCTGGGCCTGTCACCGGCTGCCATTATTTTCCGCCATCTCATCCCCAACGCGCTGGGACCGATTATCGTGTACACCACGCTGACCATTCCCGGCGTCATGCTGCTGGAGGCGTTTCTCAGTTTCCTCGGCCTGGGCGTGCAGCCGCCGCAAACATCCTGGGGCCTGCTGATTTCCTACGGCGCCGAAAGCATGGAGGAGTATCCCTGGCTGTTGTTGTACCCCGGACTGACCCTGACCCTGACCCTGTTTTCCCTGAATTTTCTCGGCGACGGACTGCGCGATGCGCTGGACGTGCGCGGCGCCACGGACTGACCGTATGCTGCAAGTCGAACATCTCAGCGTCAGTTTTGTCACCCGCATGGGCACCACCAGGGCGGTGGACGACATCAGCTTCACCGTGGAGCCTGGGCAAGATCACCGCCATCATCGGCGAATCGGGCTCCGGCAAATCGGTGGCCTGCTACAGCCTGCTGGGACTGATTCCGCAACCGCCCGGGCGCATCGACGGCGGGCGCGCGCTGTTCCAGGGACAGGACCTGCTGCAGCTGACAGCGGCCGAGCTGCGCAACATTCGCGGCCGCGATATCGCCATGGTGTTCCAGGATCCCGATGACCTGCCTGAACCCTTACATGACGGTGGGCAAGCAGCTGATGGAGCCGCTGCTGTACCACAAGAAAGTGTCGCGCGCGCACGCCCGCCAACGCGCGCTGGAACTGCTGGAGGAAGTGGGATCCGCGAACCCGCCGCTACCTTCGACAACTACCCGCACCAGTTTTCCGGCGGGATGCGCCAGCGCGTCATGATCGCCATGGCGCTGATCAATGAGCCGCAACTGTTGATCGCCGACGAACCCACCACCGCGCTGGATGTCACCATCCAGGCGCAGATCCTGCAACTGCTGGCCTCAATACAAAAACAGCGCGCTATCGGCGTGCTGTTGATCAGCCACGACCTGGCGGTGGTCGCGGACATCGCCGACCAGATTGTGGTGATGCAGGCGGGCAAAATTGTCGAGGCGGGAGACCGCAACGCCATCTTCCGCAACGCGCGCCACCCTTACACCCGAAAACTGTTGCAGGCGATTCCCACGGGCGGCAAAGCGGAAGAACTGCCCGCAGCGGAACCGTTGGTCGAGGTGCGCAATCTGTGCACCTGGTTTCACCACGGCGCAGGGACAGTGAAGGCCGTCGATGATGTCAGCTTCGATATCCAGCGCGGTGAAGTGCTGGGCCTGGTCGGCGAATCCGGCAGCGGCAAATCCACCATCGGTCGTTCCATCCTGCGCCTGGTACCGGTCACCGCCGGGCAGGTCACTTTCGACGGCACAGATGTGACGGCACTGTCACGGACGTGCCCTGAAAAACCTGCGCCGCAGGATGCAGATTATCTTCCAGGATCCGTTCGCCTCGCTGAATCCACGCATGACCGTTTACGACACGCTGGCCGAACCGCTGCTGCTACACGGCATTGAGAGTCGCAGCACGGTCGCAGAGCGCGTACTGCGACTGATGGACGATGTCGGCCTGGCCCGGTCTTTCGTGCGCAAGTATCCGCACGAGTTTTCCGGCGGCCAGCGCCAGCGCATCGCGATTGGCCGCGCGCTGGCCACCCGCCCGGAATTTGTGGTCGCGGACGAACCGGTATCGGCGCTGGATGTCACCATCCAGGCGCAGATACTGGACCTGCTGCGCGAGCTGGGCCGGGAGTACGGCCTCACCATGCTGTTTATCTCGCACGACCTGGCGGTGGTGCGCCAGCTGGCGGATCGCATTGTGGTACTGCACAAGGGGAAAGTAGTAGAGCAGGCTCGCACACGAGACTTGTTCGAGCGGCCGCAGCAGGCCTATACCCAGCAATTGTTGCAGTCGATTCCCGGGAGATCACTGCTGGCAGCGGACAACTGACGTTGAACTGTAACATCGCGGTGGTGGTTGCTACACTGGTCGCCCCTATTGCTCCCTGGCTCGTATGCGCTCTCGTGTTCTGTCCAACTTTAATAGCGCCAGGTGGCAAGCCCCGGCTGCGCTAAAGGCGAGGCGCGTATTGAGTGTCCGCCACGCAGCACATTCCCAGGTTAACGCTATCTTGCTAAGTTCAGCGCAAAGCATTGCGGCAACACCCTTGGCAGACGTGGGACAGGACCTGCCTGAACGTCAACGCCAGGGTCGTCTTGTTGATCAACTTCATATCGCCGCATATGTTACCCATATTCCAGGAACTCGCCCGCGCCTGCCAGGAATTCCGCATCCTGGTGTCAACACCCATGGAGCCGAACAGAAACTTTACCCTGGAGCTGGGCTCTCTCCAGGTTACAGTGCAAAAGACGCTAACGGTGCAGCGCCCGTGGAAGCATGACGTCGGCGGCTTTGAAGACACCCTCTATGTGCACTTTCCGCTGGACACAGGTCGCCTGCTGCGCAAGCTCAAACCCGATATTATTCTCAGTTGGGAACTCGGCTTCCGGTCTCTTGCCTGCACCTTGTATCGCATGCGTAACCCGTCTACCCGACTGATTTTGTGCACCTTTATGTCTGCGCACACCGAACAGAACCGGGGATTAAGCCGGTCTTTACTGCGGCGATGGCTGCTCAGGCAGGCCGACGCGGTCACCTATAACGGGCCGGAATGCCGTGAAGTATTGCAAGCCCTGGGGGCCAACAGGCACAAACTGTTCCCCTTTGGCTATGCGGCGCACCCGCTGCACTCTGCTACGGCACCGGTCGAGCGAAGCGCGCTGGTCGCGCGTCGTTTGCTGTATATCGGCCAGCTGTGTGAACGCAAGGGCGTGAGGCCGATGATGGACGCCCTGATCGCCTACGCAAAAATGCATCCCGGACAACAAGTCTGCATGACCATGGTGGGAGAGGGGCCGCTGTGGGATACTCTGGCCGCACTGGACACGCCGGGCAATCTGCGGGTGGACTTCGCCGGAAATATACAGACCGAAGATTTACCCGGGCTTATCAGAAGACACGGGGTGCTGGTCTTTCCCACATTGGCAGACGAATGGGGTCTTGTATTGAACGAAGCCTTACACGCAGGGCTTCCCGTCATTGCCAGTTGCCTGGCCCAGAGCAGTAATGCACTCATAGAGGACGGCATCAATGGCTGGCTGTTTGATCCACGAGCACCTGCCGAGTGGGATCGAGTATTTCACTGTTACTTCGATACCGACGATTCTGCACTGGAGCAGATGAGTGTGAACTGCCGACACTCGGTCGCACATATCACACCACAATGGATGAGCCAATGCTTGCTAAAGGCTTGCCGACAGTCATCGCTCTGCGCCGGCACGCGCAGCTAGTTGATGGCGGCCTTCCACACCCGCCAGCGAAAGCAGCATGGCGCAGACTTGTTGAACCATCTTCGCCGTTATCGCGATAATTGTCTATTCACGCGCATTTTTGTTTCATCTGTTTACCGATCTGAATACGCGCAGTAACACCCTTGTTGTTCCTGAGGCTGACGGGCCGGTCACCGCCAGCAGTCCGGGGCTGCTCCTGGTCTATATCACGGTTTACTGTATTACCGCCTTACTGACGATAACCAGATGGCGACAACTGCTGCCATACCTGCGGCAGGGAACGCTTATCCTGCTACTACTGTCACTGGCCGCGCTGTCCGCGCTCTGGTCGGCAACGCCGGGGACCACGCTGGCCCGCTCTGTGGCTTTGGGCGGCAGCACGTTATTTGCACTGTACTGGGTAATGGCTTTCACCCTCGGTCAACAGCTTCGGCTGCTCGCTACCGCGTTCTACCTGATTATTATCGCCTGTTTTCTGGCAGTGCTAGCTCTATCCCGAAATCGCCATTATGGCTGGAGGAGAACACCAGGGCATATGGCAGGGTGTGTTCGTGCATAAAAACCTATTGGGCAGAACGATCGCGCTTGGCTCTATCGCATTTTTTCTGCTGGCTGCAAAACACCCGGCGAAAAGTTATTTGTACTGGCCGGGCTTTTGGCTGGCGCTTGTGTTGCTGCTAATGTCCTGCTCCAAGGCGACCCTGCTGAGCTATATTGTTCTCTTCACAACAGTCGCAGCCTATCTCGCGGCAACCAGGCATTACAAACTGTCGCTAGTGGCGCTGTTGTCCGTGTTGATCGCATCGGCATCCCTGGTATCGATGGTTATGTTCCGCGTTCTGCCTCCTGTAGTGTTCGCTCAGCTCGTGGCCGGACCAGCGCACACTGCGGGAGGATGGGATGTCAGGCTGGATGCCATTATTGCTGCCGCGCCAGACAGTGCCAACGTGGAGCTCGCCTGGCCCGCAGCGCTTGGTTCCGATCCTGCTTCCACTGTCGCAGCTACGACCTCCCAGTGCCGGCGCGCGCCCGCTGCTGACGGGAACGGGAAGAAAGGTCTTGTGGGCGCAAGTGTGGCAGATGGTCCAGTTGCGCCCCTGGCTTGCTATGGCTACGGCGGATTCTGGCCGCAACAGGACGGCCCTGCCGCCGCAATTCGGCAGCGGACACTGCGGGCGCCTGGGCCCGCAGTGCACACAACGGTTTTCTCGAACTGTTGCTCGACCTGGGCTGGCCGGGACTGACGCTGTTTGTTGCAGCGTATTCGACAGCGTTTTTTCGAGCTGCCGCAGAACTGCTCCGTCATCCCTTGGACCCGCTCAAGTTGTATTTTCCAATGGTATTGGCCTATGTCTTTTTGATCAATCTGGGCGAAAGCGAACTACTGGCGCCGAATTACCTGTTCTGGATCTGTATTGTCTGTGCTGCGATCTACAGGCCCGGGCCAGTAGCGCATGATCCCGCTGACATGGTGTTGCGGTTAGGCAGGACGCGTCATCGTGGCTAGAGTACTTGTCGTCGGCCAGACACCGCCCCCGTTTCACGGGCAGGCCATCATGATCGAGCACCTCGTGCAGGGGGCGTTTACCCACCTGCACATTGAGTTTATCCGGTTGGATTACTCCGCCACGATAGGGGAGATCGGACAATTCTCCCTGCGCAAGGTTCTCCAGCTGCTCAAGCTCGTTGTTAGAGTCTACCGGGCCGCCCTGTTCGGTAACTTCGATTACCTGTATTACCCGCCTGCCGGCCCGAACAAAAATCCGATGCTAAGGGATATCGCTTTTCTCCTGAGTTGCAGATGGCTGTTCAAACGAACAATCTTTCACTTTCACGCCAGCGGGATTTCCACGCTCTACCCTGAATTATCGCGTCCCTTGCGCTATCTTTTCCGGCGCGCCTATTTCCGGCCCGATCTGTCCATTTTCCTTTCCACCTTCAACCCGCGGGATGACCTGTTCATCCACTCCCTGCGGTCCGTGGAAATCCCGTATGGCATTCCCGACCACGGCCGCAGATCCATTGTTCGACAGCATTCCTGCCCACGGATTCTGTATGTGTCGGCGCTGTTCAGATCCAAGGGTATCCTCGATCTGCTGGCTGCTGCCTCCATTCTCAAAGGAGCCGGAAATGATTTTCGCGTGGATGTCGTCGGCGGCTTTGAGTCATGTGAATTTGAAGCTGAATGTCTCGCGTTTCTGGTCAATAACGCACTGCAGGACCGCATACGTTTTCACGGCGTACGCACTGGCAAACAGAAGTGGGATTACTACGAAGCAGCCGATATATTTTGCTTCCCCTCCTACTACGAATCCGAATCCTTTGGGATAGTGCTGCTGGAAGCCATGCAATTCGGTCTGCCGTTGGTGGCCACCCGGTGGCGCGGTATCCAGTCTATTGTGCGGGAGGATGACACCGGTTTTCTCGTACCCCCGCGCAGCCCCATGCGCTGGCCGACAAGTTGGCGCGGCTGCTGCATGATGATGCGTTGCGAAGAGAGATGGGGCAGCGGGCCCGGCAGCGTTACGAAACAGAGTACCGCCTTGAAACGTGGATTGAGCGACTGGAGAGGTCCATTACATCGCTGGACCCTGGCGCCAACGAGCCCTAGGCGAATCCCTTGTAGGGCGCAACGGTGCCGCTACGGAATCCGTGTTGTCATGCCAACCCATTTTTTGGCTGAACAGCCTCCACAGGTACAACGGGTTCAGTAACAGGTAACGTCGCCACAGGCGGCGCGGCTCCCGATAAAGCCGATACGCCCATTCCAGGCCGTGCCGTTGCAGCACGGGCGGCGCCTGGGGCAGCAGTCCCGCGAGAAAATCAAATGCGGCGCCCACCGCGAGTGTGGGCATGTTCAACAATTGTTTGTGTTCGTAAATCCAGACTTCCTGTCGCGGGCAACCGAGGCCGACGAAAACAGCCCGGGCCCCGGAATCGCGAATACGCCCGGCGATCTGCTGCTGTTCATCGGGCGCCACCTGCGAAAACCTGGAGGCTTCCATCCCGGCAATTTGCAGGGCTGGAAAACGTTTCTGCAGGTTCTGCGACAAGTTGTACAACACCGCATCAGTACTTCCGTACAGGTAAACCGGCATGCCCGCTGCGGCCAGTGCTTCGGCGGCATACAGCGCCAGGCTCGGCCCATATACCCGGTCGGTCAAGCGAATCCCGTGCAGCCAGCGCAGCGCCCAACGCACGGGCTGCCCGTCCGGCACAACCAGGTCCAGCGCATTCAGGCGCACGGCGTGTTCCTGATCGAGCGCTCCGGTCATCACACCGTGCACGGCAAGCGCGCTCACCCCGTAGGCACACCCGTCCCGGGCACTACTGACTATTCGATCCACCGCATACGCATAGTCCACGGCATGAATGTTGACCCCGAGAACACAAAAGCTGCCATGATTTATCATGCTGGCCGCCATCGGTGCAGGTTGCTGTCGTGGATCTCCTGCAGAATATCGATAACCGTGTGCTTGATTCTCCACTGGGGGTACTGGCCCTTGAACCGGGACGAATCACTGATGTACCAGATGTGATCCCCGATTCGATTTTCGTCCACGTAGGTATGTTGCAGTTCTCGCCCGCAAATCTCCTGGCACAGGTGGATCGCCTCAAGCATGGAACAGTTGTTCTCCCTGCCGCCACCAATGTTGTAAACCTCCGCTACACCGGGTCTGCTAAAGACCTGGTTAAACGCCTCAATCAGGTCGCTGGAGTGAATGTTGTCCCTGACCTGTTTTCCCTTGTAACCAAACACTGTGTAGACCGCCCCGGTCATCGTGCACTTCATCAGGTAGGCAAGGAATCCATGCAACTGGGTCCCAGCATGATTGGGTCCGGTAAGGCAGCCGCCGCGAAACACGGAGGTCCTGAGGCCAAAATAACGGCCGTATTCCTGAACAAGGATATCTGCAGCAATTTTCGACGCGCCGAACAGCGAGTGGGTACTCTGGTCGATGCTCATATTTTCATCGATGCCGCAGTAATACTTGTGGTCTGCATCGATTTCCCAACGCTCACCCTGCTCTGTCAGGGGTAACTTGTTCGGCAGGTCGCCGTAAACCTTATTGGTGGAGGTAAACAGGAAAACAGCGTCCGGGCAGAAATCCCGGGTGGCCTGCAGTACATTCAGGGTCCCGCTGGCATTGACGGAAAAATCCGTCAATGGATCTGACGCGGCCCAGTCATGCGAGGGCTGCGCAGCAGCATGGATAACGAGTGAAATGTCCCTGCCGTAATGCCTGAATACGTCCGCGATTGCCTCAGTGCTGCGAATATCCAGATTGATGTGTGTGTATTGCGGCACTTCCTTTTCCAGTCGCTGCCGGTTCCACCCGGTGGAGGCGTCGTCGCCGAAAAAGAACCGCCGCAGATCGTTGTCGATTCCCACCACCTGCATACCCAGACCGGCAAAGAAGCGAACCGACTCCGACCCGATGAGGCCGGCTGATCCGGTGATGAGTGCAATCGACATACCGCTGGTGGCCCTGCTCAATGCGCGCTCCATTCTAGCTGGGAGGTCGCATACGAACAACGTACACAAGCTATCCACAATCGCGCCTTCCTATTGTGGCGGGGATGGACCACGCTGACTTCATTCAGGCCGCGACGGCCCCGCATCGATGATCAGGCCACAGCCAACGAGGCTGAGCATAGGGGTGGGCACCTGACTTATCCTATGGTGATTCCTGGCGTAGCAGGCTGCCGGGCAATACAGTGCCCCAAAGTATCGATTCTTATACTCTTGAGATACACATTCAAAATGGACAGTATAGGCTGTCATCTGCGCCTCAAAGAAGAATCTGCAATGAGCTATAACTACGACCCCGAACTGCAATCCCTGCTGGCATTCCTGCCGGACACCTCACTGGGGATCAATGATCCGGTGAAGGCGCGCGCTGGTTTTCTGGAGCTGATCGCCCTGCTGAACGCCGACGTCGACCGCAGTGGTGTGGCAATCGAGAATCGCCACATTCCTGGTCCGGTCGGCGCACCCGATGTCCCGGTGCGCATCTACTCCCCCGAGGGTTTGGACCGCACGGTGCCGGGGATACTGCATATTCACGGCGGCGGCTTTGTGATTGGCGATCTGGACAGCGAGCTCGGCTCCTGTGTCGCCCTGTGCCGCACACTGGGCGTGGTGGTGGTTTCGGTGGATTACCGGCTGGCGCCGGAAACGCCCTACCCCGGCCCGCTGGAGGACTGCTACGCCGCGCTGCAATGGGTGAGCAGCAACAGCGCGCAACTTAAAATAGACCCCGCACGACTGGCCGTGTTCGGACTGAGTGCCGGTGGCGGATTGTCGGCGGCCACTGCACTGCTGGCCAGGGACCGTGGCGGCCCCGCCGATCTGCTTCCAGTATCTGGGCATTCCCGAACTGGACGACCGCCTGCTCACACCCAGTATGCGGCGTTTTGTCGATACACCGATGTGGAACCGGCCCAACGCCGAGCTCAGCTGGGATTTCTACCTCGGCGACCAGTACCAGCGCGGTGCGGACGATGTGCCCTACCACGCGGCGCCGGCCAGGGCCGAGGATCTCGCGGGCCTGCCGCCGGCCTACGTCAGCACCATGGAGTTCGACCCGCTGCGCGATGAAGGCGTGGCGTACGCCCTGCGCCTGATGCAGGCCGGGGTCCCACCGAACTGCACAGCTTTCCCGGCACCTTTCACGGCTCCAGTCTTTTCACCACCGCCCAGATCAGTCGGCGCGAGTCGACAGAAATGTTCGCTGTCCTGCGCCGCGCGCTGCACATTGACGCCTGACACAACTGACCAACAACCCCTGCTAACCGGAGACACTATGACCACCGACGCACTGCACCACCAGCCCCTGATGCCGCATTTGCTGATCGACGGCCTCAATCGCTATAACGACGAGCCCTGTCTGTTCCTCGGCGACAAGGTCGCCAGCTACAGGGATGTGCGCGAGAGCACCAGCCAGATGGTGCAGGCCCTGAAATCCAAGGGGCTTGGCGTGGGCAGCAGGGTCGCGGTCATTTCCGCCAATCGGCCCGAAGTGCTGTCCAATATCGCCGCCATGCAACTCACTGGCTGTATTGGCACACCCCTGCATCCACTGGGTTCACTGGACGATCACGTGTATATCCTGGAGGCAGCGGGGATCGACACCCTGATTTTTGATGCCTCCGTATTCGACGATCTGGCGGGCGCACTCAAGCAGCGTGTGCCCGGCCTGAAAAACCTGTTGGGCTTTGGTCCTACCAAGGTGGGTGACGATTACATGGCGCTGGCCGCCAGCTTCAAACCGCAACCACTGGTGGCCCCCGACATCACCCCCGATGATATCGGCTCCGTCAACTTCACCGGCGGCACCACCGGCAAACCCAAGGGCGTGATGAGCACCTACAGCGTCACCGCCTACATGACCCAGATCCAGCTGGCCGAGTGGGAGTTTCCCGACGACCTGCGCATGCTGATCGCGACACCGCTGTCGCACGCCGCCGCGGCCTTCTTTATTCCCGTGCTGCAAAAAGGCGGCGCCTTCTATGTGATGCAGGGCTTCAGCACCGATGCCTTCTTCGACATGGTGGAGCAGCACAAGATCACCTGCACCATGCTGGTCCCGGTGATGCTGTACTTCCTGCTGGATGCGCCGCGCTCCGCGACGGCGAACATGTCCAGCATGGAAACCATTTTCTATGGCGCGTCCCCGATGAACCCGACCCGCCTGCGCGAGGGCATGGCCAAGTGGGGCCAGATTTTCTACCAGTTCTTCGGCCAGTCCGAGTGCCCCATGGTGATTGCCAACATGCGCAAGAAGGAGCACGACCTGTCCAAGCCGCAGCGTCTTTCTTCCTGCGGTCGGCCCAGCCCGTGGATTCACATGAGCCTGCGCGACCCGCAGGGCAATGAAGTGGCAAAAGGTGAAGCGGGTGAAATCTGCATCCGTGGGCCGCTGGTCATGAAAGGCTACAAGGATATGCCCGAGCAAACCGCCGAGGCCTTTGCCGGCGGCTGGCTGCACACCGGCGATGTCGGCAAGCTGGACGAGGACGGCTTCCTCTACATCGTGGACCGCACCAAGGACATGATCGTCACCGGCGGCTTCAATGTGTTCCCGCGCGAGGTCGAGGACGTGCTGTCCACCCACGAGGCAGTGGGCCAGGTCGTGGTCATCGGCGTGCCCGACGAGCAGTGGGGCGAGGCGGTGAAAGCCGTGATCGTGCTCAAGCCGAATTTTACGGCCAGCGACGAACTGGTAGCCTCCATGCAGGCGCTGGTGAAAAAAGCCAAGGGCTCGGTGCAGTCGCCAAAGTCCATTGATTTCGTGCCGGGGATTCCGCTCACGCCGGTGGGCAAGCCGGACAAGAAGGCGGTGCGCGCGCAGTATTGGAAAGACTCTGACCGGCGTGTCGGTTAGCACGCTGCCGGCCAACATGCGGTGTTCCTTGTTTGGAGACTCCTGATGGTTAGGTGGCGAGCTCGGAAAGTTTGCGCGCCAACTCTGCATCAGAGACGCCCGTGACCTCGATGACTTTGGTGTGCGAAGTATGGCCGGCGCGAATGGTGAGCTGCTGGGCTGAAACGCCAAGGAATTTGGCCAACACATCCAGAACAGCGACGTTGGCCTTGCCCTTCTCCGGCGGAGCCTGAACACGGATCTTCACCGCGTCGCCGAGCAACCCGGCGATCCGTGTCTGGGACGCACCCGGAACAACCTTAACGGTGAAGCGCGCGGTCATGGAGTGGGCCGGGGAGTTGGCACCTAACGTCCCTGTCAACCGCCGATAATCTCATTCAAACCTTCGATGACGTGCGCAAGTTCATCAGCTGTCCAGTGACGAGCGAAGCGAGGAACGACCTTGAGCGACTTGTTATGTTTCATTGCTTTGACAGCGCAGCAATAGCCTTAGCTGAATCCAGATCTCGATACGCCGTGGCAAGGCGTACAAGGTTACCAACTGTAATTTCCCAACCATAGTTTTCTGTGGGTGATGTTAGCCACCCAATATAGAGGTTCCAAGCCATTGCACGGCGATATTCGTCAAACAACATATCTAATGATGGCGGTGTTTGCACGCCCAGCTCAATGAGACGCTCACGATAACCATTGATCAAGTTTAGTTCGTGCTGTCTGCGATCCTTGACCGCAAGAGAGGTAACTATTGTATAGCTGACATCATGCATGCAGAACCCGCGTGCTGATAACTGAAAATCTAAATAGCCTCGTTCTCCGTCTTTGGTTTTATATGTGTTGCCCACATGGGCATCACCGTGAAGTAGTGTGCAAGGGAGGCTAGCCTGATGTTGTTGTACTCGGGCGACCTGTTCGGCGAGAGATTTCGAGGATTGTCCGATTGATTCTACCAATTCTCTTTTGAACTGGTGGGTGGCGATTTCATGCTCGATAAGAAAATGGACGCCGCCCTTTTCCAATGAAAAAAGATCATGAATAGGACCCGATGTGTGAGGCTGTACCCAGCGCAGATCATCATTGAAGCGAGGCGATTCCCAGTAAGGGGCATGTAATAAAGCAAGCTGCTCAAGCAGAGCTACTGTATCTTCTGCACGAAACTTGGATAATACGTTTTCAAATGTCACATGGGTTGTGCGCAAGTCTTCCAATACCAAGCCGAAGCTGAGGCTCTCATGATCTCGAAAACCACCGAAGCATCGGGGCATTTCCATCAAAATCTCATCACCGAGCCGTGTGTAGATATTTACTTCGTTCTCGTATAGTGGAATTTCAACGAACTCTGGGCGCGCTACCTTAATCATTAATCGCTTAGGCAGATTCATTCCCATATCATTTGCGAAGACGACATCAAACGTAATACGCCCTGCGGTTGATACCCTTTCCTCGCCCTCGGAAGAAAGCGCGGCATCTACCAATGCAATAGAATTAAGCTGGACATCAGGGTATTTAGTCTGAATCAATTTTTCCAGTATTGTTACGTCAAATTCTTCGGGAGTTAGTGGTATTCGAAAGCTCATATCTGCTCCCTTGTAGCTATAACGGTAAATTGTGTATTCATGTAAACATAACAGTTACATACAGAGACCGGCCTAAAAATGACCGTGCTCCTGTTTGCAGATTTTATGTGCCTGAACATTTTTTATTTTTCCCTGCTTTCAGGAACTTACGTCACGTTAGCCCATGTGGCCGCAAAACAATAGTCTGACGAGAGCTGAAAATTTATTTGTCTGCTCAATCTCGAGCTTGCAGCGTTGCGGAGAAACTTCGATATTGTGCTATGTTCCATCGCTTGAAGAATTGTGTTGGCCGCGATGAATCTGCGGATGTTTACGCGCCAGCACTGCACGACAGGATCAGAACTATGTTGAGGTTACACCTTTGGCTGAGCACACTGGCCGCAGCACTGGCGTTACTCTCCGCCTGCAGCCCGGTCGACGACCCCAGCCTGTTCCCCAAATTCAACGCCGCCACCGCCGTCAAGCCGCCGGCCAAAGCAGCCACCGAGTACAACCCGCAGCGCAACCTGTACTGGGGGGACCTGCACATCCACACCAGCTATCTCTACGGACGCCTATACCAACGGCGTGCGCGCCACGCCGGATGACGCCTACACCTTTGCCAAGGGGGGCGAAATAGAACATGCGGCCGGTTACGGCATTCGCATACGCAGGCCACTGGACTTCGCCGCGGTCACCGATCATTCGGAATACCTGGGCGTCTTGCGCGCGACCCAACCGGACGGACCGCTGAGTCGGCGGGGCTTGCGCGAACGCCTGCTCAACGATGGGCGCCTTGAGATTACCGTGATGCTTGCCCAATCACTGCTGGGCTTCGACCTGGAAAACGACATCGTTCCCGGCTGGGAGGACATATCCCGCAGTGCCTGGCAGGAGACCGTCGCCACCGCCGAGCGGCACAACGATCCCGGGCGGTTTACCGCCTTCGTCGGCTACGAATGGAGTTCCATGCCGGGGGAGCGCAACCTGCACCGCAACGTCATCTACCGCAGCGCCCACGTGCCCGCATTACCCTTTACCTCACTCGACTCAGAAGACCCGCGGGATCTGTGGTCCGCCCTCGAACAACAGCGCCAACAGGGCATGGAGTGCTTCGCCATTCCCCACAACGGCAATCTCAGTGACGGGAGGATGTACGACAGGTTCATGTTCGATGGCAAACCCATGGATGCCGCCTACGCAAACCGGCGCATGGACAACGAGCCATTGAGCGAGATTTTCCAGGTGAAAGGTTCGTCGGAGACCAACCCCTTGCTCTCGGATGAGGATGAGTTCGCCGGGTTTGAAATTTACGACACGATGCTGGCGCAGAGCCAGGCCACCTCCAGGGCCAAAGGCAGCTATGCGCGCGACGCCCTGCGCACCGGACTGGAAATGTCGCACAGTGAAGGCTTTAACCCCTACCGCTTCGGCGTCATCGGCAGCTCCGACGGACACAATGCCAGTTCCCCCGTGGAGGAGAACAACTACCACGGCAAACTGCCGCTGCTGGACGGCAGCGCCGCATTGCGCATGGGACTGGCATCGTATTTCCCCACGAGTATGCCCGGCGGCCCGCGCTGGAGCGCCGCCGGACTGGCCGCGGTGTGGGCGCAGGAGAATACGCGCGAGTCCCTGTACGATGCGATGCGGCGCAAGGAAACCTATGCGACGTCCGGGCCGCGCATGGCGGTGCGCTTCTTCGGCGGCTGGCATTATCCGCCCGACCTGCTGCAGCGATCAGGACTGGATTGCCCGGGCACAAGCGCAGGGCGTTCCCATGGGCGGGGAATTACCCGTTGGTGATGCGGCGGCGCCGACTTTTGCGCTGTGGGCGATCCGCGATCCCGAAAGCGGCAACCTGGACCGGATACAAATCATCAAGGGCTGGGTGGATGCGGCCGGAAAGTCCCACGAAAAAATCTTTGATGTCGCCTGGTCAGGAAGCCGCAGCCTCGATGCCTCCGGCCACCTGCCTTCAGTGGGCAATACCGTGGATGCCACAACCGCCAGCTACGACAACAGTATCGGCGCCGAGCAGTTATCCACCGTGTGGACCGACCCCGAATTCGACCCCGCCCGCGAGGCGTTCTACTACGCCCGCGTCATCGAGATCCCGACACCGCGCTGGACGACCTTCGATGCCGTAACACTCGGCATCCCCGCGCCTGAACCTGTCAGCCTGCAGGAACGGGCGGTGACCTCCGCGATCTGGTACAGTCCTCAATAGACTATTCGCTCGCTACTAGCGCGCGGACGACACCGGAAACACGGATCACATGCCTATGCTGCAACCCAACCCTGAACTCTACCGCGGCCTGACCTATCCCTGGGGTCGCGGCGCGAACCCGACACCGGGTGAACCCCACAAAATTGCCGATGGCGTGTACTGGGCGCGCTTCGCCATGCCCATATCGCTCAACCATATCAACCTGTGGCTTCTGCAGGATGAGGATGGCTGGACCGTGGTGGATACCTGCCTGAATATTCCCAGCGCGCGCGACGACCTGGGAACAGCTGTTTGCCGGATTCATGCAGGGCAAACCGGTGCGGCGCGTCATCTGCACCCACCTGCACCCGGATCACGTGGGGCTGGCCGGCTGGCTGACCGAGCGTTTCGATTGCGAGCTGTGGATGCCGCGGGAGGAGTTCCTGATGTGCCGGGCCATGACCGCCGACACCGGGCGGCCCGCACCCGACGTCGCTATCCGCTTTTACAAGGCGGCGGGGTACGATGAGGCGCAGTTGGAACTCTACAGAAAGAAGTTCGGCAACTTCGGCCGGGCAATCGCGCCCCTGCCGGACAGTTTTCGCCGCCTGGTCGACCGGGAGACCATGACTATCGGCGACCGTTACTGGCAGGTCATCATCGGCAGCGGCCATTCGCCGGAGCATGCCACGCTATACTGCCCGGCGCTGAAACTGCTGATTTCCGGTGACCAGGTACTGCCCCGGATCACCCCCAACGTCAGCGTCTTTCCCACCGAACCCGAGGGTGATCCTCTGAATGAGTGGCTGCGCTCCAGCGCCCGGCTGCGGGAAATACTACCCGACGACCTGCTGGTACTGCCCGCGCATGAGGCGCCCTTCCATGGCCTGCACGTGCGCCTGAACCAGATAATAGAGAGCCATAAAAGCAGACCTCGCCAGCCTGTTCGACCATCTCGCGCAGCCGCGGCGCGCCGTTGATTGCTTTCCCGCCCTGTTCAATCGGGAGATCGGCGAGGGCTCCATGGGACTGGCCATTGGAGAGACCCTGGCACATCTCAATTGCCTGCTCGGCCGGCGCAGGATTAACCGCATCACCGATGCACAGGGTGTGAACTGGTACGAGCAGAATCCCGCAACCTCGGATTACGACTAGTAGTGTTAGCTTATACCGGGTCTGACCGGCCGTGTACGCTACAGCTGAAGAATTTGTTAGTATTTTGTGGCGCAGTAGATTAAAAAGGAAATACTGAAGTCATGCTTTTTCTACAGCGACTGCTGGAACATAAAAAAAACCGTCCACACCATCCTGCCTTGATTTCAGAGACTCAATCGCTCACGTATAAAGCCCTGGCGGACCGGGTGCTGGCCGGACGCAACTATTTGTACGCGGCGGGTGTTGTGCCTCATCAGGTGCTGGGCTTGTCTGTCGCTGATGAGATCGAGCATCTGGTTGCATCGCTAAGTCTAATGGCCTGTGGTGTGCGCCAGATTACACTGCCAACCTACGAAAACTTAACGGCTCGGCAAGAACTGGCCGCACGTGCAGGGGTGACGCAACTGTTGTCCGACCATGATGACGCGGTGGGCGTTTCATTGCGATTGGTACGCTGGCCGGGGTCGGCTGGGATAAGCCTTGGCGCACCATCCGTTAACGATGACGCGGACTCTATCGACCCGGCAATCATTTACCTCAGTACCAGCGGAACCACTGGCGGAACGAATTTAATCCCATTTACCGAGTATCAGATCGCCTTACAGGCGCGGCGTCATGAAGACTATGCGGATGCGTGTTTCTTACGTCTCGCGCCCGTTGAGTACAACACCTCCAAGAGGCATCGTTTCTACAGTCTGTGGAACGGCGGCACCAACGTGTTCCGTCCGCAGGGATCACTTGCCAGGGTGCTAGAGTTTGCGCGCAGTTGCGGTGTAACCTGCCTGGACATCTCGAAAATGCACGTATCCGAGCTAATAGCGCTCAATGATACAGCGGCGCTAGCGCAGGTCAAAGTACGTCCGGGCGGCGCGGAAATCCCAGCGCATGAAAGGCGGTTGTTTCGCGAAAAATTGGCGGCGCCGCTCTATGTGCGCTATGCCACAACAGAAACGGGTGCTATCGCAATGACGAATCCATTGGAGGGTAATGACGATGAAACGTGCGGTTTGCCGCTACCCGGGGTAATGGTCGAGATTGTCGGGGAGCAAGGTGAGCTCCTTACTCCGGGTCGATTGGGTGAAATCCGTTTAAAAGCGCCGGGCATGGCGACCGGCTATCTGGATAATCCCGGTCAGACCGACTTGCGGTTTCGCGCAGGCTGGTTTTATCCGGGCGATGTCGGGAGTTTGCTAAAGGATGGCAGAATTGTCGTCAATGGACGCAAGGACGACATGATAATTTTAAACGGAATCAATATTTTCCCGGCGGACATTGAATCGGTGCTGGAGAAGCATCCGGACGTAAGGGCCGCCGCTGCGCTGCCGCTGGAATCGGCGGTGCATGGCCAGATTCCGGTAGCTGCGGTACAGCTGGAAGCAGGCGCGCAGATCACCGCACAGCAGCTGCAACATTATGCGCGCGAGCATCTTGCAATACGCGCGCCCAGGCGGATTATCGTGCTGGATGTCCTCCCAAGGAACAAGCAAGGCAAGTTATTAAGAAAAGAAATTGGGCAATACTTTGAAAGAAATGAGATTTGATCATGGCGACACTGGAAAATAGGATAAGGGTGGTAGAAGCCCTGAATGCCGCTAATGTGGCGGGACTGCAGACCAGTGGACTGGTGTCGCAATTCATAACCGGGGCCTCAGATGTCAGTTTTACAGAATTGCAACTTGATAGTCTCGCTCGTATGGAGTTCTGTATTGCGATAGAGGTGAATTGCGGTATCTCAATATTGCCTGATAGCCTGTATGAGATAGGTACTCTGGAGCGTATCGCAGATATGATCGCTGAAGGCTGTTGATGATCAAACTTTACCAGCGACTAGTTCGGGGCTGTAGCACCGTCAACCAAATCAACCGGGTTCATATTGCTCTTGAGAACTGGATGACACCGCTGCAGTGGTGGTCATTACGCAATGAATTACTCCAGTCACCGGTCTATGATTTTCTGCGTCAACCGCGCAATGAAAATGCGGCCTCAGTGTTGGATATCCGCCATGTACAGAGAACATGGGTGGATACCATGCACAAGATGTATGAGAAAGCTGCTTCGAATGTTGCGCAGGATTTTATGCGGTGCCGCCTTGGTCGCCATATTAACTGGTACAAATCTGCACAAGGGGAAACGCTCAACAAAACGCTGGTAATTTGTTTTACCGGTATCGCGCAACGCATGATGATACCGTTGCCGGTTTTTCTACAGCACATTGATGCTACGGATTGCGATGTGGTGATGATTCGTTATCCCCGTGGCAAGGGATACCGGTATGGGCTCGAAGGAGTGGCTGATGGATTTGCGGCGACGGTGGTGAAACTCGGGGAGATATTGCCAGTCCAGCAGTATGCGCGCACGGTTACGATTGGTGTTAGCGGTGGTGGATTGCCGGCGGTTATGACAGCACTACGATTGAACTTCGATGCGGCGCTGTCGTTCAGCGGAGGACATCCGGAAGATCCGCGCTGGCAGGAGGCATCAGGACCCAGCGCCGCTACACTGCTGCGGGATTTTATGCAGCATACAAACAAGAATGTGCAAGTGTTTCTGGCGTACGGTGCTGATTCGAAGGCAGACGAGCACGCGGCTATGGCTTTGGGCCAACTGCTACCCAGTTCGATTATCCGAATCGGAGACGAAAAAACCCCGGTGGGTCACGTTTCGCTGTATCCGTTGCTGATTTGGGGACAGTTGTCCCGCTTTCTGCGGGAGACTGTTCTTGCACCGAGGGTGGAGTCGGACGTTCTTTTTCCAATCCAAAATCCGGTTTTTCGTGCAAGATCTCCAGGGGTTTCGAAACAGCCGCTCCGGCCCCTGACGGGGCCAAAATATATTGGGATTGGTATCAATAAAACGGGAACCACAAGCCTGGGTCGCTGTTTTGATGCGCTGGAACTGACTCCAGTGGCAGAACCGCGCTCGCAATACATCAACTATATTGAACTTTCCAGGGAAATCTTCGAGCACGGCAATTTTGAACCGGCATTGCAAGTGGCAAAATATTTTCGCGCATTTCAGGACAGGCCTTGGAACGTATGGAACATGTACCAGCATCTTGATCGAAAGTTTGAGGGCAGTTATTTCATCCTGACCGAGCGAGACCCGGATAGTTGGTGGAATTCGGTTGAACACTGGCTGACCGTTGTACACAAGGGTGACCGCCCGAAGCAATTGCGGTATCTTCATCATTTGCGCGTGGAGCGGATGGATAAGCCCACGTTCGTTGACGCCTATACCCGCTACAACGACGAAGTGAAAGAATATTTCCGAGGAAATAACAATTTATTAGTGATGAATCTGGAAGCTGGTGCGGGCTGGAATGAAATTTGCGCCTTCCTTGAATTGCCTGTCCCTCAGGTCGAATTTCCGCATGCCAACAAACAGGCGTACTGAAAAATTATCCGGCTGGGATGGTTCATTAGATTAGTACCCATGCTTCCTATAGGGCAAGCTCTGACGGGGTGGTTAGAGCCGAAAATCGACCTTCGAAAATCCATCAACGACTGTCCGTATTTCCCACGAGCGAACATTCAAGGGTTGTGGCCGGGAACTGGTGTTTGGGTCGTCCAATGCACCCTATTCGATTACCTCACAGGATCCGCTTTCGGGGAAACAGGGACGCCACACCTGACACTGCATGTCAGGTCAAGTCTCAACTATTACAACCAGGCGATTTTCTCAGGGAGCAACGATATTGCGATCGCCCTTGATCAGGCTGCGAAAACGGTCCAGTAGCGATTCGAACTTGAAGTCCTTGAACTCCCCGGCGTCCATGAACATCCCGTGCTCATGGCAGAGTTCGTACCAGATGTGTTTTTGCTTGGAATCGGCCGTCTTTTCCATCTGCTTGCCACAGCGCGGGCAATTAATGTCGGCGTGACTGTCCCATTTCCAACCCTCTTTTGCGCTACCTATATCGAGCAGGTGGCTGTCCTCGAGCGCTTTCAAATGGTGGGCCTCGTCTTCATCAAACCACAACCCTTTACAGTTGGTACAGCGATCGATGGTAACTTCCCCGTGAGTCACTTCCTCCATGCCGTGCTGGCATTTGGGACACTGTATGCTGTGCACTGCTGCATCATATTCCATATTGAGTACCCTTATTTTTTGATTTTGTTGCTGTCTGCATTATAGGCCGGATGCCGTCAGTTTCCAGCCCCATCCTCACCCCGTTCCCGGGAGCAGCTACTTTGCAATGTTGTTCAGGATCAACATGACGCTGTCGCGGTCCAGCAGGCGAGGGACCGGGTAAAGCGCGCCCTCTGCAATCGCCTGCTGACTGAGGACCTCAAAATCCGCGTGTTTAATCACATCCATCTGATCCGGAATACCCACCTCCGTACGCAGATCCCGCACCGCCTTGATAAACTTGTGGGCCAGTCCTGCGCTATCGTCCCCCGCGCTGCCAGCCCCGATCAGCACAGCGAGTTCCGCCAGGCGCTGCTGTGCCTCCACCGCGACAAAACTCCAGTATGTGCGGCAGGACCAGCGCATTTGCCAGACCGTGCGGAATGCCATACTTGCCGCCCAGCTGGTGCGCAATCGCGTGCACGTTGCCGACATTGACCTGGTTAATGGCCAGGCCGGCGTAATAGGCGCCCATCGCCATCCCGTTCCGTGCATCCAGATTCCTGCCATCGCGATAAGCCACAGGCAGGTTATCGAAGACCAACTTGATCGCCAGGCGCGCATCCTCCAGTCGGGTGCCGCGCTCCCACACACCGATATAGGCTTCGATACCATGGGTCAGCGCATCCATACCGGTTGCCGCTGTAATGTGCGGTGGCAGACCCAGCATCAGGTCGGCGTCCAGCGCGACCGCGAGCGGCAGCAGGCATTCGCCCATAATGATGTTCTTCTCATGGGTGACCGCATTGGAGATCACCGCCCCTATGGTTGCCTCGGAGCCCGTCCCGGACGTTGTGGGAATGGCAAAGAGCTTCAGGATAGAGTGTTTGATCTTGCCCATACCCACCCAGTCCGCCGGGGGTGTGGCACTGGTGGCGGCGGCGGCGATAATCTTCGCCGCATCCATGGACGAACCCCCACCGATCGCCAGCACCACTTCGCTGCCGTGGGTTCTGGCGATGGCAGCGCCTGCGGCCACCTGGTCGAAGGTGGGATCGGGCAATACGCCGTCGTAGAAGGCAATATCCACATCCGCGCTGACAAGGGCGGCAATCGCGCGATCGACCACACCCAGGTCGCGCAGGGGCTTATCGGTCACCACCAGCACTTTTTTAGCCCCGGTGCGGATAATGTGTTCACAGAGTTGGCGAGAACTGCCGCTGCCGGCAAACGCGGTATGTCGCAATGAAGCGGAGAAAGCGACCACCACCTTCATAATCCTCAGGTACAACGCATGTAGCATTTTTCTAAGAAACATCGGCATGGCCTACTCCATTGTCTGATCGGACGCTCGATCGATAAATCCAGGATGAAATACTAGCAGGAAACGGTAAAAACAGTACCAAAACTCCGGTCAATCTCCCTTCCGATGTTTAGGTCATTCCACCCCGGGGCCATTCTGAGCATTCACTCCTGGCTCGGGGCGAGGACTGGCTGCAGGGGCTACATTCGGCATTGGATATGGCCGTGGCGGGGGCGTGTAGATGCCCATGGCAATGGCTTCGTTCACGATGGAGTTCGTTTCAACCGTGGAACTGGCAAATGCCCAGTACGTATTTTGATTGTAGTTCTTTACCGTCCTTTCGAGCACCTGCTGCAGCCTCACCGTATGGATCTGGAATGACGACACCCAATAGGCGGCAGCAAGCAGCGTCACGACTGCATAGACTGGCAACTTTTGGCGACTTGCGGGTAAGCGGGAAGCGAGCATGGCAATGGTCGTCGCCAGCAGCAATACAGAGGGAAAGCTATAGTGTGAAGTTAATGCGAATTCCAGTGACGTGGCACTGGCCCGACCGAGCGTAGTCACCACAATCGACAGGACGATATACCCAGCGAACAACTCCAGCGAGATGTCGTTGTGGGGAATACTACGCACACTTGTGTAGCTGACAATTATCAGTATTACGCTGCCAGCACTGACCGCCAGCAATACGCTGCTTTGGCTGAGCGCATTGCCCAGTAACACCAGGAAATAGGCAACGTAATGCAGCGGCCGCTCAAGCAAACTATTCCATATGAAGTCCATCGTGTTCGGGGTGTCATAACCGATACGCCAGACGAGCAATATGAGCGCCGCGCAACCTATCCAGCACGCTGGATACGCTAGTGAAATACGGCGCACCACAAGCGCCTGATGCAGCAGGCTGGCAAAACCAACAAGCCATATCAACTGCCCTGATGCAAGCGTGAAGGTGCCGAGTGCGGCGAATACCACAGCCGCCAGAAAGCGCAACAAACCAACCTCCCGCAAGCAGGATAAACTGGCAAATGCATAGAGGTACACGAACATATAGGCGAAACCAGCCATACTCCAGAAGCTCAACTCATAGAATCGGGGCTGAAACAAAACCAGGGCAACGGGCATTAGAATTAGCAGGGCGTAGCGATGATGACGAATCGAAAGCCAGAACATCAGCAGCAGTAGCGGAATCGCGAGGTTAGCCAGAAAAATAAGCGTCCTGAAGTTAATCTCGCCCTCGACGATGAGCAGCAGATAATAGACCAGGCGCGATGACAGGGTCCGGTGTTCATTGTGTTGCGCGAAAAACAGCTTGAAGGTATGCGTAATATCGGTCGATTTCACCACATTGATGAGAAATTGCAGGATGTCGAATATGTCATCCGCGTAAGGAATATTAATCGCGTGCCGGTACAGAAACAGCGCGTAACAAAGCATCACACCGAAGATGCCAAAAGCAGGCGCCCATCGGGTCCAAACCCGTTCCGGTATCTTACTAAGCATACAAATAGATGACCGCCCTTCCTGTATCCCGGCGAAGAATCTTTTTATAGATTCGCCCTGCGCGACAGTCTAGCATTTATAGCGTTCGGAGCCGCGCCCGCCTGACCGGTGCGGGCAATCTCAGTACCAGCAGCGCCGCCACCGCCAGGGTGATGGCAAGTGCTATCAACACCACGTGATAACTGCCGGTCTGGTCGAAGACATACCCGGCGAGTGGCGCACCCACCAGCCCAAAAGGTAAAAACAGGGGCGCCTGCGCACCGTTCACCTGGCTGATTATGGCAGCGTCAAAATAGCGGCTGTTGAGGTAGGGGTGCATCGGGATAAACGCGCCACTGCCGAAGCCGAGCAGACAGAGGCCCGGGATCACCCCGGACACGTCGCCCGCCGTCAACAGCATTCCCAGGCCGGCTATCTGCAGCAACAGCAAGGCAGCCACCAGCCATTTCGCATAATGATGAGCGGCGTCTCCGAGCCAGGCGAGACAGCTCTTGCCGACCAGCCCGGACATGCCCGAGATGGCAAGGAACCAGCCCGCATCAGCCACCGTATAGCCTTCGCTGGCAAAATGCGGTGGATAGGAAACTGCCAGTACCACCGACACGTTGAGCGCCAGAGCAACGCACAATCCAATCAGCCAGAACGCCGGATTGCGGTAAATCGCTGCACTGGTCAAGCCCTGGACCGGTGCCACTGTCGCCACCACGCCAGGCGGTATTCCCAGCAGGATTGCCAGCCATAATGCTACAAGTACGCCTGCGGCCAGGCTCAGCAACACACCCCTCCAGTCGAGGTGCGCGAGCAAACTGCCCACCAGCAGCGGCAAGGTGATGGCGGCCAGACTAATGCCGATGGCGGCTATTGCCAGGGCCCGGGCCTCGAGTCCGGGGTACATCTTTACCATAAGGCCGTTGACAACCACCGGGCCATACAGCGTCAGGCCGACTGAGAAACACAGAAAACCCAGTGCCACCAACGGCAGCGTCGTAGCCTGGCTGATCGCGATCAGGGACAGCATGGCCAGGCCCACGCCAACCATGAGGATGCGGCGCATGGGCAGCCGGTCCGCCAGTTTTCCAATTCTGGCACCCAGAATCCCCGGCACCAGCAACAACGCCACCGGACCGATATTCAGTACCGCGACACCGACCCCGAACTCCCGTGAAAGCGGCTCGACAAAGAAGCCGTAGACCGCCATGAGCCCGACCCCGAGGCCGAAGCAGAGCATGCCGGCAAATGCGGGGAGCCAGATTCTTAGTATCTGCATTTGTACTTCTTATTCAGCGCAGTAGCGGTGGCGAGCAACAAAGAGAAAGATAGCCTACCGCGATATAGATAGCATCTCCAGAACTGCTGCTCTGGAGATGCAGGGGACTCAATCAGCCGCGCTTCGGACCGCCGTTCGTGCCGGGCCAACGCGAACCGGAGATGGTGTCGGCAAAGGGCAGGAACTTTTGGGGATCCAGTTTGCCGGCCAGCGTCATCTCGCGACCGAGGAAGGTCGGCCACCAGAGATAGGACGCCAGTTGCTCGCGCATGGGCAACAGGCTCGCCAGCGGATCCCAGGGGCTGTCGCGCAGCACCAGTTTGCCTTCCACTTCCTCGCGCCATGCCGTGCCGTACTGGCTGCGTACACGCACCACGTGCGGTGGAAAGTCGAAGCCGGTGGCAGGACCGCCCACGCTCACAGCGCGGGAATACTTCAACCACCACTCATTCTGCTCAAACGGCTCGCCGGGAGCCGAGGGGCCGGTAGAGTCACCCTGGAACTCCACGAAGGTGTAGCCCTGGTGGGTGCAACGCGCCTTCACGTGGGCTCCCATACGATAGAACTCGGTGGTACACGGATACTTGGGCTGGCCGTTGGTTTCCTGGCTGACAAAAATCGCCGACTCCTGGTCGATACCGTAACCGAGAGTAAACTCGCCGGCGATGCCGTTGTAGTTGGCGTCCACGCTGGTGACAATGCCGTACTCGGGCTCGTCCGGCACCGGGAAATTGTAAATGGTGAGATTGACGTTGGGCTTGGCGCCCGGCGTGATGCCGGGGGGCAACAGCGCCGCGATCTTGTCCGGATCAGTCCGGTACACGATCTTCAGCATGGGCCAATTGACGATATCGCCAGGATTTCCCTGGGGTGCGGTTGCTGAGTTGGTCATAGTGCGATCCTTAGTTTTATTGCTGGTTCGTGACTGATGTTTAGCCCACCATGGCGGGCACGGGGGTAGTACGGTTTAGAATCATGTCCGCGCGCGCGCGAATCTTCGCGTCGGTCTCCGGGGTGGTCGCCAACAGCCAGAAAGCGTCTCGCTGCAAACCCTCCACCGCCATCTCCGCCACTTCATCCGGGTGCGTGGTCTGCAGTTCGATGCCGAACTCCGCACACATTCTTTTCATATCCTCGACCGAGTTGATGCCGGAGGCATTTCCCTCGACGTCTTTTTTCAGTTCCTGCGGCCGTACCCGACCGGAGTTGAACAGGCCGGTGTCTACCACATGGGGGCCGGGAAACAGGGCGCTGACTTTTACCGGTAGCCCGCCGGCCTGCACCTGGTAGTGCAGGTTCTCGGTGATAGCGTGCACCGCCGCCTTGCTGGTCGTGTAAATCGGTGCGTCCGGCAGGATGACATAGGCGCCATTGCCGGAGCCGGTCACCACGAAATGCGCCTCCCGGTTGCGCGCCACGAGTCGGGGCATGAACACACGGATCGAATTGATCACGCCCCAGACGTTGACGTTGAAACACCACTGCCAGTCCTTTTCCGAGTAATCCCACATCGCGCCGGATTCGCCCGCGCCGATGCCGGCATTGGCGAACACCAGGTCGATGTCGTGGAATGCAGCCTCGGTCTTGTCCGCCAGGTCCGTGAGGCTTTGCACTGAGGTCACATCACAAAATTCGACGATGCAATCGATGCCCTCCGCAGCCAGCTCCTCGCGCACTCGCGCCATGGCATTTTTATCCACATCGCCCACGGCGATTTTCGCGCCGCGCCGTCCCAGGGCAAACGCGAGGGAGCGACCTACGCCGCTGGCGCCGCCGGTGATGACCGCGACCCTGTTGCGAAACTCCTGCACAGCTACGCGATCTCCCGCTTGTCTTTCGAGGTCAGGTAAAACTGGCGCACCCATTTGCGGAACAGCACCAGCGTCTTGTCCTCCTTGCAGAGGACCGGCCGGTGCTTGTGCACCTTGTTGGCCCAGATCGGGTAGTCGTCATTCAGGCCCTCGATAATGCCGGTCATCACATCATCGCCCACGGCATCCTCGATCTCGCGGCGCACGATGAGCGTCCAGCGCATCCTCGTCTCGTTGCGGTTGATGGGCTGGGCGCTGTTGTACATGATCATTTCAGCATTGGGGCCATAGGTGGTACGCACCAGGGCGAAACCGGGGCTGAACGTAGTGGCGTGCAGGTGTGACGGATAATCGGTGTTCGACATGTCCGAATGCAGGTGCATGGTGCGCCCGTCATCGTCAATGGTAACGGTCGACTGGGGCACGGACATCTGCTTGTGCACATACTGGAAGTGCACCGGATCGCAGGAATTCTCGCAGATATCCTGCACATGCGCCGGCACCAGGTGCTCGGTGTAGCGCGGCTTGGTCCAGTTGGGGTCGCCAAGTTCGGGAAGCTCTGGCAGGGCCCACTCGGGCGAGGTGTTTTCCGGGTGGAACCATACGTAGACTTCGCCGTTCTTTTCCTCGACAGGCCAGGTTCGGATTTGTGCGCGCTCGGGTATTTCGTCGCAGTAGGGAATCTCCACGCACTTGCCGTCCTCGGCCCCGAACTGCCAACCGTGGAAGGGGCAGCGCACACTCTCGCCAACCACGCGGCCCTTGTAGCCCAGGTGGGCGCCCAGGTGGGGACAGAAAGCATCCTGCAGCACCGCCCGCCCGGAACGGGTGCGATAGAGTACGAGTTCACGATCAAACGCCTGCACTGGCTTGACCTCACCCACCAACAATTCGTGGGTGCGGGCTACGGAATACCAGCCCATGGGGAACTCTGGCGTGACATTGGTTTTTGCTTCACAGGCTTCTACGATTGTCATAAGTCCTCTGTCGGTATCTGGTGCTGAAGGTTGTGTTTAGTTAAAAAGCTCGACCGTTGGTCCGATCTCGTCGGCGACGGCCTGCAGGCGCTGCCGGTCGAGTCCGTAAAATTTGATGGCGTTCTCACCCAGGATCTTGCGGCCGTCCTGTGCGGGGAAATTGCTGAAGTTGTCCTTCAGATACTGCGCGGTATTGGGCCAACTGCCCTCCGGGTGCGGGAAGTCACTGCCCCACATGATTTTTTCCAGGCCGATGTCGTCGCGCCCATCCAGGTCCGGACGCAACACACAGGACGCGCCGATCCCGATATTGCGCTGGAAGTACTCGCTGGGTTTCAGGGACAGGTGTTTGCGGAAATTGCCCAGCTTGGCGGAGATCTGCCCCTCGGTGTAATGGAAGTCCATCTGGCGCAACCAGGGCGGCAGCATGAACATCGTGCCGCCCTCAACGATCATCGCCTTGAGTCGGGGAAAGCGCTCAAACACGCCGCCCCAGATCATGAAGGTCAGCGGCCGGTACAACCACCACATCACCTCGGAACAGTAGATACCCATGGCGCCGGGCAGTTCCTTGCTCTTGTCCACCACGGGGAAGCCCGCGCCGAAGTATTCCGAGTGTGGGGCTGGGCCGGAATGAAAGTGAATAATCACCCCAAGGTCCTCGCACACCGCCCAGAACGGATCGTACTTGGTGTGATGGTAGGGGTCCTGGTCACCCCACAGCGTGGGAATCATGACAGCGCGCAGGCCGTTGTCGACGCACCAGCGCACCGCATCCACCGCCTGTTGCACATCCCACAGCAGGGGGATGGACGCTACCCCGATATGGCGCGCGGGATCATTGGCGCACCACTGCGCCAGCCAGCGATTGTGCGCCATGGCGCCTGCCCACTGCAGTTCCGGCACCATGTCGCGGGGCGACAGGCCGAGGCCCGCGCCAAAGGGCGGCGTGTTCTTCTCGGTGATCCCGTCCGGGAAAACGACCTCGGCGGCGATGCCATCATTGGCCAGCATCTTCAGCCGTTCCTGGTAATCCCAGGCGCCGGTCAGTTCGCGCTTGATCGGTGCGCGCCAGGCGTCATTGATCTCCTTGATGAGAAACGTGGATTCGGCTTTTTCCATCATGTCGATGGTGACGGGCACCGCCATGTCCATCATCTCGTGGTACTTCGACTCGACATAGGGTTTGTAATCGGCGATCGGCAGGCCGGCATGGCAATCCGTGGACACCACTATCAGACGTTCAGACATTTGGCTTATTACCTTTATTCCGGTTCGCTGGATGGAAAGCAATAACTTCCCACATGAGCAAACTTGCACATTTGTATACAAAATAGTTTAATGCCCGGGCAAATGCAACCGCCTTACGGAAATTTCATGGTCACGGTAGAGGCGCCCGTCGGGCGCCGCGAGAAACGCAAACAGGAAATCCGCAGCCGCATCGAGGAGGCGGCCTACCGGCTGTTTCGCGCGCAGGGCATCGAAGACACCAGCATCGAACAAATCTGTGTGCAGGCCGATGTCGCCCGACGCACCTTCTATGGGTACTTCCCCAACAAACACACCCTGCTGGGCGGCCTCGGCGTATCCAGGCTTTACGACCAGTTAGACCCCATGCTGCGCTTGCTCATGGACAACCACGGCACCACGCGGGGCCGGCTGGAAGCGATGATCGACTACATAGAATCCAATTTTGCCAGCTACGACGATGTCGATCGCCAGTTAATCCTGATCGCTCCGTCCACGTTCGCCGAGGATACCGAGCGGCAGCGGGAAATTGGCAACACCGCCATGGCCAGTTTCATCCAGCTGATCACAGCAGGCGTTAATCTGGGCGACGTACGCCGGGAGTTTTCCCCGGAAATCCTTGCCGCCATGGTGGTGGGCACGCTCAATATGCTCACCATCAGCTGGGCCATGAACAGCGACTACCCTATCTTCGCCAAACTGGAGGAGGCCAGGGTGATGTTCGAGCGCCTGATCTGCACGGACACTCCGTAAGACCCGTACCGTCATTGCGGTAGCCGGAGGATCGCGGCACCCTGCTCCACTTCAGCACTACATTCGGAGAAATCACCATGGGGCCACTGCAGGGACTTACCATCATTGAAATCGCCGGCATCGGGCCGGGACCCTTCGCCGCCATGCTACTGGCGGACATGGGCGCGAATGTCATTCGCGTGGAGCGCCCGGGAGGCAGTGTGTTCGCCGCCGCGCACAATCCCAAACTGGACTTCCTCAACCGCAACAAGCGCTGTATCAGCATCAACCTGAAGGACCCCGCCGGGGTCGACACGGTGCTCGCGCTGCTGGAAAAGGCGGACGCCCTGCTGGAAGGCAATCGCCCCGGCGTCATGGAACGCCTCGGCCTTGGTCCGGATGTCTGCCTCGCCCGCAATCCGGCGCTGGTCTACGGACGTATGACCGGCTGGGGCCAGGAGGGCCCGATGGCGCGCGAGGCGGGGCACGACATCAACTACATCGCGCTCGCCGGTGCGCTGCACCCCATCGGCCGGGCGGGCGAGAAGCCCGCCATCCCGCTCAACCTGGTGGGCGATTTTGGCGGCGGTGGATTGATGCTGGCCTACGGCATGGTGTGCGCCCTGCTGGAGGCGAAGGGCTCAGGCCGGGGGCAGGTCGTGGACGCGGCCATGATCGACGGCGCGGCGACCCTGATGGCCAGCACCTTCGCCGCCAACCAGGTGGGCTTCTGGTCCGATGAGCGCGGCACCAACCTGCTGGATTCCGGCTCACATTTCTACGAGGTGTACGAGACGGCGGACGGCAAGTATATTTCCCTCGGTTCCATCGAACCGCAGTTCTACGCCGCCCTGCTGGAGAAACTGGGCGACGACGCGAAGTACTTTGAACAGCAGTTCGATTCGGCGAACTGGCCAGCGATGAAGGAGCGCATGGCTGCTATTATCAAGGGCAAGACGCGCGATGAGTGGGATGCGGTGTTTGAGGGCGCGAACGCCTGCTACGCGCCCGTGCTGTCCATGGGCGAGGTGCGCCATCACCCCCATCACCGGGCCCGCGGTACGTTCATCGATGACGGCGAGGTGTGGCAACCGGCACCGGCGCCGCGCTTCAGCCGCACGCCGGGAGAAGTCCGCAGCTGCGCAGCCACGATAGGACAGCACACCGAGGAAATCCTGCGCGAGTTCGGCTTTACTGACGAGCAGATTAAAGCGCGCCTCGAAAGTGGCGCAATCCACGCTCATTCGGCCTAGAATAGAGCTGATCGACAGCGCAGTCCCGCAGCGCATCAACCAGGCCTCAGCAGCCACAGGACGGTGTTTACAATGAGTGAGCCAACCCACATTCCCGATCACTGCCGCTATGTGGCGATCAACCCCGAGAACCACCACCTCAGTATTGAGAGCGGACCGGTCCCGACCCCGGCGGCCGGTGAAGTGCTGATAAAGGTGCATTCCGCCGGTATCAATCGGGCTGACCTGCTGCAGCGCAATGGCCTGTATCCACCGCCGCCGGACGCCTCACCCATCCTCGGCCTGGAAGTTTCCGGGACAGTGCAGGCCGTTGGTGCCGGGGCCGGAAAATGGCGCGTGGGTGATCGCGTCTGCGCCCTCACCCATGGCGGCGGCTACGCCGAGTACGCCGTTGCCCCCGTCGGCCAGTGCATGCCCATTCCCGATGGCTTCAGCAAGGGTGAAGCTGCTGCCCTGCCCGAGGCGCTGCTCACCATCTGGCACAACCTGTTCCAGCGCGCCCGTCTGCAGGCGGGAGAGAAAGTCCTGATTCACGGCGGCGCCAGCGGCATGGGCACCATGGGCGTGATGATGTGCTCCACCCTGGGCGCCGAGGTGTACACCACCGCCGGCAGCGATGTGAAGTGTCGGGCACTGGAAGCCCGCGGGGCGACGCGCGCCATCAATTACAAAACGGAAGATTTCGAGTCGGTCATCACCGAGCTGGGCCTGAACAACCGGATCAATGTCATTCTCGACATGATCGGTGGCACCTATATCCAGAAGAATCTGAATATCGCCGCACCGGAAGGCCGCATCGTTAACATTGCGTATATGAACGGCTTCAAGGCCGAGGTCAATTTCGCGCCGCTACTGATAAAGCGCATCACCATGACCGGTTCCACACTGCGCGCCCAGACCTTTGCGCAGAAAGCGGTGATGGTTGCAGAGATCATGGAACATATTTATCCGCATCTGAATAGCGGGAAAATCAAACCCATGATCGACAGCATCTACCCGCTGGAGCAGGTGGAGCAGGCCCACGGTCATATGCAGAGCGGGCAGCACATGGGGAAAATCGTGCTAAAAATATAGGTGTTTGTTCATCGCGATCGTCTATTAACAGGTTTGCTTGACAGAGTAGCGGCCTGCCGCCCTCGCGGTGCGGTGTTCATGCCTGCGGTTTTGGTGCCCACGCGCCCAGCGCGCGCAGCAGCGAGCGCTTCTTGGTTTGATGTGACTGCATGCGCTTCAGGATGTCTTCAAGCACGCGCATGGCGTCGAGAATATGCGGACCCTTGTTTAGCATCACGCACTCGGCCCGGTTGCCCATCGCCGCGTCGGTGATTTCGGCACGCGATGGCTGGCCGGTCTTCGCCAGGGTTTCGAGTACCTGGGTTGCCCAGATCACCGGCATGTGTGCCGCTTCCGCCGCCCACAGGATTTCTTCCTGCACTTCCGCCAGCCGTTCGTAGCCGCATTCCACCGCCAGGTCACCGCGCGCGATCATCACCCCGGCGGACTGACTCGCCATTGCCGACAGCAGCAGTTCCGGCAGATTCTCGAATGCACGGCGGGTTTCGATCTTCAGCACGATGCCGATGGCGTGGGCGCCCAACGCATCGAGACGGCTCCGCAGCGCCTCGATATCACGACCGTGCTGCACAAAAGACAGGCCGACGAGGTCGGCGTGGCGGGCGACCGCCGCGAGATCCTCGATGTCCTTATCAGTCAGTGCCGGCAGGTCCAGCTGGCTGTCGGGCAGATTGATGCCCTTGTCACCGGCGAGGCGGCTGCGGTCGCTGTCGGTATGCACGATCTCGATACTCAGGCCGGCGGGATCCACTTCCCGGATCACACCGCCGATACGGCCATCGTCAAACCAGATCCGCTCACCGACACAGACCTGGCCAAAGACCTCGGGCAGCGTGCAGGCGATCGACACGGCCGCCGGGCGTGCGCCCGTCGCATTGCGTTCCATGGCTTCGGCGACGCCTTCGTTGGTCAGACGCAAGGTGTCGCCGCGCTGCAGCCACAGACTTCCGGGTTTGCGGGGCAGGTCCGCGATGGCGGTCGACCGCAGTCCATCCCCGTGATGACGACCGCGCCGCTTCAGCCGGGTTTCGGGTACGAAATATACGGTTTTGTCGCACACGGCGAGCGCGCCGGCCGAACTGCATTCGACGATATGCAAGTGACGGCGTGCGCCTCTGGCGTCGACCAGATTTACCCGGTCGTCGGCGACAAGTCGCTGCAGCCACTGCGTGTCTACACCGATATGCGTTGACGCGCCGGATACCGGCACCTGCGACCCGAACGGGCGCAAACCGACGCGTGCCTTGTCGACGACCCGTCCGAACAGGTCGCGGGCTGGCGTGAGTTTCAGTACGCACGGGCCGGGCGCCACCAGGCCGGTGCGCAGCTTCGGCCCGCCCAGATCCATCAGGATGCGCACCGGCCGACCCAGTGCCTTGGCCGCGCGACGCACATGGGCTGCCATTGAGGCCCAGGCCTCAGGCTCGTCATGGGCGCAGTTGATGCGGGCGATGTCCATGCCGGTGGCGACAAGCTGATGCACCAGACCATAATCGAGCTTCGCTTCCGAGGGCAGCGTGACCATGATGCGCACGGCGCGATCGCTGGGCTGGGCACCGAGCAGCGCAGCCGTATGGCGTTCAAGCAGTTTGCGGCTGCTGTTGAAGCCGATGGGCTCGTCCGACGAGCGTTCATCCCAGGTCTGGCCGGTGAGCCGGTGCAGGATGCCCATCACCTTGTCGAGATTGGCAAGCACATGGGATTCGGCCCGCCCCAGCGACGACAGCCCCAGCCATGCCAGCTTGTCCTGCAGCGGGCGGCGATCCTGCTGCCGCAATGCCAGGTAATGGACGAGGTTGCGCGCGCTGGCAAGGTTATCGGCAGACACCCTGGACAGCTGGCACGGCAAGGCTTCGCTCGGATGCCAGCATCTGCTCGCGCAGTGTCCATAAGCTCATCGATCAGGTCGCGACAGACCTGCTGATCCCAGCCGCCGGCAGCCGTTTGTGGAATATCCTGAATGATCATGACGTTTCCTGATCTGTCGTGTGCTGCAATGCCTATACCAAATTATGGGCACTAACGTGAACATTGTGTGTCGATTTGATGACAGCCGCCGAATTTACGGGACGAGAATAGGGACACCATATAGGATACACCATGCCAGACTGGCGCGGACTGATTGCCGCGGCCTGGTCCCATCGCGTGCGTTGCATAACGCGTCACATACAAAATCGTACTGCACGCCTTCAATCTCTGCTATCGTTCAGTCTCCCAAAGGCTGCTAGGGATATTCGAGCAGATCATGCGAAAATCATCCCGCGGACTGCTGGCCTGCTTGTCATCTCCCTGCTGGCAACCGCCTGTGGCGGCGGGGGCGGCGGCAGTACGGCGCAACACTCCGCCCGCTCCCCTGCTCCCCCGGTCGACCGAACCACCGGCAAAGACCTTCACTCTATCCGGCACCATTACGACCTCTGCCAGTCAGTCAGTGGACAGTGATACCAACGACCCGACGAGACCGGCCGTGAGCAATGACACGCCGGCCAATCCCCAGACAATTCCCAATCCCATTACGCTGGGCGGCTACATCAACCAACCGGGCACCGGCGCCGAGGGACGCTCGCAGGTGTCAGGGGACATTGATGACTATTTTCTGGTAGACCTGCTGGCCGGGCAGAGTGTCACCCTGCTGGTGGCAGATTACGATCAGGCCGATGCCGACCTGTATCTCCTTGACCGTCAGGGCAATGTCGTGGACTTTTCCGTGGATACCGGGGAGGTGGAGTCTCTGCTCATACCCAGGGACGGCACCTATCTGGTCAACGCATTCGCCTTCTCTGGCGCCACCAACTATATACTCGCCATCGGCGCCCCCAACACGCCGACACAGTACAACCCGCTGGAGCACAGGATAGTTCCCTGGCAGGCGGTGGTAACCTATAAGGACGAGACCCGGAAGTCCGGCAACTCGCCCCCGAGCGAGGCAATCACACGGCGCCTGGGTCTGGAACAGCGCGCCGGTGGTCGCGGTCGAGGGCGCCTGATGGCCCTGCACCGTGGACTGGTGACCGCGCAACAAGCATGGAGCAGCGCCTGGGTCGCGCTGCCCACAAATTCGACGTCACCGGCGACCCCGATGTGCGCGCGCGCTGGGAGACACTGATGACAATCAAGTCGTTGCGCAAGGACCCGGGCGTGCGCTTCGCCGAACCCAACTACCGGGTCAGTGCGATGGCCGCGCCCGATGATGAGGCGTATCCGCTGCAATGGCACTACCCACTGATCGGCCTGCCGGACGCCTGGGAAACCACCACCGGCGACCCCTCGGTGGTAATCGCGGTAGTAGACACTGGCATCCTCGCCAACCACCCTGATCTTGCCGGGCAACTGGTGGACGGCTACGACTTCGTGCGCGACCCGGACAGCGCCCGCGACGGAGACGGAATCGATCCCGACCCGCAGGACCCGGGCGACTCGCTCGGCGGCGGGTCCGAAAGTTTTCACGGCACCCATGTCAGCGGCACGGTAGCCGCGCGAGGCAATAATCGACTGGGTGTGGCGGGTGTTGCCTATACCTCGCGCGTCATGCCACTGCGCGCGCTGGGTGCCGGCGGTGGCGGCACCTCCTACGATGTCGACCAGGCGGTACGTTTCGCCGCTGGCCTGGCCAATGACTCGGGTACGCTGCCAGCAGAAACCCGCCGACATTATCAATTTGAGCCTCGGTGGGTCGCCCTTCAGCCAGGCCACCCAGGATCTGTATGACCAGGTGCGGGCAGCGGGCATCCTGGTGGTTGCCGCCGCAGGCAACCAGGCCAGTTCCTCACCCGGCTACCCCGCCTCCTACGCAGGCGTCATTTCGGTCAGCGCGGTGGATGCGCAACGGCAACTGGCCGCCTACTCGAATACCGGCTCCATGATTGACGTGGCGGCGCCCGGTGGCAACAACAGTGTGGACCTCAATGGCGACGGCTACCCCGACGGGATACTGAGTACCAGTGGCACCATCAGCGACAGCGGGGTGAACTATGGCTACTCCTTCCTGAACGGCACCTCCATGGCAGCACCGCATGTCGCCGGAGTACTGGCGCTGATGAAAAGTGTGAACCCCAACCTGACGCCTGCCGACATTGACGCGCTGCTGGTCGCCGGTGCGCTCAGTGACGACCTGGGTGCGCCGGGCAGGGATGACCAATATGGCAGCGGCATCATCAATGCCCAGCGCTCGGTACTCGCCGCGCTCGACGCCACCGGCAATGCCCCCGCAGACAATCCCCGCCTGGCGGCATCGGCCAGCGCCCTGAACTTTGGCAACAGCAGCACATCACTGGCCCTGGTTTTACGCAATGACGGAAAAGGCGAGCTGCAACTGCTGAACCTGTCAGCATCCCAGCCGTGGCTGCAGATTGCTGCGGTGAACGTGGATGCAGCAGGACTGGGCGAGTACGTGGTAACTGTGGATCGGGCAAGCCTCACCCCGGGGATCTACACGGCGGATATCACCGCCCAATCTTCCGTCAATAATCTTGCCGTGCGGGTGCTGGCGTCAGAAGGCAGCGCCAATACCGCAAAGGATGTCGGCGTTATCTACATCCTGGTATACGACCCTCTGCTCGACGAACCCGTGGCACAGTTCGCTACCGGGAGTAACGGGAGCAATTATCCCGTTTCGATTTCCCGACATTCCCGCCGGGGAGTACGAGATCATGGCCGGCACAGACGCGGACAATGACCTGTTTATCTGTGATGCAGGTGAGGCCTGTGGTGCCTGGTTGACCGTTGACCAACCGATCCGTATCAAGTTGGACAACGACGTCACAAACGTGGACTTCCCGGTGGAGTATCTTGTCTCCCTTCCCACTATCACCAGCACAGAACAAGCCACTGCCGCAAAAGGCAAACAGCGCGCGGTGAGAGACTAGTACAGGGGCAAGGCTGAGGCGGCGCGCCCAATCGGGCTGCGCCGCATACTACTGTTTACCGGGTAGCTTTGCGCTTGGCCGGTGCTTTCTTGCCGGGTGCAGCTTTCTTCCTGGCCGGGGCTTTCTTTTTGGCCGCTGGCTTCTTTTTGGGTTTGGCAGCAGCTCTCTCTACCATGCTTGCCGCCTGGTTTGCAGCTTTGGCCTTGCGATCCTCCATCACCGCATCCGTTTTGACCGAGACGTACTTTTCTGCAGCCTCATACGCTGCCTTGGCGATTTTGGGCAGGGATTCCGCAAATTCCTGCGCCTGTTTCATCAACGCTTCGACTTTCTTGTGGTTGTCAGGCGTTGCTTTTCTGCGTAGTGCATTTTTTGCGCTCTTCAATCGTGCATTCGCCGTTTTATGCCTTTTGCGTGCCGCAGCGAGTTCGCGCTTGATACGCGCGTGGGACTTTTCAGACTCGGCGAGCAACTGCTTGCGAAGTTTTTCGACCTTGGCGCTCGCTTGCTCTGCCATTTTGGTGGCCTGGGCCAGTTCTTTCTCTAACATTGCGTGGGTGCTCCGTGTTGGTTTGAAGTACTACACTTGCAGTGTAGGCTCAATTCACAACCGTGTAACGAAAATTCATTGATCTATGTCCTGTAATCAGGAAATAGCAGGATCGATTGTAAATTATTTGCACTTTCTCGCAGTCACTGTCATTTTCAGGCAAGCGTTCGACGTAGTTAAATGCTCCTGCTGCGCTACTCTCTACGCAGTAACAGTACCTGTTGTGAAAAATCCGATCCGCAATAAATTGGGAATTGTTTTATGCCGGACAGCACGTCACCACCCACCATGATTGACTATTACACCGACATGCTCTGTATCTGGGCGTGGATAGCACAACCAAGATTGGAAGAATTGCAGCGCCAGTGGAGTGACAAAATAGAAGTTCGTCACCGCTATGTGGATATTTTTGGCGACTGTCATACCAAGATTTTGCAGCGGTGGGGACAGCACGATGGCTTCGAAAAGTTCAGCGCCCACGTTACGGCTTCAGCCGCGCCTTTCGCTGACACGCCGATACACTCCGACATCTGGAAAAGGGTGAGGCCACGTTCATCACTGCCGGCGCACCTGCTGCTCAAGGCAGTCGGTATTATTTATGGCGATACCGGGGTCCAGCGCATGGCCTTGCGAATTCGCCGCGCCTTTTTTATTGATGCCCAGGATATCAGTCAGCTCGGGCTGCTGCTCGAACTGGCCGAAAGCCAACAGCTGGACACCCATGCCCTGAAGGATAGTCTGATGGATGGCCGGGCGATGGCAGGCCTGAGCGGGGACCAGCAAAGCGCCCGTGAACTGGGTATCAAAGGTAGCCCCACCTGGGTCCTCAACGAGGGGCGCCAGATACTCTATGGCAATGTGGGCTATCGCATCCTGAATGCCAACATTGAAGAGCTGCTGAAGCGCCCGGCGGCCGAAGCCAGTTGGTGTTGAGCTGCGCAAGCGCACTTTCGGTACACTTTGAGCCACCAGCATGCAGAGTTTTTCGCACCTGCTCTTGTTCTGTTTCCGGACAGGTAGATAATTACGGCTCACTGCAATCACGGGGCAGAGTAAATGGAATACAACCCGGAACTACACTGCATGGAGTGTCCAAAGTGCGGCCACGGTATGGATGAAATCTCCTGCGCAGAAGATTTGCTTATTGACCGCTGCACCAATTGCCAGGGTCTCTGGTTCGATCAGGTCGAGGCAGACCTGCCCAAGAGCAAGTGGATGACGGAGGCCCTCGAGGTCGGCAGGTCCGGCAAGAGTAAACGGTGGGATGGCCATGTCCCCGATCGCCTGTCCCCGCTGTGGGCAGCCTATGGAAAGGGCCGCCGATCCCGACCAGCCCCGTATCTGGTACGAGGTCTGCCAGGAGCATGGCATGTTCATGGACGCTGCGAAATTCACTGACCTCAAGCAGCAAACCCTGTCAGACTGGTTCATCAGCCTGATCAGGTCCGCACGCTGAGCGGCACCGGCGATAACCGGGCCCATTTTCGAGGATGAGCCGTGAGTAACTTTGACTACGACCTGTTGGTAATTGGCGCCGGCTCGGGGGGCGTGCGGGCAGCTCGCATGGCAGCGGGTTTCGGTGCGAGGGTCGCCATAGCAGAAGATCGCTATATGGGAGGCACCTGCGTCAATGTGGGCTGCGTGCCAAAGAAACTCTATGTGTACGCCGCCCAGTTTGGCAAGGGCTTTGAGGACGCCCGGGGCTTCGGCTGGGACAGCAACAGACCCCGCTTTGACTGGGCCACATTGCGTGATAACAAGAAAACTGAAATTGCACGCCTGAACGGCATTTATCGCAAGCTGCTGGACGGCGCTGGCGCGCAGCTGCTCAACGGGCGCGGCCGCATCATCGACGCCCACACTGTCGCGGTGGGGGAACAACACTACACTGCGGAAAAGATACTCATAGCGACCGGCGGCTGGCCCCATATCCCGGACTTTCCCGGCCGTGAACACGCGGTGACCTCCAACGAAATATTCGATCTCGACAGCTTTCCCGAACGTCTGGTCATTGTCGGAGGTGGCTATATCGCGGTGGAATTCGCCGGTATTTTCAATGGGCTGGGCGCACACACCACACAGCTTTATCGCGGTCCGCTATTTTTGCGCGGGTTCGATGCCGATATCCGCGCTCACGCCGCGCGGGAAATTGCCAACAGCGGGGTAGACCTGCGCTTCGAGGTGAATGTCGCCTCCATCGCCCCGGGCGCTGCGGGCCTCAAGGTTGAACTGACCGATGGCACTGCACTGCAGGCGGACACGGTACTCTATGCCACCGGACGCAAAGCCCATCTTGCCGGACTGGGCCTGGAAAATGTGCGAGTGGAGGTGAGTGAGCGCGGCGCAATTCAGGTCGATGCTGAATACCGCACCACAGAGCCCAGCATTTTTGCCCTGGGCGACGTGACCGGTGGCATCGAACTTACCCCGGTGGCGCTGGCCGAGGGTATGGCTTTTGCCCGCCGCAATTTTGGTGGGCTGGAGCGGAGCGTGGATTACGACTTCATTCCCAGCGCAGTGTTCTGCCAGCCCCCGATCGGTACCGTCGGCTTCACCGAGGAGGAGGCGCGCGCCCGCTTTGAGCACATCCAACTTTTCAAAACCAGCTTCCGACCCATGAAACACACCCTGAGTGGCCGCAATGAAAAGGCGTTCATGAAAATGATTGTAGACTCTGCCACGGACCGCGTTGTCGGTGTGCACATGATGGGTCCCGATGCGGGAGAAATCATACAGGGCATCGCCATCGCCATGCGCGCCGGAGCCACCAAGGCAATCTTCGACTCAACCCTCGGCATTCACCCGACTACGGCAGAGGAGTTCGTGACCATGCGCGAACCCTGGACGGAAGACTAGGGATGGAGCTTGAACTGTGGCAGGCGGCCCTGCTTATCGCGGTGGGCGTCGTCGGGGGTGTTCTCAATGTGATAGCGGGAGGCGGTTCACTGATCACGGTGCCCGTCATGGTATTCCTGGGCCTGCCCGGCCCGGTGGCCAATGGTACCAATCGTATCGGCATCCTGGCGCAAAGCATCACCTCAATCGCCACCTTTGCCCGCCGCGGTTTCAGCGATTTCCGCCTCAGCCTGAGCCTGTCGGCTTGCACCATCCCCGGCGCTGTGGTCGGCGCCCTGGTTGGCGCCAACCTTGAAGGCGTCTGGTTCAACCGGGCACTCGCACTGATCATGCTGGGCATCATGGTGATGATGCATTTCGACAAAGGCGCTACGCAGCGCCCCGCTGACTATCAGCCCACGCGCAAGCAACTTGTTTACGGCCATCTGCTCATGCTTGGCGTGGGTTTCTGGGGCGGATTTATCCAGATTGGAGTGGGCTTTATCATGATGCCCATCCTGAACCGGGTCATGGGCCTTGACCTGGTGAGAACCAACATGCACAAGGTTTTCATCGTCGCCCCCTATACGCTTGTAGCGCTGCTGGTATTCTCCAGCCAGGTCGAGTTGGTGTGGCTGGCAGGTATTGTGCTGGCCGTGGGAAACTCGATAGGCGGCTACCTGGGCACGCATTTTATGGTGCGCAGCAGCGAGCGTATGGTCCGACTGGTGCTGAACCTTGTACTTGTCGCATTTATCATTAAGCTGTTGTTCGATTTCTAGCACTGCGGCAGTGCCGTGCTATACCATGCCATGGTCCATCCAAATACAACACAACGACACCGTGCAGTATGATTGAAGTGCAATCGCTGACCCGTTACTACGGCAAAACCGCCGCCGTAAATGATGTGTCTTTCAAGATCGGCAACCATGAAATCGTCGGCCTGCTGGGGCACAACGGCGCCGGCAAAACCACCATCATGAGAATGCTCAGCGGCTACCTGGAGCCCAGCGCCGGCAGCATCATGATTGACGGTGTGAATCTGGCCAGTGACGCGCGCAGTATTCAACAACACCTCGGTTATTTGCCGGAAAACCTGCCGGTGTACCCACAGATGATGGTGGCCGACTATCTGGAATACATTGCGACCCTGAAAGGCATACCCGCGCCAATGCGTATGCAGGCAGTGCGGGAAACACTGCTGGCCACCGACCTGGCCGAGCGGGCACTTGATCCGATCGCTATCCTGTCGCGGGGCTTCAGGCAGCGCGTGGGCGTCGCCCAGGCGATTCTGGGCCAACCCAGGCTATTGATTCTGGATGAACCCACCAACGGTCTTGATCCCAACCAGACCGAACACATGCGACAACTGATCAGGCGGCTGGCGCAAAGCACCACCATCATTCTCTCCACGCACATCATGCAGGAAGTCGACGCGGTCTGTGACCGCGTACTGATGTTGCGCAATGGGCGACTGGCCCTGGACCAGAGCCTGGCTGCACTGCATCACAGCAAAACACTACTGCTGCGCACCAGCACCGCTGCAGAACCGCTGGAATCCTACCTGAAACGCCTGCCCCAGGTGCAGTCACTGGCAAGCGCCGCTGGCGCGGATGGGCTCATGCACTTTGACATCCACCTGCACCCCAACGTCGATATGGACACTGCCGCCAACAATATCGCCCAGTGCGTAATCAAAAGCGGCGCAAAACTGTATCAGTTGCAGGTCTCGACACGCGATCTGGACAGCGTCTTTCGCGAGGTCTACGACAGTGGCGACTAACTCGCTTACGCTGCGGGTTGCCCAGAAGGAAATCCGTCTGTTTTTCTCATCGCCGGTCGCGTGGCTGTTCCTCGCGTCCTTCGCTACCGTCACCCTGTTTATATTTTTCTGGGTGGAATCGTTTTTTGCCCGCAACATCGCCGACATTCGCCCCCTGTTCGAATGGATGCCAATCCTGCTGATCTTTCTTTGCGCAGCCCTGACCATGCGCATGTGGAGCGAGGAGCGGCACAGCGGCACGCTGGAACATGTGCTGACGCTGCCAGTCAGCCTGTGGCACTTCGTCATGGGCAAATTCTGGGCCTGTTTCACCCTGCTGTTGCTGGCGTTGATCAGCACACTGCCACTGCCACTCACGGTTGCCCTGATTGGCAATCTGGATTGGGGGCCGGTAATAGGCGGTTACGTGGCAACCGTTCTATTGGGAGCGACGTATCTGGCGATTGGGCTTTTTGTGTCGGCCCGCACTGACAATCCCATCGTCAGCCTGATCGGCACGCGTCGCAGTATGTGGCCTACTCTATCTGCTTGGCAGTTCTACCTTCACGGGGTTTTTTGACGACAGCACAGCTGAGATCCTGCGGCTGCTGGGCAGTGGCGCACGCTTCGAGAGCATTACCCGGGGCATCATCGACCTGCGCGACCTGTTCTACTACATCAGCCTGAGTGCAGCCTTCCTGGCACTGAATGTCTATGTGCTGGAACAGGAGCGGTGGACGCGGACAGCGTCCACCCGTCGCCAGCGACAATGGCGTACGGTTACCCTGTTGCTGCTGGGCAATCTGGTGCTGGCGAATATCTGGCTGGGCCCGCTGGCCGCACTGCGCCTGGACATCACCCAGAGCCGATTGTTTTCCATTTCATCACCCACGCAAAATTTTTTGCATGAGTTGCAGGAGCCCCTGCTGATTCGCGGCTATTTCAGCAGCAAGACTCATCCCCTGCTGGCACCACTGGTACCGCAGTTGCGCGATCTGCTGCAAGGAGTATGCGTTGGCCGGCAAAGGCAAGGTCAGGGTTGAATTTGTGGATCCCGCCGAACATCCCGAGCTGGAGCGGGAGGCCAATGAGCGCTACGGTATTGCCGCTACCCCCTTCCAGATTGCCGACCGTCACCAGTCCTCGCTGGTAAACGCCTATTTCAACGTCCTGGTAAGCTACGGCAGCGAGCATCAGTCCCTGGGTTTCGCCGACCTGATTGAAGTGCGCAGCGCCCCCAATGCCCCGGCGGAGGTGATGCTGCGCAACCCGGAATACGACATTACCAACGCCATCAGGAAAGTGCTGTTTGATTATCGCTCGGGCGGCAACCTGTTCGAGGGTATCGCCGAGCCCGTCGAATTCATCGGCTATGTGTCCGGTGACGCACTGCTACCGGAACAGATGCTGGCCTACAAAAACGCCATCATGCCCCAGCTGGAACTGGCGGCAAGAAACTCCCAGGGGAAATTCAGCGTGCGTTTTATCGAGCCGGAAGCGCGCGATGGTGCTGTCGCTGCGCAGATTGAGGAGCAGTGGGGTTTCAAACCGATGGTCGCCTCCCTGGACGACAGCCGTAAATTCTACTTCTACCTCACGCTGGCCGATTCGAAGCAGGTGGTACAGTTGCCGACGGACAGTTTTGATCCCGCTGCGTTTCGATTGCTACTGGATACGGGGCTGAAGCGCTTTGCCCCCGGCCTGACCAAGATTGTGGCGCTGTCGCTGCCCCACATCGACCCACAGATGGCGCAATACAAACTGGGCGGGCCAACGTTTGACAATCTGCAACAGGCCATCACCCGCAACTACAGCATCCGACTCGAAGACCTGTCGGATGGTAGCGTGACGCCGGAGGCGGACATCCTGGCGGTGGTCGCCCCGCAGGCGCTGGACAAAAAATCCGTCTTTGCCATCGATCAGTTCCTGATGCGAGGGGGAACCGTTGTTCTGGCTACCTCACCGTTTACCGCAGAATCCAGCGATGGCCAACTGCGCCTGCAAAACCGGGACAGCGGTCTGCAGCAATGGCTTGCGCATAACGGCGTGGAGATCAAAAAGACCCTGGTGCTGGACAAGCAGCACGCGCGCTTTCCCGCCCCCGTTTCACGCAAATCCGGCGACTACGAGTTTCGCGACGTACAACTGATCGACTACCCCTACTTCCTCGATCTGCGCCCGCCCGGCCTGGTGAGCGATCACGCGGTGACGGGCAACCTGCCGCAAGTCACCATGGCCTGGGCCTCACCGATTGCCGTTGCACCGGCCACCGGCAGACAAGCCACGGTATTGTTGAAAAGTTCGGCCGACGCCTGGCTGAGTGACAGCATGGACATCATGCCCCGCCTGGACGCCAACGGTCACAGTAATTTTAATCCGCCGTCCCCTGATGACACTACAGCCGACGCCCCGCCCCTCACCGCAGCGCGGAATCTGGGCGTGGTAGTGCAGGGGCGTTTCAACTCATTCTTCGCGGACAGGGATGGTCCGCTGGATGCCGCGCAACACGACGCGGACACTGCGCCTCGTCCAATGCAGGAGGCGGCCGGACTGCTCCAGCATTCGCCGGAATCCGCCCGCATCGTGCTCTACGCCTCCAACGATTTTATGGCTGACCAGGTCCTGAGCAGTATTGTCACGGCAACTGGCACGCAGTACCTCGGGCCACTTGAACTATTCATGAATACCCTGGACTGGGCACTACAGGATGAACAGTTGCTGGGAATTCGTTCGCACGCGCATTTCAACCGCACACTGCCTCCGATGGAGCGCCGGGCCCAGCTGCTACTTGAATATTTCAATTATGGCATCGCTCTGCTGTGGCTGCTTTTTCTGGCCCTGGCCAGCTGGCTGCAAGTCATTCTGCGCAGGCGGCACTACGCCTGGGGCCTGTCCCGATGAAGCGTTCAGTGACCGTCCTGTTGCTGGTGCTGCTTATCCAGTGTGGCATTATCGCTGTCGTTTTCTGGCCCCGGCAGGTCCCGGTGAACACGTCCACCGAGCAAACGCTCGCTCCCTTCTCCGCCAGCGCGATAGACGAATTGCGTATCGGTGACGAATTTGACAACGAGACTGTTCTGGTAAGATCGGGCAAGCAGTGGCTGCTGCCGGACCTGGAACATTTACCTGCAGATCCGGCCAGGGTTGACGCCTTGCTGCAGAGCATCACCAGCCAGACCGGAAACTGGCCCATTGCCCACTCCCCGGCGGCGCGCCAGCGCTTTCAGGTTGCCGACTATTTTTATCAAAAGCGCCTGACACTGTTGTCCGCAGGTAAGGAGCTGGGCACTATCTATCTCGGTACATCGCCAGGCTTTCGCAAGGTACACGCCCGCAACGGGAATCAGGATGCCATCTACAGCATCACCCTGGACGCAACTGCAACCTCCGCACTGAGCGCCGATTGGCTTGAGCCCAGGTTGCTGCAAGTACGCACACCGCTGCGTATAGACGCAGACCTTTACAGCCTGTACTTTGAGAATGGTGTATGGCGGTCCGGCACCGGAGGCACCCCCGATGAGCGGGAACTGGAAGCACTCCTTACCGCGCTTAAAACGCTCCAGGTCGACGGTGTCGCGGCTGAAGACCTGCAGCGCGAGCTGGCCGCTGCGGAAGCGGATCTGATCCTGAAGATACAGGACCTGACCGGAGAAGTGACCCTGGAACTGATCACCCTGAACGATCGAGTACTTCATTCACAGCAGTGAATACCCGTTGTTCTTCAAACTCAGCGCCTATGATTTTGATCGCCTGACGAAAATAGACATGGGCCTGATCTCTGGCGAGGAGAACGCGCAGTGAAGCGATTCATTTCCATCTTTCTACTGGTACTGGTGACCCTGTTCACGCTCGAAATGCTCGAACCGGTGCAGCAACACGTCATCGTTCCGTTCACCGCAATACTGGCCCATCTGAGTGCTGCGCTTATCCTGCCCTTTGACAGTTCGGCTGTCGCCTACGGCAAGGTCCTGCAGTTCAAGGACACCGGTTTTGCCATTTCCATCGAAGCCGGGTGCAATGGTGTCGAGGCCGCTATCGTATTAATCGCCGCCATCATCGCCTTTCCCGCTGGCTGGCGCGATCGTCTGCTGGCCATTGGCCTGGGCTTTCTCGCCATACAGGTAATGAACATCGCGCGTATTATCAGCCTGTTTTACCTCGGCAACTGGAATATGGACGCCTTCTCCTGGATTCACCTGTATCTGTGGCCGGCCCTGATCATGTTGGACGTGCTGATCGTTTTTGTCGTTTACCTGCGCTACCTGTCCGGCCAAAAGCAACCGATGGAGGCCACCAGTGATTGAACAGCATCACATGCGGCAGTTTCTGCTGTACGTATTCGCTCTGCTGATTCCGTGCTTCGTACTCTGGACAGTCGCCAGCATGCCGCTGGCGTTTCCCGCCATCGGCCTGGTGAACCTGATTCTGACCCACTGGTTTCCGGACGTGGTTAACGCCCTTTACGTGGACGGTTCCCAGGCATTGCTGATGACAGAGTTCGGCGAGAAAGACGGCACGCTTGTTCCCCTGCTCGGCGCAGAATATCGCCTGGGATTCCAGGTGAATACACGGATTCTTTCCTACTCCCTGCCGTTTTATACCGCGCTGCATTTCGCCACACAAAAGAAAGACTACCTGAGCAGTTATGTGTCGGGGTTGTTGATCCTCTACCCGCTTTTCGTGTTCGGCCTGTTGTGCCTGTGTCTCAAGGAGCTCATGGTTAACGTCGGCGCGACATTTTTTCAACCAGCCCGGCGTTTTTGTGCCAGACGCCAATCTGATCGGGATACTCTACCAGTTCAGTGTGCTGATCGTGCCGACACTGGCACCGGCCATCCTGTGGGTGTGGCAAAGCAAGGACTCGCCACTCCTGCAAAGTGCTTTTGGCAAGCACGATGCTGGATAAAACCGGGATGCGGCAGGGTGTGTTTCGTCCCCAGGCCTGAGCCCTTATCAGTCCTTGAAATCGGGTGCGCGTTTTTCCTTGCGCGCCTTGATCGCCTCTTCGAAGTTTTTGGTGGTCATGCGCACAAAGAGCTGGGCATGCCCCTCGTGATTCATATGGGTGTGCAGGCTGCCCGCGTCCATGCCGGCCCACAGCATCTGCTTGCTGAGCTCGACACCGAGCTGGCTGAAGCCGTTGATGCGCTCGGCGATGGCATAACATTCTGCCAGCAGCTTGTCCTGGTGCACCACCTTTGACACCAGACCAATCTGCTGGGCCTCCAGCGCATCCACATCCCTGCCCGTCAACATGATTTCAAACGCGCGACTGGTGCCGATAGCGCGCGGCAGCAAATAGCTCAGTCCCAGTTCGGCGGAGGTGAGCCCGTTGTTGATGCCCGCCGGGCGAAAATACGCGGTCTCTGAGGCGATGCGAATGTCCGTCGCCATGGCGAGGCAGAAACCGCCGCCGATGGCGGGACCGTTGATCGCGCCGATGACGGGCTGGTGCATGGTGTGAATGGCTTTCACTACATCATCCAGTATGCGCATGGCGCGACGGGCGATGCCGGGGATGGTGAGCCCGTTGAAAATTTCCAGCCAGCCCGGATCTTCCAGGTCGGCGCCGGAGCAGAAGCCGGCACCCGCACCCGTCACCACCACCACGCGGGTGTCATTGTCGAAACTGACTTCTTCCAACGCTTCCTTGAACGGCACCATCACATCGAACGCCATGGCATTCATGCGATCAGGACGGTTCAGCGTAATGAGCGTGATATAGGGACGGGGTTTTTCTACGGTGACAAATGACATGAGCGAACCTTCCAATAGCGTTGAATCGACCAGACTACGCCTTTGCATGGGCCTGATCCATGTCGAAATAGGCCAGTCTCAGGCTATCGGCTGCACTGCCCTGCAACTTTTTCGGGAAACGCGACGAGCATGCGCAGCCCATGCTAGAGTGGAATCCGGAGGTACCACTATGAGATACATCGGCCTTATCCTCGCACTGGGCGCCATCTGCTGGGTGCTGTACCAGGCAGCTGGCGGCGGCAAAGCGGAATCTGTCATACCGGTGGAACAACAGCGATCACTGGACAAGGCGAAAGGCGTGGAGCAATCCATGCAGGACGCCGCGAAAAAGAGCATGGAGGAAGCGGAGAAAAAAAGCATGCCTTAGGGTAAGGACCTGGTGCCGATCTGGCAGACGGAGCCAGATCGGCACGGCTGATTTCGATGCAAGTTTATCGCCCTTTTGTCCGTTATACGAGCCGAAAATAACTATAAGAGACTGATTTGATGCTAAATTTTAATCAATGGAAATCTACATACTGGGCCTGGGTGTTATATAAACCAGTCTATTGTTGTAGCTGTTAGAGTTTTGAAGAATGACTTCCCAAGCATATGAAAATTTTTCTCACGCCATTCAGGATTCTGCAGATCTGATGCAGCATTTTGATAAGCTAAATGAGCAGCCACCGCCACCAGAAATTGAGGTTCTAAAGAGGGCAAGTCTAGTAATGGCATTAGCCGCACTAGAAACATACATTGAAGATAGAGTTTCAGAGGCAGTTAGTGCTGTCTGCGTTCACAGCAATGCTGAAGACAAGCTAAAGACGTTTTATAAGCACTCACTTGAAGTCGAGCTAAAATCCTTTCATTCGCCAACAGTAGAGCGCATCAAGTCAATTTTTACCAAGTATCTAAACCTTGACGTAACGGAAGGTTGGTTCTGGAATAATTGCAATCAAGAGCAAAGCGAAAATTGAGCTTAATCGCTTGGTAAAAAAGAGAGGGGATATTGCGCACAGGTCATTGAGGCCAATGCCGGGTGAGTCAGTTGCGCATGCAGTTACAAAGGACGAATTGCGTCGGCACATACATTTCATTAAAGAGTTGGTCAAAGCAACAGAGGTGTATCTTGAGTCAAAACTCTAACAAGGCGCTCAAGGCGGTGGCTGCGCCACTGGACGTCCCCAATCGACGCATGCTTCGCATTTCACGCGCCGCTTGGGGCCGCCCCTTAGCTTTGCGTTAGATGGCCTTTGATTGTGATGCTGCGGCAACCCCTTTACCTATTTTTGTTTGGCCTATTGGTCATTTTCGGTGGTTTCTTTTATGACTTGATTTTTGCCGGTATACCGTACCCGGATCCCGATCCAGCTATGGCTGCTAGGTACGAGTGGAACTCTGCAGTTGCTGAGGCAATTTATTTTGTGGGCGGTTTATTGGTCTTAAGCAGCGCTGTAGTCTGGGCAGTGATACGTGTATTCAAAGAAAGCCCAAGGATCAAAAAGCCATGATCTCACCTAGTCGGCCACCTAACAAAAAAGGGATCAGAGCCCTATTAGTAACTGTAGAGCGGAATATGCTCCTGATCTCACTCACTCGACGCGCCACTACGTGTTGCGCTGCTGCTTAAGGCGTAAGGCATCGCAGGAGAATCCATGCCGCTGGTAAAGCTTTCAACAGGTTCCGTCCATTACTCAGAGCAGGGGGAAGGTGCTCCGCTTGTCCTGCTTCATGCGAACCCTGGGGACAGCAAAGATTTTGAGGCGGTCATTCCAGCGCTTGCGCGAAGCAATCGTGTGCTGGCGCTCGACTGGCCTGGCTACGGTAGTTCGGACTTACCGCCAGATCCCGGTTCAGCAACGGTTATGACCTACTATCAGGTGCTGCGTGAATTCATAACCGCGCTTGCTTTGCCGCCCGCGTTTTTTATCGGCAATTCCGTAGGGGGCAACGTGGCAGCGCGTCTGGCTATCGAGTTACCACAACTTGTTCGAGGCCTCGTTTTGGTGGCTCCAGGTGGCTTCACCCGACACAATTTGATCACCCGCACCTTTTGCCTGTTGCAAGGTAGCCGCCTCTCTCTTTCGCCTCATCGCTTTGCCAGCCTGTATCTCAAACACCGCACGCCAACAGCCATGGCGATGTTGCAACGTGCCGCTACGCTCCAATCCACCCCCGAAAGAATTGCACTGAATCGCGCCATGTGGCGCAGCTTTGCTCGCCCGGAGAACGATCTGCGGGAAGCGTCCCGGAAAATACAAGTTCCTACATTATTGATCTTTGGCAACCGTGATCCAGCGATTCCTGCAAATAAAGATGGCAAGGTTGCGTCTCAATGCATTCCGTCTGCGAAGTTTGTCGCCTTGCCCTGCGGCCACTCATCCTTCGCTGAAATTCCGGAGCTGTTTCTGGCCCAGGTACAACCGTTTCTGACTCGGTGCGGCAATGCCTAACCACTCATTCAGAACGCCAATACGGGGCAAGAGCCCCATTAGTAACTGTAAAGCGGAAAAGGACTCTGACCCCTTTTCAATTTTCAGGACCCATTTGCCGATCTAAATGACGTACGCTCCACACAGGTTCCTCATTTTTCTGGTCTCGGCAGCGATCCTGGGTTGTAGTAGTACGCCGGAAAAAAATTCCACTGAGTGGATTGGTTACACTGAGAAGGGAAAAGCATCGTTCTATGCAGATAGACACCAATTTAAAAAAACTGCCAGTGGTGAGCTATACAATCATGATCTGAAAACTGCAGCCCACAGAGAAATCCCCTTTGGTTCAAAAATAAAAGTGACTAACGTTAACAATGGCAGGAGTGTCGTCGCTACAGTGAACGATAGAGGGCCTTATGTTAAGGATCGAATTGTCGATCTGTCAAAATCTGCGTTCAGTAGTATCGGTAATACGTCTTCAGGTTTAATCAATGTTCAAATAGAAGTTGTCGAATAGCCGTCCGGCCTAACCCTGCAACCTGCGCAAAATACTGGAAAAATCCCTCTGCCCGTTACCGGCCTGCTGATGCTGGCTGTACAACGCGCTGGCCAGTTTCCCCATCGCATTGTCGACATCACACTGCTGCGCGATTTCCATCGCCAGACCCAGGTCCTTCACCATCAGGTCCACCATAAACCCTGGCTTGTAATCGTTGCTGGCGGGCGCCGTCGGCATCACGCCGGGATAGGGATTGTACACTTCCAGCGACCAGTTGCGGCCCGAGCTGGCCAGCATGATCTCGGACAGCACCTTCGGGTCGAGTCCATTGCGCGCACCCATTTCCAGTGCTTCGCAGGTGCCGATCATGTGAATGGCCAGCAGCATGTTGTTACAGCCCTTGGCCACCTGTCCGGCACCGGCGGGACCGGCGTGAAAAATATTTTTGCCCATGTCCTTCAGGATCAGCCGCGCTTTCTCGAAGGTGGCAGCATCACCGCCGCACATGAATGCCAGGGTGCCCGCCGCCGCCGCCGCAACACCACCGGAAACGGGCGCGTCCATAAAGCCTATATCCATTGCTGCGGCCACTGCACCCACCTTGCGCGCCGTCGCCGCGTCGATGGTGCTGCAATCCAGAATCGTGGTTGAGCTATCCAATTTGGACAATAAGCCGTCGTCTCCAAGGTAGGTGCCGGCCACGTGCTTGCCCGCCGGCAACATCGAGATCACATACTCCATTCCCGCCGCAGCTTCCGCGGCTGTTCTGGCGACCGCAGCACCCGCCTCCTGCATCTGGTCGCAGGCCGGCTTGCGAAAGGTCAAACACGACGACCGCGTGCCCGGCCTTGACCAGGTTGGTGGCCATCGGGCCGCCCATATTGCCAAGTCCGATGAACGCTACATCTGCCATTACTGGGTTCCCTTCATATCCATGGACTTACAAGTCCGCCAGGGGATTGCTGTCCCAGGGCGCGGTAAAGAATGTTGCCAACACGCCTGCCGGGACTTCCCGGGAAGACTGATACTGCCACGCGGGGTTGCGGTCCTTGTCGATCAACAGCGCGCGCACGCCCTTCGGCGAATTCCGGGATGGCGCACGATATTGGTGGCGAGACGGATTTCCGACTGGAAGACCTCCTTCAACGAGGCGTGACGCATTTCCAGTAACTGCCGGGAAATCCACAGCGCCGCCAGCGGTGAGCCGTGCGCGAGACTCTCGCCGGCCTTGGACAACCAGGGGTCCTGCGTCTGCAGGGACACGATATTGTCGATGATCTCGTGGATATCATCGCCATCGCACAGGGTATTGATCGAGCCAAGGTGCGGCTCCACCTGGCCGCCGGGGCACTGCCCTACACTCTGCTCCGCGAAGGGGCGCAGCACATGGCGCACCAGCGCATGATTGGTGGCGGGGTCGGCTCCCCAGTGCTGGCGCAGCAGTTGCTCCAGCACTTCGGCTTTGCGCTCGCTGGCAATAAAGCGGTCGGCGATGCCCGTGTAAATGGCATCCGCCGCATTGATGGACGCGCCGGTCAGGGCCAGGAACTGCCCTGAGTGTCCGGGCATATGATTCAAAAACCAGGTGCCGCCCACATCGGGGAACAGGGCGATGGTCACTTCCGGCATCGCGATACGCGTTTTTTCTGTCACCACGCGGTGTGAACACGCCGCCATCACGCCCAGTCCGCCGCCCATCACAATACCGTGGCCCCAGCAGATCAACGGCTTGTTGTAGGTGTGCAGGGTGTAATTCATGCGGTATTCACGGGCGAAGAAACTCTCTGCGTACTCGCAGGGTCCACCGGGCGTGGCTATCGGCGGACTGGTGCAGCGCCTGCACATCACCGCCGGCGCAAAAGGCTTTTTCGCCAGCGCCCTCGATAAAAACGGCGGCGATAGCGTCATCGTCGCGCCAAGCGTCCAGCTTTTGCTGCAACAGATCGACCATCTGCAGCGTGAGTGAATTCAGCGTCGCCGCCACATTCAGCGTCACCCGGCCGATCTTGCCAGAGCCCGCCGGTAACTCCTGGAAAATAATGGGTGCTTCCGACATTGCAATGATTCCTTAGCAGTTCTTCCACACGGGTTTGCGCTTTTCCAGAAATGCGTTCACGCCCTCGCGCTGGTCCTGCGTCGAAAACAATTCCACGAACAGCTCGCGCTCACCCGCCAGACCGGCGGCCAGCACCGTATCGCGGCCGCTGTGCACCAGTCGTTTGGCCAACGCAATCGACGTCGGGCTTTGCTCGCACACCTGTTCCGCGAGCGCCAGCGCGCGTTGCAGAGACTCGCCCTTGCCGACCACTTCTTCCACCAGCCCTATGCGCATCGCCGTGGCGGCGTTGATGCGCTCGCCACACAGGATGATGCGCTTTGCCCAGCCCTCACCCACCAGCCATGACAGGCGCTGGGTCCCTCCGGCGCAGGGCAACAGGCCGACCTTCGCTTCCGGCAAGCGCCATCTGCGCCTGCTCTTCGGCAATGCGGATGTCACAGGCCATCGCCACTTCCAGGCCGCCGCCCATGGCGAAGCCGTTGACCGCGGCGATGGACACCCCGCGAAAATCCGCCAGCGCCTCAAAGCGCCTCACCAAAATACTGCGCCATGGCGCGCGCCGTTTCCGGGTCCCCGTCCGCAAACAACTTGAGGTCGGCCCCGGCGGAAAAGAATTTTTCGCCGGCGCCGGTTAACACCAGGGCGTAAATGTTTTTGTCGTCGTTCAGTTTCGCCACCAGGTCTTTCAGCGCCGGCAGGCTTTCGGTGTCCCAGGTATTGGCCCCGGGGTTGTCGATCGTGACCAGTGCGGTATGACCGCGCAGTCTCTACTTTCAGTTTGTCTGATGTACTCAAACTCATTTGATAACCTCCAGTGCGCCATCCATTAACAGTCTGCGGGAGATGATCACCCGCATGATTTCATTGGTACCTTCCAGAATCTGGTGTACGCGGGTATCGCGCACATGCCGCTCCATCGGGTATTCCCGCATATAGCCGTAGCCGCCAAACAATTGCAGGGCATCGTTGCAGACATTGAAGCCCACGTCGGTGGCAAAGCGCTTGGCCATGGCGCAGTAGGTCGAGGCCTGTGCATCCTTGGTATCCAGCTTATGCGCTGCGAGGCGCACCATCTGCCGCGCTGCCACCAGTTCCGTCAGCATGTCAGCCAACTTGAACTGGGTGGCCTGAAAGTTGGCGATCGCGGTATCGAACTGTTTGCGCTCGCGCACATAGACTGTGGCTTCCTCCAGCGCCTGCTGGGCGGTGCCCACGCTGCAGGTGGCGATATTGATACGCCCGCCATCCAGTCCTTCCATGGCAATCGCGAAGCCCTGCCCTTCAGCGCCGAGTCGGTTGGCCACGGGCACCCGCACCGCATCAAAGTTGATGGCGCGTGTCGGCTGGGCGTTCCAGCCCATCTTCTCCTCTTTCTTGCCGTAAGAAATGCCAGCGGCATCGGCGGGGATCAGCAGCGCGGAGATACCCTTGGGACCGGCAGCCCCGGTGCGCAACATGACCACCAGTACATCCGTATCACCCGCGCCGGAGATGAATATCTTGCTGCCATTGACGATGTAATCGTTGCCCTCGCGCGTGGCACTGGTGCGCAGTGAGGAAGCATCAGACCCTGCACCGGGTTCCGTCAGGCAATAGGAGGCGAGTTTCGCGCCCGTCACCAGCTGCGGACACCACTGCTCGATCACCGCATCAGAGCAATACTTGCCCACCATGTTGGTGGCCATATTGTGGATGGTGAGAAAGGCCGCCGTGGCGGTGCAGCCCTTGGCCAGCTCCTCGACGATGAGGCTGGCATCGAGCCGACTCATGCCGAGGCCGCCGGCGGATTCGGGCGTGTACATCCCCATGAAACCCAGTTCACCGGCCTGGCGCAGCGCGTCCCTGGCAAAGATCGACTGCGCATCCCACAGCGCCGCATTGGGCGCCAGTACGCCCTCGGCGAAGGCGCGCGCGCTGGCGACAAAGGCCTGCTGGTCTTCCGTCAGGGAAAAATCCATGCTCGACTCCTCGGTCAGCGTTCGCCGCTGTTTAGAACTTGCCCATCACTGAGCCAAACAACTCCTCATCCGAGGGGATCACCTTGGTTTTGGCCAGGGGCCTGGAAACCCAGGTCTCGTTGATCAGGTCGCGCCAGGTGATGTTGTGGTTGATGCTGTTACCACCCCAGGAACCGCAGCCCAGGGAGAACGTCTGGCGCATACCGTTCCAGAGATTGCCGCTGTTGGACGCGGACTGCGGCTGGTTCACCATCACCCGCGAGGTGCGGGTGGCCATCGCCAGCTTCATAATGTTTTCATCGCTGTTGGAGTAGATACCGCAACTGTGGCCCTGGCCCTGGTAGGCCTGGATGCTGTTGGTCAGTGCGATGGCCTCATCGATATCCTTCACCTTGTACAGGGCCATGGTGACCGTCAGCTTCTCACCGGAAAACGGGTAATCGGGCCCGGTGCCGGTTTCCGGCACAATCAGGAACTGCTTACCCTCGGGCAGGTCGATGCCGGCCTGGCCGGTGATGCTGACGGCGTGCTGGGCGACGATCCCCGGATTAAGGTGGCCGTCGTGCCACAATACCCGCTGCAATTTCTCCTTGTCCTGGCCCTCGATGACATGGCCGCCCTCGTGCTTGAGCTTTTCCAGAAACTCATCGTAGATCGATGCAAACACCAGCACGGAGTTGTCCGAGGAGCAGGACGCGGCCAGATCCAGTGTCTTGGAGATGCGAATCTTGTCCGCCGCTTCGTCCAGGTTCGCGGTGTCATCCACGGTGATGACGGCGTTGCCGACACCCACGCCCAGGGCCGGGGTACCGGACGAGTAGGCGGCGCTCACCATGGCCTCCCCACCGGTCGCCAGAATACGGTCGCACTGGCGCATCAGTTCATTGGTCTTGTCCAGCGAGGGCACATCGATACTCTGCACCAGGTCCGCCGGCGCGCCCATCGCCACGATGGCCTCGCGCATGTAATCGCAAATCTTCTTGTTGGTCAGCTTGGCGCGGGGGTGCGGCGCGATAATGATGGCATTGCGGCCCTTCACGGCGGAGATGGCCTTGATCACCGGTGTCGCTTCGGGATTGGTGGAGGGCGACAATGCGCCGATCACGCCGACCGGCTTGGCGATCTTCACGATATTGCGCTGCTTGTCCTCCTCGATCACACCGACGGACTTGTCGCCGATGATATCCATCAGGGTCGCGCGTGTTTTGCGGTGGATCTTGAGGTACTTGCCCTCGTAGTTGCCGAGCCGCGTTTCATCGACCGTGAAGCGGGCGATTTCCTCCGAGCGATCCTCGCGGGCCACGGCCCAGACCATGGCTCTTATAAGCTCGTCGACCTGTTCCTGCGTGTAGTTTTCAATTTGCTGCTGGGCCGCGCGCGCGCGCGCCATCATGGCTGCCACTTCCTCGCGGACCTCTGCCATTTGCTCGTTGTCTTCCATTGCTCTGCGCTCCCCTGTGAGTTGCTGGCGCCGGCGAAGAGAGTCGCCGCACCGAAATAGCCTGACTGGTCAAAATGTGAGCGCCAGACTACAGGCGCTCGCGCCCCGCTCAAAGGGAGGAAATTGCGTATATTATGGACTATATTGCTATTTCCAGATTCATAAAGAATGATCCCTTAACAGGCCCCGTCAATGAGCGCACCCTCCCAGTGGCCACTACCCAAAAACGGCATCCGTTTCCTGACTCCCGCATTTATGCTCACCAAGTTGGCCCGCCACCCCCTCACACGGGAGTGCTACCCAACGGCCATGGGCTTCTATCCGAGTGCCGATCTACACCGCATGCAACGCCAGCGACACGATGACAACCTGTTGATTTATTGCGTGGAAGGCCACGGCCGCGCATCGACCGGTGACTGGCGCGGCCCGATCGGGCCGGGACAGGTACTGCTGCTGCCACAGGGCGTTGCCCACCAGTACGAGGCGGATGTCGCTGATCCCTGGACCATCTACTGGGTACACTTCCAGGGTACCAGCACGGCGGTATTCAACCAGTACCTGGGCGATCGCGAAGGCGTCCCGCCGGTGACCCAGGCGGGCATTTCGCCACAGCTGGTCGCCCACTTCAGGGGGCTGATGGCAGTGCATCGCACCGGCTATAACACCCGGGCCTTTATCAATGCCGCGAATCAACTGCGGCACCTGCTGACGCATATCGCGCTGGAAATGCGCCAGGCCAAGGCCAACAGCCAGGACAGTTTCAATCTGGAAGCGGTGCAGAGTCTCATGCTGGAGCACATCGGGCAGCCGCTGGACCTGGACACGCTGGCCGCCGCGGCAAAGCTCTCCAAGTACCACTTCTCCACCAAGTACAAGGCCCTGACCGGCTATTCACCCATCAAGCACTTTCTCAATATGAAGATGGAGCACGCCTGCCACCTGCTGGACTCGAGCCAGCTCAGCGTAAAGGGGGTTGCGGCGGCACTCGGCTACGATGACCAGCTCTACTTTTCGCGGCAGTTCAGTAAAACCGTCGGCCTGTCACCCCGCGCTTACCGCCGCTCGGTCCGCAGCTAGCGGCGTGGGCCTCTCATCGGGCTGCACCAGCTCGGGGGAGCTGGTGAGGTGTTTCATCAGCAGCGCACGCATCCACTGGTGCGGCGCGCTGCGGGAGGAGCGAACGTGGCGCATCAGCGACATCTTGCCCCGGTTGCCGCTGTTGGAATTGCGGATCATACGCTGCAGTTCCGCCGGCATCTCGTGTCCGATGATGCGCTCCCGATACAGGCCGCCTTCCTGAAAGCCTGCATTGGCGACCAACAGCGAATCGGTGCGGGTAAGCACGCCCACGGCGGAGGAAAACTGCGTGGTTTCCAGGACGATACTGCGGTGCACGCCATACTGGCTCAGCACATCATCCACCATACTGGTGTTCTCCCGCGTGAGGCCGGGAAGATACAAACGCAGGTGCGGATAGGCCAGGAAATCCTGCAGGCTCATCTCCTTGTCCGCCAGCGGATGATTCACGCGCATATAACAGCGCGGTGCGATGGCCGCTATGGGCTCGGCATGAATGTCCCGCTCGGTCTCCAGCGCGACAAAGGCGGCAAAATCGGCCTCGCCCTTTTTCAGCTGCTCCTGATAATTCGGCGGCACCTCCGCCATGATGATCTGCACATTGGGCGCTATTTGCGCCAGTTCCTCCATCAGGTTGGGTAACAGCGATTCGCACAGGATGGGAGGCATGAGCAACTTGAAACTGCCGGCATAGGTATCCGGGCTGAATTCGACGTCGCCAAGGACCTGCTCAATCGTCTCCAACAGGCCGGGGAGTTCGCGACCGAGCTCTTCCGCCCGGGGCGTCGGCACAAGCCCGTGGGAGGTGCGGGTAAAAAGCTGGTCTTCAAAGGAGTCGCGTAACTTTTGCAGGGTCTTGCTCAGCGCGGGCTGCGACACCGACAGACGCTCAGCCGCGCGCGTCACGTTGCGCTCTTCCAGCAGAATCTGCAGGGCGACCAGCAGGTTCAGGTCAGTACGAATTAACTTGCGTGAAATCATATCCACCCCGAGAAATAACTTATAGTTATGTTATAAATGCTAGCAAACTGCAGGGGGCAAAACACCCCGACATAGTTACATAATACCCGCCCCTGCTTTGCCCCGAGGAAAACGATGCGTATCACCACTCTCCTGGCGAGCACGCTGCTGTCACTGGCGCTGGTGGCATGCACTGGCGTCGACATCCAGCACAGCGCGATCGACCGGTTCAGCGCCGGCAATTACCGCTATTACATGTGGCGCACAGATCCCCTGCCACAGGAGACCGGATCCTCTGATGACGTGTACGCCATAGACCCGATCATACGGCGGGACATCGACACCCACCTGCAGGGCAAAGGTTATGTGCTGGACCCCGATCGCGCGCAATTTACAGTGCACTATCTCTATGTGGCGGGCATGGTCCAGGGCGAGCGCAGCGCACTGGCGAGCAACATCTCCGCCATTCCCAGCATCATACCCACCCGTCGGGTCGATCAGGCCAGCGTAGACAATGCGATCGCGCTGGGCGGCGTAAAGGAGACCAACAATCTGATCGTGCAGTTCAACGACCGTGCGACCAACCAGGAAGTGTGGCAGGTCACCCTGACCGAGATCGTGGAGAACGCCAACGACAGTGACACCTCGCGCCTCGACGACAATCTGAGGAAATCCCTGCAGCGCGCCCTGCAGCCGATACCGCAGGCAGCCCGCCAATAATTCAGCGCGGTACCAGCGGGTAAACCTGCGGGATTGACGCAGTGCGGCATCGGCAGCCCCTGCAGTGCCGCTATTGCATTGCGCACCGCAATGTCCACCATTTTGGCCCGGGTCAGGGTAGTCGCACTGCCGATATGGGGCACCACCACGACTCCGGGATGCTGCAACAACGGGTTGTCCATGGCCACCGGCTCGTGCTCAAACACATCCAGGCCGGCGGCATAAATATGGCCGCTGTCCAGGGCCCGGGCGAGCGCCAGCTCGTTCACGATGCCGCCGCGGGCCGTATTGACCAGTACCGCACCCGGTTTCATGGTGGCGATCCTTTCGGCGTCGAGCAAATTGCGCGTCGCACTGGTGAGAGCCAGGTGTACGCTGACAAAATCGCTGCGCAGCAGCAGTTCCTCCAGCGACACGCTCTCCACACCCGCAACCTCGCGGCCCGACGGCGTCCAACCGAGCACCCGCATGTCGAAGCCCGCCGCGCGGCGGGCCACTGCCTGACCGATAGCGCCCAGGCCGATGATGCCCAGCGTCGCTCCACTGACATCCTTGCCGAGAAAAAACTCCAGGGACCAACGGTTGTCCGGGCGCCAGTGGCCCTCCCGGATAAAGCGATCGCCTTCCGCCACCCGACGGGCCGCCGCCAATAACAGGGCAAACGCGGCATCGGCAGTGGTATCGACCAGAACACCCGGCGTATGGCCCACCGGAATATGGCGCGCGGTCAACGCCCGCACATCGATATGGTCGACGCCGACTGACACGCTGGAGACAAACTCGAGATTCGGCATGGCATCCAGCAAGGGACGCTCGATCGGATCGGTCAGCAGGCAGATCAGTCCCTGGCAACTTGCCAGTTCACCGCGTGCACACGCGTCTGCCAATGCCTGCGGGCCCTGGAGCACCTCCATGTCGCACAGGCCAGCCAGCTCAATAAGGCGCTCACCGGGCAGCGGCTGTGTGATCACGACTTTTTTCAGCATGGCCCGGTGTGTCCCGCGGGCCGCTAAAACTGCGAAGGCGCGGCGACCAGGCCAGTTATCCTGACCAGGGCGGCCTGCCATTCATGCACCTGTTGCGGTGCGTAGGATTCGCCGCCGGGCAAATTTCCCCAGACCGGTTGCGGCCAGCAGGGGTCCTGCGGGTGCCGCCCGATAATATGCAGGTGCATCGCGGGCACCACGTTGCCGAGGCCGGCAAAGTTTACTTTGGTAAATCCCAGTGCCTGCTTGATGAACCCCGATACCGCCGCACAGTCGGCCAACACCGCCTGCAGTTGCCCATCGGGCAGGTCCAGCACGTCACGCAATTGCGTCTGTGGCACCAGGATAAACCAGGGCAGGGCGGCGTTGCGATTCAATAGCACTTGCGAAGTGGGCAAGGCGCCCAGATGGTGGCAGTCCGCCAGCAGCTGCTCAGGTATGTGGACCTGCTCCATAAACATGCTCCCCCGCACCGATGCTAATGCTGTCATACCGCTACGGTTCAGGCGGCGTTGGTCCCGGCAGAATTCGCGTCAAGGTGTTATCACGCAGCACATAATGGTGGAACAGCGCCGCGCCGGCATGTAAAGCAACTAAAAAGTAACCTGCCGTTGCCACCGTCGTGTGAATGTCCTCTACCCATTCGGCAGTGGCTTTATTTTTAGCGAGCAGTGCGGGCAGCTCGAGGCCGTAAAAAGGGATGGGCTTGCCCTCGGCGCTCAGTATCATCCACCCGGCGATGGGCATACCAATCATAAAGGCGTAAAACGCCCAGTGCACCGCGGTCGCCAGATACTGTTGCCAAGCCACCGGCCGCGGTTCAATGGCGGGCCTCACTTGCAGCAGGCGCAGCGCCAGTCGCAGCCAAACCAGTACAAACACGGAAAGTCCCAGCATGAAATGCCAGGTTTTCATGGCCGCCCGGGGATCACTGCCCTTGGGAAAGAATTCGCGCAGTTCCATACAGCCGTAGACCGCCACGATTAACAGCAACATGAGCCAGTGCAGGGTAATGGAAACGGATCCGTAGCGGTTTGTGCTGTTGCTCCAGCTCATAAGTCAGTCCTCTCCTAGATTGTCATGCCGCCATCGACCACAATGCATTCACCGGTGGTGTAGCTGCTGGCATCGGATACCAGATAGAGCACCGTCCCGGCCATTTCACTCGGTTCCGCGTGGCGGCCCATGGGAATACCCTGCACCGCCATTTTATAGATATCGTCATTGCTGAACAGGGCCCCGGCAAATTTGGTTTTGGTCAGGCCCGGCAACAACGCGTTGCAGCGAATACCAAACGGCGCGCACTCCTTGGCGAATACCTTGGTCATATTGACCACCGCCGCCTTGGTGATGGAATAGATGCCCTGCATTTGCCCTGGCTGCAGGGCATTGATTGACGCGGTGTTAACAATGGCGCCGCCGCCATGATCGCGCATCAGCTTGCCCGCTTCTATCGACATGAAGAAGTAGCCGCGAATATTCACCTCAACTGTTTTGTTGAAAGCGCCGAGGTCAGTATCCAGCACATGGCCGAAGTAGGGATTGGTGGCGGCATTGTTCACGCAGATGTCCAGTCTGCCATGGGCCTTGCGTATGTGCGCAAACAGCTCCGCGATCTGGTCCATGTTGCCGATATTGCAGGCAAAGGCCTCTGCGCGGCCCCCGGACTTGCGAATACCCTCGGCCACTGCCGTGCAGTCATCGATCTTGCGACTGGACACAATCACGTAGGCGCCCTGCCCGGCCAGCAGTTTGGCGATCTCCTCACCAATACCACGGCTGGCACCGCTGACCAGGGCTATCTTTCCGGTCAGGTCAAAAAGCTGTGTCGCCATATCAAATCGTCCTTCTGTATTGGAGGAATACTACCCTGTTAAGCGCCACTGTCCATATCATCGCCCTGCCAGCGCTGCACCTGATCGTGATCCAGATCAAACAGATCGAGGGCGCGACCGACGGTCTGGGTCACCATCTCGTCCAGGGTGCGGGGCCGGGTGTAAAACGCCGGCACCGGCGGCGCTATGACCGCGCCCATCTCTGACAACTGGGTCATGGTGCGCAGATGGCCGGTGTGCAACGGTGTCTCGCGCACCATCAGGACCAGGCGTCGGCGCTCCTTGAGCACCACATCCGCCGCGCGGGTAAGCAGCGTGGAGGTGACACCCGTGGCGATCTCCGACATGGTGCGCACCGAACACGGGGCAATCAGCATGCCGGCAGTCTGAAACGAACCGCTGGAGATGGACGCACCAATATTGTTAATCGGGTGGACTTCGTCGGCCAGCGACTCAAGGTCTGCGACGGACATGTCCAACTCATAGTGCAGCGTGAGTTTCGCGGACTTGCTCATTACCAGGTGGGTCTGCACCGCGCAATCGCGCAACAATTGCAGGGCACGCACGCCGTACACAATGCCGGAGGCGCCGCTGATGCCGACAATGATACGCTTGGCCATGACGCAACCCTCGCTGTTTTAGGCTTTATCGATGCTACCAGTCTGTGGGCAAAAAATCATTTGGCGGGTGGGCGACGCGCACCGGGTTTGGAGGAAGGCGCTCCCTTTGACTTCGACTTTGGCTTTGGTTTGGACTTGCCCTGGGGTTCGAGCCGCAATTCCTGTCGCGCCCCAGCACCCTTGTCCGCAACGGAATTTCGTTTGCCCGCGCCGCCAGGCGCTGCTGCTCCGGCCGGGTCGAACCTGGAAATCTGCAGGCGCTGGCCGCTGACCCACACCGTTTTCAAATGCTTCAGGAGTTCCTTGGGCATCCCTTCGGGCAGGTCTATGGTGCTGTAATCATCAAAAATCTCAATGCGGCCGATGTACTCACTCTCAATCTCCGCTTCATTGGCAATCGCACCGACAATATTGCCGGGTTTCACGCCATGCACATTCCCTACCTCCAGACGGAAGCGCTCCATGCCGACATCCAGCTTCTCCTTCTCGCTGCGGGTCTTGCGCGGCGGTTTGGACGCAGCGTCCCGTGGCGGCCTGCTGTCGGGGGATTTGCGCTGCGTATCACCATCGCGCCGCTCGCGCGCAGGTTTTGCTGAGCGGGCTTTGAAACTGCCGACGTCACCCCGTGCGTCATCCTTCACGACCGCGCCGGCCTGCGCCTGCAGTGGCTTCTTGCCCTGCGCCAGCATGCCCAAGGCCGCGGCTATCTCTACCACCGGCACGCCATACTCGTGCTGGTACTCCTGCACCAGTTTCCTGAAAATCGCCAGATCCGCCGTATCCAGCGCTTCGGTAATACGCTGCTTGAACTTGCCGACACGTTTGTCGGTCACCTGCTGGACAGTGGGTAGCTCCATTTTTTCGATGGTGTTGCCGGTGGCTTTTTCTATGGCACCCAGCAGACGACGTTCACGGCTGGCGGCAAACAGAATGGCATCGCCCTTGCGCCCGGCGCGACCGGTGCGCCCAATGCGGTGAATATACGCCTCCACGTCCGACGGAATATCGTAGTTGATCACATGGCTGATGCGCTGCACATCCAGGCCGCGCGCCGCCACGTCAGTGGCGACCACTATGTCGAGCTTGCCGTTCTTCAACTTCTCGACTGTCTGCTCGCGTTGTTTTTGCGGAATATCGCCGTTCAGGGCCGCTACGGAGTAACCGCGCGCCGCCAGCTTGTCCGCCAGCTCAACAGTCAGTATCCGGGTGCGCACAAAAATCAGCATGCCGTCGAATTCTTCGACTTCCAGAATGCGGGTCAATGCGTCGAGTTTTTGCATCCCCTCCATCATCCAGACGCGCTGGCGAATCAGTGCCGTGGTTACCGCCTTGACCTCAATGGCCACTTCCCGCGGGTCACGCAGATGCCGTTTCGCGATACGGCGAATGGCATCGGGCATGGTGGCGGAGAACAGGGCTATCTGGCGCTCCTTCGGCGTCTGGTCCAGGATCCACTGCACATCATCGATAAAACCCATGCGCAGCATTTCGTCCGCTTCATCCAGTACCAGTGTTCTCAGTCCGGACAAATCTAGCGAACTGCGGCGCATATGGTCCATTACCCGGCCAGGCGTGCCGACCACAACGTGCACGCCACGCTGCAATTGGCGAAACTGGCCGCTGTAGTCGGAACCACCGTAGATAGGCAACACATGAAAGCCCGGCATGTGCCGCGCATACTTCTGGAATGCTTCCGCGACCTGTATGGCCAATTCCCGAGTGGGTGCCAGCACCAGTACCTGGGGCAACTTCTGCTTCAGGTCCAGCCGCGCCAGAATAGGCAGCGCGAACGCCGCCGTCTTGCCCGTACCGGTCTGGGCCTGGCCGAGCACATCGACACCCTCCAGCATATGGGGAATGATGCGGGCCTGGATCGGCGACGGTGTCTCGTAACCGACATCAGTCAGGGCTTGTTGCAGGGGCGCGGGCAGTTCCAGTTGTGCAAAACTGGTTACCGCATCTGAAGACGACATGTGGATACCTTGAAGGGAGTTAGAAATCCGCCGGGAAGACGGCCTTAAGTATACAGGGAATCCTGTCGGCTGTCTGTTTAGCTATCGTTCAAAATGTGTAACCTAATACCGCGACCGCTCACCGGGGTGCTTCTACAAGTCGATTAGCACAATTTTTGGCCTGCATTACCTGGTCATACAGGGTGAAGTTTAACATCTACAATCAATGGCAGATGATCCGAAGCAAGTCGCACCAACTCTGTGTTCGGTGTTTCGATACCGACCAATTCAATACTGTTGTCAACAAACACATGGTCGATCCGAGCGGCCGGTATACGGCTAAAGAAAGTGTTTTTCGGTCGGTGATTTGCCAGCTTGACCTGCGCATCCGGTAGTCGCTCATGTAATTTGCGCCACTCCCTGGAATACGGTGTGGCATTGAAATCGCCACACAAAATTATCGGGGACAGCATATTCGGATGCTCCAGCCAATCGCTGCTGAGCAGATTTTCTACCTGCGCAGCCCGTTCCTTTTTGTATAAGTCCAGATGGGTATTGATGATCTGGATTTCCGTACCGTAAGCGTCAATGGCTACCCACAAGGCACCGCGAGGTTCAAGCCGGGACTTGCCAGCCAACCCCGGAAGCAGGGCAGATTTGATCAAACGCATGGGTAAATGGGTCAGTATTGCATCACCATAATGCTCCTCTTCTATCTGTAGCGCCGCGTGGAAATGAAATTCCATTTGCAGATAGTGAGCAATACGGTGCGCCTGATCGACATTGTTGGTCTTGAAGCGGCCAACATCCAGTTCCTGCAGAGCAACGATGTCTGGCTCGTACTGGGCAATAACACGAGCGATACGTGCGGGTGACAGCTTGCCATCCATCCCGAGACAGCTGTGAACATTGTACGTCATGATGCGGATACCATTTTCCACACGCTTGTGCAGGGTGGCGCGAATGCGCGGCGTTATCGGCTTTTTATCGTCAGCGACTCGGTGCAGAAATGTCAATGCGGCGAGTCTTAGATCGAGTGGGCGTACAATAGAACATGTGCTTTCCACATTTTGAGAAGTCAGGTTAATGTCCTGCGGGACCATGGCGAAAGCGTTTGTTTCACCGCTACTTGAACCACCATGCGCGCCACTTTCGATGGCGAAGCTCAGCGCCTTTTCGCCGGGACAGTAGCCCAAGGCGATAAGGGTTCCGGCATCAGAGTGGTCGCACATGGCAATTACATCCTTGCACGCGGCTTGCAGATACGGATGATCGGCGCCAAATACGGCGACCGGGTTTTGCACCAGCGAGAATTCCCCGGTTTGCGTGGTTACACGAACCGCGCCAACGGCATCTTTATGCAATACGATGGGGACATCCGCCTCTGCCACCAATGCAGCTGCGAGCTCGCTCAACTGCTGTGCCGAGAGTGGGTAGTTGTAGTAGAGGTGCGCTACCGGACCGAGGGGTGCGACGGTAAGTTGCGCAGCGCGCGATTTGCCCGGCGTAGAATCTCCTCCATTGGTTATTTTCCCCAGTGTTCTGGCAAAAAACCGTTGTGTGCGTTCTCCGCCAAATATCTGGATGCGCTGCAATTGAATACCGATGGGGCCACTGGAGCCGCTGGAACGGAAAGTGACGGGTATGCCATGATAACGAGCGAATACTTCTGTGGCGGCCTCTGCAAAGCTTCTGCCATAGACACTGTCGTATGCCCGCACCTGCTGCTGCCCGTGATCGGAATAGATCCACACATCGTATCTGCGTCGTTCGGAACGATGGCTGGCGCGCCAGATGCGTGCAATCGCGTCGTCGATACCTTTCAGTGTCCAATGCGCAAACAGGGACGAGGGACCACGGCGATGTGCTTGTTCGTCATAGCCAAGAAAATTGAGGTGAATGATAGGCAGACCACGAGCAATATCGATCTTTACACCGATGGTAATAAGTTCGCGTAACAAAATTACCATCAGCACGCGGCTTGGAATGAACTTTAATTCTGCCCACAGGTTGTTGTCCTGAGTGAGTCCTCGTGCAAAATCAAATACCGCCAGGAATAGTTCCAGCAACAGCAATCCCGCCGTGCGCACAAAGCTGTAAAAATTGGTGGCGACAAGAAAAAGCAATGTCAGTGGATTGGTGCCCCGCAACGCCGGCCCCCATCCCATTGAAGACGGGCAGAAATGCGCTTCTGCGGCGCCTCCGGTAAAAATGTTGCTGTAGCAACTGCCGTTCTCCAATAGTGGAGTTCCCCCATCCAGCTGTAGCTTCTGTTCAACTTCTATAGCAACGGCCTGCTCAAACATCCGCACCAGGCGCTTTGAACCATGTTGCATAAAACTGAAGCTGGGGACTACGGTCTTAACACCATAAAAGAGCTCGCCCTGTATTGCCGGTGTGGTTGAAGGCACGCCTGCGTATAATTTATGCAGCTTGTAGTGTTCGTCGTTCATAAGCCGCTGCAGAAATGGCATTTCACCGCGCCGCAAGGCTTGCTCAAGTTCACCGTGCGCAAGTCCGTCAATCTGGATCATCACCAGACCGGGATCCGTTCCAGTATCCTCTGAGACCGATAGCTGCAACAGCCGGGCAAGCCACTCGCTGCGACTGAATCGGCGGCGCCAGCGACGCAGTCTAGTCTCAATGCGACTCAGCATCTGTATGTCCTATGCCAATGAATATTGATCAACTTTCCACTAGTGCGTTTCCGGCAGCTCTGGCCACTCCTTCAATTATTGACCATTCAGCTTTGATCAAATCCAACAATTTTATCCATTGGTCATCTTCCTGACTGTGCAATACCCTCGTTTGCCGAAGTAATGTGCGGTAACAGTCCAGCGCCCGTTCCGCTGTGTTCGCCATGGAAAATTGTTCAGCGGTTTTTCGTGCAGCCTGTGCCAGCGCCAGCCTCTGGTCCACCTGCTGCTCAACTACCCAATGCAAAGCTGCGGCAAACGTATTGCTATCTTCCTCCGCCAGCAAGCGGCCATTCACTGTATCGCTTACAATTTCGCGTACTCCAGGCGCGTCGAGCGCGACTACTGGCTTACCCGCAGCCATTGCTTCGGAGAGAACCATCCCCTGGGTTTCACTGGTTGAGGCGAAGGCAAATACATCCAGGGCATGGTAGGCATCGGCCAGCGACTGACTCGTTTGAATACCATCAATGTGCAAGCGTTCAGCGACACCGAACTGTGCAAAACAGGTTCGAATGTCGGCTTCTGAAGGGCCCGCACCAATCACCAGACAATGTATTTCCGGCTGTATTTTTGTTCGGGCTTTGTCAGTAGCAGCTGCAGCAATAAATCGGGCGATGGAAGTAGCCAGAAATGGCAGGTTTTTCTCCGGCGCCAGTCTTCCTACATGGCCCACTACAAAGGCACTTTCAGGAATCCCCATTTTCCGCCTGAAACCGGCTCCATCGCCCTGGGTAAACCGGTGGAGTTCAACACCGGTAGGAACCACGCTAATTGGAGTACGGACGCCACGCTCGAGCAGTAGCGATGCAATGCTTTCGCTCGGCGCGAATACCATGTCGGAAAGATTCGCATAACTCGTCACCAGCTGGATTGCGAAACGGCGGAGCATGGGTGAATCGCCAGGGACATAGTGAGTATATTGCTCGTACAGCGTATGGTGGGTAAATACCAACGGCAGTTGGCGATAACGGGCTATGCGCAGTGCCGTCATGCCAAGCAGGAACGGGTGGTGGGCATGCACAATATCCGGCTGGAACGCATCCAGTGTATCGCTCAATAACCCGGAAACCGGCAGCGCCACGGAGAAGTCACTGCCATTAAAATGCTGTATCGCGGGAATTCGCACCACATCTTTCTCGTCAGGTTGAAGCTGGTCGAACTCTGGTGCGACCACAAGCACCTTGTGCCCGAGCTCGCGATATTGTCGCGCAAACGCTTCTATCGAACGCGCAACACCGCCCACATGAGGCGCATATGTGTTACTTAACATTACAATATTCATGTAGAACCCTGTTGGCGCGCCTACTCAGGGCTTAGTGTCGGATCGTGTTTTTGTCGCTAGTCAAATCCTCTGCCAGCAGACGACTGGCGACCCGATTCAGATACAAAACCACAATAATGCTCATCACAAAGCCGGCGCCGTATAGACCCCATTCGAGGGGTGTCCGTTCAATATTGCGACTACCCAGAGTCGCAATATCGGCTGCAATCGAACCCAGATACACATTGTGCAAGGAAAACGGTATAAAACCCAGCAAGCTTGCGCACACAAAATCCCGCAGCGATACCTGACTGATGCCAAAGATGTAATTCGAAAGTTTGCCAGGGAAAAAAGGTACCAGCCGCGTCAGCAATACAACCCTGAAACCATGCGACCCGAGGCCCCTGTTAATCACATTGAGCCACCTATTGGACAATATGAAACGCCGGATCCTGGCTCCAAACAAATAGCGCGCAATCAGGAAGGCCAGTGCCGCGCCAAGCGTGGTACCCAGTATCACTGCGGCGGTGCCCTGCAGCACGCCAAATATAAAGCCTGCACCAGTCGTGAATAGAACACCTGGCAGCAACAGCACCACCACTAGCGCCATGATAAGAACAAACCACAGCAGCGCCGACAGGCCCTGCGTGTCCAGCCACCGCAGCAATTGCAGCACTTGTTGGTCAGTATCGAAATACAGCATCACAGCCAACAGTACAGCCACAAAGCTAATGCTGATAACGATACTTTTTGTCGGCGTGAGCTGCAGTGGCATGTTCCTTTCAGAGAAAAATCTATTGGTTAACGGCGCACATCCTGTTTTCAAACCTGTTGATCGGACAAATATTTACGTCTGCGGGCGTTTGGGGCTGACTCGCAAATATCCATCGGGCGCGAGGCTGGTCGCCAGCATAACGGAGTTTATATCCGGATGCGCTCGCCACGTCTCAACCTGTTGATGGGCCTCCTGTAACCAGAAATGCTCAATCAGGTCAGACAACTGGCTGAACTCCGTGAGTCTTGCCAGCCCCTTACATTCTGTCAGTGAAAACTTGCTCGGATACCGCACAATCAAATCATGCAATCTGGCGAGTGCGTGCAGCCCCAGCGACAGACCGAGCTCGCGGAACGCAAGCCGATGCGCTGCTGGATAGCCCAGCGTAGCGGATTGCATAAAGGCTTCCAGCCCTGACTCACAGTCGGCCAACAGCGGCGTCAACTCCACCGGTGCGGAAACGTCGAATTCCGCCCTTATTTGCGCCAGGCGAAACGTATCAACCAGCAGGCCGCCCGTACCCAGTGGATCATCGGTAGCCCAGCTTTTTCCGGCGCACATCGCCCGGCAGTCGGCAATTTCACTCCCTAGTCCGTGTATCACTGTGCGAGCCGCCATCGCTACCCATGATCGCTTCGAGTTCCGTGTATGTGATCAATCCATCGAGTGGATCATGGTGCCCCATACTGGCCACCAAGGGTCGGGAGAGGTCCACGCTCATTTTCCAGTACATGCGCCTGGTTTTGCCCACCGCCAGTTTGTAGGTAAATCCCGCGTGGGCAGCCTTCGCCAACTCCAGCGCCCAGCGCAGATAGCGCCCATCGCCGGTAACTAACGAAACGCGGGCGAGCGCTTGCATCCACTTGGTCAGGTAATGGAAATACTGACCATCCCGGTCCCATTCCAGGCGCTCATCGAAGGGTTCGTCCAACTTGCGTTCTGCCAACTTCTTGCCAATTCTTAAGCCGCCGCACGTGGGGTGTTCGTAACCCGGCCTGCTCATCGAGACCGCTGATCCAGCCGTGGCGCGCATCCCCAAGGCTGAATCTGCCGAGAACGAAATGCACCTGAGCGACCAGTTTGAGCGCAGTCTCGAGATAGATGGCCTCACCGGTTTGTCGATAGAGTTCGAGAAAATTGCACACAGCGAAGGCATCGGTCCACAGGTAGCGACGCGGTTCGTGCGAGTTACCGGACAGTCCGGTGGCCGCTGCAAAATCGAGCATAATGGACCGTATATCGTTGCCATGCTGCATGGTTGCTATCCCGATCCCGAGTAGTGCGCCGTTATATGCGCAGGAAATAAATGCCTAAAGACCAAAGGGAAACGTATCAGGCATGCCCCTCGTAATTTCCCTGCTTAAGGGTTCAACTGCCCGGGTTTCATCAAACCAGATATATTCATCAAACTGCCGCGGTAACGACGCGTAGAAATAATGGCTCTGTAATTCGGTGTCAGGTCGGTAAATCACACCAATCGCTCGCTCCAGTCGCTCAGCCAGCAGCCTTTTTCGGGTCATTTCCTGCACCGGATTACGCAATGGCAGCAGGAAGTTATCGGTCCGAACTTCGTGGCAAACCCGCTCATAGCTATCGATGTGCGCTGCTTTTACGCGTTTAATTTCCATCGGGCCACCCCATTCAGAGGCGGCCGCAACGGTGCCATGGTCTGTGCCGAAACCGATTAGATACGCGGCATCACCATACTTCTGCCGCACAAGCTGACCGATATTAAACTCGCCGCGAGCGCTCATTTCGGTGGCACGGGCATCGCCAATGTGGGAATTGTGCTCCCAGATTACGGCTTTTGCTTGCGGGCCGCGAAACGCCAGCACAGCCTGCAATGTTTCAAACATATGCTGATCGCGCTGGTTCCAGGAATTGTTCTCGGCATAGTACATGGTGCGGTAGTAGCGTTCGGCATTGGTCACCAGGCGCGCATTTTGCTCGGCATCAAAGTATCGCTGCCCGTCCGCTTTTGAATAATCCAAACGACGCTTCAGCAGATCCTGCAGGGCGGCAATCACATCCTTTTCACATTCCCGGTAACGCCTTGTCATCGTCGCCTGGCCATACAGCGCAGGATCACTGGTCCAGGGGGTCAGGCAACCGTAGCGCACTCTCGCCACTTCTGCTGTTTCCGGGTCAATGGTTTCGAGATAGTTCAGCACGGCTTCTATAGAACTGCTCAGGCTGTAAAGATCGAGTCCATAAAAGCCGACCTTGTTTTCAGGCGACAGCGATTTGTTCATTATGTGCCTTCAACCAATGCATGAATTCCAGCACCGAATGATTCGCCCACATCCAGGTGGGAAACCGCGAAAAAGGAGCGCTTACCAACAATGGATCCGGGGAAGTACCGTGAATGAAGTGATTGATATGTGCCGCGTCAGGCCAGTCAGCCTCCACCGCAATGACGTTAAACCCCTTCTTTTCGATCAACTCCTGGGTGATACGCGCCCTCATTTCGTAAAATTCGGCCGTACCGTGAGAGGCTTCGCCGAGTAATACCAGACGGCTGTCACCAATCCGCTCCAGTAATCCGTCCAGATTGACATGGCCAATAGCGGCAAAATGCTCACTCGATTCGTAAATCAGTTCGGACAGGGTTGCTTCGGATTTCCTGACGGAAACGACACTGGCTGTCTCGTCCTCCCAGCCCGCCGCTCCTATCAAGGGTACAAAGCGAACGCTGCCCAGATCTTGCTCCGCGAATTCATGCTCAGTGATGCGCAACACTCGCAGCAATTTCTGTGTCCGCAAGCTGGAGCCTACCGGGATGACCAGACGACCACCGATAGCCAGTTGTTGCTTGAGCGTGTCCGGTACTTCGGGCCGCCAGCGGCGACAACTATGGCGTCAAATGGAGCGTACTCCGGCCAGCCTAGTGTGCCATCGCCGTGCAACACATGGGTATTCTCATATCCTAATTGTCCAAGTCGGCGGCGTGCGGTATCCGCGAGGATTTTATGCCGCTCCACGGTATAAACTTCTTTGGCAATCTCGGCCAGAACCGCAGCGGCATAACCGGAACCGGTACCCACTTCCAGTACGCGGTCTTCCGGCTGTAGTTCAAGCGCCGCCGTCATGAGTGCCACGATATAGGGCTGCGAAATCGTCTGGCGCGCGGCAATGGGCAGCGGTGAATCGCTGTAGGCAAACTCCACCAGTTCCGTCGGGACAAATTCTTCACGCGGCACCGCGCTGACGGCTTTAAGCACAGCTTCATCATGCAGGCCACGCGCGGCCAACTGGTAATCGATCATCTGTTTTCTCAGGTTTTCGAACTTACCCATAACAATCTCCTGTGTATTGATCCCACGTTCTGTGTTGGTCGCGACTGATCTTGAAAATCATTTGAATAGATTGGACATAATCGTCCAGATAGGAAAAATTATTCAATGCGATGGGTCAATTTTGAACGAGAAACGCAGCGGTAAGACCAGATTTTTTTACCTGAGCTAGGCAGGACGTTCTCGCATTAACTTCAGGTAAACACCTATTGACCGCAAGATATTTCGATAAGGAATCATGGCGATTCCAAAATACGAGAGTGACGGCAAACTCCAGGCGCGCCGGAATTTAGTGGGCAGACACCTGTTCCAGCAGGGACTTCATTCCTGACTCGGACCGCACTCGGTTGGCACGTCTGACGCCCCAACGACACACAGGCGAATGCAAGCATAGCTTGCACGAGTCCAGCGCTGGAAGTGCGCCGTATCCCGGGCCTTTTTCATCGTAAATCACTATCTCAATGCACCGCGAAGAGAGCTCGCCAACTTAGCCCGACCCTCAACTCCAGGATCTGGAACCCTGGACCATTGCTGATGCATGCCATCGTGAACAAAGCGAGGAAAAACGTGAAACTCGTAATGTTTTACAAGATTGTAGCCAACATCGGAGAAATCATCGTCGGACATATGTGCCATGCTATCTGGACGGCAAACAGTACGAATTGCCGACGAAAGCATTTTTGCGTGGATAAAAAGTTCAGTAGCAAGCGGGTGCGCTGTAAGCACAGGCACGTCACAAAAGCCGCCAAGCAGTTTTCGTGATATCACCCTGCAACGCCTGGCCAGGCACCCAACGCCACCCGCCACGCCGCAACCTTTTTCTCAAACGAGACAGCATGCGCAGGACTGGACGATGGCAGCCGCACGAAAGTAATGCCACTGACGGTTAGATGAGGCAAAACGTAGGTGTTAAAGCTCTTCTCTGCCTCGGCGCCATTGAATCCGACGACCTTGATATGGGTATGCTGCTGGAAAAATGTCTGGAAATCGTTTGGGACCCGCGACCCTGCTTCAATGGCGCTATCCAAGCTGCCTACACGAACACATGTGTGCAAAACGTCCCAAAGCGCGACACCCGATGCCTTTAATTTCTCCATGCGACTCTCGTAAGGTGCCTCGGCACTGAAACCGTAGATGCTGGACATGATGCGCCAAAACGCATTGCGAGGATGAGCGTAGTACTGGTTGGCTTTGAGCGAAAGCACACCAGGCATGCTGCCCAGTACCAGCACTCGTGCAGATTTGTCTGCGATGGGGCTGAAGCTGGTAACCATACTCATCCTGGTGCCTGACGTCCAAAGCAGCGGTCGAGCGTAGCGGGGTTTAGCCACGCAGGGGCGGTGCTGCCTTTGCTTATTAAATGTTTACGCAATTGAACTACCCGCATATAGACGACTGACGCAACAAAAACCGCCTTTGACTGGTCCAGGATCACAGCCAGACCATAAACATTTTTCTTCGCTCGGGCGACCACGATTTTTAACCATCAGCTCCTTGATGCGTGACGCGCTATCGAAGCTCTCCCGGCTCCCGCAGGCCCGCGTGATCGTATTACCCCGGGCATTGTCATTCGTGTCTCAATGCTTCAATCGGATTGAGCGAGGCGGCGCGCTTCGCGGGAACGTAGCCGAACAGTATCCCCACGAGTGCGGAAAAAACGAACGCCAGCGCCGCGACGCCAAAATCGAACGTGAACGGCAGATCCACCGCCAGCGCTATCGCCATCGTTGCGAAAAAGGAAACCAACAGGCCAATGAATCCACCGATGGAAGACAGCGTGATGGCTTCAATAAGAAACTGCATCAAAACCTCGCGGCGAACCGCTCCGATGGCAAGCCGGATTCCGATCTCCCGGGTACGTTCGGTGACCGACACCAGCATGATATTCATGATGCCGATTCCGCCTACCACCAGACTTACCGCCGCTACCGCACCGAGAAACACGGTCATCGTGCGGGTAGTGCCAGACAGCGTATCCGAGAACTGCTTGGAATCGAAAATCCGGAAGTCATCCTCCATGGCCTCGCGCAGGTGGCGGCGTTCGCGCAGCAGCGAGGTGATTTCATCGCCGACCGTCGCGCTATCAAAACGCTGGTCAACGGCGACCAGAATCGTTTGTACTTCCTGGTTACCGGTGAGGCGTCGCATCGCGGCTTTCAGCGGAATGACCACCAGGTCGTCCGTGTTCTGGCCAAACCCCCCTTGCCCGCGTTTCACCAGCACGCCGATAATTTTGCAGCTGATATCGTTCAGTCGCAGGCTCTTGCCGAGGGCGTCGGTATCGCGATAAAGATTGGCGCGCACGGTTTCCCCGATGACGCAGACGGACTTGCCGGCGGTGATTTCCGCGTCGCTGAAGGTCCGGCCTGCGGCCAGTTCCAGGTTCGACGCCTCGAAATACCCGTTGGTGGTGCCGGCCACCGTGGTGGACCAGTTCTGCGCCTCATAAATAGCAGTCGCCTGGGTGGATACCTGCGGCGCCACGACGCGCAGCCCCGCGATCTGCGTCCGAATCGCCTCCACGTCGTCCAGCTCAAAATTTGCAGGACGCGCGCCACCACCGCGGCCGAATCCCTGGCCGGGGCGGATCGTCAGCAGGTTGGTGCCCAGGCTCGAGACCTGGGCCTGCACGGATTGCGTAGCGCCATTGCCCAGCGACACCATGGTCACCACGGAGGCCACCCCGATGATGATACCGAGGGTAGTCAGGAATGAACGCAGCTTGTGCCGCTGAATTTCCTTGAGTGCGAGCAGCAGGCTAGTGCCGAACATTGGGGTAATCCTCTCGCCGCGCTACATCCAGCACCTGCCCATCCTTGAAACGGACGATGGTGCGTGCGAAAGCGGCCATCTCCGGCTCGTGAGTGACCATCACGATGCAGATTCCGCCATCGCGATTGAGCTGTGTCAGCAGTTCCATGATTTCGACACTGCGTTCACTGTCGAGGTTGCCGGTCGGTTCATCGGCGAGCAAGACTTCCGGTTCGGTTACCAGTGCCCGTGCGATCGCGACGCGCTGTTGCTGTCCGCCGGACAATTCCGCCGGAGTGTGGTTGGCCCAGGCGGTCAGTCCCACGCGGTCCAGCGCGGCCATTGCGCCCTCGCGGCGAGCTGCCCGGGTTGCTCCGCGATACAGCAGCGGCAACTCGACATTTTCCAGAGCGCTGGTTCTCCCCAGCAGGTTGAAGCCCTGGAACACGAAACCGATATAGCGTCGTCGCAATAGCGCGCGCTGGTCCTGGGTAAAATGTTCCACTGAATGACCCAGAAAGCGGTAGCTGCCTGTGGAGGGCGTGTCGAGGCAACCCAGAATGTTCATCATGGTGGATTTGCCGGACCCGGAAGCTCCCATCACGGCGATGAAGTCGGCCGGCTCTGCATCGAAATCCACACCGCGCAATGCCTGGAAGGCGTTCGGGCCAGAGCCGAATACCTTGGTCACGCCGCGCACTTCGATCAACCGTGTCATGGGGGACTCGCCAGCGCGCCGGTAACGATTTGCAGGCCCGGTTTGAGCCCTTCACCGCTGACGATGGTCCGTACCCCGTCCGTATTGCCGACAACAACCGGCACTTCCGTCAGAGAGCCATCCTCGCCGAGTGCATAGAGAATTTGCCGTGCGCCCCGGCCTATGGTCACTTCCTGCCCAGTGGAATCCCGCTTGCCCCTGAAGATGGAGAGCCCTGGACCAGCTGCAGTCTCGGTGACAGGTTGAAAGCGCAACGCGGCATTCGGCACGGTAAATACGTCCTTCTCCTCACTCGTCAGGATGCTGGCCGTCGCGGTCATGCCAGGACGCAGCGCGAGGTTCTCGTTGTTGACACTGAGGACTGCGCCGTAAGCGATTACGTTGGAGGCAGTGGTAGCGCTGGTGCTCGTCGTGTCCTCGGAATCATTGGTATTGGAGCCGACGTTCACGCGCGTAATCACTGCTTCAAACGTCTTTCCCGGATAGGCATCGACGGTAAAGGTTGTGGGCTGTCCCTCCGCGACCTGGCCTACATCAGCTTCATCGACTTTCACTTCGAGTTTCATGGCGGCCAGATCCTCGGCGATGACGAACAGGGTCGGCGTATTGAATGACGCGGCCACGGTCTGGCCCGGTTCAACCCTGCGCGACAGAATCACGCCGTCCACGGGCGAGCGAATGGTCGCCTTGGCGAGATTGGTGCGGTCTGTCGACAGTTGCGCCTGCGCGGAGCTAACGGATGCTTTTGCAGCCGCCAGGTTCGCTACGGCTTGCTTGGATTCAGCCCGCGCCTTGTCGAGTTCTGTCATCGAAGGCACCTTTCCGTTCGACAGGCGGCGGATCTCTTCAAAGCGCGCGAGGGAGACACGGGTGAGTTCGACGGTGGCATCGGCCTGCAGCACGCTCGCTTTTGCCTGCTCCAGCGCGGCTGCACTGCGCAGCATCGCGTCGTTGAGCTTCTCAGGGTCGATCTGTGCGAGCGCCTGGTCCTTGGTGACTTTGTCATTGATGTCGACAAAGACCGCGTCGATGAGCCCGGACAGCTCCGAGCCTACGGAGACTTCATTGGTGGGTTCAAGATTTCCGGTAGCCGTCACGTGCACGGCCATATCGCCGCGTTGCAACTCTACTGTCGCGAATTTGGGCTCTGCCGTCCCGCCGCTGATAAGGCGCGCAACTATTAGCGCAAGCACGACGACTGCTACTGAGGTCATGCCCCAGCGCATGACGCGAGACGGTGGTCGGGCAGGCGGGATGCCGAGAAACTCCTCGACGTCGCGAGCGGATGCGGTGGTTTCTGCGTCGGTCATTGTCTTACCCTGGTCACAATTTTGCGCTGTCGGGCCAGCCGCCACCCAGCGCCTTGAATAATTGGATCGCAGCGGTGGAACGTGCCGCGCTGGCAGATGCCCGGCTGTCCTGCACCGTCAGTACGCTGCGTTGTGTGTCGAGCAAGGTCTGGAAGTCGACCGCGCCGCCGCGGTAGCGGATCTCCGCGAGTTGCAGGCTGTTCAGCGCGGACTGTTCCGCCCCGGCGAGCGCCACCTCACGTTCATGCGCGGCTTTTGCAGATTGCAGCGCATTTTCCACGTCAAACAATGCCGTCAGTACCGTATTGCGGTAATTGGCGAGTGCCGTGTCGGCGCTGCCTTTTTGTTGCTCGATCCGCGCCCGGATCTGCCCGCCCTGAAAGATCGGCGCCGTGACGCCGGCGACGAGGCTGCCCAGCGAGGCATCGAACAGGTTGCCAATCGAGTCGCTGGAGGTGTCGATAGAACCGCTCAGGCGCAGGGCCGGATACAGGTCCGCCTGCGCCACCCCGATGCGAATCACCTCCGCTTCCAGGTTAGCCTGGGCGGACAGCACGTCGGGCCGCCGCTGCAGCAGATCAGCCGGCAGGCCCACGTCGATGATTTCGGGCGGAACCGGCAGTGCGGCGGGAGGAGCAAGCACGCTCGCGCTGCTACCGGGAGGCTTGCCGGCAAGCACATCGATCTGCTGGATTGCAGTGGCGATGTTAAGCCTCAACACGGGCAGTGCCGCGGTAGTCTGCCCCACGGCGGTAAGCGCCTGCTCGACATCGAGTTCGCTGCCCAGCCCGGCCTGGTTACGCCATTGGGCGATTTGGAGGTTCTCGCGCTGGATATCCAGGTTGGCCTGTGCCAGTTGCAGCCGCGCCTGGGCGTCACGCAGGTTGACATAATTGAGTGCAATTTCCGCCGTGATTACACGTTGCACATCGTACAGGCTCGCTTCACTGCCACGGACGCCCGCACCGGCTGCCTCGGCAGTACCCCGCAGCCGGCCAAAGATGTCGGCCTCCCACGAGGCGTCGATCCCGATGTTATAGGTATCGTCGCCAATCAGGACGCCGTCAACCGTCTCGGCGCGGGAAAGCCCATCGATGTTGTCCTGGTGGGAGGCGCTGCCACTGGCATTCACGCTCGGCAACCTGGCGCCTTGGGCCTCGTCCAGCACCGCACGCGCGGAGCGCAGTCGTCCCTTGGCAGCAGCAATGTCATTGTTGGCGGTCAATGCCTGTTCGACAAGCTGCGTTAGAGTGGCGTCTCCGAATTGCGACCACCAGGTCACCAGTGCTGTTTCGTTAGCCGGAGTCGACGAGGCGTCCTGCCAGTGCGTGGGTATCACCTCCGCCTGCGCGGCGGACACTGCTTCTTTGGGCGTTTGCAAGCCCGACGCGCAAGCGGTGAGTTGCCCGATCATCGCGGCCAGGCACAGCACTTTACCCAACCAGTTGCCTGACACCCCGGTCCGGCGTCTGACTCTAAAGGTGAAAGATATCGGCATCAGCTCGGGTAGCCTCGCGGTGTTACCAGCGGGCGCACCATCGCCTTGAATTCTACGATCTTGCCCGCGTCATCAAAGGTCATGATATCCACCCCGTTCACCATAATACCGTCCACCTCACAGGTGAACTCCAGTACGGCGTGTTGTGGCGACACCACCTCTTTTACATACTGAAAAACTCTCATTGAACACAGCGAGGGCGGCCGAGAGATATTAGCCACAGGCAGCACAAGATACCCAGGCATATCGCGATCATCGATCAGAGTACATGTAAGAGTTAAGTATACGGACCCGACCGTATAACATACCGCCGCCTAACACCAGCGGGAGGAAGGCAAAAGGCCCTGGTTTCGCTATTCTATTCAACAAGTTAATAGCTCTGTTTTGTTATCCCGCCAGGATAGCCGACTCGCACCGTATAACACCTTTCATCAAATCCGAGCACAGCTCACCGGGCCGCCATCTGCTCCAGCATGGCCCTCATTTTGGCATGCAGCAGATTGATCGCCTTCAGCGGGCGCACCATCACCTTGAACTCCATGATCTTGCCCGCGTCATCGAAGGTCATGATGTCCACCCCGTTCACCATAATGCCGTCCACCTCACAGGTGAACTCCAGTACGGCGTGCCGGGGCGACACCACCTCCTTTACGTACTGAAAACTTTCATTGAACACATTGAGCGCGGCGGTGAGATACAAGCGAGTCAGTTCGCGGCCCCGTTGGGGTGTATGCACGATGGGGGACAGAAACACACAATCCTCGGCCAACACCTCATCGATACGCCCGAGGTCGCGCTTGTGTAACATCTCATGCCACAGTTCCAGGGTGTTCATCGGGTTGCTTCCTCAGGTCTAAAGGTCGGTTTCCTGCGCATACTCGCGCTCAATCGTCTGCTGCTGCTCGTAACGCGCGGCTCCCGTTTTAACATGGGTTTCCTGCAGGCGTTGTTGGTACCGTCCGGTGCGATAGTGTTTCACCAGTTGCGCGAAACGCTGCGGCTCTGTTTCTCCCGCAATGAGCTCCTCGATAAACGCGATATCGATGCCCACGCGGTAGGCGATGCGGCTGGGCCGGATCTTGTGGGCGTGAAACTCGGCCACAATATGCATCTGCTGCTCCCGCGAGTGGGTGCACTCGCGGGAATAACCGTAGGGCGGCGAGGGGGTGCGGGTATCGCGGTGCGGCGTGTCAGAACTCATGGGTAATTATTAGCCGTTCGCACCCACAATGCCAAGCTCGACCGCCCTGCTGGATCTGCTGGCCATAAATAACTCGCTTTTCTGGTTAATTTTCATCCACTGGGGGTCTATACTTACCGGTCATCAGCGCACCCACGACAGGCACTAACCGCGACAGCGAGGATCCGACCATGAATGCACCGCAGCAGCCACCGACCCAGGGCGACATTGAACAACAGATGAAAGCCACGCTTGAGATGCAGCGTGAAGCGTATTTAAAGGAAGGCGTCGTTTCCGCCGAGACCAGAATCGACCGACTGCAACGTGCTGTTGATGTATTGATCAAATATAACGAAAAAGTGGTGGACGCCCTGAACACGGACTTCACCTGCCGCCCCCGTGAGGTCACGCTGATAACCGACATCGGTGCAGGCATCGCGCCGCTGAAACACGCCATAAAACATGTGCGCACCTGGATGAAGCCGGAAAAGCGTGCTGCCACGTTTCCGTTCAATTTGCTTGGCGCCCGCGCCCGTATCGAATACCAGCCGCTGGGCGTGGTTGGGATCATCGCCCCGTGGAACTTCCCCGTGAATATGGTGTTTGCCCCGCTGGCCGGGGTATTGGCCGCCGGCAATCGCGCCATGATCAAGCCGTCGGAGTTCACCCCTGCTACTTCAGCGCTGATGGCGGAAATGATCGCCGAGGCTTTCAATCCTAAAGAAATCGCCATGTTCGATGGCGGGCCGGAAGTGGGGCAGGCGTTTTCCAGCCTGCCGTTTGACCACATGATCTTTACCGGCGCAACCTCTATCGCCCGGCACATTTTGGCCGCTGCGGCGCGCAACCTGGTACCGGTAACGCTGGAACTGGGCGGCAAGTCACCCGTGGTCATTTCGCGCAGCGCTGACATTGAAAAGAGTATCGGCCGCATCATGCTGGGCAAAACACTGAACGCCGGCCAGATTTGCCTGGCGCCGGACTACCTGATGGTGCCGGAAGAGAAGCTGCACGAGATCATCGCGGCCGCGCAAAAAGCCGTCGGCCAGATGTATCCAAAGATACTGGACAACCCACAGTACACCTCCGTCATCAACGAGCGCCACTACCAGCGCCTCAATGGTTACCTCGCCGAAGCCACCGAGCGCGGACAAAAGATCATCCCCATCAATCCTGCCGGCGAGAACTTCAGCGCGCAAAAAGGCACGCTCAAAATACCGCCCACACTCATTCCGGAGCCGGCGGATGACCTGAAAATGATGGAAGAGGAATTGTTCGGGCCGCTGCTCCCCATTCGCACCTATAGCAAATTTGAAGAGACCATCAGCTACATCAACAGCAAGCCACGGCCCCTCGCTGCCTATTATTTCGGCGAGGACAAACTGGAGGAAGCAGCCCTGATAAGCCGCACCACCTCCGGCGGCTTCTGTGTCAACGATGTCATCATGCATGTCTCACAGGAGGAACTGCCCTTCGGCGGCGTCGGTCCCAGCGGCATGGGCTCGTACCACGGCTTCAAGGGCTTCCAGACCTTCAGCCACGCCAAGTCGGTCTATCGCCAGACCGGCCTCAATATCGCGAAACTGGGCGGCATGCTGCCGCCGTATGGTAAGGCGACTGAGGGCACGATAAAAATGCAGCTCAAAAAATAGAGCGGTTTTGCCGATATCTGGCCGCAACGCTGAACTCAGCTAGAGGATGTAATTCCATGCGACAAATTCTTCTCATCGGCAGCATCCTGTTTCTGGCTGCTTGCAGTGTGGAGCCCGGCAGCGAGAAATGGTGCACCATGAAGAAAGACCAGCCCAAGTCCGAATGGACCGGCTCTGACGCGATCACGTTTGCGCGCAACTGCCTGCTTGAGGGCAGCGCCGTGGGCTCTGCAGGTTGGTGCAAGGATTTGTCCGAAAAGCCCAAGGGTGAGTGGTCCGCCGACGACGCTGCCAGTTACGCCAAACACTGCGTTATCTAGCAGGCTGGATTAACAGCGTTGGAATCTCCAGGTGATGGCTCTTGAGGGTCGCCACCAGCGTGCCGGGCTTTCTACCCTCGCGCATGGCCGAGACAGCTACGCCGCGTTCGCCAAGCGTGTGGATGAGGCCTGCCAGATCCTGGCACTGGTAGGCCAGCCCCCAGAACGAGCTGCCGCCCGTTGCGTCACCCGCGGACTCAATCACTTCCAGAGTCAGTTTCCCCGCCCGGAAAAACAGCATGCGCCCGCCCCATGCGGGCGCTGTCTTGTCCAGTGCCAGGCGAATCCCCAGTTCACCGGCAAATAGCTCAATGCATGCCTGGGCATCGCCGGTGCGCAACACGACATGGTCGACCGATAAATCGGCGCATTGCGCCGCGGGCTGTTGCCGGCGAAAGTCTGCCGTTAAGCCGCCCATCGCCAAGCCGTATATCGACGCCCAGGGAATTAGCGAGCGGCTCTTCAGCTCCGCGCCGCTTCGGGCGCACTGCATACGATCCCCTGCAGCCGGGGGCTGTCGACCGCACATTGCACCAGCTCAATCACGGTATTGGGCAATCCCCACCAGGCAGCCGGCTCACCCCGGGGGTGTGGCAGTTGAACGGCGGCACACCAAATAGCTGCTGGTACTGCGCGCTGGCCGCCGACAATTCCGGCACGGCCAGCACGATGCGGTCAAACTCTATAGCCATGTCGCGCCCCCTGTCTTACAGCTGTGCAGGCTGCATCATAAAAGGTTTTGGCTTCGGTGCCGATGAGACTTACACTGGTATGGCCGTAAAAATACTCCGGCTGTCGACCACGCTGGCCTGCCGTCTATCGCACACATTGCAACTGCGACGCCCGCAACGTGCATCCATCGGAGAATTTCACAATGTCGAAAGCTTTTATACATCTCCTGCTGGCCGGCCTCATGGCACTTGGCGCAGCGCTCCCGATCCACGCGATGGCCGGGGATACTCTGCAGCGCGTCATCGATTTCCAGGTACTGAAAGTCGGCATGTCGGGCAATCAGCCGCCCATGACCATGACCAATCGCGAAGGCGGACTGATGGGCTTTGACGTGGACCTGGCCAAGGCGCTGGCGATGGCCATGAAGGTCAAGCTGGACATCAAGCCCATGCCATTCGGCGAACTGATGACGGCTTTGGAAAAGAACGAAATCGACATGGTGCTTTCAAATGTGTCTATCACTCCGGAGCGCACTGAACAGGTTTCCTTCGTCGGCCCCTACATGATGTCCGGCATGTCTATCCTGACCAAGAGCTCGGTTTTGGGCAAAATCTCCTCGACGGAGGAGTTCAATCGCAAAGGCCTCAAGTTGTTAGCCCTGAGCAACTCCACCAACGCCGACTTTATAAAGACTGTGGCGCCGGAAGCCACGCTGATCGAAATCGCCAGCTATGACGAGGGTGTGGCCATGCTGATCGAGGGTAAGGCCGATGCCATGGTGGCAGATATGACCCAGTGTATCCTGGCGGTGATGCGCTTCCCCGACGCGGGCCTGAGCACCCTGGAGAAGCCGTTGACGGTGGAGCCCGTTGGCATCGCCGTGAGCAAGGACGACCGGCAGTTTTTCAACCTCGTGGACAACTACCTGCGCGCCTACGAAAAGACCGGCGTGTTGACCCAGCTGCGCAAGAAATGGTTTGAGGACAACGCCTGGGTCGCCGCACTGCCCTGATCATTCCCTGGTTATGCGCCCATCCGGTCCCATTGTTATCGCCCACCGCGGTGCCAGCGGCTACCTGCCGGAACACACGCTGGCGGCAAAAGCCCTGGCGCATGCCATGGGCGCCAACTTTATCGAGCAGGATGTGGTGCTGAGCAGGGATGGGACCGCCATCGTACTGCACGACATCCACCTCGACAGCACCACGGACGTGGCGCAGCGCTTTCCCGGCCGCGCCCGCCCGGATGGGCGCTTTTACGCCATCGATTTTGACCTGCAGGAAATCCGCCAGCTGCGGGTGCACGAGCGCACCCGCCTCGATACCGGTACGGCCGTCTATCCCGAACGGTTTCCAGCGCAGCCCGCGTTGTTCCAGGTTCCCACCCTCGCCGAGGAAATCGACCTGCTCGCCGGCCTGGATCGCAGCCGTGGCTGTACTCACCGGCCTGTATATCGAACTGAAAGCGCCGAACTGGCACCGGCGCGAGGGCCTGGACCTGTCGTCGGCCATCCTCAGGGTACTGGAGGAAACGGGCTACTGGAATCGCCCCGACCAGGTTTTTCTGCAGTGCTTTGATGACCAGACCCTGCGCCAATTGCGCCAGCAGCTGAAGACGCCACTGCCACTGATCCAGCTGATCGGCGAGAACAGCTGGGGCGAAGACAGTGAGGTGGATTACGACTACCTTCGGACGGAAGCAGGACTGTCCTACGTGGCAAGCTATGCCCAGGGTATCGGGCCCTTTTTATCCCACATCTATCTGGGCAAGACCGCATCGGGCAGCGCCCGCCTCAGCAAACTGGTGCCACTGGCGCAGGCACGGGGGCTGCAGGTACACCCCTACACCTTTCGCCGCGATGAATTGCCAGCGGGTATTGCCAGCTTTACGGAACTGCTGGATATCTTCATCGGCCAGGCGGGTATCGATGGCCTGTTCACCGATTTTCCCGACATTGTGGTCGACTACCTGCGTCCTGACAGAGCACTCTGATGGCGGCGGGCACTGGCGCGCTGCCGCCTAACAGGGCATCATCATCACTATCGCTTTTTCCCGCAGGCGCGCAACGAAACCGCTGTAGTTTCGGCGCTGGCGCAGGTGGGTTGCTGCGCCAATAACAACGGGAATCAATGTGAACCCAAAGGTCATCAGACGCACCAAAATAGTCGCCACCATCGGCCCGGCCAGTGACTCGGACGACCTGATTGCCAAGCTGATCAGTGCCGGCGTCAATGTCTTTCGTCTCAACTTCAGCCACGGCACCGCAGAGCAGCATGTGCGGGTAGCCGCCCGCATCCGCAGGCAGGCAAGTATTGCCGGGCTCTATGTGGGCATCATGGCCGACTTGCAGGGCCCCAAAATCCGTATCAGCAGTTTTCGCAACGACTTCATCGAGCTCGCTGCGGGCGACCGCTTCCGCCTCGACCTCGATCTGGGTGACGGCGAGGGCGACATTCGCGGGGTAGGCCTGGAATACAAGGAGCTGTGCTCCACCGTGGTGCGCGGTGACATCCTGTTACTGGATGACGGCCGCATCCGCCTGCGGGTGGACGATGTAGAGGCCAGCGCAGTGGAGTGTAGCGTGCTTATCGGCGGCAAACTGAGCTCACGCAAGGGCATCAACCGCCTCGGGGGCGGTCTGGCGGCACCCGCGCTGACCGCCAAGGATCTCACCGATATCGATCGCCTGAGCGAAGTCAGGCCTGACTTCGTGGCGGTCTCTTTCGTGTCCAGTGCCGAAGACATCTTCCAGACCCGCAGGCTGCTGCAACAGCATCAGCTGCAACCGGCGATCATTGCCAAGATCGAAAGCGCCGAGGTGGTCGCTGACGAAGACCTGCTCAACAGCATTTTAGTCGCCTCGGACGGCATTATGGTCGCCCGCGGCGACCTCGGCGTTGAGGTCGGCGACGCCCAGTTGATTGGCATACAGAAGACGCTAATCTCCCGGGCACGCCAGATGAACCGCGTGGTGATCACCGCGACCCAGATGATGGAGTCCATGATCAACAGCTCCATGCCCACCCGCGCGGAGGTATTCGACGTGGCCAACGCGGTGCTCGATGGCACTGATGCCGTTATGCTGTCGGCAGAAACGGCTACGGGTAGCTATCCAGTGGAAGTGGTCGAGGCTATGGCGGATGCGGCGCTGGGCGCCGAGCGTCAGCCGGTGGCCAAAACGTCCAGATTCCGCATGAATACCACGTTTGCCACTGCCCAGGAGACCATTGCCATGTCGGCGATATACGCCGCCAATCATTTTGATAACGTGCGCGGCATTGCCTGCCTCACCGAATCCGGCACTACCCCGCGGCTCATGTCGCGGCTCAGCTCCGGCCTGCCCATTTTCGCCCTCAGTCGCGTCAGCGAAACGCTGCAGAAACTCTGTCTGTGCCGCGGCGTGGTGCCGCTGTTTTTCGATGCCACGGCGTTTGATCGCGACAGCGTGGATGCCAGGGCAATCGAATTTCTGCTGGATGGCGGCTACCTGGGCAAAGGCGACTCCATTATATTGACCAAAGGCGCTGTAATGGGGACGGCCGGATCCACCAATATCATGCAGATTCTGCCGGTGTACTGAGCCGATGCCATTGTCAGAACGCTTGCGCCAATCGCCTCGTGGCGGATGTCGGTGGCACCAATAGCCGCCTCGCCCTGTTCGATCCGCTGGCCAATGAATTGCGGGCGCTGCGCACCTACGTCAACCGGGACTACGGGCAATTCGAGGATATCATTGCCGCCTGGCTGGACGCCCTGGCCGAGCCGCCGCCAGCCGACTGCTGCCTGGCCGTGGCGGCACCACCCTTTGAAGACCGCGTGACCATGCTCAATATCGACTGGTCTTTCTCCCGCCGCGAACTGGCCACGCGCTTTGGTTTTTCCCGGCTGCGCTGTATCAACGATTTCGAAGGTAACGCCTATGCCTTACCGCATCTGTCTGCACACGACCTCGCCACACTGCATCCGGGGAGGTAACCGCGGGCGGCAAGCTGGCCACGGTCGGCCCGGGCACCGGCCTGGGCGGCTCGACACTGAGACCTGGCAGGAGGCGTACCCGTTGCCTGCGCCAGCGAGCCGGGGCATATGGGATTGGCGGCCGCCACGGAGCTGGAACTGGAGCTGTTTCGTTACCTGCTGCCACGTTACGGGGAGATCTACGCCGAATTGCTGGTGTCCGGCCCCGGCCTGCAACGCCTCTATGCAGTCGCTGGCCGCCATTCAGGGCCAGGATATACAGTCCCTGTCGCCGGAGGAAATCTCTGCCAACGCCCTGGCAGGGCAATGTGAGCTCTGCGCGCTGACACTCAACACCTTCTGCGCCCTGCTGGGTTC
>CAVXKH010000010.1:0-81446 GCA_963762235.1 uncultured Gammaproteobacteria bacterium | reverse complement strand
CGAATTTGTCCAGGCCGATGCCCAGTATCTGCCCTTCCCGGACAACAGTTTCGACTGCGTCACCATCGCCTTTGGCCTGCGCAACGTCACCGACATCGATCTGGCCCTGCGCTCCATGCTGCGGGTGCTCAAATCCGGGGGCCGCCTGCTGGTACTGGAGTTTTCCAAACCGAAAAATGCCTTGCTCAGCAAAGCCTACGATACCTATTCCTTTCGCGTGCTACCGGTTATGGGTCGCCTGGTGGCCAACGACTCAGACAGCTACCAGTATCTGGCGGAGTCCATTCGCAAGCATCCGGACCAGGACACGCTCAAGGACATGATGGAAAACGCAGTTTGCCCAGTGTGAGTACCACAACATGACCGGGGGCATCGTCGCACTGCACCGGGGTATCAAGGCCTGAAAATGGCTGAACCCGTAGACCCCACGCTGCATACTGCAGCCCTGGCTGCGCTGGAAGCGGCGCTCAAGCGCGCCCTGGACCTGTCGCAGCACAGTAAAAGCGCGCTGGCGCAACTTGAAGCTGTGTGTTTGCCCTGCATTGCACAGCACCAAGCATGGATATTTACCTCCACCCGGGCGCGCAGGGTATACGCCTGACAGGTATCCACCTGGGCCCGGTGACCACCAGCATAAAGGGGAGGGCAGCAGATTTCACCGAGCTGGCCACCTCCAGCGATCCCACTGCGACCCTGATCAATGGCGGCCTGGAGTTGGAGGGCGACAGCGCGCCGCTGCTCGAGCTACAGCATATTCTGGCAGCGCTGGATATGGACTGGGAAGCGCCTCTAGTGGACACCCTCGGCGACGTCGCCGGACATCAGCTTGCACAACTATTGGACCAGACACCTTCGCCTGGGGGAAACAGGCTTCCACCAGCCTGACCAGACAACTGGAAGAGTTCATCCATGAAGAAGCGCGGCTGTGTCCACCAAGGCTGGAGGTGGAGGATTTGTACCGGGACATCCAGAGGCTGGGGCTGCGTGTAGACCGGCTGCAATCGCGCACTGAACGCCTGCGCAAACAGCTGCTGAAGTTGCGAGGCTCAGCGGTGTCCCGCGCTCTGCGCCTGGCTAAAATCCTGCGGATCGTCGGCCGCTATCGACTGGATGAGTTTATCGACCAGGAGCGACTGGGCGCGTTGCCGCGCTTCGGTCTGGCCCTCTCGCCCTGGCGTCTGCACCCGGCGCCGGACCTGCCGCGTGGAGTGCGTCTGCGTCGCGCTCTGGAAGAACTGGGGCCGGTCTTTATAAAATTCGGGCAGATGCTGTCCACCCGGCGCGACCTGTTACCGGCAGACATCGCTGACGAACTGGCCAAGCTGCAGGACGATGTGCCGCCATTTCCGCAACAACACTCAATCGCGATCATCGAAAAGGCGCTGGGCAAGCCGGTGACTGCGCTATTCGCCAGCTTCGAGAGCACGCCCATGGCTTCGGCGTCCGTGGCCCAGGTGCATGGTGCCACCCTGCACAGCGGAGAACGGGTGGTGGTGAAGGATCATGCGCCCTGATATAGAGCCTGTCATCCGCCAGGACATTGCACTGCTTTTTACCCTGGCGAGGCTGGCGGCAAAATACCATCCCGATGGGCGACGCCTACGTCCGTTGGAAGTGGTATCGGACTACGAACTGGTTATTCTCGATGAACTGGATATGGGCCGAGAGGCCGCCAATGCCTGTCAGTTGCGCCGCAACTTCGAGAACAACAAACTGCTCTACATTCCCGAAGTCTACTGGGAGTTCACCTGCCGCAACGTGTTGACCATGGAGCGCATTGCGGGAATACCAGTCACTGATCTCGAGACTCTGCGAGAGGGGCACGGACCTCAAGCTGCTGGGCGAGCGCGGGGTGGAAATATTCTTTACCCAGGTGTTCCAGCACAGTTTTTTCCACGCCGACATGCACCCCGGCAATATCTTTGTGGATGCGACAGACCCGGCAGACCCGACCTACATCGGCGTCGATTGCGCGATCATCGGCAGCCTGTCGGACGCCGATCAGTACTACCTCGGCCGCAACCTGCTCGGCATCTTCCGCCGCGACTACCGCGAGGTGGCGCAACTGCACGTGGAGTGCGGCTGGGTGCCCCCGCACACACGGGTGCAGGACTTTGAATCGGCCATGCGTGCCGTGTGCGAGCCGATCTTCGAGCGCCCGATCAGCCAGATCTCTTTTGGCCAACTGCTGGTTTACCTGTTCCAGACTGCCGCCCGCTTCGACATGGAGGTGCAGCCCTCGCTGGTACTGCTGCAAAAGACCCTGTTGAATATCGAGGGCCTGGGCCGCCAACTGTACCCCGACCTGAACCTGTGGGAGACGGCGCAGCCATTCTGAAGGAGTGGGTGCAGCAGCGCTACTCGCCGCAGTCCATGTTCAAGCGCCTGCAGCGCCATGCGCCCTCCTGGCTCGAGCAGCTGCCGCACTGCCCGAGGCCTTGCTGGAGAACCTGCAACAGTCCCGTGGATACCGATCGTCGCCCGCCGGCCCAGCCGGCCGGGAAGAACAACCGACAAGGGGAGCACTCGCTCGACGCCGCCGCCATTTGCTCGCGGGTATCGCGTGTGTGTCCGCGGCCGCGACCGCCCTGCCCGGTGTCTGGCAACAACTGGCAAGCACCCTCGATCAGCTGGTTATTGGCGGCTGTTGGGTTTACCTTTTATGGCCTCGGGACAACTGAATGTAGGTGCCAATCCCGCCCTGTGCCATAATGCGCCTCTGCCCGGAAAATTGTCATGGCTGAACCCGCTACCCCGATACAGGACATCAAGTGGAATGAGCAGGGACTCGTGCCTGCTATTGCGCAGGACTGGCGAAGCGGCGAAGTGTTGATGTTGGCCTGGATGAACCGCGATGCGCTGCAACTGACGATTGACGAAGGCCGCGCCATTTACTGGTCGCGCTCACGGCAGGCGCTGTGGCGCAAGGGCGAGGAATCAGGTCATGTTCAGCGCCTGAAGGAGTTGCGTATTGACTGCGATGCGGACACAGTGCTGCTGAAAGTGGAACAAGTGGGTGGCATCGCCTGTCACACAGGCAGGCGAGCTGTTTTTTCCAGCGCCTGGAAGACGGCGCATGGCGCATCACCGACGGTGTATTGAAGCAGCCCGAGGATATGTACGGGAACACACCATGAACGATGTGCTGCAACAATTGGCCACCACACTGGCGGCGCGCCGGCAGGCGGACCCACACAGTCATATGTGGCCAGCCTGCACCACAAGGGCCTGAACAAGATCCTGGAGAAGGTCGGCGAAGAGGCCACCGAGGTGATTCTCGCGGCCAAGGATGCCGCCGCGGGCGGTGACCGCAACGCCGTTATCAGCGAAGTGGCCGATCTGTGGTTTCACAGTATGGTGATGCTGTCCCATCTGGAACTGGATGTGGATGACGTAATGCGCTGCCTGGGCGACCGTTTCGGTGTTTCGGGGCTGGACGAAAAGGCAGCGCGGGAAGACGTACTGCAATTTGATGTGCTGTTATGGCACGGGATAACAGGAGAAAACTATGGTATCGGCGGATTCAGTATCTGGCATTGGTTGATCTTACTGGTCATCGTGATCATGCTGTTTGGTACCAAGCGGTTGAGCACGCTGGGCAGCGACTTGGCAATGCAGTGAAGGGTTTTCGCAAGGCATGTCCGACGATAGCGAGGGGCAAAAACCAGCGATGGCACCGAGCAGAAGAAGCCTGAGACAGCGCAGCCAAAGACAAGTAAGCGCTGAATGTTCGATATAGGCTTTTCCGAGCTCGTCCTGGTCGGGGTCGTGGCCCTGTTGGTTATCGGGCCGGAGCGCCTGCCGGAGACCGTTCGCACCGCGAGCATGTGGCTGAACCGTATCAGGCGCGGCTTCAATGAGATCAAGCAGGAAGTGCAACAGGAACTCCATAACGACGCCGTGATGCGGGAGTTGCGCCAGACCGGTGAGCAATTGAAGAAGGAGGCCGCCGCCATCGGGCGTGATCTGCAGGAGTCCGCCTGTCTGCCTTAACACATCTGCCTGAAAAAACCCCTCCGCCGAGCAGGACAAAAATCCCACGGAAAAACAGGCTGAATGAGCGAGCCGGAATCCACCGATCAGCCCCTGCCGCTGGTCGCTCACCTTACCGAACTGCGCGAAAGATGCTGCGCGCGCTGTTGGCGGTGCTGGTGATGTTTATCTGCCTGTTTCCCTTTGCCAACGACATTTACGCCTTCGTCTCGGAGCCGTTGCGCGCGATTTTGCCCCCCGGCGCGGGCATGATCGCCACCGATGTCGCCTCGCTGTTCTTCACCCCGTTCAAACTGACGCTGGTAGTGGCGATCTTCCTGTCGATGCCCTATGTGCTGTACCAGGCCTGGAGTTTTATCGCGCCGGGCATGTACCGCCATGAAAAGCGGCTGGCAGTGCCGCTGCTGGCCTCCAGCGTATTGTTGTTTTACGCAGGTGCCGCCTTTGCCTACTTTATCGTATTCCCGCTGATTTTCGCCTTTTTTACCAGCGTCGCGCCGACAGACGTCACGATCATGACGGACATCAACAGCTACCTGGATTTTGTGCTCAAGTTGTTTTTCGCCTTTGGCCTGGCCTTTGAAATCCCGATCGCCGCGATACTGTTGATCTGGACCGGCATCACCACGCCCGAGGCGCTGGCCAGCAAACGGCGCTATGTTATTGTCGGTTGTTTTGTTGTCGGTGTGGTGCTGACCCCGCCGGATGTTTTTTCCCAGTCACTGCTGGCGATACCGATGTGGCTGCTGTTTGAGGTCGGCGTGTATTTCGGCCGCTTGATGCAGCGCTCCCCACCCCCGGACGAATCCTAACGCTTCGCCATCAGGCCGCCATCCGCCACCAGCGTGATGCCGGTGGTATAGGACTCGGATGCCAGGTAAAAAACCGGATTGAGGATCTCCTCGGTTTCCGCGATGCGCGGAATCAGCGCCGCCGCCACCATGCCTTCGCCATAACCGGGCATGGCGGCAATAGCGCTGTCCGTGAGGTCGGAGTGGTAGCTCCCCGGCGCCAGTGCATTGACGCGGATATTCCACGGGGCCCACTCCTGCGCCATCACTTCAGTCAGGGCTTTCAGTCCCGCCTTGGTCGCCGCATAGATACCGGAGTAAGCGGGCGTGATCAGCGCCGCGACCGACATCACGTTGATCACACAGCCACCGCCGTGCCCGCCCATGCGCGGCGCCAGGCGCGACGCCAGGTACCACGGGCCCTTCAGATTGACATCTACCATCTTGTCGAAGGCAGTGGTGGTGATATCCGACAGCGGGCCAAAGGCGACATTGATGCCCGCGTTATTCACCAGCACATCAACCCGGCCAAAGCGGGCATAGGTGGCTTCGATCAACGCATCCAGGTCGGCGATATCACCCATATGGGCAGCGTGGGCCAGAGCACTACCGCCCTCGTCCTCAATCAGCGCCACCACTTCCTCGCAGCTGGCAAGTTTACGGCTGGCCACCACCACCTTTGCACCCTCGCGGGCAAAACCCAGCGACATGGCGCGACCCAGGCCGCGACTGCCACCGGTCACAATCACCACCTTGTCCTTAAACTTCTCTCCCATCTCTACTTTCTCCGGAACAAACCTGCACTTGATACCATTCACGACACCGAGCCATTACACTAGCACGAAGCAACCGCTGCGCCACGGAACCAGGCCATGAATCACACCGTAGTCAACCCTTTTGACCCAGACCGGGCAGCACACGCTCCTGCACGCCTCGCCTCGCATTGGATCTCGCACGCCTGATGGCAAAGCGCGCCAGAAAGGGCCTGCCCGCGCTGCTGCCGGTGCTGCGGCTACTGTTGCAGTACAAACTGCGTCTGGTCGGTGCCAGTATCGCCCTGTTGTTTACTGCCGGCGCCACGCTCTCCATGGGACGCGGCGTGCAGGTGCTCATTGACCAGGGCTTCGGCGGTGAAAACCAGCGCCGACCTCAAAAGCGCCATCGCGCTGCTGATTGTCATCGCGGCGGCCATGGCCTTTGGTACTTTTGTCCGGTTTTACCTGGTGTCCTGGCTCGGCGAGCGCATCAGCGCCGATATCCGCACAGCGGTGTTCGACAATATCGTGCGCCTGCACCCGGGGTTCTTCGAAACGAATCGCAGCGGCGAGATCATGTCGCGCCTCACCACCGACACGACCTTGCTGCAAACGATCATCGGCTCTTCCTTCAGCATGGCGCTGCGCAGCAGCCTGACCACCATCGGCGCGCTGGTCATGATGTTTATCACCAACCTGAAATTGAGCTTGATCATTGCCGTGGGTGTGCCGCTGGTGCTGCTGCCCATTCTGGTGTTCGGGCGGCGCGTGCGCAAGCTCAGCAACCAGAGCCAGGACAGTATTGCCAGCGTGGGCAGCTACGCCGGTGAAGTCATCCAGCACATCCGCGTGGTGCAGAGCTATACCCGTGAACAGTTTGAGTCCGCGGCCTTCGACCGGGAAGTGGAACTGGCCTTTGAGATTGCCCGTCGCCGCATCTGGCAGCGCTCGCTGCTCATCTGCGGCGCCATGCTGCTGTTGTTCGTCGGGATGGCCGGCATGTTGTGGGAAGGCGGCCAGGATGTCATCAGCGGGCGCATGAGCGGCGGCGAACTGGGTGCGTTCGTGTTCTATGCCATTATGGTCGGCACCGGCCTTGCCACTATTTCCGAAGTCTGGGGTGACGTGCAACGCGCCGCCGGTGCCGCTGAGCGCCTGGTGGAACTTATCAACACCCGCAGCCTGATTGAAGATCCGGGCACCCTGGCTTCGACGCCCGTCAGTGCGCGACCGGAACTGCGCATGGATCAGGTCACCTTTTACTACCCGACCCGCCCGCAGCAACCCGCGCTGCAGGACTTTACGCCTGCGCATTGAAGCCGGCAAAAGCCTTGCGCTGGTAGGACCATCAGGGGCAGGTAAATCCACGGTGTTCGAGTTGTTGCAGCGCTTCTACGATCCGCAGCAGGGTCGCGTCCTGCTCGATGAGCAGGACATTCGCAAAATGGGCCTCAAGCAATTGCGCGAGCACATTGCCCTGGTCCCGCAACAACCCGCACTGTTCACCGGTGACGTGCGCTATAACATTGCCTACGGCAAGCTGGACGCCACGGACGAGGAGGTAGTAGCCGCGGCCCGCGCCGCGCATGCCCACGAGTTCATCAGCGCACTACCCGATGGCTACGCCAGTCATCTGGGCGAGCAGGGGGTGCGGCTGTCCGGCGGCCAGCGCCAGCGCATCGCCCTGGCCAGGGCCATTCTCAACGATCCGAAAATCCTGTTGCTGGATGAGGCGACCAGCGCGCTGGACTCCGAGAGCGAGCACCAGGTACAGCTGGCCCTGCAGGAACTGATGCACAATCGCACCACGGTGATTATCGCCCATCGCCTGTCCACCATCCTGCATGTGGACAACATCGCCGTGCTGGACGCGGGCCGCCTGATTGCGACCGGCACCCATGAGCAACTGCTGCAGGACTGCGCCTTGTACGCACGCCTGGCCAGTCTGCAATTTCGCGAGACTGAGCCCAGCGGCGAGCGGCCTGGCGGCGAGCAGCTCAGCGCCGGGCGGAGCCACGATCCATCAGGCGCACCCGATCCTTACGCTCCTGGTTAACCCGTGACAAATCCTGCAAGGTTTCCCTGGAAATCACCGCCACTTCGCCGAGCAGGCGGAAAGTGGCCCTGGTGTTATTGGCCACAACGCGCAGCGGTGCCGACAGGGGCGCTTCCCTGAACAGCTTCAGCGAGTCCTGCAGGGCAGTGCGCGCGTGCTCTGTGGCGGTGTCGCGGGCGGATTCATAGGCGATCGATACCACTTCCAGCGATTCCATCAACGCCTCTACACCAATCCACTGCACCAGGCTCCCGCGCTCCACCGAGCGGCGCAGACTGCGGCGCAACTTGCGCGTCATATTGCGGAATTCACGCTGCACCCGCGGGCCGAAGACCGAATCGGCCACGGCGCGCAACTCGTCATTTTCTGCCAGCTCGCGCCAGTCCTGCAGGGTGAGCGTCGCTTCGATGCGCGGGAACACCAGCTTTCTCCTCGAGCGTTCATATGCTCGTAGATATGGTCGATATAAACACGGCCGCTTTTGACCACCACCGTGCCGGACACTTCCCCAAGCCGCCAGCGCTCAATGTCCTGTAACAGGCTGCGACCAGTTTTCCCGGTGTGATCGTGATCCCGTTGCAGGCTGTCCACGTCATCGGCGGTCCTGGCGTCCACTTCTGCGACCCGCGCGTAGATCAGGTCTTCGCGGGGGTGATGGAAGCGATCCGGCCAGGTGACCATGTAATCCATGATTTCGTACACCACATGAGTGTCAACCAGCTCCCCGCCCTCGATGGCCTTGAGCTGCTCGGAAAACAGTTGCATCACCGTGGCCATATGGCGATGTTCCGCCCGCAAGGCCTTCATCAGGGGCGGTTCAGCTGTGGCCCTCCTGGGCGTGGGAAGCTTCTGCTCAATGGGGGTCTTTTTTTTCACCGCAGAACTGACCTTACGCTCGGCGACCTTTTTTCTTTTAGCAGCCTTTTTCCTGGCAGCGGCCGGTTTTTTTGCAGTGGCTTTGACGGTAGCAGCCATTACCTGTCCTCCTCAAGAATGCTGGGTTTTCCCAGAATAGGCTTTCACGCTAGCCTGTCCAGCGCCAGCTGACATTGATCCGGCTCATGAATGGCGCAACTGTTGCGATAGGCCGGATTCCTGAACCGGAGTTTCAGGGGGAGGGTGCTGCACCGAGTACCGCCGGTCCATAACCATCGATAAATTCCTGTGGCAGCCGCCTGGGTCGCCCGCTACTGAGCTCAATACAGGCGAAGCGCATCGCAGCGCGCAGCAGCGTGACGCCGTCCGCCAACCGCACCACCTGGAAGCGACGCGCCATGGTCAATTTCCGGTCCCAGGTCACGATCCATGTGGCCACAGCGATCTCATCGCCCTCCCGGGAGGCCTGGAAATAGTGGAATTCACTGTAAGTGATCACCATCGCCCGATCCAGCGTCCGGTAGCGCTGCAGGTCCAGGCCCAGCGCCACCGAATGGGACCAGGCGGCCTGCTGGCACCAGTCGACATAGACTACGTTATTGGTATGGCTGAGGCCATCGATATCGCCAGCATGCACGCGGGTTCGCAACAGATGGGGGCGGGATAATCCCAGAGTGGTCGAGTCCGGAGGTGTTGGGCGGAGGTTCACCTGTCAGTGCTCTTGTGCGACTGCGCGGCGCCCATCGGCCGGACCGGTCAATGGCGCAGGCCCGCCAGAATGCAATTAGCACGCCCCGTACACCCGGCCACGGGTCCGTTCACTTTAGTGCCCAACGCGCCGGGAGCGGGTCTGACAAAACCAGACCAATGCCGTAGCATACCTCCTGCATGGCGGAATCAACGAAACAGCCCTAGCCCCTTTTACTACCGGGACAATTACCTGCGCCTGTGCGACACCGTGGAGGCGCAGTACGGCGGACATCCTCAGTAGCGCAGAACGCGGCTTTTTGCAGCATTTTCGCAGTCTGGAGTTTAGCGGCACAGTGCCTGTATGTGCGGCTGATATGCCGCACCGGCCCCTGGTTTCGGGAAAGCAAACTGGCATACAGCGAGCTGGGGCCCGGTGGCGCCAATACTCGATATGCTGCTGGCACAGGGCATGGCGGAGGACGGCCGTCGCGCTGTCGGCACAGGAACTGGGGAAGCTGTTCACCCGCGGCGAACTGCAGCAGATGTTTCCCGCCCTGGACCCCCGACAGGCGCACGATAAAGCCGCGTTGCTGCGCGGCAATCGACGCAGTTGCAGTTGAGCGCGAGAGGACACCCTGCGGGCGCTTGCCGCTGTTGAGGCGCAACGCATCGTCGCGCCGCTGCGGCGTGGAGCTCAGCGCAATATGTTGCAGCTGCTGTTTTTTGGCAACCGGCGGCAGAGCCTGACCGACTTCGTGCTGCAGGACCTTGGCGTCACCCGCTACTATCCCTATCAGCTGAATCGCGAGCACCGCCTGTTTTCCTGCCGCGAGGCGCGTGGAGGAATACCTGGCCTGTGCGGCCGCTCAGCGACAGCCATCATGAATTGCTCGACGCCGGGCAACCCGGACCAACTGCCGCGCGCTGGCCGCGCAGGTACTGGCGCATGACCATCCGCTTTCCCTCCAGCGAAAAACGCTGGCATCGCCTGTGCAATCGCCTGGCCAGGGATCTGGAGCGCATTGGATGAGCGCGAACTGGCGCATTACAATTGTACAGCCGCAGCCGGCGCCATCCGGCCAGGGAACGCCGCGCGCGCATTCTGGAAAACCGCGGCGACTGGGCCGGCGCGGCGCCCTGTGCGAGACAGATTACTGCAGCCAGCCATGGTGCGAGGATGAGCGCGAAGCCGCCGCAGCGCATACTGCCGCGGGTGAAGACGCAAAGTCGACGGCGGCCGCCTGCCGCGGCGGCGCGATGCTTTCAACAGTGTGACCCTGGCATTGCCCCCCGGGCAGTGGTGCCGGTGGAGTTGCAGGTGGCGACGCCATCTGGAGAGCCAGTGGCACGCGGTGTACTACGTGGAAAATACGCTGATGAATGCCCTGTTCGGGCTGGCATTCTGGGAGCAGATTTTCGCGGCCGTGCCGGGCGTTTTCCACAACCCCTACCAGAGCGCACCCGCTGACATGTATGACAGCGCTTTTCGCGCCGCACGCCGCGAACTCCATCGACCACCGGACTGGCGCAGTTGCGCGCAACGCCAACCTGGCGCGAGCCTGGTGGCGGCTTATCAGCGCTACCAGCGACTATCAGTGCCGCTGGATCGACTGGCGGCTATATTGATGCCGACCTGATCGAGCGCCAGCGCCCGCGTCATTCCCGCCGCTCACTTGCTGGCTATCTGGGAGCGCATGCTGTTCGATCCCGGGGAAAACCGTCGCGGCTTTCCCGACCTGATCGCCCTGGGTGCTGCACCGGGCGACTACTGCCTGATCGAGGTGAAAGGCCCGGGCGATGCGCTGCAGGACAGCCAGAAACGCTGGCTGCGCTTCTTCCAGGCCCAACACATTCCCGCACAGGTGGCCTGGGTGGAGTGGCGCGATGACTGAATTGACCATCGCCATTGCCGAACTTGTGCGGTTCTGTCACCGCAGCGGCGATATCGACCAGCGCTTCAACCCCTCCCCGACCGGGCGTGCAGGGCGTGGCCGGACACCAGCGCATCTACTGCCCGCCGCCCGGCGTCCTACCGCAGCGAATATGGCGTCGACTACCGAGCACCAGGAGCCGGGACTGCAGCTGACACTGCGCGGGCGCGCCGACGGCTATGATCCGCAGCAGGGCCTGGTGGAGGAGATCAAGACCTGTCGCGTCCCAGCCCGACTCCATTCCTGAACCGGTGGCCCAAACCCATCTGGCGCAAGGACGGCTGTATGCCGCCATCATCGCGGCGCAGGACGACATCGCCCAGCTCGAAGTCCGCGTCACCTGGTTGAATATCGACAATGATCAGGAATGCAGCCGCAGTGAGCTGTATACACGGGACGAACTGGCCGACTTTCTCGCCGCGACCCTGGCGCGCTTTGCCGACTGGCTGCACATCATCGCGCGCCTGCGACAAGAGCGGGACGCCAGTATCGTGGCACTGGCCTTTCCCTATGGCGGGTTTCGCCAGGGGCAACGGGCCATCGCGGAGTTGACCTACAAGTGCATAGACCAGGGCGGGCATTTGCTGCTGGAGGCGCCCACCGGGATCGGCAAAACAGCAGCGGTGCTTTTCCCGGCGCTGAAAGCCCTCGCGACCGGCAAGCACGACAAGGTGGTCTTCCTCACGTCAAAAACCGTGGGGCGCCGCGCCGCCCAGGACACACTGGCAGACTTTGCCGGGGCCGGCTACCGGGGCACCGCGCTGAGCCTGACCGCCAAGGATAAAATCTGCCTCTCTCCCGGGAGCGCCTGCCACGGGGACGACTGTCCCTATGCGCGCGGCTATTACGACAAGCTGCCCGCGGCGTTGCACGCAGCCATCGAACAAAGAACTCTGCAACGCGAGAATATCGAGGCGCTCGCGCGACGTTTCGAAGTCTGTCCGTATGAGTTGGCGCGGGACCTGCTGCCCTGGGTGGACGTCATCATTGCCGACCTGCACTATGTATACAGCCTGACAGCCGGCCTCGGCAGCACCATGGATACGGAAGGCTGGCGCTCGACCGTGTTGCTTGACGAGGCGCACAATCTCCCTCCCAGGGCGCGCGCCATGTACAGTGCCGCGCTGGCCAAGGACGCCGTGCTACAGGCCAGGAACAGCGTCGGTGGCAGCCTCGCCAGGAGCCTCACGCAGATTAATCGACAATTCCTCCGTTTGCTGAAAGAACCCTGGCAGGAAGAGGCGTTCGACAGTAGTAAGGACTTACCAATAGGCCTGGTCCAGGCGCTGCAAGTGTTCACTGGCGCGGTCACAGAGCAGCTGGCACAGGTCCCCGCGTTTTTGCAGCGACACCCGGTTGTGATGGAGTTCTATTTTGCGGTGCTGCAATTCCTGCGGGTCGCCGAGCTATGGGACAGTGACTATCGCTGCCAGTTGACCCGTGGCGTCGGGCGACAAAGCCTGTGTGTCACACTCAACTGCCTGGACCCGGCACGCTTGCTTGCGTTCCGGCAGGAGCGAGCCCATGCCGTGGTCGCCTTTTCGGCCACACTATCGCCACTGCCCTGGTCACGCGCAGCACTGGGCCTGCAAGAGCAGACGGTCTGCTCACGCGCCACCTCGCCCTTCAGGGCGGAGCAATTGCGCGTGTGGTTGGCCACCGACATTGATACCCGGTATCACCAGCGTGACCAATCCCTGCCCGCGCTGGCGCAATTACTCTACCGGTGGCTGAGCACCACGCCTGGCAACTGCATTGTGTACTTTCCCTCCTACCGCTACCTGCAGGACGCCCTGGCACACCTGCAGGCTGCTGCCGGGCCGCCACTGTCGCGTACCGTATGGGTACAGGCGCGCGCCCAGAATGAGCCCGAACGCGAGCAACTGCTGCAACTGCTGGAACAACGCGACGATGTGGCGGCATTCTGCATCCTGGGCGGCGTGTTCGGTGAGGGTATAGACCTTCCCGGAGAAGCTCCTGTCCAGCGTGGTGGTAGTGGGTATCGGCATGCCGCAGGTCAATCGCGATACCCGCCAGTTGCAGGACTGGTACCAGCAGCGCTATGGCGCGGGCTTTGAGTACACGTTTCTCTACCCCGGTATGCAGAAAGTAGACCAGGCCCTGGGCCGGGTGGTGCGGCGCATGGAGGACACCGGCAGTGCATTGCTTATCGACCCCCGCTACCGCCAGCCGCAATACCGCAAGCTGCTACCGCCCTGGTGGGAGTACAGGACCTGGCTCGCACATTAGTCATTATTCCCGTGGCCATAGCGGCTGTGGTAGAGTGCGCCGCTGCCCGCAAGGCTGACTTTCAATAACTCCGGTGCGTGATCACCGACAGCACGACTAGATTTAAAAACGGGGGTACAAACCGCATGCGCATCGCCATTCCCAAAGAGACCCATCCGGGAGAACACCGGATTCCGATTACACCCGCTCACGCCAAGAAGTTATGCACCATGGGCGCCGACGTTGTGATTGAATCCGGTATGGGTGCCAGCTCCGGTTTCGCCGATGCCGATTACACCGCAGCGGGAGCCACCGTTTCCATGGACCGCAACGAATTGTTTCGCAGCGCCGACCTGCTGCTGCGCCTGCGCAAGCCGCAGCTTGAGGAAATAGCCCTGATGAAGCGGGGGGCCATCCATATCAGCTATCTGGATCCCTTTAACGAGCATGGGCTGGTGAAAGCGCTCAGGGACGCGGGTGTGACCGCCATCAGCATGGAAATGATCCCGCGCACCACCCGCAGCCAGAAGATGGATGCACTGAGCTCCCAGGCCAACCTGGCCGGCTACGTGATGGTCATACAGGCTGCGACCTACCTGCCGCGCATCTTTCCCATGATGATGACCCCGGCGGGCACCCTGAAACCCGCCAATGTGTTCGTGATCGGTGCCGGTGTCGCAGGCCTGCAGGCCATCGCTACCGCCAAGCGCCTGGGCGCCAAGGTCACCGCCTTTGACACCCGTCCGGTGGTCGCCGAACAAGTGCGGTCCGTCGGTGCCAAATTTCTGGAGATCGACCTTGGGGAGACCGGCCAGACCGCCGATGGTTATGCCAAGGAATTGACACCACAACAGGTCGAGAAGCAGCGCCAGGCGCAAAAAGACGTTATTGCCAAATCCGATGTGGTAATCACTACAGCCCAGGTATTCGGCCGCAAACCGCCGGTACTGGTCACCAAAGACATGATTGAGGGTATGGCCCCAGGGTCCGTGATTGTCGATATGGCCGCCGAAACGGGTGGTAACGTGGAGGGCTCAGTGCCCAATGAGGTCGTGCAGTGGGCCGGCGTCACCATCATCGGCAAGGGCAATCTGGCCGGTGAGGTCGCCCATGATGCCAGCCAGATGTATTCGGCCAACCTGTTCAACCTGGTGGAGGACAACTGGTGCAAGGAGAAACACCTGTTTGAGGTGGATTTTAACGACGACATTTTGCCCGGGTGCATCATCACCCATGGGGGCGAAGTGACCAACAGTACGATCAGGAACATTCTGGACGCCGGGTCATAACAGGCGACCTGACGGCCTAGCACCGCCGGTCAATGCACCGGCGTTTTTTAAGCTGTTCCGCTCATGACCGCTCCCAGTCGAAGGACAGCACATCCCTGATATCAGCCGCGCCGCTTGCCAGCATCAGTAATCGATCAATGCCCAGCGCCACGCCGCTGCAGTCTGGCAGGCCGTGCTCCAGCGCTGCCAACAAACACTCATCAACAGGACGCTCACGCTGGCCGCGCTCCCGGCGCAGCGCGTTATCGCGCTCGAAGCGCTGGCGCTGCTCGCGGGCATCGGTGAGTTCGCAATAGCCATTGGCCAGTTCCATGCCCTCCACGTAGAGTTCAAACCGCTGCCCCACCCATACATCGTCGGCCTGCACAACACGCGCCAGCGCCGCCTGGGAGGTCGGGTAATCATAGATAAAGCAGAGCGCGCCGCGACCCAGTTGCGGCTCCAGCACATGGCTCATCAATAGATCCAGCCACAGGTCCCGGTCGCCGGACAGGTTGCCGGGATCGAGGTGGCGGCGTGCAACGGCTTCAAGCTCGGCGCCGGGTGCAGTAAAAGGATCAAGCTGCAGGCGCTCCTGGAACAGCTCGCGATAGCTGTATTTCTGCAGCGCTCGCTCTCCCAGGCAAAACCGCACAAGGTCCGCCACCTCAGCCATCAACTGATGGTGATCGAAGCCGGGACGATACCATTCCAGCAAACTGAACTCAGGGTTGTGACGGGAGCCGGCTTCGCCGTCGCGGAATGCCTTGCCGATCTGGAATATCGGCTCACCCCATGCAGCGAGCAAACGCTTCATGGCGTACTCCGGGGATGTCTGCAGAAATCGTGGCTGCTGCGAGGAGTCCCCACTCACTGCTACAAACGGTTCAATGGCCGGGTCGGTGATGCCACTGCGACACAGCAGTGGCGTCTCTACCTCAAGAATGGTGCGGTCGGCGAAAAACTGTCGCAGCTTCGCCAGCAACTCGTGCGCGCTGGCGCATCGACCTGAGATCCGCGGCTGGCCGCCAGTGCACGCCCGGGGTCTGCCGTGACTATACTCAGGACTTACTGGCGCGACTCTGGTATTCGCCGGTGCGCGTATCGACCCGAATCACTTCGCCGGTGCTGATAAACAGGGGAACCTTAACCACAGCGCCGGTGCTCAACTTCGCCGGCTTGGTGCCGCCGGTGGCGGTGTCGCCCTTCAGGCCCGGATCGGTTTCCATGATTTGCAGCTCCACGAAGTTGGGTGGCGCGACCGATAACGGGACGCCGTTGTACAGAGTGACATCACACTTGTCCTGTTCCTTGAGCCACAAATAACTATCTCCCACGGCCGCGGCATCGGCCTGGTATTGCTCAAAGGTATCCGATTCCATGAAGTACCAGAACTCGCCATCGGTATACAGATACTCCATGACGCGGTCCATCACATCCGCCCCCTCAAGACTCTCTCCGGATTTGAAAGTGCGCTCCCACTGCCGTCCGGTCTTCAGGTTGCGCAATTTCACCCGGTTGAAGGCCTGGCCTTTTCCGGGCTTCACAAATTCATTATCAAGAATGCTGCATGGATCTCCATCCAGCATGACTTTCATGCCAGAGCGGAAGTCATTTGTCGTAAAATACGCCATGATGCTCTCTATCGGTTGCTGTAAAAAAGAGTCTTATAATACCGCACGTCGTCGGCCAATGGCAGAGGCCGAATTCCGAGTGGCGACAGATGCTTAAAGTGGGATATTCTAGTCATACAGGGTATCTGGAATGCAATAAGAATACTGGCTTGCTGATATGGAAGACCATACAACCATCAAACTGAAGATCCCGCGCCAGGACCTCACCGGCTTGCCGCTGTTCCAGCCAAACACGGACGCAGCCAACAACTGGGTACAGGGCCTGCCCGTTACCAACACCAACTCCCTGGTGCAATTGCTCGGCCAGGCCCTGAGCGATCTCAACCGGACGAAGCTCGCACCCGAGTCTCGCTACGACATCATGGAGATTCTCCGGCCCAACCTCAACGTGGCGCTGGCCAACCTGTCAAAGCGTTTTCTCAACCAGCCCCTGATCATGCCTGAGGAGCCGCGACGCATGGCGGAGCTCAGCGACAGGCTGCTCACCTCGCCACAACCGCCTACACTATCGTTGCAATCGAAACCATCCAGCAGCGCGACGCCATCCGCGAGACCAATCCGGCACGCCTTACCTGTCAGGCCATACAGCGGGCGCTGGTATTCGCCGGGCGCAGAGTCCTGCAGAATTTTCAACTGCACAGGCCTATGGAAATTCACGGCTGGCAAACGCTGCACCAGCTCTATGCGCTCGCCGATAACCAGCGACTGGCCGACCTCCCTGTACCGGAGCCTCTGTCCGGCGGCAGCACCATCAAGGCAACCTACTTGCAGGCCCTGATGCTGGGCTGTTGCAAACCCAACCAATTGCGCCAGAGCGATCTGGCGGCGCTGTATCGTGGACTACAGCAGTGGAGTGACCTGGTACAACTCGATAATTGTGGGACGGGAGACGACCTGTTTATGGTCGACCTGGACAGTGACCAGCCACCGCAATATCGCGCATTGTACCGCGACACAACCGGGACCCCTGTGTCGCACTATCAACACCACAACGCTACTGGAGCACCTGAAAGGACTGAAACAGGAAGCGGGCATTCAGGGCGCCAGCTTTGACAAAGACACCAGCGTGCCCTCCAACATGCTGGATCACCTGATGGCGTCACTCGGCAGCATGAGTCTGCGTAATTTCAAACGAACCACCTCCAACCGCCCACTATGGATTTGCGTGGGCCTCAGCAGTGTCCATTATCAGGTGGCCCGCCAGCGACTGTTCGAGCAAATGTTGTATGGCGATCGGTATGTTCCGGCTGCAACCATGCAAACGCAAAACAGCCAGTTTCTAGCTGCAGGCGGCGCAAATGATATATGGGAAAAGGCAAACCCGGAGGAGGACTACATCCGCTCTGCTGAAGAAGAAGCGCAAGGCAAAATCGAGCTTGATGCCGCGACCCGAGCCAGGCTGCTGCCGGATGAAAATCCGGGACTGCCAGCGAATGAACGCTACCCGGTTTTCAAAGTCCAGCTGGCAGATACCAGTCCCGGTGGCTATTGTCTGGAGTGGGTTGATGAATTGCCTGGCGACATAAAAACAGGCGACATCATCGGCTTGAAAGAAGAGGAAGAGCAGAAGGAATGGGTCATTGCCGTCATTCGCTGGTTAAGCCGACTCGATAATGCCAAAACCCTGATCGGACTGGAACTGCTCAGTCCCCGTGCGATCGCTTATGGCGCTCGCATTCATCAAAAGGGCGGCGAAAAAACGCCGCCAATGCGGGTACTGCTACTGCCGGAAATCAAGCTCGTGGGCCAACCTCATACACTGATCACCCCCCGCGCTGGATTCAAGGAGCGACAAAAAGTAACCCTTCGCAACAGTGTCGAAGCGCGCACCATCCAGCTGCTGCGACATATAATGTCAACCGGGAGCGTTGAGCAGTTCGAGTTCCGCTATATAAAAGAACTCGGCGATGTTCTGGCCGAAAGCCTGAATGGTCAGCCGGGCATCGAGTATGACTCTCTGTGGAGCAATATCTAGCGCCAGCACCGTCTCGAACCTAGCCCTGACTCTGGTACTTGTCCGAAATACCCAACAAATAAAGAATCGCATCCAGGCCAAGGGTAGAGATCGACTGCTCCGCTGATTTCTGCACCAGCGGCTTCGCCCTGAACGCAATACCCAAACCGGCAATGCTCAGCATCGGCAAATCGTTGGCGCCATCGCCCACTGCAATAACCTGCTGCATATCTATGCCCTGTTCATCGGCCAATTGCCGCAGCAGTTCAGCCTTGCGCGCACCATCGACAATTGACCCCCTGATTTTGCCCGTGACCACCCCCTCGGCAATGTCGAGTTCGTTGGCATAGACATAATCCATACCCAAGCGGACCTGCAAGTGCCTGGCAAAATAGGTAAAGCCACCGGAAAGTATTGCGGTCTTATACCCCAGGGTACGCAGCGTTGAAATCAAATGCTCCGCGCCTTCGGTTATTTTCAGTTGGCTGGCCACGCGTTGCAGAGCGCTCTCTTCCAATCCTTTCAGCAAAGCGACCCGGGTGCGAAAACTCTCGCTGAAATCGATCTCTCCACGCATGGCGCGCTCGGTTATCGCGCTGACCTGCTCGCCCACACCGGCCAGCTTTGCCAGTTCGTCGATGACCTCCGCCTCAACCAGTGTGGAGTCCATATCAAAAGCAACGAGCCTCCGGTTGCGGCGGTACATATTGTCCTGCTGAAAAGCCAGGTCCACCTCCAGGGCTCCCGCAACTTCCAGTAAATCGCGGCGAAAGGCGGCGGAATCCTGCAAAGATCCGCGCGCCGAAAACTCCACGCACGCCTTGCTGAGTGCCGGCAGCTCCCCGAGAGGAATGCGACCTGACAGGCGATTTATACCCGCTATGTTAAGCCCGTGATGCGCAATGACCTTTGTTACCCTGGCGAGCTGATCGGAAGTAATCTTGCGCGCCAACAGAGTAATAATATAGCGCGCCTGACCCTGTGCCTCGACCCACTGGCTATAACTCTCGGGCGATACCGCACTGGTAACAACGCGCAGATCGTGCCGCAATGCGAAATTCTGCACCGCGTCCGCCACCTGCTGGCTGACGCAACCTTCCGGCAACTCCACCATCAGGCCCAATGAAAGATGCCGCGTGTATGACGGCCTGACCAATGTCGAGGATACTCACGGAATGTGCCGCCAGAATAGCCGTCAGTCCGGCGGTAACCCCTGACTGATCTTCGCCGGAAATAGTGATGAGCAAAATCTGATTCACACAGCGGATTCCCCTGGTATCTCGGGACATCATTCTACCTGTTTGCGACAAGCACTGAAAAGCGTGGTTTGCGGTGACGGATGGCAGATATTCGATGGCGAGGTCGCACAAAGAGCACAATTGCCGCCGTGTCTGGTTTATACTGGCACCTGTCGCAACCCGGTAAGTCATTCATCGCGCGTGAACAACCGCTTCAGTAACATCAGTCTCGGTCAACAACTCGCACTCGTCGCTGCGGGATTGTGCCTGTTAGTGAGCTTGGCCCTGGTCGCTTTGGGCGCGATCTCCACTCGCCATATGCAAATGCAGCTGCAGGAAGAGTACGGAATTTCTCTGGCCAGGCAGGTGGCAGCACGCGTCAGTCCCGCCATGGAGAGTGGCGACAGGCTCAGCGTTTCGGCATCTCTGCAGCGCTTTCTGGAAAATTCGACGGCCCAGGCGATCACCGTTTCCGATGTGGAAGGCAAAGTTCTGGGACAAGCGGGCGAGAGCCCATGGGCTGAACCTCTACCAGTACAGTGCGCCCGTACACATCGAGTCAGATATCGGCGGACAGATCACAGTTACCATCAGCGCGGAAAACGCCCGGGCCGCGCAACTGCGCTTTATACTGAGTATGTTAGGCCTGGCGGTACTGCTCAGCGTGGCGGTATACGGAGTAAGCCGCCGCTTTGGGCAGCGCCTTGGAAGCAGTCTGTCCAGCATGGCCAGAAAAATTGCACTCGAAGAAGAAGATCCCAGAAGCAAACCGGCAAATGAGCTGCTGGTGCTTGCCAGGCAAATCGACGCCCTGCCCATGGACCTGCTGCGCACTCGCAGTGAACCAGGACCACAGGACGAGAACTATCGCACCACTGCTGTAATCTATCTGCACCTTTCCAGCCTGGTGAACTATGTTGATACCCTGGACGAGCGCTCCTTGCAACGCTACACGGAGCGCCTGCACCAGGTGGTCTACGCCGCGGCTGGTTTTTACGCCGGGGATTTACAGGTCGCGCGCCAGTTCGGGCTGGCTATCTACTTTAGTGGCCACAACAGCGCCGGCAGCGCCGCATTTCGAGCTGCATCCTGCGCCTGGCTGGTACGGGCGGTGAGTCAGTCACTGGAAAAGCAGATGTCTCTTTCGCTATCCATCGCCATGGCTATTTCCCAGAGCGAACTGGGCGTGGGGAATGGGACCGATATCTACCCGGGGCTGTATACACAGCACACCCTTGATGAGTTACAAGAGGTATGCGCCAGCAAACCTCCCAATATTCTGCTATCTCCCGCCGTGTGCGAGGACATTGATATATCCGGGCGCCTGCAACATCGACCGACCGACGTGATGGATTACGCTCTGATCGAGGAGTTTGCCGGCCCCTACCAGGATCTATTGGAACGGCAATTGCGCCTGATACTGAAGCGCCTGACTGATCCCGTCAGGCGCTAAGCTGGCGCTTTGCACCCAGGATCAGGATTCCACCAGCATACTGTCCACTTTCTGGAAACCGCGCGGTAGCTTGTTGCCACGCCGACCCCGCTCTCCCCGGTAATGTTCCAGATCCTTGATCTTGAAATTCTGGTGACGTTTGCCGGAATAGATCACCAGTGTATCCTGTGCCGTAAACACCTGGACCGCCACCACATACTCCTCCCGCGCCTGCACACGAGCGGAAGGAATGCCCATTATTTTATTGCCCTTGCCCCGGGCCATCTGTGGCAGGTCTGCCAGCGGGAAGATCAGCAAGCGTCCCTCGCTGGAAACGGCGGCCACCAGAGACTCCTCCACCGATCCAATTGCCGTCGGCTGCAGCACCTGCCCACCCTTGGACAAGCTGATTACCGCCTTGCCCGCGCGATTTTTGGTCTGCAGGTCACCCAGCCTGGCGACGAAACCATACCCGGCGTCACTGGCCAGCAGATAAAGCGCATCGTCCGCACCCATCATCAGGCCACCGAATGTCGCCCCGGAAGGGGGATTGATGCGCCCGGTTACCGGCTCTCCCTGGCCCCGCGCCGAGGGCAGGTTATAGGACGGAACCGTGTATGCCCGGCCGGTTGAATCAAGTATGACCACAGGCTGGTTGCTGCGCCCATGGGCACACATCTTATAGCTGTCGCCGGACTTGTAACTGAGGCTTGTGGGGTCAATATCGTGCCCCTTGGCCGCCCTGATCCAGCCTTTTTCCGACATCACCACCGTGATCGGATCAGCAGTCACCAGTTCAAGTTCGCTGAAGGCCTTCGCCTCCACGCGCGCTACCAGCGGCGAACGGCGCGCGTCACCGTATTTTTCTGCGACTGCCAGCAGCTCAGTCTTGATAAGGGTCTTGAGCCTGGCTTCGCTGCCCAGAATTTTTTGCAACTGGTCGCGCTCCTGCTGTAACTCGTCCTGTTCCGCGCGGATGTTCATCTCTTCCAGCTTCGCCAGGTTGCGCAGCTTCAGTTCCAGGATGGCCTCCGCCTGGACATCGGTGATTCCAAAACGCGCCATCAGGGCGGGCTTGGGCTTATCCTCGGTGCGAATGATATGAATCACTTCATCGATATTGAGGAAGGCGACCAGATACCCGTCGAGGATATGCAGTCTTTTCAGCACGCGATCCAGACGATGTTCCAGCCGCCGTCGGACCGTTTCAGTGCGGAATTTCAACCACTCCCGGAGAATTCGATCCAGGCCTTTCACCCCCGGACGACCGTCGATGCCGATCATGTTCAAATTGACGCGATAGCTGCGCTCCAGGTCAGTAGTGGCGAACAGATGGCTCATCAGCGCATCCAGATCGACCCGGTTGGAGCGCGGCACAATAACCAGACGGGTAGGGTTTTCATGGTCCGACTCATCCCGCAGATCCGACACCATAGGCAATTTTCTGGCTTGCATCTGCTGCGCAATCTGCTCCAGCACCCGGGAGCCCGATACCTGGTAGGGCAGCGCATTTATCACGATATCGCCACCCTCCCTTTCCCACACAGCACGCATGCGCAGACCACCGCGCCCGGTTTCGTACAGCGCGAGAATTTCTGCGCGCGGTGTGATGATTTCCGCATTGGTGGGAAAGTCTGGAGCCAGCACGTGCTCGCACAACTCCGCCACCGTGGACTTGGGCGACTCCAGCAAGCGCACCGTGGCCGCCACCACTTCCCGCAGATTGTGCGGCGGTACATCAGTGGCCATACCCACGGCAATACCAGTGGTGCCGTTTAACAAAACATTGGGAACCTGCGCAGGCAACACAACTGGCTCATCAAGGGTACTGTCAAAATTGGGCGTCCAGTCCACCGTACCCTGGCCGAGTTCGCTGAGCAGGACTTCAGCATAGGCGGTCAGACGCGACTCAGTGTAGCGCATGGCGGCAAAGGATTTGGGATCGTCGGGCGAGCCCCAGTTGCCCTGTCCGTCTACCAGCGGGTAGCGATAACTGAAATCCTGGGCCATCAACACCATGGCCTCATAAGCAGCGCTGTCGCCGTGAGGATGGAATTTGCCGATCACATCGCCAACGGTGCGAGCCGACTTCTTGAACTTGGCCGAGGATTTCAGCCCCAGCTCACTCATGGCGTAGATGATGCGCCGCTGCACCGGCTTCAGCCCATCGCCCACATGTGGCAGGGCACGATCGAGGATGACGTACATGGAATAATCCAGATAGGCCTTCTCGGCATACAGCTTGAGTGACACCTGTTCGGTGCCATCGCTATCGATTTGTGGAATGTCGGACATTAGAAACTGACCTGTGTTACTACTTTCGGTAAGCGCACCGATTGCGGTATCTCCGCGCACGACATAGCGGGCGATGGCACCTGAAGCCGGGGCCTAGCTCTCCTGATAATTTTCCCGGCGATTTCCTTGCAAACCGACCAACTGCTCATTGAGATTGACGATTGAATGCGCCATATCGATCAACAGGCTGTGAATGGTTGCCGGATTGCTCTTGATCAACTCGGTGAACTGCTCCTTGGGAACTTTCACAATAGAACAGGTGGTTTTTGCTCTTACTGTCGCACTGCGATCGGCCTGGGTGAGGGCCGCCATCGCTCCGAAAATCTCGCCATCACCTATGCGCCCGACATTGACATCATCGACCAGCACTTCTGCCACACCTGAACTCATGTTATATACGAAGTCTGCCCTATCACCCTGCCGAATGATAATGTCCCCCGGTTCATAGACCTCGAATCCGGGCATTACTGGCACTTCTTCCCGCGCATTGGCCGCAGCAATTCGCAACATCAACCCTGCGTAGGTAACCAACAGGCGCGTCCATAACCTGATAGCCGCCGGTTCGTCAAAAACCCGTTGCATAAACTCCAGCGCCGGATAGCTGTGCAATTGGGCTCCGGCATCGCTGCCGTAAAATACCGCAATATTCTGGTCCAGGCCACCGGCGATGTCAGGTAATAGAATGTCGCTCTCTTCCAGCGTGTAAAGTGTCTTGCCCTGGTACCTTGCTGTTATGGAGCCCTGCTTTACCACATAGAACTGGGTACCATCGTAACCGCGAAAATTTCCGGCGACGGTCACATCAACATCAAGGGGCATGGCAGGCATTTTTACTACTTCCAGCAAGCCACTGACCAGTTTCCCGAATTGCTGGCTCAGCACCGAGATATCTTGCGCGTCAATATTTACCAACATCAGCAAAACCCTGCCTTGTTCTGGATGCCAACCCTGTCTGTGCAATCTCGTCGTCGCAGCCGCTTATATCCCGCGATGACTCCTGGATCAGAGCCTGTTATCGCTTTTGTTAGCGGACTATAGTAGCAACTAATCTGCTGACGGAGAACGTCGCACCCGACTTTTGTTGCGCGCACCATAAACTTTAACTGAGAGCACCATGACCCTGGAATGGAAAACCCTGGCTTTCGCTGAACTGACCGTGGAGGGCATGTATGCCGTATTGCGTTTGCGGCAGGAAGTCTTCGTCGTCGAACAAAGCTGCGCCTACCTGGACCTCGATAACCTGGATCAGCATGCAAGCCACATGCTCTGCATGCGGGATCAGAAACTCGTCGCATACCAACGGTGCCTGGCACCAGGACTGAGTTATCCGGAGAGCTCTCTGGGCAGAATCGTCGTCTGCCCAGCGCTGCGCGGCCAGCAGGTTGGGCAGGGAACTCGTGCGGCGCGGGATAGAGCATAACCTGTTGCAGTGGCCAGGCAGTGGCATCCGCATTAACGCGCAGGCCCATTTACAGGATTTCTATTCCACCCTGGGGTTCGTCGGCGAGGGCAACGAATATCTTGAGGACAACATACTGCACAGGCAAATGCGCTATCGCCAGCCATAATTTCGTTCAGAACTGCCTAGACTTCCAGCAGAAAGGTGACTGGGCCCGCATTGACCAGACTGACTTGCATGTCAGCGCCGAACACACCCGATGCCACGTGCGTGTGACGATGCTGCAACTGCGACAGGATATAATCATAAAGCGGTGCCGCCTCTGCGGGAGGCATAGCCGAGGAGAAACTCGGGCGCAGGCCTTTGCTGGTGTCTGCCGACAAGGTGAACTGGGATACCAGCAGCACACCACCATACACATCCACCACACTGCAATTCATACGCCCCTGGCCGTCAGCGAACAAGCGATAGGCCAGTAATTTATCCACCATCCGATCTGCCGCAGCGCGGTCATCGCCGCGATCCAGGCCCAGGAACACCAGCAGGCCCTGTTCGATCTCACCCACGCACTCTGAATTTACCGTTACACTGGCGTGACTGACGCGCTGCAACAGGGCCTTCATACCTCAGGCGCTCCGCCTCAGATGCGACCAGCCCGGCGACGCTCGTGCTCCTGCAGCAACTTTTTGCGCAAGCGAATGCTGGCGGGTGTCACTTCTACCAATTCATCTTCCTCGATAAATTCCAGCGCCTGCTCCAGTGTATGACGTACGGGCGGCGTGAGCGTGAGAGCCTCGTCGGTTCCCGAAGCGCGCACATTGGTCAGCTGCTTACCCTTGATCGGATTAACCGTCAGGTCATTGCCGCGAGTGTGCAGACCGATGATTTGCCCCTCGTACACTTCAATATTGGGATCGACAAACATACGCCCTCGCTCCTGCAGGTTATACAGGGAGTAACCGAGGGTTTTGCCCTTTACCATGGACACCAGTACGCCGTTGGCCCGGTGTGTAATTTCCGCATTCTTGATCGGGCCGTAATGGTCAAAAACGTGTGTCAGGATTCCTCCGCCCGAGGTCAGTGTCAGAAACAGGGAGCGGAATCCGATCAGCCCGCGTGCGGGGATAATAAACTCCAGTCGCACGCGCCCCTTGCCGTCAGGTACCATATTCTCCAGTTCCGCACGGCGCAGGCCCAGTTCCTGCATCACTGACCCCTGGTGCTGTTCTTCGCAGTCGATCACCAGCTGCTCGAAAGGCTCCTGCATCACACCGTCCACTTCCTTGCGAATGACTTCCGGACGGGATACGCCCAGTTCAAAACCTTCCCGGCGCATGGATTCAATCAGCACGGAAAGATGCAACTCGCCACGGCCGGACACCTTGAATTTGTCAGGCGTATCGCCGGGCTCCACGCGCAGCGCAACGTTGTGGATCAGTTCCCGCTCGAGGCGGTCCTTGATATTGCGCGAGGTAACATACTTGCCCTCCTTGCCGGCAAAGGGTGAATCGTTAACCTGGAACGTCATACTTACGGTGGGCTCGTCTACCGACAGGGGAGGCAAGGCCTCTGGAAAAGCGGGATCACACAAAGTATCGGAGATATTCAATCCCTCGATACCAGTCACGCAAACGATATCTCCCGCCTCGGCGGCCGCCACATCAACCCGTTCCAGCCCCAGGTGACCCATCACCTGCAGCACGCGGCCTTTACGTGTCGCACCCTCGCTATCCACGACGACTACCTGGGTATTGGGAACCAGCGTGCCGCGCGTAATCCGACCGACGCCGATCACCCCCACGTAGCTGCTGTAATCCAGCGCGCTGATCTGCATCTGCAGCGGCCCCTCGGAGTTAACCGCAGGCGCCGGTACTTTTTCTATGACAGTCTCAAACAGCGGCTGCATGTCCGCGCTCATGTGCGCATGGTCGAGACCGGCGGTGCCCAGAATGGCGGACGTATAGATAATGGGAAAATCCAGCTGCTGCTCCGTGGCGCCGAGCCGGTCAAACAGGTCAAAAACCTGGTCCACCACCCAGTCCGGACGCGCTCCGGGGCGATCCACCTTGTTGATCACCACAATCGGATTCAGGCCCTGCTCAAAAGCCTTGGAAGTGACAAATCGAGTCTGCGGCATGGGTCCGTCCACCGCATCAACCAACAGCAATACCGAGTCGACCATGGACAATACGCGTTCAACCTCGCCGCCAAAGTCGGCGTGACCGGGAGTATCAACGATATTGATGCGGTAGCCGTTCCACACAATCGCCGTGTTCTTGGCCAGAATTGTAATGCCGCGCTCCCGCTCCTGATCGTTGGAATCCATCACGCGCTCTGCACCATCGGAGCGCCGATCGAGGGTGCCCGACTGTTGCAGCAGGCAATCCACGAGGGTGGTTTTGCCATGGTCAACGTGGGCAATAATGGCGATGTTGCGAAGGTTCTCGATCAATGGGTTACCTCTGGGCACTTGGGAGCCGTAAAAAAGGCGCGGATTATACCCCATAGCCCTGTAGCGGGGTGCCACAGAGTTGTGTGAAATGTGTACTAATCGGGCCGATGCGGAAACTACGCCATTACGACCCCGCACCGGTTGGCTGTTCGTGACGATTGCAGAGAAATACTTGACAACGAATTGCGCAGAGGTCATAACCACTGCGTCTCATCGGGGTAGGTATTAAACACACTTCACCCGGGCAATTGCGCTGATCGGCCGTGCAATCCAGTCTTTGCAGGATTTGCACCAAATTTGCCTCGCAGTGCTCTATTTTAGTGCGCGGCTCGTTCGCCCTGTGCAATTGATGGTATAAACTCGCAGAATTTCAGTGGGTTACCTTGAACACCTTTATGGCATAGCTCTTGCTTTCTCTGAGCCTGCTGACAATACCTGTGCTGCCCGGTTTGCCTGGCCTCAGGAGAACGAACGCGGACCGGCGCGACCGGCCCGATTACTGCCCTATGGAGAACACACGATGTCCAAGAAGACCCTGAAGCTGATCAAAGAAAACGAAGCCCGCTGGGTAGACCTGCGCTTCACCGATACCCACGGCAAGGAGCAACATGTCACCATCCCGTCCAAGGAGGTGTCTGAGGGCTTCTTCGAAGGCGGCAAAATGTTTGACGGCTCATCCATCGGGGGCTGGAAAGGCATCAATGATTCCGACATGGTGCTGATACCCGATGACAGCACGTCGATGCTGGATCCCTTTACCGACGACGCCACCGTAATCCTGCGCTGTAATGTTGCCGAGCCTACAACCATGCAAGGCTACGATCGCGATCCTCGCTCGGTGGCCCAGCGCGCGGAGGACTACCTGAAATCCACCGGCATCGGTGACACCGCTTACTTCGGTCCTGAGCCGGAATTCTTCATTTTCGACGACATCAAGTGGCATGTCGATATGAGTGGCTGCAGCGTCAAAATTCACTCGGATGAAGCCGCCTGGGCCTCCAACCACAATTTTGAGGAAGGCAACACAGGCCACCGTCCGGGCGTCAAGGGCGGCTACTTCCCCGTGCCTCCGGTCGATTCGCTGCACGATATTCGTGCAGCAATGTGTACCGCCATGGAGCAGATGGGCCTCGATATCGAGGTGCATCACCACGAAGTGGCCACTGCAGGGCAATGTGAGATCGGCGTACGGTTCAACACGCTGGTGAAAAAGGCTGATGAAGTGCAGATACTGAAATACTGCGTACACAACGTGGCCCACGCCTACGGCAAAACCGCCACCTTCATGCCCAAGCCAATCGTTGGCGATAACGGCTCCGGCATGCACGTGCACCAGTCTATTTCCAAGGGCGGCGTGAACCTGTTCGCGGGAGACGGCTACTCCGGATTGTCCACGGACGCGCTGTACTACATCGGCGGAATCATCAAGCACGCGCGCGCCCTGAACGCCTTCACCAACGCCTCTACCAACTCCTACAAGCGTCTGGTACCGGGCTTCGAAGCGCCGGTTATGCTGGCCTACTCGGCGCGCAACCGCTCTGCGTCCATTCGCATTCCCTACGAGGCCAACCCCAAGGGCAAGCGTATCGAGGTCCGTTTCCCTGACCCCTCTGCCAACCCCTACCTGGCGTTCGCCGCCATGATGATGGCCGGCCTTGATGGTATCCAGAACAAGATTCACCCCGGCGATCCCGCCGACAAGGATCTTTACGACCTGCCCCCGGAAGAAGGCAAGGCCATTCCCACAGTATCATCCAGCTTTGAAATGTCCCTGGCTGCCCTGGATGCAGATCGCGAGTTCCTGACCAGAGGCGGCGTGTTCTCCGACGACATGATCAGTGCTTTCATCGAACTGAAGGAAGGGGAAATCCAGCGCTTGAACATGACGACTCACCCGATTGAATTCGCCATGTACTACTCCGTATAAGCATCACTCCTGCTAAAAAAGGCCCACCCTGGTGGGCCTTTTTTTTGCGCCGCGCAGCGAGTTCTGCCGCCGGGAACTCTTCCCGCCCGGTGATTTCTGGTAGGGTATAGGTATTCGAGACCACATAAGGCGATTGCCATGTCCAGACTTCTGTTGCTTGTCCTGCTGCTACTGTCCCTCGATAGTCTGGCCCAGGCGGTGTACCGCACCACAGATGCGCAGGGCAATGTGGTGTTTACCGATAGACCCCCGGCCAATGCCACACCGGCGGAAAGGGTTGAGATACGGCCTACCAATACCGCTCCGCCACCCCAGACGCGCCCTGCGCCGGAGAGTACCCCCAATGTGGAGTCGGAAGTCGTACCCTACACGGTGGCCATCACTGAACCTGCCAACGAAACATCCTTCCCCATGGGGCCTGGCAATTTTTCTGTCGGCGCCAGGGTCAGTCCCGCCCTCAGTCAGGCCGATAGGCTGCAATTGTTCCTGGACGGGGCCCCTTGGGGAGATCCCCAACAGACCTCAACGTGGAGCCTGACCAATGTGTTTCGCGGTCAACACGACCTCACCGTCGGGATCATCGATAACGCCGGCAAGACAGTCACGCTCTCCGAGCCTGTGCGAGTTTTCGTACACCGACCCTCGGTTAACTTCAAAAACAGGGCCACGCCGCCGGTCAAGCCGCGGCCACCCAAGCCGCAACCCATAAATAATTGAGCTGGACAGCGCCCTGGCGGTAATGCACCATGATGGTGCGTAGGGCGCTGAAAAGGCCATTTGCCATGCGCGCCTGAATCACCCCAAAGCACTGTCTGTTCAATACGCAGAGTGTGGGCGGGCGCTTACTCTCGTCGCTTGCACAATATTCAGGCATTCAACGTTTTTTCTCGCCCCGCCGCGTCATTCTGGCTCCATTTTTGCTAAGGCTATGGGAGGAGGCCTGTTGCGGGCTTGGGCCCACGAATCACAACTCACGGCACCGCCGAACGCGGCCCGACCCACACATGAGGCAAGGATGAAGCAGGACCAGGGCATACTGGACAATATCAGCACGGGGATCGTGGCGCTGGACGACAAGCTACGGGTCACCGCGCTCAATGCCGCAGGTCAGGCCCTGCTTGAAACCTCAGAATCGCGCTGTATCGGCCAACACGCCGGCAAACTGGTACTGCACCCCAGGGAGTGGCTGACTACCCTGGAGCAAGTAATGGCGAGCAAGAGCCCCCATGCCAGTCGCAGCATGTCCCTGATGCTGCCATTCAGGCCAGGAAATTCATGTCGATGTGATCATCACCCCGGTCACCGACAGCGAGGGGGTAACCAGCCTGCTGGTAGAGCTCATGGCGGTCGACCGGTCTACTTAAAATCAGCCGCGATGAAAGCCTGCTGCAAGCCCAGGAAACCAGCCGGGCAGTGATCCGCGGTCTGGCCCATGAGATCAAGAACCCCTTGGGCGGGGTGCGCGGTGCAGCCCAGTTACTGGCCAGGGAATTGCCCAACGAGGAGCTGGCCGAGTACACACGCATCATCATCCGTGAGGCGGACCGTTTGCGCGACCTGGTCGACCGGTTACTGGGTCCCAATCGCCAACTGGACCCGCAACCAACCAATATCCACGAGATTCTGGAGCATGTGCGCAACCTGATCACCGCTGAGTCCGACAACCGTGTCACCATCATCCGGGATTATGACCCGAGCCTGCCGGAGTTTCCCTGTGATAGAGCGCAGCTGATCCAGGCGGTGTTGAATATCATGCGCAATGCCCTGCAGGCCGCAACAAACCCGAAAAATTGTGAGATCCTCCTGCGCACTCGCTCGCAACGACAGTTCAGCGTCGGCGCGCAACTGCACCGCCTGGTCTGCCGGGTCGATATCATCGATAACGGTCCCGGAATTCCCCCGGAATTGCTGCCTGCGGTTTTCGCACCAATGGTGACCGGGCGCGCCGATGGCACCGGCCTGGGCCTGTCGATTGCACAGTCCATCATTCATCTACACGGTGGCGCGCTCGAGTGCGAGAGCCGCCCTGGGGAAACCCGATTCACGTTCTATTTACCAATGGAAGTACACCATGCATAAGCGCGCTAAAGTCTGGGTTGCAGACGACGACAGTTCGATTCGCTGGGTGCTGGAACGCGCCCTTACCCAAGCCGGTATTGCGAACGAGAGCTTTGCCGATGCCGATGAGCTACTCGGGCAAATCGCGTCGGGCCAGCCGGATGTCATCATCAGTGATATTCGTATGCCTGGAACCAACGGCCTGCAATTACTGGCGCGCATCAGCGAAAGCTATCCCAATCTGCCCGTGATCATCACTACCGCCCACTCAGACCTGGATAGCGCAGTAGCCTCCTACCAGAAGGGCGCGTTTGAATACCTGCCCAAGCCCTTTGACCTGGACGAAATGATCGCGGTAACCGAGCGCGCCCTTGCCCATGCCCGCGAGAAACGCGGCAATGCGCCACCACCCGAGGAGCTCCCGCAGACCGAGATCATCGGGGAAGCACCTGCCATGCAGGAGGTTTTCCGCGCGATTGGGCGTCTGGCGCAAAGCAATATCACCGTCCTGATAAACGGCGAGTCTGGTACCGGCAAAGAACTGGTGGCGCGCGCGCTGCATCGCCACAGCCCCCGCGCCAATTCGCCATTTATCGCCCTGAATATGGCTGCCATTCCCAAAGACCTGATGGAGTCGGAATTGTTTGGTCACGAAAAAGGCGCGTTTACCGGCGCCAACAGCAAGCGCGAGGGACGCTTTGAACAGGCCGATGGCGGCACTCTGTTCCTCGATGAGATTGGCGACATGCCCGCCGACACGCAGACCCGCCTGCTGCGGGTCCTGGCCGACGGCGAATTCTATCGGGTTGGGGGACATGTGCCGGTTAAAGTCGACGTTCGCATTATCGCTGCCACCCACCAGAACCTGGAAAGCCTGGTGCAGCGAGGTGCCTTCCGGGAGGACCTGTTCCACCGCCTGAACGTGATTCGCATACATATACCCAAACTCGCCGAGCGGCGGGAGGATATCCCCACGCTGATGAAGTATTTCTTCCAGCAGGCGGCCAAAGAGCTGGGTGGAGAAACGAAAATCCTGCTGCCCGAAGCCGAGAACTTTCTGGTCAGCCTCGACTGGCCAGGCAATGTCCGGCAGCTGGAAAACTGCTGTCGCTGGATTACCGTAATGGCCTCCGGCCGGGAAGTACACCTGAGTGATTTACCACCGGAACTGGGCACAGGCTTGACGCGGCCAGCGCCTGACGAACAGTCGGATTGGCCCGATCTACTCTTTCGCTGGGCCCACAACGAGCTGGTACAAGGCAAGCAGAAAATTCTGCAGGAGGCCGTACCGGCTTTTGAAAAAGTAATGATTCAAGTGGCACTGCAACACTCGCAGGGACGCAAACGGGATGCCGCCGAATTGCTGGGCTGGGGCCGCAATACCCTCACGCGCAAGATGAAGGATCTGGAACTCTAGCTGCAGGCAGCTGGAGCGGACTGCCCGGGCCATGCTTAAAATCGTTCTGTTTGAACCTGAGATTCCTCCCAATACAGGCAACATCATTCGCCTGTGTGCCAACACCGGGTGCTCACTGCACCTGATTGAACCGCTGGGCTTCGATCTGGAGGATAAAAAGATGCGCCGCGCCGGCCTGGATTACCGCGAATTCGCCGACATCCAGCTCTATCCAGACATCGAGAGTTTCCGCCGGCTACAGGGCGACCCCCGCGTCTTCGCCGTCACCACCAAAGGCGGCACACTCTATCATCGGATAAGCTACCAGCCGGGTGATGCCATTCTGTTTGGCCCGGAAACCCGGGGCCTGCCCCGGCAGTTGCTGGACAGCCTGGGGGCTGCCCGCTGCATTCGCATTCCGATGAAACAGCACAGCCGCAGTCTCAACCTGAGCAATGCCGCAGCCCTGGTGGTCTACGAGGGCCTGCGCCAGCTGGACTTTTCCGGACTAGAGTAAGCAAATACTCACTTTTTACAGGGCCCAAATAAAAAGGGGCCTCGGCCCCCTTCAAACCGTTTTCATGGCCTATTTCAGTGGGTGGCACTCGCGCCGCCGTTCGATGCGGCCTGCGACTGTGCCAGGGCCTGCTGGTACACCGCATCAAAGTTTACCGGCGCCAGCATGAGCGCGGGAAACGCCCCTTTCACACAGAGCGTATCGATCGTCTCACGGGCATAGGGAAAGAGCACGTTGGGCGCCGCCGTACCGAGAATACGCCGCAGATCCTCACCTTCAAAACCCTTGATAAAGAAGATACCGGCCTGCTGCACCTCTATCAGGAAAGCGGTCTCTTCCTCGACCCTGGCAGTGATGGTAATGGACAGGACGACCTCGAAGTTACCTTCCGTATCTATAGCATCGCTTTTGGTGTTCAGCTCGACAGTAACCTTCGGCTGCCACTGCTTCATGAATACTGCCGGCGTCGAGGGGGACTCAAAAGAAAGATCCTTGGTGTAGATACGCTGCACCGTAAACTGTTGCTGCTGCTTTGCTGCTTGTTCCTCGGCCATCCAGCCATCCTCCTATACTTCGTCAAAATATCAGGGCGCTACGCGCGCCCGCTCAAGAAATTCATCCAGGCGGCCCTGGCGCTCCAGCAACAGCAGGTCGTCACAGCCGCCTATGTGTTGCTCTCCTACCCATATTTGCGGCACGGTAGTGCGCCCGCTGCGCGCCATCATTTCCCCGCGCAACTGGGGATCATTGTCCACCGCAATATCGTTGTAAACGACACCTTTATCATCCAACAGATCCCGCGCCCGGATGCAGTAGGGACAGAAACGCGTGGTATAAAGAGTGACGCCTGTACTCATAGTGGGCAGCTTGTATCAGGTGACCGTGGGCAGTTGCAGGTTACCCCACTCCATCATGCCGCCTGACATTTTGTAGACCTGCCCGTAATTTGCGTCCTTGAGCTGCTTGCCCGCCGCACCCGACTGCTGACCCATTTTGCACACCAGCACGATGGGCTTGTCTTTGTATTTTTCCAATTCGACCATGCGTTCGGGCAACTTGGCCGAGGGGATATTTATCGCGCTGACAATGTGCCCCTTCCTGAACTCGGCAACCTCTCGCAGATCAACAAAAACGCCGTCCTCAGAGTTGACCATGTTAATCGCCTGCTGGGGCGAAAGAGACGGGCCTGACTTGCGGGCCTCATGCATGATCAACAGTGCAATAACCACCAGGAGCGCGGCCGCCAGCATCCACTGCTGCGCGAGAAATTCGAAAAATAGTGCCATGGTTTTGCCAGCTTGTACCCGTTGGAGGCTACTGCGGCAGTCACGCGAGGACTGCGCGTATTTTTAGCGCGGTTAGCACATGCCCCGCCGATTTAAAGGGCGCCAAGTATACAAGGTCTGCCGGGATGCAACCACCCCTTGGAGACGCGCTCAACGACAGCACAGGAGCCCGGGCACAGAGACAATGCGCCGCTATCACAGACAGGTTAAAATGGCGCGCTTTGACACCCCTGGAATCGCCCTGCCTGATCGGAAACCAACATGAACGAGAGTAACAAGAAACCCACCGTCCTTATCGTGCTGGATGGCTGGGGCTACCGTGAGGAAACGCGGGACAACGCCATCGCCAACGCCACCACTCCGGTGTGGGATCGGCTGTGGGCTGACGCTCCCCACACACTCATCTCGGCCTCGGGAGAGGACGTGGGCCTACCGGACGGGCAGATGGGCAACTCCGAGGTTGGCCATATGAGCCTGGGCTCAGGCCGCGTGATCTACCAGAACATCTCGCGTATCGACCAGGCGATCAGGGACGGCAGCTTCAACCGTAATCCAGTCTTAACAAGCGCTATCGACAAGGCCATCGCGGCTGGCGGGGCAGTGCATATCTTCGGCCTGCTCTCGACGGGGGGCGTACATAGCCACGAGGAGCAGATCTTCGCTGCCATGCGCCTGGCTGCCGCCCGTGGGGCAAAGCATGTGTACCTGCACGCCTTCCTCGATGGCCGCGATACGCTGCCGCGCAGCGCCGGCCCTTCACTGGAGAAAGCGGATGCCCTGTTCGCAGAACTCGGCTGTGGCCGCACCGCCACTATTTGCGGCCGCTACTACGCCATGGATCGGGACAACCGCTGGGAGCGCATCGAGCGTGCCTACCGACTGCTCACCGAAGGCGCTGCGGAGCACCGCGCCGACAACACCGCCGAGGCCCTGCGTGCCGCGTACCAGAGGGACGAAAGCGACGAATTCGTGCAGCCCACGGCAATCGGTAACGACCAGCAGGAGGCCGCCGTCGTCAGCGATAACGACACGGTGCTGTTCCTGAATTTCCGCTCCGATCGCGCGCGCCAGCTGACCAGGGCATTTGTCGATAAAGGTTTCAGTCATTTCCAGCGCAACGTGGTGCCGCACTTGTCTGCTTTCGTGACGCTGACAGAATATGCGGAAGATATCGACGCCAACTGCGCCTTCGGACCGGAAAAACTTGAAAACGTGCTGGGCGACTATCTGGCCAAACGGCACATGACCCAGTTGCGCATTGCGGAAACGGAGAAGTACGCCCACGTGACCTTCTTTTTCAGCGGTGGTCGCGAGGAACTGTTTCCGGGAGAGGAGCGCATACTGATCGCCTCACCGGACGTCGCCACCTATGATCTCAAGCCGGAAATGAGCGCGCGGGAGTTGACCGACAAACTGGTCGAGGCAATTACCTCCGGTAAATACGACCTTATCGTCTGTAATTATGCCAACGGCGATATGGTGGGTCACACCGGCGTCTTCACGGCGGCCGTGAAAGCGGTGGAGGCGCTGGACGAATGCCTGGGCCGGGTGGAGCGAGCCCTGCGCGAGGTGGGCGGACAGGCACTGATCACCGCCGATCACGGCAACTGCGAACTGATGCTCGATTATGAATCCGGACAGCACCACACCCAACACACCACAGACTTAGTGCCGCTGGTCTATATCGGGCCAAAACAACTGGCACTGCAACCCACCGGTGGCATACTGGCAGACATCGCCCCGACCCTGCTTCGCCTGATGGACCTTCCTCAGCCGACGGAAATGACCGGCCACAACCTGTTAACAACACCCGCTTGACGCGCAAGGACCAACACCTTGCGGCAAATGGTTATGCCTGAAACACGCTGGCTTGCGATGGCACAACCATCTATCTGGCGAAAATTACTGTGGGTGCTGCTGGCGCTATTGCTGGCAGGTTTGTCGCAGCAGAGCCTGGCGCAATCTGATGAGGAAAAGGCCCGCGAGCAGCTACAGCAGCTGGAAGTCGATATAAAACTCATCACGTCGGAACTATCCGATGCCAACAGCCGCCACAACGAACTGCAACAGCAACTGCGCAAGACTGAAGTAGAACTGGGAACCCTGCAGCGTGATATGGCAGCGAATCAGCAGGCCCTGGACGCCGGCACGAAGGAACTGGCGGCCATGGAACAGCAGCGCAGCGCGCTGGAGAAGGCCCGCGACCAACAACAAGCGCGAATCGCACTGGAATTGAAGACCGCATGGCAGATGGGACGCCAGGGGCAGATCAAGGTCCTGTTGAACCAGGAGAGCCCGCACACGGTGGCTCGATCCCTGGGCTACTACCGCTATTTTTTCCGGGCCCGCAACACCCTGCTTGAACAGTACCGGAAAACCCTCCGTGAGCTGGAAGAGTTGCAACAGCGTATCGATACCGCCCTGGCGGACCTGAAAATCCGTGGCGAAACCCTGCAAAAACAACAGACAGATCTCACCGCAGCGCAGGACAGCCGGAAACTGGCGCTGGCGGAACTGAACAACAGCATCAGCAGCAAGAGTGCGCAGCTCAAGCAAAAAGAGCAGGATCGCCAACAGCTGGAAGACCTGCTACTGGCCATCGAAAAGGCGATTGTCGATCTGCAGGTGCCAGCCAACTATGCGACCTTCCAGAGTGCCCAGGGCCAAATGCCCTGGCCGATTGATGGCAAACCCAGCAACCGGTTCGGCCGTCCGCGCAACGAGGGCAAAATGCGCTGGCAGGGAATCACCATACCCGCCAGGGAAGGCACCACCGTGCAGGCTATCCATCACGGCCGCGTGGTGTACGCCGACTGGCTGCGCGGTTCGGGCCTGCTGCTGATCATCGACCACGGCGACGGCTATATGAGCCTGTACGCCCACAATGAGAGCCTGTTGCGCGAGGTGGGCGAGTGGGTCACTGCCGGCACTCCGATCAGTACCGTGGGCAATACTGGCGGCGAAGACCAGACCGCCCTGTACTTTGAAATTCGCCACAATGGCAAACCCGCTAATCCCGCTGAGTGGTGCAAAGGCTAAACTGTAGAAAGCGCCAACCGGCTTGGCACTCCTGGCGAAGAATAGGGTAGACTGTGATACTTAAGGTTACCGGTCTTCAGACAATACCCATGCGCTTTCTCTTCATGCTCCGTAACACACTGGCGATCCTTGCCGCCGCATTAGCACTGGCTGTCTCCGCGCCCCTGTCGGCGGTGGAGGAGCAGGGCAAGTTACCCCTGGAGGAATTGCGCACATTCGCCGAGGTATACAACCAGATCCGCCTTGGTTACGTCGAGGAAATTGACGACAGTACGCTGCTGGAGTACGCCATACAGGGCATGTTGTCGGGCCTCGACCCGCACTCGGCGTACCTGACCGAGGATGCCTTCCAGAGTTTGCAGGACAACACCTCCGGCGAGTTCACCGGCCTGGGTCTGGAAGTGGGGATGGAAGACGGCTACGTCAAAATTATCTCACCCATCGACGGCTCGCCTGCAGCAGAAGCAGGCCTGCAAAGCGGCGATATAATTCTCAAACTGGGCAATGTGCCGGTGAAGGGCATGACCCTGAACGAGGCCATCGAAATTATGCGCGGCCCCAAGGGCAGTAAAATAGAGCTCTCCATAGGGCGGCCCGGCGAGAGCCAACCCTTCGAAGTCACCCTGGTGCGCAACACTATTAAAGTCGCCAGTGTACGCCAGAGCTGGCTGGAGCCCGGTTACGGTTACATCCGCATCGCCCAGTTTCAGAACAGCACCGGGGAGGATGTGCGCAAGGCGCTGGAAAAACTGATGGCCGAGCAGAAACTCAAGGGCCTGGTACTGGATTTGCGCAACAATCCCGGCGGCATCCTGCGCGCCAGCGTCGATGTGGCCGGCCTGTTTCTGGATGGCGGCAATGTGGTCTACACCAAAGGGCGTGTGGAGAACTCCGACACGAGTTTTGATGCCGATCCGCTCGATGCCACTAATGGCGTACCCCTCGTCGTGCTCATCAACCAGGGCTCGGCCAGCGCCTCGGAGATTGTCGCCGGGGCGCTGCAGGATCGCGGACGTGCCGTGCTCATGGGCACCCGTAGTTTCGGCAAGGGCTCGGTGCAAACCGTCCTGCCGCTGTCTGACTCCCGGGCGATCAAGCTCACCACCGCGCTGTACTTCACGCCCAATGGCCGCTCTATCCAGGCCGAGGGAATAGTGCCGGACATTGTGGTCGAGCGCGCCACAGTCACAGCCTACAATGACCCGCAACAGATCACCGAAGCGGACCTGTCGGGCCACCTCAACAATGCCAACGGCGCTAGCGCAGATAAGAAAACCAAACAGGCTGCAAGCGAGTTGCTGGTTGACGATAACCAATTATCCGAAGCCCTTGCACTATTGAAGGGCCTGAACATACTCGGGCTGAAGGATAAAAAAGGAGAACCCGCGACCACGGGCGATACCTGAGCGCAGGGCTACTGCTCAGCGCCGCACTTCTATGCCGCGTGCGGCCATATAGGCCTTGGCCTGCGGCACGGTATACTCGCCAAAGTGGAAAATACTGGCCGCCAGCACCGCATCGGCGCCACCCTTGATGATGCCATCGACCAGATGGTCCAGCGTGCCTACGCCACCCGAGGCGATCACCGGAATCTCTACCGCATCGGTAATCGCCCGTGTCACACCTAATTCAAATCCGTTGCGCGTGCCATCCCGGTCCATGCTGGTCAGCAGGATTTCCCCCGCACCCAACTCCGCCATTCTGACGGCCCAGGCCACCGCGTCGATACCGGTGGGTTTGCGACCTCCGTGGGTAAATATCTCCCAGCGCGGCTGGCCGCCCACATCGTCCACGCGCTTGGCATCAATGGCCACCACGATGCACTGCGAGCCGAAACGCCGGGCTGACTCACGCACCAGTTCCGGGTTGTGGATGGCCGCAGTATTGATACTCACCTTGTCCGCACCGGCGTTAAGCATGGTGCGGATATCCTCCACCGAGCGAATGCCGCCACCGACGGTGAGGGGAATGAACACATGCTCGGCAATCTGCTCCACCGTATGCACAGTGGTATCGCGGCCCTCGTGGCTGGCGGTAATATCAAGAAAGCACACCTCGTCGGCGCCCTGCTCGTTGTAGCGCATGGCGATTTCCACCGGATCGCCCGCGTCGCGTATATCCACAAAATTGACGCCTTTCACCACGCGTCCGTTGTCCACGTCGAGGCAGGGAATAATGCGTTTAGCGAGGCCCATGTCTAGACCGCCGCCTCGTCGCACAGGCGCTGCGCTGCGGCCACGTCCAGGGTGCCCTCGTAAATCGCGCGGCCGGTGATGGCGCCGCAAATGCCGGCGTGCTCAACCGCGAGCAGGCCGCGAATATCATCCATATTGGTAATGCCGCCGGAGGCAATCACCGGGATGCGCGAGGCCTGCGCCATCGCCACCGTCGCCTGCCACGTTCACACCCTGCATCATGCCGTCGCGGGCGATATCGGTGTAGACAATCGCCGCCACACCGTCGGCTTCGAAGCGGCGCGCCAGATCGGTGGCGCGCACCGTGGAGACCTCGGCCCAGCCATCGGTGGCGACCAGACCGTCTTTCGCATCCAGTCCCACAATGACCTTGCCCGGAAACGCGGCGCAGGCCTCGGCCACAAATTCCGGCTCCTTGACCGCCCTGGTGCCGATGATCACGTAGCTGACCCCGGCATTGATGTAGTACTCAATGGTTTGCAGATTGCGGATGCCGCCACCGATCTGTATCGGCAACTGCGGATACGCGGCGGCAATGGCGGTCACCACCGCGCCATTCACCGGCTCACCGGCAAAGGCCCCGTTCAGGTCTACCAGGTGCAGGCGGCGGCAACCGGCCTGCACCCAGCGCGCCGCCATCGCTACCGGGTCGTCGGAGAAAACCGTGCTGTCCTCCATCAGGCCCTGGCGCAAGCGCACACACTGCCCGTCCTTCAAATCAATTGCAGGGATGATCAACATTGCCCGTTCCACTGTAGAAAATTTTTCAGCAACCGGAGCCCGACGTCGGCGCTCTTCTCCGGATGGAATTGCACCGCAAACAGATTGTCGCGGGCCAGCGCCGCATCGGCACTCACACCGTATTGCACGCTGCCCGCCAACAGGCTGCGATCCTGCGCATGCACGTAATAGCTGTGTACAAAGTAAAAGCGGCTCATGTCGGGAATGCCCGCCCACAGCGGGTGCTCCATGCGCTGGCGCACTTCGTTCCAACCCATGTGCGGCACTTTCAGGCGTTGGCCGGCAGCATCCTTTAGCGGGTTGCCGAAGTAACGCACCTCGCCGGGAATAACGTCCAGGCAATCCACGCCATCATTTTCCTCGGAGTGGGTCATCAGGGCCTGCAGGCCGACGCAGATCGCCAGCACCGGCACCTGCTGCTCGCTGAGCGCTTGCGTCAGCAGTTCATCGCATTTGAGACGACGTATCTCCGCCATGCAGTCGCGAATAGCGCCCACCCCGGGAAATACCACGCGATCAGCCTGGCGGATCAGGTTGGCGTCATGCGTCACCAGCACCTCGTCGGCACCGACGTGCTGCAATGCGCTGGCCACGGAATGCAGGTTACCCATGCCGTAATCGATGACGGCGACACTAATACTCATAATCGGGTGCTCATAACCGGGCACTCATAGCCGGGATTCCCGTTTACAACACACCCTTGGTGGAGGGCGTGATACCTGCCATGCGCGGATCGGCCGTAAGCGCCATGCGCACCGCGCGACCAAAGGCCTTGAATACCGTCTCGGCCTGGTGGTGGCTGTTATCACCGCGCAAGTTATCCACGTGCAGGGTGACGAGGGCGTGATTGACGAAGCCCTGGAAAAACTCCAGGAACAGGTCCACGTCAAAGCCGCCCACGGCCGAGCGGGTGAATGGCACATGAAACTCGAGGCCGGGTCGACCGGAGAAGTCAATCACTACACGCGACAGGGCCTCGTCCAGCGGCACATAGGCGTGGCCGTAGCGGGCGATGCCCTTCTTGTCACCCGCTGCCTTTGCCACGGCCTGGCCCAGGGTGATGCCGATGTCCTCCACCGTGTGGTGGTCATCGATGTGCAGGTCGCCCTTGGCTTTTATATCCAGGTCGACCATACCGTGACGCGCGACCTGGTCCAGCATGTGCTCCAGAAAGGGAATGCCGGTATCAAATTTGGTTTTGCCGGAACCGTCCAGGTTGACCGAGACGGTGATCCGGGTCTCCAGCGTATCTCGCGTTACTGTGGCTTTGCGCGCAGCCATCGGTCATCTCCACTGGGATGAATTCGGGGAAACTCTCCCCCCGAAAAGGCCGCTCATTATAAGGGAATGTGATGCCTAATTCACTGGCACTATGGCAGGTAAGGCTTCACCGATTCGGGCATTACCCGCCGGGTAGCATTGTTCGCGCGGCGGAATCCAGACTGTCGTCGTATACAGGTTGATTGAAAACTCATGTATCGAGGGGATTCCCGAGAAAAACGCTGGCAAGCGCCTTTAACTGCCGGGGTTTGTCGACGACCATCCGAGAGTTACTGCGGCGCTGCTCGATTCGCAGTAACTCCCGGGGACGTGGACACGCAAGACTTCTCTCCTATTCCTCTGAAACCGACTTGAAGAATTCGAGGATCTCAGGGCCATATTCGGGCTGCCACACATGCGTGCCCCAACCGCGCGGGGAGTCATCCTCAATCACAAAGGTGCCGCGGTCATCGTAGCCGTGGGATACCAATTGACCCCTGGCTTTTTCCATGCAGCTCAGGTCCACGGCGCCATCATTCTTGTGGTGCAGTAACTTGAACGGGGCGTGAGTGGCAGGATTCTCGGTCTCCCAGGCCATTTCATTCGGGTAGTCGCTAGCCAGGCAGGCATCCACCCCATTGGCCGCTGCGCCGGTCTCTTTGTCTCCGTAATAGCCGGGACGTAGTTCCCCCCCGGCGCCCACGGTGTCTCAACGCAAGAGATGTATGAGCCATACGGATCGCCGGCAGAGACAGAAGCAAAGCCGGCGATCCTGCGGTCGAAATGCGTTGCGGCACGAAGGGTCATAAAACCGCCGGTAGAGATGCCTGTCATGAACACTTTATTGTTGCTTCCGGCGGGCCGGAAACCGGGTATAGTGGATGCGAGTATCTTTTCAATATACGCAATATCCTTGTTAGCCCCGGGCGGACTCAGTGCATCAAAACGCCTGCCACAGTCCAACCCCAAGGAATCAGTGAAACCCGCGGAATTCAGGGAGAATACCGCAAAACCTGCATCGACGGCCGCATTGGCGAACTCAAACATATCATGCGTGAGTACCGAATCACTGCACCAGTTCGAGCTGGAGCCTCCCCCGCCGTGTATCATAACGATTGCGCCCCTTTGCCAAACACCCGCACGGGGTGCTCGCCACAACAGGTCGCGCTGCTGTCCCTGTACGTCGAATGAAACCTTTTCCCAGCGCCGCTCGATACACTCCTCCTCCGGGTCAGGGGGATCGCTTGAGAAAATCGATGAATACGAAGAGTCCGAGTAATACCACTAGCCGTTAATAAGGGACCATATGCGCATATAAACCGGAGCCCCGTCCAGGGGGATGCCGGTGGCCACTATGCTGGTGTCCTGCGTGGAGCCGCTGAAGATATCCCCTGAGCGGATTCTGGAGGAGCCCCGGCTCGCTGGCAATCGACAACTTGTACTGGGTGGCGCCCTTGGCGGGAGCCCATTCGACGCGCTGGGCGTGTTTTTGCAGATTGGCGCCTGGCGCGGGGGAGGTAATTCTGTGCCGGTGACAACCCGGTAGGTGACATACTGATAATCCTTATAAAACCAACGGCTCAGTATCTTCGACCAGAGACGCACGTAAACTGTGGACCCGTCCTGGGGAATCCACGGGATCGCATTTGACTTGTCTGTGCCATGATAAAAATAGAGGTCACCGTATAGTGGTAGTGAGACGGACGCCAAACTCGTTCCCACTGCCAGCATATAATCGCTGGTTCCCTTGCCAGACCATTGCAGGACGGTACCTATGGACAGGGTCTGCGAAGGAAGAGGTGAGGTGATTTGGCGGGACGATCCTGTGCGCCCACTACGGTGGCTATAGCTATAGTCTTTGTACTTGTATCCGGAGGCCGTTTGAGTCCACAACCGCATATAAACCGTTTTCCCGTTCAGCGGTATACCGAACACATCCAGGGACGTTTTCAGCCCGGCCATCTGAAAGCTGATATCACCCCGTGTGCCTGAGGCAAGCGTTTTCTTCGATGTGCCTACACCAAGCATAATAGGCGGTTGCGCCCGGCTCCGACTGCCAGCTAACGGTGACGCTGGAAGTGGTGATTTTTGTTCCCGGCGCGGGCTGCAGGACGCCCGCCGCGACATCCGAAGCGCCGGCGGCAAGGAACAACCATATGCCGAGGAATTGCGCGGGGAGGCGAAACAACCATCGCACCTTGCCCCCCTCATTCTGTTGCCCGGCTTGCAACGGCCTTGCTGGCTGGCGTCCCGCCGCTGTTCCCACTGGTGGCAGACCTGGCCCCTACCGCATCTGAAAATCGAGAAATCTTGTTCATTGTCTTACTTCCGGTAATCCCGCTGTCCTAGGGCGCGTGCCCCTTAGACCGTTGACTTTGCGCCCCTACCTTTCGATAGGTTTGCCCTTGTACAGAATGTAGTAAGCTCAAATTAACCCACTGAGCCTGTGATATGCAATATAAGAATGTATACTTTATTATGGAATTCTCTTTGGTTATTTGATAATAAATGCTCCAGTTATAGCAGCAACCAGGTCATTACATTGCTAACCAGCCGGCCAACCTACGGAGCCTGGCAGGAACGGGTGGCGTTTATATGTATTTATGTTCCAATTATCGATTCGGGGCAGTTATTTTGACGCTGTTGGCGAATTAACTCGCCTCCTCTGATAATCCCGGGGTTCTCGTCAACGATCAAAGGGAGACTACTGTGCCAACCCTGGTTACGGGCAAAATGGAATTACTGGAAAGCGATATTCATCTATGGATTACTCACCCCCAGCATATTCAAGATAGTGAAATGCTGGCGCAATACAGGGAGTTATTGACTGAAGAAGAAAAAATAAAACAACAACGCTACAAATTTGAAAATGACAGGCACTCTGCCCTGGTAACACGGGCTTTTGTACGCGACCTGCTGTCTTCTTATGCGGCGACAGAGCCCTCTGACTGGTGCTTGAAAATTGGGGCGAAGGGAAAACCGGAAATTTTGGATCCACCCATTCCTTTGCGCTTTAATCTTAGTCATACCAAGGACCTGATTATTTGCGCAGTAACGCTAAACAATGACATTGGCTGTGACGTTGAAAGTGTCGGTCGTTCCAGCGATATACTTGCTATCGCTAACCATTATTTTTCAGCCAGTGAAACGAAGGAGCTGTTCAGCCTTCCCGAAAGAGAGCAGCGCAGCCGCTTTTTCGACTACTGGACACTCAAGGAGTCCTTTATCAAGGCCTGTGGCCTCGGGCTCTTCGCTACCCCTCTGGAGGACTTTTCCTTCCACATAGGCCGATCGTGCTCAACGACAATGAACGACAATATCCACCTCAGTTTTGCGCCGCATAGAGACGACAACCCGGAACAGTGGCACAGCTGGCTATTCTACCCAAGCAAAGAGCACCGCATGGCGGTTTCGACGAAAAGGGCTTTTCAGGATGACGGCGCTGTTAAGCACTTCGCTCCTTACAATATCCGCTTTTTTGAAAGCATTCCCCTGCTACACAAAAAGGAGTTGATTTGCCAACCTGGGTAGGCCAGATCCTCGATACGGAAATTAAATTTCATATTTACTTGCAAATATGACCAGTCTGCTAGACTTAAATATCGATATTTCCTCTTTTGAATTTATCTCTATTGGCCGATGCCGCAAATTATCGATTGCAGGGGAGGGTGGGCCAAATGTGGTCAAATATCTCGCCGCGTTTCAGATTTATCCATATTTTCAAAAGGCCAGTTCCCGTCACTATGCATCGGCAACACCGGCGTGGGGGCGAGGTTCAGTTGCTGGAAAAGCACTTCGGGGTGTATTGATGCCCAGGTGCCATGGAGTATCAGCTTTTTTTCCACTGGCAAAAAAGGTTCGGTGGTATAAATTTCTAACTAACTGATTAGTAAAGAATTAGTGATTCTGGCACGACATTCGCAGTTTAATTCATGCAATTGTGACGTAATTCCAGCAGCAACAAATAAATAGGAGCTAGTTGGGTAATACTAATCTATGTAAGGAGAAAAAGAATCGACATAAACACGAGGTAAGGACGCACCTGTGAATCGAAATGTCCGAAATGCAACGTATCGCAGAAATAACCGATTGCGCAGGAAGACATCAAGGATAAGTGGCCATGGAAAAGCAGATGCGTTGTATTTTATTTAACATTTCGGGCACATAATCGTTTGTGGCCGAAGGTGGAGAAAGGGACTCCCTGATGATTCGTATGCATACACATTTACACACACGGGTAGCTTTTTCCGTCTGTAGGCACATGGGCAACCGGGTATGAATACACGTATCGTTGTCATTTCGCTTCCCGGTTTATGCGATGCAGGCCTGCCTATCGCAGCATCCCGCGCAGGCGCCATTGGCCTACTCAATCTATCCCTCGAACCGCTACCCGCGACCTCAGGCGCTGCTCGCGCCGGTACACAGCCGGAAAAACAGATCGACCGCCTCATCCGGCACGGCGCAAGCGAAAATATCGGCTTTATTCTTCCCGCGGATGGCGGCCAGTGTTCCTCATACATATTCGCAACGTCTGGAAAAAGTACCCTACGTCGTACTCACGCCTACCCTGGGCCCCACTGAGAATGCGGCTCCTGGGCTGGCGCTGGATACTGAGACGGTCAATTTCTGGCGGCAGCGCTCGGGCGCCATGGGCGTGTTGGTCACGTCCGCCGAAGAAGCAAAAGCTGCCGCCGGCCTTGGCTTCGACTTCGTGCTGGCCAAAGGTAGCGAAGCCGGGGCGCTTGTCGGCGTCGAGACAAGCTTTGTGCTACTGCAGTCAATCCGGAGCGTCTCAGACTTGCCCGTCTATATATGGGGCGGAATCACCCAGTACACGGCGCTGGCCTGTGTGGTGGGGGGCGCGACCGGGGTCGCGCTCGACTGGCAATTGGCGCTCCTGAAGGAGTCCCCGATCGATGGGGCCTTGCGCAGGCGCCTCGAAAACTTCGATGGCAGCGAAACCCGGACTATCCCGTTATCCGACTTCAAACAGTGGCGTTGTTTGGGCCTTCCTGGAATGACTGCACCCGACACCCTGTCGCTGGCGGTGAAAGAGAAACGCACCGAGAGCTTCCGCAGGCGGCATCTACACTGCCATCGCCACGCTGCAGCACGAGCGCGATATGTCCAACAGGCTGATTTCAGTCGGACAGGATGCTGTTTTCGCAAAGGGCTACGCAACGCGTTACGGGAGTGTCGCTGAAGTCCTCAGGGCACTGGATAACTATGTGGTGGGTCAGCTGCCCCATATCGGGGAAAACCTGTTCCGTGAAAACAGCCCGCTGGCAGCCAGCCACAAGACACGATTCCCAATTCTACAGGGTCCGATGACACGCGTCAGCGACGTTCCCGAATTCTGTGACAAAGTCGAACAGGGCGGTGCCCTTCCGTTCCTCGCGGTTGCCGTATTGCAGGGCTCGACCCTGACCACCATGTTACGCGAGACGAAGGCCCTGATGGGCGCCCGCTCCTGGGGCGTTGGTCTCCTTGGATTTAACGAACCTGAACTGTTCCGCGAGCAGATGAGCGCCGCGGAAGAAGCTGCGCCGCCGTTTGCGATATTATCCGGCGGCCGCGCAGACCAGGCGTTTTCGCTGGAAGAGAAAGGTATCACCACCTACCTGCACGCTCCGTCACCCAGCATACTTTCCGACTATATACGCAGCGGTGTACGCAAATTTATCTTTGAAGGCAGGGAGTGTGGCGGTCACGTGGGCCCGCGCACCAGTTTCGTGCTCTGGTCGACCATGGTAGAGACCCTTCTCGCCAGCGGCCTCTCCAGCAATGAGTTCAGGGATCTGAAAGTCGTCTTCGCGGGCGGTATTCACGACGCATTGAGTACGGCGATGGTTTCCGCCCTCGCGCTGCCGCTGGCCCAGCAAGGCGCTCAGGTGGGCGTGTTGATGGGGACGGCCTACATCTTTACGGAAGAAGCGGTCAGTAGCGGCGCCGTGACGCGTAAATTCCAGGAGGTGGCCCTGGAGTCGCGCTATACGAGAATTGCGGACGCCGGATCCGGCCACGCCATACGTATTGCTCCCACGCAATATTACGATACGTTCGAGCGGGAAAAGTCCCGCCTGCTGGAGCAGGGGTTGAACCTCAAGGAAATCCGCAAGAGCCTGGACGAGAGCAACCTGGGCCGCCTGCGCATGGCGTCGAAAGGCATCAAGCGTGTTCAGGGCGAACACGGTTCAGAGCTGGCCAGTGTCGACGAGGCCGAACAACTTCGAGAGGGTATCTACATGATCGGGGAGGTTGTCTCCGTTATGCAGGAGGTCTTCACCATCCCGGATTTGCACAAACGTGTCACCGAGGGCGCATCCGCCTACCTGGCCGAGCGTCAGCCCGCAACTGGAAGCGGAATTGTCGACGCGGGGAATGGGAAAAGCAGCCCCGGCTGCCAAGCCTCTTGACATCGCCATCATCGGCATCGCCACACTGCTACCCGGCGGCGCGAACGACAAGCACACGTTCTGGGAGAATATCCTCGGATCCGTCGACGCGATCACGGAAATCCCGACGGACCGTTTCACAGTGCAGGACTGGTTCGATCCCGACCGTACCAAGCGCGACAAAATCTACGGCAAGTGGGGCGGATTCGTCGATGACATCCTGTTCGACCCGATCAAATACGGCATTCCTCCAACATCGATTCCCCAGATCGAACCCCTGCAGCTGATAGCGCTGGAACTCACCGCGCAGGCGCTCAAAGACGCGGGGCTGTTCGAAAACAATCCGTACAAGGAACGCACAGGCATCATAATAGGACTGGGCGGCGGCGTTTCCGAGCTGGGCAGCTACTACAACGTCCGCTCAATGCTGCCGCGATTCATCGAGAATCCTTCGGAGGAACTGCTTGAGCGCTTCCCCGAGTGGACTGAGGACAGCTTCGCCGGAATCCTGCTGAATGTCGTCCCCGGCAGGGTGAGCAACCGGTTCGACCTGGGGGGCACAAATTTCGCCGTCGACGCCGCCTGCGCTTCCTCGCTCGCGTCGGTATACCTCGCGTGCCGGGAGCTCCAATCAGGCAGTAGCGATGTCATGATCGCCGGCGGCTGTGACACGACGCAGAATCCCTTTGGCTATTTGTGCTTCTCCAAGACCGGCGCACTCTCACCCCAGGGGCGGTCGCGGGCCTTCGACAATGATTCCGACGGCATCGTCGTCAGTGAAGGCCACGCCGCCGTGATCCTCAAGCGGCTGGAAGACGCGGAGCGCGACGGCGACCGGATTTACGGCGTCATCAAGGCTGCGTCCAGCGGTTCTGACGGCAAGAGCATGGGCTTGACCGCACCGAGGCAGGAAGGCCAGCTGCGCACCCTGAAGCGCGCCTATGCCCAGGCGGGATACAGTCCCGCCAGCGTAGGGCTGTTCGAGGCCCATGGCACCGGCACTGTGGTAGGGGACCGCACTGAAGCATCCGCCCTGGGCCAATTGTTGCAAAGCCATGACGCACCACCGCACAGCGCAGCGATCGGCAGCGTCAAATCGATGATCGGGCACACAAAGTGCGCAGCCGGCGTCGCCGGCCTCATCAAGAGCGCACTCGCGCTCCATCATCGCGCGCTGCCCCCAACACTGCATGTCCGCAAACCCAGCGCTGGTGCGGGACTTATGGACGGCCCGCTTTACGTCAACAGCGAATTGCGGCCCTGGATCACTGCCGGGACGCCGCGGCGCGCGTCGGTGTCCTCCTTCGGTTTTGGTGGCACCAATTTCCACATCACCCTCGAGGAATACTCAGGGTCAACGCAACCAGCGTCCGCGCGCCGCTTGCGCCGGCATATGGACGCCGAGCTATTTGTGTTCAGGGCCAGGGATGCCGGGGCACTGGGCGCCAGGCTGGCAAATTACGCGCAGGAGCTGGGGACGGCGATCTCCACATCGGTGGAGGTATCGCTCGCTGGGCTCGCGTACAGCCTGCACGTCGAGAACGAGAAGATGCAATTGGCAGGGGCCGGCAAGCGGCAACCGGCCGAGACCGTGGCAATCGTATCCGAATCCCTGGAAGAGCTCGTGCAGCAGTTGGCCCTGGCCAGAGAACTGGTCGCGCAGTCGCGCGCGGCGGAATCCGAGCCCAGCCTCGGCATAAAAGCCAAGAAGTTGCATGTTTACTACACACGCGAGGCATTGGCTGCCCAGGGGAATGTGTGCTTCCTGTTCCCCGGGCAGGGATCACAATACCTCAATATGGAGCGCGGACTGGCGCTCGAATTCGATGAAGTGGCGGGGAGCTTCGAGCGGGCTAACGAGCAGCTCCGGTCCGTCATGACCGGAACCGCTCAGCCACTACGTGTTTCCCAGGCCGTTCTTTTCGGATACAGAGCGCGAAGAGGCGTTCAACCAGCTCAAGCAGACCAATATCACGCAGCCCGCGCTCGGGGCCAGCTCAGTCGGTATGCTGCGCCTGCTCGGCTCTTTCGGAGTAACGCCGGATGCGGTAGCCGGACACAGTTATGGCGAGCTGGTGGCGCTGCACGCCGCAGGTTGCATGGACGAAGCCAGCCTGTACGCCCTCTCCTTCGCACGCGGCGATGCCATGGTGCAGATGACGGCGGAGGATCAAAGTGTCGATCTCGGCAGCATGCTGGCGACTTCCGCCGACCGCGCCACGCTGGAGAGCCATGTGGGCGATATCGATGAATGCTGGGTATCCAACCTGAACAGCCCCTCGCAGACAATCCTCAGTGGCACCCAGGCAGGGCTTACCGCCGCTGCACAGAGGCTCGAGCAAGCGGGAATCTCGCACGTAAAAATACCCGTAGGTTGCGCTTTCCACAGCCCGATCATGGCCGGTGCGCAGGCACGATTGGTGGCCGCACTTGAAAAAGTGGACTTTACTCCCGCCCGTATTCCCGTGATGAGTAATGCCACGGGCGAAAGATATCCACAGGGTGATCCGCAAACCCAGGTGCAGAGTTACCGGACGCTGCTCGAGTCGCAATTGACCTCCCCTGTGCTGTTCCAGACACAAATCGAGAACCTCTACCGCGATGGTTATCGAATTTTCGTCGAGGTCGGCCCGGGCACGGTGCTCTCCAGGCTTGTGGTAAAAATCCTGCACGACCAGCCTCATGCCGCTATTCATACCAATATGGAAGCGGGCAGCGATGTGAAGCACTTCCTGGGTGCACTCGCCTCGATGATCGTGCATGGCATTGCCGTCGACTGTGAGCGCCTTTACAGCGGCCGAAACCTCGCCGAGGTCCGCCTATCGCAATTGAACGCCCAGGCGAAACCAGAACTCGCCTCACACCTCTGGTGGCTCAACGGCGCCTATGCGCGGCCTGTGCATCAACCACGGCGGGTATTCGGTCACAAGTTCAAACTATCTGGTGACAACAGTATGGATACTGAAAATCAACAACCGTCAGTCGCGAACAGCGGCTCCAACGCTGCCTTCACTGAATCGGCACGGCACGCACCGTCGTCCACTTCAAGCCCACCCCAAGGCATGCTGATAGCATCCAGCCCCGCAGGGGCGCAGGCCCCGGGCGGCGTAGACCTGCGCGCCGAAGCCATGCTCCGCTTCCAGCAGAACATGCGCAAATTCATCGAAACCCAGCAGGTTGTGATGCAGTCCTACTTCCAGTCCAGGAGTTTCGGCGGTGTGGCTCCGTCAATCCCCGCTCTGGTAGCCGATAATTCCACTTTCGCATACCAACACCCGCTGCAGGCTGCCGCTGCGCCCCAACCGCCGCAGCCATCCGGGATGCCGCGCGAGGAAATCCCGCAACATCAGGTGGAGAAAGCGAGCGCAGGCGCGGAGTCGGTGCGGGATACCGGCGTCCCTGCCGCTGCCAAGCCCCATAAAACGAAGATCGATCTGGAGCAGACGCTCGTCGAACTCATTGCCGACAAAACAGGCTACCCGCCCGAGATACTGGACGTGAATGCAAACCTGGAAGCCGAACTCGGCATCGACTCGATCAAGCGGGTCGAGATTGTCGCGGCATTCCGGCAGATCGCCCTGCCCGGCATGGACAAGCCAGGCGAGGAGTACATGGAAAAGATATCGGCCGCTCAGAGCATCAGCGACATTCTGGCGGTGTTCCGGCTTTACACCGATGATGGTGGGCAGGTGGCTTCAAGCGAGACGGAAGTGCACCAGCCTACCGCGCAAAGCAGCCTGGCCTCGCCAGGCTTCTCGCGGGAGGAACTCGCAAACCTCCTCACTGAAATCATTTCCGAGCGCACCGGATATCCCGCGGAGATACTGACCGGGGAGGCCAACCTCGAGGCCGAGCTGGGCATAGACTCGATCAAACGCGTTGAAATCATCGCGGCTTTCCGCGAACAGGTGCTGCCTGACATGACCCAGCCGCCGCAGTCCTACATGGAGAGCATGTCCAGCGTGCAGTCGATCGCCGAAATCGTCAACGTGGCGCTGCAGTATATGGGCACAGCTGCCTCCAGCGCAGCGGCGCATCCGTCCCGCCAGGAACCCCGGACAGTCAATGACACGTCCTCGACCGTTGTCACCCTCAACACGTCCGTGAATTCCGCCAATAGCGAGCGCTGCCCGCGCTGTGTCGTTCGCCCGGTGGAGGCGCCGCTCCCGTCCGATGCCGCATACGATGTCGCCAGGGGGACCTACCTCGTTATTTACCGACAGGAGGACACCAAACAGGCGGAAATCGCGCAAGGCATCTGCCAATCCCTGTCGACCCGGGGGGCTGCGGGCGTCCCGCTTGCTCTTGAATCACTGTCGGATCCGTCTGCCCTGGCTGCGCGCATCGGCGAGTTGCGAAGCGGTAACTCGCCGCTTGCTGGACTGGTCAGCCTTGTTGCACTCAGTGAGGCTCCGACAGTAACCGAACTGGATTTGTCCACTTACCATGAGCTGCTGGATGAAGAACTCACCGGTCCTCTGCGCCTGTTGCAGTCAGTGAGCCAGGAGTTGGGCTCCACCTCGGGCGCCTCCTTCACTTCGCTGTTTGCCACGATCGGCGGCGGTGACTTCCTGGACCCCGGGAAAGAGCAGGCATCGGAAGCGCACGCCTGGGAGGGAAGAAACCCCTGGCGTGGCGGCATTGCCGGCCTGCTGAAATGCGCCGCCAAGGAGTGGCCCAACGCGAACTTTGCCACGGTGGATTTCGAGTCGCCTCCGGATGCCTCTGTTCTCCTCGCCGAGTTGGCGCATTGCGGGCGCAAGTCCATTGAAGCAGGTTACCGCAAGGGTAAACGCTACACGCTGGTGGTGAGTTCGGAGGAGGCCACGATCGACTCCGGCCCCGCTGCCACCGGCGCTGGCGTCGTACTGGTGACGGGCGGCGCCCGCGGCATCACCGCAGAAGTTGCGAAGCAATTCGCCAGGGAGTCGCGCGCACACCTGATCCTGCTGGGGCGTTCTCCGGCGCCGACTGTAGAGGACGCATCGACGGCTTCACTGGAAGGTCCGGTCGCGCTACGCAAGGCCCTGGTAGCACAAGCCAAGGCGGCGGGTGAGATACCGCAGCCGAAACTGATCGAGGCACAGCTCAAGCAGATTCTCGCAAATCGCGAAATCCAGGGCACCCTGGGGCAGATCAGGGCCGAGGGCGGCTCCGCGGAGTACCTCAGCTGCGATGCCGCCGATCCGGGGGCATTCGCCAAGGTGCTTGAATCGATTCAGGCAAAACACGCCATCACCGGGGTTATCCACGGCGCGGGGATCATCGAGGACAAAAACATTGTCGACAAGGACCCGGTTTCGTTTCGCCGCGTGATCAATACAAAGCTGCTCCCGGTGCTGGTGCTGCTCCAGCAGTTGGACTTGCAGAAGCTGCGGTTCATACAGTTCTTCACCTCGACAGCCGGATATTTCGGCAACCGGGGCCAGGGCGATTACGCGGCGGCGAACGAGGCGCTCAATCGCATCGCGCGTTTCCTGCAGCAGTATTTCCGCTCCCGGCAACTGCCCACCCGGGTGGCGGCACTCAACTGGGGCCCCTGGAGCGGAGCCGGCATGGTCACGCCAGACGTGGAACAACAGTTCCGGGCCCGCGGTATCGGCCTCGTCGCTGCGGACAAGGGCAGTGCTGCAGCGTGGGAAGAGACCCTCACTGCGGCGGCGCAACCGGTCCGGGCCATCCTCGGGCCGGGGAGCTGGAACACCGTCAAGGCCGGCAGTGAGCAGCTGCAATCAAAACATCCCCTGCTGCTGGGACAACCGGTCTTCCGGCAGCCCGACGGTTCGGTGGTCGCTCAATTGAACCTGGATAGCCGGGTGGAGGCCTATCTTTACGATCATATGATCGAGGGAAAAGCCGTACTGCCTCTCGCGGTGGCGACGGAACTGATGGCCGCTACTGCAGCCATGGCATGTCCCGGTTGGGTGGTCAGCCAGGTCCGGGATCTGCGCCTGTTCGAGGGCGTGATCATCTCTGCCGATTACCGGGAAGTCATAGTCCGCGCAGAGCAGCAGTCGACTACTGCTACCGAGTCAGAATGGCGGGTTACCATCCAGGATCCGACCCGAACGCTCCGGCCCCTGTACCAGTCTACGGTTATCCTGGTCGCGGAAGCGCCGTCGCCCTACGGCCCCCGGCCGGACGTCGCGGCAGTGCAAAAACGCTTCCCGAAAAGCATCCCCGATTCCTATAAGGACTGGATGTTCCACGGCCCCGTCTACCACAGCATCAACACCATTACAGGTTATGACCTTGCGGGCATTGATGCTATCGTCAACGCGGCTACCGAGCGGTTCACATCCAGCGGGCAGCAGAACTGGCATATCAATCCGCTGGTCCTGGATACGGTGGCGCAAATGGGCACGCTGTGGTCGCGGACGCATTACGATACAACCCTCCTGCCGGCAGGAATCAAGTCAGTACGCTGTTTCCCCGTGAAGGATCCAGGTGGCTTGACGGACCAATTGGAGATCATCACGCGCTTCCAACCGGACTCCGGCGCGGAGCAATACAACGCCAAATCGTGGGTACTGTCCGGAAACCAGGTCATTCTGGAAATCGACAGCTTGACCGGGTTTGGCAACCGCGAACTCAACAGGATTGCGGGCGACCGGGGCACTCGGCCCCTCGTGGCCGAAGGGTGAGAAGGAAGCGAAAAAATGTCTGAAGCCGCATCGATAAAAGACTACATACTGCAACGCTATGACGAGTTGTGCGACTGGTCGGAAATCAAGTCCTATTACGGTGGGAGCAACTTTCTCAACTTCGGCTACTGGCGCGAAGATACCCGAACCCAGAAAGAAGCCTGCGAAAACCTGATGCAGGAACTGCTGGATCTTATCCCGCACAAGTCCGGGAAAATCCTGGATGTCGCCTGTGGCAAGGGAGAAACCAGCGCGTTCCTTGCACGGACATACCCTACAGAGAACATCATCGCCATCAATATTTCGCCGCACCAGCTGGATATCGCGCGGTCACATGCACCCGACATCGACTTCCGGCTGATGAACGCAACCGAACTGGATTTCGAGGACAACTCCATCGACAACATCATCTGCGTGGAGGCCGCGTTCCACTTTTATACGCGAGAAGCTTTCTTGCAGGAGGCGTTGCGCGTGCTTAAGCCAGGCGGCAGCATCGTGCTGTCTGACGTCCTGATGACGCTGGAAGCAGAGCGCAATCGCGAAAGCCGGACCGAAATGAACTACCTCGAGGACCCCGAGGCATACCGCCAGTGTATGGAGAAGAGCGGCTATACTGATGTATACGTCAGGGACGTCACAACCGAGTCCTGGGAAAGGCACTACTGGTATACAGTGAAATACGTCCACCAGCAATTCCTGGAAGGAAAGCTTTCAGAGAAGACGCTGGTGCAGATGCTCAAACCGACCTACGGGCGAGTGCCCGATATGCGGTACTACCTGCTCGCAAGTGGGCGCAAACCCGGATGACGTTTTAGGTCATAAGCAAACTGGAGAAGCTTGTCCCGATGGCATTGCACGAAACAGTAGTGAAATTGGAAGACGTCGTAAAACACTACGATACGCTCGCGAACTGGTCCGAACTGAGCGACTTCTACCGTGGAACCGATTTCCTGAATTTCGGTTACTTTGAGCCGGATACGAAGGACCAGAAGGAAGCATGCGAAAACCTGATGGAACAGCTGCTCGCGTACATCGAGGATAAAAGCGGCAATATCCTCGACGTCGCCTGCGGCAAAGGGGCCACTACTGCTTACCTGCTGCGTTACTACGAACCGCAGGACGTCGTGGGTATCAACATCTCGGACCAGCAACTGGACTTTGCTCGCCGCAACGCGCCTGGCGTGAAGTTTATCAATATGAGCGCCACCGAAATGGATTTCCCCGACAACAGCTTCGACAATATCATTTGCGTCGAGGCCATCTTCCATTTCGTGACGCGACTGGACTTTCTGGCCTCGGCCTTGCGCCTGCTCAAGCCTGGCGGTGCGATTGTTTTTACAGACATTCTCATGAGCTGGGAAGGCGAGAATCGCCGCGAGCGCAGGACGACCGAGAACTACGTGGCCGACCTCGAAACTTACCGGACGCTCCTCAACACCATCGGCTTCGCATCGATTGAAGTCGAGGATATCACTGAACAGAGTTGGCGCCGGCACTATCACTACGTTGTAAGCTACATCCACGATATGTTCCTGCGCGGCGATATCGGCCGGGAGCAAATGGCTTCCGCCCTGCATAATACCTACGAGCGTGTGCCCGACCTTAAATACTATCTGAAAGTCTGCTGCAGAAAATGAGTGCTTTCTTTTACATGCTCACCACATGCTCGATAAATTCAATGAGGTAATGTCTGTCATGATCCGTATACTTTTAGTCGCTCCCGTCCCGCTGCGGTTTGATCTCACCCAGGATCAGTCCTACATAAATGACAAGACCAGGGCGTTTATGATGCCACTGCATCTCGCCACGGTGGCAGGGCTCACGCCCGACCGCTTCCATGTGGATATCTGGGATGAGGCGGTACGCGGGCTAGCCGATGCCAGTCCCGATTTCGGCAGTTACGATATCGTGGGCTGTACCGGGTTCACGGCCCACCTGAGCCGGGCCACGGAAGTTGCGGCGGCGGCGAGGAAACTCGGGATGCTGACCGTTGTGGGCGGACCCGGAATATCCAGCGGACCCCAGAACTACTACAACGATTTTGACGTGCTGTTCATTGGGGAAGCGGAGGAAACCTGGCCGCAATTCCTCAATGACTTTGAGAAGGGCAGTTATAAGAAGTCTTACCGGCAGGTCGCTTCACTGGACCTCAGGAAAACCGTCACGCCCAACTGGGATTCAGTGAAGGAGTACGCTCCCAATTATCTGGTCGGCGGTGTCCAGACCTCTCGCGGCTGTCCATTTGACTGCGAGTTCTGCGATGTCAGTTACCTGTTCGGCGACAAGTTCCGGTTCAAGCCGCACGAAACGGTGCTTCAGGAAGTGATTAACATGGAACGCATGGGCGTTCGAGTAGTCGTGTTCTGTGACGACAATTTCTATGGGAATCCCCGTTACACCAAAGAACTGCTGTTGAAACTGCGTGACTTGAATAACTCCTTTGCCAGACCGCTTGTCTTCGCCAGCGAAATGACGATCAACTGCGCCAAGAACGACGAGATCCTGGAATTGTTCGCCGACTGTAACTTCGCCGAAATATTCATCGGTATTGAGTCCCCGAACATGGAAAGCCTCATTGAGACCAAGGCGCTGAAGAACACCGGCAGCGACCTGGTTGCCGATATACGCAAAATCCAGTCCTACGGTATCGCCGTACGCGGCTCGCTGATCGTCGGATTCGACCATGACAGCAAGTCGATATTCGACCAACAGTTCCAGTTCATTCAGGATGCGCAACTCGCCGGACCCTCCATCCGTGTGCTGATGGCACCTCCAGGCACCGCACTCTGGAAGCGGGTACAGGATGAAGGCCGCCTGCTCAAGGGCGACAAGCACGGCCGCTATTATGGCAATCCCGGCACCACGAACATCCTCCCTAAGCAGATGACACGGATAGAGCTGCATCAGGGTTATCTGGATCTGATCGAACGTGTGTATTCCTGGGAGAACTTTGCCTATCGCGTCAAGCACCTGCTTTCCGGAATCAAGCGGCGACCCAAAGTGCCGAAGCAGAAAATCCCATGGACTCGTATGGCCCAATTCCTGTATTTCGCGCTCTTCAAGATTGATCCCAAGGCCAGGGTCATTGTCTTCGATATTCTGTGGCATACCGTCAAGCATTGCCCCTACATGTTGCACAGGGTCACTCGCGTCATCCTGCGGCAGTACGGGTATTTCAACAGGCCCAAACTGGTGAGCACCATAATGGACCAGATCGAACGCGAGACGTCCGGTGAGTTCGTGCCCGAAATCCAGGATGCGGCGATGTTGTTATCCGATGATTTCAAAACCGAGTTCGTGGCGCTCTTCCCCAGGCTATACGCTGCCGTGTCGAAGGAGTTGCTGGATATCAACGACTTCGAGCTGGTCATGCTGATCGCTTTCAAGGAAATCGCCGCCGCCAAAGGTGGCGAACTGCAAGAGTTCACACCCGGCGACCAGGAAAAAGTTTTCGAGCTCACCCAGCGTGAGGTCCAGGCCTCCAACGATCGTTTTCAGCAGGCGGGAGGCAATATCGACCTGGGCAGCGGCGAACTGACCCTGTCCAGCCGCATGATGGGAGCGCAAATACTGCGGGTATTGGAGCAGGAGCTATCTATCGCCAAGCTGCCTGCCAAGCCCGTTGTCTTCCAGCAAGAGGTCGACGAGGTTCAGCCCCTGAAGTTTGTCAGCTAGAAGCAATGGGCTCGCGCAGCAGAAGTGCGCGTCGGATCGTGGGTGGGCGCAGGTGTACACGCGCCATAGTGTAATAACGGGTAGAAGGGAGTCCTGACTTGTCTGCGAACGATATCGCCATTATCGGAATGTCGTGCGTTTTCCCCAAAGCGCCGGATATTCGGGCGTACTGGCAGAATATTGTCAGTAAATCGAGCGCCATCAGCGATCCCCCGCCAGACCGACAGCTCGACGAGGTGTACGACCCACAATCCACCGCGAACGACCGCATTTATTGCCGTCGCGGGGGCTACATCGACGACCTGACCGATTTCAATCCGCTGCAGTACGGGATCATGCCCGTAGCGATCGACGGCGCTGAACCGGAAGTGTTCATGGCGCTCAAGGTCGCGGCAGAGGCGCTGGAGGATGCCGGGTTCGGGAAGCTGCCCTTCAACAGGGACAACTTCGAGATCATTGTGGGACGGGGCAGCTTCGTCAATCGCGGCGTCATGACCGTGATGCAGCATGGGCTGGTCATCGACCAGACACTCCGCATGCTCCAGAAATTGCACCCCGATATCGACGCCGGGACCCTGCTGCAGCTGAAGGCGTCATTGAAGGAGGATCTGCCGCCGTTTAATTCCGAAACAGCGCCAGGCCTGGCCTCCAGCGTAATGACCGGCATCATCGCCAACCGCATGGACTTGACCGGGCGCAATTATGCTGTCGATGCCGCCTGCGCTTCCGGCCTGATCGCGCTCGAGAACGCTGTGCAGGATCTCTGTGACGGTCACTGCGATGCGGCGCTGGTCGGGGCGATACAGATATCCACTCGCGCGCCTATCCACATGCTTTTTACCCAGCTTGGCGCACTGTCCCGCCACGAGACCCTGAGGCCGTTCGACAGCGAAACCGACGGCACCATGCTCGGTGAGGGCATCGGGATGATGGTGTTGAAGCGCCTCGAAGACGCCGTCCGCGACGGCCACCGTATTTACGCCGTCGTCAAGGGCGTCGGATCCTCCAGCGACGGCAAGGCGAAAGGGTTGCTGGCGCCGCGGCGCGAGGGACAGGAAGTCGCAATGGCCCGCGCCTATGCCCGCGCGGAGCTCCAACCGGAAACCATCGGCCTGATCGAGGCGCACGGCACCGGGCTGCGCCTCGGCGATGTCACTGAAATCAGTTCTCTCGGCGGCATTTTCGGCAACGACGGGCAACGCCAGAACAAGATTGCCCTGGGGACCGTCAAGTCCATGATCGGCCACCTGATCCCGGCCGCTGGTATGGCGGGCCTGATCAAGACCTCCCTGGCGCTTTACCACAAGACTCTGCCGGCGATGCTGGGCGTGCAAATCCCCAACCCGGAGCTGGGTATCGAGAAGACGCCCCTGTACCTGAATACCGAAACCAGGCCCTGGATTCACGGTTCCAGTGAGCATCCCCGGCGGGCGGGCGTCAATGCGTTCGGCTTTGGCGGCATCAATGCGCATGCCATTCTCGAGGAATACGCGCCGACGGATGCGCCGGCCCGATCGCTGGACTACCTGAGAGAGGCCGAACTGTGCGTGCTGAGCGCCACATCCAGGCCAGAGCTGATACAAAAATCGTCCGACATACTGGATTACCTGCGCAAAAACCCCGAAAAACGCCTGGTCGATATCGCGTTTTCGCTGTGGCAGTTGCACAGGCAGACCTTCGACGCCGGCATGTCCGATACATGCGCCAGGCTGGGCATCGTCGCCTCGAGCTCCGCCGATCTCATCAATAAACTGGAAACAGCGATAGAGCAGCTGAACGATGCGGGGCGCCAGCAGATCCGTAATCGCAAGGGTGTTTTTTATACCGAGAGCCCCCTGGGCGTGCAGGGCTCGCTCGCGTTCATGTTCCCGGGTGAAGGTTCCCAGTACGTGGATATGCTCAAGGACCTCAGCCTGGCCTTTCCCGTGGTGAGGCGCTCTTTCGATCTGCTCGACCGGGCGTTCGCGGGCCACGGTCGCGGCTTCCTCCCGAGTGAGTTCATCTATCCGCCTCCGCTCGCCGACAAGGCGCAGGCCGAAGGACGCATGTTCAACATGGACGGCGCCGTGGATGCTGTGATTGCCGCTGACAGGGCCCTCTACTGGCTGCTGGATTCGCTGGGAATCAAGGCGGATGCGATCGTTGGACACAGCAGCGGCGAACTCATGGCGCTGGAGGCGGCCGGCGCTTTCGAGGCGTCCACCGAGGACGAACTGGTGCACTATATCCGCGAGGGCAACAGGGCCATCGAAGCCCTGCGCGATTCGGACCAGATCCCCGAGGCGCAACTGCTGGCAGTCGGAAACGTAACACGAGATGACATTGACGAAATCCTGCATGCAAGCGCCGGCCGGTTGATATTGGCCATGGAAAACTGCCCGCTGCAGTTTGTCTTATGCGGGAAGCAGTCAGACATTGAAGAGTTCCTGCCAGCCCTCGCGCAACGCGGCGCGCTGTGCCAGTCCCTGCCGTTCAGCCGCGCCTATCACACGAGTCTCTTCGAGCCGGCGCTGGGGTCTATGCGCGCCTACTTCGATACGCTGCCTGTACGCCCAGCCGTGGTTCCGCTTTACTCCTGCCTGAATGCGAAGAGGTTCCCGGCGAGCCCGGACGCTATTCGGGAGATTTCTGTCATGCAATGGGCGCGCCCGGTGCTGTTCAAGGACACCGTGGAGAAAATGTACGAGGACGGGGTCCGGATTTTTCTTGAGGTTGGGCCCCGCAGCAACCTCACTGGATTTGCCGGTGATATTCTCAAAGACAAGGATGCGCTGGTCTTGTCCACCAACTCGCACCGAAAATCGGGCCTCCTGCACCTGCTCCAGACGCTGTGCCAGTTGTTCGCCCACGCCGTCGATATGCAGCTGGATCCACTATTCGACAGCCGACAGCCCCGCCTGCTGAATTTTGCCGCGCCAGCGGGCGATACGGACTCAAAACCCGCAAATACTTACAAACTGTCGCTCGTATTGCCGCAACTGGAGCTCAAGCCGGAAATGGTCGCAAAGCTCCGCGAAAAATTGCGCCCTGCAGCACCGGCACAGCCTGTGCATTCACCGCAGCCTCCCCAGATATCTGCAGCGCCCGCGGTACACCTGCAGGCCGACGACTACCCGCTCGTTCCGCCCCTGGCGCAAACACCCAAAGCCGGGTACGTCGATCCGGACAGCGCCGTTTTCAACGCATACCAGGACACGATGGACGCCTTCCTGGAATTGCAGCAACAAGCCATGACGCAAATGCTGTCAGGCTGCACGAATGTCCAACCCATGGCCGGCCAACCCGAGCAGACGGGACCGGCGCTTGCAGGCGTTTTGATCGAGCACCAGCCACATGTGCGGCTCGTGCAGCGACATGTTATCGACCTTGCGCGCTATCCCTACCTCCGGGACCACACGATGGGCGGCAGTATCTCCCGGTTCGATACGACACTTTGCGCCCTGCCTGTCATTCCGCTGTCGATGGCGGTGGAAGTCATGGCTGGGGCAGCCCTGGAGTTCGCGAGGCTGGAGAATCCAGTTGCTTACCCCCTCGTCCGTATACGCGACATCAGCCTGACCGACTGGATACTCATCGACAAACAGGGCGGGTTGCAGCTGGAATCGACGGCGGTGCCGGCTCCCGACGGTGCGGTTTCAGTGCGGTTGAGCGTGGTGTCGGAAGAAGGCGTCAAGTCGGTATCCAGCTGCGTCTGCTACTTTGCACCACACCCGGTTCAAGCGGCTTCGCAGCTGACGCCGGACCTCGGCAACTTGAGCGACATTCGCCTGCGACGGGAGGATTTCTACCCGCGGCACCTGTTCCACGGACCCGCGTTCCGCTGCATCCAAAACCTGGTTCGGGCCGGAGCCGCAGGGAGCGAGGCGGAATTGCGATTGCCCCCGGCGCACATGTACCAGCGTGACGACAGTCGGCAATCCCCGGGGCCATTTTCGGCGCAGCCCATTCTCACCGACGGCATCGGCCAGGCCGTGGGGTTGTGGCTGGCCAATCAATTCGACGAAAACATTGTCGCCTTTCCCAGTGCGATCGACGAAATCGTATTTACCGGCGAACCGGTGAATTGCGGGGAGAGAGTTTTTGCCAGTGTAAGAACACTGGCCGATGACGGCAGCCGGTTGGACGAGGGGCGCCTGTATACAGTGTCCAACGCCGATGTGGTGGATGAAAGCGGCCGCCTGCGCTTCCAGGTCAGAGGCCTGCGGCATCGGCGCGTGGTCATTCCTTCGATCTTCCACGATTTTCGCGGCAGCCGGCAGGTGCGGCTGACCTCGACCTACGACCAGCAAATGAGCAGTTCGCCCGAGGGCACACCGGTACATTGCAGGGTCGGCGACCGCATCCATCCGGATTTCTGGCTGCGCGAGGGCGGTCTCTGGGAGAAAATGCTGGCCTACATCATACTCGACCGGCAGGAACGCGAGCTTTGGTGCAGGTGGGCTTCAGCCACAGAGCGCAGGGAGTGGTTACTGAGCTTGCTGGCGATCAAGGAAACGGTTGTGGAGTTTCTGCAAAAACACCAGGGGCTTACAGTGAACTGCGCCGATGTGCATGTGGCGCTGGAAGCTGACGGCAGCGCGACGGTCAGCGGGGATTGGCAAACAGCCTGCGGCGCGCTGATGGTGGTGAGCAGCAAAGTGGGGGCTGCCGGCGGCGAGCTGCTCGACCTGGCGTTCGCCGCCTGGTCAACACCGGTCGGCGAACCGCGCCCCGGAGCGAGGGCGGAGACTGCAGTGACGCCGTCGCCATACCAACTGAGCGCGAACCGGTAATCCTGTGCGAACGCTTGAACTGGCAGGGAGACAAACAATGAGGAAGAAAACATCATGACAGAAGCAACCGAGTTAACGCCCACTGCGGCAGCTGCTGACAGCCAGGATGCAGTCATCCTGAGAGGCCTGTTGGAAATCCTGGAAGACATGATCGCCGACTGGGACATGGACCTGGATGCTCCACTGGGACCTGACACAAGACTGATCGCGGATCTCAACTTTGAATCTATCGACGTCGTGCAATTCGTGGCGGCCATTGAAGAGCACTTCCGCAATCGCGCTATCCCGTTCGAGGAACTGGTAATGCGGGACGGGCGCTACGTGGATGAGATCGCCGTCAGCACCGTCAAAGATTTTCTCGTATTACACCTGGCCAAATAATCCGGAGTCTCAGTATGCATCCCACTTTGTTGATAGGCCTCGACGGCGCCACCTGGACGGTGCTCGATGACCTGATGGAAAAAGGAGTAATGCCCTTCCTCAAGTCGTTCACCGAAGCGGGTGTCAAGGCCGGCCTCAACTCCACACCGAACCCACTGACGCCGCCGGCCTGGACCACCATCATGACCGGCCGCACGCCCGGCAACCACGGCATTTTCGACTTCATCTTCGCCGAGCAGAGAAAGTCCGATTACTACTTTACCCTCTCGACGTTCAACGACATCAAGACCGAGACGATCTGGTCACTGGCGAGCCGGCTCGGCGGCAGGGCGACGACCCTCAACTATCCGCTGATGTCCCCGCCTCCGCCCATAGAGGGAACGATTGTTCCGGGACTCGTCTCCTGGCGCCACCTGCGGCGCCATGTATTCCCGCGCGAACGCTACGACGAGTTGAAACAGATTCCCGGCTTCGACGCACGCGAGCTCGCCTGGGACTTCGACATGGAGAAAAAGGCGGCCCAGGGCATCGGCGAAGAGGATTTCGAGGCGTGGGCCGAATTTCATATGCGCCGGGAGCGCCAGTGGTTCAATGTGGCAAAGTACCTGCTGAAGCACCACCGTACCGACCTGTTCTCCATCCTGTTCGACGGCCCGGACAAGATGATGCATATGGGCTGGCGCTTCGTCGATCCGGTGAATTTCCCCAAGAATCCCACCGACTTCGATCTCAAGATGCAGAAGCTGATGCACAATTTTTTTGCGGAAGTCGACGGCTTCATGCAGGAACTGGTCGATATCGCCGGCCCGCAGACCCGCGTCGTGATGGTATCCGATCACGGCTTCGGGCCGACATGGGAAGTATTCCGGGTCAATACATGGCTCGCGCAGGAAGGCTACCTGACCTGGCGGACTTTCGACGAAAACATGGACGAAAAAGACAGGGCGGCGTTCGACAAGGTTCGCGATCAGCACTTCGTCCTGCTGGACTGGGACAAAACCACCGCCTACGCCCGCTCCACCACCTCCAACGGGATTTACATCCAGGTGAGTTTCGGCCCCGATGAGCCGGGCGTCCCCGTGGAGGAGTACTTCGAATTTCGCGAACGACTCATCGAGCGACTGGCGACAATCAAGGATCCGCAAACTGGTGAACGAATCGTCACTGACGCACTGAAGAAGGAAGTGTTCTTCCCCGGGAACTACAACGACCAGGCGCCCGACCTCACCCTGGTGTTGCGCGACCACAGCTTCGTCTCAATACTGGACAAGGAGCCCTTCCACTGCGCCCGCCCGCAAATCGACGGCACCCATTACCCGGTCGGCATATTCGCGGCGGGTGGCCCCGGGATCAAACAGGGAGCGCGACTGTCGGACCTCGAGATCGTCCAGGTGGCGCCGGCGGTGCTCCATAGTCTGGGTATGGAGATTCCCTCGAATTTCGAGGGTGTGGTGCCCGAGTCCATCTTCGAAGCGGCGTTTCTCGAAACCTGTCCCGTACGCATCGGCGCGCCCACTCTGCCCCCGCTGTCTGCATTGGGGCAGGACGGCAGCGTCGTGCGACTGGATGCTGAAGAGGAGGCGCAACTCTTCAAGCAGATGCAGGCATTGGGGTATATGGAATAAATCTATCGCGTGTGGCGGGAATCGGGACGGCCAGGCGATGCCTGGAGAGAGTTCAGGAAATCAAACAGGGAGTTGTGCTTATGCCAAGCGTATTGTGCGGAAGTGACAGAGGAAACGGCGCCAGGATCAGTTACCGGCAAATCGGTGAGGGGCCCGACGTCATCCTGATCCATGGACTGGCGGCAAACAGCGCATTCTGGCAGCTGGACGTCGTCCAGGAGCTGACCCGGCTTCACCGGGTAACCGTGTTCGACCTGCGCGGGCACGGTTACAGCGAGATGACGATAGACGGGTACCGGCCCAGTGATCTCGCCGAGGACCTCCGGGACCTGATGGATCACCTCGACATCGACCGGGCCACCCTGATCGCGCACAGCTTCGGCGGGACCGTTGCCCTGGCTTTTGTCGACACTTATCCAGCCAGGGTACAGCGGCTGGTGCTCGCGGATATACGAGTGCACGCGATCCAACCCAGCAACTACCCGCATGACTGGCCAAACGCGGCGAGCGCCCTGCCCAAACTCAAGTCCATCGGAATCGAGATTCCCGCGGATGAAAAGGACTCGGGCATCTGGCTGCTCGAGGAGCTGGCGAAACCCGAGTGGCGAACACAGCGGGAGAAACTGCGCGGCAGTCCGCTATATATGCCTTTCGGACCGTGGTCCGGCGGTAATCGCTCTGCGGACAAGTGGCTGAAACTGCTGGCGACCACGCATGCTCGCCAGCAGTTCACCGAGATAGACCGCCCCAGCCGCGAAGGACTCACCCGAATCACGCAGCCGACACTGGCCTACTACGGCTCGCACAGTACCCTGCAGGCTTCCTTCGCCGGCCTTGCGGAATTGCTCCCGGACTGCAGGACAGCGGTCGCGGAAAAAGCCGGCCACTTTTTTCCTGCCTCCCAACCCAAGGCATTTAGCCGGCAGGTCGCTGCGTTCCTGGCCGAAACCGAGTTCGCAGCGCCCCGGGACAAGCGCCACATAGATGCCGAGCCGGTGTTGGACGCCCCACTGCGCAGCATTTGTCGCTGAGGATGATCAAGGCAACACAGGATCGCGCTCTTTGCGGGATCAGGGTGATCGATTTCACTCAACGGGTGGCCGGCCCCTATTGCACCAAGCTACTTGCGGGATTCGGCGCCGAGGTTGTGAAGATCGAGCGGCCCGATGGCGGCGACCCGGAGCGAACCACCCCACCGTTCAGCAAGGCCGCCGGTGATAGTGCCGACAGCATTTCGTTCCTGTGGCTCAATACCGGAAAACACAGTGTCACGCTGGATCTGAAAACCAGTGCCGGCGTAGAGGCAGCCCTCGATCTGGTGCGCAACGCCGACATGGTGGTGGAAAACTTTTCACCGGGTGTCATGGGCCGGCTGGGACTCGGCTACGACGACCTGCGCAAGGTCAACCCCGACCTGATCATGCTTTCCATTTCCAATTTCGGCCAAACAGGCCCATACCGGGATTACAAGGCGGAAGAAATCCAACTGGGGGCACTGAGCGGCCTGATGGACAACACGGGCTCCCGCGACCGTGAGCCGCTGTCAACCGCTCCCAGGCTGAACCAGTACACCGCCGGCCTGCATGGCTACCTTGCGCTGCTGATGGCGCTGGAACAGCGCGAGGCTGCTTACTCCGCAACCGGATGAGGGCGCGCCGCAGCAGCACCGTCGCGAGGGCAATATATCGACCTCTCGATCATGGAGAGCAGCCTCGAGCAAATCGAGAACCGCATCCACGGCTTTCTCACCAACGGTACAATGGCAAAGCGGGGGCCGCACCCATTCGTTCCCTGGGGCAATTTTCCCTGCAAGGACGGATTAGCCACCGTGATCTGCGCTCCTTTCCGGCACTGGCCCGAGGGCGCGAAAATTTTCGACGACCCGCTGTTGGAGCGCGCCGAGTTTTATCACCTGCGCGCCCGGGTCGAGCAGCGAGACTTGATCAATTCCCATGTAGCCGACTGGGCAAGCAGCCACACGCGGCAGGACATCCTTCACGCCGGTCAGGCTGCGGGAATGAGCTTCGGCTACGTCGCCAGCCTCGAGGAAGCTTTTCACTGCGAGCAACACCGGCAACGCCAGTTCTTCACGCGTGTCCATCACCCCGACACCGGCGAGTACGACTACTGTGACGCGCCCTTCAGGATGGCCGCAACCCCGTGGCAGACCACACGCTCACCGCGACTCGGCGAGCACAACGCCATGATGAAGGAATTCCGTACCCGCCCCGCCGCAGCGGGCCGGGAAGAGTCCGCGACCAGCGTTGCGACCGGTGGCCCAGCGGAGGCGGCACCCATGGCAGGCATCAGGGTCGTAGACCTGACGCACAGCTGGTCCGGACCCCACTGTACGCGCCTGCTCGCGGATTACGGCGCCGACGTCATCAAAGTCGAGTTTCCAGGCAGGTTATGCTTCTTCCGCGGCGGCATTACGAAAGACCGCGCCTATGACAGGCAGGTGCCGTGGCACCAGATAAACCGCAACAAGTACTCCGTCGCGCTGGACCTTAAGCAAGCCGCGGACCTGGAATACTTTAGAGCGCTGGTGCAGCAATCCGACGTGGTCGTCTCCAATTCCCGCCCCGGTGTACTGGAAGCACTCGGCTTGGGTTACGCGGATCTGGCAGCCCTGAATTCGCGGATTATCCTGATCGAGCTGACCGCATTCGGCGCATCCGGCCCCTATGCGAACTACTGCGGCTACGGCGCGGTCATGGAGGGTCTATCCGGTATCCAGAGCCTGAGCGCCTACAACGGCGATAAAGTATCGCAGCGGTTTCGGGAAATGGATGTGATCAACGGCATCGGCGGCGCGGCGGCCATACTGACTGCGCTGGCATGGCGTCGCCGCTCCGGGCGCGGCCAGCATATCGACCTGTCCCAGATGGAACTCCCCACCCACGTCCTCGTCGGTGAGCAAATGCTGCAACTCGCTATAGACGCCGTTCATCCGCAGCCGACCGGCAACGCGAGCCCGTATTTTGCCCCACAGGGTTGCTATCGCTGCCTGGGGGAAGACCGCTGGATTACGCTATCGATAAGATCCCGGGATGAGTGGAAAGCGTTCTGCACGCTCTTCGACAGCAGCGATAGCCGCGCTTCCGAACTGGATACGGAATTCGCATCACTGGCTGATGACCCCCGGTTCTGTAGCAACGAGCTGCGCCTGGAAAACCGGGCGATGCTGGACGAGACAATCAACCGCTGGACCAGCGCCCAGCACCACGTCGAGTTAATGGCAGCGCTTGCAGGCGGCGGGCATTCCCGCTGCCGCGGTGCTGGATGTTAGCGAGATCGCTGACAATCCGCAGCTGCGGGCGCGCGGTTATTTCATGCCCAACGAATCAGGTGGCGACGGCGTCGCACCGCGGGAGTTTGTTGGTCTGCCTTTCAGGTTGGCGTACACACGGGCGACCGCCAAGCGGGGCCCGGCCCTGGGCGAGCACACCATCGAGATTGCCGAACGACTGTTGAATCTCGCACCGGAACAGGTGCCGGTGCTGGATGAGCGCACGATACGCACGGCGTACGACTACTAGTCCTCGCTGATCGATCCGCAGGATTGCAGACTGGTCAGCAAGCATGGGTCGCCTGCGGTTTGCGCCCGCAGGCACTCACGCCTTCTCGAGACAAACCAACAGGTACTTGTTCATCCAGGGAGTAAGCCTGTAGGTCTTGTCGAGCGATTGCTGCAGGAACTCGTGGTCAATATCGCCATTCAGGAATTTATCATGGGCAAAGCGGATAATATTTCGATAGTGTCCGTGCCAGACTTTTTCAGTGACATCCCTGATCTCCACGCGCTCAAAGCCAATGTTCTTGCACATTGAGGAGTACGCCTCCACATCCGGGAGGTAATTCTCCTCGTGAAAGGTTTTCATAGCCTTTTCGCCGCCCGGCTTGATAAGGACATCCGAGAGCACTACTCGCCCGCCGGGCCGGAGAATCCTGTGCGCGTGCTGCAGGAAATCCTTACGGGTATAAAAATGAAAAGCGGCCTCCACACACAGGATGTTGTCGAACGAACTGTCTTCGAATTTCAGGTTGGCCGCATCCATACACGCAAAGTTACAACCGGGCAGGTGCTGCCTGGCGGTATCCAGTTGCTTCTGCGAAATATTGACGGCGGTAACATTCCCGGCGTCATAGTGCTTCAGCAGGTACGTCGTTGTACCGCCACGGCCACAGGCCACGTCCAGAATGGTGCCGGTTTTATCCGGAATCAGCTGCATAAGCTGGGCCATGAGGTTCTCGCTGGCCTCCCTGGCGTTACAGGTGGACGCGTCCCAGTAGCCAAAATTGCCAAACAGGCTGTGGCCGTAATACTCCTCAAGAATATCGGAGTAAAAGTGTGCGTCGTAATGGGCCTTGATATGTTCGGTCATAAGTCGATTGCCAGTCCGGTTGCACCGGCCCGTTTTCGTGGCGCGGTGCGTAAAAGTAGACATCGTGTCCAGCCAAGAGTATTACCACCAGCCATTACAGCTGTTGGATAGCGTCCGCGGGCACAAACGGGAAATGGCTATCTGGTCCAGGATGGGGCGCTGCTTCAACTCCCGAACTGCCTCAACCCCTGCGTGATAGCCACAGCCAACTCCTTATTGCAGGTTAGGCCAAGATTAGGTAATGTTCAAACGCAGTTTCGACCATTATGTGTCGGTTGCCGCCAAACTCGCAGCTGCCATTGCATGTCTGCTTCCAGGTAGCACCCTTCCAGCAACCGGCGGTCAGTTGAGCGACTTCTTTAAGAGGCAGGAATGGAACTCCCGGACTTAAAGGAGGGATTCAGGTGAAATACCGCTTCCCCCTGCGATATGTACCACTCGTCATCATCATTATTGCCGGTTTCTTCCCCTACAGCTACGAGGTGGGCGGGGACTGCCGCTTGCTACCCCTGACGCAACGGGGTGTCAGGGCACAGGTCAGCGACGAAATCATCGCAATCAATTACAAGGAAGGCGACTGGGTAAAAGCCGGCGCCGTCATCGCAAAACTCAGCGGCCGCCAGGTCAACGCAAACTTCGAGACAGCCAAGTCCGAACTGGAAAAAGCCCAGGCTGATCTCGACAAGATGGTTTCGGGCGCATTGTCGGAAGAGATCAATAACGCTCACCGCAACGTCGCCCGTTGGCAAGCCGAATACGACTTCAGCGTCAGCGAATATGAACGTATTCAGAAGGTGGCCAAAAAACAACTCGCATCCGACGACGATGTGGAGCGGGCAGCGAAGCGAGCCGATTCCGCGAAAGAAACTCTCAACATCGCGGAGGGAGAACTCCGCCTGTTGGTAGAGGGCACGCGCGAGGAAGAGGTGCGCGGGCAACTCGCACGGATCAGGAGCATCGAGGCGCAACTGGAAAGCTACCGCAAGAGCCAGGAACTGCTGAAAGTCCGCAGCCCCATCGACGGGCGTATCACCACGCCCTACCTGCAGGATCGGATCGGCCAAACCACGGCTCTGGGCGACCTGGTGGCGGTGGTGCAGGATACTTCTGAACTGATCGTTGAGATCGCCTCCCAGGAGCAGGCCGCCACGACCGTGCGCAAGGGAATGCCAGTAAAAGTCAGGCTTACCGCCCTCGATGGAAATTTGCTGATGGGCACGATAACCGGGCTCCCCTACACGGCCGAGGAAGTCAAGGAGTTCAATACCGACCCATTCCGTACCGACCGGGAAATCTATGTCGAGCAAAGCATGGGCCTGGGCAGCAGCGAGGCCATGTTCAGGTTGGAGGCAAAACTGGACGATCCCCCGGCTGGTCTGGTCCCCGGGATGACCGGTGAGGCAAGGGTCGTGATCGAAGACGGGATTCTCTGGAGCGCGCTCTACAGGCCGATCAAGCGCTTTTTCATGGTAACCGTCTGGTCCTGGCTTCCCTGAGGCTATGCCTCAGGTTACCCGGCCCATGCCCGCTCAAAAGATGTGCACGGCTAGATATCCAGCAAGCCACGCCACTCGTTATCATCTTCTCCGCCATCCAGGACGAGCTCGATTCCCAGCCGGTATTTTTTCCTTGCCGACTCTCTACCGGATGCAATCTGTTCCGACCTGGCCACCCTGCCCTTCAGACTCACAGGCTTCTGTGTAAAAGTAAACTGCAAGAGCAGCTCCACTTCCGTGCCCGGCTGCATGTCGCTCTCCGTCTCCAGAAGAAGACCGCTACCCGATACGTTAATGGCCATCACCTCATCGACTGACCGGGAGTCGCCGCGGATTTTCAGCGGGAAACGATAGCTGTACCTGCTCCCGCGTTCCCGCGCGACTGCAGTGGAAGGCGCATCCGCGCCATCTTCCGTCAGCCGACCAGTTTCGCCCGGAGACCATGCCGTTTGTTGGACCAGACAATCGCGGAATTCCATTGCCGCTTCCCGGTACTGCGCGAGCTTGAAATAGCGTTCTCCCTGCTCGCTTCGAACATTCGCTTTCTCTGCCGCACCCCTGAAGTAACCCGCCGCCTGTTCAAACAGCGCCATATCCGCGCCATCCGGGCCCGCCAGTTGCAGGCAGCTCTCGCCCAGTTCCGCATGAATATTCGGGAGATTCTGGTCCAGTTTAAGGGCCGACTGGTAAGCCTTGAGTGCGTCAGCAAACCTGGCCAGCTTGCGGTACAGCGCCGCCCAGCAGGTAGAGGGACAGCGCGTGCCTCGGACGTGCTTTAAGGGCAGTGCGTATTTCCAGTAGCGCGACTTCATAATCACCGAGCATCGCGCACACCTGGCCAACCCTCATGTGCACCTCGGGTCCAACCGGGTTAATCCGCATCGCCCGCACATATTCTTCCAGCGCCTCCGGGTAGCGCTGCTGGGCCAGGCGCAGATTCCCGAGCGTGAGGTAAGAGTTGTATGAAGGACTGCTTCGCAGCGCTGTGACCGTCTCTCGCAGGGCCTCACTGTCCCGACCCTCCTTCAGGTAGATGTTCGCCAGCTTGTAGTGGGACGCCACGTCATACGGATTGCTCCTGAGGGCGTTCTGCAACGCCTCTGCCGCCGGCCCATCCAGTCCGGCCTGAAAATAAAGTTCGCCGAGAAAGGCCTGGTAAACGCCGTTATCAGCATCAGTATTGACGGCTGCCCTTGCCTCGCTGATTGCCTCATCCAGCTTCATCAGCTCAAGCATGATCACGCCGATGCAAAGGTGCGCAAGGCCCAACCCGGCATCCAATGCGAGTGCAGTGCGCAGCTTTTCGATGGCAGCGGAAAAGTCTCCCTCCTGCATCAGGATGTAGCCGAGCACCAACTGGCCCAGAGCGAGCTGGGGATTCTGCTCTACCACCGACAGGCAAGCGGTCCTGGCATCGCGGTGTCGACAATTGACGAGATACTTGAGGGCCAGCTGCAACTGCTCGTTCTCCCTCGTGACGGATCTGGTCAGCTCGGCAAGTAAGTCCCGCACTACAGAGTACTCCCGAGGCGTCCAATGGGCTGTGACAGCCGAGGCAATAGGGAGTCGTCGGGGATATGCTGGGATCGCATACAGTTTGCGTCAGTCATAGCAGATTTTTCAATTTTTGGGATTCGTCCCGTAACTCGGCAGACTCCAGTAGCGCGGGGTCGAGTCGGGCACCGCAAGCGGCAGCTTCCCGTGCCGATGCTTCGTCAGCCAATCTCAGGTAAATCAGCGCCGAACGGAATCGCGCCATAGCGCACTGCGAGTCGAGATCGATGACCCGCCGGTAGTTTTCCAGCGCGGCCTCGAACTCCCCGAGCTCGTAGTTGATATGACCCAGCACCAGATAGGCCTCCGGTAACCGCTTGTTCCTCATCAGCGCCATGCGAATTTCAAACACCGCCATTGGGTACAGCTGGAGTTCGTAATAGGCGCGCCCGGATTTCAGGTAGGCATCCACTTCATTTGGGTCCAATTCCTGGGCAAGCTGGTAGTGCCTGAACGCTGCCTGGTAGTCCTGTCGCGCGGAGTGGATTTGTCCCATCAGCACCTGCGCGCAAGCCAGGCAAGGATCAAGTATCAGCGCCTCCTTCACAGAGCGAGTCGCACTGTCCGATGTCCTCGCACTGCATCTGGATCGTGGCCAGTTTGTAGTACGCAAGCGCAAACTGTGGATCCAGTTCGATTGCCCTGGCCAAAGCCTCCTTCGCTTCGTCCAGCCTGTCAATCCGCACGCTCAGGCAACCGAGTTGGTAATGAAAATCGGCGTTGTCCGGATCAGAGGCAATAGCCGCCTTGCAATATGCTACTGCCTGAGGCCAGTCCTCCGACTCTGCATACAACATTGCCAGCAATCCGTTCGCCTCCGGAATTGCCGGATTCACATGCAGGGCGCGTTGGCAGGCGTCGATGGCACTCGGATGGTCTTTCTGCATGAGATAGGCTAACGCCATCGTGAGGTGCGCCGGCGCCGAAATGGGATTGGACTGCAACTCCCGCTCGCACTCAGCCAACGCCTCCTTGCTATTGCCGTGCAGCAGGTGGTCATGGGCGCGATCCAGGTTGGTGGAACCGGCTTTGGCATACTTCAGAATTTGTGGAACATATTCCTGCATGGACCAATCCCGGATCACACTAATGGCGGACGCGCTTTATTATCGACTACACAGTGCACGCGGTTTATCAGCCTGCCGCGGGATCAGGTTTCCGGGCGAACACGAGAATACACCTGGATATACGGCGTTCCTTCTCCAGGAATGCTTTATTGATTTTCCTGACCTCTGCAACGTCGATATGCCCCAGCAGCCTTTTTTCATCCAGGTGTCGCACACGAAACATTCGGAATGCCTCCAGTGTCTGCGGGGAAACATCGCGAATCACGATTTCTTCAAAGCCCGCCTTGAGCAGGTATTTCCTGTATAGCTGCTCCGATTCTACGGGCGATCGCGCGAACAGGCCGAAACTTACTTTACCAGCTTCCCCAGATAACATGTCGAAGCACGCGAGGATACCGCCCGGAGCCAGAATTCGGGCGGACTCCTTCAGCAATGCGGCAGAGGTAGCCGGTTGGTCAAAGCCCCGAACCCATGTCACGAAATCACAGGAAGCTGCGGGAAACTGCAGGCGCTTCGGATTGCCGATGCGAAAATCAATGTCCGGGAATTTCGCCTTGCAGGATTCCGCCTCCTCGCGGGTGTAACAGACACCGGTGATGTTTTCGGCGGGGTAGTACTTTTTTAGCAGCCCTGCACTCTCGCCCCTGCCGCAACCCAGGTCGGCGATAGTACCCGCCTTGTCCGGTATCTGGGCCTGAACCTCGTTGATCAATTCCTCGCAGGCTGTCCGCAGGTCGGTCACGCCCTTGCGCCAGAACCCGAAATGGCGCCACACATACCCCTGGTAAACAGCATCCAGCAAGTGCTCAGCGTCCGCCTCTTCTTCTTCGCCTGCACCGCCTTCCAGTTGCGGGCGCATAAACACAGCGTCCTGCGCCACCAGTGATGTGTCGCAGCTGCGCCCGTCCAGTGAATCGGGGCTGTGATTGCGGCAGCCAAACCAGATCTCCAACCCGCCCCTGGGGTTCTGCTCGTACTGCCAGCCCGACACGCGCTCCACGGCGACTTCCGGCCCGTAGGGATTGGTGGCGCCCACGAACAGCCCATAGGGCGACGACACCATCGTCCTGATGCCGTAATTGTACGGGTTGTTGAATCCATTGTGGGTGACCGGGATCCAGTTGGAGCCGTCCCGCGTGCGCCACAGGTCGAAGCCGGCATACTGTTGCATGAAATGCTCCAACTTCTCCCTGGGCGCACTGGCCCGCATGTCTTTCGACCACCGGCTGACGGTCGGAAAACTGGACGTGCACGAACCAGTCCAACGTGCCCGCATAGAGCCAGCCTTCGTGCTCACACATCGCCCAGAGATATCCCGCGAACGGTTTGCCGAAACCCGGCCCCAGCCCGCTCAACGGCACCTTGAGCCCCTCGGGAGTGAGGCGGGGCTCGCCGACGAGGAGATCCCAGGAGTCGTCGCTGTGAAGACGCAGTACCTCGGTCGATGCGGGGCCGATATTGTTGCCCGAGTCATACCCGCCTTCCTGTATCGCCGTACCCAGATAGAGGCTACCCTGGAACTCACACATCGACGCAACCACCTGGTTCAACTGCCCCCGCCACGCGCCATGGGAAAGCACCCTGGTCCACGTGTAGGGCGGGTCACCGCTGGCGTCTGTTTTCCAGACCTGGAATCCCTCGTTGACGTTCAGTGTTCCCGCGTACAGATAGCCGTTGAAGGCTGCGATCTGGCCGACGGCCAGATTATTCCTGTCGCCAAAATGCGGCTCGCAGGCCAGCTTCCACTCTCCGCCTGCCGGGTCGTCCGTTACGCCGATCACCATGAAGCCTGCGACATTGGATTCCCCGACGAGCTGACCGACTGCCGGCGAGGTGAACATTCGGGACTTGTATCCGACGGTCGCCCGCACGCCTCGCGGCCGGTACGGATTTGGAAAGCCCATTCCAGGCTCTGAAACGATCTCGAAGTTTTCTCCGTCGCTGCATCTGAGCATCACCGATTCCGGAACATAGCGGCTGCCCATGGTCGGAAGGTAAAGCGCCGGAGCGGGATCGTTTTTTCCCTGAAACACCTCCATGGCACGGAAGCAGATACACAGCGGCGTTTCCTCGCCGTGGGTGCCCATGACCATGGGCGAGGTATACACATGCTTCCAGATATCCGTCCTCGGGTCGTAACGCCAGATCTCCGCCGAGAGGTCGATATCGAACAGTCCCTCGGGAATCCGGACCGGCCATACGGCCCCTAACAAGCTGGGATCGACTTCGTTTCGGCGCCGGCCGCGATGCGCCAGACAGGCCCGGGTTGTGCCGACGTACAGGTGCTGATTGAACCACGCCATGGAATGGGGGTAGGCGTTGTGCGGGTCCCCGAAACCCCGATCGGCGATCCGCCTGAAATCGAGGGTCCGCAGCCCACGTACGATTGCCGACTGGCCCGGATTGAAACTGGACGTCATTTACGCATTACTTCAAGCGAGTCCACACCCGTCGGTGTCCAGATTGCAGGAAGCCCCCATCCGCGCTGCGAAGCGGTCGACCGCATTATTGCAGCCGGTGTCGCTGGAAAAATTTCCATATCTCCTCCGAGGCGGAAATATCGTGGTTGACCTCGCCAACCCCGAGCCGGATTTCCGCAGGAACACGTTCCCCCCCGGCCAGGTGTGTCCCCCATCCTCGAGAGTCCAGAGCACGACTTCCGTGCCATCAGCGCAAGAAGCGTAGCGCGTCTCCTCAGCGCTACCGATTCGCCTGACCGTTTTGCCATTCATGTCACATTTATTGAATTTTGCCCAGGATTCAACCACGTCCTCCACCGGGTCCATCTCCGCCTGAAACTTGTTCTTGAGCAGCCCTTTTCCTCCCGACGGCATGCCGCCCTTGTAGGGTGCGTATTCGTCCTTCTTGCCGGAGACCTGCATCACCGAGATCTTTCGCGGGGGCGGGGACAATGGTCCGTCCACACGTTCATGTCCGGTGACAGCCGCAATCGCGGCAATCCTGTGCGAGAGCTGCCTGGCAAGGCGGTAGCACATGTGGGCACCGTTCGACATGCCGGTACAGTAAACGCGATTGGCATCGAGCTTTATCAGAGCTGACAAATCGTCCAGTACAGCTGAAATAAAGCCAACCGAGTCGTCCTTCACCTCCGATCCGTCGTCGAAGCGGCGCCCATCGTTCCAGACGAGAAGCCGGTCCTTGAACAGCGCGGTGCTGTAACCCGCCGGATATACCACCACGAATCCTTCGCGGTCTGCGACAGCATCCATACCCGTCTGGTACGCGGCTCCCGCGGGGTACCCGCCGCCACCGTGCAGGACCAACACCAGCGGATACGCCCGGCTCGGGTCGTAATTGGCGGGCAAATGGATTTCGTAAAACCGCTCCTCGGAGCGGAACTGCAGTTTTCGCCCGTACTCCCCAGCCCCGAGGGGCTTCCTGGTGTCCGCAGTGATCCATGTCAGGTTCTTGCGAACATCCTTTCCACCAAGGCCAATTTTGGTGTCAAAGGCCAAACAACATGCACTCGCCCCGCCCAGCGCCAGAATGGCGAACAGCGCAGCAATCTTCCCTTTTGGCATCTCTGTTCACCCCAGGCTCAGGCCCTGGACATTTCAATTCCGAGACCACGTCAGTTAACACGAACCGACTATACTTATGATTGACTGCCAGTGTAACGCCATCCGGCTTAAATCCAAATTTAGCCACCAGCTTCTTGAAAACTCAGTATTTTGCATGATTGGGTATGCTAGTCTAAAACGATGAGTATAGTCCTGCTGGTATTTCCGGCAAATGAAACGGAGCGACTGGATTCGATGGAGCGAATTGCACACTGCCAAGCAGAGACAGTGATGTGGGCACTGCCGCCACTCCTGGTCGCGGTGGCTGGCAAGGAAGACCACCCGGTCCCGGCACTCTCCCCGACGCCATGAATCCAACACTGGGCAATAATGTCCGTATCGTTCGCTCCGGTTCGGGGCGCTATGTGCTTAGCGAGCCGGAAAGCGGCTTCTACTACGAAGTCAGCGACAGGGAGCGCTACCTGCTCCACCTGATGAACGGCGAGCATTCCGTCGATGATATGGCGCGGCTGTTCCTGGAACGATTTGGCTCGGCGATTTCCCCGTCCAGTCTTGATCAGTTCCTGCGGCAACTGGAAACCGAGGGGCTGCTGGGAGCGCCGCCCACCAAAGGCGACCACTTTCCACCTCCGAATGCCGCAGGATACCCCCTCCCGGAGGCGTTACCGGTTCAGGTACAACGCAGTACGCGAGTGAATCGTGTGTTCGACGTTCTCACCGAACTTTTCGGGTGGCTTGTTTCCTGGCAGGCGGCAATCCCCTGCCTGTTTCTCTTCGGGATCGCCTTCCTCGGTCTGGCACAGAACTGGTCCCATATACCGGGTGAAATATTCAAGGTCATCCACCAGTTGCCCGTCCCGCTGGTCGTCGTGTGCTTCCTGGTCCAGATTCTTTACCTGGATCTCCCTAAAGCAGTTATGACGGGGATAGTCTGTCGCAAATTCGGTGGCGAGATCAGCCGCTTCGGCTTCCGGATACAGCGCGGGTTTATTCCGACCCTGACTTGCGAGATGGCCGGTAACTCACTCGTCCGCATGGACTCCACGGCGATCCGGACGATGCTGGGTATCCGGCTCTGGACAGTCGCCACTCTGACCTCGCTCGCGGTTATCTACTTCATGATGATAGAGGCAGGCACCGGCCTGCGCTCCTTCTTCGCCATCGCCGCTGTGGTCGGATTTTTCGAACTGTTTATCCTCCTGAACGTGTTCTTCCCCTACGACGGCTGCATGCTGTTAGCCTACGTTCTGAAGATTCCGAGGTTGTTCGACCGGTCTTACGACGAGTTGAAGGCGTGGATCTGCTTCCGGCCTTCCCCGGAAGGCCTTCCCCCGGGTACACGGTTCGGGTTTCTGGCTTACGGCCTTGTGTCGTTCCTGCTGATACTGGTCGTGTCCGTGGTATTGGCCTATTTCGTCTCCCACTGGCTGACCAACCGGTACGGTGCTCTGGGCGCGATTGCGGTTCTCGCTCTAGGCTACCAGGTGCTCCACCGACATGTGGCCGCGTACTTCCGTCCCGTGACCCAAGCCTTGGCCTCCCTGCTCAGGCGCTTCCCGCCCACCCGGCGGCTCATCGAACTCGGACGAATACCCCGGTACCGGCGCGGCTACCAGTTGGGTGCGGTTGTACTCGTCGTGCTCGCCGGTTTCATTCCCTACAGTTTCGAGGTCGGCGGGGATTGCCGGTTGGTTCCAGAGGCGCACCAGGCCATCCGCTCGCAGCTGGCGGATGAAATTACCGCCATCCACTACCGGGAAGGCGACTGGGTAAAGGCCGGTGATGTCGTCGCGGAGCTCAGCGGCCGGGAGATCAGTGCCGAGGTCAATGGCCTGGAGGCGCAACTCGCCGAGGCGCAGGCCGGGCTGGATCTGCTCGTCAAGGGCGCTCGCTCCACGGAAGTGCAGATAGCCCGGGACAATGTAGCCCTGCGGCAGGCCGACTACGAACTCGCAAACAGCGAGCTGGCGCGGGCGCGGTCACTCGCCGGGAAAGGGGTGCTGTCCGTATCGGAACAGGAGAAGGCCGCATCCCAACGGGCCACCGCCTACGAAGAGCTCTCGATCGCCAGGGGGCAGCTGCAACTGGTGCTGCAAGCAGTCCGGCCGGAGGATATTCGCGCGCAGCTTGCGACCATCGAGGGCATCAGGGCGAGCCTTGCAGCAGCGCGTCAGTACGAGGAGCTGACCAGAATTCGCAGCCCGATTTCCGGGCGGCTGGTGACGCCGCAACTGGAGGCGCGACTTGGCCAGAGAGCCGAATCGGGCGCGCTGATCGCCGTCGTGCAGGATCCCGCACAGTTGCTCGTCGAAATCGATTCCGGTGAGGTTGCCGCGCGATTGTTGCGGGTGGGGCTGCCGGTAAAAGTCCGGCTCAACGCCACCAACGGCGATTTGCTCAAGGGCAAAGTGATCGACTTCGCTCCCGTTGCCAGCAACTCCAGGGTTTTTGATACGGAGCCGTTCCGGACAGACAGGGAAGCCAGCATCAGGAACAGTCTGCGGCTCGGTGAAACCGATACGACCATCCGGGTCTCCGCACAACTTGACCCGGACTCACCCGCACTGGTGCCGGGCGCGACCGGATATGCGAGAATCACTGTAGCTGACGGGAATTTCTGGAGCGCCCTGCTACCGCATATATTTCGTTTTCTGAAAGTGACGGTCTGGTCATACCTGCCGTGAGATCGTGCTCATGCCCGACGGCATGGGTAATTTTGCAGGGTTTGGAGTAGTAATTATGAGTGCAAGAATCGCTATTGTTTCGGGTCTTCCGAGGTCTGGCACATCAGTCATGATGCAAATGCTCGTGGCAGCCGGATTGACGGCGCTGACGGATGAGCAGCGAGTCGCGGATGAGGACAACCCGAAGGGATACTACGAGCTGGGGTCGGTGCTGCGGCTGCAGCAGGACACTTCGTGGTTGGGAAATGCCGGCGGCAAGGTGATCAAAGTCGTCTCTCCCATGCTGGTGCATTTGCCGGATGATTACGAGTACGACGTGATATTCATGCGTCGCAACCTCGACGAGATCGTCGCGTCGCAGTCCAGGATGATTGCAAACCGCCAGAGTGACGGCGCCGAACTGAACGACGAACAGCTTATAAAAACCTACAAGAACCACCTCAAGGACGTCTATGTCTGGATGGGCTCCCACAAGAATGTTCGCAGCCTGTCGATGCAATATCGCGACGTCATCGAAAATACCGCGGCGGCGGCTGCCCGGGTGGCGGAGTTCCTCGGCAGAGGATTGGATCCCGGCAGTATGGTTTCCGCAGTGGACGCCAGCCTATACAGGAATCGCGCATCGACATAGCACCCCTCCACCAGCGCATCCTTGACTGGTTTGACCAGCACGGTCGCAAGGACCTGCCGTGGCAGCGCGATACCAGCCCCTACCGGGTGTGGGTATCGGAAATAATGCTGCAGCAGACCCAGGTAAAGACTGTCATTCCCTATTTCGAACGCTTTATGGCGGCCTTCCCGGATGTGCTGGCACTGGCAGACGCACCCGAGGATGAGGTACTGCACCTGTGGACGGGGCTCGGTTATTACGCCAGGGCACGCAACCTGCACAAAGCGGCCGGGCGGGTGGCCAACGAACTGCACGGAAAATTTCCCGACACCCTCGAAGGCCTGTGCGAATTGCCCGGCGTAGGCCGCTCCACCGCCGGCGCCATCCTCAGTATCGCTTTCGAACAACGGGCGAGCATTCTCGATGGCAATGTAAAACGGGTGCTGGCGCGCTACCACCGGGTAGAGGGCTGGCCCGGTCAATCCGCCGTACACCAGCGGCTGTGGGACATTGCCGAACAATACACGCCAACAGCACGCTGCGCCGATTACACCCAGGCCATGATGGATCTGGGTGCGACCCTCTGCACGCGCTCATCGCCCGCCTGCGACATCTGCCCGCTGGCCATAGACTGCCAGGCACTGGCATACGGCGACCAGCGCAGCTTTCCCGGCAAAAAACCGCGCAAGGTAATGCCGGTGAAATCTACTCACTTCCTCATTGTGCGCAGCAGTGAAGGCGATATCTGGCTGGAAAAACGCCCGTCCAGCGGTATCTGGGGCGGCCTGTGGTGTTTCCCCGAGATCGCCACTGCCGAGGCCGGCAGCCAGCGGTGCCTGGACCTGTGGGGCTTTGAGCCTGCCAGGGTGGAAATCCAGGCGGGCTTTCGCCACACCTTCAGCCACTATCACCTGGACATCACACCGGTCGTGATAGAGCTTGATGTCGCCCCGCACGCAGTGATGGAAGCATCACAGCAGCTCTGGTATAACCTGCGCCAGCCCCCGCAAATCGGCCTGGCGGCGCCGGTCGCCGCCCTGCTGGAACAACTGGCCGGCTCTGACACACAAACCGGCCCACACACGGAGTATTGAGTATGTCCCGCATGGTTTTCTGCAAGAAGTACCAGAAGGAGATGGAAGGGCTGGCCGCGCCCCCGTACCCCGGCCCCAAGGGACAGGAAATATTCGAGAACGTGTCCAAA